>NZ_JAQFTZ010000004.1:0-327039 GCF_027715825.1 Bacillus cereus group sp. Bc061
AAGAAATCCGATGAACAAAGCAAAATTTGGTCCGATGCTTTTAGCATTGGCCCTTTTTGCTGTATTCCTACTTATTCCGACGCGCTTTCTACTCCCGCTTTTAAGTGACGAAAAAGTAGAACAAGCTGCAACTTCTTTAAAAGAAGAAAAGATTCAAAGTATGATTTTACAGCAAAAGATGTTAGCAGACTCGAAATACCTTCCGATGTATGGTTCATCGGAATTCGCACGTATGGATGCTTACCATCCATCAAATTATTTCAAAGTAAAGCCTGAAGGATTCACACCATTCCTACTTGGACGTGGCGGAACACAAGACCTTGTACATGTATTAAACTTTGCATCTACAATGGATCAATTGAAAGATAAGAAAATGGTATTCGTTCTTTCTCCGCAATGGTTTGTACCACAAGGTATTGATGAAACACACTTTGCACCTAACTTTTCAAAGCAACAAGGTTACCACTTCATTTTCAACGATGATGTAAAACCTGAAATGAAAAAGCAAATTGCAAAGCGTTTATTAAACTTTGAGATCGTTAAGAAAGAAACTTTATTAAAAATTTCGCTTGAAGGTATCGTTTACGATGATACAAAGCATAAAGTAAAAGCACTTGCTGCTAAACCTTTCGCTTATATTTATCGTAACATTTTAGATCGTAAAGATTTATTTACAGCTATGTTTAATATTAAACCGCATAAAGAAAAACTTGATCCTTCATTAAAACAAATGAGCTGGGAAGAGGCTCGTAAACATGCAGATCAAACAGGTGCAGCAGAATCTGGATCTAACAATTACGGTATTGAAGATGGTTACTTCAACAGCAAAATCAAGAAAAAATTAAAGCAACGTGAAGGCTACTTAAAAAATGATGCTTATGATCAATCGCCAGAATATGAAGATTTACAAATTGCACTTGATTTATTAAAACAATCTGGTGCAAAACCACTCTTCATTTCTGTTCCTGTAAAAGGTCCTTGGTACGATTACGCTGGCTTCCCGAAAGAACGCCGAGAATTGTACTATAAGAAAGTTCATGAGCAAATTGAGAAAGCTGGCTATCCAATTGCTGACTTCTCAAATCATGAGTATGATAAATACTTCTTAAAAGATCACATGCACTTAGGTTGGAAAGGCTGGGTTTATATCGATGAGGCCATCCAACAATTTTATAAAGCAAACTAATGAAAAGACCGCTTGAATTATTCAAGTGGTCTTTTTCTATATACATTTTGCAATTGTTCAATTGTGTTATCTGCTTCTTTCATCACTCTCTCCACTACATGCTGAGCTGATTCTATTCGTGCTAATGATGACGCTTGTCCTGCCCAAAGTGACATATATTCTCCATTATTTTGCTTTGCTGCTTGTTGGCGTATTTTAGAGGTTAATACATTTTGCACCGGATACATCGGAAGGTCTTCTTCTTTCCCTTCATGCTTCTCTATAAATTCATTACGAATACCTCGTGCATATTTCCCGGAAAACGCACGAGTCACAGTTGTACTCGTATCTGTACTACGTAAAACCGCTTTTTTATACACGTCATGCGTAATACTCTCTTCACTCGTTAAAAAGGCTGATCCCATTTGAACAGCTTCTGCTCCCAGTGTAAATGCAGCAACAAGCCCTTGCCCGTTCATTACACCACCTGCTGCAACAATCGGGATATGCGGAACTGCTGCTACTAGCTGCGGAATTAATGCAAACGTACCAATCATAGCGTCCTGTTCTTTCCCGATAAACGTTCCTCTATGCCCTCCTGCCTCGCTGCCTTGACCGACAATAATGTCTACTCCTAATTCAGCAAGCACTTTCGCCTCTGCCACATGAGTAGCTGTGCCGATGACTTTTATTCCACTTCTTTTCAAATCATTTATCTCTTCTTTTTCTAACGTTTGAAACGCAAAGCTAACGACTGGTACTTTTTCTTCTACTAACACTTGTAATTGTTCTTTATAACTTTTTGGAAGCTTTACTTGCTCTTCTTCCTCTATACCGAATTCTCTATTCACTCCGCTAAGTAATCTCTTTGCCAAGTTTATCTTCTCTTCTTCTATCTGTATCTCTTTTGTTAAAAGTAAATTAACACCGAAGGGCTTATCTGTTAGCTCCCTTATTGTATAAATTGCTTCACGAATTTGTTCTGGGCTCATATAGCCTGCTCCAAGCGTTCCTAATCCTCCGCTATTACTCACAGCTGCAACGAGTTCTGGCGTCGTAATCGCACCCGCCATACCGGCTTGAATGATGGGATACTTAATTTGTAATGTATCTATGACTCGACTTGTAAACATTGTTTCTCCTCCTATTCTCTTTATATCTTCTTTATTTGACAAACTTTTCCCTTCTTTTACAAGGATTGAACTTCCTATGAAGCGAATATATTGAAAGTGAAGGAGGCTGAAAACAATGATATATCCAAATGCATTACAACAAGGTGATACAGTAATGATTATTGCACCGTCCGGGCCACCAACAATTGAAAATGTATTAAAAGGTGTAAAGGTATTACAAGAAATGGGTTTATCTGTAGTAATCGGGAAGAGTGTTTATGAGAAATATGGATATTTAGCTGGAAGGGATCAAGTCCGGCTTGATGATATACATGAAGCATTTTCAAATCATGAGGTAAAGGCCGTTTTCTGTGCACGGGGTGGTTACGGTAGCGCTCGTCTCCTCCCTCACATTCAATATGAAATCATTCGGCAAAATCCAAAAATCTTTTGGGGATATAGCGATATTACAGCTTTACATACTGCCTTTTCACGTTATGCAAAGCTTATTACTTTTCATGGCCCAATGGTTGAAGAATTAGGGAAAGGGGTAGATTCTCTTTCTTTATCTTCTTTCAACCAACTATTTCATCCGTATTCAACCATCTTATCTGCTTCAGAATGTATCGTACCTAGCTCTTCCCGTACAGTTACAGGTCAGTTAGTTGGAGGCAATTTAGCGGTGTTAACGAGTATCATTGGCTCCTCCTACGAGATAAATACAGCCAATAAACTTTTATTGCTTGAAGACATTGGGGAAGAACCGTATCGCGTTGATCGTATGTTAAATCAGCTACTTTTATCTGGAAAGTTTCATGAATGTAGTGGTGTTATTTTTACAAGTTGTCATGACTGCACTCCTTCTAAACCATCTCAATCATTGCAAACAATACTATATGAATATTTCACTTCATATGCTATACCTGTCCTATTCGGTTTACCGATTGGACATATAAGCCCAAACATCGGAATCCCTCTTGGAGCTACAGCGACAATAAATACAAATAATAAAACACTCTCTATTTCTTCTGGCATAGCCACTCCGTGTTCAAATTAAAAAGGAAAAGCAATTCAGCTTTTCCTTTTATCCCGCTTTAATGGGCAGTAAGACCCCCACATCAAAATTCAGCGAAAGTAAAGAAGTTAGGTGGGGGTCGGGCTGCCCATTAAAGCCCGATTGGTTCAACTAATAATCAGTGGGGGATGAAGAAAACCCCCACTGATTAAAGCTTCACTTTATTTATAATAGTTAAAAATTCGTCCAGATGCGATATCTGCAATTTCTTCTGGAATAAATGTTTTACTTATATCAGTACCGACATTTAATACTGCTGTAGCATCTTTCTCAATGCTACCAAATAATTCTTTCCCACGTATCGTAATAAGGGGTGTTCCTTCTGGCAATACATCTTTCACAAATTCCATTTGTGTAAAGAACGGAACGATCCATCTACCCTCTCCTTGGAAATGACGCAAACGAAGTATCCCTTCTGTTGCACCTTCCTCTGCTTCTAATGAGCCAGCAACATAAAACTCAGTAGATAAGAGCAATTCATAAAATTCCTTTTGCTTTTGTTTGTCATCCCCTGCTACAACAAGTACTTCTTCTATTCTCTTTACCGGAATTTGCTCCATACGATGCCACCCCTATTTTTAAAATGATTGTACTTAGATTATACGAAATATTCTTATTTTTTTCTACATAATTCGCAATTATTTTCTTAAAATAATTTCAATACTTCTTTTGTCGTCATAATTGTAGCAAACTCTTCATGTAAATTTACAAGTGTCATATTATGAATATCTTCTGCACTATACTCTTTACCATCTAGACCATTACGGTTAAAAGTAGCCGTCGCATCACTCACTAAATATGTTTTAAATCCTAAATTCCCTGCCATTCGTGTCGTAGTCTCCACACAATGATTTGTCGTTAATCCTACAATCACTACTGCATTACATTTGTTCTCTCTTAATTGCTCTTCTAAATTTGTCCCAATGAATGCGCTATTAACAGATTTTTGAATAACCACTTCACCTGGTAGTGGTTGCAACTCTTCTTTAAAGTTGACTGTTTCCGCTCCCTCATAAAACATCGACTGATCATTTTCTTTATTTACATGTTGAATATGAAAAACTGGTCGTTTCCTTTTTCTCCATTCTGCTAACAAAATTCTCATATTTTCTTCAGCAAAAAGATTATTTCTCTCACCCCAGTATGGTAATTGAAACGCCTTTTGTACATCAATTATAATAAGTGCTATTTGATTATTCATCATTTTCTCCTTCTTTCGGCTGTAATTGAAATAGAAAACCAAATTGTTGTGACGCAGTAATAAAACAAATATACGCACAAAGCTCTACAATTTCTTTTTCCGTCCAGTATTGTTTCAATACATGAAACATATTATCATCTATCGCCTTTTTGTCATGAATAAATGTATGCGCAAAAGTAACTGCTACACCAATTTCTTCTACCTTTTGCATATCATCAGGCCTTCCCTTCGCCATACAGTACGGGCATTCATTCCCATACGCTAATGTTCTTCTCACTTGCTCCTTTAACTCTGCTGAAAGAGTTCCTTTATTGTATAATGTATTTTCTAATGTACTCCACGAATGTAATATTTCCGGATTATGACCTAATAACCTTTGAAACTTTGTATCTCCTACATTTGATAATGAAATTCTCTCCATTATTTTTCCTCCTATTCCCTTCAGTTTTATTGTAAAATAAATAAAGTTCTCTTTACATTTCATATGAATCTTAATTTATATTTTTCCTTTACAAAAATTATCATTTTACTGGAGGTATATTTACACATGCAACTAGATCGTGTTGATCGAAAAATTTTAAATGAATTATATAATGATAGTCGCCTTTCCATGCGTGAATTGGCGAAACGAGTAAACTTATCTGCTCCGTCTACTGCAGAACGTGTTCGTAAGCTCGAAAGTGAAGGCGTTATCCAAAAATACACAATCGATATCGATTATAAAAAAGCAGGACTTGTTTTAGACTGTATTTTAGAAATCACTTTAAAAAACGGGGATACAACGCGTATGCAACAGTTTATTCAGTCTTATCCGTCCGCAAGTTTTTGTTACCGCGTAACAGGAAGCTTATGCTACATTGTAAAAATTTCTGTTCCTTCACTCGTTGAACTTGAAGAATTTATTAATGATGTTTCTTCATATGCAACGACTGTTTCTCATATCGTATTATCAGAAATATCTCTTACTCCTGATATTGAACATATCTTTCCAGAAGATTAATTAATTTTTATTCATAAAATATATAAAAACCCCTTACAATAAGAATAAAAATAATATATTATGTATTAAAATACATATAGTTCGAGAAAGGGGTTTTACATTGAAAATCTGGTTTTATGAAAAAACGGCACAATTAGATGACTTGCTTGGCATTTGGGACAATGTTCCGACTATCCCTCGAATTGGTGAAAAAGTTGAGATTTTAAAAGCAGTCCGCACTGTTACAGATATTAAATATGTAAAGAACGGCAATAATTTTCGTGTGGAAATTATTACAAAGTAAAAAGTAGCTCACAAGGAGCTACTTTTTACTTATCTATCATGCGCTTTCTTTATAACGATTTTATCGTCTTCTACAGATACTGTTACATAATCATTTTCTTCTAACCCGAGCTTATTTACAGCCTCATCTGGTAGCTCTACAGCCATCAATCTATCTGTTACAATCACTTGACTATACACTTCATTTTCTTGTGATGCACTCACTACTTTTTCCTCATTTATGAAGTGCACTGGTGGCACACCCACTTCTTTTACCGTACGCCATTGTTTCCAAACGTAAGGAATTAACCAAAGTAATCCAACAACTGTAAGACCGATACCGATCCATAAATTACTTTGCGCTTGTAATTCAGGAATTGAAATTGCGCTACTCTCTTCTCCGCCAACAAATTGCATACTTGTTGCAATTAAATTATTTAGAGCGTGTACAGCGATATTCGTCCATATATTTTGTGTCTTTATGTATAAAAGACACATAACAACACCAAACATGAACGCACCAATAACATCAAAATGTCCTAAGCCAAAAATAATGGAAGATATAATGACAGCTTTTTTAATCCCCCATTTATAAGCCATTCGCTGTAAAAAGAAGCCCCTAAAAATAACCTCTTCCATAATTGGTGCTAATACACATGCTGAAACGAAAGTAAATATCGTCATATATATGTTACTCGTATTAATAACATTTCCGTCTTCTAACATAGTAACTAAGAAATTCGGTAACGTATGTGCTAATATGTAAAATTGAATATGAGATATACCGACTGAAAAAATCATTCCCATTATCGTTGCTAATACAATTAATCCCCACGGTAAACGTCCTGGCTTATCAAAAAAACTATTAAATACAACATTATTTTTATTGGTTTTTACGTATAACCAAAATAACGGAAATACAAAAAACACAGTTATTTGTGAAATAACCTCCGTTGTATTCTCAGAAACATTTGATAGACCTAATGGGATCATCGTAAGGAACAGCCCTATGATCATCCATCCAAAAAAGCTACGTAGCCTTATACGTGAAAATGCATAATGCATATAGAACACCTCCAAAGTTAGTAAAAGTAAATGGGCGGATAACTACATTATAATATGAATATAGTTGAACTCTTCCTATTTTTCTCAATTACTTTCAAACAACATATCTATTAAAATACTATATTACTGCTCTTCAAGTTGCACTACCTGAGCAAGTTATGTAATAAAAATCCCCGTTTTTACAAGCGGGGATTTCTTTTATTATAATACGTCACGTTTTTGGAATAATGCACTTGATGCTACAAGCAATACAACAAAGTATGCAGCTACAAGTAATAATGAAGTTGTAAACGTAAATTCTGTGAATGTAGGTTCTACTCCGCCACTAATTAATTTATTGCCATCGTAAGCTCTTAAATCCAAATGGAAGAATACTATAAACTTCGCTACGCCTTTTGCAAACATCATTAATACCATATTAATTGCTCCTTGTAAGAAGAACAGGAACATCGTAATAATTAATGGTAATACAGATTTTCTAAATACGTTTGCTAAGAAAAATGCAAGCGTCGCAAAGAAGAGCGGTGAAAGTACTTGATATAAGGTAGATTTCATTACGATTCCTAACGTTAATTCTGTTTTACTACCATCCATTACAATTAATCCAATAATCATAGCAATTAACGTACTAGCAAATATGATAAATACTATAGTAAGTAACACTGTAATATATTTAGAGAATAAAACTGTCATTCGTTTTCTTGGACGGATTAATAACTGCTTAATTGTACCTTTTTGGAACTCATCCGTAATCATACGCGAAGCAATCGTAATGCCAAAAATTGTTGCAAACAAAGTAATTAAACCAATCTCTGAACTTGCAAAATCTAAATAGGATCCTTTAAATTCACTTCCATCTCCCCATTTCAGCATCGCTAAAACTCCCAAAATCTCCAATACTGCAATAACACCAATTAAAATATACATTCCTTTTTTCGCATGCAGCTTTAAAAATTCATTTTGAATTAATTTAAACATTACGCTTTCACTCCCCCTGTAATCGCTAAGAACTCATCCTCTAACGTTTTATTTTGAACAGTAACTCCGTATACAAGCACATCGTCATTCACAAGTTTCTTTACAAGTTGCGGAATTTCTTCTTTCGTTACAGATACTACAATGACATTTCCTTGCGCCTTACCTTTAATGATTTCATTTGCTTTCTGTACTTGATCTACTTCAAACGCTACAACTACTGTCTCATCATGTTTTGCTTGTTCATGTAAGTTGTACTCTTGTACAAACTCACCTTGCTTAATAATAACGACGCGATCACACATGAGTTCAATTTCACTTAATAAGTGACTTGATACGATTACAGCAATATTCTCTTCTTTCGCTAGACGTTGTAAATAATCACGAATTTGGCGAATACCAGCTGGATCTAATCCATTTGTTGGCTCATCTAAAATTAAAATTTTCGGCTGATGTAGTAATGCCTGTGCAATTCCTAAACGCTGTTTCATACCAAGTGAATATGTTTTCACCTTTTTATGAATCGCATGCTCTAATTCAACCAGTTTTACAATTTCAGCAATGCGCTCTTTACTAATTGGTGTAATTGCCATGTTCGCAAAATGCTTTAAGTTTTGCATTCCTGTCATATAATCATATAGTTCAGGATTTTCTACAATCGCTCCAATTTTCTCTAGCGCCTTTTCACGCTCCGTACGAATACTATGACCGCAAATTGTAATATCACCCTCTGTCATTGAAATAAGACCTGTCATCATACGGATCGTCGTTGTCTTACCGCTACCGTTTGGTCCAAGGAACCCGTATACTTCCCCTTCACGAACTTCAAATGATAAACCACGAATAATTTCCGTTCCACCAATTTTTTTTCGAACATTCTCTAATTTTACTACTACGTTTCCCAATGCTGATTCCTCCTTTAGACTTCTAGTTTTTTATCGATTATGCGACCTGTTATATAAACAAGTAGAATAAATATTCCTATAGAAAAACTAAGGCTATATAAATTCATAAGTTTTTCCGGATAGAGAAACACATCCGCTCCTGATGGTTCATCTATATATACTAATTTTTTTATTAGAGGTGCAGCAGGTGCAAGACCGCCCAACATTCCATATATAGTACCTAATAATTTTGTTACTAGTAAAAATAAGAAAAATACCATTGGATATTTTAACTTCTTCTTTTTCAAAGAAAACACTTTAACGCTTGCTACTGAAAAAAGTAATACTAGCAATATGCTAGATAAATTAAATACATATAACATAGTACTAAAGAGGTGCTTTAGTGGATTGAATACACTTTGAGTAAATAATACTTCATAGAGCTCTGTACCTTTTATTATTTTCATAGAAATACCATATAAAAAAATAGAACCCATTAATTCAAAAATAAGTAAATAAATTACAACGTATAACAATATTGCTAAAACAATCTTTTTACCCGATATCGATGTTAACCGAAATAATGTGCTTTCAGTCATTTTTCCAAATGCAGACACCGCCTGAATAACTATCATTGCTAAAAAAGTTATATATACTAGAATAACGAAACTAACTATAATTGTTTGTCTTACTTCTCCTGATTCTTGCTTAATATAATTCCCCAAACTTACGAAAGCTACAGCGATAACGAATATAAATGATAGCAACGAAATAATAATTTGCTTTTTATTTATATTGTACATGTATATTAAGCTCGGCTTCATCTACTAAACACCTCCTTAAACACATCTGTGACCGCTTTCCCTCTTTGAAAACGTAATTCTTCTACATTTTCATACAATACAATTTCCCCATCTTTTAAAAAGATTACTTCATCAAAAATATTTTCAACTTCATTTATTAAATGAGTCGAAATTAGGATTGTACAATCTTCTCTATAAAATTGTAGAATAAGTTCCAGTACGTGTTCCCTAGAAATGAGATCAATCCCTCCCAACGGTTCATCTAGTACGTATAACTTCGCTTTCCTCGAAAATGTTAAAATGATTTGTAGCTTTTCAACCATCCCTTTTGATAAAGCTGTAATTTTTTCTTCTAACGGTATTTTAAACTCCGCAACCGTATCTACCGCTTTTTGAATGTCGAAGTCTTTATAAAAATCGCGGTAGAAAAATATAGAATCTTTTACTGTCATCCAATCATCAAATACTGGTTTATCAGACATAAAAGAAACGATTTCTTTCGTTTCTAACCCTACCTTTTTACTAGCGATTGTAATACTACCTTCAGAAGGGTGCTGCAGACCAGCAATCATTTTCAATAACGTCGTTTTCCCGCTCCCGTTATCTCCAACAAGTCCAACAATTTTTCCTTCGGTAATCTCTATGTTTAATTCACGAATCACTGCTTTTAATCCGTATCTCTTCCATAAGTTTTCTATTTTTAATAGCTCTGTCATTCGCTCTCCTCCCTTTTCTCATGTAATGAAGAACGAAGAATTGTAAGAATTTCTTCTTCTGAAAAACCTAAATTGTCCATTCCATCTATAAAAGAGTGAAGTAATTCTTTCGCCATCTCTTTTCGCAGCTCCATAATTTTCTCCCCTTCATTCGTTACATATCGTCCCATTCCCCTACGTGTTACAACAACCCCATCTCGTTCTAGCTCTTGAAATGTACGCTGGATCGTATTTGGATTTACTTGTAATTCACTCGCTAATTCACGTACAGAGGGAATTTTATCACCAGGCAATAAATGTCCTGTTACGATTTCTTTTTTTATGTATTCCATTACCTGAATGTAAATTGGTGTATTTGGAGAAAACTCTATTTTCATTTCTTCCCTCCTTTTGTATCGGTGTACTAGTTAAATAATACACCGATACAAAAGGATTGTAAATACCCATTTACTTACAAAAAGATTCTATTCGTTAGCTGGATAGAATTTTTCAAACAGAAATCGTTATATGAAAATAATAGTGTTATGTAAACAAAATCATAAAGAAAAGCTGTCTTATCAATGAATAAGACAGCTTTTCTTTATGATCATATATTAAAAATTAAACACGAAGTCATCATCAGATAACTTTTCAACGTTCGTTGCTTTTACGTAACCATTTCCTTTTACAGAGAAGAAATCATGGTTTTTCGTATCTGTACGCAAACCATTTAAAACGATTGGGTTAATTTCTTCTTCTTCAAACTTCGGCTCAAGTCCTAAGTTCATAAGTCCTTTATTCGCATTGTAACGAACGAAACGATTTACATCTTCTACAAGACCGATAGAAGTGTAAATTTCTTCTGTGTATGCCATTTCGATTTCATATAGTTCCATTAATAACTCTTGCGTTTCTTTTTGCACTTCTTGTTGATCTTCTGCAGAAAGTTCCGCGAAGATTTGTTGTGCTAAAATACCGACGAATACGCCGTGAATTGACTCATCACGAATTATTAAGTTAATAATCTCACCACTCGCCGTCAGTTTACCTTGACCAGCTAAGTAAAGCGGATAGAAGAATCCACTATAGAATAAGTAACTTTCTAAGAACACACTTGCTACCATTGCCATGTATAACTCTTTTTTCGTCACTTCAGGTTTTAATAAACGACGATAGTAACTCGTAATAATACCAGCCTTTTTCTCAAGTAACGGATGAGTATCTACCCAGTCAAAAATCTCATCGATTTCTTCTTCAGTAGCTAACGTCGTGAAAATATGACTGTAACTCTTCGCATGTACTTCTTCCATTGCACCCATGAAAGCTAATACACTTTTCGCTTGTAAATTTTCAAGGTGAACAAGTACAAGTGGCATCCCTTCGCCGCCTTGTTTCGTATCTAAAAGTGTTAAACCACCTAATACACGCTTATAAGCAACCTGCTCTTCTTTTGATAATTGCGCCCAAGTATTTTTGTCAGAAGACACTGCGATTTCTTCTTCTGTCCAAAACTGAGCGATGTTTTGCTTCCAAAACATTAAACTAAAATCATCTTCTTTTTTGTTCCAGTTTACCGCACGCATTCAATCGCCCCTTCTCTAAATATGATAACTAAGCATGAGCAGGGTTCAGAAAACCCTGCTCATCATGTCTCACTTTTTATATTAAACGGTACAAGCCACACACTCTTCCACGCTTAATTTACGCGTTCTCGTATAATACAGACTCTTTAAGCCTTTTTTATGTGCATAGATGTAGTAACGTGCTAATTCACGTGTTGAAATATCACTATTAACGTAAAGAATTGTACTAATCCCTTGGTCAATATGTTCTTGAATTTCTGCGATTAAATCAATTAATTTAAACTGATTCATATCGTAAGAAGATTTATAGTACCAGAACGTATCTTTTGATAAATACGGCATTGGATAATATGTTGTCGCATTCGCATACGTTCTTGATTCGATTTGACTTACGATCGGCATTACGCTTGAAGTTGCATTTTGAACGTAACTGATTGATTGTGTTGGAGCGATAGCAAGACGATATGAGTTATATAAACCATTCTTCTGTACTTGCTCTTTTAAACTTGTCCAATCTTCTTTTGTTGGAATATGAATTCCTTCAAATAATTGCTGAACTTTTTCAGTTACTGGACTGTAATCTGTCGTTTCATACTTTTCAAAGTATGTGCCGCTCGCATAATCAGATTTATCGAAGTCTTTAAATGTCTCGCCTTTTTCTTTAGCGATTTCCATACTTTTCTCAATAGAGTAGTAATTTAACATCATAAAGAATGTACGAGCGAATTCTTTCGCTTCTGCACTTTCATAAGCGATTTTATTTTTTGCTAAATATCCGTGTAAGTTCATTGCGCCAAGTCCAACGGAATGAAGCTCATCATTAGCTTTTTTCACAGTTGGTGCATTCGGAATAATCGTCATATCAGAAACAGCTGTTAAAGCTTCCATTCCCGCATGAACCGCTTCACGAATTTCTTTGTTTTCCATTACATTTACGATATTTAACGATCCTAAGTTACAGTTAATATCACGACGAATAATGTCATCTGTACCGTAATCATTTATTTCAGAAGTTTCTTGAAGCTGGAAGATTTCTGTCTCGAATGTTCAACCGAGTTCGCTACTCCTCAGTCCGTTGCTCATGCAACTGCTGTATGTCACCATACAGGACAGACTATATCATCACCTACAGCATTACCTGATTAGGTGCTCCGCTTTTCGAACGCCAATCGCTTGCGCTCTACTCCCATAAGGGATAGTCGTTAGGCTTTTACTTATCTTAATCTTTCAGAAAGTCTCTTATTACTTTATGTTGTCCCATAACTCTGCTATACAAAATAATAAGATACATTCTGAACTTTTATATTTTCATTCTAAGATAAGATTTAGCACGGTAGGTTACCTCAAATTTGAGGCTTTCCCCGTTTAACGGAGTTTTCGACTAGCATTTCTACTAGAAGGTGCTACATATTTAACACAAGTTCGACATCTTCACAGTTCCAATATCCTTCAGTGGATGTTGATTATTTGCATTTGATTTAAACATTAAGTACGGATAACCCGACTCAAGCTGAATCATAGCAATTTTAATAAGCATATCACGTGCACTAATATCTAGCGGCTTCTTCTTCACTTTCGGATTGCTCATTAATTCATCGTACATTTCATCGATATCAATGTCATCTAAATGCTTTCCGTATTCTTTATACACCGTATAAGGCGCGAAAACATGGAAAGGTTCGTTTTTCTCAGCAAGCTCAAAGAACTTACTTGGAACGATAATTCCGATTGATAGAGACTGAATACGGCTCTTCTCATCGGCATTTATTTTTTTCGTATCAAGGAATTCAATAATATCCCAATGGAAAATGTTTAAGTATACTGCGCCAGCACCTTTTCGTTGGCCAAGTTGATTCGCATATGAAAACGAATCTTCAAGTAATTTCATAACAGGTACTACACCACTTGCAGCGTTGTCGATACCTTTAATTTGCTCACCGCGTGCGCGTAGCTTAGATAAGTTTAAAGCTACTCCTCCGCCGATTTTTGATAATTGCATTGCAGTATTAATGTTAAAGCCGATTGAATTTAAGCTATCATCCATCTCTAACAAGAAACAAGACACCATTTCTCCTCTTCTGCTTCTTCCTGCATTTAAAAAGGTTGGTGTCGCTGGTTGGTAGTTTTGTTTGACAATCATGCTTGCGAATTGTTTTGCCTTCGCAACATCACCGCGTCCTAAGTATAATGACACAATTGCTACACGATCTTCATAGCTTTCTAAGTATTGTTTTTGATCATTTGTTTTTAACGCATAATCTTTGTAGAACTTAGATGCTGCCATATAAGATTGGAACTCGAAGTTTTCACCATAAGCGATGTTATATACCTCTTCTACTTCCTCCAAGTTATACTCGTCCAGAACGTTGTAATAGTAATCATGTTCTTTCATATACTCCATTCGCTCTGCCACGCTATTAAAATGAACGGTATTCTCTCTAGCTTCTTCCATAAAGACTTCTAATGCCTCTTTATCTTTATGAAGCTGATAAAAACCGTCCTGCATTTGCGTGATTTCATTATTCAGTTCAATGTGTCGCAATCTCCCGCACCCTTTCCTTAAAATATTCTACATCGTTATTTGTTCCTGATAACTCAAATTTTGATACAATAGGCACTTCATATTTAGCAGAAATTTTGTCAGCACTTGCACCGAACATGTCTCCCCAGTTACGATTGCCGCTTGCAGATACGCCTTTTAATTTTTCATTATTGCGCTCTAAAAATTCTAAAACACGTTCTGGTACATTGCCAAAACCTGTTGTATACGTAATTAAAATAAAGTCTTCATCTATTACTAGATCTTCACCAATTTGAACGGCCGGCATATTTAATTTGTGGATGAAACGCTTCACGTTTCCTGTCATAGAATCATATGCAACTAACATTTCCGACCCTCCCTTTTCAATCTATACTCTCTGTATGTTGTTTCTTGATTTCTCTATATATTGTATTACGTTTCAAAATAAGACACAAGATATATGTATAAATTCTTTCTTTTTTTAACTTTTACTTTTCGACAAGACCGTCGATTTTTTTCAATACAATGACTATGAAACAACATTCTAAAACTCATGTCAATAAAGTGCTTTTCAAAAAAGTTGTCAACGAATTTAACCTTATTTTTAAAAAAGTTAACAATATATTTTGTCATAAAACGGCAAATGCTGGAGGAATATATTTCTCCAGCATCACGCAAAAAAGAACAGACATGAAACGATAATCTGTTCTAAAAAACGATTACATTTATCAACTTTACTTTATTAAATATTATACATATACTTTCGATTCGCGTTACATACTAAAAGATAACTATTATAGAAAAAGATTATTATTATGGAAATTCAACTTATTTATGAAAAGATTATGCAGAGTGCTCAATACGCAAAATATCTTTTACAAATATATGATGTGGATTTTCATCTTTATCAATCATTGTACATACAGGAGCTTCTTCATCAAAGTACACAATCATTCCTTCAACGTACTGACATGTATGTTGAACTTGTACAGTTACTTTAATTTCTACAGCCTCTTCATATGCTCTTTTTATTTTCTGAAGCATTTTTGTCGAACACTTTCTTTTCTCTGGATACATGACCATTCCCATAAATCGGTTGCCGGCTCTATCTTTCCACATATAATCCCAATGCGGTAATATGCCTTGTTTAAAATCGCCCATAAGTCTCCTCCCTATATTCTTCTAGTTACGAACGTGGCGTTTCTGAGTATGTATAAATGACTTGTCCGCCGCGCTGTGCGTTACCAATGAAATGTTTAAAGTCTTCTCGATTTACTAAAACTTCTCTGAACGTATAAAATACATCTTTCGTAACAACATACTCCTTTATTTCACCATTTTTCAGCTGATCCAAAATTGTATTTGCTAATTCTTTATCCATGTATTTCACCTCTATGCAATATTTTATTTTAACTTATATTCTATAGGTCAACAACTGTAAAATTATCCAGATGCTATACCTTCATTTCATTTTCATTATTTTTCAAAAGATATCTCTTAATTATATGTCCACTAAATATCATATACTAACATAGCTACTTCTCTATATCAAACATTTCGACATTCAATTATGCAAAGTTTCACACCGCTATGCTACAATATATGAATAGAACTAGGAGGGATACTATGATTCGGAAAGCAAAAAAGACAGATGCGAAACTGGTAGCACCTTTATTGTATAACGCTCTGCACGAAATTGCTGAAAAAATCACAGGTAGCACAGTTGAGACAGAAGTATTACTAGGACTTGAAACATGGTTCTCAAAAGAGAAAAATCGACTGAGCTATGAAAACTGTTTTGTATATGAACAAGACGGGGATGCAGTTGGAGTTATTGTCGCTTATCACGGTAGTGAAGCAACAATGCTTGATGCACCAATCGTACATCACTTAAGAGAATTACATAAAGATGAATCGATTACGTTAGAAAAAGAAGCCGAGCTTGATGAATATTACATTGATACTTTATCCGTTTCAAGTGTATATGGCGGAAAAGGAATTGGTTCTAAATTAATTGAAGCTGCTGAAATACATGCAACTGAAAAGGAGTATGAAAAAATCGCATTACTTGTTAATTTAGAAAACAAACGTGCCTATTCACTATACGAAAAACTAGGTTATAAAAAAGATCAAATCGTTATGCTTGTAGGCGAACCTTATGCACATCTCGTAAAACCATTAAACATCAAAATTTCTATATCTTAAAAAAAGCACACGATTTATATAAATCGTGTGCTTTTATGTTAAATTCGTATTTAATACATTTCCATTCATCGCCTCATGAAACGTATATGTTGTACATCCCCATGGCTCTCTGTGCAAAATAGGAGAACCAGACCATCCCATCGCTCTCAGTTCGGCACCAATCATTACATTCACATAATTATGACCTACAAGAGCAATACTTCCATGTACGAGAGCGTAACGATGTAATAAGTAAGCCGCTTGTCTCGCCCTCTCTCTTACTTCCTTATAAGACTCAACATCTTTATGGTAACCAAGTATCCATACTGTTCGTCCGATAAACATCCATACGTTAGGTTTACACTTCAACCATTTTGGAGCATAAAAGCTCGTCGGAACTGTAGCTTCTCTAAAGAGAGAATTTTGTATAAACGATAAAGAATCCATTAATTCAGCTGCTGACTGTACAGCGCACTTTTGATCACTCGTTACAATCAATTTTGCCGCTTCAACCGCTTCCCTTGTTTCCGTAGGTATTGGTACTTTTTTTGTTATAGTATGTAAGTCATATCCTTTCATCCATTCATGAAAGGATGTAACCGTCATTGGTTCTATAGTACGATTTAAGCGACCATGACGAATAAAAGAAATCTTCATTCTTTCCACTCTCCATTCATCACTTACGAACTTTATTATGTACTATTTTTACATATCATACCACGCAAAAAAAGAAAGTTATACACCTTTACATATCCCCGCCACTCTCATGTGTGACCCCAGCATGTATACCATCCATCCCATCAAAATATGTAGTCGTTTCATGATGACGAATCTTTTTTAAATGTATATAAGAAAATACAAATAAAATTAATGCTATAACACTCCCCACAAATTCAAACATCATTTTACCGCCTCTAATTTCTCCCACTTTAATAGGTTATTGTATTTCTTTATTATAACTCTATATAAAGATTTTTGCATTTCTCCTATTTCTTCTCAAAAAACATGGCTTTTCTACATATTTTCTTACAAAAAGTGAATATTTTTCGAATTTTTACTTTGAAAACATTTACAAAACAGGAAACATAGTTCAAAATAAAGGAAAATAAAAAATCCCAAATTATTCTTTTTTGGAAAAACTGTAACAAGGAGAGTTGCTTATGCAGATCGCAGAAACTGGAGATATCATTGAATTTAAAGGTGGAATGCAAGGCCGTGTTCAAAAAGTAAATCAAAACTCTGTTATTGTAGATATAACAATTATGGAGAATTTTAGAGAACTAGATATGGAACCTCTTACAGTTGTTAGTCATAAAAACTATACTGTCATTAATCAAAATGCATAATATAATAGAAAGAAAGGATCTGTATAACATACAGATCCTTTCTTTCTATTATATATTAACGATTATCAATTGTTTCTGGATATAAATCATGGTTCATCATGCGGTAGTCAGCCATTTGTTCATACTTCGTTCCTGGGCGACCGTAGTTACAGTAAGGATCAATTGAAATCCCTCCACGTGGTGTGAATTTACCCCATACCTCGATGTAACGTGGATCCATTAATTTAATTAAGTCATTCATAATAACGTTCATACAATCTTCGTGGAAGTCACCATGATTGCGGAAACTAAATAAATATAGTTTTAAAGATTTACTCTCTACCATTCTTTGTTCTGGAATGTAGCTAATATAAATTGTCGCAAAATCTGGTTGGCCTGTTTTCGGACATAAGCTTGTAAATTCAGGACAATTGAATTTTACAAAATAATC
Source organism: Bacillus cereus group sp. Bc061 (assembly GCF_027715825.1). Classification (NCBI taxonomy): domain Bacteria; kingdom Bacillati; phylum Bacillota; class Bacilli; order Caryophanales; family Bacillaceae; genus Bacillus; species Bacillus cereus group sp. Bc061. Next base: position 18,301 of record NZ_JAQFTZ010000004.1, read on the forward strand.
ACGGTTTGGATGATTATTATCAAAAACCTCTAAAATTTCTGGGCTATATTCAAATAAATATTTTGTATTTTGATTTCCTAATAATGTTACATCTTTTAAATCTTCATCTAATCTTCCTGCCATTTTAAACATCCCTTCTCATTATACTCCGCGTTTATTTCCCCATACTAACGCATGAAGCTGCGGCAATACTTTTGCATTATTCATTTCTTTGCAGTTAACCGCTTTTTCAATAAGCCACTCATACTTATCTAATAGCTTTTTAATCAACATCGCATCATCCACAGTTTTTGTATCATCATTTCCTACTTGTAAGAAAAATGGTACATCTGGATAACGTTCGTGCATCTTAACTGCATACTCAAAATCATAATCGTCAAATACTACTACCTTTAAGCTAATATCTTTTCCTGCTAGCTTCTGAATTACATCATCTAACTTCTGAAAATCAGTATTCATCGTCGAGCTTGGCGGCTTCGGAGAAATCGTTATTTCATCAATTTCAAGTAACCAATCTTGCCATTTGCTCCCTTGCGTTTCGATTGCCGTTCGCATTCCATTCTCTTTTAATATAGAAAGAAGAAACTCAATATTTTTCAACAATACCGGATTTCCACCTGAAATCGTAACATGAGAAAAATTTTCGCCGCCAATTTCTACAAGCTCATTCCAAACGTCTTCTGCTGTCATCTGTCTAATTTGATCTTTAGCCGATCCATCCCACGTAAAAGCAGAATCACACCAAGCGCAGCTATAATCACAGCCAGCTGTACGGATAAACATCGTCTTTTGTCCTACAACCATTCCTTCACCTTGAATAGTCGGACCAAATATTTCTAAGACAGGGATTTTACTCATCGAGCATCCACTCCCGTCTTACTTCTGCATAACTAGTCGGAGTCTCAAATAGACGAACAAATTCAACACGAGCTCCTTTATATTCATTCACACGATTATCTTTTGTTAACGCTTCTGCCATCTTTTCATAAATCCAAACGACCATATTTTCAGCAGTTGTATTCATCGCTGGTAACGTTTCGTTTAAATAACGATGATCTAAATAAATTTCTATTTCATTCTTCCAAATTTCTTTTATATCTCCAAAGTCAATTGCAAGACCGATTTCATTTACATATCCACTAATCCCAAATACAACTTTATATGTGTGACCATGTAAGTTTTTACATTTCCCTTCATAACAGTGTAAATGGTGTGCTGCATCAAATGTAAATTCCTTGCTGACCATTACTCGTTTATTATGATATTTGAGCTGTTTACGCTGAATATCCTTGTCCATTTTTTGCAAATTTTCTACGATGCGAAATCCAAAGAAATTATCCATTAGTTACTCGCTCCTTCGCGTTCTTGTAGGTACGTATCTAATCCTGCTTTACGAAGTTGACATGCTGGACATTCACCGCAACCATCACCAATGATTCCGTTATAACATGTTAATGTTTTTTCTCGAACAAACTCGAATGCTCCAAGTTCATCTGATAATTTCCATGTTTCCGCTTTATCAATCCACATAAGTGGTGTATGAATCACAAACGGATAATCCATGGATAAATTTAAAGTAACGTTTAACGATTTCACAAACACGTCACGGCAATCTGGATAACCACTAAAATCAGTTTCACATACACCCGTTACAATATGACGTGCTCCAACTTGTTTTGCTAATACAGCAGCAAATGATAAGAATAGTAAATTTCGTCCATCTACAAACGTCGATGGTAATTCCCCTTCTTCATGTGTAATCTCCATATCCGTTCTCGTTAACGCATTTGGAGCAAGTTGATTTAATAGACTCATATCTAGTACTGTATGTTTAATTCCTAGCTCTTTTGCAATTTCCGCTGCACAATCAATTTCTAACTTATGACGTTGATTGTAATTAAACGTTACAGCCTCTACTTCTGCAAACTGCTCCATTGCCCAAAATAAACATGTCGTACTATCTTGTCCTCCACTAAAAACAACAACTGCCTTTTCTTTTTTCATTTCACTCATTCTCCTTCTCTACTACGAATAAGAAGAAAGAACGTTCTTGAACTGTCACAATAAAAAAACAAAACAATACCTAAAGATATTGTTGTTTCCATAGTTTTTTATAGAGGGAGTTCGCGAACCTCTCCCGTGCATTGCACGGAATTCCTTCTTTCATTGACAAAGCTTATTGTAACATATTGTATACTACCAGAAAAAATTTCTGATTTTTCCGCTATTTCTCATTTCATTTCTTTCATTTTATAGTATGATTAATTTACTATAAGAAGAGAGGAGGCATCCCACTGAAATCCTTTATTATTTATCTCTTTCTAAATATATTATTCATCCTTGTTACAATGCTCGTATACCATTTATTTTGGAATCAAAAAGGGAAACGCTCTCCTAAATTAAATTCAGCTATATTTATTGTATTATGCTGCCTCGTTACTATACTATGTATCACTTTCGCAGCAAAAACAAATTATGGATTTCAATTTGATATGCGTCATATCGTATTAGTTGTCGGTACATTAACCGGAGGTCCTATTGCTGGTGGATCAATATTAGTTGTATTAAATATATATCGCTTCTTATTAGGAGGAATAGGTGTTTTCCCATCGCTTATCGGTTCTATCCTTCTATTTATTGTTCTACTATTTACATATAAATTTTTCAATCGAACTTCTAATCGTATAAAAATAATACTCGCTATTATATACAGTCTCACATACGGATTGAGTTGGATACCTTTCTTCCTTTCAAAGGTTACAAATAAGACTGATTATATACCACATATTATTGTGTATGAGTTATGTACGATACTTGGTACGATTCTTATTTTATATTTACTACACATATTACAAACTCAAGTTCGTCTCCAAAACGAACTTATGAATGCTGAAAAATTTCATTTAATTGGCGAAATGGCAGCGTCCATCTCTCATGAGATTCGCAATCCGTTAACTTCAACAAAAGGATTTTTACAACTTTTGCAGTCAGGTACATGCACTGAGCAAGAGCGAAAATTATATATTGACATAGCCATCAACGGAATCGAACAAGCAAATCACGTTCTTACAGATTATTTAACCTTTGCAAAACCAAGTATTGAAAAAGAACAAACATTACAGTTAGAAGAAGAACTACTGCATGCATTATCGTTAATTACACCGCTTGCTAATTTAACAAATGTGCGTACACATTATATAAAGCAAAGTACTTCTTTTTTTATCGCGGGAGAAAAACAAAAACTAAATCAATGTTTGTTAAATATTTTAAAAAACTGCATTGAGGCCATGCCAAAAGGCGGTGATCTTTATTTCACATTAGTTCCTGATCATAAGCATATTCAATTATATATAAAAGATACAGGAGTTGGTATGGATCAAGAACAAGTAAAACGTCTTGGATCCCCTTTCTATTCAACAAAAGAAAAAGGTACTGGTCTTGGAATGATGGTCGTATTCAGTGTTGTGCAAGCTATGAACGGAAAAATTGATATTATAAGTGAAAAAGGTACAGGTACAACTTTCTTATTAACTTTTCCACTCATACAAAAAACGTGATGAAATACTCATCACGTTTTTTCTGTTCCTTCAACTAATTCAGCAAAAGCTTTCACTTTTCCATGTGGTTTTTGATTTTCTTTACGTGCTTTCCAAGCGCGCTCTTCTTCTTTCTTTTTATTGGACATACTTTTCAACTCCTTCTTTTCTTTCTCTCTGTAGTATTCCAAAATAAGAAGAAAAACTATGCACATATGAAAAAGAAGTGGTCTCCCACTTCTTCCTAATTATCGCTGTAAAATTGCGTGTTTCGCTTCTTTTAACTGCGTAAGATGTCTTTGTTCATGCAAATCAAGAAATTGAACCCACTGATATAAATTCAGATCATTAAAAACAGGATGCTTTAACCCATTTTCAAATAGGTCTTTTTCATCTATAACGCTATGAAGCGCATGTAATAGTTCTTGTCGTGAATGTTCTAGTAATTGGATTCCTTGCTGTTTTTTCATTAGCGTTTCTGTTGGTTTCATTTGCTGAGGAGCTTCTCGTTTATGTGTGCGATCCAGCGTAAGTTGGAGGTCTTTAAATGGAGTCGTGTTTCTTTCATTTTTTTGTAAGGCATATACAAGGGCAGACGTGACAGATTGTTCAACTAAATGCAAGTGATGCAAAATTTGAATAATACTCCATTTATCACGACGTGGCTTTACATTCACTTCTGTATCATTTAACATTTCAATTTCTGACAATAGCGTGCTTCGGGTAGACTGTAATGAGTTCACTAAACTTTCTAAACTCACATCCATATTAGATTGAAGCATACTTCTTTCCCCCCTTTTGTTGGTGAAAAGAGGCGCTCCTTATTAGAAACACCTCTTTAGTATTCTGAATTTTCTTTTATTATCTCATCATTTTCTCATTATGTCGATGTTAAACATGTGAAAAAAAGCGCATGTTTTTTACAATTTTGTGTCGTCAATTGCTTGTAGCCATGCTTCAATTTCTGTAATAACACTTTTCACACAGCCTTCAGTAAATGGTGATGTTAAATTGGCAACTTCTACTAATTCCAAGAATGATTTACTTCCACCTTGTTGGCACAGATTCACATAATCTTCCCACGCCTCTTGTCTATTATCTCTTGCACGTTTCCAAAATTGCAGTGCACAAATTTGTGCTAACGTGTAGTCAATATAGTAGAACGGCGAGCTATAAATATGTCCTTGACGTTGCCAGAATCCACCGCGCTCTAAATAATCATTATCTTCATAATCACGATGCGGTAAATACTTTTTCTCTATATTACGCCATGCTGTCTTACGATCTTCTGGTGATGCTTCAGGGTTTTCATATACATAATGTTGATATTCATCAACAGATACACCATACGGTAAAAACAGAAGTGCTGAACTTAAGTGAGAGAAGTAATATTTATCTGCATCTTCTTCAAAGAATAACTTCATCCATGGCCATGTGAAGAATTCCATACTCATAGAGTGAATTTCACACGCTTCATATGTTGGCCAATTATATTCTGGAATTTCAAATTTACGACTTTCGTATACTTGGAAAGCATGGCCTGCTTCATGTGTTAATACGTCAATATCACCAGACGTTCCGTTAAAATTCGAGAAGATAAACGGCGCTTTATAATTCTCAATATATGTACAATATCCACCGCCAGCTTTTCCTTTTTTCGCAACTAAATCTAATAAATCATTATCTAACATGAAATTGAAAAATTCATCTGTTTCAGCCGATAACTCTTTATACATCGTTTTTCCATGATTAACAATCCAATCCGCATCTCCTTTTGGAGTTGGGTTACCTGTAGGGAATTCAAAGTTTTCGTCGTAATATGCTAACTTCTCTACACCGATACGTGCTTGTTGACGTTTTCTTAATTCCGTTGTAACGGGAACGATATAATCTAGCACTTGCTGACGATAATTTGCTACCATTTCCGCATTATAATCTGTACGGTACATTCTTGCATATCCAAGTTCAACAAAGTTTTTGAAACCTAAAGATTTGGCGATTTTCGTTCTCACTTTAACAAGCTCGTCATAAATACGATCTAACTCTTCTTCATTCTCAGCTAAAAATCCGTAATACGCCTCACTTGCTGCTTTACGTTCACTTCTCTCTTTCCCTTGCATAAATGGAATAAGCTGTGATAAAGTTCTTTCTTCTCCTGCAAAATCAATTTTTGCAGATGCTAATAATTGTGTATATTGTGAAGACAATTTATTCTCTAATTGTAAATCCTTCACGACTTCATCAGAATATGTTTTTAAATCACACTCCGCAAGAGCAAATAATTGCTTCCCATAATACGCTTCTAATTCTTCACGGAATGGAGAATGAATTAACGCATTATAATACTTTGTACCATATCCTTGTACAACTGGAGAGAATTCATCAAAGAAATCTTGCTCTTTCTTATAAAAAGCATCTGTTGTATCAACAGAATGACGAATGTAACAAAGATTCCCCATTGTACCAAAATCGTTACGAATTTCGTTAATTGAATGAATGACTTGTTTTTGTTCCTCTACAGTTTTTGCGTTATCAAACCTCTCTAAAGCAGCTGTAAACTTCTCTTTTAATTCTTCAATATTTGGCCTTTTATATTCATAGTCTTTAAATGACATGAACGAGCCTCCTCTCCATTAAATGCATCCTTTACTATAATTCAATACTTACTTCCAAATCTCCTCTTATTCTTCAACAAAATACGGCATATACTGTCATCATTACATGTAAACAAAAAAGCTTTGGATTTCTTTATCCAAAGCTCCTTTGGAACATATTATTACTTTTCATACTTTCCAATCTTTTTTAATAAATCCAGTAATTCGTCCTTTTCCTCTTTCGTTAACATTTCAAAAGACTGATGAATAACTTGCTCATGCCCTGGAAAAATAGAAGAAATAAAGTTCTCTCCAGATTCAGTTAATTGTGCATAAATAACACGTCGGTCATTCGGGCATGGAATTCTCTTTACTAGTCCCTTTTTCTCTAACTTATCTACAACATATGTAATGCTGCCACTAGCTATTAAAATACGCTCACCAATTTGCTGAAGTGGTTGACCGCCTTTATGATATAGCAGTTCTAATACAGCAAACTCAGTTGGATTTAAACCGTTACTTTGTATAGACTTATTTGTCGTATCCATAACAGAACGATGTACACGAGATAATGCAATAAATACTTTTAAAGATTGAGAAATATCTTCTCGTTCATTATTTGATGTCATACAACTTTCAACCCTTCACTTAAATTCTCAATAATAAAAAGAACAAAATAGTACTTCATATAAATTCCGAATGAGTATTCACTCATTCATTATCTCTCCCCAAATATATTATGAATGATTCTTGAATAAAAACATGACAATTTTAACATAGTTTATATATAATGATAATAAAAAAGAAGGAGTACCAAATTTGAAATTCAAATTCCACAGCATAGTTTTATATATATTGCTTGTTATCCTACCAACAACAGGGATTGGTGCTACATTTTATTCATATCATTCGTATAAAATGAAACAAGAAAATAAACAAGTTGCCCATACGGTTCTCTTTTTATATAGAGACTATTTAGATCACCACCTTGGCGAAGCAATTTCTGCCCTAGAAATGCTCGCAAAGGTCGTAGGAACCGAGACTGGAAATATTAATGGGATGAAAGAAATTGTACATGATACAGATGGAAACGATGCACGTTTTTCTGGTCTATATTACGCTACACCAGAAGGTATCATTACAATCGCATCGGAAGGTGACCGACCACCTGTTGATGTCTCAGATCGTAAATATATTCAAAACGCCTTACAAACTAAGAAAACAACTGTATCATCCGTCATTACAGATCGTGTTCTTGGCCATCAAGCTATTATGATTGCTTCCCCCATTTTTAATAAACAGAAGGAGCTCTCAGGCTTATTGTTAGCAAGTTTACGCTTTGACTACATTTCATCATCTTTAAATGCCATTAAGCCACAATACCATTTTGAAGTAACTGATAAGTATGATGTAGTTTTTCTAACCGATGATAATAACGAAACAAGTGATGCACATTCTAATATGCTTACTACTCCACTCCAAAGATTAGATTGGAAGGTCTCTGTTTCTCCGTTACCTATTCATCAAAAAACTTTAAACCAGTGGGTTGCCGTAGAATGTATAGCTACTTTATTTTTAATGTCAATTTTATTTTTACTCGCTCAATATATGTTGTTAAAACGACAAACAAAACTAGAAAGACAACAAAATGAACTACAAAAAATTGAATTAGTTGGAACTTTTGCAGCCAGTACCGCCCACGAAATCCGTAATCCACTTACCGGAATTAAAGGGCTCGTCGCTCTATTAAAAGAGAAATATAAAGATGAACAAGATCAGTTCTATTTTTCCATCATCGAACAAGAAATAGAACGAATTAATGAAATTGTAAGTGAATTTCTTATTCTGGGAAAGCCAACTGCAATCATTGAACAAACATATGATGTGAGAACCATTCTAAATGAGGTAGCATTAATTATTCAATCTGAGGCGAATCTACATAATATTGTATTCCATTTACATTTGCCAGACCGTCCTGTTCATATCCGATGCTCGAAAGACCATATGAAACAAGTGGTTTTAAACATTACAAAAAATGCAATTGAAGCTATGACTTTTGGCGATACACTAACTATTTTCGTAACAAACAATGAAACACACGCACAATTGCAAATTATAGATACTGGAAAAGGGATTCCAAAACATATTCAAAAACACCTCTTTCATCCGTTCTTTACTAATAAAGATACTGGAACAGGTCTTGGACTTGTCATATGTAAACGAATTATAGAGATGTACAACGGGCATATTTTTATTAACAGTATAGAAAACGAAGGAACGACAGTTCATATCGAAATTCCGTTACACATAGTATAATTATCCTTATCCCTAAAGGGTAATTATACTTATTTCATAAAACCAGCCACAAGCATTCGCCAAAAATTACTTGATTTCCCTTCATACCCAATTTGAAAAATAGGTACCTTTATAATTGATAACCATTTTGGTGTTTGTTTTTCTTTATAACACTGGTACTGTAAAATAAGCTTGTCCAATTCTTGACTAACTTGAATCGTCTCCGTACTATTTAACCCACTCGTTAAACCTAATTGAATCATCTCTTCACGTTTCATATGAATATCACGTGAAAGCTTTTCTAATGTGTACTTCCTTTTTGCAGTAAACATTCATATCCCCCTTATTATACTTCCATGCTCTCTACTTCACTTCTCCATTGAACTTTTAACTGCTTATCATATTTGAATTTGAAGAATCAGAAAATTAAACATTTTCTCCCTGTAATTTACAAATCTTTACCCTCACTTTGAGAATTATTACAAATTATTCTATCTTTGTAAATACATTCGCAATAATAGACAATTTTTTTATCTCCTTTTTTTACAAACACCAATTAAATAGCGGATTCCCTATTTTCCATATACTTTTCTTCGACATTTTTTGTTTAATTTATATAAAAACGCAAACCATAATGGTGATTGATAATATAGAAAGGAAATAGTTATATGCGCAAATATACGATTGCATTGCTTATTTTGACTATGTTTTTACCAGCCTTCTTGTTTCCTATTGAGGCTAAGGCCCATACAAATAAAGTAGCTATTGTCATTGATGACTTCGGCAATAATATGAAAGGAACTGATAAAATGTTATCACTTCCTATTCCACTAACTGTTGCTGTTATGCCTTTTCTTCCTTCCACAAAGGAAGATGCGATAGCGGCTCATAAGAAAGGACACGAAGTTATTATACATATGCCAATGGAACCGATTAAAGGTAAAAAAGAATGGCTTGGACCAAAAGCAATTACAACTGATTTAAGCGACGAAGAAATAAATAATCGACTCGAACAAGCGATTCAAGAAGTACCACATGCAATTGGGATGAATAATCATATGGGATCAAAGGTGACTGCAGACGAAAGAATTGTACGACTTATACTCGCAGCTTGTAAAAAACACGGTTTATTTTATTTAGATAGCAAAACAAATCCTAAGAGTGTCGTCCCAAAAATCGGGAAAGAATTAGGAGTACCCATTATTGAAAATCAATTATTTTTTGATGACGTGTACACAGCGGCACATATTTCAAAACAAGCCCAATTACTCATTAAAAAACTTCAAGAAAAACCGATTATGGTAGCTATCGGACATGTTGGGCCTCCAGGTGAAATTACATCACGTGTTATAGAAACCTCTATTCCTAAAATTCGTGAACATGCAGATTTTATTTTTTTATCCGATTTAGCATTATCTCCGCCTCCTGTTTCAAAATAAGATTCATGACTCAAACTAAAAAAGAGAGCAATCTGCATATAGCAAATTGCTCCCTTTCCTTTTCATCTTAAATATAATCTACATGACTCACCCTGAATCCTTTTTTCTCTATTTTTTCGATTAATTGCTTTAATCTTTTTTCATTTAACTCATCTGTTATATTGACAATAACGCGGCGAATATATTGATCGCCGTTATCTAGCGTAAATAGTCCACCGATATGAAATGCTTTCAACAATGTCCCAAGTTCTTTAATCGTTCCCTTACAATCTTGTGTTGCAATTGTTAATATATAACCACCCGTCCGCATACCAAATGAATCCTCAATAACATCAAATATATTGGAATGAGTTAAGATGCCAACAAATTCATTATAATCATTTAATACAGCTAAAAACGGCAAACGACGAATAACATAAAATGCTCTGAAAAAAGAGTCCTTTTCAAAAATAAATGCAGTGGAATCTTCCAGCATATGTTCCGTACTTAATTCCTCTAATCCACCATTACACTTCTTTTCTAAAAGATCCACTTTATAAATAATCCCCATGAATTTCTTTTCATCTTCTGCTAATACAGGGATTGCTCGAAATCCCGTTTCATTCATAATTTGCAGAGCCTTCTTACCTGAATCGTTCATTTTGCAAAATGTTACTTGCTGTTTTGGCAGAAAATGATATTTAACTCGCAAAATATGTTCCTCCTTACATGTCAACATGTAATCTATATATAATAAGGAGACCTATATTTTATGAGTAAAATTATTTTTAAAACGCTTTCATTTACTTATTGACTTGTAACGACATCACAAACATTTCATATAACAGAGCTCTTTGCACCTTTTATCATTAACAATTTTACATGGTAGTTCATTAAATATTCTATACCCTCCAACCATTTTTTCGCGTATTCTGGAGTTTTTCCCCACACAATCATGCCATAATTATGAACGAGAACTACTCCTCCACCTTCAATAAAATTCGGCACATTATTCTCTAATAAATCTGCGAATTTTTTCTCATCTTCTACAATGGGAATTGTCATTTCTGTTATACCTTCTTTTCCAAAAACACGTTCCACGCTACGTTTATCGAATGTTACTTCCCCTTTTTCTCCATACAACTCTGATATTAAATGACTATCTACAGTCTGTACTTGTAAAATACATTCTGCACTACTTTTTTTATAAATATCTGCATGCATAAATGATTCCGCAGCTGGTTTTTCTTCATTTTCAAATACTGGTTCACACATACAGTTTACAACAATAAAATCTTCTTCTGAAAATAACCCTTTATCTCTTCCTTCAACGTTTACTAAAAAAGTTAACGGCTCTTTTGACGTACAAAGTGATAAGCTAATTTTTGTACCATAAAACCAATCACGAAGTGCTAGTTCAGATTTCACATCTTTTAATTCATTCCATTTCTTTAGAAAAAATAACATTTCGTCACCCCCGGCGTAATATTCATATAATGTTCGAATCCTTTCTATGTAAAAGGAGTATTTTTTGATTATTCTAAAAATTTAATTGAATTATCACATGAGAACGCCTTTTTGTCAATATAGTTTCACGTCTCTTCTTTAAAAAGGGCTATTCATATGTCTATACTCCTGTATATTGACTATTTCATTTTATACATAAAAAATACGTTATTCTTTTTCAATCAAAGAATAACGTATTTTCTCATCTTTTATTTCATTATTGCGTTATACAAGAACTGTGCATATTGTTCACGTGTTACAAAATCATCACCTAAAAAGTTTCCTTTTCCATCACCTTTTGATATGTTATTGTCCGCTAACGCTTTCACATATTCTTCTGCCCAATGACCAGTTGGTACATCATTAAAGTTCACTTTATTATTTTCATCTTCTTTTAGCTGAAATACTTTATATAATACTACAGACATTTCGTATCGAGTTAATACTCCATCTGGACGAAACTCCCCAGTACCATCTCCTTGCATAATTCCAGCTTGCGCAACTGTAGCAATATCTTGCTCAAACATATGTCCTTTCGTATCTGTAAATCTCTCTTTCTGCTCTACTTTATGTTCTAATTTCAAATACCTTTGTACTAAAGACGCAACTTGTCCACGAGTAATACGATCCCCAAATCCAAATTGTCCATTTCCATATCCCTTAAAAATATTTTCTTTCGCTAAATAATGAATTGCTTCCTCTGACCAATGTCCTTTTGGTACATCTTTAAATTCTACTACTCCTACTTTTTCATCTTCTTTAGAATTATTGTCTTCTTTAGAAGTGTTATCTTCTTTACTTTCTACCACATTTTGAATCACAGATCCTGTGAAGAAGATTCCTGTATCCGCAAATGGATCTTTTACACCAAATTCATATACTTTCTCACCCGGTGTACTCCACTTAACTGCATCATTACTATACGTACCACCTTCGCTCTTTAAACGAACTTTTGTAGAGATTTTACCATCTTTCTCGTATATAGGTACTTTTACTTCTTTATTTACTTCTGTTTCCTCTAAAAATACTTTTTGATTTTGAACATTGATATAGGCTGTTTTACTTAGTTCTATAACTGGTCGAACATCACGAATTTCATTTGCAACAAAACTTAAGAATACTAACTTTTTCAAATTGCTAGCTGGTGTTAAGTCTGAAATATAATTCGCTTCTAAATCAAGCTTTTGTAAGTTTACTAGACTTGATAATGGAGTAATATCCTTTAACTCATTGTTAGGTAAGTGTAATTGTTTTAACTGGGTCATCTTACTTAGAGGAGTAACATCTTTTATTTCATTTTTCCCGATCCACAATTCTTCTAATTGCTTCATTTGCTCAATACCGGATAAATCTTTTACTTTATTACGTGTTAATACTAAGTCTTTTAAAGGTAATGAATATAACGGTTTAATATCTTCAATTTGATTACCTGCTAAAGTTAAATATGTTACATTTTTCAACGCGCTTAATGGCGCAACATTCGTAATTTTATTATTTGCTAAATTCAAGTAATCTAGTTGTTCCATTTTCGCTAATGCTGTTACATCTTCTATTTGGTTACCTGATAAATATAAACTTTTTACATTTTTCATTTCAATTAGTGGTGCAACGTTCGTAATTTTATTATTACTTAAATCAAGAGAATCTAAATTATCCATCTTAACAAGTGGTGTTACATCTGAAAATTCATTACCACGTAAAGCTAAATGTTTCAATTGTTTTAAGCTCGTAAAGAATGATGGATCTTTTATCTTCGCATTCGCAACTGTTAAAGATTTTAAATTTGGCATATATTTTAATGCACTATAATCCAGTATCTCATTCGTATTTAAAAACAAGTCCTTTACTTGTAATAACTCTTCTTTCGTGATTGGTGTATTTAAATCTTTTCTATTAAATACCTTTTTATTAACAAGCTCTCTTAATTTATTATCTGTTATCATATTTTGATTATCAACTGGATGATCCGTCTCCATATTGCCTGAATTAGAGTTATCATCTCGTTTCTCTGTTTCTTTGTCACCTACAGTTGGATCTTTAATTTCAAATTGAACTTGATATTTGTGATCATATCCAATAGCCGGAATAAGTATATGCATTTGCATATTGTGCTTCTTCTCAAACTCGCCAATTTCAAATTGAACTACTTTCGTTCCATTCTTCCTCTTATCTTCTGACAAAACTTTCACATCATGAAATACGCCAGGTTGGTTTTTATCCTCTATTCTAAGGTATTGAAAATAATCGCTATCTTGCATTGTTACAGTTACAATTTTTTTCCCATCCGCAATCGTTACTTTAGGACCTTTTATATATTGAGAAACCATAGATGGCTCGTCTTTTTGATCCTTATATATTTTAATCTCAGTATCGTATGTACGTTCACTAGCTGCCGCTACCGATTGGTTTGCTTCAATTTTTATTGCTGCTAACGCTGGAGTAGAGTATGCAGCAAATGGAATTGCTAATGTTGTCGCTACTACTAGCGCCTTCATATAATTTTTTTTCAAAATAATATCCCCTATCATATATAATCTTTATAATTGATAAACATTATCAATTACTCATAAATAAATGATAATGAATATCATTATCGATGTCAACGAGAATATTACATTAAATTTATATTTTTAAAGGCAAAAAATATAAAAGCCCTTTATTCAAAGAGCTTTTTTACCTATCGTATGAAGAATTTCATTTTTCTCCTTCTCATTGATGACACCAATTTTTTGCAAAATATTTGCATACAATAAAAGTTTATTATATATCCGTTCTGACATACTTCCCCTTCTTTCCTTCGACCAACTTTTTTTGTATTGGTAAATTATATGAAAGAGATGGAAAAATGTGTCCACTTTTTTTGCATAAATACAAATCTTTTATCCCGCTATTTGCAGGCAGTAAAACTCCCACCTCACAATCAGGTGGGAGTTCTACGTATTTAACAAATTGTCCATTGAATATTATGCCTTTTAACTTCCTCTTCAAAACTATAGGGCATTTTCTTATCACAAATTACATGTTGAATGCGCGAAAACGCTGCTATTCGGTAATTTCCTTTTACGCCTACCTTTGTATGATCACATAAAATATATGTTTTCTCTGCTAATTTCATCATCGCTTCTGACAGTTTCGCCTTTTCTAATTCAAAACTAGAAACTCCAAAACCAGGTAATAATCCATCAATCGAAACAAATGCTTTATGAAAATGAAATTGCTGGATAACTTGCTGCGAAATAGATCCTGATACGCGTGAATGTTTTGGAGATACTTTTCCACCAATAAATAAAACTTCACCGTGAAACATCTTTTTATTAATAGAAGAAATTAATTGTGTCGCTACTGGAAATGAACTTGTTACAATCGTTAAATTTTTGCGATGTACAAGATATGGTACCATTTGAAGTGGTGTACTTCCGTCATCAATCGCAATCACATCTCCATCTTCTACAAATGTTGCTGCTTTATACCCAATTCGCTTCTTCTCTTCTATATGTAGCATCTCTCGTTCTAACATTGGTGCCTCTATTCCAGCTCCCGGAAGTTGGACGGCTCCACCATACACTTTCTTCAACTTCTTTTCACGATCCAATTCTTCTAAATAACGACGAATCGTCTCTGTTGATACAGCAAACTCTCTCGCTAATTCTGAAACTTTTACCTTCCCTTTAAACTCTACCTTCTCAAGAATGGTTCGCTTTCTTTCTTCACCTACTACAGACATAACCTCACCCCATTGATTTCTACCTCATACACTGCCTTACTTATACAAAGTTATAACTTTCCTTTTCAACGAAAACTTCCTCGTGAATATGAATACCACGCTTTTTTAGTTCATCAAAAATAATTTGTGGTTTGACAAAAGCTTCCTCGGGTGTCACAACACCAACTTTATTTACATTCCCATTTGCGATTAGCTCTGTAGCAATCCCAAATGGAATACCGACGTTTCTCGTATAAGCTCTTAATTTTTCCCATCCTACAACAGATCCATCAGATAACGGGTGTGTATGATATAATACACGTCTTTGTTTCTCATTATTTTTCATACCTATTACTTCTACATGAAGTGCATAACCGTAAATCTCTGTTTCTTGTCCTTCTTTCGATTGCAATAAATACTTCGCAATACAATCCATTATGCCGATTTCTTTTCCATTTATTTCAACTGGATCATTACGCAATATACCGTAATCATACAATGCACGTACGAGCTGCATATTTTGCTTTGGCCAAGTTCCTCTCGTCTCTATTAGTTTAACGCCTTTATTTTCTAATGCTTTTGCTAACGTAATCGTTTCAGAATGCGGTATGATATATTGCGTTGTCTTACCATAAGGCGCCGGTAATTCAATTTCTCTTGGACGCGCAAACGGAGGCACTTGCTTAAACTCACCATCTTCATACACTGTACGCGATGGCAAATGTGGATCATATTCATATGTCGTTGTTTCTGTAATGGATGCAGAAAAAGCAATAGGACGATACGAACCATGACTTACACGAACTGACTCTACAGTATGTAACTGATTTGCTGCATGCATCGCCATCATTTGCGTTACACCTGGCGTCATACCAAACCCAGGTAAACATGTTTTTCCGTTTTGAACAAATATAGAATGCGAATCATTTTCTTCACCAAATCCATTTAAATTCACACCGTGACAACCTGCTTCTGCAATACATCGAGTAGATAATCCATTTAACTTAATTGTTGTACCATCCATTACAATGTCATAGCCCTTCATTTTTGCAACCGTATCCTCATGATTCGTTACATCTACTTTCACAAAATCAACGCGAGGATCGTTGAGCCATTCTACTACTTTAAGCCCCTCTTCTTCGTTAAAATCTGCTACTGTAATCGTCTCAAAAGATGAAAATTGCACTAAATCTAAAATTGCTTCACGACAAATTTTACCTGCTCCACCTAAGCAAAATACTTTCAACCTATAACAACTCCTTTAGCGATACTATCAACTAAGCGATGAATATCTGCCTCATGTACATCACCGATATTTCCAATGCGGAATGTATCTACTTTTGAAATTTTACCTGGATATATAACAAATCCATCACGCTTTAATTCATTGTATAATTGATCAAAATCAAACCATTCTTCTGGATAAATGAAAGATGTAATAATAGGCGATTGATATTTTTCATCTACTAGTGGCTTAAATCCGATTTCTCTCATTCGATTCACTAATAGTTTTTGATTGTTATCATATCGATTGTAACGTGCTTTTACTCCGCCCTCTTCTTCTAATTCAAGTAGTGCTTGATAAAAAGCGTGTACAACATGTGTAGGTGATGTAAAACGCCATTTTCCATTTTGATTTTCCATCGTTTCCCATTGATCGTATAAATCTAAAGATAATGAACGTGCCTGCCCTTTACATTTCAACAATTCATCGCGCTTTGCAATAACAAATCCGAACCCTGGAACCCCTTGAATACATTTATTCGCACTACTAATTAGAAAGTCAATTTGCAACTCAGCGATATCTATTTCAATACCACCAAAACTACTCATTGCATCAACTAGTGTTACTTTTCCGTATTGCTTCCCTAATTTACATACATCTACAATTGGATTGATAATACCTGTTGTTGTTTCACAATGAACAACTGCAATATGTGTAATCTCTTTATCTTGTTGTAATATCTTTTCTACTTCTACAATATTAGTAGGCTCCCACTCTTCTGTTTGACTGACCACCACATCTATATGTAACATCTCTGCCATTTGTACAATTCGCTTACCATACGCACCATTTGTACAAACAAGCAGCTTTCCGTTTTTTGGAATGACAGAACCGATTACTGCTTCAACTGAAAACGTACCGCTTCCTTGCATTAATACTGTTGTATATCTCTCTTCTTCCTTCGTTGCTAACGATACAAGTTTAGCTCTTACCTGTTGCACCATCATGTTATATTCAACATCCCACGTACACCAATCGTATAGCATAACTTCTTTTACTGTTTTTGTTGTCGTTAATGGTCCTGGCGTTAATAATAAGTAGTGATTTTCAGTCATGATCCTATTCCCCTTTTATGAAATAATAAATTCTTGTTTCTCGATTTGTTCAATTACGTTTTCGAGTCCCTGCATCGTTTCAATTGTAAAATGAGCCCCGTTTTCAACGAAACGCTTTCGAACTACTTCCATTTTTTCACGAAGTTCTACCGGATCCATAGTTTCAGCTGCCCACTCGCTTAAGCCGAGCTCACTACTACCGAGAATTACACCCACAGTCCACATACCAGCATTTCTGCCCTCTTTCATATCTGACACTGTGTCCCCGACTTTTATCATATGATTCATCGGATACACACCAAGTTCCATCGCATTTTTATAACACATCCAAGGGTACGGACGGCCTGCTGAAACATCATCTGGCGTCACAAGAACATCAGGTTTATATCCTTGTATTTCTGCTTCTTTTGCAACGATGTCCATCATTTCTCTCGTATAACCAGTTGTTGAGCCAATTTTAAGGCCTCTTTTACGTAATGAAGCAACCACTTCTTTCACCCCATCAATTGGCGTGGCATAGTGTGGCAAAATAGTAAAGAGTATTTCTTCAAACTCTTCATACATCTCGTGAATGTCTGCTTCTGTTGGTAAATGTCCGAAAACACGCTCCCACTCATTCGCAATACGAGGCATTTCTGTTAGTGCCCTTACATGATCGATCTTTAATAATCCCATCGGTTTCCGGGCTTCTTCATCTGTAATTTTAACACCACGTTTACGAAAAATTTTTATGAATACTTCCAGTGGTGCAAAACATCCGTAATCAACTGTCGTACCTGCCCAATCAAAAATAACTGCTTCTATTTTCATTCAATCCATCACCCTTCTCACTTATCTTTTTTGCCATTGTGACGTTCGGTTACGAAGTGCTTTCGTTCCCCATTCATATACAACTCTTACTACAATATTTGTAACAACAATAAGTACACTCATTGCAGCTGCTGGCGCTACATTTCCTGCATCATCCATATTTACGATTGATACGGCAGCTAGTTTAAAATCAGCTGCGTATAAGAATACAACCGCTGACACAGTTACCATCGAATTGACGAAATAGTACATGACCATTTCTAAAATTGCTGGTAAACACATCGGTACTGTTACTCTAAAGAATGTTTTATAAAACGGAATGCCCATCGACTGCGAAACAAGCTCAAACTCTCGGTCTAATTTCTTTAAAGCAGTCGTTGCGGTAACGAATGTTACAGAATAAAAATGAATGATGTTTACTAGTACTAGCACAGCAATTGTTCCGTATAAAGAATGAAACGGATTCGTTACTGAAAGTCCAAGTATTTGAATCGTTGGTTGACTAAAGAAAAAGACGTATCCCAATCCAAGTACTAAACCTGGGATTGCTAAAGGGACAATCGAGAAAAAGTAGCCTGTTTTTCGGAAAAACTTTAGCTGATCTATTTTCTCAATCGCATATGCGAACATAAATGTTAAAATTGCCCCAATAACTGCTGTAACTGCTGAGACAATCACACTATTTTTAAATGCTTCAAGTCCATCCCCTGTTAAACTCGAAAAATTAAAATGCTCAAATGTAAAACTCATATTATATGGCCATACTTTCACACTTGCAGCAATACCAACCGCCACAAATAAAAGAATAATCATAAGTGTAATCACACTACAATATATGAATGAGACTACATCTCTTTTCTTATTAGCCGTTATTCTATATGGCACTGCTTTGGAAGATAAGAAATTTGCCTGCTTTCTTTGCGTAATGCGATCAACTGCAAATGCAAATATAGCTGGAATTAATAAGATCATTCCGACAGTTGCACCCATCGGCATATTTTGTTGTCCAATTACTTGTTTGTATACATCAGTAGCAAGTACATTATATTGCCCACCAACAATTTTTGGTGCGCCAAAATCAGTAAAACTAAGTGTAAACACAACAAACATCGCACTAATTAATCCATACTTTACACTAGGTAAAGTAACAGTGAGAAATTGCTTTGTTTTACTCGCTCCCAACATATTAGAAGCTTCATATAAACGATAATCAGAACCTTGGAAAGCAATTAATAATATAAGAAATGCTTGCGGAAATGTATACATGACTTCAGCCATTACAATTCCTACTGGTCCATATAAAGGGATTTGTATACCTTCAAATAAACCAAACATCCCTTTCGTTACTAATCCTTGATTACCAAATAAATATGTCAGTGCGATACCATGCATCATCGTTGGTGCGAATAATGGTAACAACGCGACATATTGAAATACACGCTTTCCAAATACATTCGTACGAGCGATCGCATAGGCGTAAGCGAAAGCAAGTGTCACTGCAATAATTGTTGTCGCGCCCGAAATCCATATCGTATTTTGTAATGATTGAACTAATGTTGGGGTTGTGAAATATTTACTGAAATTCGCAACACCAATGAAAGCTCCATCTTTATCATAAAAAGCTTGTGTAAACAATTGTAATAGTGGTAATACAAGCATAATCAAAAAAGCAAGAATCATACCAATAATTAATAGTCTTTGTATCCATTCTTCTTTACCGATACGTCTCTTAATCTTTTTTTTCGTACTTTCTACCTTTAAGTCTTCTAACATCTCCATCTATACAACAACCTTCTTTCCATATGACAACATATGATTTTCTGAGAAAGAGATTTGAATCGGATTTCCTTTCCTAATAGCTGTTTTTTCTACTTCTGATGCCAATATATCTACAACGATTTTCTCATTATATAGATGTGTTTTTTCATCTATAACTCGCACTTCTGTCCGGTATACAGATCCACGAAATTCCATACTTTCCACAACCGTTTTAATACCATCATTTTGTACAATCGTTACATGTTCAGGACGAATTGCATGTTCTTCATTATTTTTCGAAAAGAAATTAATAGAACCAATAAAATCTGCCACAAACGGATTGGCTGGTCTTTGATAAATCTCCTCTGGTGTTCCAATCTGCATAATTTCCGCATGATTCATTACAACAATTTTATCAGCCATCGTTAATGCCTCTTCTTGATCATGCGTGACCATAATAGTTGTTACTCCTACTTTTTCTTGCAAATCACGCATTTCTCTACGTAACTTTTCACGTACTTTTGCATCTAAAGCAGATAACGGCTCATCGAGTAACAAAATATCCGGAGACAGAGCGAGCGCACGTGCAAGTGCTACTCGCTGCTGTTGTCCACCAGACATTTGAGCAGGATATTTATCTTTTACATTCAGTAAATCAACTAGTTCTAACGCCGATAGCGCCTTCTCTTTTACTTCTGCTTTTCCATACTTTTTCGTCTTTAAGCCGTATTCAATGTTTTCAAGTGCTGTTAAATTCGGAAATAATGCATATGATTGAAACACCATTCCGAAATTTCTCTTTCCAGGAGGTAATGCTGTAATATCTTTTCCATTCACAGCTATACTGCCTGTTGTCGCCTCTTCTAGCCCTGCTAAAATTCGAAGCAATGTTGTTTTCCCACAGCCACTTGGGCCTAATAAACATACAAACTCATTTTTTTTCACAGTAAAAGAAATATCTTTTAACGCTGTAAATGCATCAAACTGTTTTTGAATGTGTTGAATTGATAAATATTCGCTCATTTTTTCTCTCTCCCACTCACTTACTTTTTCGGTTCTGCTTTTTGGCCAAACTCTTTTTCCCATTTTTCTAAAATTTTGTCGCGATTTTCTGCTGCCCACTTAAAGTCATTCTTTTTGTATAATTTTTCCGTCACATCTTTAGGGAATCCATCTGGAAGTTTATAATCATTTTTAATTGTCGCAAATCCATTTTTCTCGAAGTATAACTTCATTACATCATCAGTAATTGCCCAATCTAAAAATGCTTGCGCTAATTTTTCATTTTTTTCATTATCTTTTTTAATAAGTGCGTTCGCTTCTACTTCCCAACCTAATCCTTCTTTTGGCAATACAACTTCAACTGGTGCACCTTTTTGTTTCTCTTTCAAAGCACTATAAACCATCGATACACCAACTGGATATTCACCCGCCCCCGCTAATTTCGCTGGTTTTGAACCTGAATGAGTATAAGTTGCCATATTATCATGAAGTTTCTTCATGTAATCCCAGCCTTTATCTTCACCCATAATTTGTAACCATGCAGAAACTGTTAAAAATCCTGTTCCAGAAGATGCTGGATGCGGCATAACAAGCGTTCCTTTATACTCTGGTTTCGTTAAGTCTTCGTATGATTCTGGCATCGGTAAATTTTTCTTCTTTAATTCTTCTTTATTTATAGCAATCCCCGTCATAAATGCAGTATTTCCTACCCATTTTTCTGGTTGTTTATCATCTTTAAATTGCGGTAAAACGCGATCCGCTCCTTTTGGAGAGTATCCTTTTAACATATCTTTTTTATCTAAAGCTAATAGACTTGAAGCTGCAGTTCCCCATACAACATCTGCTTGTGTATTTTTTCCTTCAGCTAGCAATTTTGCTGTAATAACTCCAGTTGAATCACGAACAATATTCAGCTTCACATCTGGATATTTCTTTTTAAAAGAATCAAGATAAATTGGTACAAGTTCTTCTTCAATTGCTGTGTAAACAGTTAATGATCCAGATAATTTATCATCTTTTACTTTTGCCCCAGCACTTTCTTCTTTCTTTGCACCACACCCCATTAATAACGAAAATACCATTCCAGTTGCTACAGCTTTAAAGATTGTTTTTTTCACTGTCTCTCTCTCCTTTTACAAATCTTATGTACAACTCAAATATAAACAACTAGTGTAAAAGCAGTATTAAACCAACATTAATCTTTTGTTTGTTGTTTGTTTTTGTGTAATACGTTGCTACTTCTATGTTTTTTCGCATTTTTCTGCTAATAATGAACACTAAATTTACAAATAATTAAAAAAACCTTTATAATCCCACAAAAAAATGAGGCGTTTGTAAAAAACGCCTCACTTTTGTTTACCTTTTTTTGAATTACGATTTGCATACTTCGCGCTATTTTCTCCTTCATACTCTAATGCAAATTCTGCATCTGGTAAGCTTTCTTTCGGAGTTTTATTATTGTTGATTGCCGCATTTTGTTTCACTTTTCTTTTTACCAATACATTCACCTGCTCTCAAAAATTCACTTTCTACTCTAGTTTGAAGCGAGCTAAAATAATTATTACTGGCAAGTGTTAACAAGTACATAAGAACTGTTAGATGGAAATACTACATATGAAGAAATCATAATAAAAAGGAGCTCTTATTTTGAAGAAGAAAGATAAAATCCAGTCACCCATTTTAGATGAAACGCTCCCGCATCAAATGAATTTCCCATCTTTTAAAGGAACAGGAAAGAAGATGCAACAACCTTTCATAAATCAATATGACGTCGTAATCGGAGACAGTAAATATGATTCCGAGAACAGTCCACTTCACAATTGGAGTGATGATGTAGATCCTGCCATTATGGCTGGAGAAGAATGGATCCATCCTACAAATGATATTGGTTGGATTTCAGAAGAAAATCAAGAGTTACTAAAAAAAGAAGGAGATAATAAGAAGGATACTTTTATGCATCCGCAATTTGGCATTAATGACTAAAAAACCATTCTACCTATGTTAGGTAGAATGGTTTCATACTATCCAATAATAATTCTCTCTTTCGGATATTTATAGCGAGGTGGCTGTTCTCTTCCGCCACTAGCTAGTATAAATGTTAAAATACCGACACGCCCGATAAACATAAGTACAATGAGTACAAGTTTACCAACAGTTGTTAAATCTGGCGTAATACCTGTCGATAGTCCTGTCGTCCCGAAAGCAGAACAGACTTCAACAATTAAACTCATAAGCGGTACATTTTCCGTAATAGATAAAATAAATAGTGCTGTGGCACATAATAAAATCCCCATTGTCATAACGACAGATGCTTTCAGCACGTCCTCTTCATGTAGCTGACGTTTGAAGACTCTAACCGTTCTCCCGCCTCTTGCAAAAGTGTATAGTGACAATATACTAACAGCAAATGTCGTTGTACGTATCCCGCCCCCAACCGAGCTTGGAGATGCTCCTATAAACATTAATATACTCATAAATAAAAGCGTCGGTTGTGACAATTCAAGTATATCCATTGTAGCAAGTCCCCCGCTTCGCGTCGTCACAGATTGGAATAGTGTATAGAAAACTGTTTCATGCCATGACTTTCCTGCTAAAAAATGATTTCGTTCTAGTAAAAAAATCATAATCGTTCCAACGACCACGAGCGCAAAAAATGTTGTTGTCGTCAATTTTGTAAATAGCGAAAAACGAAATAGTTGCTGTCTCCTTTTACTAAGGAATTGTTTCACTTCCATTAATACAGGGAAGCCGATTGCTCCTAAAATAATAAGTAACATATGAATCATTTGAACAATGTAATCTTTTTTATACGGAATTAGCGATTGTCCTGTTAAATCAAATCCGCCGTTCGTAGTTGCACTAACAGCTGCAAAAAAACCGTGAAAATAAGCTTCTTGCCAAGTTGGAAAGTAAAGTAAGAATCTTGTACCTAATAATATCGCTCCAATAAGCTCTATTGAAATAATTACAATTAAAATAGAACGCATCAATTCTACAAGACCTGATAAATTCCCTTGATTATGGTCTGCCATAATGAGTCTTCTTCTCTGCAAACCAATCTTTTTTCCTGTTATAATCCAAACGAATGTACCTAACGCCATAATTCCTAAGCCGCCCAATTGTAAAATAAGGGCTAAAATAATAATTCCTGCCGTAGTAAATGTATCTGAAATCGTAACAACAGACAGGCCCGTAACACTTACCGCACTAACCGATGTAAAAAGTGCATCTATAAATGTCCATTTGACACCAGGCTTCGTAACAAACGGTAAACTAAGCAATATCACCGATACAACTACCGCTAATAAATAAAACAGAACAATGAGTTGTACAGGGCGTAATTTTTGTAAAAACTTTTTTATATCTCTCATTCCATCACTTCGCTACCTTTTTTCTATCGATTAAATAAAGAAAAATCTTTACTTTCTTTATTTGTAAATAACTGCTCAAATATTTTAGCAAATACCATTCCATACACAGTTCCATTACCTCCATATGGCAATGCATAAAATAAATTATGTATCTTATTATCTTCTTTTAAAATAGGGAGACCATCATGACTACCGCCAAATGCTGCCGCCCAATAGTAGTCTGCCTGTATATCTTTATACTGCGGGAACATCTCTTTTATAATGTTAATAAGGACATCACGCTTATGCAATAATTTCGTATCACCGATTGTTTGAATTTGCATTGCTTCATCTAATCCGCCTACAATAATACGGTTTTTATACGTTCGAAAATATAAATACGGCCGTGCTGTTTCCCAAATTAATGATCGCTCATACCAACCTTCAAACTGATCTATTTCATTTGTTACAATTGCATAAGAAGTTTCTACTATTGTATTTTTTTCTTTCTTTCCAAAAAGTGCTTCATAACCCGTCGCCATAATAATATTCTTTGCTACAATTTGATTTCCTGTTTTCGTATAACAAATTAAATCATTTTGACGTTTTTTTATATGTATGGCCTCTGTATGTTCATATATAGTAGCACCCATTTGATTTGCTTTATGCAAAAGGCTATGCGCTAATAAATACGGATTTACCTCAGCATCACCGTGTGTATATAATGCCGCTTGTTTTGTAAAAGGATACCGTTCCTTAATATCAGATGCTGTAAAATACTCAACTGGAAACTCATAATTCTGTAACGTTTTGTATTCCTCTTGTAAAAATGAGACATCTTCACTTTTACTTGCATAATATAAACTGTTTCGCGGAATAAACTGGGGATCGATATCGAGAGTCGGTACAACTTTCTCCATTGTTCGTAACGCTTCGTAACAAAGCTTATATGCTCGCACCCCTTTTTCTTCGCCAAATGTATGGATAAGTGAGGTTAACGATTTATCATGAAGAAATTGTAATAACCCTGTATTAGCAGCTGTGCTGCCACATGAAATCATATTTTTTTCAATAAGTGTAACGCACATTCCCATTTTCGCTAACGAATACGCTATTTGAGCACCCGCTTCGCCACTTCCAACTACAAGCACATCACATATCATATCATTTTCTAACGATGGATAACAAGGCATAGAAGCTCCTGTATCCCAAAACAACTTACCAATCATAAGCTTCATAATTATACTCCTAAAATATAAATTTCTCCTTTCTATGTTTTGTTATTTTACATAAAAAATCCAACTAACATATGCTAGTTGGATTTTTTATTTTTACTTAGAGCGCTCGTCAAGCCAGTCTCCAATCGTCGGATACGTTTGTTTTACCGCTGTTCCACCGTAAACAATCGACATATGTCCCGTTGGTAAACATACATATTGTTTATCTGTGCTAGAAATATGATCTAGCAACGCTTCTACTTGGCACGGCAGGGCGATATGATCACGTTTCCCTGAAATATTTAAGACATTCGCCTTAATATTTGCAAGGTCTACCTTTTGTCCGCGAATCACAAGTTCACCCTTAACCAATTTATTATTTTGATAAAAATCACGAATCCACTGTCTGTATGATTCACCTGGGAACGGAATGCCATCGCCAACCCACTTTTGAACTAACCTCCAGCTTTCAACGAAGCGCTCATTCTCTGAACGATCTACTAAAGCAACATATGGACCAACAAAGTTCGTAATTGGTTTTAACATTTTGTTTCCGAAATCAATCATTTCTGGCGGAATATTTCCAAATGTATCAACCGCTTTATCTAGATTGAAGTATTTCTCATCTAATAAAGGGCCATATAATCCTGTTTCAGAGAAATCAAAAGGACTTGTCATAAAGATTAGGTTACGAATTGGCATGTGCGGATGAAGTGCCGCATAAATAGAAGTTAGCGTTCCCCCCATGCAATAACCAAGTAAAGAAATCTCGTCCGATTTTGCAGTTCGCATTACTTTTTTCACTGCTTTTGCAATATAATCAAACACAAAATCATCAAATTTCAAATGACTATCTTCTAAACCAAATGTGCCCCAATCAAGCATATACACATCAAAACCACGGTCCACTAAATATTCCACTAAACTATTTCCAGGAGTTAAATCCATAATATATGGTTTATTAATAAGAGCATATATTAATAGAATTGGGACTCTTTGTGTTTTTTCTTGTTTTGGAATGTAGCGATAAAGCTTCGTCTTATTCTTCGTCCAAATAACCTCTTTCGGCGTTAATCCTACTTGTGGCTCTGGTTCACGTAATAAAATTTCACTCGCCCTTTTCACTCGGCGATATGCTTTTCGGTACTCTTCTGGGTATAGCTCTAATTGCTTTTCCCATTCTGTTGCGAATGTAGTCATTTTTCTATCTCCTTTTTGGTCAATTTCCTTCTAAAAAAAGAAGTGCATTCCTGCTATGGATATGCACTTTTTTCTTACTTCATTACATATATAATCCGCCGTTAATGTTTAATTGCTGACCTGTGATATAAGCACCGTCACGGCATAGGTATACTACACCTTTTGCAATTTCATCAGCTTGACCAAAACGTTTTTTCGGGATTTTCGCAACGATTTTTTGGCGTACTTCTTCTGGTACTTCTGCTACCATTTCAGTATCAATAAACCCTGGGCAAATAGCGTTTACAGTTACATTTGTTTTTGCAAGCTCTAATGCTAATGATTTTGTAAATCCTAGCATACCTGCTTTCGCTGCTGAGTAGTTTGTTTGTCCAAATCCACCCGCTTGACCAATAATAGAAGAAATGCTAATAATTCTACCTTCTTCCGCTTCCGTTATGTATGGAAGTACCGCGCTTGTCGTATTAAACACACTGCTTAAGTTCACGTCAATTACGCGTTCCCAATCTTCACGATTTAACTTTTTGAATGTACGATCTCTTGTAATACCAGCATTATTAACAAGAATATCAACTTTACCAAAATGATTCACTGCTTCTTCTACAAGTCGGTTTGCGTCTTCTACTTTAGAAACATCTGCTTGAACTGCATAAACGTCATGTCCTTCTTTTCCTAGTTCATTTACTAAGTTTTCAGCTGCTTCTTTACTGCTGTTATAGTTAATAACAACTTTTGCGCCCTCTTGTGCTAACGCTACTGTGATTGCTTTTCCAATCCCTTTTGCCCCACCTGTTACGATTGCTACTTTGCCATTTAATTGAACCATTTCTTTTCCCCCTTAAATGAATTTGTGAACGACTATTATGAATCATTTTGGTACTCATACTATGGAGTCCCTATATAATTATGTTTCGCTGTTTATACATAGAAAAGAGATTCTCCCTTTCTCTTTCATATGTTATAAACAAGCGCTATTATCACTTTTTATTTTCTGGCTTATTCGTAGGTTTTACTTCTTCTTTTACAGGTTCTTGTAGTTTTGCTAGTACTGCATTTTGCTTTTCTAGCAATTCTAAAATTTGATCAACTTTCGTTTCTAATGTGCGAATATCTTGTTTTACTTTCGTAACATCGCGCTTTAATGTAGGAGCTTGTCCTACTGACTCTACCTTATCTTCTAGAAACTCCTCAATGTTATCCACTTTATTTTCTAAGTTAATAACAAGCGTAGCCACTCTAGCGATATCCTCTTTCGTAGGCACATTTACCTGCTCTAAATAATTTTTTGTCGTATCATTTAATGCTTTTTGATAAAACAAATTCAAATCTAGAACGCTGCCCATCCAAGCAGAATATTCTTCTGTTTTAATTGTTTCATTGAGCGCTTTTCCCCAAAATGTTTCGGTTTGTTCATAAGCATTTTTCCATGCTTGTAGTGGATCGAATTTTTGATCAATCACTTTACCTACACTCCCTTTTTCGTTTTTGAAACAATTCAACCTATTCATTATTTTCTAATATTCTGAATAAAACTTCAAGTCTATATTTTATTTTTTTCTATTTTCTAACAAATGTATTGACTTTAAAAACAGATAGGTGTAAATTGCACTTATAAGCAAAAAATTCCATCTAACTGATTCATGAGGTGATGCACAATCATGCTACATAATGAACCAGAACAACGCGAAAGTTTGGAGAACAACCAAGCAAAACAACCAAACTCCATGCCAAAAAACTTCTTAGTTCCCTTCTTACTTCTCTGTCTTAAAGACTGGAGTCTTCATGGTTACAAACTTATTCAAATGCTAATGGATATCGGCTTTTCTTCTGTTGACCAAGGTAATGTGTACAGAACACTACGCAAATTAGAAAAAGAAAACCTTATTTCTTCTACTTGGGACACAAGCGACGGAGGGCCAGCCAAAAGAATTTATTCTTTAACTGAATATGGAGAGCAATATTTAACAACATGTGCGACTTCTTTTGAGCATTATCAAAATATGTTGCGGACGTTTTTCACGTTATACACCAATGCATTCTTTCCATTTTCTACTTCTCCAGAAAAGGATGAAAAAGATTCTTCATCTTCACCTGGTGATACAGCAGAATAATCTGCGTTCACAATATGTAAAAAAACATTTGGGGGTCAAACAATGGAAACTAAACCATACGAATTAGTCGATGCATTTTGGAAAAACTGGTCTCAATCACTTTCCCTTTTCTCTTCAGCTGGGAAACAATTAGAGCAACTTACTTTAGAAACATTAAAACAACAACAAGATGCTTTGCATAAATTAACATCAGGAGTAGATGAACTAGAAAAAGAACTGCAACAATTTACTACTCAATTCAATAATCAGTATACAGATTACGTGAAGCAATTAACTGGAAACTCCTTAAATGATCAAATTAATGAGTGGCAAGACAAATGGAAAGAGCTTTCTGCTCATATGCAACAGCTAACTGTTTCTCCTACAAAAACATCTTTGTCTATCCTTACTCAAACAAGCGGTCAATTTGAAGAAACAACGAAGCAATTTATTGAACAACAACAATTACAACGTGAAGAGGCTCAAAAACAGTTAGAAGGTTTTTTGGAAGATTTCAAGACAAAACAGTTGGAACTCGCAAAAAAGTTCGAGGAAAACTCAAAAAATCTATTTACTTCCATCAAGTAAGAAAAATGTGGGAGCTAACTGCAGCACAAACAAAACTCTTTCTTCCTCCTACTACATCAAGATGGCTAGCATTTTTCGATATGGAAAAGAAGGAGGACAAAATGAATCCATTTCAAGAAGCACAAACCGTCCCGGAGCTTCGTTATGATGAGATTCAAGTCGGTGATCAAGCATCACTTACAAAAACGATTACGGATGAGGACGTTATCAATTTTGCAAAATTGACTGGAGATGTGAATCCTATTCATATTTTAGATTCTTTTGCAAAAACGACAATGTTTAAAGAACGTATTGCTCATGGTATGCTCGTTTCAAGTTTTATTTCTACCATCCTTGGAACGAAACTCCCGGGTAAAAATACGATTTATTTATCTCAAAACGTTTCATTCCGCGCTCCTGTCAAAATCGGCGATACACTTCGCGTTGTGGCAGAGGTCATTAAAAAACGTGACGATAAAAAAATCATTACGTTGCAAACAAATATATATAATCAATCGGATGATATTGTCGTGGAAGGTACAGCGACAATACTAAAAAAAGAGTAGCAAAAATTGCTACTCTTTTTTCTATCCAATAACTTCTAATCACACCGATTACTTCCGCGTATGAGCACGCCGGTTCCACATAAAATAACGGTACCAGTTCAGATACATACTTAGCTGAACTGGATTACTCATAAGGATGTGTATCATCATGGCAAAAACAAACAAATTACTAGTTCCAGGTGCTGAACAAGCACTTGATCAATTTAAATATGAAATTGCACAAGAATTCGGCGTAAGCTTAGGGTCTAATACTGCATCACGTTCTAACGGATCAGTTGGCGGTGAAGTAACAAAACGTCTTGTTTCTTTAGCTCAACAACAATTACGTGGATAACAATATAACATATGGCTTAGAGGCAGATATTCTCTGCCTCTTTCTATTTTTAACATACATAATGGTGCTTTTTCACATACTAGTAAAAGCAAACTGAAAGGAACGATATGTAACATGAAACGGATTAACATTCGCATGAGTCCTCCCCGTGTTCTTACTTTGTCTTTTATTATGTTATCAATTATCGGTACATGCTTATTAAAATTGCCAATTGCTACAACGACGTCTATTTCATGGCTCGATGCTTTATTTACAACCGTTTCTGCTTGTACGGTTACAGGGCTTGGTGTTGTGGACACCGGGAAAGTATTTACCTTATTTGGCCAATGTGTCATTTTAACACTTATACAAGTGGGCGGACTTGGCATTATGAGCTTTGCCGTTTTAATTGCGATTATGCTTGGCAGAAAAATTGGCCTTCAAAACCGAATTTTACTGCAACAAGCATTAAATCAAACGAATATAGGCGGTGTCATTCGTCTTGCCAAAGCATTATTTTTATTCTCTTTTACAGTCGAATGTATCGCTGCTTTCATTCTTTCTTTTGAATGGGTACCGAAATATGGGATTGCTAAAGGGATCTATTATAGCTTTTTTCATTCCATCTCTGCTTTTAACAATGCAGGTTTTTCTGTTTGGAGCGATAATTTAATGTCCCACTCTCACAGCATTCTTGTCAATCTCGTCATTTCCTCCCTCATTATTTTAGGTGGGATTGGTTTTACAGTAATCGTAGATATAAAAAGAAAGAAAAATTTTAAAAACCTTACATTACACTCAAAACTTATGCTCTCTTCTACTCTAATCATCAATATTATTGCGACTGTTTTTATTTTTATATTCGAGTTTCACAATTCTCTTTCTATGAGAGGCTTTACTCCATTTGAAGAAGGCATGGCTGCTTATTTCCAAGCTATTTCAACGCGTACTGCTGGTTTTAATACAGTTGATATTTCCGCATTATCAAAGCCTTCCCTTTTATTAATGATGCTTCTAATGTTTATCGGAGCCGGTAGTGCTTCAACTGGCGGTGGGATTAAATTAACAACCTTTTTAATCATGTTTTTTGGGGTATTTAAATTTTTACAAGAGCAAGATGATATTGTCGTGTTTAAAAAATCCATTAAAGATACTCTCATTGTCAAATCATTAACCATCGCTATTATTTCTATTTCATTTATTTTTTTTGCTATTTTAATTTTAAGCATTACTGAGCGAGTTCCTCTATTGATGAGTGCTTTCGAAGTATTTTCAGCATTTGGGACTGTCGGTCTCAGTATGAATTTCACACCACACTTAACGATGATTGGAAAAGCTATTATTATCTTTATGATGTTTTTTGGGAAGATGGGGCCTTTAACATTAGCTTTTTCATTTGCACGTAAAAAGAACCGGAAAATAAAATATCCGAATGAAGACATTTTAACAGGTTGACAACCGTATAAATTATCCATATAATGAGAGTACAATAGCATATCTCCAAAGGGGAGTAGCGTCCAAGAATATTTCTTGGAAACAAAGTCGTCATTACGTAGAACTTAGTTCTTCCGGCTTTGTTGGCATTTTCATTACATATGTCTAGCAAGACCTTTGCCTATTAACGGCAGAGGTCTTTTTTGCATTCATTACCAAATTCTTCCAAAGTTAATAGGCAGGAGTATGGGGAAACTAAATAGTGGGGAAATTCTTCACTTATTTAGTACTTATAGAAATGAGAGGAGAATGTACATGGATGTATCATTATTATTGGAGTATGGTTGGGTATTACTCATCCTAATTGCACTAGAGGGGATTTTAGCGGCTGACAACGCTCTTGTTCTTGCAATTATGGTAAAACATTTACCAGAAGAAAAAAGAAAGAAAGCACTATTTTATGGATTAGCAGGGGCATTTGTTTTCCGTTTCGGATCGTTATTTATGATTTCGTTCCTAGTCGACGTATGGCAAGTGCAAGCAATCGGTGCCATTTACCTTATGTTTATCGCTGGTAATCACTTATTTAAAACGTATGTTAAAAAGAATACAGATGAAGAAACAGAAGAAAAAGAAGCAAAGAAAAAACAAGAGAACTTTTGGTGGACTGTATTTAAAGTTGAAGTTGCAGATATCGCCTTCGCAGTTGATTCTATTTTAGCTGCTGTTGCATTAGCAATGACTTTACCAAAAACAGGATTAGGTACAATTGGTAGTCTTGATACTGGACAATTCGTTGTTATCTTTGTAGGTGGACTTATCGGATTAATCATTATGCGATTTGCGGCAACTGCTTTCGTACAAATTTTAAAACGTAAACCAGGACTTGAAACTGCGGCATTCTTAATTGTAGGTTGGGTTGGTGTGAAACTAGCAGTTTATACGTTAGCACACCCTGCATTAAATGTAATTCCGCACTCATTCCCAGAATCTACACCATGGAAGCTTACATTCTGGATTGTATTAGTTGGAATCGCAGCTGGTGGTTGGTTCTTCTCAAAAGAAGTAGAAACAAAAGTAGAAAAGAATTTAGACGAAAAAGCGCTATAATTACAGTGCTTTTTCTTTTTGCCCTTCCCCCTCTCAATGTCCAGAAAAAATTCTATTATACTATATTTTGCAAACGCTTTCTTAATATATGTATGTCCTTTTTGTGAAACATTGCACAAACTTATTGAAACTATAAAAGAATCCATGTACTTTATTCATATAAGGAGTATTTATAGATGATGTACTAAAGGAGCGTATTACTCATGCTAGAACAAGGATTAGATTATGTTGTCAAACTGGCTAAGAGCAAAAAACAAATGTTAGATACAAACCCGATGCAATATTTCATTCGTGCAGCACTTGCGGGTATTTATATCGGTTTTATTATTGTTCTATGCTTTAAATTAGGTAACTTTTTTCACATTGCAGATTCACCAGCAACTTATTTAGCTGCTTCTATGTTTTTCGGAATTGCTCTCGTACTTATTATATATGGTGGTGCTGAATTGTTTACTGGAAACACAATGTACTTCACTGTAGCAACATTAAGAAAAGAAACAACACTATCTGATACACTTCGTAACTGGTTTGCTTGTTATGCAGGCAATTTAGCTGGTGCTTTATTCTTTGCCTTACTATTTTACGCAACTGGCATTTTTGAAGCAATTGATCACGGTCATTTCATGAATAAAGTAGTAGAAGGAAAAATGAATACACCTACAATGCAACTATTCTTTAAAGCAATTTTATGTAACTGGCTTGTATGTCTTGCTTGTTTCTTACCTTCTCAAGTTAAAGGTGATACAGCAAAAATGATGATGATGATGATGCTCGTTTTCACATTCTTCTTATCTGGTTACGAGCATAGCATCGCAAACTTATCACTGTTTGCTTTATCTTTAGTTTCACCGCATCCTGAGACAATTTCTTTTGCAGGTGCTATTCATAACTTAATTCCAGTTACAATCGGTAACATTATTGGTGGGTCTGTATTTGTCGGTATGGTATACCATTACTTAACAAAGAAAGTACCTGACGTGAAACAAGAAGAAACTGAATTAGGAGCAGCTCAACAAGAAGAAATCATTCCGTTGCAAGCGCATATGAAACATTAAAAACTCCAAAGTTTTACTTTGGAGTTTTTAGCTCCCCACATATTTAACAACAAGATTAGGATTAATCTCTCCTTCTTCCTTTCCCTTATTCATTCTCTGTTTCATCTTATGCATACCGATGACATCATTCGTATGAAAGTGTATTTCATTTACATATAAACCCTCTTTACAAAAAGCTTCGACAAAATCTAATCCACTTTTTTCTCCCCATCCCATATTGAAATCAAGGGAAAGAACATTCACCTCATAATCTCGTACCATTTGCAAAGCACATTCTACTGTAGTTGCGAGCACGTAACCGTACGGACAACTTCTTTGATCATCCATATATACATTCATTTTCTATCCCCTCTCTATTTTGCATACGTGACCAACATGTAACATATTGCCCCAAGACTAATAAAAGGACCAAACGGTATTTGAG
Organism: Bacillus cereus group sp. Bc061; assembly: GCF_027715825.1. Taxonomy (NCBI): domain Bacteria; kingdom Bacillati; phylum Bacillota; class Bacilli; order Caryophanales; family Bacillaceae; genus Bacillus; species Bacillus cereus group sp. Bc061. The sequence goes on from NZ_JAQFTZ010000004.1 coordinate 52,589, forward strand.
TCCTCATTTTCATACGTTTTAATACGAGACCAGCTCCAAAGAAACAAAGACTAAAGCAAGATGCTAAAAATAAAACGATAAAAATCCCTTTCAGTCCCACTATAAATCCAAGTAATGAAAGTAATTTTATATCCCCTCCCCCAAGCCCTTCTGGATATATCTTTTGCATGCAGTATAACAAAATGAATATAACGCAACTACCAACTATACTATCTATCCAAGTGACTAACGGTATAAAAGCACATTCTAAAATGAGTAAACAAGCAAACCAAGCTAAAATACGATTTGGAATTAACATATATATGTAATCTGTAACTGAAATAATAAGAAGTAACGAAAAAAGTGATAAAACGATAATAAGCTCTCGTTCCACCCCAATCATATATACAGTAAGAAGGCATATCATTCCAGTTACAAGTTCAAATACTACGTACAAAATTGAAATTTTCCTCTTACAATTCGTACAACGCCCTCTTTGCATACAAAAAGAAATGATTGGAATCAATTCTTTTGGCTTTAGCACATACTTACAATAATGACAATATGAACGCGGGGTTATGATAGACTCCCCTAGCGGAACTCTCATCGCAATTACCATAAAAAAAGAACCAAACACCATCCCCGCTAACAATGCATATACATAAGTGAACATCCCTTCCTCTCCTTTCCAGAAGAACATAGCAAAAAAAGGAGAGAACTTCTACTTCATATTATCTCTATTCTATTAAAAAAGCAGGCCATTTTCTGGCCTGCTTTCCCCTATTTTATACGATGAAATATACTGCTTTTAATGGTCCATGTACTCCGACAACAAGATTCATTTCTATATCTGCCGAGTTACTAGGTCCTGTAATAAAGTTAATACAAGATGCCACTGTCTCGCCATTTTCTACACGCTTGTTCATATCCTCAACTGCTTGTGTAATACGAGGTACAAGTGTTTCACGTGGAATAATAGCAAGGTATACAGTCGGTAAAAAGTGTAAAGAACGGCCTTGGCCTTTATGACTTTGTACAACGATCGTACCAGATTCGGCTAAAGTATAATCACTAAATGCAATTCCAATATTCGTTCTTTCCGCGATACGCATATTCTCTTCTTTTTTCTCAGGATCCCATACGTTCACTTCAACATTTTGCTTTGGAAGTTCTTCTTTAAATAAAGAAGTCAATCCATAAGAATCAAAACGTTCATCTGCCGATAACATAATAGGTCCCCCGCCGTTTTCAACGATTACTTTTTGAATATCTTCACGTAAACGGTCATTTGTCGTTTCCACAACAGTTGTATGAATGTTTGTACATTGATTTTTAAATACTTCTAACAATTCTTCTTGTGAATAATTTTTTAACGTTTCTTTATTCACATTGTTTTTCCATACTGGACGTTTTACACCATCCGTTTTACGCGTGCGTCCAAGTTCTTTTGCAATATTTTCTAGAAAGGACTCACGGTTTTGAATTAATCCTGTCATTATTTGTCCCCGCCTTTCTTATGATCTTTATACCAATCACGGAATCGTTCTTTACTTGGAGCCGGGAATTCACGAATATCTGTCCAGTTTTTAAGTGGCCCAACACCTTTTGATACGCGGTTACCAGATGTAAATGGACTCATTGCTGCTGGCGCCATCTTTGATCCCATTTTATATAAAGCTGCTGAAGATGCACCCATACTAAACATTTTCATTGCTAATTTTTCTGCAAGTGGAGCACGCCCTTCTTGCTCAACGATAACTTGACGATGTTTTAATAATAAATCATGCAATGGAATTTTTACTGGACAAGCTTCTGTACACGCTCCGCATAAACTAGAAGCATAAGGAAGCTCTTTGTAATCATCATATCCACCTAAAAGTGGTGTTAATACCGCCCCAATTGGTCCTGAGTATATAGAGCCGTATGAATGTCCACCAACATGTCGATATACAGGGCATACGTTCACACAAGCAGCACAACGAATACATTGCAAAACTTGACGGAATTCAGATCCGAGAATTTGAGAACGACCATTATCAACCACAACTAAGTGGAATTCTTCTGGGCCATCTACTTCCTCTTCTTGAATTGGTCCCGCTACCGTTACATAACTTGTTAACTTTTGACCTACTGCACTACGACATAGTAAACCAACTAAAACATCTAATTCTTCCATTGTCGGAACCATACGTTCCATACCCATAACCGCAATTTGTGTTTTTGGAATCGACATAACAAGGTCGGCATTACCTTCATTTGTTACTAAACAAAGAGAGCCAGTATTTGCAACAGCGAAGTTACAACCTGTCACACCAATTTCAGCATCCATAAATTTTTCACGAAGTTGTTTACGAACAAACTTTGTCATTTCGTATGGATCATCAGAATTTTCATAGCCAAGCTTTTCTTTAAATACGTCACGAATTTGCGTTCTATTTTTATGAAGAGCAGGCGCAATAATATGTGAAGGTGGATCGTTATCTACTTGCAGAATATACTCTCCTAGATCACTTTCTAACACTTCACAACCGATTTCTTCAAGCGCATGGTTCATACTAATTTCTTCTGTTACCATTGACTTTGATTTTACTACCTTTTTTGCCTGCTTCTTTTTTGCAACGTCTTGAATATACTTTGCTGCTTCCTCTTTCGTTTTCGCAAAGTACACATGTCCGCCTCTTTTGGATACATTTTCACTTAACTGCATTAAGTAATAATCAAGATTTTCTAACGTATGTTGACGAATTTCTTCACCGAGTTCACGCCATTCTTCCCAGTTTCCTAATTCATCTGCTGCTTTTAAACGATTCGTATATAAGCGTGTTTGTGCAGAAGATACTGCTCCGCGCATAAACGAATCTTGAATTCCATCGCCAACGCGATCATTAAATTTTTTCTCACTGATTTTCATAGACATAGCTTATGTTCCCCCTTCATGAGCGACTATTCAGTACCTCAGCAATATGCATTACTTTTATTTCTTTTCCTAAACGCTCAATACGTCCGCCAATGTTTAACAAACACCCACAATCTGCACCGATTAAATAATCAGCGCCTGTTTCCATTGCACTATCTACCTTTTCATCTACCATTTGCTCAGAAATTGGAGTCATCTTCACTGAAAACGTTCCCCCAAACCCGCAACAATTTTGCACATTTGGTAACTCTCTCACAGTTAACCCTTTTACATTTGATAATAAAATTCCTGGTGCCTCTGTTACTCCAAGCATACGTGTCATATGACATGATTTATGAATAGTAGCAATCCCTGGTAAACTTGCACCAACATCAGTAACCTTTAAAACGTCTACAATAAATTGTGTAAATTCATATGTTTTATCAGCAACTTTTTGTGCACGTTTAGCCCACTTCGGATCATCTTTAAAAACATGCGGATACTCATGAAACATTGTCGCACAAGAACCAGATGGCGTAACGATATATTCTGCATCTTCAAAAGTTTCAATCATATGTTTCATCGCTTCTTTTGCAGCTTCTACATGGCCGCTATTATAAGCAGGCTGACCGCAACAAACTTGTGCTTCTGGAAATTCAATTTCACAACCTAAACGCTCCAACACCTCAACTGTTGCTTTGCCGACATTTGTTTCAAACATATCGACTAAACAAGTAACAAATAAAGTAACTTTCATAATTATTACTCCCCCTTTTTACAACTCCACCAACAAACATATGGTCATCAGATGACTAAGGAGAGAAGAAATAGGCTCAACCATGGCCTATCCTCTCCCTCTTCTAAAGAAAACGCTTACTTAATCTCTCTCTATTTTATCAGAAAATTAGATTTTTAAAAGATTAAATTAAGAATTTATATCGTTGCTACCTGTGACAATATGTTCTACATTTGTTAAATGATCTAGCATTGCTTGCTGCGCTAATTCTACATCTTGCTTTAACACTGCATCATATATAACTTGATGCTCTTCTATAAGTCGTTCTGATGTTGTTTGTTCACCATATAAAATAATGCGTCTTGATTCACCAATCGTTTCAGCAATCATCTCTGAAACATGATTCATGAGTTCAAGCAAAATGTTGTTATGCGAAGACTCCGCAATTCCCATATGGAACTGAAAATCTGCTTTTTCGCCAGCCTTTTCATCTCCAATGCTCTTTGCCATTTCATCTAACCAATGCTTCATATTTTGCAAATTATCTTCCGTACGTTTTGCCGCAGCTGCTCGAACTGCCCCCACTTCAAGCACCTTTCGTACTTCTAATAAATTCAAAATATCTTCTTTCTTCATCAATAATCTATTGTTTAATGATTTTGTTAATGAAGAAGAATCAAAATTCTTCACATATGTACCTTCTCCTTGTTTCATCTCAATTAAGCCCATCGCTCTTAGCGCACTTAGCGCTTCACGAACAGCAGATCTGCCAACTTGAAACTGCTCAGCTAATTGATGTACAGGAAGTAGTTTGTCACCAGGTTTTAACGTACCATTTTTAATCATTGTTAAAATAGCTTCAGATACTTCTTCGTAAATTTTTTTCGGTTTAATAGATTTGTACTCCAGTTAAATCACCTCAGTATCTTCCAAACAACAATTGAAACGATTTATAAGAACTTTGCATCATAACCATTTTAGAACGAATTGGTAAGAAGTACAAATGTTTTGTTCATAAAATCGTCAAAATTTCGATATTTATTACATATTAATTAATACTTTTACATATAACTGTTTTCTAAAAAAGAGCATGCCCTAAAAATTAGAACATGCTCTCCTCATCCTGTACTTTCAATTTAATACTAACCGTCGTGCCGTTCCCTTTTTCACTTTCAATTCGCCACTGTCCTTCATGTATATGAACAATTTGTCTTACAATTGCCAGGCCTAAACCTGTTCCACCATGTTGACGACTTCTCGCTTTATCAACTCTGTAAAAACGTTCACCAAGGTTTTCTAAATGCTCCGTATCAATACCGATTCCTGTATCTTTTATGTTCAATTCACAGTAATCATCTATCTGCCTAAGCGTTATCATAATATCCCCGTTTTGATTTGTATACCGTATCGCATTATCTAACACGTTATGAAGCACTTGTTGCATACGATCCTCATCAATCATTACAATGATTTCTGGATTTAAATTTGTTGAAATACGAATTTTCTTTTCTATAAACTTAATCTCATACGTATCTAACACATCTTCAATTAGTTGTGAAAAAACGATAGGTTGTTTCTTTAAAGGGAAATGTTCCCCTTCTAATTGTGCTAAATCTAATAAATCGTGAACGAGACGTTGCATACGATCTGCTTCTTTATGAATGAGCTGTGTCACTTTTTCCTGTTGGGGCCCCTTCGCTACACCATCTAAAATAGCCTCGCTATACCCTTTTATATAACTAAGTGGTGTTCTTAGTTCATGCGAAACGTTAGCTAAAAACTCCTTACGCTTTACGTCTTCTGTCTCTAAGGAATTTGCCATTTTATTAAATGCTTTACCTAATCGTCCAATTTCATCTTCAGAAGAAATTGTAATTCGTTCTGAGAAATCTCCCGTAGCCAAATGATTGGCAACTCGCTCCATTTGCGAAAGTGGTCTCGTAATAGCAATAATAATTTTTCTACCAATCCATATTGTCAGTAAAGTAATAGCAAGTGCTAACGGTGCTAAAATAAGGCCCATATCATATATTAAGTCTTTTATACTTTTTAAAGGAATATAAGAATATACAATGCCAACTAATTTTTTATTTTCTAAAACAGGAATGACAACCCCCATAATATTACGGTCAAAATGTTCCTCATACCCTATCTTTGTCACAGTTTTTCCATCTAATAAAGCTTGCCTATCCCCTTCACTTATAAGAGAATGATGGTGCACATCAAAAGGTAAACATGCACTTAAATCACGTGGATTAGACACGAAAAGTACATCTGAACTAGATATTTGATCAAACGCTCTTACTTTCTCTTCAAAAGTTGGTATTCCTTCGCTCTTATCGTATTGCGCAGCAAGACGCTTCCCTTCCATTACTAATGAATCTTTTAAATTATCAACATATAGTTTTTCATACGAATATAAAGATACAAAGTAAAGAAAGGAAACTGTTACAAATACTGCACATACTACTGTCAACCAAAGCTTCTGTACCATCGTAAACATACGTTACACCTCAAATTTATAGCCTACACCCCAAACAGTTTGAATGTAGTTTCCACTTTCTCCAAGTTTCAAACGCATCGTTTTCACGTGCGTATCTACCGTTCTTGTACTTCCAGCATAATCATATCCCCATACCTTTTCCAGCAATTGTTCCCGACTAAATACTTGTCCCGTATGTTGACAAAGAAAATAGAGTAAATCAAACTCTTTTACTGTAAGAGAAATCGGCTCACCATCGGCCTCAATCTTTCTACTTTTTTCATTAATAAGAATCGGTCCAAACTGAATCTCCTCTTGTTGCTCTTGTTTTGTATAGCGTCTTAATACAGCTTCCATACGAGCAATTAATTCACCAGGACTAAATGGCTTTACAATATAATCATCTGCTCCCATACGTAAGCCGTTCACCCTATTCCACTCTTCACCTTTTGCTGTTAAAAATATAATTGGTACATCTGACGTTTTTCTAATTTCTTTACAAACTGAAAGTCCATCCATCTCTGGCATCATAATATCTAGTACAACGAAATCATAATGGTCCGTTTCTAATTTTTTTAAAGCCTCTTTTCCATTTTCAGCTTCTCCCCACTCGTATCCGAAATTATCTAAGTACATTCCAACAAGTTGCCTCATATCACTTTCATCATCTACAACTAGCACCCTATATTTACTCATTGTCCTTCCCTTCTCTCTCTATGAGTTGAAACGGTCCTTTTCCGACTTTAATTGTTTGTTTTATTTTCAAATTCTTCATATCTATGACACACACTTCATCACTGTCATAGCTGGCTACATATCCTTCTGCTCCGCTCTTCAAAAATGCAAATGGGTTCGATCCTACTTCTACAGAAGCCACCTCTTTATACGTGCTAACATCAAACTTTCTAAGTGTATTCGAACCATGACTTAATGCATATACGTACTTATGATCCTTCGTAATATTCACAGGCATAAATGGAGCGTGTAAAGAACGTACCATTTCTCCGCTCTGCAAAGAATACACTAATACTTTCTCATTCACCTGATTTCCATCACCATGTCCGCCAATCCATATTTCTTTCCCATCTGGACTAATTGTTGCTCCCGTTGACGCTGGGGGAATCATAAAAGATTGTATCACTTCTTTTTTCTTTGTATCAATTGTCGTTAGCTTCGTATCATAAAAGTTTAATACAGATAACTGGTTATCGTACTCTACCATCGTTATCGGTCCTTTTCCTGTCGAAACATTCCCTGTCTCTTTTCCATTAATCGTAAAGAACCTTACCTTTTGAGCAGTTTGATCAGCAGCAAATAATTGTTTTTTATCTTCGGATACGATTACATTTACAATACCTTTTCCAGTTTTATATTTCTCCACTTGTCTTCCTTCGACTAGTGAATATACATACATGTACTCTAACTGCTTACCATATACAAGTATGTCTTCACCATTTGGAAGTAGTAGGGTTCCTGCCATCGGCTCGTTAAGTTCCCATGTCGTAATTAACTTTTTAGTTTGTTTATCGACAAAACTAATACTGCCTTCTTTTATATTCGTTGTTATAATAACACTTTTATCTTTAGCAATTGGTGTATATGAACTTCCTTGACACCCTACTAATAGAAATAAAAAACAAATAAGAAAAACAGACTTTCTCAAAAGATTCCCTCCATCTTCGGATGATTTCGTTATAATTGTAAAATAACAAATAAATGTGTGGAAAGTGTGAAATTTCCCTTTCCTACTTCATTTACATATATAATGTACAACAAATAGAATTTGAGGTGTGCCAATTATGCTTTTTCCTGATTTAGCAAATAAAATTGTACGAGAAGTACGCAGACTAATTAAAGAAAATATTATTATCATTAATATACAAGGCGTTATTATCGCAAGTACAGATATAGAAAGAATCGGTCAATTTCATGAAGGCGCACTCCGCTGTGCGAAACAAAAGAAAACTGTCATTATTACAAAAGAAGATGAACGACGTTTGCATGGCGTAAAAGCGGGTATGAATCTCCCTTTACTATTCCATGACGAAGTAATTGGTGTCATTGGAATTACAGGCGAACCTGAAAACATTTCCCAATACGGAGAAATATTACGTAAAATGACCGAACTACTCATTCACGAAAACTACTTTTTAGAACAGCTAGAACTTGAACACCGTTCTTATGAAGCATTTGTCTTTGATTGGCTCCAAAATACAGACTGGTCTCCAAGCTTTCTCGATCGTGCCAAAACACTTGGTATTGATTTACATAAGAAAAAACAACTTATTTTATTCTCTATCGATCAAAATGACACGATGCTTCAGCGTAAGATTTGGCAACACGTACGCAATCTATTAACAAAGGAGCATCTATTTGTTCGCTGGGGAAATGATCGATTCATTTTATTTACAGCGATGAGCTCTAAAGAGCAAACATATCAATTTTTAAAACGATTAAAACAAGACTGTGAAACTTTATTTTCTATTCCTTTATATATCGGGATTGGACAATCCGTTACGCCAAGCAATATGAATTTATCGTACGAACAAGCATTACAAGCTCTTTCCGTATCACTTGTAACAAAAAAAATTGTATTTAATGAGGATTTACGTTTAGAAATGTGCTTACAAGATATTTCTGCTGAAACGCGGGAACAGTTTCTAAAGCGCACCATCGAAAACTTACTATCATCACCTGAGCTTATGCACACTTTACGTTTATTTATCGATTATAACCAATCCTATAAACAAACAGCGCAGCAATTACATATACACATTAACACATTGCATTACAGACTTAAAAAGATTGAGGAGTATACAGGACTTGATCCGAAACAATTCAAAGACTTAAACATTTTATACTTCTCGCTCCTCTTATTAGATAATCAAACAAAAAAGAATAATAAAATAGATTAATCTTCAGATGATTATACATAGAAAGAATCCCCCGACTTTTTTATCATTATAATGAAAGCACTGTGACAACGTTTTTTATTATGACTAATTACGTTAACAGTTTGAGGGGGATTTCCAATGTTAGAAAAACAAATTATTCATTCATTCGTATCCATTGTTGGCGAAGATAATGTAGATACATCCAATATGGGGCGTTTAACGTATAGTTATGATGCCACTCCAAACTTCCAAGCAATGCCTGATGCAGTCATTGCTCCTCGTAATACAAATGAAGTAGCTGAAGTATTAAAAGTATGTAACACTCACAAAATCCCTGTATATGTTCGTGGGTCTGGAACAAATCTTTGCGCAGGGACATGTCCACTTGAAGGCGGTATCGTCCTTATCTTCCGCCATATGAATAACATTTTAGAAATTGATGAAGAAAATTTAACAATTACTGTACAAGCTGGTGTTATTACGCTTGATATTATTAAAGCAGTAGAAGAAAAAGGTTTATTTTATCCACCAGATCCAAGCTCAATGAAAATTTCTACAATTGGCGGTAACATTAATGAAAACTCGGGTGGATTACGTGGATTAAAATATGGCGTAACACGTGATTATGTGATGGGGCTTGAACTTGTCTTACCAAATGGTGATATGATTCGCACTGGTGGTAAATTAGCAAAAGATGTAGCTGGTTACGATTTAACTCGTTTATTTATCGGTTCTGAAGGAACACTTGGCGTCGTAACAGAAGCAATATTAAAACTTGTTCCTATGCCTGAAACGAAGAAAACGATGCTTGCACTATATGAAGATATTAATGAAGCTGCACGTGCTGTTTCTTCTATTATTGCAAATAAAATCATTCCAGCGACACTTGAGTTTTTAGACCAGCCGACAATTGAAGTAGTAGAAGAGTTTGCTCAAATCGGTTTACCAACTGACGTAAAAGCAATTTTATTAATTGAACAAGACGGTCCACCTGAAGTTGTTAATCGAGATATTGAAAAAATGGCTAACGTTTGTCGTTCCATGAATGCAGTTGATGTTCGCGTCGCAAAAGATGAAGCGGAAGCAGATGCGCTTCGAACAGCTCGCCGTAGTGCACTGTCAGCACTGGCAAGATTAAAACCTACTACAATATTAGAAGATGCAACGGTACCACGCTCACAGATTGCTCCGATGGTTGAAGCTATTAATGCCATTGCCAAAAAATATAATATTCCTATTTGTACGTTTGGCCATGCTGGCGATGGCAACCTACACCCAACTTGTATGACAGATGCTCGCAACGAAGAAGAAATGCACCGAGCTGAACAAGCTTTTGCTGAAATATTTGCGAAAGCAATTGAACTTGGTGGCACGATTACTGGTGAACATGGTGTTGGTGCGATGAAGGCTCCGTATTTAGAAATGAAGTTAGGTAAAGAAGGTATTGCTGCTATGCAAGGAATTAAACAAGCCTTCGATCCAAATAACATTATGAATCCAGGAAAGATGTTCGCGAAGGACACTCGTAAAAGAGTGGTGGTTGAGCGATGACAACATTAAATAAAGAAAACATTCAAAAGGAATTTAAAGAACGATTAAGTGAAGATGAACTACTAAACTGTATGCGATGCGGTTTCTGCTTACCAACTTGCCCTACTTACATTCAATCTGGATATAAAGAATCACATTCCCCGCGTGGACGTATCGCATTAATGAAAGCGATCGTTGACGGCTTAATTGAGCCAGATGAAGATGTTGAAAACACATTAAATGTTTGCCTCGGCTGCCGTGCTTGTGAACCTGTTTGTCCATCTGGTGTGAATTATGGACATTTATTAGAAGAAGCTCGTGATATTATAAATCAAAACAAAAAGTTTTCAATGCCAGTGAGAGCTGTTCGTAAAGTCGTTTTTGAAGGACTTTTCCCGCATCAAAATCGAATGAGAACATTAACAGGATTAATCGGATTTTACCAACGTTCCGGTTTACAAACGCTAACACATAAAACAGGGATTATGAAGTTATTCCCTGAAACACTTGCAACAATGGATCTCGTTTTGCCTAAGGTCCCTAAAATGAAAGCAATGAAAGATCGCCCTGAATTTTTACCTGCTGAAAGTACGAAGAAGAAACAAGTTGCATTCTTCACAGGTTGTTTAATGGATACAATGTTTTTAGAAACAAATAACGCAACGATGAAACTGCTTCAGTTAGCTGGTTGTGATATCGTTATTCCGAAAACACAAAGTTGCTGCGGGGCATTACATGGACATGCTGGTGAGAAAAATGGGGCAAAGGAATTAGCAAAACGCAATATAAAAGCATTCGAAGATTTAAACATCGACTATATTATTACGAATGCTGGTGGTTGCGGAGCTTACCTCGTAGACTACGATTACTTGTTAAAAGATGATCCACAGTGGGCTGAACGTGCAAAGCAGTTCGTTTCTAAAATTAAAGATATTACTGCTATTCTAGTAGAACTAGATTTCCATAAACGTAATGACTTACGAGTCACGCCGCAAGTTATTACGTATCAAGACTCTTGTCACTTACGCAATGTTATGCGAACATCTTCAGAACCTCGTATGTTACTAGAAGCAATTCAAGGCGCAACATACCGTGAAATGAAAGATGCGGATCGCTGCTGTGGTTCTGCTGGTATTTATAACATTGTTCATTCAGAACTATCTATGGAATTTCTAGATTACAAAATGGACCGTGTGCATGAAACAGAAGCAGCAACCATTGTTACTGCAAATCCAGGTTGTTTATTACAAATGAAATTAGGCATTGAACGAGAAGGTCTTTCTCATAAAATGAGAGGAATTCACATCGTTGATTTATTATTAGAAGCAATTGAAACCAACTCGTAATAACTCGTAACATACGTAATAATAGGAAAACGGCTATCTCCTTCGTCTATGTAAAGAGATAGCCGCTTTTTTGTCCGCTACAACATTAAAAATATGTTACTTTATTATAAAAAAGAACAACAGAAACATTACAGTTTTGTAAAAATCAATCCAGTATATTCCTCAAAAAAACGCTCAAACCATTGATACAATAGGATTCTTCATTTTCAATATAGGTACATTTATCCAAAAAACGCGTCTTATAACCAAGTATAAAAATGCTGAAAATTCCTTTTATACTCTATGTTTCTCTTATTTTTCCCCTTTTCCCCTCTTAGGATAAATTAGGTAAATTTTAAGTCTATGAATTTTTTTCCATCTTTTTTCTCACAAAATCTATGCTACGATGAATTTGTCAGTCAGACAGGCTGTCAAAAACAAATCGTGTGAAAACAAATTAAAACTTTATATAGGGGGACACACATCATGAAAAAGCGTGTTTTATTATCTGTAGCTGCTGCAACGGCTCTTACTTTAGGAGTATCTTCTCTAGATGCACAAGCTGCAACAGTACAACCATCTAACATAAAGGTTCAAAATATTCAGCATTCAAAAGTGATGATGAAGCAAATGAGCCAACAAGAATTACAAGCATTCTTACAATCTATGGGCGTTGAGTCATTAGCACAATGGCAACAAGGAAACTTCCAACCAAATTGCATTATTCCTGGTCAACAACCTACTGAAAATGTTGTAACTGAGCAACCGACAGCTAAGCCAGAAACTCAAAAGCCTGCTGAGCAAAAACCTGCCGAGCAAAAGCCTGCTGAAGAAGTTCAAAAACCAGAAGCTCAAAAGCCTGCTGAAAACAATAATACGCAAAAACCGGCTGAACAAAAACCAGCTGAGCAAAAGCCTGCTGAAGAAGCAAAATCTTTAAGCGAGTTCGAACAACGTGTTGTTGAATTAACAAACGCTGAGCGTGCAAAACAAGGTTTACCAGCTTTAAAAATCGACACTGAATTAAGCAAAGTAGCACGCATTAAATCTGAAGATATGCAAAAAAATAACTACTTTGATCATAACAGCCCTACATACGGGTCTCCGTTTGACATGATGAAGAAATTTGGTATTTCTTATACATCTGCAGGTGAAAACATCGCCCAAGGCCAACGTACACCTGAAGAAGTAGTACAAGCTTGGATGAACAGTGCTGGACACCGTGCAAACATCTTAAATAATGGATTCACTCACATCGGTGTTGGCTATGTAGAAAGCGGCAACTACTGGACACAACAATTTATTACGAAGTAAATAGATTAAAAGAGTCTTCTCATAATGAGAAGACTCTTTTTTACGTTTCATAACTTTCTATTATGTATGAGTATAAAGCGTAGAACATAAACAAAATAGAACCACCACTTATTACGCTAAGTAACACATAAAATCCCCATTTCAAGTTCAAAAACAATGAAAACAATATACTACATGCCATCACTTGAAAAATCCGTCTACTCACTAAACGGATCTTTTTTAATTTGATTGGGTCTTTTTCCGTACTCTGAACTTTTTTAAACGCCTTACTAAGCATAAAAAGAAACATACTAATCCCTATTGTTAGTCCTGTTTGAAAGGATATCATGCTTCCAAAATTAATAAAGAGAATGAGCATATGGATAAACAACATAAATAAAGTAATCGTCTTTAGAAATCCACTTATAATGACATGCTCGTCTTCATTAAACTTATATATATTATGTGAAATAATATACATCAATCCATGTAAGAAAATAATAAGACAAGGAATAAGTGCTATAACAACTTGTTTACTCATAAACTCGTTTGGCCGACCATTTACATCCCAATGTACCGCCAAATGCTCTTGTAAATATGGATAGAGACATAGAGTAACTAAAAGACAAGCGAAAAATATTCCTAGTATATATTTATATTTGATCAAGTGATTCTCACCCCTCTTTTCTCTTAACGGCTTCGCTTCTTTTAGAGAAATTCCTGCAAAAATCTACTTTTCTCAACTTTAAACTTACACTTTACGCATTCACTCTTTGAAATTCTTTCATTGTATCATTTAATTTTGTAGGAAATGGTACATCCACTTCAATCTCTTCTTTCGTAATTGGATGTAAAAAGTTTATCGTCATTGCATGTAACGCTTGCCTAGACATATATTTCGTTTCTCCACCATATAATACATCCCCAACTAACGGATTACCATTATAGCTCATATGAACACGAATTTGATGGGTTCTACCAGTTTCCAATTGTAACGTTACGAGCGTAACATTTTGTTTTTTAAAATACTCCTCTACTTTATAATAGGTAATTGCTTGATCTCCCTTTGGAGAAACACGTCGTCTCGTCGCATGATGGCGATCTCTTCCGATAGCCGCATCAATTGTTCCTTGCTTTTTTTTCACCTTGCCTTCTACAAGAGCCGCATATGTTCTTTTAATTTTTCGTTCCATTAATAAACGATCCATAATTGCACCAGCAATTCTATGCTTCGCAAACACGACACCACCTGTCGTATCTTTATCTAACCGATGAATATGACGAACCTTCGTCTCTAAACCTTGCATTTGAAAATGAAAGGCAACAAGGTTTGCAAGTGTTCCCATCCCGCCTTTTTCAGAAGGATGCGTATCCATCTTCTCAGGCTTATTTACAATGAGTACATGATCGTCTTCATATACTACATGTAATTCACCATATTCAGGCTCTACATCGTATTCTTCCTCCATAAACATATGAACTTGCAACTTATCGCCTTCTTTTAAAAGCTCATTCCATCTTCTCTGTTCCCCATTAACGGTAACACCTTTTTCCATACGAAGCTGATGTAACAACTTTTTCGGTATTTCCCATTCTATTTTTAATAACGACTCAATGCTTATACCATTCCATTTCGCTGGCACAGTCATTTCGCACCATTCGCCCTTCTTCTTCGTTTCCATACTGTATCACCTTATTTCTATTGATTCTCTCATTGTAACGGAAAATACAATTTGATGCACCGTCAAAAATAGAGGACAGTCTTATAATAGACTGCCCCTCATGCTCTACGCCTTCTCATTTCCTGCAACACTTCTTCCGCTTTTTGTTCATATGATAAATCTTTAAAGAAATCCGCCAACCTCTTATAATCGTTATACGTATCTAATAAGTCATCCATCTTTTCTACTTTCATCACTTGTTGTTTTTGCTTCATTTTTACCGGATAACGATAGCCCGATACTTCTTGTATTTTGTAATACTCATCCTCTACTTGAATGACCTTTACAAGTTCCTCTTCTTCCGCATCCATCGTATACCCATCAAAATCTCTAAGCAATTCATAAATAATATGAGTCCATTCATCTTTTGGATAAAATCCTTTTTCTAACCGATAACCGACAATGCGATACATATGCCCATCGTTTTCTGCAAACTGTACTGTATCATTTAGCTTAAATTTAAAATAACGAAACATTGCCTTCACCTACTTATATGTAATGTTCTTATCACATACTATTTGCAAAATGTAGGTCTTGCTATTCATAAAAAAATACTCATCTATAAGATGAGTATTTTTTACGATGATTTTTCTTTTTTCTTTCGAAATGGTAACCACCAGTTCCAGTCTCCAAACAATTTCATTAAACTTGGTACGAGCATAAGACGAATAATTGTTGCATCAAGAAATATCGCTAATGCAACGCCAAGCCCCATTTGTCGTACTGGTAAAATATCAGTAAAAGCAAACGCACCAGTTACAACAATCATAATTAAAGCGGCTGACGTAATAATTCTACTTGTTGAAACAAGTCCTTCTAACGTCGCCTGATCGTTATCCCCTGTTTCTTCATACAGTTCATGGATACGCGAAATAAGAAAGACTTCATAATCCATGCTAAGCCCAAAGACGAGGCCGAAAATGAAAATTGGTAAAACAAATAGAACTGGACTTGCTTCTAAACCAAAATGACCACCTTCGAATAACCAAACAACAATTCCAATTGTTGCGCTTAAACTAAGTATATTCATAATAATCGCCTTAATTGGAATGAGTATAGATCGAAATGCAAATAATAATATAACAAAAGTCGATCCAAATATAACAGACATACCAATTGCAACTTTATCTTTAATTTCATCTTCTAACTCTTGTTGGAACGTCGTCATTCCGCCTAGATAATATGTAACGTTCGTTTCTTTATAATTTTGTTTAAAATCACGCACCCACTGTTTCGCAATTTCTATACGTGGTTTTGTATGTAAAAAGACTTCGATTGTTGTCTTATTTCCTTTCGTATACGATTCAAATACCGGAGCTATTTTAGCAGCTTCTGGCGACTGTAACATCCCCGCAACTTGCTCTGATTTCATTCCATTTAAACTGTCGTATAAACTTCTTACTTCATATACTTTCTTATCATCTTTTAACTTTTGAACGACTTCTTCTACCTTTTGTAAACTTTCTTTTTCTTTCATATCTTTTTTCGTCTCTACCACTAACGTAACATCAGCATGTGTTTTTGCAGTTTTATTAAATGCCTCTTCGTACTTCTCATATGCAATTCTTGTATCACTTTGTTTAGGTAAAGCTTCTACGTCAGGGAACTGTAAATTAGCTGTACGTAATGGTAATAAACAAATCACAATAAATGTTGTAACAACAATAATCATCGCAATTGGATGTTTCATTACAAATTGTGCAAATGTACGCCATGCCTTTGCCGGCGTATGTGCTACTTGATTCTTTTTTAATATTCGTTTACCAATTAATGATAATAACGCTGGAAGAAGTGTGAGCGAGAATACAATACTCATAATCACAACAATCATTCCACTAATTGCGACAGACTGAATATAATCGATTTTAAAGAAAAACAAACCGGATAGGCCAACGAATACACATAATCCTGAAAATACGATTGCCCGCCCTGCTGTCTGATATGTAATTGCTATTGCTTCTTTTACCGTTCGCTTTGCAACTTCCTCTCGAAAACGATTTACAAATAATAGCGCAAAATCAATAGATAACGCAAGTCCGATCATCGGTGCAACATTTAGCACAAAGATAGATAGTTCCTTATCACTACCTATAAAATATAATATGCCCATCGTACTAATAACACTAAGTGCCCCATTTACAATTGGTAAAATAGATGCCAAAAGGCTACCGAATGAAAATAGTAATACGAGAAATGCAATTGGTAACCCAATCATCTCTGCCACTTTTAAATCATTTTGCGTTCTTTCATTAATCTCTTTATTAATTTTCGGAAACCCTGTAGGTGTTACTTTTAATGCTGTATTACTTTCCTTTTCAATTTTATCAGCAAATTGTAATGTCTTTTCCATTCGTTCTTTATTGGTTTTCCCGGAAAATAAAATTGTCGCATAGCCGATATCATCTTGTAACATTTCTTTATTTTGCACTGGATGATGGAAAGATTCATATGTCTCTTTCTCTTGAACATTCTTTAAAATTTCCTCTAACTGCTTTTTAAATTCCTCATGTGAAACACCTTTATTTTTTTCAAAAACGAGTAGGAGCGTATCTTGAGACCTCTGAAAATCTTTATCTAAAATTTCTTTCGTTTTTTGATAGTCCCCTTCTGTTTGGAAACCGTCACCACCTAATACTCCCGGTAGCTTTGGAGCGAAAATACCGAGCGCTATCGCAACCAATAGTAATGCTACTATTACTGTATAACGAAACTGATACAAAAAAGCTCCTAATTTTCCCCACTTATCTACTTTATGTACATTTGTTTTCACACATTTTCACCTACTTTACATCATTCAATTGTTACTTATAATGTATCACATCTTCATGCAAACAAAAAACGTCTGGAAACACTATAATGATAGTTTTTCCAGACGTCTTTTTATCTCTCTTTATTAAGTCCCAATCTCTCGGTAAGTAAACGATGGCAATAAATCGCCATAATTAACAAAATACCACCTACACAATAACCTGCTAAAATATCAGTTGGATAATGTACATTTAAAATGACTCTACTTAATCCAATCGATACGATTACTATTCCCATGAAAAGCGTTATTACATATTTTCCGATCACACTCTTCAAATTTGCCACAATGATATAAGTAAGAAATCCAAATGTCATAATAGATAACATTGCATGCCCACTAGGGAAACTATATCCAAGCGCATCCAACGTTTCATTTAACGACGGACGATCCCTTTTCATAATTTCTTTTATCCCTTTATTCACAAGATGTGTTGTTAAAATGCCCATTGGATATACAATCATCGCAGCATAATAACGTTTTCTCCAAAAAACAAGTAAACTTATAATAAGCACAGTTACAATCCCAATGGCAGAACCTAATTTTGTATAGTGTGAGAAAAATGTAAGCGAACTTTCTGTTTGTAACCCTTTTACTACCCCTCGGACATATGTATCCATCACTGTAACGCCGCCAGCATGTACTCGCCAAGCAACAATGCCAAATACAGCAAATAATAAACCGATACACATTACCTCATATTGATGCAACTTCTTCAAACGATTTCCTCCTACTATGAAAAAATGCGATTTCTACTGTAGAAACCGCATTTTCTTACTTATTTACCTTTTGTTTTTAACTCTGTCCAGTAACGGTCGTAGTCTTTTAGCTTATCGTCTACATCAACAAGCCATTCTGTACGATCTAATTCTTCTTTCGTTAAGAAGATCATGTGGTTATCACGATATTCTTTACTATGAAGAGGGTGAGCTTTTTCATTTGGATTACTGTATCCAATTGACTCGTAGTTTTTCACACTTACTTTTTCATCTAATAAGTAGTTCATAAACTTCTCTGCAAGCTCTTTGTTTTTTGCACCTTTTGGAATTGCTAACGTATCAGCCCAAATTGTGCCGCCTTCTTTTGGTACAACGTACTCTACATCTTTATTATCTTTTGCGATAAATGCTGCATCCCCAGACCAAACTGTTCCAATCCAAGCATCTTCTGTAATGAATTTTTGTTTAATATTATCTGTATCAAATGCTAATAAGTTTGGAAGTAGCTTCTGTAAATCAGTTGCTGCTGTCTTTAACTGTGCATCGTCTTTCGTGCTGTTTGAGAATCCATGCTTCTTAAGACCCATTCCTAACACTTCACGAGAATCATTTAATAAAGTTACATGCCCTTTATATTTCTCATTCCATAAGTCAGCCCAGCTTGTAGGTGCTTCCTTCACATACTTTTTATTGTATGCAATACCTGTTACGCCCCAAGTATATACTAAAGAATATTTATTCTCTGGATCAAACGCAGGTGTTTTGAAATTAGAAACCATGTTTTCGATATTTGGGATATTCTTTTTATCTAACGGCGCTAATAAATCCATTTTCGCCATCGTTTTAACCATATAATCCGACGGCTGAATTAAATCATACTTCGCGCCACCTGCTTGTAATTTCGCAAGCATTTCTTCATTACTTGCATACTTATCATAGTTAATTTTCACGTTATATTTCTTTTCAAAATCTCTTAGCACTTGCTCATCAAAATTGTCAGCCCAGCTATAAATGTTTAACTCTTCTTTTTTTTCACCACAACCAGCAAGTACACCAGCAACAAGGCTAAAGCTAATTGCTGCGCCGGCTAATCTTTTCATTAATTTCATCGGTTTTATTACCTCCTCGTACTTTCTATATCGTTCGTATTATAAAGGAAGGTGTCCTCCAGAGTTTTCTTCACCATCTGCACCTTTGTTACGGAAGATTTCAGATAGAACCATTAATCCTACGATAGCCACAATTAAAATTGTAGAAAGTGCATTAATTTCTGGTGATACTCCGCGCTTAACCATACTGTAAATGTATAATGGCAATGTTGTTGATCCTGGTCCTGATACGAAGAAACTAATTACAAAATCATCAATTGATAATGTGAATGTTAATAATGCAGCCGAAATAACTCCAGGTGCAATCGCTGGGAACGTTACAAAACGAAACGTTTGCCACGGCGTTGCTCCTAAATCATTCGCAGCCTCTTCTAAATCACGTCCCATACCAGAAAGACGTGCTGCTAAAATAACGACAACAAATGAAATACTAAATGTAATGTGTGCAATAATAATTGTTGTTTTACCAAGTTCCATACCTAATTGACTAAATAAAATAAGTAAAGATAATCCCATTAAAATATCAGGAATTAAAATTGGTAAATACACAAGACCATTAATAGCACCTTCATAACGATATTTATAACGATGTAATGCAATTGCGAAAATCACACCAAGAACAGTCGTTACAATCGTCGTTACGACCGCAATCGTCATACTATTTACAAACGCATCAATAACATCTTGTTTTTGAAATAAATCTGTATACCAATGGAATGTGAATCCTTCCCATTCCGCATTAATGCGAGAATCATTGAAGGAATACACCATTAAAACCATCATTGGAAAATACAAGAACAATAAAATTAACCAAGAATAAGAAACTAAAAACTTCTTCATCTTTGCCTATTCCCCTCCGTTCCCATCATATTTATATACTTTCGTTGCACGATAATATAAGTAAATTAACAGAACAGAGAATAGAACAACAATCATAGATAACGCAGATCCAAACGGCCAATCACGCGCTCCTAAGAATTGATTTTGAATTACGTTTCCGATTAATGCTACTTTTGATCCACCCATAACGTCTGATACAACAAACATTCCGATAGAAGAAACAAACACTAAAATAGAACCGGTAGCAATCCCTGACATCGTCATTGGTACTGTAACATTCCAAAATGCTTTTACTGGTGTTGCTCCTAAATCATAAGCTGCTTCTAGCTTACGCTTATCAAGCTGCTCAATCGCTGCATACACTGGTAAAATCATAAATGGTAATAAAGAATATACCATCCCAAGTATTACAGAAGGTGTATTATATAATAAATTTAAAGGCTCACTAATAATACCTAGCTTCAATAGCAATGTGTTTACAAGACCTTGTGAACGTAAAATAACAATCCATGCGTAAGAACGAACAAGGAAGTTAATCCAAAACGGGATCGTTGCCAATAATAAAAGAATGGAACGATATTTACGATCAACAATTGTAATTGTATATGCAAATGGATAACCGATCAGTAAACATATTACTGTCGTGATAACCGCAATTTTCACTGTTTCCCATAACGTCCCCATATATAATGGGTCAAATACACGTGCTATGTTCTCTAATGTAAATTGCATTTCCACTGTCCCATATGCTCCGCGCTGCATGAAGGCAAATGCCAATACAAACAGAAGGGGAATTAGGAAGAATATTAACAGCCACGCGACTGTAGGTAGTGCGAGTAATTTCCCTTTTTTCAATTTAAGGTCACCTCGTCCTCTTGCTCCCAGCCTACGTATACATTATCTCCAATGCTCCACTGCGCTGCTTCTTCAGCAGTTTGATATGCCATTAGTAATTCTGATGTTTTCTCATCACGTACATAAAGCTTTTCCATATTTCCAACAAACTCAATGTCTTCAATATGTCCAAGGTGGTATTCTTTTAAAATCTGCTCTTCAACCGAACGCACTTTTACATTTTCAGGGCGAATTGCTACATAGCCTTCCCCGTTTTTCACAATATTATTTTCACCGATAAATGTCGCAACGAACAACGTTTTCGGCTTATTATAAATTTCTTTCGGCGTTCCGATTTGTTCAATATGGCCTTTATTCATAACAACGATACGATCACTCATGCTCATCGCTTCTTCTTGGTCGTGCGTTACGTATATGAACGTAATTCCTAAATTACGTTGTAAGTTTTTCAATTCACGTTGCAAGTCTTTTCTTAACTTAAAGTCTAATGCTCCAAGTGGCTCGTCTAGTAATAATACACGCGGGTTATTTACAATCGCTCTCGCAATTGCTACACGCTGCTGCTGTCCACCAGAAAGCTTTGCAGGTTTACGATTACGGAACTCAAGTAACTGCGTTAAACGCATTGCCTCTTCAGCACGCTCTTTTTGCTCTGCTGCCGGTACTTTCTGCATTTTCATACCGAAACAAATATTTTTCTCCACATTCATATGTGGGAATAACGCATAGTGTTGAAACACTAAGTTCATATGACGCTTATATGGTGGCAAATCGTTAATCTTTTCATCATCTAACAAAAGATTCCCTTTAGTTGGTGTTTCAAACCCTGCGATCATACGAAGTAACGTCGTTTTCCCGCAACCACTCGGCCCTAAAATCGTTAAAAATTCCCCTTCTTTAATATCTAAAGAAAGCGGTGGGATAATCACTTGATTTCCAAAATGTTTTTCTACTGCTTCAACTTTAATAATCTTTTTCATTTTCCCGTCCTATCTACCTCAAATTTAAATTTTTATATTCATGAATACATATTTATGTTCTATAGACTATTTTTTGTTTCGATCCAAACAAAAATGGTTATTTAGCAAGCGTTCACTTCTATTCTTTATGTAGTATGTTTGATTCATTTTCGCATGATACATAATGTCGAACAGAAAAACCCCTTCCATTGCGAAGGGGCTTTTATCATACGGCTACGCCTACTGATAAACACCATCATCATTTTAACAACTTTCGTATGAATTTTAAAGCACTTTTTGTAGAAGAGTAGCGAATTTTCATATCGAATGCCGTAGATTGGGCTAAAATGCTTTTATAATGTGAAAAAGTCCGAAAACTTTCTTCCCCATGATAACTCCCTAATCCACTACTTCCGACGCCACCAAAAGGTAAATATGGCGTTGCAAGATGATAGACGACATCATTAATACAGCCTCCGCCATATGAAATATTACTCGTCACTTTCTTTTGTACCTCTTTATCTTCAGAAAATACATATAACGCTAACGGCTTCGGATGTTGCTGGATTGTGCCAATTACATCTTCTATATTGTCATACTCTATGAT
Source organism: Bacillus cereus group sp. Bc061 (assembly GCF_027715825.1). NCBI lineage: Bacteria > Bacillati > Bacillota > Bacilli > Caryophanales > Bacillaceae > Bacillus > Bacillus cereus group sp. Bc061. Next base: position 75,340 of record NZ_JAQFTZ010000004.1, read on the forward strand.
TGGTAAAATCGGACCAAAAATTTCATCTTCCATAACGGAACTTTTCCATGTAACATTAGTTAACACTGTTGGTTCTATATGTAAAGTCTCTTTTTTATGGTTCCCGCCAATTACAGTTTTACCATCTTTCAAAAACGTACATAAACGTTCAAAATGACGCTCACTCACAATTCTTACATAATTATCATTGTGCAGTGGCTCTTTTCCATACTGCTCCTCAATTTCATGTCGCAACGCTTCAATTAACTGTTCTTTCACGGAAGCATGCACATACATATAATCAGGCGCTACACACGTTTGCCCTGCATTTAAAAACTTTCCCCACACAATCCTTCTTGCCGTTACATCTACTTTCGCATCTTTATGTACAATACATGGACTTTTCCCGCCAAGTTCTAACGTAAGCGGCGTCAACTGTTTTGCTGCTGCTTCCATGACAACTTTCCCAACGCCCACACTACCTGTGAAGAAAATATAATCAAATGGTTCTTTCAGCAAAGCTGTACTCTCTTCAACGCCGCCTTCTACTACCGCTACAAGCTCTTCTTGGAATAAATCCTCTAACATCCTTGTAATCACTTTGGAAACGTTTGGCGTTAACTCCGACGGTTTTAAAACGATTGTATTTCCAGCTGCTAGAGCTCCTACAAGCGGTGCAATTGCTAATTGAAACGGATAGTTCCACGGTGCAATAATAAGTGTCACACCGTACGGTTCAGGCACTACTTTCCCCTTTGATCCAAAATGAGTAAGTGCTGTTCGAACACGCTTCGGTTTACTCCACGATGAAATATGCTTCAATTGAAAAGAGATTTCTTTTAATACATATCCCACTTCCGTTGTAAATGACTCATGAACTGACTTATTTAAATCTAATTTTAACGCCTGAAATATTTCTTCTTCAAAACGCTGAATGCCTTCATAAAGCTTCTTCAAATTATTCTTTCTCACTTCTACACTTCTCGTATGGCCATTATAAAAATATTCCTTTTGTTTATTTACAATAGAAGAAACACTCATTCATTCACCTTCTCCCACTATTTTTATCCAATTCTTTCATTATTTATATAGACTTCATATATAATAAATTTCTATTCGTAAAGTTACATTATATATAATTTCTTTTTGTATATAAAATTCATTGCTCACAAAAAAACTACCGAAAGAAAATCTCTCGGTAGTTTTACTGTATTAACGATATAAACGAACAGCACCTGCAGAATTATCATCAGCTTGTCCTACTACTTCAAACTTCAGGCCAAGGTTCGGTAAAATACGTCCTGCATCTGGAATCTGTTGATTAATATATGTTTTTGAATCATCAAACTTCGGTACACCCGCTAAGCCATCATACGTAAATGTTCCACGCGTTGGAGATACAACTTTCCAAGCTGGTGTTTTGTCGAATGAGAACGCCGCATCAGCAATTTGGAATCGTGTACTACTCTTAACTGTCGGTTTACCATTTAAAGTTCCTACAATTGCTTCTGGGTGAGAATCAACTACGCCAAGGAAACCGTGTCCTGGATGTACGCCAACCCAGTTATCTGTGTAAGCTGAATCCGCATACCATACAACCATACCAGTGTTAAATACTGGACCGCGTGCAAATTTCAATGCGTTATCTGCACCAGCATAGTTTCTCCACTCTACATAATAGTTATGTTTTTTCTTCTCAGTTCCGTTAGATACAACGAAGCCGTCTAATTTTAATTGTGGTGTCCCTTCTGCATCATCAGAGAATACTACTTTACCATCTACTGTTAATGAAGCATTATCAAGCGCAAATCCATTTAATGCTAAACCACCATCAGTAATGTAATCAAATGTTAATTTTACTTTCTTACCTTTGAATTGGCTTAAGTCATATGATTTGTCAATCCATTTTCCATTTGTCGAATCTGCATTTCCACTATTAGCTTTCTCACCAAGTCTTTCAATTAACGTTTGTTTACCATCTTCTGTTACAGCATGTACTTCAAGGAAGTCATACTCTGCTTCAATTTCATATAATGATTTGAAATCAAATTTTGCAGTCGTTGCATTCGTTAAATCGAACAGTGGTGTTTCCATCTTCGTATGAAGATCGTCACCTTTTGTGCTGTAGTAATACTGTTTACCAAATGCTGGGGCAATTGTTTTTACATCTTTATCAGGTAAGTTTACACGAATCATACCTGGACGGTTAGATTTCGTAACACTTTGGTCTAAATATGTTGCTAGACCAATACCTTTATTTAATTTCTCGTAATCTACTTCTACGATATTTGCCCAGTTACCACCGATTGTTTTTTGGAAAAACTCTTTATTTTGCGGTGAGAAACTTGTTGGCGTTGTTCCTGCAATTTTACCAGCCCAGCTACCGCCACTCATAATAGACCAAGATTCAATCGGCTCACCTTGACCGCTATATTGTGTATCATACTCATCTGGAAGACCTAAATCATGACCGTATTCATGTGCGAATACACCAACTGCGCCATCTTCTGGCTCAATTGTGTAGTCAAATGCAGCCATCTTTCCTCCCCAATACGGAACTTTCGCTTGTGTGCCTTCGATTGGGAATGGTTTCGGTCCAACAGTCCAGCGATGTGACCAAATTGCATCATCACCTAATTTACCACCGCCTGCTTCTTGTCCAACACCTGCATGAATAATCATTAAGTGATCGATTAAACCGTCGGGTTGATTTTGATTTCCATCGCCATTTACATCGTATTGATCGAATTGGTCGAACTCTGATAAATCAATACCGCTATCTACAGCTGCTTTTAATGCATCTTTTACTAAATCACGTGGTCCTTTTGGTCCTTTATTATCATGACCGCCGCTTGCAGCATCCGCACCGTAATCAGCAGCTTTCCCAGGAACTGTTAACCATTTTGTAACTGTTCCGTCTACTGTATAACTACCGCCAGATTGCTCTTCATAATATTGTTTAAATGTTTCAATTTTACTTCCATCATCTAATGTGAATGGCTCATTACCGAATAACATTTTTTCATAATGTTCTTTGTTAAAGTCTTCCGAATACATATAACCAGGTTCTTTATCGATATTGTTATGTTTAAAGTCAGCGTACTCTACAAGTAGAACGAGTACTTTATCTTTACGAACATCACCGTTGTACGCTTTTTGCTTTGCTGGAGATGTTGGTACTTTACCATTTAGACCACCCTTAACTGGCCCTGTCGCTGCAGGTGTTCCTGTCGCAGGTTTATCTAACTTTTCTTTCGTATCTGCTTTTGCATCTTTCACTTTCTTTAAAAAATCCGATGCTTCTTTCGTAAGTGGGTCCCCATTTGATACTTCTTTCCCAGGATTTTCACCCTTTTTGTTCTCTACGTATTTTTCGACAGCTTTCTTTGTTTCTGTCTCTGAAGCCTTCGAATCAATTACCCCACGTTTTTTTAGAGCATCTGCTAAACGTTCTTCCGGAATTAAATGATCATCAACTGGGCTCGTAGCTGTCTTATTAACAGGCGTTTCAGCATATGCAGACTGACCACCTGCTCCGAATGAAAGACCTAATACAGCTGTCAAAGCGATCGATGATAAAACTTTGAACGGTTTCTTGTTCATCCCTTATTTCCTCCCCTAATAAATAATATGTATTACAAATTGAATTTTATTAAAAATTCAATATTTTTTCAATATTTAGTCATATTATGTAATGTTTTTAATATATTTGTAAAAATTTCATAGTTAGCATACGAATATATCACAATTCAACAATGTTTTCTGAAAATATTGAAAATATTTGTCAGAAACTTTATAATCGCCATAGAGGGAATTTAATGGGGATTTTATCTTTGTTTTATCTACAAAATATTTGATAATTCACTACATAAATACAAAATCTGATTGTATTATCACGTATTCTGTAGCAGCAGTTATGACCGATAATTAGGGAGGAATTACATTTGTACAAAGATAAGACTGACGCATTGGATCAAGAATGGATTGATTTAATACTTGAAGCTCTAGACGCTGGTATCGCCTTGCAAGATATCGAACATTTTTTCCAACGTATGAAGCCGGCCACTCAGGCTCAATAGGTTTGTTCTTTTTAGCGAAGTTTATGTTATAATAATGACATCATAAGACGACGACATATTGATAGAAAGGTGCGCAAATATGATTGGAGAACGTATAAAACGCCTGCGTTTACAAAAAGGTATTTCATTAACTGAACTTGCCGAAAAAGCTGGCGTTGCTAAATCTTACATTAGTTCTATAGAACGAAATTTACAAAAAAACCCTTCCATTCAGTTTCTTGAAAAAATTGCAGCAGTTCTACAAATTCCAGTTGATACTCTACTTCATGATGAAACAACAAAGGAAAATCACTTAGACTCCGAATGGACACAACTCGTTAAAGATGCAATGAACTCCGGCGTCTCCAAAGAACAGTTTCGTGAATTTCTTGAATTTACAAAATGGAAGCAAGATCAAAAATAATAAATAGAAAGAAGTGCTTACAATCGGCACTTCTTTTTTCTTTATAAAAAAAGCGGGGGATACCCGCTTTTTTATTATTTTTCTTCGCCAGCTTCTTGGTTAGCATTGAATGTCCATTCTAAATTCAATGAATCACCTTGGAAGATATTTTGGTCTTTTCCATCATCTACAAATTCAAATTGTACCCATAAATAATCCTCTGTACCAGCTTCTAATCCACCCTTTTCTCCCCACTCAGGAGCAAAGATGTCTTTAGCTAAAAGATCTGGATCGGTTTTTTGTAAGTCTGCTAAAGTTGTTTCATATACAGGTTCACTTTGTTTATCCCAGTTCCAAAGGAATTTCACTTTAATGTGCTTACCAAAGTCTTCACCAGCATTATCGCCTTTTGCATCTTTCACAGTATACTTTGTCGCTAATTTAACGTCTTTAATTGTTAATGAACCGCTATTCTTTAATAAGAACTCTTTCTTAACAGAATCCCCTGGTTTTAAATTTTCAATATTCACAAGCGTTTTAGGGTCTAATGTAAGATCTAACGTCCCAGCTGCAAATGTGTTGTTCGATACTTCTTTATCGCTAAAGTAAGCGAATGTTCCTCCACCAATTAAAGATAACCCCAATGCTGCTGATGCAACTCCCATACCTAATTTCTTTTTCAGACTCACAATCAATTCCCCCTAGCTGTTTTTTTATATTTTTATTGCTATCTCTTATTTACAATAAGAGATATAACTAAAGCTATATTAGCTTAGCTAATATTTGTTCTTTTTTAAAAACCTTATGTTCATTATAACGAACATAACTATAGAAATACAACACATATTTATTAATATTTTCAGTTATTTTTATTTCTCAATATTATTCTGAAATTTCTAAAAAATATTAAGAAATAAAAAATGCGAATTAATATTTAAACTAATTATTCTCCTTCACTATCATACTGCCAACTAGTTTTCTCCTATCTTCCAGATTTTTACATGTATCGTTAAAATAAAGAGGATACGCCGAATAGGTGAGTCGCAATGCTCTCTCACCTATTCGGCTGTATAACCGCTATTCGCTCTATATGTTGCTGTATTTTACTTGCTATTCTTGTTTCTTACTCTCTTCTTGATTTTTTGCTTCCTCTTGTTTCTTCTTCTCTTCTAGCTTTTTCGCTTCCTCTTGTTTCTTCTCTTCTAGCTTTTTCGCTTCCTCTTGTTTCTTCTCTTCTAGCTTTTTCGCTTCCTCTTGTTTCTTCTCTTCTAGTTTTTTTGCTTCTTCTTGTTTCTTCTCTTCTAGTTCTTTTTGCTTCTCAGCCTCACTCACTTGTTTTGCTGTTTCATCTACTAGTAACTTCTCAAAATCTTGAATTTGTTTATCAATCACTTGTAAATTAACTTCTTTATCAATATACTCACAGTTTTCTTTTACTATATGGAAGCCAGCATTCACATACGAGAATACTTGCTTATTCGATTCAGTTGTATGTCCTTTTAACTCTTCTTGTACTTGATTATAAGGTTCTTCTATTGATTTATATACTTTTTGTAACGATTCTCTCTCAGCAGCTATCTTCTCGCGTCCTTGCTTCCATATAACAAGCGCCTGTTCTATCTCCTGAGTGGATCTAACATTTAATTTTGATTTCATCTCTTTATACTCATGCAAAATAACTTCCTTATGCTGCTTAGCTTGTTCTATTAATTGATCAACTGTTTTTGGAAAAATACTTGCTGTAGAAATAGTAGCCGCTACTTTCGTTTCATGAACGAAAGCTGCTTCTGTATAAGTCATCATTTGAGAGCCTAAATAAAAAGTAATAGAACACAAACATGGCAATATAAGCATCTTTTTGAATTTACGAGGTTGCTTCAGCATTTTAATCTCTCCTATCGAACAACTTGTTCTTTATCAAGAACTATATCTTTATTATAATAAAGTGAATTACAAAATGATATAAAAATTATGTTTCTTTTTATATTTCACTTTTAGCAAAAAAGAGACTATCATTTTTGATAGTCTCTTTTTCTTGTCATTATTTTTTAACTTCGCCTTCGCCTTGTTGCGCTTCAAATGTCCATTTTAATTGAAGTTTATCGCCTTGGAATTCATTTTGAGATGTATTTCTTTCAATAAAGCGGAATTTCACTTTAAATGAATCGTTAGTTCCCGCTTTAATACCTTTCTCAGGCCATAACCAACTTACTATATCATTTTCTGCAGCAGTCACTTTTTTATCCGTCAAATCTTTTAATGTCGTTGTCTTAATTACTTGATCTTTTTTATCAATATTTTTTAAGAAAACTACTTCAATATCTTCACCAAAGTCTCTCTTATTATCTTTCTTCACATCTTCTACATCATATTCCGTAGTTAATAATACTTTTTTAATATCTAATGTACCTTTATTCTCTAATTTAAATTCTTTTTCAATTGTATCACCTGGTTTTAAATTATCCACTTTTACAATTGTTGAAGGATTCAGCGCTAAGTCAAGTGTCCCAGACGCAAATGTATTATTTGACACTTCTTTATCGCTAAAGTATGCAAACGTTCCTCCGCCAACTAATGCAGCCCCTAATACTGCTGATGCGATACCCATTCCTAATTTTTTCTTTAAAGTCATGTCCATATCCCCTTAATATATATTTGTTAATTTCCTAATAGGAAACTATAACCAAAATAACTAGACGGATTGTTCTACTTTTTTCTCTTTCTTTTCTCCATCGATGCTACGAATCGCACTAAAGATAGTAATCGCGGAATAACCTAGTAAAAAGACTCCTGGAATAATAAGAAGCAAAGCTGCTCCCGCTTTTGAATTTGCATAATTTAATGCATACCCTGCATAAGGAACTGTAATATCTGCATATTTCCCAATAACATTCTCCGCAAGTACCGGTTCTAAATCTGGCCCGTTGTTGTTATCTCCTTTTGTTTCATACATTACTTTTCCATTTGTATCTTTTACACCGATAATACGGTGAGTGATAATTTTTTCATCTTTCTCTTTAAAGGTAATAACATCACCTTTTTGATATTTAGAACCATCTTTCGTCGGCTCTATCGCAATAATTGATCCTGTTAAAAATGTTGGTTCCATCGACCCTGAAAGAACGCTCTTAAATTGATATCCCATCACCGTTGGATCACCACCGCTCGCTTTTGAAGAAATAACTACAAAAGCTAAGCAAACCATTAACGCAAATAAAACAAATGAGATAACGTTGCTAATCACCTTCCAAATTAATTTCATCGTTTCTCTCCCTCTCCGTTGTTTTATATTATTTGAAGTATGCAATATTCAGTTTCGTTCTTTAACAAGAACACAACTAAATAATATAACGAACATATTAGAAATGCAATAAGAAAATTTACAATTATTAGTTATTTATAATATAAAAAGGACTGTGAAGAAGTCTCTTCACAGTCCTTGTAAACTAGTAATTTATTTTTCTTCTGCTTTCATTCCTTTTGTATTTCGGCGTAGTACTACAAATAAAATGGCTCCAAATAATATGGCGGCACCTATCCCAATGCTTATTATTTTCACGTTTGATTCGTTTAATTCAGGCTCGATCGTATCTTTTTTAGGCATCGCAAAAGTAACATCTTCTTTAGAAAGAACATTAATCGTCGCAATTGTTTGATTATTCTTTGTGATATCAACTGCCCCAACTACCTCACCACGATGAATTCCTTTATGATACAAAGAATCTTTATCTAATGTAGCCGCCCGGAACGTCGTCTTCACATTTTTCCCTTCATCTTTCTTAAGCATTAGTTCTGCACTTTTTTCAAGCTCACTATCAATATCTTTATTTAAATACGTTGTCTTTTGATGCCAACTATGTTTATCCAGTACAGTTTGCTTCACAAATTGACCGAAAGAATAGTCCGCCATCTGCTTTAAATCTTCATAAATTTCAGGTCTTTGAGAAGCCATTACTACATTTATAATACGATTTCCATCCTTCTCATTTAATAGAACGAGTGTATTGCGCGCTTCATTTGTAAAACCTGTCTTACCACCAATACTATATGGATTTTCAAAATAAGTAGATTTATTAAAAATAGACACCGTCTGCCTAGATGTCGTAACTGTCGTTCTTTTCGTATTCATCGCTTGCAAAATCTCAGGGTACTTTTGCACACCTCTCGTAATCATAGCCATATCATATGGCGTAGTATAATGGTTCGGATCATGCAATCCATTTGGTGTTACAAAATGACTGTCGGTAGCGCCTAATTGCTTCGCTCTCTCATTCATCATATTAGCGAAATTCTCAACACTTCCGCCAATACGCTCCGCAATCGCATACGACACATCATTTGCACTCAGCACCATTAAAATCATAAGTGCAGTATTTCTATTAATCGTCTCACCAGGTTGAAACTCAATTTGATAATTACTCTTCTCTTGATCTAATGCTAATTGTGAAAACGTAAATTGATCCTCTGGTTTCGTATGCTCCATAAGTAAAATCGCCGTTAGTACTTTCGTCATACTAGCCGGAAATGCACGATGATGTGCGTTTTTATCATACAAAACATCTCCAGTTTTCGCATCAATCGTAGTTGCAAACTGACTAAAAACATTTGGTCCTTCCTTAGGTGGTGGCGCCACTTGTTCTGGATTCACTCCAATATTCGTCTCAGCACGTAACGTCATAGGTGTCAAAAAAAATAAACAAATAACGGTAACAAAAGCCAAAATTTTCTTTAAATTTACCATATGACTCTCCCTTTTCACTATACTCTCACAGTTTAAAAATTGAATCTACCAATCTATATGTAATTTGTATTAAATTGGAAGAATATTCACTGCTTTTTACTATATCATACTTTTACGATGAAGAACATAAATATACAATAAAAAATAAGAAAGAATTATTCTTTCTTATCCTTCTCATCAATTAATGAATCTATTAAATTTTGACTAGCTTCCTCAGGTGTAATCTCATCTGTCATCCCCATAAACGACCAACCTTTAGAATCGACCCACTCAACAAACTCTTGCAAAAACTCATCATGTGTAACATCCACATCAAGAATTGAGCCATTAATTGAAATCGTTCTATTTTTAGATACGCGCATCTTGAACGTCTTCCTTACCATTACGATAATTCTCCCTTTGCTTTTGAATATTTATAAAATAATCTTGTATCTCTGTTATACATGATTTTAAGTAAATTGTAAAAAGGATATATTGGCCAATTTAGATATTAAAAATGGAAATCGCTTATCCTACATACCTCTCGTTCCATATACAAATGGTCATATTATTCAATAATTAAACCATTTAGATGAATAAGCAATCATGGTCTTTTGGAAGATATCATGCAAAATAGTATAATTTGAACAAGAGAACTAAGGTAGCTCTATTTAGCTGGACTCTTTCGTTGTAGACTTAGAGACCGATGCGAAAATTACTATTTGGTTCCTATTTCTATACATAATATCTTTGGAAAGAAGGTAGTACGGTGAAAACAACAGAAAATTTTACTGACAAGGCCGATATATATGCGAAATATCGCCCTAGTTATCCTAATGAATATATTGATTATTTGCTTTCAGCTAACGAACTAAATGAGAATCAAATTGTGGCCGATATTGGTTCAGGTACGGGGATATTTAGCCGCCAGCTGCTTGAAAGTGGTTTACATGTTATTGGAGTGGAGCCAAATGATGACATGAGAAAAATGGCAGAACAATCGTTAAAACGATATCCTCGTTTTCAATCTATAAAAGCAACTGCTGAAAATACCACTTTAAAAGAAAATAGTGTAGATTTAGTGACCGTTGCCCAAGCATTTCATTGGTTTGATAAAGAGGCTTTCAAAATCGAATGCCAACGAATTTTAAAACAAAAAGCAAACGTTGCTCTTGTTTGGAATAGTAGAGATGTAACTAGTCCACTTATTCAAGAGAACGCAGAAATTTGCCAGAAAACCTGTCCAACCTTTAAAGGCTTTAGCGGTGGAATAGATGAAACGCCAGAAATGTTTAACAGCTTTTTTAAAGATGGAAAATACGAGTTTAAAGAATATCAAAATGATTTACTTTTTGATTATGAAGGCTTTTTAGGAAGGAATTTATCAGCGTCCTATGCTCCGAAAGAAAATGACGAAGAGTATAAAAGCTTTGTTCTTCTCCTATCAGAGTTATTCGATAAATACAGTAAGAATGGAAAAATTATTCTTCCAAACTTAACGCGAAGTTATTTGGGCAATGTGTAAACAGCTGGACATATAATTAACCCTCACCAATCGGACACGATCATTGAATAAACCTTAGCTTTATTGGTATATGTTGAATACAATGCGGTACACTATATTGAAAATTAAGCAAGCATACTCCCGGTCTGGATTTAGGACGAGGGTATGCTTGTTTCGTGTGATAAAATTTAATAGCTTTATTATCTTTTTATAAAAAACTCACATTTTATCACACGAAATACACTTGAATTTATTACAATGAAATGGAATATATTAGAAAATATCTAAAACCGAGGAGGAACTTCATGGCGCACTGTACGTATTGTAAAACGAAATGGAAAGTAAAAGATGTATGGTCGATACTCGTAACATTTGAAAAAGATTGTCCGTATTGTTTCGGAAGGCAATACCTATCAAAGAAAACAATAAACGCTATGCCAGAACTTATAAGCTTACCTTTACACTTCTTATTCCCTTTTCTTGTTCATTTAAGTGATGAGGGGCCTTTAGATTGGTATCGAAAAAAATAATATAACCGCTTTATTCAAATCCTCTTTTCATTACATTCTCTACTTATATATTCCTTAATACACTACTAACTTGATCCCAAATTCTTTCCTTTCAAAAGACTACTATAAAAATATTGTAAAATTTCAGTTAATTATATATAATTGCTTTAACATAATGAGTAAAGATGCTATTACATAAGTATTTTTGAAGATCCCGTAGCTCAGCAGGGAGAGCGCCACCTTGACAGGGTGGAGGTCGTGAGTTCGAGCCTCTCCGGGGTCATACTGAAACCTCTTGATATTCAAGGGGTTTTCTTATGTATAACAGTTTATTCCAAGAGATGAAACAGCGCTTTCGGGGCAGAAATGGGGCAGAAACAAATTCCTTTTCATTTTTCTACTGATAAAAAAGCTTTAGCTATAGTTAAAGAAAATCTCTATCCTATTGTTATCTTCCCTCTCTCTTTACATTCCGCTAACTAATGTTAGATAATATATAACAATTTAATCTTATCAAGGGGGCCTTCTAATGTTTCATTGTATAACTAAAGATCAAGAAGTCATTCATGCATCGGCATGTGAAGAGGAAAAGTTCCGGAAATTATCCAGAGAAAATAACTTATTTTGTCCAGATTGTGGAAGTATCGTTTGCTTTAATAAAGGAGATATAAAACAGCCTTACTTTTCACATGTAACAGAAACAGATTGCATACCAACAAAATATGAAAATGAAAGCCCTGAACACATCTTAGGTAAAAAATTGTTATTTAATTTGATCAAAAACAAATTTCCAAATGCAAAAATAGAATTAGAAGTTTATATTCCAGAAACAAACCAAATTGCAGACATTTTATTGACTCATTCATCAGAGGACAAAACTAAAGTCGTACGTTGGGCTTTTGAATTTCAGCATAGTGATTTATTAATTAGCGATTGGAAAAAAAGACACACACTATATCAATCTGAAAATATACATGATATTTGGGTATTAGACGCTCAGGAATTCTTGCAATATTCCACAGCAGCGGATGGTAAAAATGCTCGTTCACGTTATTCTTTAGAGAAGGAGATTTTTAATAAGACCGGTTTTTGCTATTTTCTAAATCTCAATACAAAAGAGTTAACAATTGATTTCAATTTCCGAACTGTAAAAAAACCTGTTAAAGGAAAACCTTACACTAATACATATATTTTTCATTCCCCTCTTAAACATTCTTGTAATTTAAATGACGTACTATTTTTATATGATTTAAAAGTAAATTATAGTGCTATGGCTTATAAAGAAGATGTTGAATTACTTACCAATAAATGTAAGTCAATGATTAAGCGGTTGGAACAAATAAAAAAAGAACAAGCAAAAAATAAATTTCAACAAAAAACAAAAGAGAAAATAAAATATATAACAAACTCCCATGGAGAGAATTTTAAAGAGATAACTTTATCATTCATAGAAATAAACGCACAAGAGTTACAAACGGACGTTTATAACTTATCGGCAGAAGAATTTCATTCTAAATACAACACCCATCTTTCTCGCATCCAACAGAACGAGGAAGAAATTGAACGTTGGAAAGAAACAGATGTTGTTAATCAAAAAATTTTATCCCTTCTACCAATTTACGAATTAACACATAAAATCTGTTTCTTAGAGGAGCAAGAAACAGATTCTCTCGAAACATTACTGTCTAAGCGTTTTTCTGAAAAACTTGAAACTATTAATTATGTACTTAATACGCATGCTAACATACTAACAATTTTAGAGTCCGGAAATGCAAAGCGAATATCACAAATGCTGTCAAAAATTGATTCTCGCCTCGTTCCATTGGAATTTAATCCAACAAAGTTTCATTACGCAATTAAGTGTTCTCGATATAATTCCACAAAACAAATTGATGAGGTTATGACTCAAATCAATGAAAAACTATTTCCCAAACGTGAATACGATTTAACAGGATTTGATTTTGATAAATTCTAAGGTAACTTCTTGAGAATGAAGTTACCTCTATTTTTACATACGCATATACTATTTGTTTATCTAATATATATCATCTGAAAATCACCTTGATTATTTTAGGTAATACCTGATTTTAACATGAACATTTTTTTAAAACTCAATCGTTTTGTACAAACTTCCCATAAACCCCTTATCATTTCTTATCAATAGTAACAGTCAACATACATATATTGAGTTCGTTTGTTTTGTAAAATCCAATGGAGTACTACGTAAAAAAGGGTGCAGTATATAGGTTAAAGTAACATTTTAGGCATTCGAATTGGTTTCGCGAAGGGAACGCTCCTTTTAATAATAGTAACGTTACTTTTAAAACGTTCCATAAAACAATCTTATTCTAATGGAGTAGTGCGGAAGTACTTCGAAAAAGTACTCCATTAATCTTTTATCTTCCAATGGTAATGGAATTGAGTTTTAAACACTTGAAAATAACATTTTACTGTTTGTACGTAGAGAATTAATAGGGTTAAGTAGATCATACAAACCGTTCTACTTTAGATCTTCACTTAATTTATGAAATAATAGCCTGGCTACGCTTATACTCACTTTTGAGAAAAAGATACGTTCAGATTTGAGCGTATCTTTTTCAGGTGTCCCATTTGTTCAATAAACAACAGATCTTTCGAGTGAAAACGCAGGCAAAAAGTATAGTGAATGTTGGCCTGAAATAAAGTTTGATTATTTCAATAATCCTATTTCACAAGCAACAAATTAATTTTATATATCCGTATATTCATCTTCAAAATCCCCCTCACTTTCCTCTATTCTTAATGCTAAGTAATCTTCAATTTCATCAAGAACATCAGGAATGTCTCTGATTATAGGAATCTCTGATAATATATTTCCCTTGTAAAACTCCATATAAGAATTCTTTTGTCTATCTTTTGTTGCCCTTTTAGGAATCAAATATTTAACAATACTGCTCTCTAAATCAGCTTGTAAATCAGCAGAATATAATATTAGATGATAATTTTGAAACCAGTATTTTTCATCAACCATTTCTTTCAATTTATCAATTTCTTCTTTTTCAAAGTACTCATCTTTTAGGTAATATGAAATTAATATTTGGTTGTTTGTTTCGATTACACTACTTCTGTTTTCTACCAACACATCTGTAAAACCTAATATTTTTATTGCGTAATAAAAATATAATTGTTCTTCATTAAATGGTGTTTTAAGCGTTTCTTTATATCTAACTTGAAAAAATTTATGCAATTTATTATTATCAAAATTGCTCATATCATTAAATTTATCCACCGTAAACAGCATAGTCTCAGGAGATAAGCTAAGAAGAAAACATAACTGGTGGTAATCATATTCCTTAACTTGATATTGCTCAAGATCTAACTCTCTAAAATATTTTGTCTTAAAGAAATTATTTATAAAGACTTTCTTAAGTTTATCATCCTCCAATGTCGACACTCTGAAAACAAGTTGGTTAATAAAGTATAACTTGTTATCATCTCTTTCCTCTTCGAATCTCACATTACAATGGGCAATTAATTTTTTCCAGTACCTTGCAACTAAATTATAATTATTGAAAGATTCATATGTCCAAACTTCTTTTTTGCTATTATTTCTTTCTAATTCATATTCTTCCAACACTTTATCAAAAATCTTTATTATTTCTTCAGTATCATTCCTATTACAGAAAAAGTAAAAATCATCAGAGAAATAAGAGAACTCACAGTCAATCCTCGAGTTTCTAATTTCTTTTTCAATTTCATTACTGATATTCTTCAAGTTACTTTCTGCGAAATATAATGACAAGTAATTTCCCATTATTAATCCATTTGTTTTCCCTTGATTCATATTAGATAGGAATCGCTCTTCATGTCCCTCAAAGTCTATTAAATGGGTATATATCCTTCCGTAGTATTCCTTTATATCCATTTTAAGTAACTGGTCATATATACACAACCTGTTAAAATCCTCTTCTAATTGTCTATCATATTCTCCTGATACAAAATCTCCAGTATCAATATTTGCAGATAATCGCTTATGTAAAGGATCTAAATTTTGGATGGTATCGAAATTTGATAAATCCTTGAAATGTTCATAAGCAACTACAAAATTTAAAATATTAGGCATTTTAAGAGTTCGATACGTATCTTCCTGTTTTTTAACTCTAAAATTAAAAGGTTCAACCCAGCTTAATTTACTAATACCCAATGAGGATATATCTGTTGGTAACTCAAGAAGATCAATATCAAGAAAATGCTTAACTGCATTTTTAAAGTTATATAAATTATTAAGTTTCATTTTTTCCTCCTAACAATGTGAATCTTCATTTCAACTAAACCTTTCTATATATTATTGTACTGATGTGCAGCTCTTTTATATAGTGTTTTTAAGTTAAAAATAATTTTATACTTCAAAATTAATAAATATAGGCTCTTTTTCCACATAACTGCTTCTTTTCTTTAAATAAGAAAAAACCGAAATTTTTAAAGATATAACGTTTACCAAACCTCTCTATTGGAAAAGACTTTATCAAGAAAGGAGGATAAAACTTGATTACGTCTCGTAAGATTAGACTTGCTATAATTTCGGATAATTCCACAGAAACTTATAACTTTATCCGTCAAGAAATGAGGGAACAAAATAAAGCCCTAAACGTCGCAATGAATCATTTGTACTTTAATTATGTTGCACGGCAAAAAATCTCATTTGCTGATAAAGCCTATCAGCAAAAATTAAACAAGGCTATAGAAGCACAACAAAAGTCTTTTATACTATTGAAAGAACTTGAACAAAAACAAATTGTAGAAACTGATTCAAGTAAGAAATCACTATTGAAAGAACGCTTGATTAAAACCAAAACTACTTATGAGAAGACAAAAGAAAAATTAAGCAATTTACGTAAAGCGAGAAATAAAGAATTGTTTCAAGAATATAACAATATAATCGGACAACTGGAAGAAACACATTTACGTGATATTGTGTCATCTCAATTTAATTTACTTTCAGATACTAAAGACAGTCTTACAAAAATTGCATACCAAGACTTCAAAAATGATATAGTAGAAGTTTTATCTGGTGATCGTTCCTTAAGAACATATAAAAAAAATAATCCTTTATATATACGAGGCAGGTCACTTAACTTATTTAAAGAATCTGATGAATTCTTTATAAAATGGACAAAAGGAATTGTCTTTAAATGTGTCCTTGGAGTCAAGTATCAGAATAAAACTGAACTTTACAAAACCTTAGAATGCATACTCGCTGGTGAATATAAAATATGTGATAGTTCAATGAATTTTAATCAACAAAAGAAACTAATTCTGAACTTAGTATTAAATATTCCAGAAAAAAGCGAAAATAGGAAAGTTCCTGGACGTATTGCTGGAATTGATTTAGGACTTAAAATACCTGCTTATTTTGCAGTAAATGATGTTCCTTATATCCGAAAAGCAATTGGTAACATTGAAGACTTTCTAAAAGTTCGTACTAATATACATTCTCAAAAACGAAGTTTACAACGCGCTCTCCAATCTTCTAAAGGTGGAAAAGGAAGAAAAAAGAAGCTAAAAGCGTTAGATCAATTTAAAGAAAAAGAAAAAAACTATATCACAACCTATAATCACTTTATTAGTAAAAAAATTATCACTTTAGCTATTCGATACGGCGTTGAGCAGATTAACTTAGAGTTGTTAACTTTAAAAGACACACAAAAGAAATCACTTTTACGTAACTGGTCGTATTATCAACTACAGCAATTCATTGAGTATAAAGCTAACAGAGAAGGAATTTTAATTAAATACGTTGATCCATTTCACACTTCACAAACCTGTAGTAAATGCAGTCACTACGAGGATGGGCAAAGAGAAAAACAAGATACTTTTTGTTGTAAATCTTGTGGATTTAAAGATAATGCAGATTATAATGCCGCTCGTAATATTGCAGCGAGTACAAAATATATTATAAAAAAAGAAGAAAGTGAATATTACCGGCAAAATAATAATGAAATAGCGTGACCTGGAGTCAGTAATATCATTTTTATAATGACGCTGGGGCGATTCTCCGTCCTGAGGGTGAGGAGATATAAAATCACTCACCAAAGGTTAAGCTTGTGTGTTATGTCACTGCACAAGAGCAATACATATTGTTTTGAAACAAAACTTGCATCAAACCCCAAGATTACAAGACATGTTGGAAAAGTAGCTATACTATGAGTTTAATACCTTTTTTTACAATTGAATATAAAACACCACTATAGCTTTACTGCGAACTGATATAAATTGTCGAAGTGAAAGTGCTAATATATCAATGATTCTTTATGAAAAAAGATAGGGGACTTAATTACAATATGTATTGTTAGAATTTTGCATGGGTTCTAAGCGTCTTTGGAAAGATGCTGGTCTTAATTACAATATGTATTGTTAGAATGTGTGGCGAGTGTGAGATTACTCGTATTCTTTATACGTTTTAATTATAATATATGTTGTCAGAATGTTACTTGTTTACTCATAATCCACCGACCTTCATTCGTGTTAATTACAGTTTGTAATGTTAGAAACGGTATGAGTAGTTGTTATCAGTACTCTTACAATACTGTTTTAAATAAACTACATAGTAGTTAAAATTAATTTATTCATCCAAAAAGACGTGGATAGCCCACGTCTTTGATTATTATTGTTAATTATTATGTTCAATATATCTTTTCAAATGAAAATACCCTTGTATAAATCCATGAATGAAGTAATCCTGTGAAGATAAGGCACAATAATAATTTATCGCGTCATCAAGATCATTAACATTTAATTTAGTGCTGTTCATGATTTCTTTTAATGTACTTTCATATTCTAATGTAAACTTAGACTCCCCAAATTTTTCTCTGTCAAAAATCTGTTCTGCAACCTGCGTTAATATATCCTGCATGCCTGCTTCATACATTGTTGTAGCGTATGTAAGTTCATCTTTAATAGATAGTTCTTTCTCATTAATCACATCAACCACTTTACTTAAAGATACCACGTTTGTCATTCCTATTCCCTCCGTTATTCTACAGCTGTAAAAGATTCTGCACACACTTCAAGCTGTATACTAATTTAACCAATTATCAAATAATGTTTTAGAAATAGCTGCGTGCCTAATTATTAGAATGATAAGTAAAAAACTCTGTGAACATAGCTATTCCTGTTTCTCTTCTTCTAATCGTAGAAATAGCTATCATAAAAGCTATTCCTACATTAAAAACAAATTTATTCTCATAGCATCTATTCATTAGAAATTCTTTAAACACATCTTTTCCAAAGTACTCTCCATGATTGTTTGCAACATGCTCTAATGTATTTTTATATGTCCAAGTCCCATCCCCCACATAGCTCTTTATGGCCGGAAATAACGTAAAAAACTCCTCTATGCGTTTAAACAACATCAACTCGTCAACTTTGTTTATAACCATTAACACCAACTCTGGATTGTTTTTTGCAAATTCTGTAGGAAATCCATCTAATATACGACCTAACTTAATTAATAAGTTATAAGGATTGTCTATCCTCTCGTCAGTTAAATCAGTAGCTAATGATTTCAACATTTTTATTTTTGTATCAATACTCATCAAATTCCTTCCTTTAATATAAAAAAACTTTTAACGTTTTATTTATTCTTTTTTATAAAATCTAAGTAGCCTTTTGTTTTCATTAATATATAGTCAAATGTAGCTGCCTTAGCGATTATCTTTACACTGGAAGGTTGTTTATCAGTATTCCAGTGCGATTCCCTCCAAGCTGTCCAGAAACCGTTTATATAATCGATATACACGCAGCTTGTCTTGCTTAGAGTTAATGTGTAGAGTGTTCCGCTCAGTGCTACCATGTAACCTGCTGCCTTTGCTTTTTCATCTCTTTTCTTTGTTTCATCTTGATTCAATGCAGGAGCAGTTGGCATGTTTATCGTCTCCTTTATTTCTATTTACACAAAATGTTCCCCCAGTTACCCCAATAATCTGTATCCCATGTGGCTGTAAGGATAGAAGCGTTCCCATCTCAAATCCCACTTGTTCCCGTTTCCCCAGTTTAGTCCCCTTTTTCTCGCTAAGTGGGGGACTGGGGAAAAGCGGGATTTTACTATTCCCCATTTCAATCCCTTGTGGCTCTAAGGTTCATGACCTTTTTGGGGAACTGGGGGAATATTTCTAAGAAAGTATATTTTTTTCTCTTCGTAGATAAGAGTTAACAACTATCGTTTCTTTTTTACCCTCTTTATTTTTTTGAATGTAGTTTCGTTCTTCTAACTCCTTTAAAATAACTTTCAACTTATCTGATTTCACTCTCTTCTTTGTGGCTTGTTGAATATCTCTATAAGGGATTTGCTCACAACCATTCTTTAAAATATGTTTGAGCACAAACTTAGCATCATCATCCGTACTCCCTTCACTTAACAAACCGAATGTGGCCATCATATGATCTATAAAGTATTTAGAAGCATGTAATGTACTGTGAACAGTCTCTTTACTGATTTCAGTCGGAATATTTTCACAATGTGCATGATGCGCTATATGAATAAGTGCAATGATTCTAGCTACCTGTCCAACCAACTTACCTGCCCAGGATTGAAAGTGTCCATAAGATAACTCATTACCTTCTCTCATGAGTGTTTCCATATGAATGCGGTACTTATTAAATAACACTTGTGCCTCATCACTTAATACCAGAACAACATTTTCACACTGTAAATTTAATAAACTCTTAATCTGTTTGCTATAAAACAGCTGTACATCTTCCCTTATCTTCGCTGTTTCTATTTTTCGATATCCTATAAAGCTCTTAGGAACAGCATATAAAAAGCGTGCCATTAAACCACGGTTGTAAAAATACTCCGGTAAACGTTTGATAACATCTAACTGCGCAAATAATCCCACCGTTAAATGTGGATCGTCTACCTTTTCTGTTCTTCCTCTACGATCTACCGTTATTTGATCTTGGCTAAATCCTTTCAGATACACATCTATGTTAGTATTACTGGAGTATCTACCTTTAATTAGATCAAAGAATCCCCCTTCTGCTGACAAAACTGCCATACGACCAGTATTATTTAACATAAGTGTTATAAGTTGTTCGGGTGTAACATCATCTGTAAAGTACCGTATAGGATGAATAAACTCTGCCTTTTCTATTTCTTCAATCTTGGCATTTAATTCACCCTGTATAGCGTCTGCGTCCTCTTCTAACTGATTTTGTTTAGCTTTAACTAAGTCTTTCTTTAAATCCTCTATAAGCCGCTCTAATACATCCTTTTCATGCCTACTTTGTTCTATTGCAATTCTTCTTTTTGTATTCTCTTCATTTTCATGTTCCAGTAGCGGAAACGTGAATGCTTTAAATACACTCGATTTCCGATTACTTGGTGGCATAAAGGTAATTAAATATGTATTTAACGGCTCATACCAACCTTTACTCGGTTGCATGCTGTACCTTTTGGCTAAAGCGACTGATAAAACAGATAGTGACATCATACAAGCCATATCAACAGGTGTTTGTGTTTGCTCTGCTACATCTTCTATGTAGTCTCTTAACCATTTTGGGAACACTTCAACAGGAAAAAGAGGTACTTCATATTCATCAAAAGGAATAATCTCTCCCCAATCTCTTATCGAGCCATTAACTTGCTGTGATTCTGCTGATATAATCTCATCCGTTGTTACCTCTGGGATATTAGTTCCTAAAATACTATTTATCTTTTCAGCACCAAGGCTCTTTCTCGCTACTTCAATTGCTTTTAAATTCATTTACGACTCACTTCCCTCTAACCCATTAAATAAGCGGTTTACTTCGTCTAAAGCTGTAATCTTCACATACTCGCTATCATCCACTAAGCAATCTAACCAATACTCTATTTGCGGTAAGAGGTGATACATTTCCCCTAATTGTTCTAACTCTTCCATTGTTTTTATAAACTTCATTTGCACCCGAATCGCCTTAGAGAGCTCATTTAGGTTGTTAATCTGTTCAATGACCTTTTTATTTAGTGCTGTAGCAACTAATGAATTTTCCTTTTTTCGTTTCCTCTTTTGGTGCAACTTATTGTTCTCTTCTGCCGTCGGGTTCTGCAATCCAAAATCCTTTGTAAGTGTAACAATTGCCTCTTTGGCATCAACACTATTCGCTAAACGGACAACGTCTATCACATCACCTACACGTCCATCATTGCATCCTGTAAAGCATTTAAATGTATTTGTATTTGGATAGATTGCCATTGATGGACTGCTGTCAGAATGAAACGGACACCTTACACTGACACTTCTGCGATTAGGGTTCGGTACTTGTACATGAGTGTATTGCTCTAAGGCTTCAACGATGGAGATATTTTCTTTTATCTGTTCAATAGATACCATAAAGGCCCCCACACTCTTTTATTTTATTTTCCTAAATATAAATTTTGCTTTACGCTAATTTTATTTCGCTTTTATAAAACTATATTAACTACCTTAGTTTTATTTTGTCAATATTTTATTTTACTTTCCCAAATTTTTATTCTATAATCTAAAAATAATTCTGATTACGGGGGTGACTTAACTTGATAAGCTATAAGCCGCTATTGAAACTCTTAATTGACAAAGATATTAAAAAATTAGATTTAAAAGACAAACTTGGTATCTCTTCATCAACACTTGCCAAATTTAGCAAAAATGAGTATGTTTCCTTATCTGTCATCGATAAGCTATGTGCATATTTTAATTGCCAGCCGTCTGATCTCATTGAATACATTCCAGATGAATCAGGCAAAAATAATAGTTAAAAAATAGCGGTTATACTCAATTTCATGAGCTAACCGCTGTTATTCACATAATATTCCGTATTTTTACCCTGCTTTTTTACTGTATCTATTTATGGATAAGTTGTGATAGAATCAAATTGATTTAAATATTTTTCGTTAGCCATATGAAAGTTGACCCTTTCGTATGGATTTTTTTATTACTATCACTCTACTTATGGTTATTTACAGCGGTAAATTACGCATAATATTAGCACGTTTTAATATTTCTGCTGCTCTTTTCTCTAATTTAATTACCGCTTCTGCTTTCTCTTCAATTGTCTCCGGACGATAGTAACCACTTCTACCAATACCGTTACTTGACCCTACTAAGTATCCGTGTTTTTCTATTAACCTTCTTACAATGGCTCTGATCTCCTCATCAGTCCCTCCAATCAACGAAATAATCTCCTTAACAGTAATTGCATTTTCCTTCCCGTGTCTGATAAGTGATAAAATTTTATTCTCTCTCTCTGTTAATGTAGTTTTCCTGTTATCCATATTCAAACCTTCTTTCTTCCCTATCATTTCTGCTACTTCTAAACTCGATAATGTGGGTTGTTCATTTACTACTGTTAATTGATCTGTCATTTTCATTCTCCCGTTCATAGATTTGTGGCTTGTCCACCTTCTAAACACTGCAATTCTTTCTTTGTCATCCATCGATCAAGTGTTTCTTTTCTAAATAGCTTTCTTCTACCTATGCGGACACATGGTAATGAGCCATAAATACTTTCCTTGTAAACTAAATCCAAAGATATCCCTAAATATGTAGCTGCTTCTTTTGCTGTAATTGTGGATCGATCCATTAAATCTTCTCCCTCTTAATCTCTTTTATTACTGTAATAAATTTCTGCTTACGCTCTATAGATAAATCACTTCTCAACCAACGAATTACAGTATTTTCATGCACCCCTAATTTTTCAGCAATCATCCAATTTGGAATTTTACCTTTCATACCTTTAATATCTTGATTCCTATTAGTCACCATTTCTACCTCCTCCATGTTAAATAGTGGTTGTGATGTTAATAATTACATTGTAAAATAAAGTTGTTACTAAATACAAAGAAAAATACCTTTTATTTCGTAACAAAAATAAATAAAAAAATATCATTTCGTAACAAATTGATTTTCTTAGGGGGAAGACTATGTTTGATATTTATAATTTAGATAAGAAATTCAGATTAGTATACGATGCTATAAGCTTTATTGACGGAAGTAATATTAAGAGTTTTGAAATGGTTGTAGACGAATGTATTGATCAATACGAGTTATGGAAAGATTACTATGAAGATTGGCGTGAAAATCAAGGATTATCACGAGAATTACAAGGTATAATAACTGAAATCGATATGGAACCGACATATACAAATGAAATAAAACAAACAAATATGGATAATATTTCTTATGAGTTTATTTCTTTAAAAACTGATGAAGACATTTTACAGTTTGCAAAAAAATACGGAATGCTTGGTCTTCTACCAGATTTTCATTTAGGCGAGTTTACTCTTCAAAGAACTCACTTTGAACCCTTTGAGCTATGGCGTTCAGAAATCAAAAAATTCACTAAAATACTGAAATTGTACAGAGCCTTGTCTACTAATAACGAAAAAACAGAAAATATAATTGAAGACAATATTATAAAGGTTTCTACCCATACAAACTTTGCTGGTTGGTATGAAATTTACTGGTATGATAACACTCCAGTAAGAAAGTCTTTTCCAGAACAAACGTTACACCAAATGAGTATGATTGATATTGGACGTATAATACTGTCTGAGAAACTACAGGAATATACAAAAGGCATAGATTTAAAAATAGATAAAATCATTAAATCTGAAAAAAATAAAATGGGATTCTATATTACCGAGAAAAGAGAAACTCGATATCTAATCACAGCCATTTATTATGACCTTTGGGATAAAATAAATTCAAACGTTCCTGTTAACATTTGTGCTAATCCAAAATGTCAGTTACCATTTATGAAAATAAAACGCCAGAAATATTGTTCTAATGCATGTAAGCAAGAAACTTATAGGCTTAGAAAAGGAGGAGAATAACTTGAAAGGTTCTCTCGAAAAGCATGGCACCAACTGGCGCATGCGCGTAACTGTTGGCTATAACGAAAAAGGAAACCCTATCAGGCGTTCGAGAATGGCTACTGCAAAGAACAAACGTGAAGTAGAAAAAGAGCTTGCTTTGTTTATTGCTGAAATAGAAGCTGGAGAATATATAAAACCACAAAAGATGCTATTTAAAGATTTTGTTGAGGAATGGAAAAAGAAATATGCTATCAATAACCTATCTCCTCAAACATATGAAACTTATTGCAGCCATTTAAAATTACGTATCTTGCCTTCCCTTGGAAACATGAAATTAGAAGATATAAAGCCAATGTACTTAATGACCCTTGCAGATCAACTAAAAAGTGACACTCGTAAAGACGGAAAAGAAGGTACTTTATCTCCTGCTACTATTAATTATGTAATACGTGTTATTAAGAACATTTTCAAACGTGCGCATGAGTGGCAGCTCATAAGAAGGAATCCTGCCGAAAAGCTCACTAAGCTGAAAGACGAGTATCAAGCAAAGAATCCTTACGACTTAGAGGAAACAAGACAAATTATGAATCTTTTGGAACAAGAGGACACAATGTATCAAATTCTATTCCAGTTAGCCATTATGACAGGCTTTAGACGTGGTGAATTGTTAGGATTGGAGTGGAAAGATGTTAATTTTGAGGATGGAACTGTAACAGTACGCCAAGCAGTATCATATGCAAATAGCCAATACTATATAAAAGAACCAAAAACGCGAACGTCAAAACGTACAATCTCTATCCCTTCATCTCTCGTTGAAAAGTTAAAAAGATATAAAAATGAATGTAATGAAAAACGTTTATCTTGTGGTGATCTATGGGAAGCTGGAGAATATTTCTTTGTATTTTCTTCTTGGCACGGTAAGCCTTTATATCCAAGTCATATTACAAAGAAGTGGAACAAGTTTACGAAAAAACACGAACTAAGACATGTTAACTTTCATGGACTGCGGCATACATCCGCTACCCTTCTATTAGAAGCTGGAGAAAACATGAAGGTCATTTCTAGCCGTTTGGGCCATTCCAGGATTAATACGACAATTGATATTTACACCCACTCGCTACAATCTGCAGACAAAGGGGCATCAAATAAATTAGAATCTTTAATTACTCCTATAGAGAAAACAAAAGCAAAATAGAGTGTGACAATAGTTACACTCTATTTTTTGCACCTAATTTGTTTATGGATGATAAAGTCGTTTACTTCCTACCTTGAAAATATTGTACATTCGTTAGTTTAAGGAAAATTAATGTTGTTTAACGTTATTTCGCCCACGATCAAAAAAAGAGTACATAATAAATTCCTAAAAAAAAGGCGCTCATTAAGTCACAACCCCATCGTAATAAACACCTTTTCTTTTTACTCTTTAAATGTATATGTACCCTCTAAATTTTCAGGGAATTCTTTCCAAAAACTAATTAATGCGTCGGCATAAGTGTTGAAGTCAATTTTCTCTATTTCAAATACGACTTCAGAATTAGTCGTTAATTCTCTATCCATCACTCTTTGGTTATCATATTCATATACTTTGAACATTTCAGGGTGTTTTTTAAATAAACGCTTAGCTGAACGCCCGTCACCATGTTTGAATGTATTCGCAATATCACTCAATATATGAATAGTCTCCCAATATGTATTCTTCTCTAAATCATAGTCCAATGCCTTATACGCCTCTTTAATTTCATTCATATTTGTGCCGAACTTTGCTAGTTTTTTAGTTCTTACAGGACTAAAACTATGATTTAGTTCACTATACACAAAACTGCGTAATTGTTGTTCAAAGATTTGATACATATTAGTGAGGAATGATAAATAATAATTATGTTCCATTAGCACTTCAAATTCATAAAATTCATAGGCTTTCTCCTGAATCATTTGAAATACATCAGCTGGATCCGTATTTTCCCAATCAAAAGCTGTACTGTATTCTATTTCTAATTCCTTGTAATGCTCTTCAGCAGCCCTATCATGATTTGGGAAAAGTAAAGCCATTACTGACGAATGTTTATCTTTCATTCGCTCATACATTGCCACATACTGATTTCTTCGATAGGGGTTTAACCATGCTGTTAATTGTACAGTTTTTCCACTCATGTAATCACCTTTACCTTTAAATTTAATTACCGTACACAAAATTCTTCGTAATCTAGCAATTTACTCGAAAGAAAAGTGCTAGATTACGTTTTATGTGCACTTCTACATCCAGTATAACAGAAGTATTTTTAAAGAAAATTATTATCCCTCAACACACTTCGAATTTACAGGTCACCTTAAAACATTGATATGAATACTTGAAAGCCAATTCTATTATGGGCAGAAATGGGGCAGAACACCGCTATTTTTTATCAATCTCAAACATGTTCAAGCCTTAATTAATTTGATAAAACACTGATACAATAATGTTTATCATCTATCGTCTGTTACAATCCTAAAAGATTATTAACTTTGACAGGGTGGAGGTCGTGAGTTCGAGCCTCTCCGGGGTCATAAAAAAAGAGAAACCATATCAACTTTCTACGTGATATGGCTTCTCTTTTTTATCTAAATCAATCACTTCCCACCAAACCTCTTCTCCAAAGACTTCGCATTGGCAAACAATACTTCTTTCAAGTTATCATCTGCAACGATTTTCTAGTCACCACCTCTATCTTTGCTAAAAGCACTAGCAAAGACCATTGGCATAAAACTTCTCCCATCTATCAATCCGTATCAGTAGCACAAACTAACCACATTTTCTGCTCCCTACTATCCAACACCATCCAAGTAACATCCCACGCAACATCATAAAACCAATCTGTCCAAGGGTGATAGCTTTCAAAAACTTTAATATCTTCGTATCGATCTTGGAACATATATTGGCATACATTGACTGCTAATTGCTTTGCGATAACTGGTCGTTCCTTAAATGTTTCATATGCTCCGCCCCACAAAATTTGCGCGGCAATGCTACCATCAAGCATGACTGCCAGATGTTCTTCAAAATGAAACTTATATTTTTCTGACGTATGTATTTTTAACTCTTCTAAGTTATGCATTATATCTAAAGAGTTGAAGATTCTTCTAAAGAAGTGATCGTATCCATCTTTCAAATGTGGTATTTCTTTGAAAAAATTTTCATTATGTACTTTAAAACAGCTTATAACCGCTCCGCCATTTACGTTTTGTTCCTTGAATGTATGTATGAGTTTCTCAATAGATGAGTCATTCGTTTCAATTTCCTCAAACGTTCCCTCTTTCCATCTCATAACGCTCACTACTCTCTATTAAAAATTTGTTTCTTCATTATAAATAGCAAAATAAAACCCAGCAACTTTAAAATTGCTAGGTTATCTCTTATTTATATTCGAAAAAACAATTACAATTGCTCCAAGCACATAATGCCCCGACACCAGCCACACGCCCCGATCAAAAATCATAAGTGACAACCAAAGCGATATATTAATAGCAGCAAATAATACGTATAAAATGAAGTCTCTCTTTTGTAGTGCCCCTCTATTCATTACAATGTAGATTGCACCGATTGGTGGAAGGATAAAACAAAGGAAAAAGACAAACGTTTTTCTTAACGACCATGGATATGAAGTTACTGTCTGCATAGGAATCTCCTTTTCACTTTATAATACTTTTAACATTGGCCTCACAATTCTATATTCTTCACCATCAGGCTCCTTTATGATTAAAGGTGAGTGGGGACCTTTTTCTTCTTCTATCATTGTGAATACTTCTGTTTTTTCCTGTACTATGTTGGATTCACTATTTTTAATAGGTTTTTCACTTGTTTCAATTTTCTTTGTTACTTCTCCTAGCCTTTGCCCGACTTCTTCTGCTTTGGCAGGTTCATTCGTAACATAATATTCTTGCCCCTCCCATACTAACATAGGTGGCACTTGTTCTCGTTTGTTACATATTATATAAGTAGTACTAGCTACAAGTAATAGACATATTAATAAAAAGAAGATAGTTTTTTTATTCATATACTATTCTCCCTATCTATCATTTTATTAAATTATATAATATCCATTATATGCAGTAAATGGATATCGTGGGAATTTTCCGATTTTATACAAAAAAGAAAAACCTTACTGATGTAAGGTTCTATTTTTATATTCTATAGTGACCGATTTATTAAAACGATCATTACGATAATCGCTATAAACATAACAACTAAACAGCCGATCATTTTATAAAAACCTCTTTTCGTTAACGTCCCGCCTTGCACGTCTTTCCGAATAAATAAGAATACGGCTAAAAATAATACAAGCCCAATGCCAAAAGCATACATCATTTGCATATGTTAATCTTCCTTTCTCACTTCCATCTTAATATCTTTTCGATAAAACAACAAACGAGATAAAAACTGTACTCATTGTAAGTGCCATAAGTATATTCAATAGTTCAGTAGCAGATAGTGTAAGTATTTTTAAGTTTAAGCCGAAAGAGAAAAGAAGATAATATGCCGTTAGCGCAAAAAAGCTGAAGAACATTCCTTTATAACGAATAAGTTTCATTCGCTCATCTTTTTCTTTAAATTGTGGGTGTAAATAACTTAAGCAAAAACACATAATCATCATACCAAGTAATGGATAAGTTGCTTCTGGCGGTGCGGAATGCGTCATTATACCTGTTAATATCATAAATCCACTCATGAATAGAAAAATAATTCCCATGATAACGAAGTACTTTTGTGAATAGTTCATCTTTATTCCTCCCCTTCTTTTCCTTCATAAATAAATACATGTTCTATCGTTGTCTGAAATGTTTTCGCGATTTCAAATGCTAACGGAAGTGACGGATCGTATTTTCCCTTTTCAATTGAAATGATGGTTTGTCTGGAAACACCAAGTTTCTCAGCCAATTTTTCTTGAGATAGTCCAAATTTTTTTCGGTATTCGACCATTTTATTTTCCAAGGAAATTTCTCCCTCCTTCCTTATAACGAGTATATACGTAAAGGAAACTTTACGTCAAGTTTCCTTTACATCTGTTTTGTTTATTTTTCGTTCTATTTATATAGAAGAAACTTTTTAATTTCAGCACGTCTATTTTGAAACAAAATACGGAACACTGTAACTAACAGTTACTATATCTCCTCCTCTCTTTTTTTTAAATTTAATATCTCCATATTTGTTTTATCCTTTTAAAATATTTCATTTATCCCTTTATTCGGCGAAATGTGTTATTGGTTTTACGGTGTTTTTCGTCATATTTATAGAAACTAACTGTTTATAAAGCATTTTTTATGTTTAACAACTTTTTTTGTAGAAATCCTTCACTTTCCTTTCAATATTTAACACTATCTAAATAAAGTTTACGATAAATTCATAATTTTTTATTTTTTATACTATATTCCGTTATATTGTTGTATAATATCAATGAAAGCGCTTATTATTTCAATATACATAATTCGAACTCATTTTTATCAAAACATTCCAACTATTATACTTATATTTATATGCTACAATTTTAGTTATTTGTATAGGTATACCAAATATATCCACCCTATTTTTCTGTAAAATTACTTTATAACATGAAAGATTAACTTGGGTGATAAGTTATTGTGAATGTTTTTTTACAAAACAGATAAGTAATAGTGTTTGGTATTATGTAAATTATTGTAATAACATAAGAGTAAAGAAAAACATTTACATTGATTATTGGTTCATCAATTATTGAAAAGAGCAAAATGCACCTTTTTGTATGGAAAAAGGATTATATGCATTGGGAGGTTTAAACAAATGACGAGGAAGAATACAACGACAAACCCTTGGGCCAAGTTCCACGGTCCGAACCTTGGTTATGTTATTGAACAGTATGATCTTTACGTAACTGGAGCAGGTTCTGTTGATCCGGAATTACAAGAGCTTTTTGAAATTTTTGGAGCTCCTTCGTTTCAAGATGATGTCGTAACAGGGGACAACACAGCAACACATTTTTCTCCTCAAAACACAGGGAACATTGAAAAAATTCTTAAAGTCGTTCAGCTTGTTGAACAGATTCGTTCTTTCGGGCATACGTTGGCTCACATCAATCCGATGGAAGATGCTGCAAATGGACAATCTCTTCTTGAGAAAGCAATGAACGAACTGAGCGACGCTGATTTGAAAGCGATTCCAGCAAAAACAGTATGGCAAGATGCACCAGAAGGTATTCACACTGCACTTGATGTAATTCATAGATTAAAAGAAGTGTATACACAAACTTTAGCTTATGAATTTTCTCATATACAAGATAGTGAAGAACGCGCGTGGTTGCATCAAATGGTGGAATCAAATTCATTGCGTCAACCACTATCAAATCAAAAACGAACTGCTCTTTTAAAACGTTTAACAGCTGTTGAAGGTTTCGAGCAATTCTTGCATAAAACATTCGTTGGGCAAAAGCGTTTCTCTATC
Organism: Bacillus cereus group sp. Bc061; assembly: GCF_027715825.1. NCBI lineage: Bacteria > Bacillati > Bacillota > Bacilli > Caryophanales > Bacillaceae > Bacillus > Bacillus cereus group sp. Bc061. Next base: position 105,772 of record NZ_JAQFTZ010000004.1, read on the forward strand.
GAGGGCGTTGATATGCTTGTACCCGTTCTAGATGAAATTGTGCTAGAAGGTGCTAAAAACGGCGTAGAAGATATCATGATTGGTATGGCTCACCGCGGTCGCCTAAGCGTACTTGCACACGTATTAGAAAAACCATATAGTCACATGTTTGCTGAGTTCAAACATGCAAAAATAGAAGGCGCAGTAGCAAACTCTGGTTGGACTGGCGACGTAAAATACCATTTAGGTAGAGAACAAGTCGTTAGTAACGAAGAAGTTAGTACTCGCGTTACATTAGCAAATAACCCAAGTCACCTTGAGTTCGTGAATCCTGTTGTAGAAGGTTTCGCACGTGCGGCTCAAGAAAATCGTAAAAAATCTGGTCTTCCAGAACAAGATACTTCAAAATCATTCGTAATTTTAGTTCACGGTGATGCTGCATTCCCTGGTCAAGGTATTGTATCTGAGACACTCAACTTAAGCAGATTGAATGCATATCAAACAGGCGGAACAATTCATGTTATCGCAAACAATGCAGTTGGTTTTACGACTGATAGCTATGATTCTCGTTCTACGAAATATTCAAGTGACCTTGCAAAAGGTTTCGATATTCCGATTGTTCACGTCAATGCTGATGATCCGGAAGCTTGTCTTGCTGCTGCTAATCTTGCGATTCAATATCGCATGTTGTTCAAAAAAGATTTCTTAATCGATTTAATTGGTTACCGCCGCTACGGTCATAACGAAATGGATGATCCAGCAGTTACACAACCACAAGTGTACAAAAAGATTAAAAATCACCCAACTGTAAGAGCAATTTATGCAGATCAATTACAAGCTGCTGGTGTTCTAAATGCAGATGAAATTGAAACAATTACACAGTTTACGCAAGAGCAATTAAAATCTGACTATGCACAAGTACCGCCAGCTGATACGAGCGATGCAACAATTCACGTTAAAGTGCCAGATGTCGTTGCAAAGGGCATTCAGTCAATTGATACTGGTGTTGAGCTTGATTCACTTCGTGCAATTAATGAAGGTCTGCTATCTTGGCCAGAAGGCTTTAACGTATATCCGAAAGTGAAGAAAATTCTTGAGCGCCGTAAAGACGCTCTTGAAGAGAACGGTAAAATTGAATGGGCACTTGCTGAATCATTAGCATTTGCTTCTATTTTACAAGAAGGTACACCAATTCGTTTAACTGGTCAAGATTCACAGCGTGGTACATTCGCGCATCGTCACATCGTATTACACGATACGGATACAAATGAAACATATTCACCATTACATCGCTTACCAAACATCAACGCTTCATTCTCTGTTCATAACAGTCCATTATCAGAAGCTGCTGTTGTTGGTTACGAGTATGGTTATAACGTATTCGCTCCAGAAACGCTTGTTATGTGGGAAGCGCAATATGGTGACTTCTCAAATACTGCGCAAGCATTATTTGATCAATATGTTTCAGCTGGAAGAGCAAAATGGGGTCAAAAATCTGGTTTAGTTCTTCTATTACCACACGGTTATGAAGGTCAAGGGCCAGAGCACTCTAGTGCGCGTCCTGAACGTTTCTTACAGTTAGCTGCTGAGAACAACTGGACAGTTGCAAACTTAACGAGCGCGGCACAATATTTCCATATCCTGCGTCGTCAAGCATCTATCTTAGGAACAGAAGCTGTTCGACCATTAGTATTGATGACGCCGAAAAGTTTATTACGTCACCCACTTACGCTTTCAACTGCTAGTCAGTTAAGCGAAGGACGTTTCCAACCTGCTTTAGAACAAGAAAACCTTGGCATGAAACCAAACAAAGTAAAACGTCTTGTTTTAAGTACAGGTAAAATGGCGATTGACTTAGCAGCAGAAATCGAGTCTGGTAAGCATGAGTACAACTTAGATGAAATTCATATCGTTCGTATTGAACAGTTGTACCCATTCCCTGCTGAGAAAGTTCAATCTATTATTAAACGCTTTAAAAACTTAGAAGAAATTATTTGGGTTCAAGAAGAGCCTCGTAATATGGGCGCATGGCATTACATGGCTCCAATTCTGTTCGAACTAGCTGGAGATAAAGTGAAAACAGGTTATATTGGACGCCCAGATCGCTCTAGCCCATCTGGCGGCGATCCATTCGCTCACAAAGCTGAGCAAGAACTAATTGTTTCACACGCTTTAGACGTGAAGTATAACTTCCGTCAAGATAAACTAGAAATTGAAGTTTTCAGCAACTAAAAAGTAACAATGAAGATTTCTAGCTTGTTCCTTGGGCAGATATTCTGCCCAAGGTCAGGCTAACAAATGGAGATTACCGAAGACAAAAGAAGAAAAAACACACCGTTAGGCAAATAAGGGGAGGACATTTAAAATGATCGAAATTAAAGTACCTGAGCTTGCAGAATCTATTACTGAAGGAACTATCTCACAATGGCTTATCAACGTAGGCGACAAAGTTGAGAAAGGTGGCAGCGTTGTTGAGCTTGAAACTGATAAAGTCAATGTAGAAATCATTGCAGAAGATTCAGGTATTGTATCGAAGTTACTAGGCGAACCTGGGGATACAGTTGAAGTTGGCGCAACTATCGCAATTTTAGACGCAAACGGAGCACCAGTTGCAGTAAGTACACCTGCACCGTTGGCTGAGCAACCAAAACAAGAAACAACTGAAGCACCAAAAGCTGCGGCACCAAGTGCTGAACAAACTGCAACTTTACAAGGTTTACCAAATACAAACCGTCCTATCGCATCACCAGCTGCTAGAAAAATGGCTCGTGAATTAGGAATCGACTTAAACGACGTACGTAGCACAGATCCACTTGGACGTGTGAGACCACACGATGTACAAGCTCATGCTGCAGCACCAAAAGAAGCACCAGCTGCTCCAAAAAGTCCAGCTCCTGCTCCAGTTGCAAAAACTGAATTCGAAAAACCAGTTGAGCGCGTGAAAATGTCCCGCCGCCGTCAAACAATTGCAAAACGTCTTGTAGAAGTTCAACAAACATCTGCAATGTTAACAACATTTAACGAAGTTGATATGACTGCAATCATGGAATTACGTAAAGAGCGTAAAGATGCTTTCGAGAAAAAACATGATGTACGTCTTGGTTTCATGTCATTCTTCACAAAAGCAGTTGTTGCAGCATTAAAACAATTCCCATTATTAAATGCTGAAATTCAAGGCGACGAGCTTATCATTAAAAAATTCTATGATATCGGTATTGCAGTAGCAGCTCCAGATGGATTAGTTGTTCCAGTTGTACGCGATGCGAACCAATTAAACTTCGCTGAAATCGAAAGCGAAATTCGTGAATTAGGTAAAAAAGCACGTGATAACAAACTTTCACTAAAAGAACTACAAGGTGGTACATTTACAATTACAAACGGTGGTGTGTTCGGTTCTCTAATGTCAACACCGATCCTAAACAGCCCACAAGTTGGTATTTTAGGAATGCACAAAATCCAAGTACGTCCAGTTGCAATCGATAACGAACGTATGGAAAACCGCCCAATGATGTACATCGCTTTATCTTACGATCACCGTATTGTTGATGGTAAAGAAGCAGTTAGCTTCCTTGTTGCTGTTAAAGATATGCTTGAAGATCCAAAATCATTATTATTAGAAGGTTGATAGATTTATAATCTATTACAAGCTGTAGAATATATCATTCTACAGCTTTTTTTATTGCATTCATACGGGACAAATCGCATGACATAAGGTAATAATGTATGCCTAAAAAGTAAGGAGGATTAAAATGAGTAACCTTCCAGCACATGCAAAACTAAAAGCAAATAAAGATACTTTCTTCCTCCCCGACTCAAACGGGGGTGTCTATTTTCGAAATAACGCCAGTTCATTTCGTATGGACGGTGACGGAATTTATAACTGGATTGAAAAATTAATGCCAATGTTTAACGGTAATTATTCTTTAGCAGAAATAACGGATGGTCTCCCTCTCCCCTATCAAAATCGTGTATTTGAAATTGGAGAGATTTTATATACAAATGGGTTTGTCCGTGATGTAAGTCAAGATGCACCTCATGAATTAAACAGTGCATTACTTGATAGATATGCTTCGCAAATTGAATTTCTAGAAGCAGATTCTCATTCAGGCGCTTTAAAATTCGAAACGTACCGCAATGCAAATGTACTTATAATCGGCTCTGGAGATATGCTTACTTCCTTAGTTTCTTCTTTATTAGAATCCGGATTACCTACCTTTCATTACCTTGTGACAGATTATGAAGAAACGAATTACGACCGTATTCACGAGCTAGTAGAACTTGCGCATGAAGTAGATGATGCTGTACTTGTTCAAGAAATAGATACAACAATTGATCGTCCCCTGCATGAAGTGTTCGAGCCTTTCGACTGGATTTTATACGTTTCGCAAAATGGAGATATCGAAGGACTAAGAGCAGCTCACACGATTTGCAAGGAAGTAGGAAAGAACTTCATACCAGCCGTTTGTTTATCAACACTTGGTATAGCTGGTCCTGTCGTAATGGCTAATCGTGAAGAATGCTGGGAATCCGCATGGCATCGGCTACATGAAACGACTTTACAAAATGAAAATTCATCAGCCGCCTTCTCTCCTATTACATCTGCAATGCTAGCAAATATAATCGTTTTTGAATTATTTAAGCACGTTGCTAATGATTCTTACCGAGAAAAAGAACCTCAATTCTTTTTATTAAATTATGAAACACTCGAAGGAGCATGGCATCCTTTTATAAAACATCCTCTCGCCACTGATGAAAGTTTTACAATTGATACGATAGAAAACCTTTCTGAACAACTTGAGCATCGGTCTAACCAACATACCTCAACTGATTTATTCCGTTTTTTCGATTCATTAACTTCTAAAGAAACTGGTATATTCCATGTATGGGATGAACAAGATTTATATCAATTACCATTATCACAATGCAATATTCAAGTAGCTACACCGCTATCAGATGGTCCAACTTCCCTCCTTCCTCTTATGACTTGCGCTGGTTTGACTCATAACGAAGCGCGCCGAGAAGCTGGTTTAACAGGAATTGAAACCTATGTAACAGAAATTATGCACCGCCTTATCCCTGAACATAACGATATCGGTATTGGCGCTGGAGAAACGATGACAGAGGGTGTATACCGGGCACTACAACAACATTTAAATCACAAATTGTATGAACGACAAGCACATATGCTAGAAGAAATTACGACGGTCGACTTAACGGACATTTATGATAAACATTGTAGATTTTATTACGATGCCCTCGCTACCATTCATGAAACACCTAAAATCGCAATGGGTGAAGAGATTCTCAGCTTTCCAGTCGTTTGGGTTGGTATACATGATCGATGGTATGGTGCATCTAATATTAATATGACGTTAGCGTTACGAAACGCACTACAACTATCGCTTCTTCATATTCAAAATGAAGAAACTCCTTACAGAGCTAATATCTTGCCGGAATCCTCTATTATTTTATATGACACGGATTCTTTTAGGTTAGAAATACAAGCAGAAGAAGAAATTCCAAGTACGCAATCTGTACAGCTTGCCCTGCAACATTTAGAAGAACATCATTTTTATCCATTCGTGTTTGATTTAGCGATTGAATCATTTTTGAAAGAAAACTTAGATGGTGTGTACGGGGTATTAATTGCAAAGGAGGACGGTCTATGACTCAAAATATATTACTTATAGGGGATGGCATTCTTGCAGACTATGTACATGATCGATTATGCAAACAATATTCCATCATTCGCCAACATACAATTGCAGACGAACTCCCTGAAAATATCGACCTCGCTCTCGTATTACACGACGGCTCTCCTTCTACTATTCATCATGACGCTGAGCTAATTTTCCGTTCAAATCATATTCCGTGGCTACGTGGTTTTACTTCATTTGGTGAAGGTATTATCGGTCCTTATATTCATCCTCTTGCAGCAGGATGTACTCATTGTGCCGATGGACGACGCTTTATCGCTGGATTTGATCAAAAAGAGATGTGGGAGCTACAACGAAAATATGCGGTAAAAGAAGAAAACGTAACAAGGCGTGATGTACGTGCCACCCAAAATGGCATTCTGCAAATGTGCCATCTTATTTGCGCAGAAACAGAGAAAATATTAACTCATACTCATTCTTCTTTAGAAAATGAACTCATTTTACTAAACTTACAAACACTGCAATGTACGCGGCATTCTTTTCTTCCAGATCCGCTCTGTCCTGTATGTAGTAATTTGCCTGATGACACGGCAGATGCAGCAGCGATTTCATTACAACCGAGCTTAAAAACAAGTGATGCAACATATCGCTGTCGTTCCATTCATGAACTAAACACATTTTTAACGAAGGACTATTTAGATTACCGAGTCGGTATGTTGAACGGAAAAATGCAGCATTCTTTATTACCATTTGCTGACGTTATTATAAACATGCCATTAATGTTTGGAAATGAAGGGGTTGCAGGCCGAACTCTTTCATTTGCAATAAGTGAAGCAACTGCTATTTTAGAAGGTTTAGAGCGATATTGTGGTATGTCACCTCGAGGGAAAAAGACAAATGTGCATGCTAGTTTTCATGATGTAGAGGATCATGCACTAAATCCCCTTACGCTCGGTGTACATACAAATGAACACTATAATCGTGATGGTTTTCCATTTAAACCGTTTGACCCTGACTATGAACAAAACTGGGTATGGGGATATTCATTGTCACAAAACCGTCCAATTTTAGTTCCTGAATCAATCGCTTATTATAGCCTCGGTCATCGAGATGCTTACGTATATGAAACATCAAATGGATGTGCCATTGGTGGTAGTTTAGAAGAAGCAATTTTTCACGGTATTTTAGAAGTTGTAGAGCGTGACGCCTTTTTGCTCACTTGGTATGCCGAATTACCTCTTCCCCGCCTTGATCTTAGTTCAGCAAATGATACGGAATTACAATTAATGATTCAGCGGCTGTACACGATTACCGGTTATGAATTGCATGCTTTTAACGCAACGATGGAACACGGCATCCCAAGCTTATGGGTAATCGCGAAAAATACGCGTGAAAATGGAATGAACGTTGTTTGTGCTGGAGGCTCTCATTTGGACCCAGTCCGTGCTTTAAAGAGTGCCATCCATGAAATAGCCGGCATGTTACTTATAACAGACGATGAACTCGAACAAAAAAGAGAGCACTACGAAAATTGCTTACAAGACCCTTATCTCGTAAATAAAATGGAAGACCATAGTATGCTGTACGGATTGAAAGAAGCAGAAGAACGTCTTCACTTCCTTTTACGTGACGATGCTCCGGTGCAATCGTTCCAAGAAATGAACGGATTACAATCATTTGATCTCGATTTAACATCCGATCTTCATCAACTTTTAAACCGTCTAGGGCAAACCGGACTTGAAGTAATCGTTGTAGATCAAACAGTGCCTCTTATAGAAAAAAACGGATTGCATTGTGTAAAAGTCATTATTCCAGGCATGCTACCGATGACGTTCGGTCACCATCTCACTCGGATTACAGGACTGGATAGAGTGTATACTGTACCGATGACGCTTGGATATACCGCTGAGCCTTTAATGAATGAACAATTAAATCCACATCCGCATCCGTTTCCATAGTAAAGGAGGGATTCTATGCAGCTGGATACTTTTTTACATCATCTCCATTTTTCTATAGAAGAAATTATGCCGAATCATGAAGTGGACTGGGAAGATGCACCGCTTCCTTATAAACTATATCGAAATGTACCTATCATTCCTCTCTCTTTAGAAATCCCATTCTCTTTACCTAACTCTTCTACTACACCTACTTTGAAAGAGATTGGTCATTACCTTTGGTGTTCATTTGGTTTAACCCAGTTATGTCAGCTAAATAGCGAGAAAATTTTATTTCGAAGATCTATCCCTTCCGGCGGCGCTTTGTATCCAAATGAATTGTATATATATTTAAAAATTGACGATTATCCAGACGGCATTTACCATTACGACGCCGCGCATCACCGACTTATTTTACTTCGCGAAGGAAATTTCGATTCTTACCTTACAGAAGCACTCGGCAATCGTTGTAACATACAATCTTGTTTTGGTGCTGCATTCGTATCCACTATGTTTTGGAAAAACTACTTTAAATACAATAACTTTTCGTATCGGCTTCAAGGGTTAGATAGCGGTGTTCTCATCGGCCAATTACTGGAATGTGCCAAACAATTTGGTTACACAAATGGTGTATATTTTCAGTTTCTAGACCGTGCAATCAATCATTTACTCGGACTGTCAGAAGGAGAAGAAAGCGTGTATGCTGTCGTTCCTTTCAGTACAGAACCGCAATCTAATTGGTTTCACAATGATTACCGTGAACATAAAACAATTACTTCTCATGAGCTATTACAACAAATTCCGCCTTTAGCACATGAACATTTCGTTCGCTCAAAACATGTAAATGAGTATCCGATGATAACAAAAATAAATGCAGCTTCTATGATCGAATCGACAGCACAGTTCCAAACACTAGCTCATGAAGAGCACTATCAACATCATGTGCACGCTGTACAACTGCCGAAAGTAGAGCGTTTATCTTATGATTTCTTACAACTTTGCCGAAAACGGTATTCCCCTGATGCTGACTTTATTTTAACAAAATGGGATGCAGCCGAGCTCGCTACTTTACTACAAGAAGCGAGCCTCTCCTTCCCTTATTACAATGACATTGATGGTCAGTATGTAAATGAAAATGTGCGCGTCTCATTATATGGATGTTTCTATAATGTAAAAGATATAGAAAACGGCGCTTACACTTATAACAGTAAAACACATTCCATACAATCACTTCGATATGGGGACCTTCGTTATCCCCTTCAATCTAGTATGACGATGGATAACGTAAACCTTTTTCAAGTACCACTTTGCTTACATGTAGTCGGAAAGAAAGATTACTATACAAATGCATTAGGCTATAGAGGGTACCGTATTCATCAAATGGAGGCAGGTATACTCGTTCACAAACTCGTTTTTGCAGCGACCGCAATGGGGATGGGCGGGCATCCTTTACTTAGTTTTGATACAAATTCATGTGATCAGTTGTACGGAATAGATGCTGGGAATGAAACGTCACTTATTCAAATTCCTGTTGGAGCTTATCGGGCGCGGAATTGGTTAAAAGGGGATTTGCGTATTTAGAAGCACGCCGCTCATCGGCGTGCTTTTTTTAAAGGACTTACTTAATAAAAAGAGAAGTGAGTATATATTCTTACATAAAAGGAGAGTTTAACTTGAGCATTTTACAACGATTAATCCAGCAAGCAAAAAATCCTCGGGGGACAATTGGTTCTTCCATGCTTTGTATTATGAACAGTGCACATACGAGACTAACCAATTGGGCATTACAAAAAGTATATATAAAGAAAGAGGCAATTATATTAGATATCGGTTGTGGCGGCGGTAAAACGATACACACTCTTTCAAAACGAACTCCACTTGGAAAAATATACGGGATTGATTACTCCTATCAAGCTGTAAAAAATTCGATACAGACGAATATAAAGGATGTTCAAAAACAAAAAGTCATTGTTCAACAAGCAAGCGTTTCTTCTATTCCCTATCATACGAACTTCTTCGATCTCATTACCGCTTTTCAAACACACTACTTCTGGCCTGATGTGGAACAAGATATAAAAGAAGTATTTCGCGTCTTGCAACCGAAAGGATCCTTTTTATTAGTGGCTGAAACTTTCAAAATTCAATATCATATGGAGAAATGCAAAACGAATGAAGAATTAGTAAACCTATTTTATAAAACAGGATTTACAAGCGTGAAATGTTATGAAGAAAGAGGATACCTTTGTGTAATAGGGACCAAGTAAAAAAACAGACCCTTTGAGGTCTGCTTTTTTACTAGATTAATTTAAAAATACTCTTTATTTGTCTCGCAAATAACCAGTTTTTCGTACCGTAGTTATCATTTAAACTATCTAAATTGATAGTTTGTCCGTTAGAAAACTTTAATTCTAACGTTGTATTTTTGTCATTTGTTTTTAAATTACTATTTGTAATAGCATCATACTTTAATTTTTCAATTTCAACATATTCGTCTTTTTCTTGTCCGATCACGACATGGTCTTGGAAGAAGAAAAATACTTCTACTTTCTTACCGAAACAAAATACGTTTTTCGTATAAATTAATGTCGCGTTATCAAGTCCAACGCATACTTCTTTCATCTCTTCAATAACGTGTCCAAAGTCTTCTTCCTGTCTTGCGTTTGATTCAGCAATCCATTCTTCGATTGTTTTCATGTTAATTGCCATACTGTGCCCCCTGGTTCGTTCATTGCTTTGTTAAAAAATAAATACTATATGACAATATAAGCGATACGTACTATGTTTTCAAGGGTGAACGGTATATTCAAAATAAAGTTAAATTTCAAAGTAATATACAAGTAGAATCCATTTCATTATATTTTAAACGTTCGCACGAGACATTCTTCCTCATCGATTAACTGTATTTTCTCATCAAATTCGATGTTTAGTTCCCTATATACTTTCTTCCAAAAAGAAACGGCTGGTACATTTTTCACAAGTTCGATAACGAAATATTGTCCTCGTTTCTCTTTTAGCAAACTCTCAATAACTTGTTTACCGATTCCTTTTCCTTTGTACTGATTCAATATGAAAATGTCATTTATACCAAAATCGTTTTCCTTCTTCAAAAACGGACGTTCCAGTAGTAATAAAAATCCTACAATCTCATTATCACTTTTAATAAAATACGGAGTGATTCCATCATTTCCCCAAAACATATGTAAATCTTCGTATTCAAAAAATCCATTTGCTTCAATTGTTATATTGGGTGTGAACTTAGAGAGGTCATGCAGATATAGTGCATATAAATTACGCAATATTTCTTTTTCTGATTCTTGAACAGTTTGAAGTGTTACAAACATTTTTAATAATCCCCTTCCCTATATGTAACTATTTCCCAACCCTCTTCATTCGACAAAAATGATGATTACCTTTTAACGAAAAAAATAGCACTTAAAAAGTGCTATTCCGCTCGTCTTGCCGCTTGCTGAATTGGATCCCAAACGCTGTTATATGGTGGTGCATAACTTAAGTCCACATCTTCTAAATCGTGAATGCTCATTTTATTGAAGAGTGCCATTGCGATCACATCAATCCGTTTATCTACACCTTCTTCTCCAATTACTTGTCCACCTAATAATTGTTTCGTGTCAGAACGGTATAGTAATTTCAAGTAAAGTGGTTTCGCATTTGGATAATAGCCCGCCATATTTGTGGAATCTACTTTGACTGTTTTATACGGGATATGTAATCCTTTTGCTTCCTTTTCATTTAAGCCTGTTCTTGCGAGCGTCAAATTCATAAATTTAATAATGCCTGTACCCAACGTTCCTTTAAAAGCTCTTCGTTTATCCAGCATATTCAGTCCAGCAAGTCGCCCTTGTTTATTTGCAGTTGTTCCAATTGGAATATGATCATGAATTTCTTTTATAACGTGATAATGTGTCGCACAATCACCAGCTGCATATACGTCTTGCACATTCGTTTGCATATATGCATTTACCTCGATTGCCCCTTTATGATTTGTACGTATATTCGTTCCTTCAAGAAAATCAGTATTCGGCTTCACTCCGACAGATACTAGAACAAGATCCGCTTTATACGTACCTTTATCCGTTTCAACTGCTTCTACTCGTTCATTCCCTTTAAACGCTTTTACATTTTCATTCGTTAAAATTTCAATATGATGTTTATCTGCTTCTTTATGTATATATTCCGCCATATCTGCATCGTAAATTGTACCGATATGATCATTTCTCTCAATCATTCTTACTTTCTTACCGAGTTCGACGAATGTTTCTGCCATTTCCAGCCCAATTGCACCGCCGCCAATAATGGTTACATCTTCAACTTTATTCGTTTCTAGCGTTTTTAATATGCGCTCAGCATCCGGAATTGTTTTTAAAAGATGAACGCCTTGTAAATCTCGCCCTTCCCATTCTGGCATAACAGGACGCACGCCAGTCGCAATTAATAAACGATCATACGAAAATTCAAAGACATCTTTCGTCTTCGTATGCTCTGCGTATACCATTTTCTTTTCCGTATCTACTTTCGTTACTTCATGTCGTACTTTCGCATCAATTCCGTATTTATCACGAAACATCTTTACATTACGCGCGATTAACTTTTCCGTTGAAGCGATAGCACCACTAATGACATATGGTAACCCACACTGCGCGTACGAATAAATTTCACCTTTTTCTAACGTCACAACATTTGCATTTTCATCGTTTCTAACAATTTGCATCGCTGCACTCATACCAGCTGCATCTCCGCCAATAATGACATAGTTCACTTTACCACTCCTTCTTTTTTACATACTCTTTACGTTTTCCATATTTTATAGAAATAACACCTACTTCTATTGTAAAGAAAGAGAATTTCATCTTCAAATTTAGTGCACAAACCTATGCCTAAATAGGTAACCGTCGTGCCTTATAAACAACATGTTTAATATGCTATAACAGTAACAATTGAAAGTAGGTGAAACATACATGTGCGCCGGCCTTCTCGCCCAGCTTCCAGATGAACCGCAAGAACCAAAAGAACCGAAACCCGCCGTCTCACTTGACCAAGAATTTTCCATTAATGCAACAATATATAGCGCTCGTGCTTGGTTATCTAACGATGATACATTTGCGCAAGATATTTGGAAAGCTACCCAATTCGCTTCAGCATCACATGCTGGCAAGTCCATCTTTCCAGTCGGTTCTGTTAAAATTATAAACTTCTCTGATGATACAATTACTGTTATTGCTTCACCAGAATCAGATCATTCGCTCAAAATAGTCGTACCACCCCATTCCGAGGCAGCCCTAACGTCTGGTCCTTTATCACATATACAAGCTAGTACATCAGGAGGATCCAGTAAAGTCACATTTCTCTTTCACATCTTTTTCTCAAGGGATCCTGGTTCAGATAAATAACGATAAAAAGGTACAGCTGTGCACTGTACCTTTTTATCGTGTTTATTCTCTTGATTTAATGAGTTCAACATTATAAGATTCAATATCCGTTAGCTCTCCTGTATAATACTTGTTTTCTCTATACCAAGACTGCTTTGAAAAATATGTCCATGCCTTGCGTATATTTCGTTTCTCTCTATTTTCAATTGTTCTTTCGATAAGTATGTTAAGTCCCCACTCGTTAATTTTCGGATATCACTATCAGGAAAGATGAAGCCATTATATACATACTGAGGTTTTGACAAAATTGAACACCGTCTTCAAAATGAGTGCCACACTTTGTACATACATTCATCCACCTTTTCGTTAGAAGCCAGTGAATCCCTGTGTAAAGGTTTGAATTATCGTGCTAATGTAAGACCACAGTACAATGAATGTTGCAATTCCAATTAAAACATTTGCGATAAGAAGTGTATAAATAGGGTCTAATCCGCCGTTATCTAGCTTTACTATAGCGACAATTATGCTAATTGACATATACGTTGTAGCCAGCCCTAATAAGATTGGTAAGAAAAAGATTAATAAAAAGCTAAACAGAAAAGAAAGAACTAATATAGCAATAGCTGGCGTCGCTATCGTTCCCCACACACCGAATACTTCAAGAAATGAAAATGAAGATTTCATCATCTTTCCACTTACAAAAATAAGAAATCCGACAAATAAAGTTAAAATTAGTAAAAATAAAAAGACCGTTACAGAGTCCCAAAAGAAATTAGGAGTCGTTATATCTGGTGCAAATGTTCTCGTAACAGCAGCTGCTGTGCTCATCATTCTATAAAAAATACATGCTCCTAAAAAACAAATAAGAACAAGACTTACAATTCCATTTCGTACTTCAATCTTGCCGCTTTTCATAATCGCTGTCGGTGCTTTGAAAGCATGTTTAAAAAACTGAAAATATCCACTCGCAAATCGCTTCGCTTGCTCTACCGTTTCATTTGTTCGAGTTTTCTTTGCTAAAGCTACGCGTTCCTGTTGCTCACCTTCACTCGCTACGGCTTCCTCCGTTAACGAATGTCCACAATTCCCGCAAAACTTTGCCTCTGCTCTATTTTCTGTATGACACACCAGACATTTCATTCTCGCATTCCCCCCCTTAAGCAGATACCGTATAGGGTGTTACAAATTCAATATATGACTTTGTACATAAAACATGACTACAAGAAAAAGATTCTGAAATCCTCCTTCCGAAAGAAAATATATGTGCTAGCAATCTTGAAAAAAAATGCTATTATGAAACAGAATAAATAATATTTTTAACAGATTGGATGAAAAACAATGGAATTGGTAAACTCAATTTTTCAAATACTCCTTACAAGCGTAATCCAATTATTTTCTTTAATTGGCGTTATCATTGTAATCGGATTTCTATTAGGCTATTTAGAATCACTAACACGGATGTATTGGTCGAGAGCATTTGGAAGAAAAGGATTCCTTTTGACTGCTTGGATTGGTGTTCCTATTCATGAACTTGGACATGCCATTATGTGCGTACTATTTCGTCATAAAATTGTAGCAACGCAGTTTTTCCCAACAGATACAAGCCAGGGCGCTTTAGGCTACGTACAACATCAATACAATCATAAAAGTGTATATCAACGAATTGGAAACTTCTTTATCGGCATCGGGCCTATTATTTCTGGTATTACCGCACTAATCCTTTTAATGCGCTATTTCGTACCAAATTCATATTTTTTATTTCATACAACTCTCGAAAAAACAATCACTTCTACTTCTATTAATGTAGAAATGGTTCAAAACATGCTCTTGTCGACGTTCGTATTATTGAAAAGTTTATTTACAATAAATAATGTATTGAATCCTTCCTTTTGGCTATTTTTATTTATCGCCATTTGTATTTCTGCACATATCGCTTTAAGCAAACCAGATATTCAAGGATCAATAGACGGTGTTATCGTCATGTTTATCGTGTTATTTTTATTCAACATCATAGCGGGATTGTTTCAGTATGATAGCAACCAACTAATTGGAAAAGTGATGAAGTATAATATGTACCTCATTGCGTTTTCTAGTGTAGCACTGCTGTTCTCTTGTATTTCTACACTTGTTAGTTTTGGGTTTTATAAAATAAGAGGAGGGCGTTCTTTTTGAACGCCCTCTTCTTCTCAATTATTCCTCTTATAATCACAATGCTCAACCGGCACACGAGCATGTCCCTCTTCATCGGTACACCATGACTGTGACTGGAAGGCAAGGAATATACCGATCCATTTTTCTTCCTTTTCAAAGTGAATGAGTATTCCTCCGTCTTGCCATATACCATTATCACCTTTCCATTTTTCTACATTCCCTTGATTCATGTGAATATCATGTATCCCGTTTCCTGGTTCGAAATGAAAGTAAGAATCGGGTGTATTTTCTTCTGGTCCCCATCTTTCACCGAACGCGTAAATAATTGCTTTTTCTTCTATTGCTTGTTTTATATAACGTTCTATTTTTTCATTTAAATCATTATCCACTCCTGCTTTTTCAGCAGGTAAAGGAATCATTTGCTTGGAATCAAATAAATTACCTCTTACGTAGTCTAAAGCTACTTTCGGTTCATTGTTTTTTATTTCTGTAAAACCAAATGGTAATGTTGGTAAAATATGAATCGCTTCTGACCGAATATTGTCGCTTGCAAAATATAAAACTTCTGACGGATAACTTTGCGACTTTACATTAATTGCAATAAGATAATCTACTTCTGCTTCACCTTGTAAATGAACTTGATAATGAGGAGTTTTCCCTTTTCCGATTTTAGATTGTATAACTGTACCTTTTAACACGCCGTAGTTTTTTAGGGGCATACATTTCATCTCCTATTCATTTAATAGAAGCTATTCATGTTTAAAACATTATCCACTCATAACAAAAATCCTCCTATGTCAGGAGGATTTTTAATTTCTCAACATATACCAAACAACAACCTCTACCACTATAAGCAACACCGCACCAAAAATCATTAACGTCGTCTTCTTTAATAGTTCATTTTCACGATACGGAATGTTACATAAATACGCACCTAGTGTAATCCGTGACGGGCAAGCGATCGTCGCTACTGATGATGCGGTGTTTTGCAATGTTGTGACGTATTGCCACGGGAGTGCTACATTTTGCGCCGTTTGCATTTGTAGTTTTATGAACATCGCATTTGAGCCTGCATTACTACCTGTTAAAAAGCCACCGATACCACCGATAAACGGAGCAACGAAAACGAAAAATGTTCCAAATGTTTCACCAGCCGTTTTTGCAAGTAATGAATGCATGCCAGATGCACCCATTAATTCTGAAATGGCGATAAACATTGTCGTCGTAATCGCAAAAGGAATCCATTGTTTGATCGTTTGTGAGAGTGATTGTTTAATAATATTAGACGGGATGCGGAAGAAAATAATAGTAAATAAGCAAGTCATACCGAGCCAAAATCCTGGTGAATATAGTAACTCTAGTTTGTAAGAGTATGATTTCAAATCAAGAACCGCATATGATCTGAACAAATCATGTAATGCTGGAACGAGGCGAGAAAGTAAAATACAAACTGTTAGAAATATATAAGGGCTAATAATTTTTATAATAGATACTTCTCTCTCTGTTGCCGCAGCATGTTCTGTTATTAGATTTTGTTCGTTTTTGCCCTTTAATTTAATGATAAGAAAGCCAAATGTAATGGTAACGATAGAACTTAATATACCTGCTAGTTCCACGCTTACGTATGCGTTAGAAAGATAGATTCCGAGAGAAAATAATAGAAAGAAACCGAATCCTTCCTTCCACTTTTCAATAACCGCTTGCCAGCCGCCAACAACGTGTAAAGAAAGAATGACGAAATAAGCAAACATCGGGATACTTAATAGCGCTGTATTTGTACCGAGTGTTGTAAGCGGCATATTGATGAGCTGGGAACCGATAATCGTACCAGTTGCCATTGCGCCCCATGAACTAGCTAGTAAGCCGATAAAAGAGAGCAGTACAGCTTGAAACGGTTTATAACCTAATGAAAGAAAAATAGGTGCTGCAACCATAAAACCAATTCCGAATCCACTTACCGATTCAATTAGTGGGCAAATACCAAAGCACATAAGAAGCATTTGTAATAAACGATCTTGCGTCACTTCTTCTAAAAAACGCGCTACTTGGTCGATGTACCCCATTTTGTTCATGAGGTGAAATAAAAAAATACCGAAAAATAAAACGTACCCAACAATAAAACAAATTAACCATCCTTTAATCGTTGCGTGCACAGTTTCACTTATCCCTAATTGAAACGTTGGCGAGAGTAAAACGATTCCAACACATACCGCATAAGAAATTAACGAGGATCTTAATGACGTTTGTTTCAATAAAAATAAACAAATGAAAATCATCATAATTGGGATAAGTGCCAACAATATGGCCATGTTATCATCTCATTTCGTTTAAAATACAATTTTCAACTATTATATAACAGATTCACAAAAGAAGACGAGTGATTAAACATATTATAATGAAAGAGATTATTTATTATGTATCCCCTGTTAAAAGAACATATATTAGTTTTTGAGACAAAGAAGTAACTCACAGCAAAAGGGTTATTGAGGTCAGTTGACCGAGTACAAAAATTTCAGGAAGGAAGATTTGTGTATAAGAGTTAATACCAGAATATAGGAAAAGGTACATATGGGTAGATAAAGAAGGTATTTTTGCGATAATGCATTAAGTATTTGGATTATACAGAGGCCAGTAGGAACACATAGAAAACATACTGTTATGCATTAAAGTAATATTTCTTATATATATACAAGAAACTAGGAAAGATCTCAAACGTATGAGACTAGAAGAGTTTGTAAGTTGGTTGCAACGTCCCTATAAAAACACAATTGAATAATTTATTACTACAGCTATTCATGAAAAAGTTAGGTGTTATAGTATAAGGGTACCGAAAAAGCCCATTTTATAAGAAAAAAGAGACTTTTGATAAAAATTCTTGTTTTTTTAATTAATTACTTTTTCAGTCCCTCTATAGTACTTGGAACATTTTATTTTTTTGATTTCAACAAGAACGTTTCTTCATTCTTACCATTCCATTTAATGGTAACTTTTATACTCTCCTTTTTATCAGTTGCCATACATCCCTGACAATTAGATGATAAAAAAATAGTTGCCCCCTTATGAATCTCTACCTTTTTAGAAGTCTGTTCAAATTTACTGCTAATACTAATTTCTAAATTCTCAAATTTTGTATCTTTATCACCATTCTTATAATGAAAATCATAATTCCCATGTTCTTCATTCCCATCAATGTTTACTGAATATCTTCCTGCCCAATGTTGACTTTCTCCAGAAAAAACACTGTATTCTTTTGAGCAGCTTCCTAAAATGGGAATAAAAATTAATAAAAAAGCAATTAATTTTTTCAATGTTTTCCTCCTATAATCACAATTTTTTCTATGCCTATATAAGTTGTTGAAAAACAATCTTCCAATTTAATATTTAATTCTATATAGTAAAACAATCCCCTTCTATTTTAAGAGGATTGTTTTACTATATATTTGTATAATATTAAAAGTTATTTGACCAACTAAATTGCCAAGAAGAACCCCCTCGTTTAATTGTTACATATTGTCCAGCCCCTACATACGCTTGTCCAGCTCCTGATGTAATAGTTGATACTTTTGGCCATGAAGGTGCCGTGTAGTTAAATGTAAGACCTCCTGGGTAGTAATCTTGTTGCTTCATCACTGCCCCATTTACACCAACTCCAGATTGGTTTAATCTCACACGTCTGTTTGGTATAGTGTAACTACTATCTGCTATTTGCCAACCACCTTGTACACTTGAAAGAGATATCCATCCTGATGTTTCATTTATATAGAGTCTACTATAAGCTTTCAAACCACCAGTGTCATCCCATTTTTCTCTATATTTATCTGCTAAAGCGACAATACCTTTTTTAGAATCATTCTCAGCCTCTTGGATAACAGCAAGATTAGTAACAACATATGTCTTGCTTTTCGTTCCGTCTGCATAAGTTATTTCTTCGAGTAATTGAGAAGTTTGATAATCGTCAGCGTTTAATGTATTTGATGTGCTTTCGCTAATAGCAACTCCTTGTTGGATTGGGGTGATTTTCGCTTCTGATTTAAATTTTAGACTGTCTTTAAAATCTTGTTTATTGATTTTTGCTCTCTCATATAATACGTTTAAATCTGTAATTTCATCATATTTCTTAACATCTTTAATTTTAGATTCCCCAGTAGTTTTTTTAATCGCTGGAGCATCTTGTGTTTGAGCTAAGCTAGAAGTAGGAGCAATGAAACTAGTAAAACCAATTGATAAAGCTAGACTTGCATAAAACAAACCTTTAGTTTTCTTCATAGTATTCCTCCCTAATTATAATAGTTTTGCCGAAAACCCATTATATGTAATTTTTTCAAACAAAACAACAATATGTAATTAATTGGAACATAATAATTACATATACATTTATGCTACTATCTATTTAATTATTTTAAATGATAAACAATCACTTAAAAATTAACGGAATTTTTGCTTACAAAATTTGTTTTCACGTATGGAAAACAAATTTATTGTCAATCTGCATTGCAGCTATAATAGTAAATCCTATGTATATAAAAAATCCAAATTCAGTTTTAAAAATCATATCAAAATAAAATATCTTAATAACATAGGCTCCTTTTTTGAGTACACAACAATTTATCTATTATTCTCAAAAACCGTCTGCTGCCCAATTATTTTGTCTAACACAACAAACACAATATAAGCACATATGACTTGCAATACAACATTCCCAAATTTCATGAATTCAAATGAGTGGATCCATCGGAATAATTCATTTAACAATACAATCGAAACGATACTAAATAATTCTATACTAATCGAAAATATACATATTTCTAAAATAGATTGCTCTTGAATGCGATTTAAGTTGGAAAAGATGAATACATATCCTAAAAATAGAGCCATCAATTCTATTTTCGTCATGCTAATGAGCCAAGCGTATAGTGGTACAGTTAAGAGAAGATATAGTAGTTTACGTCTTAGCATGCTTTCTCACCCTCTAAATTATATGTATTTTCTGTATATTTTAACATTTATTACAGAAAACAAAAAGAAGAGACTTATGCCTCTTCTTTTTGTTTTGTTGCCTGTATGAATTCACATATTTCTTCTCGTTTTTCATTTTCTAACAGTTCAATAATTTTACTTCCAACGACAACCCCGTCACATATTGTAATCATTTCTTCTACATGTTCCTTTGTTGAAATACCGAACCCTGCCACTACCGGTAAATGCGTATGTGATTTTACTTTTTCTAAGTAACTATGAATCTCCTCTTTAAAGTTTTGACGTACGCCTGTTACGCCTGCTACTGTAACAGCGTAGACGAACCCTTCTGATTCACTCGTAATTTTCTCGATTCGCTCAATTGGGCTCGTAACGGTAACGAGTGGGATTAAAGCGATATTTGCAGTTCGGAGAAGCGGTGCAATAATGTCTTGTTCTTCATACGGTAAATCCGGAACGATAATACCGTCTACCCCTGCTTCCATACAGTTCTCGATAAATCGTTCTTTCCCGAATGCAAGTACTGGATTTAAATATGTCATGAGTACAAACGGAATTTGCACTTCTTTCCTTACCTCTATTAATGCTTGAAAAATGCCTTTTACTGTTACACCGCTATCTAGCGCTCGTTTCCCTGCTCTTTGAATCGTCGGGCCGTCTGCGACTGGATCTGAAAACGGGATGCCGATTTCAACGATGCTTGCTCCCGCTTCGTCTAGAAAACGAATTCTTTCTTTTAATTTTTCAAGGCCACCATCTCCGCCCATTACGTACGGAATAAATGCTTTCTTGCCATTTTCAAATGCTGCTTTCATTTTTTCTACTCCCATTGTTTACACCTCTTCCATATAACGTTTTATACTCTCTACATCTTTATCACCGCGGCCAGATAAACAAATGACAAGCCCCTCGTCTTTCTTCATTTGCGGCGCTAATTTTAATGCGTATGCGACAGCATGCGAGCTTTCTAACGCCGGGATAATTCCTTCTTTTTTCGTTAATAATTGAAATGCTTCTAACGCTTCATCATCAGTAATGGAATGATAAGAAACGCGGCCAATATCTTTTAGCAAGCTATGTTCTGGCCCAACACCAGGGTAATCAAGTCCCGCCGAAATAGAGTGAGCTTCTTGAATTTGTCCTTCTTCATTTTGCAGAAGATACATCATCGATCCGTGGAGAACCCCAACGCTTCCTTTCGTTAAAGTAGCTGCATGCTTTTCTGTATGAACTCCTTTTCCAGCTGCTTCTACGCCGTAAAGAGCAACTTCTTTATCGTGTACGAACGGATAAAACATTCCCATCGCATTACTACCACCACCAATACAAGCAACGACTGCTTCTGGTAACTTTCCTTCTAATGCTTCATATTGTTTTTTTGTTTCTTTCCCAATTACACTTTGGAAATCACGAACAATTTGCGGGAATGGATGTGGTCCGAGAACAGATCCCATAATGTAGTGCGTATCATGCACATGTGAAACCCAGTAGCGAAGCGCCTCGTTTACCGCATCTTTTAATGTACCGCTACCTGCTGCTACACTTTCTACTTTCGCTCCGAGTAATTCCATTCGGAACACATTTAATTTTTGACGTCTTACATCTTCTTCTCCCATAAAAATGACGCATTCTAAACCGAGAAGGGCACATACAGTAGCTGTTGCGACTCCGTGTTGTCCAGCTCCTGTTTCAGCGACAACTTTTTTCTTTCCCATTCGCACCGCAAGAAGTGCCTGACCAATTGTATTGTTAATTTTATGAGCTCCTGTATGGTTCAAATCTTCACGTTTTAAATAAATCTTTGCACCTCCGCAATACTCCGTCATATTCTCAGCGAAATAAAGCGGTGTTTCTCTTCCGACATACGTTTTTAAATAATGATTTAATTCCTTTTGAAACTCTTCATCTTCCATTGCCTCTTTATATGCTTCTTCTAGTTCTAATACAGATTGCATTAACGTTTCTGGAACGTATCGTCCTCCGTATATACCGTAGTGACCTTTTTCATCTGGATATGCGTAGTTCATTTAGAACACTCCTTCGCTTTTATAATAAATTGTTTTATTTTCTCTACATCTTTCTTTCCTTCTGTCTCTACTCCGCTGCTCACATCGACCATATATGGCCGAACAGTTCGAATTGCTTCTTCTATATTAAGAGTGTTTAATCCACCAGCTAATATCGTTTTCTCTCGTAATTCTTTTGGCATATGCGCAAGTAACTCCCAAGAAAATGTCTTTCCATTTCCTCCGTGAAACTTTTCTTTCGGACTATCAAACAATATATAATCCGTTTCATATGCTTGAGCATTTTTCATATCGGCCTCTGAAGTTACTCCGAGTGCTTTTATAGACGGAATATTCAATCTTCTAATCTGATGATTATCTTCGTCCCCATGTAGTTGCACATGTGTTAACCCGCAATTCTCTGTAATTTTCTGGATTACTTCTACTGATTCATTTACGAAAACACCGATTTTTAACACGTTGGCTGGAAGTTCCTGAATGATTTCTTTCGCTAGCCCTGGAGTAATTTTTCTCTTACTTTCTGCAAAAACAAATCCGAGTGCATCAGCTCCGTATTCGCAAGCACGTTTTGCTGTTTCCATATCAGTGATCCCGCAAATTTTCACTTTCATATGTTCACCTTACAATCTTCAAAAAAGGTATGAATAGAAGACGATGTCATAAGCGCTTCTCCAACTAGTACACCTTTTGCCCCAGCTCGTTTAACGCGAATCATGTCTTCTTTTGAATGAACCCCGCTCTCACTAATCCAAAGTAATTTCTCCTCATTTAATCGTTTTCCAAGCTTTTCTGTTTGACTTAAATCGACTTTGAATGTTTTTAAATTACGGTTGTTAATACCGATAACGTGCGGATTTAATTGAATTGCAATTTCTAATTCCTGTTCATCATGAACTTCAACAATCGCTTCTAACCCTTTTTCTAGTACGTAGCTATACAACTCTTTTAATTTCTCTTTCGTTAACGCCGCTACGATTAGTAAAATAATATCTGCACCAGCTTCATACGCTCTATCAATTTGAATCTTATCGATTATGAAATCTTTACATAAAAGCGGAATGCTACTTTCTTCTCTTGCCGTTTGTAAATCATAAAATGATCCTTTAAAAAATTGACCGTCTGTTAAAACAGAAACTGCACCAGCGCCGCATTCTTCATATGCCTTCACTTGTTTTCGTACATCAACATGTAAATTAATATCTCCTTTTGATGGTGATGCTCGCTTTACTTCTGCAATGACAGTAAATTGCTCTAGAGCCTTTACAAGTGAGCGCGTTTTTCTTTTTTCTTTTACTGGTGTATATGTTTCATATAATGCCGCAACTTCCTTTTTCTTTTGATCTACAATTTTGTCTAAAATCGTCCCCACTTTAATTCACCCTTTCTAATTTTTCGTTACTTGCTGCAATTAATAAGTTTAGTTTCGCTAATGCTTTTCCAGAGTCAATGCTATGTGCTGCGAGTGTTATTCCTTCTTCAATCGTCTTTGCTTTTCCATTTGCGAAAAGAGCAAGCCCTGCATTGAATAAAACAGTATCACGGTAAACACTCTTCTCTCCGCTTAATACTCCGAGCGTAATCTTTGCATTTTCTTTCGAATTCCCTCCTCTAATCTCTTCGTTTTTCACTATTGAGAATCCATATTTCTCAGGTTCAATACTCGTTTCTACTATTTCATTATCTTTTAAAATGACAACATGATTTTCTCCTTGCAATGATGCTTCATCTAAAAACCCACTTCCGTTTACGACAAGTGCTTGTTTTCTTCCTAGTTTCTGTAGTACTTGCGCAACTGGTAGTAACATATCTCGTTTATAAATGCCGACAAATTGTGTTTCTAAATTCACCGGATTCGTTAACGGTCCAATTAAGTTAAAGATCGTCGGAACGTTTAATTCTTTTCTTATTTTCATAATGCGCTTTAATGCTGGATGCATCGCTGGTGCGAATAAAAATGCGATTCCGACATGCTCTAATAAATAATCAATTTCGTTTGGCGTACTACTAATATTTACACCGAGTTCTTCTAATAAATCTGCACTTCCTGTTTTACTAGAAACAGCACGATTACCATGTTTTGCAACCTTTACGTCAGCTCCTGCCAGTACAAATGCTGATGTTGTGCTAATATTAAACGTTTGGGCACCGTCACCACCTGTCCCGCAATTGTCCATCGCGCCTTGTATATGATTCGAAAACGGTAATGCCTTTTCGCGAAGAGCTCGAACGAGACCGTATATTTCTTCTGCCGTTTCACCTTTCGCTTTCAGTAAGACTAAGAAAGCTGCAATTTCACTTTCCAATATGTTTTCATTTAATAAAAGAAGCCCCGCTTTATACATTTCCTCTTCTGTTAAGTGTTGTCCCTCCACCAATTTACGAAGATAGTTATTCATACTCTTTCCTCCTCTTTCACTTCGCCTAAAAAGGCACGTATTAACTTTCCGCCTTCTTCTGTCGCGATTGATTCCGGATGAAACTGTAATCCGAAGAGCGGATAATAATTGTGACGAACTGCCATTATTTCTCCATCGTCCATCGCTGTCGCTAATATGTCAAAACACTGTGGCAAGCTCGTTTGTGCTGCAACAAGAGAATGGTAGCGCATCGCTGTTAGCGGCTGCGTCACATACGAAAAAATTGACGTTCCGTTATGTTTCACACGCGATGTTTTTCCGTGTTTAATGCGCTCTGCTCTTACAATCTCTCCTCCAAACGCTGATATAATTGCTTGATGACCAAGGCAAATACCTAATATGGGAACGTTCTTATAAAAATGATGAATCACTTCAATACAAATGCCAGCATCCTCTGGTTTTCCTGGTCCTGGCGAAAGCACAATTCCTTTTGGGTTCATTTCTTCTAATTGTTCTATCGTTATTTGATCATTTCTTACGACAACAATCTCTTCTTCGTATTCGCCTAATAGTTGATACAAGTTATATGTGAATGAATCATAATTATCGATCAGTACAATCATTTCATTACCTCCAATAGCGCTCTCGCTTTATTTAATGTTTCTTCATATTCAGCTACTGGATCTGAATCGTAAACGATACCCGCTCCTGCCTGAACGTATGCTTTTTCATCCTTTACAACCATTGTTCGAATGGCGAGCGCCATATCAAGATTCCCTGAAAAACTAACGTATCCAACTGCACCGGCGTACACATTTCTTTTTTCATTCTCTAGCTCATTTATAATTTCCATCGCCCTAATTTTCGGAGCACCTGATACCGTCCCCGCTGGTAAGCAATACGCTAATGCATCAAATCCGCTCATTCGTTTTCGTAATGTTCCGTAAACTTCAGATACAATGTGCATAACATGAGAATATTTTTCTACTTTCATATATTTATCTATCGTAACTGAGCCGATTTCACTCACCCTACCAATATCATTTCGCCCAAGATCTACAAGCATCATATGCTCCGCTCGCTCTTTCTCATTTTCTAACAGTTCTTTTTCAATCTCCGTATCTTCCTCCTTCGTTTTCCCTCTCGGTCTCGTACCGGCAATTGGATTCGTCATTACTTTATCCTCCCTTACCGATAACAAACTTTCTGGCGAAGAACCGAGTACAACATAATCTTGAAAATCGATATAAAACATATATGGTGATGGATTGGCAATTCGAAGTTTTCGATATAACGCGAATGGATCTCCAATACATTCGCTTTGCAAACGCTGAGATAATACAACTTGAAATATATCCCCGGCCCCAATATGTTCTTTCGCCGTTTCTACCATCGCGCAAAATTCTTTTTCCGTTATAGAAGAAGTGAATGATAGTGTTGATCTTATTTCGGTTACTTCAGCTTCTTCTCCCTGTAGCACTTCCTCTTTGTATACTCGCAGCCTTTCGTATACTTCTTCATAATCTGCTGAATCATCTTCCCTGCATACATATACAAACGACAACTTTTGGCGTAAGTGGTCATACACGATAAACTCACGGTATAGTAAAAGGTGTACTTCTGGAATATTCAATGGATCATATAAATCTGCTCCAATGTTTTCATATTGCCGAATGACATCATAGCCAATATATCCAACTGCTCCCCCGCAAAATGGAAAAGGACTATCTACTTGAGCGGACGCGATTATTTCTTCTAACACTTGTAGTACGTTACTTTGCAACTTTTCTGACCTGCCGTAAATCGTTCGTTCCACTTCCGTACCAACACTTTTCACTTCACCATACGGATTACACCCTAAGTAAGAATAGCGTCCTTTATCTTGATGAAGCTGTGAGCTTTCTAATAAAAATTTCTTTTTACCTTTCATACGTCTATATAAAGAAATTGGCGTAATGCTATCTCCTTCTTCTTCAGTGATTACTAAAAATGTCTTTCTCTCTCTTTTTTGTTTTATAAATTCTTCTTTCGTCATCATGTCCTTCACCTCGCCCTGAAAAATAAAAAAGTCCTCTACATATCGAAAATATGTAGAGGACGATAAATATACCGCGGTACCACCTCGTGTTGGATGCAAAAGCATCCCGCTTTGTTCAGGTACAAAATTTATACCTTATCCTTGTAACGGCGGAACCCGGGTTGCCTACTGAAAATAATTGTTCAGCATACCTCTCGTAAGCCCATTCCGTATATGACACCGCACCGGGCTCCCACCTATCCCCGGCTCTCTGTAACGTCTCCAATATACGTACTCTTCTTACTTAAACGATTTCATTTATTTAATTTTTTATACACAAAAAGGGAGTACTCATCCTATAGAAAGGACGGGTACTCCCGTGGTGCCACCTTAATTCGTTACGAACGTAACGCACTTTACCGTATCAAAAACAATACGTGTCTCTTGTATCGATGAGATCATGTCGCCAAAGCCTACTTCTTTCGTTTCGGTTTGGAAGCTCCGAAGCCCATTCCACATCAATTCCATACTGATTCGCACCAACCATCAGCTCTCTGACATGTTCATCATGTGTACTCTTCTTCATCAACGCTTGCATTTTTTTAAGTTGCACTCATTATAGACCTAACTTTTTTCACAAGTCAATACTTTTTAAAAAATTTTATTTTTCTCTCCTTTCAATATTATATTGACAAAACAACCTCTTTTTATGTAAATATAATAAATACTCTATTAAAAATAAGGTTTTTTGTATGAATATTATATATCAAAAAAGTAAAATGACATCAAAAAAACGCTTACATTTCTGAAAATTCATATTTCTGTATGGATTTTTCAGAATAATCATGATAGATTATAAAGTGAAACTTTAATCAGTGGGGATTTTGTTCATCCCCCACTGATTATTAGTTGAACCAATCGGGCATTTACGGGCAGTTGATCTCCCACCTAACTTCCTTGCCCAGCCGATTTTAAGGTGGGAGTTTTACTGCCCGTTAATGCGGGATAAATATGCATAACGCATCAAAAGACATGACAAAAGGAAGGGGAACTACATGAGTACGCAGATGTTAACTTTAACTTCTATCTCTATTTACATGCTCGGGATGTTAGTGATTGGCTATTTCGCCTATAAACGAACGTCCAACTTAACAGATTATATGCTTGGCGGGCGTACACTAGGCCCCGCAGTAACAGCATTAAGTGCTGGAGCATCCGATATGAGTGGTTGGCTTTTAATGGGCTTACCCGGTGCAATGTTTAGCGTTGGATTAAGTAGTAGTTGGATTGCGATCGGCCTAACACTAGGCGCATACGCAAACTGGCTATATGTCGCTCCTCGCTTACGTACCTACTCAGAAATTGCAAACAACTCTATTACTATCCCAGAATTTTTGGAACACCGATTCCAAGACAAATCCCATATGCTACGCTTAGTATCTGGGCTTGTTATTATGATTTTCTTTACTTTTTATGTAGCTTCAGGATTAGTTTCAGGCGCTGTATTATTTGAAAATTCATTTGGTATGAACTACCATGTTGGATTATTCATTGTTGCAGGCGTTGTTGTTGCTTACACGTTATTTGGTGGTTTCTTAGCAGTAAGTTGGACAGACTTCGTGCAAGGAATCATTATGGTAATTGCTCTTATTCTTGTTCCTACTGTTACAATTATGAATGTAAATGGGCTTGGTCCAGCATTTAGCACAATTAAATCAATTGATCCAACATTATTAGACATTTTTAAAGGCACTTCTGTATTAGGTATTATTTCATTATTCGCATGGGGCCTTGGTTATGTTGGACAACCACATATTATCGTACGATTTATGGCAATTTCTTCTGTAAAAGAAATTAAAAGTGCAAGACGAATTGGTATGAGCTGGATGATTTTCTCTGTTGTTGGAGCTATGTTTACTGGTCTTATCGGTATTGCATACTACTCAGACAAAGGATTAAAGCTATCCAATCCAGAGACAATTTTCCTTGAACTGGGAAAAATTTTATTCCACCCGCTTATTACTGGATTTTTATTAGCCGCTATTTTAGCAGCAATTATGAGTACAATCTCATCTCAGTTACTCGTTACTTCTAGTGCCATAACTGAAGACTTATATCGTACTTTCTTTAAACGTTCTGCTTCTGATAAAGAGCTTGTATTTGTCGGCCGTATGGCTGTACTTGTTATTGCATTAGTTGGATGTGCATTAGCGTTTAAACAAAATGATACGATTTTAGCTCTTGTTGGATACGCTTGGGCTGGATTTGGCTCTTCATTCGGACCTGCTATTTTATTAAGCTTATACTGGAAACGTATGACGAAGTGGGGCGCACTTGCTGGTATGATTTCTGGTGCCGCTACAGTCATTATTTGGACTCAATTCAAATTCTTAAAAGAATTCTTATATGAAATGATTCCTGGTTTCACTATTAGTTTACTAGTAATCGTAATTGTTAGTTTACTAACACAGCCTTCAAAAGAAATTGAAGAGCAATTTGAGAATTTCGAAAAACAACATAGTGATAATCTATAAAGGAAAAGCTCTGCTGTTATGATAGCAGAGCTTTCTTTTTATCCCGCTATTTGTTGGCAATAAGACTCACACCTCAAAATTCGGCGAATACGAAGGAGCTAGGTGGGAAATAACTGCCCGATTGGTAAAGAACTAATTAAATTTGCAATTTATCAATGTTCGACAATCTTCTGCTCGAATTTAACAATTTCTTTATGTTTCATTAAATTAAACGTAACACTACTCCTTTATAGTAGTACTATCAGCACTTATACAGAAAGGGGACTCCAACATGTTAGCAGCTTTCCAGCAACAACAAACACGAAAATTTTCACCTATCACCAATACTTCTGCGTCTTGTTTGAACATACAACCTAATCCACCTAAAATTTCAATCGCTCCTTCTGTTATTTCAGTCATCGGTGTTCATATGGAAAAAAATAAGTTGAAAATAAGAACTGGCCAAAGCACTGAGTTGTCCGCCACTGTTTTGCCAGTACAAGCAACCAATAACGAACTTATTTGGACAAATATGAATGCTGATGTTATCACACTGTATCCAAAAGGTGATACAGTAACGATTACTGGAAAAAGTGCAGGTAGAGCAGTCGTAATTGTTACAACTGCTGAAGGTAAGTTCAGGGACCTATGTATCATTCATGTACAACCTTATATGACAAACCCAAAGTAAAAGAGTGGCTATGAAGCCACTCTTTTACTTTATTTCAATGTGTGAATTTTTACTTGTAACGAGATTGATGAATTGCTCTTTATCTTTAGGAGAAATAATTTCTGTTTGATGTGATCCATAAACAATTTCAAGTCGATCAAATGATAAGGCATAAGCTGCTACTGGATTTTTCGTATTTGAAATCTTTTTTATATCTCGTATAAATATGCGCTTTTTCACGAAACCGGATCTAATAGTAATTGTTTCCTCTCCGACAATATATTTTGTTGAAAACCAACTCCAAATAAATACTATGGCTAATGGGATTGTGAAAAATAAAAGAAAATATTCTCTTCCTGCAAATATGGGAGCAAAACACGCTCCCATGACAACGAAAAAAATCGGATATAACCATGTATCTTTTTTTGATGGAAACTCCATTTCCCTCCCCCTTCTACGCCCGTATTTCTATAAAACAAAAAGAGAAGTATCACAACTTCTCTTTTCTCTCTTAACATTATAATTCCTGTGTATAAGCAGGCTCGTTTACGACATTTTTTGCTGTTCTTTTTTGTTGCTGCAATAAGAAAACAGATACACCAAACAATACGAGTATGCTACCGATCATTTGCATAGCATTTAATCTTTCCCCAAGTAAGAAGAACGCTAGTATTGATGCTCCAACTGGTTCCCCTAAAATACTCATCGAAATTGTTGTTGCATTTACGTAGTTTAATAACCAATTATTAATGACGTGTGACACTGTCGGCACGACCGCAAGTAAAAGAAAAACGGTCCAATCCCACTTTGTATAACCTGTAAAAGGCACTTGCAATACTATATTATAAATTCCCATAAAAATACCTGCGAATGCAAAGACTGTAAAGCTGTAAATCCAGTGTGATACTTTCTTTACTGTCGTTTGCCCGATAAATAAATAACCGACAACTGCTATTACACTTAAAAAGGATAATATATCTCCATAAATTGCTTGTTTACTTAGTCCTAAATCTCCCCAACCAATACACACTACACCTAATATCGCAATTCCCATTGTCGCAATGGCTGAGTATGTTGTTCTTTCTTTAAATAAGAAAAAACCTCCAACTAAAGATACGATTGGTTGAAGCGCTAAAATAATCGTCGAACTCGCAACTGTTGTATGCTTTAAAGATTCAAACCATAAAAGAAAATGAAGTGCTAAAAAGAAACCAGATCCAATTAAAAATCCCCAATCTTTTATTTGAATCTTACTAAACTCTTCCCGTTTTTTCCAAACGATAGGCAGCATAAGAAGTACGATAATCCATAATCGATACATACTTAATATGGAAGATGGTGCTGAGGACATCTTTACAAAAACTGCTGCGAATGAAATGGCTATAATGGAAATGGCTAATGGTAGTGCGATTGATCTTTCTTGTTTCAAATTCCGTCTCCCCTCTCACCTGTCAAAAATCCCACTTCATTATATCCGTTTTCTTTCCTAACTTAAATACTAATTTTTTAGATTCTTCGTACCATTATGGTAAAATAGAAACGAAAGCACCTATTAGTGAATATTTCTTTCTTTTTCACTACAAGCGTCGCTCTTACAATTATTACAGTAAATTTTTATTTAGGGGGATCTACATGAATCAAACAATTGGGAGAATTGAAGAGATTTCATTTTATAGTGCATCACTTCAAGAAGATGTTACACTTCTCGTTTACTTACCGGTAAATTACACACCGCTGCACAAACATACAGTTGTCATTGCACAAGATGGCAGAGATTATTTTCAGCTTGGGAAAGCACACCGTGTAATTGAGCGCCTTCGTGAAACTGAAGAAATTGACCGTACAATTATTGTCGGTATTCCATATAAAAATGTACACGATCGTAAAGAAAAATATTTCCCAAACGAAGTAAAAAACGCTGCTTATATTCGTTTCCTTGCTCATGAACTTGCGCCATATATCGATGAAAATTATCCAACGTACCAAATGGGAAAAGGTCGCGTGCTAATTGGAGATTCTCTTGGCGGAACAGTTTCCTTTATGACTGCACTTATGTATCCGCATACATTCGGTAAAGTCGTTATGCAATCACCATTTGTGGATGAAACAGTAATGAACTTAGCAAAAGACTTCAAAAATCCGGAGGCGCTAGAGCTTTATCACGTTATTGGGACAGAAGAAACAGCTGTAAAGCGCACGGATGGACAAGTATCTGATTTCGTAGGGCCGAACCGTGAGCTTAATACGCTTCTGACAGATAGAAATTTCATCACGCATTACGAGGAGTTTGAAGGTAATCATACGTGGAAATATTGGCAAACTGATTTACCGAAAGCTTTCTCTCATATGCTATCAATGAAATAATAGAGAGCAGTATTCAGAATAATTTGATATAATAGATTAAGAGAGTTATTTTCTCAAAATCTAACTAGACTTACAAAGGGAGGAATTGGAACATGAAATTAGGCATTGTAATTTTTCCATCTAAAATGATTCAAGATAAAGCGAACGGATTGCGTAAACGTTATGATCCGCACTACGCATTAGTTCCGCCACATATTACATTGAAAACACCCTTTGAGACGCAAGATGAACAATTAGAATCGATTGTAAACGAGTTACATACAATCGCAAGTAAAACGAACCCTTTCACCCTTCATGTTGGAAAAGTTGGTTCATTCGCACCTGTTAATAATGTTATTTATTTTAAAGTAGAAAAAACACCTGAACTTACTTTCTTAAATGAGGAAATGCATAGCGGATTCTTTACACAAGAACGCGAATACGCTTTTGTACCTCATTTAACAATTGGACAAGGCTTATCAGATGCAGAGCATGCTGATGTACTAGGTCGATTACGTATGAAAGATTTCTATTACGAACAACCAATTGACCGCTTCCACCTTCTATATCAATTAGAAAACGGAACATGGACTGTACACGAAACATTCCGCCTTGGAAAGGGGAACAACTAATTTGCATGCACAGATCGTACAAACGGACGAACAACTAAGAGATGCATTCTCTGTACGTAAGCAAGTATTTGTGAAGGAAC
This sequence comes from Bacillus cereus group sp. Bc061, assembly GCF_027715825.1. NCBI lineage: Bacteria > Bacillati > Bacillota > Bacilli > Caryophanales > Bacillaceae > Bacillus > Bacillus cereus group sp. Bc061. The sequence continues at coordinate 138,496 of NZ_JAQFTZ010000004.1, forward strand.
AGCAAGTTTCTGCCGAAGAAGAGTATGATGAGTTTGAAGAAACTTCCATACACGTCGTTATATATGATAATGATGTTCCCGTTGGTGCTGGGCGTTTTCGCACCATTGATGGAATAGGAAAAATGGAACGCATTTGCGTACTAGCTTCCCATCGAAAAAAAGGCATCGGAAAAATTGTTATGAATGCACTTGAAGCATATGCGAAGGAAAACTCGCTACCAAAATTGAAGCTGCATGCTCAAACACATGCAGAAGATTTCTATAAGAAACTTGGATATGTAACGAATTCTGATGTATTTATGGAAGCAAATATTCCTCACATCGTTATGATAAAAGAATTGTAATTTGAAAACAGGAGGTATCCCCTCCTGTTTTTTACATTGCTATTTTCTTTTTCTTCCGCTAAAGTTAAATGTTGATGCTATAGTTTTGAAGGTGAATATATGACACAAGAAAAATTTTCACAAAAATCATTAACGCACGCTGATATCCCACGTGCAACATATCATATTCCGAAAACATCTACCCATTTAATTATGGAAGAAGATGCAGATGCGGCGTATTTCCGCGCTCTCGAACAGCAAAATGTATTTTTAAACGAAAAACAATTAGAGGCTGTACGAACGACAGAAGGCCCTGTTCTTACACTGGCTGGTGCTGGAAGCGGGAAAACATCTGTTTTAACAACTCGCGTCGGTTATTTAGTAAATGTAAAACAAGTTCATCCGCGAAATATTTTATTACTTACATTTACACAAAAAGCGGCTGAAGAAATCCGAAATCGTGTAGCGAATTTACCGGGTATGAATCATGCGGCAAGTAGCTACGTTGTTGCCGGTACATTCCACTCTGTCTTTTTAAAATTGCTTCGTAGTCAAGGATATAATCAGCAAATTTTAGCAAACGAAAAACATAAACAAATTATGATAAAGAAAATTTTAAAAGAATTGCGTTTAAAAGACGATTATGATGCTGAAACGATGCTCGCGATGATTTCACTTGAGAAAAACAAATTAAATCGTCCGAAAGATGTAAAAGCAAAAACACCCGTTGAACAAGAATTTAAAGAAGTATACGAGCGTTTTGAAGAAGTGAAACAACGATATAATTATATTGATTTCGATGACATCTTATTAGAAACATATTATATGTTAGAAAATAACGCTCCTTTGCTTACCCAATTACAACAACGTTTCCACTATATTGAAGTAGATGAGTTCCAAGATACATCGTATGCTCAATATGAAATTGTAAAATTGTTAGCTTCGCCAAGAAATAATTTATTTATCGCAGGTGATGACGATCAAGCGATATACGGTTGGCGAGGAGCAAGTCACCAAATTATTTTATCTTTTCCAAAAGAATTTGATAACACTACGATTATCGCCCTTAATACGAATTATCGATCCAATCCTTTTATTGTCGGACTTGGAAATGAAGTTATCAAACTAAATCAAGAACGGTTTGATAAAGAGCTATATTCTGTTCGTGAAGAAGGTGTACAACCTTTTTACGCAAGACCGGCTACGACTCTTGATGAAGCAAATCAAATTTTGCAGCTCATTCAAGAAAAGGTAGATAGCGGTGAACGAAACTATAAAGATTTTTGTTTACTATATCGCACACATTCCGTCAGTCGTTCGTTACTTGATCAGCTTACCATTCATAAAATCCCGTTCATTAAACATGGTGCGAGTCAGTCATTTTATGAACATTCGTTAATTAAGCCTGTATTGGATCATTTACGACTCGTAATTGAACCATTTCGATTGGAATCACTTTCAAACATATTGCCAACGATGTATATCGGGCGTGATGATTGTATTTCATTTATTGAACGTGAACAATGGAAATATGGTGAAGGTCGTTTTCCTTCTCTTCTTCATTTCTTATTATTAAATCCTAGCTTAAAACCTTTTCAAGTGAAAAAGGTAAATGAGCGTATCGATTTTATTAAATTTATAAAAGAATTAGAACCGAAAAAAGCTTTAAAAGAAATTATTCATGGTAAAGGAAAGTATTTAGAGTACTTACAAAGTAACGATCGTTCTTCCTTTACGATGCATAAAGATATACAAGAAGAAATGTTAGAAGAATTAATGGAGTCAGCAAATCGTTTCACCGACATTCCAGCTTATTTACAATTTATTGATGAAGCCATTCAAGGGCAAAAAGAAATGGAAGCATTAAAAACAATGCCGCAAAAAGATGCTGTTTCGCTTATGTCTATTCATAACGCAAAAGGTCTTGAATTTCCATGTGTCTTTTTACTTGGAGCGAGCGATGGTATTCTGCCCCATACTTCTTCTTTAAAAGATGCAAATGATCGTGTTACAGAGACTTCTGAGGCTTTAGAAGAAGAACGCCGACTGCTTTATGTCGCGATTACACGTGCAAAAGAAGAACTATACATTTCCTCTCCGCAATTTTTCAGAGGAAAAAAATTAGATATATCTCGTTTTTTGTATACTGTGCGAAAAGATTTACCTGAAAAGACATCCACTCAATAAGGATGTCTTTTTTTTATATTGCATTATGTACATCCCTCCTATATAAATTCCCTGTTTTCATCATGATAATTAACGTAATATCAATCATATCCCGTTCATATTGTAATAGTGTATGTCAGAACTCACGAGAAGGAGTGAACATAATGAGTTGCAATTGTAACGAAGATCATCAACATGATTTTGATTTCAACTGTGTATCTAATGTCGTTCGTTTTATACATGAACTACAAGAATGTGCAACGACAACATGCGGATCTGGTTGCGAGGTTCCATTTTTAGGAGCACATAATAGCGCATCCGTAGCAAATACGCGTCCTTTTATTTTATACACAAAAGCTGGAGTACCTTTTGAAGCATTCGCGCCATCTGCAAGCCTTACTAGCTGCCGCTCTCCAATTTTCCGTGTCGAGAGTATAGATGATGATGATTGTGCTGTATTGCGTGTATTAAGTGTCGTATTAGGTGATACCTCTCCTGTACCACCTACTGACGATCCAATCTGTACGTTTTTGGCTGTACCAAATGCAAGATTAATATCGACTAACACTTGTATTACTGTTGATTTAAGTTGCTTCTGCGCTATTCAATGCTTACGTGATGTTACGATTTAAAACTAAATAATGAGTTAAGCATGGATTGGGTGGCAGAATTATCTGCCACCCAATCCATGCTTAACGAGTATTATTATGTAAATTTCTTAAAATTGGGAACTTGTCTAGAACATAGAACCTGTCCTTTTCATTAACTGAAAGTAGAAACAGATAAAGGAGTGAAAAACATGTTCTCTTCTGATTGCGAATTTACGAAAATTGATTGCGAGGCAAAACCAGCTAGTACACTACCTGCCTTCGGTTTTGCTTTCAACGCGTCTGCACCTCAGTTCGCTTCACTATTTACACCACTACTATTACCTAGCGTAAGCCCCAATCCAAATATTCCTGTTCCTGTAATAAATGATACAGTAAGTGTCGGAGATGGCATTCGAATTCTACGAGCTGGTATTTATCAAATCAGTTATACATTAACAATTAGTCTTGATAACGTACCTACTGCACCAGAAGCTGGTCGTTTCTTCTTATCATTAGGTACACCAGCTAACATTATTCCTGGATCAGGTACAGCGGTTCGTTCTAACGTTATTGGTACTGGTGAAGTAGACGTATCCAGCGGTGTTATTCTTATTAACTTAAACCCTGGTGACTTAATTCAAATTGTACCAGTCGAGTTAATTGGAACTGTAGACATCCGTGCTGCAGCATTAACAGTTGCACAAATTAGCTAGTAAAAAGCGGTATTTCTAATACAGAAATACCGCTTTTTTATATGTATAATAAAAAACACTCACAGTAACATGAGTGTTTCATTCTTCATAGTGTTTTATTGTGTTCTTTTTTTTTCCACAATTACATCCCTTTTTCTTCACAAATCCTTGTTGCTGTAATTGTTCTTGATATGCCTGTTGTTGTGCTTGGTGTTGTTGCTGCATGTGATACCATTGCTGCAGGTCATATGAATTTTGCCTTGGATTATTGCTCACAGCAAACATCTCCTCTACTGTCAATTCTGTCTATTTACTATATGAACAACTCTTTATTTCCGTTCCCTCATTCTTTTAAACTCCGCTTTTTCTCGTATTATGGAAATATATTATTCTCCCATAAAATATCCTGTAATCGTTTCAATGATTGCTGCTGCTCCTGCAATAGCTAATAATGCAAGTAACGGCTCTGCAACGATCGGAATCCAATTATATAAGACTAATAAAAAAGCACTAACCCATACACCTGTACACCAATAACAGCTTAATAATTCGCCAACCCACTTTCTTAATCCTTTACCTTTTACTTTTGTAAAAGTTGATACACTTCCATCCGGCTCTGTAATTTCTAATTCATCAATAAATGGTCTTCGCAAAAAGCCTGTAATTTTATCATAAACAATTAAACGAGTGAGCCTAAAAGCAGCTAACGCGAAAATAAAAAATAAAAGCCAACTTGTAAACAGCATAATTCCACCTTCCCTTATCTTCTTTCGCCTATTTAAAAAAAAAGGTCTTGAGATTGTGACCAAATCTCCTCGACTCCAATATCTTATTAATGTAAATACAAACAAGAAGATAAGGAGTGACATTAATGAGTTGTAACGAAAATAAACACCATGGCTCTTCTCATTGTGTAGTTGACGTTGTAAAATTCATCAATGAATTACAAGATTGTTCTACAACAACGTGTGGATCTGGTTGTGAAATTCCATTTTTAGGTGCACACAATACTGCATCAGTAGCAAATACACGTCCTTTTATTTTATACACAAAAGCTGGAGTACCTTTTGAAGCATTTGCACCATCATCAAGCCTTACTAGCTGCCGATCTCCAATTTTCCGTGTGGAAAGCGTAGATGATGATAGCTGTGCTGTGCTACGTGTATTAAGTGTAGTATTAGGTGACGGTACTCCGGTACCACCTACTGACGATCCAATTTGTACGTTTTTAGCTGTACCAAATGCAAGACTAGTATCGACATCTACTTGTATTACTGTTGATTTAAGCTGTTTCTGTGCGATTCAATGCTTACGCGACGTTACTATCTAATAAGTGAAGTAAACTAAAAAACTATTGAGGTGGTAGAAGGTTTCTACCACCTTTACATATTTAAAAGCCGGCCATATCAATCGATTTTATCTCCTCTATAGATAACCTAATATCTCTCATACTATTTGGCGGCATAATGGCTACAATTCCATTACGATACGAGATGATTGATCCAACATATGAGACTGTAGCTGTTTTTATTCTGCACCTTACTTTCGGAATATAATGAGGGCGATTTAATAAAAAATGAATTTTCTCTTCATTATTCATATCCTTAAATGATTTATTATACGGGACAGTTCTCACTGGTTCTTTCTGTTTCTGTTCCAGTTCCTCTTCTTCTTCTATTTTCTCTTCTACTTGTTGCTCTTTTTGCTCTTGTTGCTCTTCTATTACCTCTTCCACCGCACTACTTACAACATTTTCGTTTCTATTACTTTCCTCTTTTTGATCCTCATTTTCAAAGTTTGTTAAAATAATTCTTTTTATTTTCGGTGCAGCAAGTTCCAAACTTACTTGCGCAATATATAACAACGGTTTTCCAACTGTTGAACTTTTATTTTTATTCTTCACACTCGTCCCTCCCACTTCCATACGTAGCTGAATAAATCGTGTACTATTATACTTATATTCATAACGTGGTAAGAACTTTCGTTAAAAATCGTTCTTTCTAAGAACAAATAAAAAGGACAATCTCAACATGTAGAGATTGTCCTTTAAAATTAATATTATATTTATCCTAAGATATGATACCCTGAATCAACGTGAATGTTTTCTCCTGTTACGCCGCGTGCTAAATCACTGAATAAGAATACTGCTGTATCCCCAACTTCTTCTTGCGTTGTTGTACGACGAAGTGGTGCGCGCTCCTCAATTTCTCTTAAGATTGAGTTAAAGTCGCCTACACCTTTTGCAGATAACGTACGAATTGGACCTGCAGAAATAGCGTTAACGCGAATGCCATGTTGACCTAAATCGTTAGCTAAATATTTCACGCTCGCTTCTAATGAAGCTTTTGCTACACCCATAACGTTATAGTTTTTCACAACGCGCTCGCCGCCAAGATATGTTAACGTTAAAATATTTCCGCCTTCTGTCATTACTTTCTTCGCTTCTCTTGCTACAGCTGTTAAAGAGAATGCACTAATATTTTGTGCAAGTAAAAATCCATCGCGAGAAGTATCTACAAATTCACCTTTTAAGTCGTCACGATTTGCAAAAGCAATACAATGTGCTACACCGTGAATTGTACCAACTTCTTGTTTGATTGTTTCAAAGCAAGCTGTAAGTTCTTCATCATTTGTTACATCACAAGGTAATACAAGTGACTCTTGTCCTTCTAATGTATCCGCTAATTCACGAACGTTTCTCTCTAAACGTTCTCCTGCATATGTGAAGATTAATTTTGCACCTGCATTATGCAAAGAGCGAGCAATTCCCCATGCAATACTTCTTTGGTTCGCAACGCCCATAACAACAAATGTTTTCCCTTGTAATAGTTCCATGATATATCCTCCCAGAAATACTTATACTTGTTATTAGTACCTGATACTATAATTATAGTAACATAAAACCTCTTAAAGGCAAACAAAAAAGTCATTAACTGAAAATTGTTAATGACTTTTTGTTTCTATAAAAAAACGCTCTAATCCTTCTTCCCAAGAAGGCATTTGTAAAAAACCATTTAATCGCAGCATGTTGTGTTGGAAAATAGAATATTTCGGCCTTGCTGCTGCAGCCCCAAATTCTTCGGTTGAAAGAGGTAACACATTCACTTTCATATTCGCATACGAAAATATTTTCTTTGCAAATTCAAACCAAGAACATGATCCTCTATTGGATACATGATACGTACCGTATAAAGAAGTATGGATGAGCTTATTAATCATTACATTTAAATCCGCCACATACGTAGGAGAACCGATTTGATCCGCTACAACAGATACTTCTTCTCTTTCTTTCCCTAATCGCATCATCGTTTTCACAAAATTATTTCCATACTTACCATACAACCATGATGTACGAACGATAAAGTATTTATTATGTAACTCTTTGACGAACTGCTCTCCCGCATATTTAGAAGCCCCGTATATATTTATCGGCGCCGGATTATGAAATTCATCGTACCCTTCCGGTCTATCACCTTGAAATACATAATCCGTACTAATATAAACTAACTTTGCCTCCACTAATTGTGAGGCAACTGCTACATTTCGAGCCCCTATTGCATTTATTCTATAAGCAAGATCTCGTTCTTTCTCAGCTTGATCAACCTTCGTATACGCTGCACAATGAATAATGATATGTGGCCTTATTTTTTGTACCACTTGCTGCACTTTGGATATATTTGTTATATCTAGTAACTTTTTATCAAATGGATATATGTCATATTCTTCAGGATTTAACTCTTCTTGTAGTTGCTTTCCCAATTGACCATTTGCTCCTGTTATGATAATCCGTTCTCTCATTTATATGCCCCTTACTTTTTTAATGGTTTCCACCATTCCTCATTCTTCTCATACCATTGCACCGTTTCTTGTAACCCTTGCTCAAACGTATACTTCGGTTCCCAATCAAATTCATTCTTCATTTTCTCTGCATCAATCGCATAACGGCGGTCGTGTCCTAAACGATCTGTCACATATTCAATATCCTTTTCCGTTTTTCCTAAGAGAGTAATAATTTGTTCCACAACATCTATATTTGTTTTTTCATTATTTCCACCTATATTATATACTTCTCCTATACGTCCCTTATGCAAAACAACGTCAATCGCACGACAATGATCCGTTACATGTAACCAATCTCTTACATTTAATCCATCGCCATATAACGGTAATTTTTTTCCTTCGAGCGCATTCGTAACCATTAACGGAATTAATTTTTCAGGATATTGATACGGCCCGTAGTTATTGGAACAACGCGTTACTATAACTGGTAATTGATATGTTTTATAATAAGATAAAGCTATCATATCGGCGCTCGCTTTGCTTGAAGAATATGGACTATTTGGAGCTAACGGGGTTTCCTCGGTAAATCGCCCTGTTTTTCCTAAAGAGCCATACACCTCATCCGTTGATACTTGCACGAGTTTAATATGCGGATATTTTTTTACTAATTCTAATAAGGTGACTGTCCCAATTACATTTGTATCATAAAAAGGAAGCGGATTTTCAATACTACGGTCCACATGTGATTCAGCTGCGAAATTGACAATGACTTGCACATCACGTTCCTTAATAACATGCTCCAGCAGCTCTCCATTTTGAATTTCACCTTTTACAAAATAGTAATTCGGATGATCTTGAATAGACTTTACATTATTTAAGTTTCCACTATATGTTAATGCATCGAAATTAATAATTTTATATGTTTCATAGCTTTGTAACATATAATGCACAAAATTACTTCCAATAAATCCGGCCCCACCTGTTACTAATATATTCATACACAACTCTCCTACTCAAAAACTATCTTCACATTCCTGAAGCGATGGTAATATTCGATCTTTATCAGACAAAATAGGGCTTGTTACCGGCCATGGAATTGCTAAGTCTTTATCATTCCAAAGTACCCCTGAGTCATGATTAGCACTATAATACTCATCTACTTTATACATAACAATAGTATGCGGGACAAGTGTACAAAAACCATGTGCAAATCCTTTTGGCACTAATAATTGCCGATGATTATCCGCGCTTAAAATATATCCTCTCCATTGTTTAAAAGTTGGTGAATCTTTTCGCAAATCAACGATAACGTCATAAATTGCTCCTTGCATAACTTGAATAAGTTTCGTTTGTGCTTTCGGATTTTTTTGAAAGTGTAACCCCCGAATCGTTCCCGCTTCTGTCGAATACGAAACATTATCCTGTACAAATGAATACGTAACTCCTAATGTTTCTAGCACCTTCTTATTATAACTTTCAGTAAAAAAGCCACGCTCATCTCCAAATAACCTCGGTTCTAACAATTTTGCGTCGGTAAAGTTTGTTTCTATAACTTCCATATTCTCACCTATTCTCCGTTAAACTGTTTACCAAAGTTTATATCCCGCGCTAACATATTCGCCCTTTGAAGAGAAACATGAGTTCCTGCATCAGTCCACCAACCGCTCATTTCATTATAAGTAAGTACCTCACGTTTTAAATACCAATTATTGATATCTGTAATTTCAAGCTCTCCCCTTGCGGAAGGTTTTAATTCTTTTATATAAGAAAAGACTTTCGAATCATACAAATAAATTCCTGTGACTGCATAGGAACTTTTCGGCTCTTTCGGCTTTTCTTCAATTTCAATTATTTTGCCGCTTTGAATATTTGCTACGCCAAATCTCTCCGGATCATCTACAGATTGCAGCAGTACTTTCGCACCTTCTTTTTGATTTGCAAACTCTTCAACATACGGACGAATATCATCCGAAAAAATATTATCACCTAATATAACTACCATGCGATCATTCCCAACGAAATCTTCACAAAGCCCTAATGCTTGCGCAATTCCACCAGCCTTATCTTGCACACGATACGTAAAGGACACGCCAAACTCTTGACCGCTTCCTAAAAAACTAACAACATCTCCCATATGCTCTTTACCTGTAATAATCATAATATCTGTAATCTCGCATTGTTTTAGCTTATATACCGCATGATAAATCATTGGATAGCGTCCAACAGGAAGCAAATGTTTATTCGTTACTTTCGTTATTGGGTATAACCTCGATCCAGTACCGCCTGCTAAAATAATCCCTTTCACTCTGCATCTCTCCCTTATGATGGAGATAATATATCTTTATACTGTTCTACAAACACTTTTCGATCTTTCTCATATGTATCCGCATCAAATTCATCTCCGTTATAATGAATACACCATAAATTTGATTGATTTGGGATACCAATTAAATAACCAGCCCTTTGAAACTCTAAAGACTGTGATACATCATAAAAGTGGAACCCTTGAAACAAATCTTCTCGCCACGGAATATCATACTGCGTTGCCATGAATAAGCCATCAATTGCCTGCACCGACATAAAAGATTGGCTTCCATAAAACCCCTGATCTAAATTTAATAGTTGATAATTCCGTCTTCTATACTCAATCACTTTCCCTACTAAATTTTTCCCTTCCCACCATATCCCGTTACTCGGTAAAAATTGGGCTCCAGCTACTCCAATTAAGCCGAGCTTTTCATTATCTTTAAACAGAGAAATAAGTGTATAAAACATCTCTCGATTAATAAGATAAGTGTCCTGATGTATATAAACCTTATACTTCGCGGGATATGAAAGCGCTCGGTTATATGCGCTTGCCATACTTTTCGCATCTCGTATCGGAAAAATTTGCACGACATAATCAGGGGGAACAAAAAGGTTTCTTATTTGTCTCTCGCATTGTTCAAATAGCTCTTCATTATTTACACAAACAACAACTAATATTGTACGATCCTTCATTTTGTAGCCCCTCTATTCGTCTTGATTTACATCTGACATATAGTTCTCCACAAATATCTTTCTATACTTGTCATAGTTGGTCATATTTACATCAATATGATAGTGAATGCACCACGCATCACGCTGTACAGGAACCCCAACTGTATAGCCAGCTTTTCTAAATTCAAATGACTGAGATACATCATAATAGTCAAACCCATCAAACAAGTCTTCTCGCCACGGAATATCGTATTGCGTTGCCATCAATAAACCGTCTATACATTCCACAGGCATAAATGTTTTTGACTCATGGTACGGTTGTTCTTGCGTTGCCATATAAAATAAATCGTTCATATAACCAATTACTTTCCCAACAACTCCCTTGCCTTCATTCCATATCCCGTTTGGAGGAACATACTGGGCTCCAATCATTCCAATCATTCCAAGATGTTCATGTTCGTTAAATAATTGAAGTAATCCGTATAAAAATGCCACATTCATAATGAAAACATCTTGGTGTATATATACTTTATATTTCGCTGGATGCGAAATCGCTTGATTATATCCGCTCGTCATACTTTTCGCATTCCGAATTGGCATAAATTGTACAATATATCCTGGAGGCACTGCCAATCTCAATATATGCCGTACACACTGTGCATACATTTTCCGATCATTTATACACGTAACAAATAATATTGTTTTTTCACCAGCACTCATAACTGTGATTTTTCTGCTTCAATAATATACTGAAATACGACCGTCTCAGCCATGAAGCCACTTCCAAGACGATATTTCTTACAAATTCCATATAACTCCTCAATTAACGGTTCATACACTTTATGATCAATATATACACGATCTACTTTACTAATTGAATAGCCTGCTTTTAAAAACATTCGGAGCATTTCATTAAATGTAAAGAAACGAATATGCGTTTTATCTAATAAACCATATTCTGTATACGTCCAATTTCCAGCAAGTAACGGTGCTAATACTGAAATGTGAGCAACGTTTGGTATACTTGCTAAAATCACACCATTTTCTTTTATATATGGCTTTACTTTTTCTATTACAGCCCAAGGATCAAATAAATGCTCTAATACGTCACCAAATATAACGCAATCAAATTGCTCCTCCTCGTACGGCATATCCATTGTTTCTATATCGCCTAAAACGACATGATCTAGTTTTTCTTTTGCTTGTTCTGCCGCCTCTGGGAATGCCTCAATTCCAGATACACGTGTGCCATTTTCTTTTATGGCAGCTCCCAATGCACCACTCGAGCAACCGATATCAAGAACTTCTTTCCATTCCTTTTTTATATGCTTTAATAAATTCGGATTCACTGCATTATAATAATGCCCAGACTTTTCTTCGTATAAAGAATTTTTTGGGGAATTCATTTTACACACTCCTTATGCAAATTGAATTTGAAATATAAATCTCATTTAAAGTCTATAAATGTAACCTGTACTAGTTACATTGCCGATACTTTACTATATAGCCAATCTATTAGAGTTAGAATCGCGATGAGCCATTTCTAAAAAAAGCTGCCTATAACGATTTATATTGTTTATCAAAAACACTCCGAAAATATTTGCGGTTATATTCGATTGCAGCATTATTTGGAACATAAGCAGCCGCTAATTCGTTGTAATAATAAGCTTTGTCTTGATCTCCTAACTTGCTATAACAAATACACATTTGTAAATAGGGAAGCCATGTGTAGCTCGCTGGACTATGAAATGGACTCTCCGTCGCCATTGGTACTTCCGTTGCAAGTTTAAACCAAAATATCGCTTCGTTATATTTTTGTTGTTCCATATATATATATCCTATTCTTGTACAATTCTCCCCTCTAGGAACATCATATCGAAACGACTTCACGCAAGATTCAATTGCCTTTTCCCATGATCCAAGCTTTGCATAGCAATCTCCTAACTTACCACATGCATAAATTTTCTCTTCATACCATCCTTCATCTTGATTAAGAAATGTTTCATATAGCATAACTGCATCATCATATTTTTGGTTATCCATAGATTCATTAGCGTAATAAAATAAATCTCTCGGACTCAATTCTTCTCCTGCAGCTACAGCATTTTGAAAAATTTTCAAATTACGATTTGTTACCTTTTTTTCTTTTTTATGTGTAATAGCAACATTACTACTAAAAGTTTCACCAGAAATAGCTAAATACTCATGAACCTTTCCAAACCATTGAAATTGTTTTTCACGCTTTACAAGTCGATTTCTTTTTGTACAATATAAAGGTTTCCCGCTAGAATCCAATGCAAGATGATACGGCATCGAAACAGCATCAATTTTAGGATCTAATTCTCTTTTTAAAAGTTTCAATGCTTCTTGAGCATCTTCTAATAATACGTCATCTGCATCTAGCCACAATATATATTCTTGCGTTGCTTTTGAAAAAGAAAAATTTCTTGCTGCTGCAAAATCATTAATCCATGGAAAGTCATATATGTTAGAGGTATATTGAGCTACAATTTCTTTCGTTCGATCAATGGAACCTGTATCAACTATAATAATTTCATCAACAATTTTTTCGACTGCATCTAAACATCGACCTATTGTATCTTCCTCATCTCGAACAATCATACATAAACTAATTGTAATTCCTTGCTTGTTCAACATAATCACCCTCTTCCAAATCAATCATATGTTATACATACAATAAACTTTCCACTTTTTTAACTTGCACAAGCAGTTTAAGATTTCTTTTCAATAATTCAAATGTCCGTGTCATTTTCTTTCGGTTTTGCATCTACTATATAATGAACGCTTTATGGAGGTGAATTTATGTCAAATAATAATTATTCAGATGGATTGAATCCCGATGAATCTTTATCAGCTAGTGCATTTGACCCTAATCTTGTAGGACCAACATTACCACCAATACCACCGTTTACCCTTCCGACTGGGCCAACTGGACCGACTGGACCAACTGGGCCGACTGGGCCAACTGTACCAACTGGGCCAACTGGGCCAACTGGACCGACTGGACCGACTGGGCCAACTGGTACAACTGGTACAACTGGACCAACTGGTGCTACTGGACCGACTGGGCCAACTGGTACAACTGGTACGACTGGACCAACTGGGCCAACTGGAGACACTGGTGCTACTGGATTAACTGGGCCAACTGGAGATACTGGACCAACTGGACTGACTGGGCCGACTGGTGCTACCGGACTGACTGGGCCGACTGGTGCTACCGGACTGACTGGGCCAACTGGGCCATCCGGGCTAGGACTTCCAGCAGGACTATATGCATTTAACTCCGGTGGGATTTCTTTAGATCTAGGAATTAATGATCCACTACCATTTAATACTGTTGGATCTCAGTTTGGTACAGCAATTTCTCAATTAGATGCTGATACTTTCGTAATTAGTGAAACTGGATTCTATAAAATTACTGTTATCGCTAATACTGCAACAGTCAGTGCATTAGGAGGTCTTACAATCCAAGTGAATGGAGTACCTGTACCAGGTACTGGATCAAGTTTAATCTCACTTGGAGCACCTATCGTTATTCAAGCAATTACGCAAATTACGACAACTCCATCATTAGTTGAAGTAATTGTTACAGGGCTTGGATTATCATTAGCTCTTGGTACGAGTGCATCCATTATTATTGAAAAAATCGCTTAAATTTTTACTTAGCAGTAAAACTGATATCAGTTTTACTGCTTTTTCATTGGTAAATTCAATCATTAAATCCTTCTTTTCTACATAGTCATAATGTTGTATGACATTCTTCAGGAGGCACTTATATGGAAAATAAATCGGCTGTCCAGCTTTATCTCGAGTTATTAAAGAAAACAATTTTATTTGAAATATGGTTGGAATACGAACCATACTTACCTGCTTCGTTACATATTTCTAAAGAACTATCATATGAACCAGTTACGGTTCCCCTTCCTTTATTTCTTAAGCAGTATATAGAAAATCACAATTTAAAAATCGTTAATCCTAACGTTTCAAACAATGAGCGTCAAGGTGGCAAGGATTGGCCAAGAGCTGCACATAGTATGGTTGGGCGAAAACGTATGAATCAATTACAAGAGGCGATGGAAACTGTAGTCAGGGAAAATATAGAAGGTGATTTTATTGAAACTGGTGTATGGCGCGGAGGATCATGCATTTTTATGAATGGGTTTTTACAAGCAAACAACATTAAGGATCGTACTGTATGGGTTGCCGATTCGTTTGAAGGTCTGCCCGCACCTAACTTAGAACAATATCCGAAAGATTACGGTGATTATTTGCACACATTCGATTACTTACGAGTTTCTTTAGAAACAGTGCAAGAAAACTTTAGAAAATATGATTTATTAAATGATCAGGTGAAATTTTTAAAGGGTTGGTTTAAAGATACATTGCCTTCAGCACCGATAGAAAAAATTGCAATTGCACGCCTTGATGGTGATATGTATGAATCAACGATGGATAGTCTTGTAAATTTATACGATAAAGTTTCAATAGGTGGCTTTATTATTATTGATGATTATGGACTGATAACATGCGCAGAGGCTGTAACAGATTTCAGAAGTGAAAGAAACATAAAAACTCCTATGACTCAAATCGATGATTTCGGTATTTTTTGGAGAAAAGAATAGAATAAAAAAATATTTAGTTGAGGGGTACTATTATACTACTAATTCATGAAAACCAATCTTGTAATGAATAAAAGCAAAGCTCCCCTCAATATAAAGTAGAAATTTCCTACTTTACTATAAGAAAGGTGTGAATTTTTTGAACGAAAATGAGAAAAAAATCACATTAATCCCATCTCCAGAACTTGTTCAATATGTAGGTGGTCATTTTGAAGAAGTTGGAAAAGAGTTTATGCAGTATTTTATTGAAATTGGCAATTTAAAATCAAATGAAACAGTGTTAGATGTAGGCTGTGGTATCGGCCGGATGGCGGTTCCATTAATGAACTATTTAAGCGATGATGGTAATTATTATGGATTTGACTTATTTAATAAAGGAATTACATGGTGCAAAAATAACATTTCAACACGCCGTAACAATTTCCATTTTGAACATGTCGATATATATAACCAATTCTACAATCCCGATGGAAAAGAAGATGCTTCCCAATACAAGTTTCCATATGAAGATGAATCATTCGATTTTATTTTTTTAACGTCTGTATTTACCCATCTTCTTCCGAAAGAATTAGAACATTACGTACGCGAGATTGCACGAGTTCTGAAAAAAGATGGGAGATGTTTTATTACTTTCTTTTTAATTAATCCTGAATCTTCCTATTACTTAAATGCAGGACTAAGTCCGTTAGGTTTTTACCATCAAATTGACAATTGTTATGTTCTAAATAAAGATATCCCGAATTTCGCAGTTGCCTATCTTGAGGAAGATATTCGTACTCTATTAAATAAATATGGGCTAGAAATGCAGACTCCTCCCCATTATGGTTCATGGTGTGGCAGAACTGAACACACAAGTTATCAAGATATTATTCTTACACAGAAAATTTCTGAAAGGTAGTTGTATATGGAAAACATAAAAAATGTACCTCTCGTTTCCATCCTTATTCCTACCTATAATCGGCCACATTATTTTAAAATTGCTCTAGAAAGTGCATTAGCACAAACGTATTCAAATATTGAAATTATTGTAGGAGACGATAGCACAAATAATGAAACAGAAAAATTAATATACAGAGATTATTTACATAAGCATAAACATATAACGTACATTCGAAACCCCTCTACTTTAGGACAATTTCATAACGCCCTTATGCTTTTAGAACAATCAAATGGAGAGTACATAAATTTCTTAATGGACGATGATATATTTTATAATAATAAAATTGAAAAAATGATGTTTTATTTCCAAAAAGACTTAGATCAAAATCTCGCACTTATTACATCTTATCGTACTTGGATTAATGATGATGGAGAGATAATTGAACAACACCCCTCCATGAACAGATTATATGATGAAGATACTCTATTAAATGGGAAAGATCTTGGAAACCATATGCTTATACTAGGGCAAAATATTATTGGTGAACCTACGACTGTACTCTTTCGAAAACGCCTATTAACAGAACCTTTCGGTACTTTAAATGGTAGAAATTATAATTGTAGTGTGGATATGGCTTCTTGGATCAGTTTACTTTCCAAAGGTGATGCAATCTATATTACGGAACCTTTAAGTTCTTTCCGCCTTCATACGGGACAGCAAGTACATCACAAATACCTTGAAGGTTGCGAAGATTTTTCACATCTCGTTTTACATTCAAAAAAATATGGTTTTCTACAAGAGACTGACTATTACAAAACGAGTCTGTTAAAAGCTTGCGAATGGTATAAAAACGCTACAACATTTTATCAGCTATATCCAGAACTCATTCCAACGACCGATACACATACTCGCCTTTCTCATTGTTTGAATATAGTTACAAAAGAACTCCATGCAATCTAATCCATCACAAGGGGGAATTCCTTCCTTGTGATGTATGACTTCCCGCAAATAGTGGAATAAATGTATGCATAGTCTGCTTGTATATTATTTTTTTCATGACATAATCCATATATTTACTAGGCGATAGAAAGGAATACATACATTGAAAGATCCAAATTCTCAATATCAAATAGACTACGTATTACTATGCATCTTATTTGCCATTGGGACTGTTAGTTGCTTTGCAATTGCAAGTGCACAAGCCTCTTTACCACCATTTTTGCAACATGTAAATTTTGTATTAAAGCAAATCCAGTGGTACTTCATTGGATTCATAGCCATTGGTGTTATTATGATTATCGATTTCGATCGTTATCAAAAAATTGCTTGGTATTTATATAGCTTTGCATTGGTACTACTAATTGGACTAGAACTTCAAGTACCAGGTGCCATTACAATTAAAGGTGCGACCGCTTGGTACAGGCTCCCAGGCATCGGAAATTTCCAGCCTTCTGAAATTATGAAATTGTTTTTAATTATCGTCACCGGACGAATTATAGCAAATCACAATGAGAAATATTTTTACCGAACAATACACGATGATTTTTTATTACTCGGAAAAATATGCGCAACAAGTTTGCCGCCCCTACTACTTATCGCAAAGGAACCTGATTTAGGAAACACAATGGTAATTTCAGCTATGCTTGCAGCAATGATATTAGTTTCTGGTATACGTTGGCGTTTTATTTTCGGGATAGCTTCCGGTATCTTTGCAGCTGGCGTTACATTAACGTATATTTTTTTTACTCATACAAAATTCTTTAAAGCACACATTTTACAAGAATATCAATTAAATCGCTTCTACGGCTGGTTAGCTCCATACAAATATGATGCGCAAGGCTATCAATTAAGACAAGCTTTCTTAGCTACTGGATCAGGAGAAATGCAAGGAAAAGGTTGGGAAAATGGACAAGTATACTTTCCAGAACCACATACAGATTTTATTTTCACGAATGTCGCTGAGCAATTCGGATTTTTAGGCGCAAGCGTCATTATTGCACTTTTTTTCCTACTTATTTTCCGCATGATTCATATCGCTATAGAAAGTAATGACCCTTTCGGTAGTTACATCTGCGCTGGTACAATCGGAATGTTTACTTTTCAAGTATTTCAAAATATCGGGATGACAATCGGACTACTACCTATTACAGGAATCACATTACCCCTTATGAGCTACGGAGGAAGTTCCTTACTCACATACATGATAGCGATTGGATTTGTTTTAAACGTCCGCTCAAGAACGAAAATCTTTATGTTCAACTGAAGCACAAAAACGGTATATTTTTATCTCTATCCTTTTTTAGATATACTAATGAAAAATATGATGGAGGTTTAAATATGAAATATGACATTATAGGGGATATTCATGGATGCTTCCAAGAGTTTCAAGATTTAACGAAAAAACTCGGATATAACTGGAATAGTGACTTACCGATTCACCCTGATCAACGCAAGCTTGCTTTTGTTGGCGATATCACAGATCGCGGTCCTCATTCATTACGTATGATTGAAATTGTATGGGAACTTGTCATAAATAAAAAAGTAGCGTATTACGCTCCGGGAAATCACTGCAATAAACTATACCGATTTTTCCTTGGACGTAATGTGACAATCGCTCATGGACTCGAAACAACTGTTGCCGAATATGAAGCACTACCTTCTCATCAACAAAACATGATAAAAGAAAAATTCATCACACTTTACGAGCAATCCCCTTTATATCACGTACTCGATGAGAAAAGGTTACTCGTGTGTCACGCCGGCATTCGGCAAGATTACATAGGAAGACAAGATAAAAGAGTACAAACCTTTGTATTGTATGGCGATATCACTGGAGAAAAACATGCTGACGGTTCACCTGTCCGTCGCGACTGGGCGAAGGAGTATAAAGGAACATCTTGGGTTGTATATGGACATACACCCGTAAAAGAACCTCGCTTTGTAAATCATACAGTCAATATTGACACTGGTGCTGTATTTGGTGGCAAACTAACTGGACTACGTTATCCTGAAATGGAGATTGTTTCCGTTCCTTCCTCCCTGCCTTTTGTCCCTGAGAAATTCCGCCCAATTTCATAACTCATATGTGTAAGGATTACCGTATCTTTTAGGCGTCTCTCATATAAAGTGAAACTTTAATCAGCCCTCACCAATCCCACTTTAATGGGCAGCCCGCCCATTAAAGTGGGATAAAAATTGGGTAAAGTCATTAAAAAAAGATGCAATAAAGTGCATCTTTTTTTAATGACACGGCATATACTGTCGCAGGAGGTGACAGAATGAAGAAAAAATCTTCTAAACAAAAAAGAAAATGCCCGCCTTTTTATCTGCCCATGTACGGAATTAACAACTGGTGCAGCATTCGAGCTGCAGCTGTAGAAGAACTGGAAGAACAAGAGGCTTCCACAAAAAACAAAGATAGACCAAAATATGTCTCATTACAGAACGCTGTAATGAGCCGTATAATTGATAATAGAAAAGCAAAGATGCAGCAAAAAAATAAACCTCTCTCTACTCATATTGAGCAGATTGTGCCTTCTGAGCAAGTAGAGAAGAATACAGAAGAAAACAGCCCTGTAGCAATAAATAAAAAAGCGGAAGCAGAAATTCCAGCTGCTATTATAAATCAAGTAAAAAAAATTAAAGAAGCATTAGCACCATCAGGTGATATACAAACAGAAAAAACGATTATCATTCAGACCCCTACATCTGAAAATACAAAAGTAAAAAAAGATGGGCGGTATGCATATGCAGAGGGTCTTCACTCTCATGCAGAGGGTACAGCTTCACATGCAGAAGGACTTCTCACACATGCAAAAGGTTCTTTCTCTCATGCAGAAGGATCAAAAACAAAAGCAACTGGACATAGTTCCCATAGTGAAGGAAGTGAAACGACAGCAGGTGGCTCCTATTCTCATGCGGAAGGTAAACATACAATCGCTTTAGGCGAAGCAGCACATGCAGAAGGAACCGCGACTATCGCTAACGGATTCTCTTCTCATGCGGAAGGTAATCATACATCAACAGCTCATTTTGCAGGTAGCCATATTATGGGGCGCTTCGGCACAGCAGATGAATCTTATTCTTGGTTTATTGCAAACGGCACAAATGAAACCGATCATAATATCGGTGCAAAGTGGCTTGCTCATAATGGAGAAATGTATATTGAGGGCGCTTCTTACAATGCAAGCGGAACTGATTTTGCACAAATGTTTGAAACAGTAGACAATACTTTTATTGATGTAGGTTACTTCGTTACATTTAGTAGCGAAGAAAAAATTCGAATCGCTACTTCAAACGATTCATTCATCTTAGGAATATCTAGTGCCACCCCCGCTCTTATAGGAAATAGCGGTGCTTTAAGTTGGCAAAAACGCTATAAAACAGATAGCTTCGGAAAACGTCAATATGTACGTACGGAATCGCAAGACATACAACCTCTTTTAAATGCAGAATGGGATCCAGCTTGCAAATATATAGCAAGAAAAGACCGTAACGAGTGGCTTCCTGTCGGATTAATTGGACAAATGTTAGTACGTGATGACGGTACTTGCGAAACGCATGGATATTGTCGTCCAAATAACGATGGCATTGCTACAAAATCTGAAAGTGGCTTTTTCGTTATAAAGCGCACGGGCGACAATCAAATTTTAATATTATTCCGCTAAGAAAAAGGGAACAAAACTCTTCGTTACATAAGAATTTTGTTCCCTTTTTAAATATGTCTTAATACCGCTTGCATATCGCTTGGAATCGGTGTAGTGAAAGACATTTCTTTCTCTAAAATAGGATGATAAAACGTCAAGGATGTACTGTGAAGCGCTTGTCGTTTCATTTCATCTCTTTTTCCACCATATAAATTATCGCCAAGTAGCGGATGTCCTATGTACGCCATATGCACACGAATTTGATGCGTTCTCCCTGTATCGAGCTCAAGTGATACGTGCGTCTTATGATTGACGCTATCGATCACTCTAAAATGAGTAATGGCTCTTTGCCCCTCCTCACAAACGGTTCGCTCAATAATGCTATCCGATTTTCGTCCAATCGGTGCGTCAATCGTTCCTTCTCTTTCTACCATCTCACCGTGAACAATCGCTTCATACGTTCTTTTCACAGCTTTTTGTTGATGCTGTTTCGATAAAAGATGATGTACGAAACGATTTTTTGCAATAAGCATAAGCCCTGAAGTATCACGATCTAACCTCGTTACGATGTGCACCGTACTTGTAAGATGTCGCTTATCATAATGAGATAAGAGCGCATTCGCAACACTTCCTGCCGGATGTTCTCTAGACGGGATCGTTGACATGTTTGCCTCTTTGTTTATGACAAGAACTGCATCATCTTCATATACGATACATAAAGGAATATCTTCAGCAATCATCCCTTCACTTCTTTCCTCTACTGGAAAAAAGACACGTAATTCTTCACCAGCTTGCAACTGATGACGAACGCTCGCATGTTGACCATTTACTTCTATAGATCCGCCATGAAACTTTATATCCGTTAATGCGGCTTTGGAGATTCCTTTTGTTTTTAAAAATTCTCTAACTAAAGTTCCTTCCTCAGCCGAGTCTATATCCCATTTCAATGTAAATCTGTTCAAATATATAAACCCTTTCTATTTATCTGCAACAAACGAGTCACGAACTCGTTTCCAGAACGGAAATGGACGGAAACGAACGAATCGTACTTTCTCATTTGCCACGCGATACTGAATTGATTTCACATCTTGATGAACCATCGTTAAATGGTCCACCGTAATTTGTAAGTTCATTCCTGCAGTCGGCTTCAGCACGCATGTATGATGTTTCGGCAATACGAGCGGCGAACCTACCGTACGAAACACCCGGTTATTAATAGATGCCATTTCCGCAATTTGAATCGCTTCAATAGAAGGGTGAATAATTGCTCCGCCAAGCGCCTTATTATACGCAGTACTTCCCGAAGGAGTAGAAATACAAAGACCATCCCCGCGGAACGTTTCAAAGTACTCTCCGCGTATTTCCACTTCTGTTACTAATGTACCTTCTGCACTTTTTACAGTCGCTTCATTCATCGCTAAATACTGCGACTCTTTACTCCCATTCACATAGCGAATAATCACTTCTAAAAGCGGATATTCCACCACTTGGAATGGTGTTTTAGCAATTGCAATTACTAATTTCTCTACTTCTGTCGGTAACCAATCTGCATAGAAACCTAAATGCCCTGTATGTACACCAACAAATGCTGTTTCATCCAATCGATTATAATAACGATGAAACGCATATAAAAGCGTTCCATCTCCCCCAACAGAAATTACAATATCGGGTTCCTTTTCATCCATTATAAATCCAAAATCTAGCAAGTATTCTTTCATCGTGCTTGCCAGTGCATCTGATGATTGATCTCCCTTTGACATAATTGTAAATTTCATCGCCCAACACCCTTTAGTTTATGATTCGGAATCTTTCGTTTCTTGCTTTCTTGAAAAAGCTTTCTGCGCTTCTTGAATTTCAAGACGGATAGAAGACATTTCTTCATCTAATAAAAATGCTGCTTCCGCTGCACGTTGCAAGCGTATTTTAATATCTTCAGGAAAACGTCCACTATATTTATAATTTAAAGAATGCTCAATTGTTGCCCAAAAGTTCATTGCTAGCGTACGTATTTGGATTTCTACCAATACTTTTTGTTCACCTTGAATCGTTTGAACTGGGTAACTAATGACAACGTGATAAGAACGATAACCGCTATCTTTCTTCTGCGTGACGTAATCACGTTCTTCCACGATTTCAAAGTCATTTCGTTTTCGAAGATATTCTACAACAGGCTTAATCTCATCAACAAATTGACACATCATTCGAAGGCCCGCGATATCTTGCATATCTTCTCTTAGCCTGTCTAACGGTACATTTCTCTTCTCCGCTTTATCAATAATACTTGCAACAGACTTTACCCTTCCTGTTACAAACTCAATTGGAGAATGCTCTGTTAACATTGCAAATTGAGTACGCATTCCTTTTAGTTTCACTTTCAGCTCTGCCACCGCTTGGTGGTAAGGTGCTAAAAATTCTTCCCAATTTCGATTCATTTCAACCACCACCAAAATCAATCCATTTGCTTATAGAAATACTTTTTCTACAGCAGTTACTAGTTCTTCTCCGTAATTTGCATTACCTTCAATATTTTCAACTAAATATTCTACTTCTTCTTTTAAACCTTCTAATTCCATTTCAATGTCATTCACGCGAACGAACATAACCACGTCGTTATTCATCGCTTCATGCATTGCTTCCCAGCATGTATGCGGAATGCTTACATAAATGAAAGATGATTCGTTTTCTAAGATATATAAAAATGATAAATTATCTGAGTCTACAAGTACGTGATTACGCGCACTTAACTCCTTTACCTCTATTTCACTATTTTCCGCACAAAAAATAAGAGCATTCTCTCTCTTTTCTACGCTCTTAACTTGGATTTTATTTTGCATGCTCTAACTCCTCCATCTCAACTTCCTGTCTTACTTAACAGTATTATTGTATCATAACATGGACGCAAACAAATAAAACATTGAACCAAATTTGTGAAAAAGCGATAATGTGTAAAGAATTATTTTTCAAAAGGAGCGCGCATACAATGACACAAGAAATTGAAATTGAATTTAAAAATATTGTTACAGAAGAAGAATTCAATACATTATGTAAATCATTCTCTATTGAAGGATTTACGAAACAGGTGAATCACTACTTTGAAACACCGAGCTTCTCATTAAAAGAAGCTGGCTCTGCACTTCGTATTCGTCATAAAGGAGAAACTTATACATTAACATTAAAACAACCTGCAGAAGTCGGCTTGTTAGAAACGCATCAAGTTATAACAGCAGATGAAGCAAGATTGATGATGGAAACAAATACAATTATTCAAGGCGCTGTAGTAGATCAACTACACACATTACAAATTCCTGTTTCTGCTTTAACTTATATGGGTAGTTTAACAACTGAAAGAGCCGAAACACTATTTGAAGGCGGAACGCTTGTCTTTGATCATAGTTTCTATTACAATCACGATGATTATGAAATTGAATTTGAAGTGCAAGATGAAGAAGCAGGCAAAGCTGCCTTTATTCATTTGTTAAAGCAACACGACATACCAATCCGTCATACAAATAATAAAGTAAAACGCTTTTTCCTTGCCAAACAAAACAAAGCACGCTAAAGTGAAAATTCCACTAGTGAATACGTTCTACTAGTGGATACATCTCACTTTTTGAAAAAGAAAAGATTCTTTTACATCTGTAGAATAAGCAAAGAACGTTATGAAGGCGGTTTATTTGCCCTCCCTAACATTCCATTGCTACAATAGATATACATTTCATGGAAAAAGGAGTTTAAAAGGATGAGCAAGCAACCGATGACACCATTTGAAGCAATTGGCGGTGAACAATGCATTGCAATATTAGTAGACACATTTTATTCCTATGTCAGTAAACACCCTGACCTATCTCCCATCTTCCCGGATGATTTAACAGAAACAGCTAGGAAGCAGAAGCAATTTTTAACACAATATTTAGGTGGTCCTAATTTGTACACGGAAGAACATGGTCATCCTATGTTAAGAGCACGCCATCTCCCGTTTGAGATTACTCCAAAACGAGCAGAGGCTTGGCTATCGTGCATGGAGCAAGCAATGGATGACACAGGAGTGCACGGTCATATAAGAGAGTTCGTTTTTGAACGTTTAGCATTAACTGCTCAGCATATGGTTAATACTCCAGACGAAACAGGTGAAATATAATGGATAAACAGGAAGCAAAGCATATCAATATGCCATCTCCTTCCGCATGTGAGCATAAGTCTGTAGAAGCATATTTATTTATTGATCCACTTTGTAAAGATTGCTGGGAAATTGAGCCCTTTATTATTAAACTATGGCTTGAATACGGGAAATACTTCTCTATTCGTCATATCGTAACAGGAAAAGTGGACGGAACGAACGCTTCCTCACACAAATGGAATAAACCTGCTAATATTCGATTTGTGTGGGAAAAGACAACAAGTTTACAAGGTTTTTCATGTGATGGAAAGGTACATATGCAAGAAGCATCGTCAACACCATATTTAGTTTCGATGGCAATTAAAGCAGCGGAGTTGCAGGGCCGAAAAGCAGGTTCGAAGTTTTTGCGAAAACTCCAAGAATACATTTTCCTTGAAAATGTATCAAATCCTGACTGCGAATTATTACTTGCATGCGCAAAAGATAGCAATATTGATGTAGAAGAATTTAAAAAAGACCTATATTCCGCTAGCGCAAAAAAGGCTTTCCAATGTGACTTAAAATTCACAAATGAGATGCATATTACAGAAATACCTTCTCTCGTATTCTTTCATGCAAATTCAGATGAAGAAGGTATTAAAATCGCTGGAACGTATTCCTACGACGTCTACGTACAATTATTGAAAGAACTTGTAAAATGTGAAATCGAGCCAGAGCCATTACCACCTTTAGAAGTATTACTGGAAGCGACACAATTTATCTCTTCAAAAGAAGTAGCATTTATATATGACTGCTCGAAGCAAGAAATTGAACGTGAACTAAAAAAATTACAACTGAAACGAAAAGTACAAATGATTGACGTAAAATGTGAGCGTTATTGGAAATGGATAGCAAAAGAAAAAGACCTGGTGTAAACACCAGGTCTTTTTCTTTACGGCTTATAAAAATATTAAAGGGGATGGGAGAAATTTTCACGTTCAAACAAAGGGGTATATGTTTGTATGTGAATTCGTTCACGCTTATTATATTACAAGATTCGACGTCAGATGACAACCCCTTTTGTCGAATTTCACACTTTTGTCACATTCTAAACGTTTTCATTTTTGAATAAGCTATAAAAAAGCTATTTTGGAGGTGTTTTGTATGAAAAAAACGTATATTTTACTTATCATTCTAGCTATCATTGTTTCTTTTTTCTTGTACATCCTCTCCCTACTACAAGCTTTTCCTAAAATGATTGCCTTTCCTCTTTTATTTGGAGTCATTGTCATCGCTCTCTCTTATTTCAACCATAAAAAACGATTTAAAGGGTTTTAATGAACTGTAAAAATGCCTTCTAGTTTAGAAAAGAGAAGACAATTCGATTTATTTTCTCGACAAATATCGACAAAATGACATCAAGAAAAAGACGAGGCAAATTCCTCGTCTTTTCTATTACTTCTCTTCAAATAATAATGCTTCTAATTCATTTAATTTCTCTTCAAATACTTGCAATGCTTCTTTTACCGGTTCTGGAGATGCCATATCTACTCCAGCTTTTTTCAGCACTTCAATTGGGTAATCTGAGCTTCCTGCTTTTAAGAACTCATTAATGTAACGTTCTACTGCTGGTTGCCCTTCTTCTAAAATTTGTTTAGATAGAGCCGTTGCTGCACTAAATCCTGTTGCGTATTGGTATACGTAATAGTTGTAGTAGAAGTGCGGAATACGAGACCACTCTAAACCAATTTCTTCATCAATTACTAAAGCATCACCGAAATATTTCTTATTTAAATCATAGTAGATCTCCGTTAGCATGTCTGGTGTTACCGCATGTCCCTCTTGTACTTTCTTATGAATAATATGCTCAAACTCTGCGAACATCGTTTGACGGAATACAGTACCACGGAATCCTTCTAAATAATGATTTAATAAGTATAGACGCTCTTTCTTATCTTCTGTCGTTTTTAATAAATAATCGTTTAGAAGCGCTTCATTACAAGTTGATGCTACTTCCGCAACAAAGATTGAATAATCCCCGTATACGTGCGGCTGCGTTTTTCTTGTGTAGTAACTATGGACAGAATGGCCAAATTCATGAGCAAGTGTAAATAAATTATTTACATTATCATGCCAGTTCATTAAAATATAAGGATTTGTTCCATAGGCACCAGATGAATATGCTCCGCTTCGTTTTCCTTTATTCTCATACACATCTACCCAGCGATTTTCATATGCTTCTTTCAAAATATCAACATACTCATCACCAAGTACATGTAAAGACTTTAATAACATGTCTTGCGCTTCTTCATACTTCACATTCATTTTCACTTCTGGTACAAGTGGTGTATATAAATCATACATATGAAGCTCATCAAGCCCTAGTGCACGCTTACGAATATCAATGTAACGATGTAGCAAGTGTAAATTGTCATTTACAGATTGAACAAGTTGATCATACACCGCTTCAGGAATATTATTATTACTTAATGCTGCTTGACGTGCAGAGTCATATTTACGAACGCGTGCATTAAAGTTATTACGCTTCACAGCTCCGCTTAACGTACTTGCAAATGTGTTCTTATATTTCCCGTACGTTTCATATACAGCTTTGAATGCATCTTCACGCACACGACGATCATCACTTTCTAAAAACTGAATGTAACGGCCATGTGTAATTTCTACTTCTTCTCCATCCTCACCTTTAATAGATGGGAATTTCAAATCCGCATTATTCAACATACCAAATGTATTACTTGACGCACTCATTACTTCAGATGCTTCTGCTAATAAAGCCTCTTCCGCTTCAGATAATACGTGAGGGCGTTGACGCGTAATTTCTTCTAACGCATGTTCATATACACTTAAGTCTCTATTTTCTTTCAAGAATGTTTGCAATGTATCTTCTGAAATCGATAAAATTTCAGGCACAATATATGCTGTGCTACTAGATACTTGTGAATATAAATTTGTCGCGCGATCATTTAACGCTTGATACACAGAGTTTGTTGTATCTTGATCGTAACGCATATGTGCATATGTATATAACTTACCTAATCGCATTGAAATTTCATCTTCATATTGCAATGCTTCAAGTAAATTGTTCGCAGAGTCACCAAGTTTCCCTTTAAATTCAGTTAACTTCGGTAATAGCTCTTTAATAGCTTGGAATTCTTGTTCCCATTCTGCATCTGTTTGGAAAATATCTTCTAATCGCCACGTACTTGATTCTTCAATTTCGTTACGATCCGGTAATGTTTTTGCTGTGTTTTGTTCAGACATGCTTTAAGCCCTCCTTTAAATATCTCTACTTACATACAATTCGATTTTTCTTATGTAATTCCTTCAAGATCAGTCTTTATTATATCCGCTTTTCCTTCTCTCATGTTGTACTTTGCCTCAAATAAAGATAAGGCATACGCTAAACTCCTTTCATCATATTTCATAACTTCCTCCTCTGTTTTTAACATGGATATCCCCCGTATTTTCCGGTACTTATAAGCCCCTACTCTCTGCAAGACACCTGCATAACATAAAAATGTCATATATTCAGTAACTGCCACTTTCCATATATGCTGTGAAAAGTACGGGAGCATACGCCTTTTCGTATACTTTTTTATATAACTACACACGTACTTGAGGGAAATACAATCCCCTACCGCAAGCTCACCTATACACTTCATATATAGAAAAGCTTGCCATATAAATGAATTTGTTTGAAAAGCAAATGAGGACGGGAGTGGCACACCAATTTCAGAAGGAAAATTTGCTGGGGTACATTTACATTGATATAAGAGGCGTAATAGTGACTTATCATTATACTTCAAGATGGGCAAAGCGTTTTGACGAAAATAATCCTTTCGCTTCTTCCATTCTCGGTTTAATACTTCCCTTTGGAAAGGAACAGGAGAAAAGAGCATTTCAAAAGTAGTCGTTTCAATTGGTAAATATATAATATGTGAAAAAGCAACGCTTGTAGAAAATGATGTAATAAACGTGCATTTCATAAATGATTTTTGTTTCGAACAGAAGAAAATAAGAAGTGGCTGAGGATAAGATTGTAAGGAGAAAGCCATAATTGAGGAGAATTTCATCCAGTATGCAGAGTGCTTTTTCAATTGATTTCCACCAATAATCCAAATGACTTGTATACCAGCTTTCCAATACGAATAGGTTCGTTTGCAGAGCTGCTCTATAGAAAGATTGGCGCATTGATATTCAATCGCAATTTTTCTCCCTGCTCTCTCTATAAAAATATCCGGTCGTTGCTGAATCTCTGGTAGATAATGCTCTATCTCTACATGAACATTTTGACGTTTGAACCACCGATATAACAATTCTTTACCGTACATATGATATGTAGATTCTGCTTCATAAAAGGCTAAACATGAATCTACTTTCTTATGAGCAAAATGCCACCTTTTTTGTTTTCCTAATCTCATTAGTACTTCCTTCCCGCAAGCTATGCAAAAGAAACTTTCCCTTTTACGCATATGGTGTAAAAGCTCTTCATCATGATGATCGAGTAGATGAATTTTTTCTCCGTTTTCTCTTTTTGCGATAAATATTGGAATCACACCCTTTCAGCTCCTTATATTCTACAATTTATTACAAATTCCTTTTAAAAAAGAGATGTCCCAATTTTGGACATCTCTTTTTATAATAAAGGCGATAATAACCGGTACGTTGATTCAACAATTCGTCTATGAAGACGCCTTTTATGAAAACGATCGACATGAATTTCACTTGATTCTTCTAAATCGTCTTTAAAATCTTGAACAAGTTTTCGAATGCTATCTGTATCATATAAAAAAGCATTTACTTCAAAGTTCAAATGAAAACTTCTCATATCCATATTCGCTGTCCCAATTGAAGCTAAATCAGAATCGACAATGACAACTTTACTATGGAGAAAACCTTTTTCGTATTCATATATCTTTACCCCTGCATCTAAAAGCTCTGGGAAGTACGATCTCGATGCGTAAAAGACAGTTCGCTTATCAGGCTTACTCGGCATTAACAACCGAACATCAATACCAGCAAGTGCCGCTACTTTTAATGCGGATAAAATATCATCATCCGGAATGAAATACGGCGTTGCAATCCAAATGGATTTCCGCGCAGAAGCAATCATGGCAAAATATAAATGTTTAATTGTTTCCCATTTATTATCCGGCCCACCTGCAACGAGCTGCACGCCGCCCCAATGCTCCCCCTCAACTGCTTTCGCTTGTAAATATTCAGGGGCTAGCACAGCCTCGCCAGTCATATAAAACCAATCTTGAAGGAAAATAAGCTGCAAACTTTGCACAGCTTCCCCACGCAAATATAAATGCGTGTCTCGCCAAAAGCCGAAGTACTTATCCTTTCCTAAATATTCATCACCAATATTTAATCCACCTACAAATCCTTCATTCCCATCAATAATAACGATTTTTCGGTGATTTCGATAATTAATCTTATCGTTTAAAATCGGAAAACGTACAGGGAAGAACGGAATCATTTCGACACCTGCGTCGTTTAATTCTTCAATATATGATTTTGATAATTTAAAACTTCCAACCGCATCATATAAAAAACGAACGACTACGCCTTCTTTTGATTTTTGTATTAAAATATCTTTAATTTCTGTTCCAAGTTTATCATCACGCACAATGTAATATTCCATATGAATGTGATGTTTCGCTCGTTTTAATCCATCTAAAATAGCCTGAAACGTTTCATCTCCATTTGTTAATGTTCTCGTTTCAGTTTGAAATGAAATATTTAAAGCGCCTAAGCGATCCGCTAAACGAAATAACAGCTCTTGATGCTTATGATTGCGCAAAATCCGTTCTTCGTAATCTTCATGCCCCTTATATTGTAAAAACGCTTGTTCATCGAGCAACGCCTTCTTTTGGAACATTCTCTTCCTCCGAAAGTTCTGTCCGAATAATAAATAAGCGAAGAATCCAAATACCGGAAAAATCCCTAACACAATGAGCCATGTAAGTGTTTTTGACGGATGACGGTTCTCTAAGAAAATAACGCAACCAATTAAAAATGCAGATACCGTAAATAAAATACTAATAATACCTAAAATCGAAACATCTTTTATCCCAATTACATCCGAATAAAACGCTACATCAATAAACATACGTAATGACACAAATAATGCGAACAATAGTAAAACAAAGAAAATCAACTTTAACGTATTTTTCATCTCTTACCTCCTTACTAAGAAAGCTTTCCTATTCTTCATATAAAAAGCCGATTTCATACTACAGAAATCGGCCTACGTTTTAGCAGGAAAATTATTGCGAATTGTTTCAAGCGCATGCTCTTTCACAATTTGTTTTCCATACTCACTTACACGATGAATTGTTAAAGTTGATTCTTCCCCGTATTCTAAAACAATGCTTAAAATGCGATCAATTTCTTCTTCATCATGTAGCACTTCATCGAATTCCACATATACATAATAGCGGTCCTCAAATGAATACAGCTCATCTTTTATATCTTCAAAGATAAGACGATGACTTAATGAAATGACATCTTCAAAATCATTAAACTTAATTAAAAAGCCAAACGTACCATCTTCGTTAAAGTTTGTACCTGCTTGTTCCTCTACCTCTTCCACTAATTCTTGCTGGAATAATGATTCAATACCTTCATCTAGAGGAATGTCTATAATTTTATCTACACCTATTGGTAGTTCTAGCTTTTGTCCATCCTTTGAAAGTTCTGCTTTCGTTACAAGTACTTCAATCCCTTTATCGACTGCTTGCACTTGAATCCATAACGGCCCATCAATAAAGAAATCGTCATGATCACGAGCTTCGTCCATCATTTCCCAAAAGAGCTCTTCGCTTCTTTCGCGGTCATACCAAATTTCCTCACGATTAAAGCCTCTGTCCTCTATATCAATGTACGTAATAAAAAATTTCATCGTATGATCATTAATTCTTTCAATATCCAAAATACAACTCTCCCTTCCTGCTTAGAATTGTTATGAAGGGATTCCCCACTCATATGACAAATCAATAGATTCTTGTACTCTCATTTTATGATAAGATTCTCCAGAATGGAAATAAAATCGATTTATTTTACAAAAATAGTTATATACCTATCTTCATTCAATGGTATACACAAATATATCATTGTCGCGATGCCTCACTTATAAAAAATTTGGACATACATTTCCATCTTCCCCCGTACACTGTAATAAAGTGAAACTTTTATTAGAGAAGATGCTTTAGTCCTTTTCACCACATACATATAGTTCGCTTATTAAAACATCATAAATGGAGGCAGACGAATGGACTTAGAGTTTTTAACATCTGTACTAATGATTGTCGGTATCGATGTTGTATTAGGTGGTGACAACGCAATTGTCATCGCACTAGCTAGCCGAAATTTACCTGAATCGAAACGAAATAAAGCTATTTTGATCGGTACTCTTTTAGCAATCGTACTAAGAATTATCCTTACTATACTAGCTGTCTATTTGCTCGACATTCCATTTCTGCAACTTATCGGGGGCATTTTACTTACATTCATTGCAGTAAATTTACTAACTGATAATAGCAACGATCTTTCTTCTATTCAAGGAAAAACAACTTTATTTCAAGCTGTGCGTACAATTGTATTCGCGGACCTTGTTATGGGATTTGACAACGTTATCGCCATTGCAGGGGCAGCTCACGGAAGATTTTTACTCGTAATAATCGGTTTACTCATTTCTATCCCGATTATTATTTGGGGCAGCAAACTCATTTTAATACTTATGGAACGCTTTCCACTCCTCATTTATTGCGGGGCAGCAATTCTCGCTTATACAGCAGGAAAAATGGTCACACATGAAGACAGACTTGCAACCTTTTTTCATAACAACCCAAGTTTCACTGCAGGCATTCCTTACTTATTTATTTTCACCATCTTATGCATCGGCTTTATCGTTCAACGAGTTCGATTACGAAATTTGAAACATTAAAAAAAACCTTCTACTATATAATAGGTAGAAGGTTTTCATATTATTATAATTAATTTACAAGACGCTGTGCTTCACGTAATTGGAACGTTCTTACTGTACGTGGTAAGAAACGGCGGATTTCGTCTTCATTGTAACCTACTTGAAGGCGTTTCTCGTCAATCATAATTGGACGACGTAAAATCCCTGGATAGTCACGAATCATCTTATATAAATCTTGAAGTGGTAAAGACTCTAAGTTTACATTTAATTCTTGGAAAACTTTCGAACGAGTAGAAATAATCTCATCCGTTCCGCTTTCTGTCATACGTAAAATCTCTTTAATTTCCTCAATCGTTAATGGATCTGAGAAAATATTACGTTCTGTATAAGGAATATGATTTTCCTCTAGCCATAATTTCGCCTTTCTACAAGACGTACAGCTTGGAGAACTATATAATGTTACCATACAAAGCTCACTCTCCTTAAAGAGTACAAATTCTGTACTAATTACAGTTTAAATTTCTAAATTCAGCAATTTTTCGCGATACCTTGTCTTAAAACAAAGTGCAAAAATTGCTTTTCATGTAAGCAACAACTTTTAGTAAACAACAATTACTTTTAATAAGTAACTTCTATAATCATTATACAATAGATTTTGCAAGAAATATACAGTAAATTTCCTTCTAATTGAGAAAACTCTTCCGTGCATTTCACTGCTATGTAACATAATCACACTTACTTCAGCTGTTCTTTAACAATAATCTTCAACCCTCTTAACGCTTGCTTTTCATAGATTTTTCATATAATTTATAGTTATTCTCTCATAATCTTTCCTATGAAAAAGAGAACGTTTTCTTACCTTTTTTTGATAAATCAATTAAGAAATGTAAGACTATACAAGTGAGAATCAAAAGAACGTTTGTTCTCATTTTAGCAAACATTCTCATTCATGTCCATACGATTTCTAAAATAAATCAAAAATTTTTCTGATATTTCTTTCTTTTTCATTTTTTATCTCATACAATAAAAATACAGACAGGCAAAGGGGGAATTTGCAAATGATTGCTTTTTTTATTGATTTTGTCACTGTTGCTGCCCTCATCATCGGAATAACAGCATTGATTGGCGTCATTACAAATAGTATTGGTGAAAAACTCTTTGGCGGAAAAGAAAAGATGAAGTTTGTTAATAAAAGTTTGGATGTACAATCCGGCTGGAACCAAGTTGGTGGGAAAGGTATTTATAAGAAACGTACGTATTAAAAAAAGCAGGCAATTACCTGCTTTTTTCTTATTTCTCTACTGACGCCCATTTAAAGCTTAAATCGCCACCATATTTATGGTTGTACATATTTTTAATGGAATCTCTTTGTAAGTATGCTCTACCACGTTGATATACCGGTACAATCGCAGCGTCATCAAGTAACATTTTCTCTGCTTCTAGTAAGCTTTTCCAACGAGCATTTACATCGCTTCCATCTTTTTTTGCTTTCATGATGATCTCATCATATTTCGGATTAGAATATTTCATTTTATTTTGTGATCCGTCAGTTACAAACATATCAAGATATGTAATTGGATCTGGGAAGTCTGCACTCCATCCAGAGAATGACATGACGAAATCGCCCGCATCTTCTAATTTTAGTTTTTGCGCGAATGGTTGTTGTTTAATTTTCACTGTTAAACCTGGTAAATTCTTTTCTAACTCACCTTTTAAATATTCCCCTGTTTTCTTCGATAATTCAACATCTTCGTTTAATAACTCTAATTCGATTTCATTTTTACCAAGCTCTTTTTTACCAGCTTCCCAATATTTCTTCGCTTCTTTCACATTTGGTTTTACAATATCTCCATTTACAGCACGGAAGTCCTTTTTATCCGGTCCTTTAATGAAGTTATCAGGAATTAACCCTGTTGCTGGCTTAGAACCGTTATTTAATAATGTATCAACGAACGGTTTACGTTCAAAAGCAAGTGAAATTGCTTTACGAATATTTTTATTTGCTAACGCTGGATCTTTTTGATTTAAACGAAGGAAGAATACAGATGTATCTTCTACTGTTTGGAAATCTGGTTTTCCTTTATATTTATCGATGAACTCCGCTAATAACGTTGCTCGATCGACTGCGTTTGTTTCATATAAATTAATTGGTGTAGACGTATCTTTAACAATATTAAAGTTTACTTCCTCAATCTTCACTTCTTTATTATCCCAATATGACGAGCTCTTTGTCATTTTAAAGCTACGTTCATGTTGCCAATCACTTAATGTAAATGGTCCGTTATAAAGTGTTGTATTCGCTTCCAAACCAAACTTCGTACCTTGCTCTTTCACGAACTTTTCATTCACAGGATAGAAGATTGGATATACCATTAAATCTACAAGGTATGGAATGGAATTGTCTAATTCCACTTCTAATGTATAATCATCAATCGCCTTTACCCCTAATTGGTCCGGACTCATCTCTTTTTTGTTAATTTTCTCTGCATTTTTTATATCATACATAATGTACGCTGATTTCGCAGCTGTATCTGGGTTAATCGCTCTTTGCCATGCGTATACGAAATCTTTTGCCGTCACAGGCTCACCATTTGACCATTTTGCGTCTTCACGTAATTTAAATGTATATTTTTTACCGTCTTCTGATTTTTTGAATTCCTTCGCTACACCAGGAACAAGCTTATCGTCTTTTCCTAAACTGTATAAGCCTTCCATCGTATTAGTCATTACTCTTGAAGAAACTGCATCAGCTGATAACGCTGGATCCATCGTTGGAATTTCTTGCGTTTCAATTAAGTTAATAACTTGCTTCGCACCGCTTTTCCCGCTATCCCCTTTTGCGTTCGCTTGCGGTTCATCTTTTTGGTAGCTACATGCCCCTAACATCATGCTCATTGCTACTGTTGATACTACAAAAACTGGCATCTTTTTTTTCATACTTCCACCCTCCACAAAAATGTTAGCCCTTTCATTTTCAAACAAAAAGAAATATATATATGTTCTAATAATTCATATTATACACACAAATATATTTTTTGTATATTTATATTTCTATTTTATTAAAATTTTCTGTTAAAAATTAAACCTTTGTAAACGTTTCATATTGCTGATTATCCTTACTAAAGTGTTGAAAATAGTTATTTTTATATTTTTCTAAATTATCAGAGAAAAACAAAATTTATATCTTATAATACTTTACGCATAATTATCCTTCTGTTTTTATCATAAAATAGCTCTCCCTTCATAATAAAGATATGTAGGTTAAAATGAGTGCAAAGGTCAAGAAAGTATGTTACGATACACTTTGCTAAAAATAGATATCGGTAAAGAGGGGACGGACATGACAGCAATTCAGGCAAAAAACAGGCCTACTGAGAAATTAAGTTTATTCTTATTAACATGGCCTATTTTTCTAGAAGTTTTTCTATTTATGTTAATGGGGATCGCTGATACTTTCATGTTAAGTGCATTATCAGACGATGC
Organism: Bacillus cereus group sp. Bc061; assembly: GCF_027715825.1. Classification (NCBI taxonomy): domain Bacteria; kingdom Bacillati; phylum Bacillota; class Bacilli; order Caryophanales; family Bacillaceae; genus Bacillus; species Bacillus cereus group sp. Bc061. The sequence continues at coordinate 174,722 of NZ_JAQFTZ010000004.1, forward strand.
TGTATCTGGGGTTGGTGCAGCGAATCAATATCTCCATATCGCTATTTTGGTACTAGAAGTCATCGGGAACGGCGCAGCCATCGTCGTATCTCAATACCTCGGTTCCAAACGTTTTATGGAAGCATCAAAAATATCAGCTTTAGCCGTCACATTAAATTTAGTGGTCGGACTCGTTATAAGCGCTGGTTTTCTTTTATTCTCAAAACATATGATGATGGCAATGAACTTACAAGGCGATGTACTAATGTATGCACAGAGCTATTTATCTATCGTCGGAGGAGCTATTTTCCTTCAAGCTATTATTAATTCATTAGCCGCAATTATCCGCGTACATGGCTTCACAAAGCAAGCGATGTTTATTTCTCTTGGAATGAATATTATTCATATCGCTGGAAACTACGTACTCATTTTCGGAAAATTTGGTTTCCCAGAGCTAGGTGTACAAGGGGCTGCCATTTCTTCTGCTGTCAGCCGACTTATAGCGCTTCTCGTTTTCTTCTGGTTACTGTACCGCGTTATGGAGTACCGTGTAAAATTACAATACTACTTCACCTTATCAAAAGAATATATCGGGAAAATTTTAAAAATCGGAATTCCATCTGCGTTTGAGCAGGTTATGTATCAAGCTTGCCAAATTGTCTTCTTATACTATGCAACATATTTAGGAACGGAATCGTTAGCGGCTAGACAATACGCTACGAACATTTCTATGTTCACTTATTTATTCGCTATTGCAATCGGTATGGGAACTGCAATTATTATCGGACGCCTCGTTGGCGGTGGTGAAAAAGATGAAGCGTATGAACGTGTATGGAAAAGTGTAAAGTGGGCGATCGGTGTCACTTTATGCATGGTTGCTCTCGTTATTACATTCCGTACACAATTAATGGGACTATTTACAGATAATCCGCACATTATTGCGTTAGGTGCGTCAGTTCTTTTACTAAGTGTACTACTTGAAACAGGGCGTACGATGAACATCGTCATCATCAATTCACTTCGCGCAGCTGGTGATGCAAAGTACCCAGTTTTAATCGGCGCATTCTCTATGGTGTTAATGAGTTTACCACTCGGTTATTTTTTCGCCTTCCATTTAGATATGGGGCTCGTTGGTATTTGGCTAGCAATCGCTATTGATGAATGGACACGTGCCATTATTATGTTCTTCCGCTGGAAAAGTAGAGCGTGGGAGCGTTATGCACTTGTTAAACCTGAAGAACAAGAGGAGATTGTTTCTGTTCAGGCGCAATAATACTCTTTTAATTAAGGCGTAGTCATTAGTATAGGCAACTTATATTTGCGATTCTTTAAATATATCGACTTACCGAGAAATATTGACAACTCTTTTATATAGTAAAAAAATCCATTCTTCTGTAATAGAAGAATGGATTTTTTATTATTGATAAATCTCTTTATATTTCTTGTACTCCGCTTCAGAACATAGTACGAAATGTCCCGGGCGAATTTCACGCATTGTCGGTTCTTCACTGCCATAATTGTGCTGAGATGGATCGTATACGATACGTTTACGATTGCGCTCATAATCTGGATCTGGAAGTGGAATTGCTGATAATAGTGATTTTGTATATGGATGAATTGGATTTGCATATAACTCATCACTTGTTGTTAATTCAACGATTTGACCACGGTACATTACACCAATGCGGTCACTAATGTATTTTACCATTGATAAATCATGGGCAATGAATAAGTATGTTAAACCTTTTTCTTTTTGTAACTTTTTCAGTAAGTTTACAACTTGCGCCTGAATTGATACGTCAAGTGCTGAGATTGGCTCATCGGCAATGATAAATTCAGGTTCTACAGCAAGTGCACGAGCGATACCGATACGCTGACGTTGTCCACCTGAGAATTCATGAGGGAAACGGTTTGCGTGCTCTTTATTTAAGCCAACTGTGTTTAATAATTCATGAACACGGTCCATACGCTCTTTTTTGTTTTTCGCTAATCCGTGAATATCAATACCTTCTGCAATAATATCCCCTACTGTCATACGTGGGTTTAATGATGCATATGGATCTTGGAAAATCATTTGCATTTTACGGTTGAATTTCTTCAATTCTGCGCGTGATTTTTTGCCATGTACATTTTCACCGTCGAACAATACTTCACCTGCAGTTGCATCATATAAACGAATGATCGTTCTTCCAGTTGTTGATTTACCACAACCCGATTCTCCTACAAGACCAAATGTTTCTCCGCGGTAAATATCAAATGAAATATCATTAACCGCTTTGACAACACCACCACTCACGTCGAAGTGCTGCTTTACATTTTTTACTTCAATTAATTTCTCACGTTGTTTAGTCATGTTGTTCACCTGCTTTCATTTGAAGAATGCGTTTTTCAACGACTGCCGGCGGTTTTACTTCTGGAGCTTGCTCATGAAGTAACCAAGTTGCCGCATAGTGTGTATCACTTACTTTAAATAAAGGTGGGTCCATTTCAAAATCAATTTTCAGTGCCTGTGGGTTACGTGGTGCAAAAGCATCTCCCTTTGGCGGCTTCAATAAATCTGGAGGCGTTCCAGGAATTGCATATAACTCTTCTTCTGAACCATCTAAACTTGGCATAGATGCGATTAAGCCCCAAGTATATGGATGTTTTGGATTGTAGAAAATTTCATCTACAGTTCCGATTTCAACAACTTTACCAGCGTACATAACTGCTACGCGGTCCGCAACGTTCGCCACTACACCTAAGTCATGCGTAATGAAAATGATTGCTGCTTCTGTTTTTTGTTGAATGTCCTTCATAAGCTCTAAAATTTGCGCCTGAATTGTAACGTCTAGCGCTGTTGTCGGCTCATCGGCAATCAATAATTTTGGGTTACAAGCTAATGCCATCGCAATAACTACACGCTGCCTCATACCACCAGAGAATTGGTGCGGATATTGTTTTAACCGAGCTTCTGGATTTGGAATACCTACAAGGTCGATTAATTCCAACGCAACTTTACGTGCGTCTGCTTTACTCATTCCTTGGTGTTTAATAAGGCCTTCCATAATTTGATTTCCAATTGTCATCGTTGGGTTTAATGATGTCATTGGATCTTGGAAAATCATCGCGATATCTTTACCACGTACTTGCTGCATTTCTTTTTCTGTTAATTTTGTTAAGTCACGACCTTCAAATACGATTTCACCATTTTTAATGCGTCCAGGAGGATTCGGAATTAATCCCATTAACGCTTTAGAAGTAACTGATTTCCCAGAACCAGATTCTCCTACAATCGCTAATGTTTCCCCTTTTTTCAAATCAAAAGTAACGCCGCGTACAGCTTGTACTTCACCTGCATGTGTATCAAAGGAGACTTGTAAATCTTTTACCTCTAACAATGTTTTCATCTTTGCCTCTCCCCTCTTTTACTTACGCATTTTTGGATCTAACGCATCGCGTAATCCGTCTGCCATTAAGTTAAACGCTAAAATTAATATACTGATGACAACCGCAGGAATGAACATCATATGCGGATACGTTTGAATTGATTTATAACCGTCATTTACAAGAGAACCAAGTGATGCGAATGGTGGCTGAATACCTAAACCGATGAAGCTTAAGAACGCCTCACCAAACACCGCTGTTGGAATTGTAAACATTGTCATTACGATAATTGGTCCCATTACGTTCGGGATTAAGTGTTTTACAATTAATTGTGTATTTGTTGCACCTAATGTACGAGATGCTAATACGTATTCTTGATTTTTTAATTTAAGGATTTGTCCACGAACGATACGCGACATCCCTATCCAACCTGTAATTGCCATTGCGAGTGTAATTGACCATATACCAGATCCCATAATGATTACCATTAAAATAACGATGATTAAGTATGGAATACCGTTAATAATCTCCATAATACGTTGCATAATGTTATCTACTCTACCGCCATAGAACGCTGAAATACCTCCATATGCAACCCCAATTACTAAGTCAATTGCTGCTGCTAAAAGAGCGATATATAATGATACGCGTGTACCTTCCCATGTTCTTGTCCATAAATCGCGTCCAAGATCATCTGTACCAAACCAGAAATACTCTTTAATATCACGTTTTTCATATTGGTCAACACCATATTGATCTGTGCCGTCAAATGGTAACCAATGAACATTTTCAATAACTGGAATTTTCGGTGGCAATTTTGCACGTCCTAAATCTTGCTCTTTATACGAGTGCTTACTTACCATCGGTCCGAAGATTGCTAGTAAGATAATAAGCGTTAATAAAACTAAACCAAACATTGCTCCTTTATGTTGGAACAAACGTCTTCTTACATCTTGCCAAAACGTTAAGCTTGGACGGGCAATGACTTCATTATCCACATTATTTTGATTAGCTTGTTGAAATAAGTCTGGAGATAATTTTTGTACATCTTTCATCATTTTTTCCCTCCCGCTAAACGAATACGAGGATCAATAATTCCGTATAAAATATCAACAATGAAAATAACTAAGATGAAGATCGCACTATAGAAAATTGTAGTTCCCATAATAACTGTATAGTCATTCACTGTAATAGATTTAACGAACTGTTCCCCTAGTCCTGGTACAGCATAAATTTGCTCAATAACTAATGTACCTGTAATTAACCCTGCAACCATTGGTCCTAAAATTGTTACAACTGGAATTAACGCGTTACGAAGGGCGTGTTTGATAATGATAACGCCTTGGCTAATTCCTTTCGCTTTCGCTGTTAAAATGTAGTCAGCTTGCATAACTTCAATTAACTCTGCACGAGCGAAACGTGCGATTGTTGCGATAACTGCCATCGATAAAGCGATTGTAGGCATTACTGTAAACTCTGGCCCTTTCCAGAATGCTACTGGGAACCATCCAAGTTTTACCCCTACGAAATATTGTAGTAATGCGGCAAATACGAACGATGGTACCGACATCCCGAGTACGGAAATAATTGTCGCTCCATAGTCGACCCACGTATTGTTACGAAGTGCCGCAACGATTCCTAAAATTAAACCGATAAATGTTCCTAATATAATCGCTTGTAAACCAAGTTGTGCTGATGGTCCAATGCGATCCACAATCATGTCTGTTACTGGACGGTTATCATATTGGAATGATACCCCTAAATCCCCTTTTGCTAAGTTACCTAAGTAACGTGCATATTGAACTGGTACTGGATCATTTAAACCATATTTTTCAAGAATGATTTCTTTTTGTGCCGGTGATAACTTCTCCTGATTTTTAAGCGGAGAACCTGGAAGTAATTTCATCAAAAAGAAAGTCAACGTAGTAATTAAAAATAATGTCAAAGCCATGTACACGAAACGTTTTAATACATAACGTCCCATAGTCAAGCACCTCCCCGTTTTTCTCAAAAGCAATAAGATAGTTTAAAATATTCTTACTTTTATTTTTTTAAAATAAGAGTACACGCCCATCATAGGCATATACCCTTATTCATGATGGAAACCATTTTTAGTTTTTGAGTTCAACCCACTTATAGCTAAATTCCCCGCCATATTTATGTTCTAATAGGCCAGTAATAGATTGGCGTTGTAAATATGCTTTTCCAGGTTGATATACTGGAGCAATCGCCGCATCTTCAAGCAGTTGTTTTTCCGCTTGTAATAATGCATCCCAGCGAGCTTGTACATCAACTTCTGTTTTTGCTTTTTTAATTAAATCATCATACGCTGGGTTTGCGTAATGTACTTTGTTTTGTGCATTACCTGTCGTATACATTTCAAGGAATGACATTGGATCCATATAATCTGGACTCCATCCCGCATATGACATTGCATAATCTCCACTTGCTTCAAGTTTTAATTTTTGTGCAAATGGTTGCATTTTTGTTGGAACTGTTAAACCTGGTAAGTTCTTTTCAAATTGGCCTTTTAAATACTCTCCGATTTTTTTAGCATCATCAGTATCAAAGTTTAATAGCTCTAACTCTACTTTGTCTACACCAAGTTCTTTTTTACCAGCTTCCCAGTATTTTTGTGCTTCTTTCATATCCTCTTTTATAAGCTTTCCGTTTTCTTCACGGAAGTCTTTTCCATTCGGACCTTTTGCTAAGCCTTTCGGAACAAAACCATATATACCCTCTGAACCATCGTTTAAGATTACTTTTCCGATGTTTTCACGTTCAAAGGACATTGCAATTGCTTTTCGGATATTTTTATTTGCTAAAAATTTATTCTTTTCATTTAAGCGAATAAATTGTGTAGATGGTCTCTTAATCGTTTTAAAGTCAGCATCTGATTTGTATTTATCTACAAACTCTGATGTTAAGACTACACGATCAATTGCTTTCGTTTCATATAAATTTATAGCAGTTGAACGATCCTTAACAATATTGAAGTTTATTTCCTCAAGTTTTACTTCTTTATTTTCCCAATACGTTGGATTCTTCTTAAGTTGGAAACTTTGTTCATGCTTCCATTCATTTAATACGAATGGACCATTATAAAGTGTCGTATTGGATTCTAATCCAAACTTTGCTCCTTGTTCTGTTACAAATTTCTCATTCAAAGGATATAATGTTGGATAGACTGTTAAACTTACAAAATAAGGAACAGGGTTATCTAATTCCACTTCAAGTGTATGATCATCAATTGCCTTTACACCAAGTTCTTCAACTGGTAATTCTTTTTTGTTAACTTTCTCCGCATTTTTAACATCAAATAGTATGTAAGCAAACTTGGCACCCGTGTTTGAATCTACAGCTCTTCGCCAAGAATAAACGAAGTCCTTCGCTGTTACAGGTTCACCATTAGACCATTTCGCATCTTCACGTAACTTAAACACATATTTTTTGCCATCCTCTGATTTCTCATAAGATTTAGCGACACCCGGAACAAGTTTATCATCTTTCCCCAGACGATATAACCCTTCCATTGTGTTATTCATGATGTTAGAAGATGTTGCATCTGTTGATAACGTCGTATCCATAGTTGGGATTTCAGCTGTCTCAGTTAGATTTAACACTTGCTTGTTTGAGGATTTTTCTTTCGCGCCTGCTTTATTATCCTCTTTTTGGTAACTACAAGCTCCTAACATACTGACAGTCAACGTCGATGCAAGTAATAACGGTATCTTTTTCTTCATGTTGTGTTGCCTCCCCTAATTGCACTTCCTGTACCCTCACTTGTAAAAAAGTAGAATTGAAAGAATAATCTCCAAGTTTCTACAATTTTCATTATACATATAATATAACAATTGTGAATATAGTTTTTTGTTTTTTTGTTAAAATTTTTAATAAAATGTTTATTTTTTTATTTTTTTGTAAAGGGATACGTTAACATTGCTACCATCATCTTGCAATCAGACCTTTAATTGCGTATAATTTTCAAAAAATTAGTTCTAGTACATATTATAGCTTTTATAGTATAATAATTCTAGTAATATTTTGACGGAGGGGAACATTTTGAATAAAGTTTTTTTTCATACTTGTATACTAATTTCCATAGCGATAATCGCTTCTAGTATTGGTGCATTCCTCGTTTCATCGCATTTTTTGTTGAATTTTGTCAACATCTCTTTTTATATTGCACTATTTTTTATTCTTACAGGCGGTTTTTTATTCATATTTCAAAATGGATTTTTTAACGTAACAATTTACGCATTCCAAAGAGTATTTGGTACGAACAAAAAAATCGACTCTTTAATTGAAGAAGTAGAGGAACCTGTCGATAAGAAAGAACGTATTTATAAAACATATTCATTCAAATGGACGTATCCAATTTGCATTACCGGTATCGTTCTTGGGTTGTTCTCGACCTTCATTAGCTTTACTATTTTGATGTAGTTTGCAAACACTATCCCATATGATATAATAATCTGCAAAACATTTTGTTATAAAACTTTAGTTCTTTCATATTTAAAAGAGCTCAGGTAACAATAAATAAATTTATATGTATGCGATGATAAAGAAGAGTACATATTGAGGCAATTTCAGAGAGCTTGTGGCTGGTGTGAACAAGTAATTGTACAGTATGGAATGGGCTTTTGAGCTCCAAACCGAACCGAAAGTAGTAGGCTTTGGCGTTATATCCAAACGTTATTATGGATTAGAGAGATTTCACAGTAGTGAAATAATTAGGGTGGTACCGCGGTCCATTCGTCCCTATAGTTTTTTGGGATGAATGGGCTTTTTTGTTTGCCTTCTCTTCCCTATCACGCATTCAAATTTAGGAGGAATTACTTATGTCAGTTATCTTTTCTGGTATTCAGCCGAGTGGAACGATTACACTTGGAAACTATTTAGGGGCTATGAAGCAATTTACAGAGCTTCAAAACGAACACGACTGTTATTTCTGTATTGTAAATCAACATGCGATTACAGTGCCTCAAGATCCCGTCGGGCTTCGTAAAAACATCCGCAGTCTTGCTGCACTTTATGTAGCATGCGGTATCGATCCTGAAAAAGCTACGTTATTTGTACAATCAGAAGTACCGGCACACGCTCAACTAGGATGGATTATGCAATCAGTTGCTTACGTTGGAGAATTAGAGCGTATGACGCAATATAAAGATAAAGCGTCAGGTAGAGATTCAGTACCAGCTGGATTACTAACGTATCCACCATTAATGGCTGCTGATATTTTACTTTACAACACTGAAATCGTGCCTGTTGGTGATGACCAAAAGCAACATATGGAATTAACACGTGACCTAGCAGAGCGTTTCAACAAACGCTTCCGTGAAGTATTCACAATTCCTGAAATCCGTATTCCAAAAGTAGGAGCTCGCGTTATGTCACTAACAGAGCCTACGAAAAAAATGAGTAAATCTGATCCGAATCCAAAATCAATGATCAGCATGCTTGACGAACCAAAAACAATTGAAAAGAAAATTAAGAGTGCTGTAACTGATTCTGAAGGTATCGTGAAATTTGATAAAGAAAACAAACCTGGCATCTCTAACTTATTAACAATCTACTCTTCATTCTCTGGAAAAACAGTTGAAGAAATTGAAGCAATGTACGAAGGAAAAGGATATGGCGACTTCAAAGGCGACTTAGCGCAAGTAGTCGTAGAGGCAATTCGTCCAATCCAAGACAAATATAACGAACTAATCAACTCACCAGAACTAGACGAAATTCTAGACAAAGGTGCCGAAAAAGCAAACCGCGTCGCATTCAAACAACTACGCAAAGTAGAAAACGCAATGGGACTAAGCAGAAAACGTAGGTAACATATAAAGCGGAGGCGACTGCTTAGCCCTGACGGCTAAGGTTCTTTCCCACAGAAGGTGCTTTTTACCTTCTTGTGGGGAAGGTTCTTAGACGCGAAGGGTTAGGAGCCGGAGCTAGATTACATATAAAGTGGAGGCGGCTCGTTCAGCTCTGACTGGCTAAGGTTCTTTCGCATAAAAGGCGCTTTTTGCCTTCTTATGCGGAAGGTTCTTAGACACGAAGAGCTTGCCGCTGGAGCTAGACTACAACAAATAAAAAAACCGCCGATTGGCGGTTTTTTAATTTACCTTTTGCTCGTTTTCCATTTCCCATAACTTTTCAAAAAATGGCTGTCCTTTTACGAGACGCTCGCATAATTGTTCGTGCTTCTCAGACCAACCTGTTTTCGCTTCATCATACAGCTTAGCCCAAATATCTTCAAATTCCATATGTTGAACCATTCCGTATGCTGATGGATCCCACTCTGTGAACCAATAGCGAATTTCCGCTGTGTTTTTCGTTGTATGTAATTGATCTAACGCCATAAATAGTAATTGTTTAAGCTGTCTTTCTTTACGAGTTAAGCCATTCATAATGAAAGGTGATGGTGATAAAATATGATGTTCTTTTTCCATTTCTTCTACTTGGAACTCATACTTTTCTGCTTGTACGTTTTCTACCATCTCATATACCATCTGCTCTTGGCGCGGTATAAGTCTGCTCTTTCGAATCGGTACGTTGTAACCAATTGTGTCGATTGCAATAATTCCTTTTCCATCTGTAACTACAAAGCAATACTCTTGCTGCAAACGTTCATGATTTTTACGAATATAAGCCTTATGATGTACGTCTTCCAACATTTTTTGCGGAAGCTCTAACAATTCGTTCTCGATGTAATGATATAATGTGGAATCTACTTTTAATAATGGCACTTGATCTAATAGCTCAATCGTATCATCTTTCCGCCATTCGTAAAAATGACAAACGTTATACCCATTTTCTTCACCTTCAAACCAATTTACCCATACATCATGTAGATATAACATTCACTACCCCTCACTTCACTACTGTTTGTATCCATCATTATGTTCAATTTTTCTTAACTTTATTCCACCTAAGGAAATATATTCTAATTATTATTTTTTCTTCTATTAATACTAAAAAAACAGGAAAGAGAGCTCCTGTTTTTTTATATATGAAATGTTTTTGCTTTATTCAATATTTCTTTTGCATCTATAGGTAATAAAGAAAGTGTATCTTCTCCTTCCAAAGTTACACAATCTTTGACAATATGAAATCCAAGCGCATAGCCAAGCATCTTCGGATAAGAGTGAAATCCATTTAATAAGATGTCGTGCTCCCTTGTTCCTCGCTTTATACTTATTCTTTCATATACAACGTTTTTCCAATAATATATAGCCTCTTCTTTTGAAAGATACGTCGTCCACGGTGCATTGTTTTTTTCTGAATATCTTTCCGTTACCGCTTGCTCAGCTAACCCTTCCATAATCATCGTATCAAGTAATGTATATTCCGTTTCTTTCGTCTCAATTTGATGCAACCTGCATATATGATGATATTCATGCGCCAATAGCACTTTTAATTCTTCCACCGAATTCCGTCCACATACGAATAAGAAAATAACGTGACGCATAGATAATCCAGCCCTGCCGTTATACTCTTCTTGTACAGTTCGATTATAGGAATCTGATAATAGAATAAAGACAGGGACATCTGGACCTTTTAACCAATTTTTCAGTTTCTCATACTCTGCACGTAACTCTTTCCAAACTTCCTTTTTCTCTAACTCTTTAATTTCTCGTTCTCCTCGCATAACAGGGCGATACATACCTTTAGAAATTAAAAAGCGATACAACCTTTCTTTTGGCAGCGGGATATACTTCGTAAACTTCTCACACAGCTTTTCTGGCCGTCCATAATATAGATGTAACCACTCAGCAGTTTCAACAACCCCCATCTTTATCCCTCCTTTTTCTTATGTATATGCAAAAAGAGAAAAAGACGTAAAAATAAATAAGGAGTTTTTTCGCAATATATCGCGAAAAAACTCCTTATCTCATCTATTATTTATACGCTTTAAATACTAATACTGCGTTATGACCACCGAATCCTAATGAATTACTTAACACCGCGTTTACTTCTTGATGTCTCGCATTATTCGGTACGTAATCTAAGTCACATTCTGGATCTGGTGTCTCATAGTTAATTGTTGGAGGAATTACTCCATCTGTAATTGATTTAATAGAGAAAATCGCTTCAACAGCACCAGCTGCCCCTAATAAGTGACCTGTCATTGATTTCGTTGAGCTGATTGCTACTTTATACGCATGCTCACCGAACGTTTCTTTAATTGCCATCGTTTCATACTTTTCATTCGCATCCGTACTTGTACCATGCGCATTAATGTAATCAATATCTTCTGGCTGTAGACCTGCATCCGCTAAAGCTTGACGCATTGCGCGCACGCCGCCTTCACCGCCAGGAGCTGGCATTGTAATATGGAATGCATCACCAGTTGCACCGTAACCAGCGATTTCCGCATAAATGTGAGCACCACGAGCTAATGCGTGCTCTAATTCTTCAAGAATTAAAATACCTGAACCTTCACCCATTACGAAACCACTACGGTTTTTATCGAATGGACGGCAAGCTGTTGCTGGATCTTCATTGAATGTTAATGCTTTCGCTGAGCTAAATCCTGCGAATGCCATACTTGTTAACGGCGCCTCTGCCCCGCCCGTAATCATTGCATCAGCATCACCACGCTGAATTGCTTTAAACGCATCACCAATTGAGTTTGCACCAGATGCACAAGCCGTTACAGAACAAGTGTTAATTCCTTTTGCTCCTGTTGCGATTGATACTTGGCCTGCTGCCATATCTGGAATCATCATCGGTACGAAGAATGGGCTCACGCGGCGCGGGCCTTTCTCAGTAAAAATCTTAAATTGTTCTTCGTATGTTTCCATACCACCAATACCAGAACCAATCCATACACCAATTCGAGGTCCATTTTCTTCTGTAATCTCAAGCTTTGCATCTGCAACTGCCATTTTCGCTGCTGCTACTGCATATTGTGTAAAGCGATCCATACGACGCGCTTCTTTTTTATCAATATATTTCTCGACTTCAAAGTCGTTAATTTCTGCTGCTACTTTTGCTGGAAATAGTTCCGGATCAATTCTTGTAAGTCGTCCGATTCCAGATACACCCTTTTTAATGTTTTCCCACGCTGTTTCAACATCTGTACCGACCGGTGTAACAGCTCCTAGTCCTGTAATTACGACCCTCTTTTTTTCCATACAAAATACACTCCTTTTTTTCTCTCAGTCCTTATTTACCCCAACGAAGAGCGACTGCTCCCCATGTTAATCCGCCGCCAAAACCAACAAGTATAATTAAATCACCATCTTGAATACGTCCGTTTTGCAATTCCTCTACCATTGCAATCGGAATGGAAGAAGCTGATGTATTACCGAACTTCTCAATTGTCATACTCATCTTTTCTTGTGGTAAATTTAATCTCTCTCTTGCAGATTCCATAATACGAATATTCGCTTGATGCGGTACTAAGAAATCCACATCTTCTTTCGTAAGACCAGCTTTATCTAGAACGCGAAGACAAGAATCCCCAAGTTGACGAACAGCAAATTTAAAGACTTCTCTGCCATTCATCATAACATACTCATCTTGATAAAGATGCTTACCGCCACTTCCGTCCGCTCCTAATTCGAAAGATAGAACGCCTTTACCTTCTGAAACAGCTCCCATTACGATCGCACCGGCTCCGTCTCCAAATAGTACTGCTGTATTTCGATCGTTCCAATCTACAATTTTAGATAGTTTATCACTACCAACTACTAGTATATTTTTATAAGTTCCCGTTTGAATAAATTGCTGCGCTGTAATCATTCCGTACATAAAACCAGCACACGCTGCACTTAAATCCATTGCAGCTGCATGTTTTGCGCCAATTGCTTCTTGAATGACACAAGCCACTGCTGGAAAAGCACGATCCGGCGTTACTGTTGCTACTAAAATAAGATCGATATCCTCTCCGCTAACCCCTGCATCTTCAAGCGCTTTTTTAGAAGCCTCTACGGCCATATATGAAGTATCTATTGTATCATCGGCAATGCGTCTTTCCGCAATCCCTGTTCTCGTACGAATCCATTCATCGGATGTATCCATTATTTTCTCTAAATCGTGATTTGTGACTACTTTTTCCGGCACATATCTTCCGATCCCTAAAATGCCCACGTTCACATCGCAGCCCTCCGTTTTATATCAATTATTATGACTTGGTACTAATTTTAAAACATAAATGTATTTTTGTCTAGAATATATTTCTGCTAAAACATAAAGCGAACGCATTATTCACCTTATTGTTTATGAAAAGAAACGGAAACATACCTTTCCCTGTTCTTTCGAAATATAAAAAAGCCCGAACCGTTTCTACTTACAGTTCAGGCCTCTCTTCCATCTAAATTTTTATTCTTGATCTGGTTTCCCCCCCAGGCGAGAATAAAAAAAGGCCCTGACCGCTTCTATCCACGGTTCGGGCCTCTCTTCCATCTCAAAAGATGCTTTTTATTCTTTTTATGCTTTTTATTCTTGATCTGCTTTCCCAAGCTCATATGCTTCGTTCATAACTTTCATCAATAACTCTAATACTGGTTGAGCTTTCTCCATATCAAGCGCAATTCCATTATCATCTAAAATGGCCTTTGCTTCTGGTAAATGCTTCATTGCGATTTGTAAAAATTGCATGCTTTTCTCATTCATATTATGTTCTTCCTCTCCATTAAAACTTTCACATACATAGTGTAACACGCTCGCTATCCTTCGTATAACTCTTTATATTTTTTCATATGTGCCAATTGTTTATTTAAACCGTATTCTAACGGAGTATTTCTTTTTATCGAAATAACCTCTACAGTTCCATCTCTTTCTTCCACATTCTCTTTTTTCACTTTATCCTCTGCACGTAAAAGGTTCATACCTTTTTTCCATAATGATTTTTTACCACTAAGTAAATTATATATACCGAGATACTCCTCGTTCATTCCATTTTCCCATAAGTATTCACATACATCTTCAACGTACAGTAGATCACTGGCGTTTTCCTCACTCGTATAATGGCACTCTTTCTCACCCAGTTCTGATAAAATGAGCTGATGATACATCATAAAAGATGGTTGCCATGGCCCATATAATGTAGGAACTCGAAATACACTATATTGTACCTCTCCTTTTTTCAATCCTTCTTCCACTTTCGCAAATAGACGTTTATTTTCGGACTCATCTACGTTTCCTACTTCAATAGAAGAAATTAGATTTAACTTCACTTTATGTTCTTCACACAGTCTTATCATTCGCTTTAAATACTGTAATATAACTCTTTCATTTCGAAAGCCACTTTGTTGGTTAGGCTCATACAGACAAAAGTAAACGGCATCAAATTTCGCTTCCTCTACGGAGCTCCATCCGTCTTCATCTCTTATCGAATAATACGTAAATAACGCATTTCGCCCAATTAACAATAACTTCTCTTCATTAATTTTTGTCATACTATCGAATTCATCAAAATCAAGACCATATACTTCTACTTCTTCTGCAATCATTTTATTCACAAGGTGATAACCTACAAACGTAAGTGCACCTATAATTAGCACGCGTTCCATACCACCAACCCTTTCTCCTTGAAACAAATAGCTCCTCATTTATGTATATGGGAGCTTCACAATTCTTCTTCATATTTTTTAAAGAAATCAGTCGTTTGCCTAACCATTTTATATTTCACATCTTGCAGATGGAATAAGACAGAAGTATCACATTGATTGAATTGCCTCATTTTCTCATATTTACGTAACAACTGTTTTCTACCTCTTTTTTCTTGTGTTGATACGAAAACTTTAACAGGTACACAAGACGGAAGAAGCGTAAATGATTTCTTATTTATTTTGGATTCTAATTCTTCTTCTTTGGAATCATACGCTAAACATAATTCCTTCACGAGTCTCTTGTAAAAAAACTTATGCTCTTTCTCAAACTCGACATATTCTGGTAAATCTAAACACGGATTTAGCATAATGACAGAGCGTATACATTCAGGGTATTTGTTCATCATTTCAAGTGCTACAAGTGCCCCCATACCATCTGCCATAATGTGCATTTTCGCATTCAATGTCTCTTTTCTCAGAACAACGTCATATAGGCGTTTTGCTAGACGAACAGATTGATCGTTTCCCCAATGTCTTCCGTATAAATTAGAAGAAAAGACCGTATAGCCTTCCTCAATAAGGCCATGTAAAAAATAAGATCTACCCGCATGCTGTGTCCATAAACTTGTACCATTCTCAATAAAGTAGTTGTAATCACCTAGAAGCATGACAGAAAATCCATTTGGCTTCTCCGGTAAATAAATGACACATGGTTCTTTTTCTAAGTAAAAAAAACGTTCCGTAATACTCATTTTTCCCCCGCCTTATTTTCTAAACGTATAAAAGTACTCTTTTATAATGTATGAACGGAATGCAAATTTGCGTTGAAAAATCTACAAATATTTTTCTATATTCTTTTTTCAATTGTGTTACAATAAGGACAGATTGAACGAATAGAGGTGTAAAATATGCGTTTCATTTGGGCATTAATTTGGTCGTTCTTGCTTGTACATATGATGAGCTACGTAATCGGCTCTATGACTGGCGGTACATACGATTTTAACCAAGCGTCTATTTTCTCAGTTGTTCTTGCGGTATTCGTACTAGCAATTGCAGCTGCAATTCCAAACGAGCCAGTAGAACAACACTAAAAAAAGAGTCCGGATTTTATCCGAACTCTTTTTTGTTTTACTTCACATGAACGACTAATTCGTTATTTTCTACATCAACAACTACATGACTATTGTCAGTAATCGTTCCTGCAATTAATTCTCTCGCTAATTTCGTCTCAACTTGACGCTGTACATATCGTTTTAACGGACGAGCTCCGTACATTGGATCGAAGCCAGCTTCGACAACAAACTCTTTCGCTGCGTCTGTTAATTGTACCGTAATATGACGGTCAGCTAAACGGCCTTGTAATTCTTTTACAATTTTATCAACAATACCTTTAATTTCATTCGTTGTAAGAGGTTTGAATAAAATAATTTCGTCGACACGATTTAAAAACTCTGGTCGGAAATGTCCTCTTAATTGCCCCATGACAAGTTCTCTTGATTCCTCTTTAATTGAGCCATCTTCTTCTAATCCATCTAATAAATGAGCAGATCCAATATTTGACGTCATAATAATAACTGTGTTTTTAAAGTCTACTGTACGTCCTTGCGAATCTGTAATGCGTCCGTCATCTAACATTTGTAATAAAATGTTGAATACTTCTGGATGTGCTTTTTCGATTTCATCTAACAAAATAACAGAATACGGTTTACGTCTTACTGCTTCTGTTAATTGACCGCCCTCTTCATATCCAACATATCCAGGAGGTGCACCAATTAAGCGTGACACAGCGTGTTTCTCCATGTACTCAGACATATCAATACGAATCATTTGCTCTTCACTATCAAATAAAGACTGCGCTAACGTTTTTGCAAGTTCTGTTTTACCAACACCAGTCGGTCCTAAGAAGATGAAGGAACCAATTGGACGGTTCGGGTCTTTAATACCAGCACGAGCACGAAGAACTGCGTCTGATACTAGGCTTACCGCTTCTTCTTGTCCGATAACACGCTCTGATAAAATTTGCTCTAAACGTAGTAATTTCTCGCGTTCACCTTCAACGAGTTTTGCAACAGGAATACCAGTCCAACGTGAAACAATATCAGCAATTTCTTCTTCACTTACTTCCTCACGTAATAAACGATTTTCTTGTTTATTATTCGCGCCCATTTCTTCTGCTTCTTTTAACTCTTTTTCAATTGCAGGAATTTTTCCGTGGCGAAGTTCCGCTGCTCTATTTAGGTCGTAATTCCCTTCTGCTTCTTCTAATTCACGGCGCAGACGCTCTAAATGTTCACGTAAGTCACGCACTTTGTGAATATCTTCTTTTTCTTTCTCCCATTTGGCTCTCATGCCACTTGCAACTTCTTTTAAATCCGATAATTCACGTTGCAACGTTTTTAGACGTTCTTGGCTACCAAAGTCCTTTTCTTTTCCAAGAGCCGCTTCTTCAATTTCCAGCTGCATAATGCGGCGCGTTACTTCATCTAATTCTGTCGGCATAGAATCGATTTCTGTACGAATTGTTGCACAAGCTTCATCGACAAGATCAATTGCTTTATCCGGTAAGAAACGATCCGAAATATATCGATCTGATAAAACTGATGCTGCTACAATCGCGCGGTCATGAATATTTACACCATGATAAATTTCAAAGCGCTCTTTTAAACCACGTAAAATGGAAATTGTATCTTCAACAGTTGGTTCTTCTGCTAATACTTGTTGGAAACGTCTTTCTAGCGCTGGATCTTTCTCAATATATTTACGATATTCATCTAACGTCGTCGCCCCGATACAATGCAGTTCACCACGCGCAAGCATCGGTTTTAACATATTTCCTGCATCCATTGCGCCTTCTGTTTTACCAGCGCCGACGATTGTGTGAAGTTCATCAATGAATAATAAAATGCGTCCTTCACTCTTTTTAATTTCATTTAATACAGCTTGGAGACGCTCTTCAAATTCACCACGGAATTTCGCTCCAGCTACAAGCGCACTCATATCTAATGCAAAGATTGTTCTATCTTTTAATCCTTCAGGTACATCCTTTTTCACAATACGCTGTGCTAACCCTTCAACAATTGCTGTTTTACCAACACCTGGTTCACCAATTAAAACTGGGTTGTTTTTCGTTTTACGTGAAAGAATGCGGATTACGCGGCGAATTTCACTATCGCGGCCGATAACAGGGTCAATTTTCCCCGCTCTTACTTCCGCTACTAAATCACGACCATATTTTTCTAACGCTTCATAAGTTGCTTCTGGATTTTGACTAGTCACTCTTTGATTCCCCCGAACTGTCATTAAAGACTGTAATAAGTTATCTTTCGTAATATGAAATCTTGTAAATAATTGGTTTATATCGCCTTTTTCTTCAGTAAAAGCAAGTAATACATGTTCAACTGAAATGTAATCATCTTGCAATTTCTCTGCTTCTTTTCCTGCTCTTACAAGTAGTTGTTGCAGAGCACCTGTTATATATAATTTACCTGCTTCTGCACCGCTCCCCGTTACGGAAGGCTTTTTCTTAATTAAATTTTCGGCGCCTTGTTTTAATGCTTCTATATCGACGTTCATTTTTTGAAAAATACGTACTGCTAACCCATCTTGCTCTTCTAATAATGTAAACAAGAGATGAACAGTATCTACTTCTTGATGGTGATGAGATACCGCTAAAGATTGGGCACTCATAATCGCCTCTTGTGTTTTTGTTGTCATTTGATTTAAGTCCATCTTTACAGTCCTCCAAATGTTTGACTTTCTTTGACCTTTGATTTGATTATACGCCAACTGACTTTTTTATACAATAATTTTGCTTATGTATTTTCAAACTTATTATTTGAAAAAGAAAAAAGGAGCATTCATGATACAACTGAAAAATATACGGTAAATGAAATTAAAATGTGTAACGACAAAAAAGCCGCAATAACGATTGCGGCTCCTGTTACGGTTTTCTTTTATACGTCCACTGACGGTTATGATTCGTGTTATCTGGAAACTTGTCACCAGCAGTTAGTTTCACCATTTGCGGGTCTTTTACCATACTTCCCGTTTCACCAATTTCTACGTAAATGCCATCATTCGGCGCTTTTTGTCCAGAACGAAACCTGCGATTTTGTCCCATTTCCATTCTCCTTCCATGACGTCTTTGCCTCATTAGTATATCCATTTTAAAAGAAAGCTTTTCTGTCATGTTTAGGAAACAGGTACTACATTTCGTTCTTGTACATATACATGAATGACACAAGCTTAAAGCAGGGATTTCTTTCCTATTTGTAGAAAAAAAAGAAACCAACCTACTATAGGCCAGTTTCAAAGGAGAGTCAAACATATACGAGAAGATTACATGTTCATTATAAGCCTCATCATACGAGAAATGTAACCCTTTTCACAATTTGTCCATAATGAAAGAAACATTGTTTGAACTTTCTAAAAAGATGTTGACTTTTCTTAATTTCCAACGAGAAATAGTAGACACCGCAGCACTTTGCGACGTAAGATGGATATATAGTGAACTTTCCATCTTTGGTGGTCTCACCCAGTCTAACCTCTTATTTCTGCAGATTAAAAACGGAAATACAGATAAAAACAAAAAAATATTATAAGAGGTGAAATTATGAACAAACAACATTTAATCGCACTAGACTTAGACGGCACTTTATTAACAGACAACAAAATAATTTCCACTCGAACGAAACATACAATTGCAAAAGCAAAGGAACAAGGACATATTGTTGTTATCTCAACAGGACGTCCATTCCGCGCTAGTTATGATTACTATAAAGAACTTGGTCTAAATACACCAATCGTAAACTTTAATGGCGCTTACGTACATCACCCTCTTGATTCAAAGTGGGGCACACATCACTCTCCTCTTGAGCTAGCAACAGCGCAAGAAATTGTCCGGGCTTGCTTTGATTTTGGCGTAAAAAACATATACGCTGAAGTAATGGACGATGTGTATGTACGTGAAATTGATGAAGATAAAAAACATATTTTCGAATTCGGTTCTCCAAACATTTTTACAGGAGACTTATTAAATATTTTAAATGATCATCCAACTTGCTTATTAATTGACGCACATGACGAGCATTCCAGTGCAATTCGTCAACATTTAACTGATATGCACGCTGAAGTAATCGACCATAGAAAGTGGGGCGCACCTTGGCCGATTATTGAAATTGTAAAAAGCGGATTAAATAAAGCTGTTGGACTACAAAAAATTTCTAGTCATTATAACATTCCACAAGAGCGAATCATCGCTTTCGGTGATGAAGATAACGACTTTGAAATGATTGAATTTGCTGGTCACGGCATCGCAATGGGAAATGCCATCCCTGAATTAAAATCACTCGCAAACCATACGACGCTAACGAACGAAGAAGATGGTATTGCACTATATTTAGAAGAGGTTCTTGGGTTGTAATCTAAAAATTCCCTGCTTATAGTTTCTCGCCAAACGCTCATACTATCATTAGACGCACAAGTTAGCGCGTCGATTGTTTTCAGCTAAATAAAGGGGGTTTTTCGAATGGGTAAAAAGAACAAATCAAAACGTTTTATCCAACAAGGAGCCGATGCTGTTATGAAGCATGATGCAAGATTCCCGTACCGAGGTACATTAGCTGAGGCAGAAAAAGCGAGAAGCAACTCTTCTTTTGGAGGGGTCTAAATGGGGAACTTACTATTTCAACAAGCTAGAGATGCTGTTGCAAATGCTGTATCTTGTTCAAGCGGCGTCGAGCAACAAGATCTCGTATATAGAGCAAAAAATGCTTTGCAATCCGCTTACGCAAATTCTTCAACTGCTGAAAAAGTTCAGCTACGTGAAATGCAAGAGCAGTTGCAAAACATTACGAATGCACATTAAAAAAGAGGACCAGCTTTGGTCCTCTTTAATCTTTTCGAAACAATCCGAACACCCCAACTGTTTGCAGTACGTTTGTAAATGCACCTGGGTCCACTTGTTTAATAACCCTCTCCAATTCGTACAGTTCGTAACGGGTAATAACAATCATTAACATTTCCTTATTTTCATTCGTATAAGCACCAGTTGCTGGTATAGTTGTAATCCCCCTCACTAAGCGTGAGTGAATCGCCTTTCGTACATCCGCCCCATTCTTCGTAACGATTAATGCCGTAATCTTCACATGACGCGTATGAATTGCATCGATGATTCGCGTTGACACATACAAAGTCACTAAAGTATATAATGCTTTTTCCCATCCATACACATAGCCGGCAGCGATAATGATCAGTGCATTAAAGAAGAAAAAATACGTACCGACAGGCTTGTCTTTAATCTTTGATAAAATCATGGCGATTATATCTAAACCACCTGTAGAAGCCCCCCACTTCAACGCAATCCCTACCCCGATTGCTGAAATAAGCCCACCAAAAATCGCATTTAATATGATGTCGTTTGAAACTGCTCTAACTGGAATAATTTCTAAAAACATAGTCATAAAGATAACGCAAAGAAAACTAAAGAAAGTAAAGGCCTTTCCAACCTTTTTCCATGCTAAAATAACGACTGGAATGTTAAACAAGCTAAATAATACCCCGGTTGATATGTGAATAGATAAAAAATCACCTAATATTTGTGATAGCAATTGAGACAATCCAGCAAAGCCACTTGCATACACTTTCGCTGGCGTTAAAAATAAATTCATTCCAATCGCATTTAACAAACCTGCGACGATTACAACGATTAACTTCTTTATAAGTTCGGTATAATTCAACTTCAAATCCATTTCCAATCCACCTTCATTATTCATGAATACACTGCTATACATAGTCTTTACGAAAAAGGAAATGATAAACGTACAACGTTTAGAAATGGAGTTGATACATATGCCACATACGAGTGATAACGACAAAAAAGCACGCGATAATAATGCAAAACGCGCGCAAAAAAATGAGCAAGAACAAAAGAATATAGAGCAAGGTAAGCGTGCTTATTCCAAAAAGACCGATCACCTTTGATCCCATCGTACATCAACAATATTGTTGATGTACTTTTTTTACATTTCACAGGAAAAAACATTAAAAATTCACTTCATGTTCACTTCTATATTCTACAATAGCGATAACATATTCGGATGAGGTGTTAGCATGAGAGGAAAACACATTTTCATTATTACTGCACTACTAAGTATATTAATGCTATCTGCTTGTGGACAAAAAAACGACTCAGATACAGTCGCTACAGCAACCGACTCAACCATTACGAAGAGCGACTTCGAAAAACAGTTGAAAGATCGTTACGGAAAAGACATGCTGTACGAAATGATGGCGCAAGACGTTATCACGAAAAAATATAAAGTATCTGACGATGATGTAGATAAAGAATTACAAAAAGCAAAAAATCAATACGGAGACCAATTTAAAAACGTATTGAAAAACAATGGTTTAAAAGATGAAGCTGATTTCAAAAATCAAATTAAGTTCAAACTTGCTATGAATGAAGCGATTAAGAAAAGTATTACAGAAAAAGACGTGAAAGACCACTATAAACCAGAAATTAAAGCAAGCCATATTTTAGTAAGTGACGAAAATGAAGCGAAAGAAATAAAGAAAAAATTAGATGCTGGTGCTTCATTTGAAGAACTAGCAAAACAAGAATCGCAAGACCTACTATCAAAAGAAAAAGGCGGAGACCTCGGATATTTCAATTCAGGTAGAATGGCACCTGAATTTGAAACTGCTGCCTATAAACTAAAGGTCGGACAAATTAGCAATCCCGTTACATCACCAAACGGTTATCATATTATTAAATTAACTGATAAAAAAGAATTAAAACCCTATGATGAAGTGAAAGACTCTATTCGCAAAAACTTAGAAGAAGAACGTATCTCTGACCCTATATTCGGCAAAAAACTATTGCAAAATGAATTAAAAAAAGCAAATATTAAAATAAACGATAGTGAGTTGAAAGATACGTTTACTCTTGTACATGAGCAAGGGAATTAAAAAAGCACCACCTTATAGGTAAAATATAAGGTGGTGCTTTTTATTTCCTTTATTTCTTAAAGTACGTCCAACCTTCTTCTTGGTAAACCTTTTCTTCTTTCATCAACTTACCAAGTGCACGCTTAAATGCAGCTTTACTCATATTGAAACGTTCTTTAATGTCTTCTGGATAGCTCTTATCCCAAAACGGCATTGCTCCGCCCCGTTCTTCCATATATGCATAAATCACTGTAGCATCATCTTCCATTCCTTCTTCTTTACGAGGAAGAAGTGAAATGTTAATTGTACCGTCATCTTTTACATCAATAATTCGTCCCGTTACACGTTGACCGATGCGAACTTGTTCTTTTCTTTCTGTATGATGTAAAAATGCACGAAAATGCTCATCTGTTAATACGAACGAACCAACTTGAAGTGAACGATACACACGTCCGTTTACGTTTTTATTACGCATAGATGGTGTCGCATCTACAACGATTTCTTGCATATCACTATCTCTTGCCGGAAGAGCAATTAAACGATCACGATTCGTTAATTTTAACGTACAATATAATTCATCTCCAACTTTAGGCCATACTGGCATATAAATTGGGAATTCATCAGCTGGAATTAGTATATCTTTTGATACACCAATATCAACAAACACACCTAAACTAGGAATAACTTCTACAACCTTTACCCAGTTCCAATCATATGTTGTAATAATTGGCTCCTTCATTGTTGCCGAAATACGATTTTGGTGGTCAAGGTATAAGAATACATCAATCGTATCGCCTTCTTCAATTTCTCCAGCTACTTCATTTTTATGTAGGAAAATTTCTTCTTCTTCATTTCCAACCATATATCCAATTTCCGTTTCGCGTAAAACAGTTACCTGTTCAATCGATCCTATTTGTAAATACATATTTTTTTAATTCCCTTCTATATATATAAAATGAACTTTTTAACTTTTTATATTTTTATCATTCCAAACAAAAGTTAATTATAACACGATTTTCTCTTTATTTGTCCAACTGCCCAAAATTCACTATAATAAAATGAGGTTACATCATTATAAGTATGAAAACACTTAAGTCTAAGCTCGTTTTCAGCTATACTTTAGTATGTACAGTACATAAAAAGAGTAGAAATTTATTTGGAGGTGCTAACTATGGCAAAAGATAGTTCTTTTGACATCGTTTCGAAAGTAGAATTACCTGAAGTAACAAACGCAATTAACACTGCATTAAAAGAAATCCAAAACCGATATGACTTTAAAGGAAGTAAAAGTGATATTAAACTTGAAAAAGAAGTACTTGTTTTAACTTCTGACGACGAGTTCAAATTAGAGCAAGTAAAAGACGTTCTTATTTCTAAACTCGTAAAACGTAACGTTCCAATTAAGAACTTAGATTACGGAAAAGTTGAAGCGGCAGCTGGTAACACTGTTCGCCAACGTGCAACACTTCAACAAGGTATCGATAAAGATAACGCGAAAAAAATTAACAACATCATTAAAGAAATGAAATTAAAAGTAAAAACACAAGTACAAGATGATCAAGTACGTGTTACAGCGAAAAGCCGTGATGACTTACAAGCAGTTATCGCAGCAGTTCGTAGCGCTGATTTACCAATTGACGTACAATTTATTAACTACCGCTAAAAAGAAAAACATCCTCTATGTAGAGGATGTTTTTCTTTTTAGCTTGTAAAAGTCTAAGCTTACGGGAAATCGGATAAATTTTATGCATAAATGAAGAAGACCCTTTTAAAAATCGGAACAAAAACCTCCCTCCCCAATCAAATGTAACAAATTATGAGTATAAGAATATTTTCCACCCTTTCCTGTAATGTAAAATTAGTAAGGAATTTATTTTATGAAAAATGTTAATTAAAAAGAGTTAGAAGTGGTTATTTGAAGAAATTAATACTATGTTTTTTATTAACTACATTCTGTCTATATATTGCAGGGTGTTCTAATAATATAACTACACCTGGGGATACACCTAAAACTTCAACACCTGCGAATTGTAAATACATCAACAAAGCTTGGTATAAGAAACCTACGAACTGTAATAATCGATGATATAAGTCATAAAAAAGACACCATAAGGTGCTTTTTTTATAGAGAATAATAAGATGTTCCTCAGAAATTATGAGTGATTTTTTTATTTTGTTGTTCAAAATATTTTTCTTTAACTATTTTTATCAGATCTTCTTTTTCTGTTAGTTCAAAGATAAATAATGCTTTTTTCATATTATCAGCTACATCTTCTTCATTACATTGTTTCAGCTTTAGCATGTTCCAAGCTTTCCCATAGTATAATTCGCCTAATAAATATAAAGTATTTAGATTAATAGCTAATTTAATACCCATATCATTGTATTTTATTGCCTCTTCATGTTGATTTGCATGACCTAACATTTTCCCTAAATTAAAAATGATTTTTAATTTAATCTCTTTATCTCTAGGGAAATCTAACTTATTAAAATTAGTTAAACATCTTCTTAATATAGTAATACTCTTTTCATATTCTTTATTTGCCCAATGAAATATAGCCATCGACTGCATAATATCTATTTCTCTTTCCGATAAAAAATCACCATTCGTTACAGTTAGTTTTAGTGCATTATTTAAAAGATTTAAAGCAGTTTTTATTGATTTATTCACATAAAATATAGCAATCGCTTCATGCCATATTAGAAATTGTTTATCTTCTTTTAACTGGAAATTATTTTCGGTTTTCTCTTGTTTCACTATTTCATAAAGTTCATTATATTGTTTTTGTTTTGTACAATCTCTCATTACACATTTTACATTTTCTACATATTTTAGTTTTTTGTTTTGAGTTAGTGCGAAAATATGATTTGGATCAATACCAAGTCTTTCAGATAATTGATATAACAATATGCTAGATGGATAAATCATACCTTTTTCTATTTTGCTAATTTGACTTTGCGAACATATTCCATGACACAATTCAGATTGTGATATATTCTTTTTCATTCTAAGTTCTTTAATGGTAATACCCAAATCGTAAAATTCCATTTTTCCTCCTCAAATATAGCCCTCAATGAGTAACAAAATACTTTTCACCCTTTAATGTAATGTAAAATTAGTATATTTTCAATTATTGTTTCTTCTATCGATTTTTTTACTTCTTTGCTCAGTTGCATTTCGAGGTGAGAGTCTTACTTCAAAGAAAAACAGACTAGGGAGAAAGTTTTCTCCTTAGCCTGTCCCACCGAACAAATTCCCCATCGTCACTGTTATCCCCAAAATACAGAATTACGAATACGATAAGAAGACTTGAACATCTCACCTCATCACGCACTTTTAATTGAACACAAAAGAGAATATCCCCTTATTTTCGCTTCTTTTTAACCACAATTAAAAAAGCAATAAACAATACGTTCACACCGACGATTAAAGAAATAAATAGCCAATTCACACCTGTTTCCCCGTTAACTTTATACACATTTGATTCTTCACGCTTTAAAACGAGATAAAATTTTCCGTTTTCTTCTCTTATAATTTCATCTTCTAACAATCCCCTTAGCTCTTGTTTTTCACCAATCGCACTTGCAGGTAAAGCAACTTTTTGTGTTTCTTTCGTATTATTAATCGCTACTACTGTCACTTCATCTTTATACTTTCTCTTTAGTACACTCATTCCATCTTTATCGTATAGAAGCTCAAACGTACCGCGGCGTAAAGATGGCCTCGCTTGTCTAAGCTCACCGAGTTTCGTTATGTGTTGCATAAACTTTTCATCTGATTTGAAGTCCATTAATCGTCTATTATCTGGCGTACCTCCTCCATCCAATGCAATTTCAGTTCCGTAATAAAAATTCGGAATACCTGGTGTTGTTAATAAATATGTAAGAGCTAGTTTCAAACGAGATGGTGGATAATTCATATTCTCTTTTGCAATACGAGCAAATCTTTTTGTATCTTGATTATCTAAAAATGTAGCGGCTGCTCCGTCTTTTTTACTTACATCATATAAAGGTTTCACCGATACGTCCGCTTTGGAAAACGCATCTACTATTTTTTCGTTGTATTCACTATCTTCTTTTGTCATAACTCGAAAATCTTTCTTTATCACTTGCATATCTTTTTGCACATCATCCCAAAAAGCAGGCGATTTTTTTTCACTATGTATTACATAACTTGCATCTAAATCAACTTCTTTGATCCACCATTTCATCGAGTCGATTACTTGTTGTTCGTTTTCTCCAAGCGGAAATTGAAATACAACTTTCATTCCTTTTGCATGAGCTTCTTGCACAAGTTCTTTCACATCATTTTCTGTTCCGAAATGTTCATTTACCTTCTGAAAATTGCGCACGTCTAACCCATCGTATTTTACACTTTCAAAAAGCGGCGAAAGCATAACAGTAGTAAATCCCATTTTTTTTATGTAATCCATTCTTTTTATAATACCTCTTATATCTCCGCCCTGATATCCTTCTAAATTGCCAACTTCTAACTGTTTGTCATTTTTCGGTTCCCCATTATTAAAACGATCAATCATAATGGAATATATAACTTCGTCTCGCCACCCTCCTTTTTCGTCTGCAAATGTATGTATTGGTACAAACAAAACGACAGCTAAACAAAAACAAATGAATAGTTTCCTAGTATGTATTTTCCCCACACGCATCCCCCATGCATTTTAATTGTAAGAATATTATACCAATTATCCAAACGAATCGCATACGTTGATTTCATTCTTATCAAATTAATACATGTTAGGTTTTCTAACATTACATATAAAATTTTCTGAATTTTTAGTTGATTTTTCTTTTTATTTCGAATATGATATGAAACATAACAAATTGATGTTATTTTTTCTAACATTACAGGAGGAGAGAGAATGAATACAGGAGATACGGTTTTTATGTTTGTAGCGACAGTAATGGTCATGTTAATGACACCAGGATTAGCACTTTTTTATGGAGGTATGGTTCGCAGTAAAAACGTACTCAGTACGACAATGCATAGTTATAGCGCAATGGCTATCGTTTCGATTCAATGGATTTTAATTGGTTATTCTTTATCATTCGGACCAGATTGGCACGGACTTATCGGCACATTCGATTGGTTCGGTTTAAACGGAGTTAGCTACGCACCAAATCCAGACTACTCATCTACTATTCCTCACAATTTATTTATGATGTTTCAACTCATGTTCGCTATTTTAACTCCCGCTTTAATTTCAGGAGCATTTGCCGAAAGAATGCGATTTTCAGCTTTCCTTATTTTCATCCTTCTATGGACAACAATCGTTTACAATCCTGTCGCTCATTGGGTATGGGGCGTTGGCGGATGGCTAAGAGAACTTGGTGCGTTAGACTTCGCTGGTGGTAATGTCGTTCATATTACATCTGGTGTGGCTGGCCTTGTATTAGCTATTTTCCTTGGAAAACGCAAAAACATAAACGGTTCGTCTCCTCATCATTTACCATTTACGATGTTAGGCGCTGGTTTACTGTGGTTCGGCTGGTTCGGTTTTAACGTCGGAAGCGCATTATCTTTAAACGACGTAGCTTTAACTGCATTTATTAATACAAATATAGCCGCCGCTGCCTCCGCATTAACTTGGATGCTTTCAGAGTGGTTCTTCCAATCAAAACCGACCGCGATGGGAGCTGCTTGCGGCGTTGTTTCCGGTCTAGTCGCTATTACACCAGCTTGCGGGTTCGTTACACCTTTCTCAGCTCTTCTTATCGGAGCAATTGGCGGCGTATTATGCTTCGGAGCGGTCTTTTTCTTAAAAACAAAATTCGGATACGACGATACACTCGATGCATTTGGATGTCACGGCATCGGCGGAACTTGGGGCGGCATTGCGACAGGACTATTTGCAACTACCACCGTAAACAGTGATGGCGCTAACGGATTATTTTACGGGAACGCCGCGCTGCTGTTGAAACAACTTGTAGCAATCGGCGCAACATATGCGTTCACAATTATAATGACGTACGCGATTATTAAAGCAATTAACTTCTTCCTCCCTGTCCGGGTAGATGAGCACGAGGAACATATGGGACTTGATATTTCAATGCACGGAGAGAAAGCTTATGAATATACTGAGCGAGTGAACTAAAAAAGAGATGCAATCTATTGATAGTAGATTGCATCTCTTTTTATTAGACTTGCCGGCACCATACCCTGAGCGGTATTAATATAAATATATCAGCGATTCTTCGGATATATCGACGATTTTTCAAATATATCAGCGATTATTTCAATATATCGACGTTTCGACACGATATATCGATTTACCAACAAATTCCGACATAATGAAACTGAAGAATACCCGCGTGTAACTTTACATAAACAAAAAAAGACGACCGTTTCATAACAGTCGTCTTTTCCAATTTATTTCGGAGCATTTCCTACATATTGCGTAATATCAACGTTTAATGCTTGCGCTAAACGCATACCGTACTCTTGATCTGCACGGAAGAAGTTACATACAGCTAGTAATTTCGTACGTTCATTTACGTCTTTTAAGTCATTTGTTAAGTTTGCAATTAAGTTGTCTTGCTCTTCTTTAGAGAATGAACGGTAACGCTCACCCGCTTGTTTGAAATCATTTGGTTTGTCAATTTTCTCACGAGATACATAGCCTTCTACTTTCATAGTTGAATCGCGGTAAGCTGGGTCTTCAACTGGATTTTCAGCATGACGGCTCGGTTCATAGTTAATTGTAGATGGGTTTTGATTGATTTGCATCGCACCATCACGTTGTTGATTATGAACAGCTGCGTATGGACAGTTTACAGGAATTTGTAAGTAGTTTGCACCAAGGCGGTAACGCTGTGTATCTGGATAAGAGAATAAACGACCTTGTAATAATTTATCTTCAGATGGTTCAATACCATTTACAGTTGCACTTGGAGAGAACGCTACTTGTTCTACTTCCGCGAAGAAGTTTTTCGGGTTACGGTTTAACGTCATTGTCCCTACTTCCATTAATGGGAAACGATCTTCTGGCCATACTTTCGTTGGGTCCAGTGGATCAAAGTCTAAAGAATCCATTTCATCTAGTTGCATCACTTGTACGTGTAAATCCCATTTCGGGTAATTTCCTTTTTCGATTGCATCGAATAAGTCACGAGTTGCATGGTTGAAGTCTTTTCCTTGTACTTCTTGCACTTCTTTTGCACTTAAGTTACGTACACCTTGCTGTGGCTTCCAATGATATTTAATGTAGACGATTTTACCTTCCGCATTAATCCATTTGAATGAATGTACACCGAAACCTTCCATTTCACGATAGCTTGCTGGTGTACCGTAATCAGAAAATACCCATGTCATCATATGTGTAGATTCTGGACTTAACGTCATGAAATCCCAGTAACGATCTGGTGTTTGAATATTTGTATCAGGTGCTGGTTTTAAAGAATGCACCATATCAGGGAATTTAATTGCATCACGAATGAAGAAGACTGGTAAATGGTTACCTACAATATCGTAATTTCCTTCTTCTGTATAAAATTTAACAGCGAAACCGCGTGGATCACGTGCTGTTTCAGGAGAACCTTGACCATGAATAACCGTTGAAAAACGAACAAACACAGGCGTTTCAGTTCCTTCATTTTGTAAAAATGCTGCTTTCGTATATTGCTTCATGCTATTTTTCGTAACGAATACACCGTGAGCACCTGCACCACGTGCGTGCACAACACGCTCTGGAATACGTTCACGATCAAAGTGAGCCAATTTTTCTACTAAATGATAGTCTTCTAATAATACTGGTCCACGGCGACCAGCTGTACGAGAATTTTGGTTATCTCCGACCGGAGCACCTTGGTTTGTGGTTAAGCGATTATTTGGATTCATCTAGGGGGATCCTCCTCTTTCTTTCATAGTAATTATTATTTATTTAAAATTATTATAAATTAATTATTATTCAAAATTAGTTCTTTGTCAACTATTTCTTTCATTTTTCTGGAAACAATTGTAGCTAAACAATCAATAAATGTAGATTGTGCATTCGGCATATTTGGTCTAAAATACGCAGCATTTAATTCATCCGTCACAACTTTACACTCGTAATCGTTGTCATATAAAACTTCTAAATGCTCTGCCACAAAACCAACTGGGCAATATATGAAAGATTTATATCTATGCTCTTCAAATAAATCTCTCGTTAAATCTTGCACATCCGGTCCAATCCATGGATCAGGTGTATTTCCGGCACTTTGCCAACCTATTGTATAGTTTTGGATGTTTGCAGCTGCTGCGATTAAATCCGCCGTATGCTGCAATTGCTCCACATAAGGATCACCTGCTGCAATAATTTTTTCTGGTAAACTATGCGCTGAAAAAATTACAACTGCTTTCTCTTTATCTTCAATCTTTGTAAATGTTTCTTTTATTTGATCTGCCCAATACGAAATAAATTTCGGTTCATCATACCATTGTTCAATTGGTTCAATAACAGGACCACCTATTTCCTCCGAGAGACGAATTGCACGCTCGTTATATGCCTTAATGCTAAAGGTAGAATAATGCGGCGCTAATACGATACTAATCGCTTGCTCAATTCCATCGCGCTTCATCTCTTCTACTGCATCTTCTATAAACGGAGCAGTATGTTTTAAGCCTAAGTAACAATTAAATTCATACTCTGTAAACATATTATTCATTGAGTCTGTTAATTTATGCGCTTGCTCTTTCGTAATTTTTGCAAGCGGTGAAATTCCACCAATCGCTTTATAACGTCCAATTAAATCTTGGAGTGCTTCTTCGGACGGCTTACGCCCATGACGAATATGTGTATAATATGCCTCTACTTCATCTAATGAATCCGGCGTTCCATACGCCATTACGAGTAAACCTATTTTTTTCTTTTTCATCTATATAACACCTCAATTTTATAAATGAGAATCTTTTTCAAGAACATTTGTTTCCAATTATAACAACTAATAATAAGTACGTAAAGATAATTATTCTAAATAAGTATTTTTTCTAATATGATTTTGAATTTTATATGACAATTTATTTAATAAAAAGCGACTTACTTATAAAGTAAGTCGCTTTTCTCCTATTCTTTAATATTTACTCCATATTCTTTAAACCAAACGTGAATTTGTGCTAAATGAGCTAAAAGTTGTGGCCCAGTCATTAATTGACCATACCATGGCGTTTGGAATGCACTGCCGCCTGACTCAATTAATCCGCTCAGCTGTTCTTTATCAAATAGTTCGTGTAAAATCGATCCTTTATCTGTTAATAAATCTTGTAGCCATACTGTTACTGCTTTCGTATAGTGCGGATTATGTGTTTTCGGATACGGGCTCTTCTTTCTATATAAGATGTCATTTGGAAGTAATCCTTCTAACGCTTTACGTAATAGACCTTTTTCGCGATTTTTATACATTTTCATTTCCCAAGGAATATTCCAAGCATATTCGACAAGTCGGTGATCCGCAAATGGAACGCGTACTTCTAAGCTTGCACCCATACTCATACGGTCTTTTCTGTCTAATAATGTTGTCATAAACCATACCATATTTAAATAAAATAATTGGCGTCTTTTTGCTTCTAGCGGACTTTCCCCATCTAAAATAGGAACTTCTTGAATGGACTCTTCATAGCGCTGCTGTACATATTGTTGTAAATTTAATTTATTTCTCCATTCTTTCTTTAGCAATTGTTCACGCGCTTCTGTAGAACGCATCCACGGAAATGCGCTCGATTGTAAATCATCTTCTCTATAAAACCACGGATAACCACCAAATATTTCATCTGCACATTCCCCAGATAAACCGACGACAAAATCTTGTTTAATTTCGCGGCAAAACCATAATAATGACGAATCGATATCTGCCATACCAGGCAAATCACGAACGAGTACTGCTTCTGTTAAATACTGCGCTAATTGTTCATTTGAAATGACGCAGCGATGATGGATCGTTTGAAACGTCTCCGTCATCAAATGAATAAATGGTGCATCTGAATTTGGCTGAAACGCATTTGCTTTAAAGTATTTGTCATTATCTTCGTAATCAACCGAATACGTGTGTAATTGACCTTTTCCCGATCTTTCGTATTCTTTTGCAGCAATTGCTGTTATAGCGCTTGAATCTACACCGCCTGATAAAAAAGTACATAATGGTACATCAGAAACGAGCTGCCTTGTAATCGAATCTTGTAATAAAAATCGTGTTTTTTCTACTGTTTCTTCAAAGGAATCTTCATGCTTTTTACTTTCTACATTCCAATATCTCCATATGCATAAACCGTTCTTTGAAAATGTCATCGCATGACCTGGACGTAATTCTTTTATACCAGCATAAATGCCGTGGCCAGGCGTTCTAGATGGTCCAAGGCCAAATATTTCAGATAATCCTTCTAACGTCACTTCCGCCTTCACATCTGGATGCGCCAATATCGCTTTTAACTCTGAGCCAAATAGTAATCGCCCACTGTCATATTTATAAAATAGTGGTTTTACCCCTAATCGATCGCGCGCAATAAACACTTGTTCTTTCTGTTCATCCCATACAGCAAACGCATATATACCGTTTAAATGATCGACACATTCTTCTTTCCATTCCATATACGATGCTAATAGTACTTCCGTATCAGAATGACCTTTGAACGTATATCCTCTTCTTAATAGTTCCTTTCGAATATCTTCCGTGTTATACAGTTCGCCGTTATAGCAAATTGCATAATTTGCTTCATCTTTTAAACAAGTCATCGGCTGTTTACCACCTTCAGGATCAACAACGATTAACCGTTTATGCCCAAATGCGACATTGCCTTTAATCCAAACTTTATTATCATCTGGGCCACGCTTCGCTAACGTCTCAGCCATCTTCGTAACGACGTCCCGTTCTCCTTCTAATGAGCGTTTATAATCCACCCATCCTGTAATCCCGCACATATAAATCATCCTTCCATCTTATTTCTTTTCTTGAACGTGCAGTAATCCCCACCCTAAGAGGTGCGGATTACAAAATGAAAAACTTGACGATAACCTACTATCCATATACGGAATAGCATTTTCACTCAGTAAAACGTGTTTTATTGTATGCCCACCTATGTGTAGATGTGTCTAGTTATAAAGAATGCACGAACTGTCTATAACAGGAATAACTACTTTTCAAAAGGAGAAATCGTGTATGATACAACGTAAACATATTTTATATAACCAGCCTCGCGCTCATACGGTCGGTAATGTAGAATATATAAACAATGAATGGGTATTCTTTGATGATGAAAATGAGGAAGCATTTTTATTAGAAGATATTGCCGAAGATGGATTTGAAATTTTATATAACAACAACTGGCTACCGGCTCGTTTCTATGAACAAGATATATTACAAATCGCCAACGAACAGCACCATTTGCAAAATGGGGAAATGATACGCATTCGTAAAAAATTACTCCTTAGCTATACAGAATGGCTTGAGGAATTACCTGACTCTGTCTTCGCCTTATTAACAGAGGCATTGCAATCACTTCATTACTCTTTATATGATTGCATGTATTGTCATAATTATTTATCCTTTTTACCGAAAGAGGAAGCATGCGAAGGAGTAAATATTCTTTTATTTGATAACGAAGAGATGATTTGTACACTGCAGCACCATTTCGTTCGTCACGCTACGTCAAATAAAAATATGTTTCGTTTTACGAAAGTAAACGGAGAAGAGTTGCATATCGATGCAACATAAAATAAAAAACCACCTTATTTCCCAAATATTTGAGATTATAAGGTGGTTTTATTTTCTTTATTAGAATACTTGCCAACCAATCGGCAATTTTAGTCCTAGATAAAATACCGCTACAAGCGCGATAATAAATAATCCCCAGAATGCCCCCGTTGCCTTGTTCTTGCTCATTTTCACAAGAACCATTTCCATTCCAGCGATAACTAAAATACCAGCTAGCATTTTTAAACCATACCACATGTGCATGTTACTTGTTGCAGTCTTCATAATACCCATGTACAACATGAAACCTGTCACAATAATGATAATGTACATAAGACGAAGCCCCATATGTACACCTTTCCCTTTTCTTCCTGCTGAATAAAGTGAATACGCAACGAAAAATAAAATTAAACCTAACGCCCATGCTGTAATATGCATATGTACCATCGTATCCCTTACCTCCTCTTTTCACACTTTTTCATTCTATATGATAACATGTTCATTTATTTTCAGGAAATGTTTCGCTTTTTTACATTTAAATGCTATAATATTTAGAGTATTTACAAACTTCTTGTAATAACAAAAGGGGGAACAATCATGATTCAAACTAAGGATATTATCGAACTTACAGACACATACGGGGCAAATAACTATCACCCACTTCCAATCGTTATTTCTAAAGCAGAAGGCGTTTGGGTAGAAGATCCTGAAGGAAACCGCTATATGGACTTATTAAGTGCATATTCGGCAGTAAACCAAGGTCATCGTCACCCAAAAATTATTAACGCTTTAATTGACCAAGCTAATCGTGTTACGTTAACTTCTCGTGCTTTCCATAGCGATCAATTAGGTCCTTGGTACGAAAAAGTTGCGAAACTAACTAATAAAGAAATGGTACTTCCAATGAATACAGGTGCAGAAGCTGTTGAAACTGCAATTAAAACAGCTCGCCGCTGGGCTTATGATGTGAAGAAAGTAGAAGCAAACCGTGCTGAAATTATCGTTTGTGAAGATAACTTCCACGGACGTACGATGGGTGCTGTTTCTATGTCTTCAAACGAAGAGTACAAGCGCGGATTCGGTCCAATGCTTCCTGGCATCGTTGTAATTCCTTACGGTGATTTAGAAGCGTTAAAAGCTGCTATTACACCAAACACAGCTGCATTCATTTTAGAGCCAATCCAAGGTGAAGCAGGGATTAACATCCCCCCAGCTGGTTTCTTAAAAGAAGCTCTTGAAGTATGTAAAAAAGAAAACGTTTTATTCGTAGCAGATGAAATCCAAACTGGCTTAGGCCGTACTGGTAAAGTATTTGCTTGTGACTGGGACGGTGTAACTCCTGACATGTACATACTTGGTAAAGCGCTTGGCGGCGGCGTATTCCCAATCTCTTGCGTTGCAGCAAACCGCGACATTTTAGGGGTATTTGAGCCAGGTTCTCACGGTTCTACATTCGGTGGTAATCCACTTGCATGTGCTGTTTCTATCGCAGCTCTTGAAGTGTTAGAAGAAGAAAAATTAACAGAGCGTTCTCTTCAATTAGGTGAAAAATTAGTTGGACAATTAAAAGAAATCGATAACCCAATGATTACTGAAGTTCGCGGTAAAGGTTTATTTATCGGTATCGAATTAAACGAGCCAGCTCGCCCTTACTGTGAACAACTAAAAGCAGCTGGACTGTTATGTAAAGAAACACACGAAAACGTAATTCGTATCGCACCACCTCTAGTAATCTCTGAAGAAGATTTAGAGTGGGCATTCCAAAAAATTAAAGCTGTATTATCGTAATAATAGAGAGGTTGTCCTACATGTTGGGACAACCTCTTTCATTTTATATTGATTTATACTAAAATAAAATTGTAATTTTCTGTATTTTAAATTCATAAAGGAGGTGCGATATGTTATTAAGATACGGCAAACATATTAACTATTTAGCTACAACTTTTCTTTTAGTTACATTCTTTGGCTTCCTACTTTCCGTAACATCGCTTAGTCACTACTCAACTCCCACTACATTCACACTACTGAAAGCATCATTTTGGACTACTGTTATTCTTACTATCATTGGTTTTGGACGCGAAAAAAGCGCACTTACGGTTATACTATTTGGCATTTGTACACTTGCAGTCATTGGTCTTTACACTTTTTCCGTTATCGATTACCTCTATCACCCAAGACCATAGAAAAGAGCTATCTTATTAATAAGATAGCTCTTTTCTTCACTTCACTACATTTCGCAAAGTACCAATTCCTTCTACTGTAACAACTACTTCATCACCGGCATGCAAAAACTTCGGTGGTGTGAAACCTTTTCCAACACCAGCCGGGGTTCCTGTTGCGATAATATCTCCTGGTTCTAATGTCATTCCTTTACTTATCGTTGAAATGATTTCTTCTATTGAAAAAATCATTTTATTTGTATTTGAAGTTTGTCTTACTTCTCCATTTACTACCGTTTCAATGTGTAACGCATTTGGCGCACTAACCATCGATTTATGAATTAAATACGGTCCCATCGGACAAAATGTATCGAAACTTTTTCCAAGGAAAAATTGCTTATGCTTCCTTTGAATATCGCGAGCAGTTATATCATTTATAATGGTATAACCAAAAACATGCTCAAGCGCTTTTTCTTTTTTTATTTGTTTCCCTCGCTTACCAATGACGATAGCTAGTTCCCCTTCATAGTCTAATTCATTTGTTGCGTGGGGATGACTATTAATTTTTTCATCCATTCCAATCACTGTCGTTGGTGCTTTCGTAAAGATCATTATATTTTCTGGAATTGACTCTACGCCGCCCATTTCCATCGCATGCTCACGATAATTTTTTCCAACGCAAAGAATATTCTTTCTTGGCCTTGGAATTGGTGCTAATATTTTCACCTCAGTTAACGGGTAATACGCCGTTCCTTCATTTTCCTTCGCCCAATTGACAATTTCACACATTTTTTCAACACATTCGGTTCCTCTTTCAATACATTCTAACATTGTAATAGGGATTGTAACCTTTTCTCCCTTTTGCCTTTGCGCTTCTCTTAAGTGCAATACCTTTTCTTCTTCTTCATCCACAATACCTACAAATACCTTTTCTTCTTTTTTCGCCGTTACCAAACGCAACATTTCCACTCTCCATCCTAAAACTCATACCTTTTAATTGTATTCGCATCTGTAAGAAAAAAACCTTCTCATACACGCTAATTTTTACAATATTCTTCTCATATCCGATTCGTTACTCCTTTATCATTTGGCATAAAATGTAGAAATTTTACTTTTTTTAGCGAATGCATTTCTTTTTTATGTTTTTTTTGTATAATATGTACTACATATATACTAAAAATTTCATTTAGAGATGGAGCCGATTTCAATGTTTGAGCAAGCGATTGAAAAAAAACGTGAAAAAATGATTTATTTTGCTGAACGCTACGGAATGACTTCTCAAAAAACAGTGGATTGTAGCCAAGAACTGGACAGGCTCTTAAATGCAATTTGGCATGTACATACGGATTTTCACCCTAATCAAACACTCGACACACACACACAATAACGTGTGTGTTTCTTTTATTTCAAAAAAACACACATTTTATTAAAAACGCCCATACAATAGTAGAAAAGAAAATTTTAAAAACGAAAGGTGTTTTGTATGCCAGCTATGGTCGGACATATTCGTATCGTTAATATTGGATCAAGTGGTATTTTTCATATTGGAGATGTATTTGCGATTAGGCCTATTAGTTATTCACGCGCTTTCGCTGGGGCCGGCTCTTTTAATGTTGGAGATAACGTTTCTGTCTACAATTATCAAAGCGCAACGACTGTTAATGATTCAGATGTTGTTGATCAAGCGATAATTGGTTCAACTTAAAGGGGGCGATTGTATTGAATTTTTATGTAAACCAAAGCATCATCATTAACAGTATTAAAATTGATAGCATTACAACCTCTTCTGTATTCCAGATTGGTACTGCCGGAAGTATTAAAGCCCTATCTAAATTCTCAAATACTGGCGGATTTACAGAACCCCTTCGCCCATTACAAGCGAAAGGACAAATTATTTCTATCAAACCATCAACTAGTTCTTCTTAAGACATCCTTGTCATAAATATATAGTAGGAATATATTTACCCTCCCTATTGAAAAGGAGGTTTCACAAATGAATCAAGATATATATACTTACTTACACCAACTTCAACAAGCTCTTCAAGCACAACAAGCGACCATTCTTAACTTAGAAGATCAAGTTCGTCAATTACAAGAAGAGCTTAATGAATTAAAAAGTCGCCCCTCCTCTTCTGTAGGAAAAGTGGAATATAAATTCGATCAATTAAAAGTAGAAAATTTAAATGGCACTTTAAATATTGGATTAAATCCCTTTTCAACAAAAGGACAGCAAATTGAGGATTTTCAAGTTGATACGGAAACTTTGAAGGTCAATCCTGAAACTGACACAAATCCAGATTTTTACCAAGGCATTCTTCAGGAAATGCATCGCTACTTAGATGAAGAAGCATATAATCGAATTCTCCATTTTGAACAGGAAGAGAGAACGCCACTCGATGAAATGTATCGACAAATGATGGTTGATGACATAAAAAAACAGATGGAGCATAGGCTTCCTTATTACTTATCACAAGCACAATCACATGAAGGGATTTCAACAGATCCAGATTATTTACGAGATATCATTATTCAAGCTATGAAACATGATATCGACAAGGCCTTCCTTTCGTTTATTCAACACATACCGGGCAATTTCCGAAAGGAGTAAGTATGTATGAACCTTAACGTTGTAAACCGCGAGTTCAAAGTCGGACAGATTAAAATGAACGGTGTATCGTCGTCCGCACTCTTTTTAATTGGGGATGCAAATTTCCTCATTCTATCTTCTATTCTTGATACGCCGTTTGAAACTGTTACAGAGGGTCCATTTGTGCCATTAGTAACAGATGTCCCTCCTACTCCAGGTTAAGGAGACTGAGAAATTATGTTACATCACGTGTCTATTGTCCAAAATGTTTCTATTGTTTCGTTAGGGATTGCTGCCGTATTTCAAGTTGGAGATGCCAATCAAATGGAATTAAAAAGTAGAGCTCTTGCCGTTCACCGGGAATTCCCTTGTTATATAAAAGACGAAGGTCGCTTAGATGCATTTGAAATCTTTACAGATGAATACATTACAATCCCGAAACGAACGACAGATGTAAAATTAAACATTGTAAATGAATGTCCTTTTATTGAAGTGAATAACGTTGAATTGCGCACACTTTTAAACTCTGGTGGATTTCAAATTGGAAATGTTGATTATGTTTTTAATAACTCTCGTATTATGCAAATTCGCCAATATATTACAGATGAACCTTCCGCACAATAATTCATATAGTAATTACAAAGTTTAGTAAAGTAGGTGGATGGTATGCCTTCTGTTGTTGGAAATCTCGTCGTGCAAAACAGTAATGGTTCTTTCAATTTAGGGGATTTTTATAACGTTTCTCCGAAAGAAAATACGAAAGCTTATAATGGATCTGGAGCTTCCAATGTTGGATTTGTCGTGAATACTTTTAACGGTGTTAGTGCAACAAATACGTTTGATTCTGATGTGGCGGATCAAGACCAGATTGGAACAGCTTAATCAAACAGTTGCCCTGTAATTACTCTTTATAGGTAGATAGTAAAAGAGTCCATCTAACGTGATGGACTCTTTTCTATTTCTTCTAGAAGAGCATAGCACTCTTTTTATTTAAATGATAATCCTTGTTCCTCCAAAGCCTTTCTAAGCTTCGGCATCGACGCAGGTCCCATACCATGCAGTTTTAAAACTTCTTTCTCACTATACTTTGAGAGTTCTTCTACAGTGTGAATTCCATGATGCTCTAGCGCCCTTCTTGCTGGCGCTGAAAGAAGGGAAAGAAACCCTTCTTTTGGCGTTCTCTCTTTCTCACAGGTTGGGCAAGTTGGACAATCGCTACTTTTATAGTACTCATGTCCTTTTTCACACGTTCTTAACGTTTTTTCCGTTACCATTTGCAAGCCCCTCTATTCCTCAACTTTTATAACATGATTACCATCAAAGAAGTATAAACATTTCTCTTTCACAGGATGTTGTAAGCTTTTCTCAAGTGCCTTTGCATATAACGAAAGCTGGACTTTATATCGCTCTTCTAAAATTGGTTTCGCTTGATCAAATCCACCTGGGAACTTCCCTTCAATCGTATCCGTTTTAAAGTCGATTAAAGTAATACCATCTTCCTCTTCAATCATGCAGTCAATAACCCCTTGGACAAGAATGGATTCCCCGCTCTGCCCTTGCCAATCTTGATACGCTTCTTCTGCTGCAAGCATCATCGTAAATGGTACTTCACGCTCAACACTTTTCGCCGCTAATACCCTTTTACCTAGGTCACTATCAAAGAATGAAATTACTTTTTCAATCGCAATTTCTTCCGCCTGCTCGAATGTTAATAATTCTTTATTTACCATTCCAGCAATTTGCTCCCGAATCACTTCTTCTGTAATCGGCTTCTTCAAATCAACATGCTGCATAACGGCATGTACTGCTGTTCCGCGCTCTGCATATGTTAATCCCTTTTTCTCCATAAAACGAGGACGTGTCCTAATTGGTGCACGTAATTTTTTAATAAAGGCATTATCGCTACCTTCTTCAGATTGATAATTTCTCTTTATTTCTGTAACAGATTGCTTCGCACGATGAGATGTCGCTTCCTCATATCCGTACTTCCACATTAATCTATCGTACACCTCTTCTTTCCGTTCACTTTGCAGGGGAACGGCCTTTTTCTCACGAAGTGCTTCTAACAATTCTTGTTTCTCTTCTTGAACCGGTTCTGGCGCGAGTAACGTGTTACCGTCAACAACTTCTACTTTCCAGCTAGTGTCATACCCATAAATTTCATCTGGAACACTTCCTTGTCCTAATTCAAGAAGTATTTCACTATCACGGTGCCTATATAATGAAGGTGCAATCCAGTCTAAGTAGCAAGACGCTCCGGCACGTATATGATCTGGTAATAACCATTCACTATGCTCTCTCGCATCCAGCCATTTTTCCATTTCCTTAGTTGCATCCTTAACTGTTCCAATTAAAATTAACTTCTCTTTTGCACGTGTTAACGCTACGTATAAGACGCGCATTTCTTCCGCAATTAATTCCATTTTCATTTTACGCTTAATTGCAAGTTGTGATAATGTCGTATATTTAA
This sequence comes from Bacillus cereus group sp. Bc061, assembly GCF_027715825.1. Classification (NCBI taxonomy): domain Bacteria; kingdom Bacillati; phylum Bacillota; class Bacilli; order Caryophanales; family Bacillaceae; genus Bacillus; species Bacillus cereus group sp. Bc061. The sequence continues at coordinate 216,467 of NZ_JAQFTZ010000004.1, forward strand.
TTCGTTTACGAGGATCGATAAATTGCGAACCGAAACCGAAGTCTTTATGCAGTAAGAAACGCTTCATTAAGTCTTGTGTATTAAAGCGACGACCAAGTCCAGCGACAAATACGACTGGAAACTCAAGTCCTTTACTTTTATGAATTGTCATAATGCGAACGACATCTTCTTGTTCACCTAAAGCTCTCGCCGTACCCATATCATCACCGCGTTCTAAAATACGCTCAATAAAGCGTAAGAAGCGGAATAGTCCTCTAAACGATGTTGCTTCATATTGTCTTGCGCGGTCATATAGTACACGCAAGTTTGCTTGCCTTTGCTTTCCAGCTGGTAAACCACCGACAAAGTCATAATAACCTGTCTCACCGTACACTTTCCAAATTAAATCAGAAAGAGACTGTTGGCGCGCAAATTCACGCCATCCTTGCAGTAAGTTATAGAACCACTCTAATTTATCATGTAGTTCTTTTTCTTCTTCAAGCGGTGCCCCTTTTAAGAATGAGCTCATTACTTCATAAAACGATCCTTTCTTCCCATGAGCACGAAGCGTTGCAAGTTCTTCATCATTTAATCCAACGATTGGGGAACGAAGTACTGCTGCAAGCGGAATATCTTGCATCGGATTATCAATAACGCGGAATACGTTCATCATAATATTTACTTCTGTCGCTTCAAAGTAACCAGTCGCAAGATCAGCGTATACTGGAATTCCTTGCAATTTTAACTCTTCCATAATTTGCGGTGCCCACGGCATGGAGCGAAGTAAAATAACGAAGTCGCGGTATTGTACAGGGCGCATACTATCCGTTTTACGATCATACACTTCATAACCTGAATCAACCATCGCTTTAATGCGCTGCGCCATAAGACGAGCTTCAAGCTGTGCTTTTTCTACTTCCGCACCTTCTTCACCGTCTATTACTTCTTCTTCTGTTTGCTGAATGCACAATAGTTCAGCTGCTACATCTTCACCTTCTGGATAGCTAGCACCTAGCTTTAATTCAGCGTCAGCATCGTAATCGATTTCCCCAACTTCTTCGCCCATAATTTGTTTGAAGATAAAGTTTGTACCCGCTAACACTTCATGACGACTACGGAAGTTTTTCGCTAAGTCAATTTTCATTCCGCCGCCTAATCCTTCTTGCGTGAAGCGTTTATACTTTCCTAAGAATAATCCTGGTTCTGCTAGTCGGAAACGATATATCGACTGTTTCACGTCACCTACCATGAATAAGTTTCCTTCACTCTCAGAATCTTTCGTTACGAATTTAATAATTGATTCTTGTACGAAGTTCGTATCTTGATATTCATCGACTAATACTTCAGCAAATTTATTACGATATTGAAGCGCTACTGCTGATGGCTTCATTTCACCATTTTCACTTTGTTCACTTAAAATTTGTAAACAGAAATGCTCTAAATCTGTGAAATCGACCATTCCTTTATCTCGCTTCATCGCTTGGAAACGCTCTGTAAATACTTTTACAAGCTGTACGAGTTTTTCTAATACAGGATGCATATCTTGAAAATCTCGTAAGAAACTTTCAGGTTTGCGACTAAATAGCTCTTCTTGTAATTTCTTCACTTCATCTTTCGCTTTATTACGAAGAGAGTCTACTTGTTTTACAACATCCTCGTTATAATCGCTTTTCTTAATACGCTTTAATGTTTGCCACGATACGTTTTGCATCGCTTCATATACGCTTGTCCATGACTCACGAGCAGCTGATGATAACGTTCCAAGTAAAGCTAAATCCGCTTGCAGTGTTTCAACACGGGGCGCTGGACCGTCAGGAAGCATTGCGAGTTCCGTTGCTTTCCGAATATGCTGTTCCGCTGTTTCAAGCTGGAATTTCACATCTTCTAATAAGTAAGAGGCGTACACTAAATCTTCAATTGTCTTTCCTTCGACGTCATATGCTTCTACTAATTTATCGAGCCATTTTTCCGGATTTGGATGCGCTCTTGATTCTGTATGAAGCGCTAAAATCATACGTTGTAAATCATCGTCACTACGGTCACTCGTATAACGATCAACGAGTTCAAAGAATATCGTATTATCTTCTATCCCATACTCTTCTTCTAATATGTCATCTAGCACTTCTTCTTTTAATAGTTCATTTTCTGTTTGATTGGCAATGCGGAAACGAGGATCAACATCAAGCATGTAATAGTATCCTCTAATAACTTGTAAACAAAATGAATGGATCGTTGAAATGGAAGCTTTATTTAATAAGCTCAGCTGCTTTCTAATGTGCTGAGAGCCCGGCTCATCAATTAATACTTTTTCTAATGCTTCCCCAATTCTGTTTTTCATCTCTTGCGCCGCTGCATTCGTAAATGTTACAACGAGCAGGCGGTCGACATCGACTGGATTCTCTTCATTAATAATCTTTTTAATAATACGTTCAACTAATACTGCTGTTTTCCCTGATCCTGCTGCTGCCGCGACTAAAATATCACGTCCGTTCGCTACAACCGCTTTCCACTGGTCATCTGTCCACTGACTACCTTCTGGTTTTTTAGGCCAATTTTCTATCATTCTCCGCCAACCTCCTCTCTAATTTTCTCCATCGCTTCGCTATCTTTCATATCTTTTAGCGTACGGAATTGGTTATCTTCAAGTGATTCATCAAACTGACAAACAGATTTGAAGTTACAGAACGTACATGCCGCTTTATTCCCCTTTTTGTAAGGAGCAATATCAATAACGCCTTCTGTAATGTCTTTCCCGATATTTTCAAACGTATGGTGTACGTATTTTTGCAGGACGTTAAACTCTTGTTCACTAGCAATACTTGAACGCGCACTAAAACTACCGTCTTTTTTCAGACCAGCAGAAATAATATCAGAGCTTCCTGTTGAAAGTTTGTTATCCATTAAACGAACAACGTCAGCATCTCCTAGTACGAGACCTTTCATTTTGAATTTCTTTAAAATTTCCTTTTCAATTTCTGCTTCAGATGCGTCACCTTTTACCTCCACAATTGGGTTATGAATGTGGAAATACAATACACCAGCTGGTGATGCCGTGCCGCCTTTTTTCATCCACGTATGCGCATTTGAAGTAACAACATCTAAATACGTTAACATTTGAAGTGCTAATCCGTAATACACTTCCGTTAAGTCTAACGCTTTTGAGCTTGATTTATAGTCAATAATACGTAGGAATGTTCCCTTTTCATCTTCTGCCTTATCAACACGGTCAATACGGCCAACTACTTCCATCTTCACACCATTAGGTAAGGAGAATTCCATTGGCGGAAGTGATCCTGTACCGCCCATACCAAATGGCACTTCTAGATCAACTGGTACGAAACCGCTAGACTTCGCATGTTCACGAAGAATGATTGACGTACGGAAAATGATTTGTTGTAGTTTTTGTTTTAAATAGAAGTGACGGTTTGAACTTAATAAAATTTGTCTTTGTAATAACGGTGCAATCTCTTCTATTACTACAGCAGAAAGATGCTCACACTCTTTTATTGATAAATCCGCCCAAGTACGGTTTTCACGTAATAGCCTATCTGCAATTCTCTTCAGCGCTGCATGGAAGAGCTCTCCGATATCTGGCGCATCAAGTTTGAAAATATCACGCTCTCTTAACGATAAACCGTGCTGCGCAAAATGAGCGTACGCACAACGGTTAAATAATTCCATACGAGAAACGCTTCCTTTTATTTTATCTCCATATAAATCTCTACTTACCGCTGTACTTAGCTTTTGCGCACGATTTCGGTAGAATAAGCTTGATAATACGCGGCTACTTTTTTGCTTCCATTCATCTGAAGTAACGTAGAAATTATATACATCCCACCAAAAGTCTAAGTTGCCTTCAAATCCATATCGCTTCCACGTTTGAAGTTGCTGCATAACATATGACAACGTTACTTCTGGTGTTGCTACATATGAAATTTGTTCCGAACGTGATAAATCATTTACGTCGTTCGTAATAAATGTATCTTTCACATCAGGGAACATTCTTTTTATTTTCTTAATAAAGCTAGACGCAAGTAACGTCTTTCCTTCCTCATCTGCAAGCGGGCATGAAATGTATAATTTCTCAGTTGCTCTCGTTACCATTTGGTACATAACAAACTGTTCTTCTAATAAAGTTTGTCTCGTCGTTGGTGCGAGTTCAATACCTGCAGCGCTAAGAACATCTCTTTCTTCATCAGAAAGCATACCTTCATCCATCGGTGCTGCTGGAATCACACCTTCATTCACTCCAATGACGAATGTTGCTTTCACATTTGATAATCTAGAACGATCAATATTCGCAATTAACACTTGGTCTAATGACGGCGGAATGTTTGCGAATTGAAGCGCCTCAAGACCTGTCGACATAACGTCTGTGAACATAGAAAGTGACATTTTTTCTTCGCCAAGCATCTCAACGAACGTATCAAGAAGACTCATTACTTCTTCCCATACTTGTTCATGATCTGTCGCAAATAAGAAATCTCCGCTCTCTTCTGCACGAATACGTAATGCTTCTAATTTTTTCGGAACGTCAAGCTCTTCTAAAAATAAGTAAACAGCTTCGCACATTTGCATAACCGTTCCCGCACGCTTCAGTCTTTTTTGCATACGAATAACAGGCGTTCTTACAACGTCACGCAATCGATTTATTTTCTCTTCCATTTCACGTTCACTGTCTGTAATCATCCCGTCCGTATCGTCAAGAGAACGATAGCGGCGATACATCCACGGATCTTCAGAAGTCCATCTTTTCCCTTGTACACCGTACGCTAAACAGTAGTTTTCAAACTCATCCATCTCTTCGCGCATCGTTTCTTTTCTTACGTCTAATGGATATAAAAGCTCTGTTTTCACGCAGCGAAATACTGCATCATAACGCCAATTCCCGCTAATAATCTCGAGTGCAGAACGAATGCATTCTACTAACGGATGATGTGACATCGGGCGTTTTTCATCGATAAAGTGCGGGATATTATAATCTGTAAATAGAGTCCGCATTACATCGTAATAACTTTCTCCGTTACGAAGAAGAACTGCAATATCTCGGTAACGATAGTCTTCATCCGCCACAAGTCTACGAATTTCACGAGCAACGCCTTCTACTTCAGCTCGTAAATTCGCGGCTGTATGAATCGTTACACTTGCTTCCCCGTTAAATTTCTCATTCGGACGCGCTTCATAATGAGCTTCTAAATGCGCTAATGCTGGAGAATGAAAACGCGGTTGTTCCATAAGCGGAATCGTTTTTTCAATTTCTATTTTCTCTTCACGCGCTACTTGTTTTATTTTTTCATACGTTAACGTCGTTTCATAAAATAAATCTAGTTCATTTACTGGCTGCGCTAACGTTTTTTCATCTATCGTTAATGTAATTGTCACTCTCGCACCGCAAATCATAAGCTGTCTTACAATTTCTAGTTCTTGCGGTGAAAACGAATGGAAGCCATCTATATAAATTTCAGCTCCCTTTACATATTCAGACTGCGGAAGCTTTTCCACTAGCAATTGCAGATAGTCTTCTGAATCTAAGTACTTTCCGATTAAAGCACGTTCAAAATCATCATATAATAACTGTAAGTCATACACTTTATTCGCTAATAGCTTTTGTTCAGCACTGCTACTATGTGCATCTAATTGTTGCCACATTTCATATACGTTTGATGGCGTCACGTTATATCGTTTAAACTCCGCAATCATACTGCCAAGATGTTCAAAGAAACCATTTTGCTCCGCTGCTTTTTGGAATACCGATAATCCATCTTTACGAGACTCTACAATTTTACGAAGTAACATATGTACGCCCGCTTCATCAATGTGAAGACGACTCGCTCCGCCAACTTCTTGCAATACTTTCCACGCTAATCGTGAAAAACTAAAAACTTGTGCCCGAATAGAACCTCTAACATCCTCACTACCAATTAACGCCTGCTGCGTTTGGAATGTCATCTGTTCTGGCACAAGATATAATATTGTTTCCCCTCTTGGACGCTGCTTTAACTCTTCTTGCACTTCGTGTAAACAAAGTGTACTTTTTCCACTTCCCGCTCTACCAATCACAAATCGAAGTGACATGTAACCCCACCTTTCACTTACATAACGAACGTTAGTTTGCTACTATAATTGTATTATAGGACACGAAAAAAGACAAACGGAGTAGTTTGTCTTTTTCTATACTTCTACCTATTATATCAACCTTTTGAAAAATTCGTTTGCACCTCTTGAATTGGCCAATATCGTAAATCAACTTTACCGACAACTGTATCAGCTTTTACAAAACCAAAATGTCTACTATCCCAGCTCCCGAGGCGGTTATCACCCACTACAAAAATATATCCAGGTGGCACCGTTTTTTCCTTCGTTAACTCTTCTAGCGTAAAGTCACCTGTTAGTTGTCGTCCATTTATCTCTTTCTTATATTTCTCTAGATAAGGTTCATCCACGAATTGTCCGTTTATATATAGTTTATCATGCTTATATTCAATATGATCCCCAGGTAAACCGATAATTCGTTTTACGTAGTCCTCTTTTTTGTTCGCATGAAATACAACAACATCAAACCTATTCAAGTCCCCCACTTGGTAACTCACCTTATTTACAACGAGCATATTGCCATCTTGCAATGTCGGCATCATTGATTTCCCCTCTACAACGTACGTTGAAAAGAAAAACGTTCGAAAAAATACAGCTAATAATACACCAATTAAAATTGTTCGTATCCACTCTATGCCTTCTTTTTTCAAAGTTTTCTTCATCCGCTTCTCCCCTTATCTATTAATAATGAAGCTTTCCTTTACAAAGAAGACTATTCTTAATGTAGTTCTAACTTTACTTCGATTTTCTTACCGACATACCATAAAATAAAAATACCAATTGCTACAATGACTGATTTCACCGGATTATGAATAAATGACATTAAATCATGACCGATATACGTTAAAATAAAAATCATCACAAGCTTTCCGAACGCGAGCGCAAGACCAAACTGTTTTACACTAATGCGAGATAGACCAGCAACAACATTTATAAGCGCAGATGGTGTAAACGGAAAACAAAATATGACGAAAATCGGTGCGAACCCTTTCCTTTCAATCCACCCCATTGCCTTTCGTACTTTCTCATGCTTATTTACAAAAGAAAAGAAACGACTTCGGCCAAAATGGCGGATTATGAAAAAGACAAGTAAGGCACCCATTACTGATCCAAGCCAAGAATAAAGAAAACCGAGCCAAAATCCAAATGCAACAGCATTCGCCAGTACAAATACGATGAGTGGCAATGCTGGAATTAACGCCTCTATCATCGGTAACCCAATACCAAGAAGTGGTCCAAACGCTTTATAGCTTTCAACAATATGATCCATATTTTCTGGTGAAAAATGCTCTTTGATTGTCTGAAAATCCATTCTACACTTTACCCCTTTACTCTAAGTACTACCTCTACTGTATCATTGCCTATATGAAAGAGGAAATGGTAGATACGACATATGGAGATGTAATTATTAAGTTTCCATATCTTTCATGAGAATTCCTTCATTATTATGCTATGATAATCTATCAATATTCGACAGGACGTGAAGTTATTTTAAATAACACGCGCCGATTATAGCTTAATGGTTACATTTTATGAGAAAGAAGAAAATGCAAAAAGTAATAATTAGTCTTTTTCATATAGGTAGCGACGGATGATTATTTTACCCTCAAACAATCCTCTAATGGCTAGTTCTTACAAGCAATTTTTTTAGCAAGCGTACACTGTCAATCACGATAAGTATTAACATATGTAAGAAAGATAGTATTAATAATGTACTCCAAATAGGTACCATTCGAAATTTGTATAAAAATTTATCAATCATATATATATCTTCTTCATTCGTTATAGTTGCAGGAGTGAAGATAAGATAATCTTTCCAGTTATCTATCCACGTTAAATTAACTGCGGAAAATTCCATCGTTCCTAACCACAAATAAAGAAAAATTGGTATAAGAATCATATATTGCAGGCTATGTAATATCTTTCTTTTCTTCTTACATTCAATAATTTGAAAGACAATAAGTGTCAGTACATACACGATTGACAGAAAACATACTATAGTGACAAACGGTTGAATTGAAAAAGCAAATAGCAATTTATCAATTTCACTAATTTGACTATAATCTGTCGTATTTTGAGGTGTGAAAACAAAATATCGTTTATCAGCGCCTATCATCAACTGACTACCAGTGAAACTAGTAAACACAAATGTAAGAAAAAATATAGGCAAAGCAAGAATATATTGCGCCCAAAATAACAGGTTCCTTTTCAACATACCATCTCCTTTTTATACAGGATGAAAAAATATACTGTATGTTCACACTATAGTGAATATGTATAATTTTCCCATTATATTGTAATTATATATTATCTTGAACCCTTCGAGAACAAAAGTTTGTACATTCTCTCATTTTGTTTATAAATCTTACAGCGTAAACTGTATATATAATGAAATCAAAAAGGATGAGTCACCTCATCCTTTTCCTCTCATACATCCTCTTCTCTAACAACATACACTCTCTCATAAGCTGGTCTTAATGTTGATTCATCCCTTTGATCAACCTCTTTAAAGCAAGGATTCCCTTGTTTTTTCCTACGATCTTCATACTCCGTTCGCAATTTCGCAGTACGATTTTGTTGATTTTCAAAACTAGTTTTCGATATCTCTAACTTCACAGCAAAGCCATTTATAAATCGGATAATAAGGTTTCCATCTTTTAATTCTTTATTGCTTTCAATATAAAAATGAGATAACCACGCGCACTCTTTTCTAGAATACGAATAGGTAGGGAAAAAATAAAGTTGATCGGTCGGACTAATTGCAATTGGTGCTTTATGTGTAATGTGAGTTAACTCTTTCGTTCCTTCTTTTCTGCCTAAGAAACTAGAACCATGCTTGCGACAACTTCTTTCTATAATATCTAGAGGTTTTTGAAATACGAAAAAAGAGTCTTGCACTTCAACAACTCGCGTAACAATTTTCTTTTCACTGAGAATTACAGGAAGTAAGGCCATTGTATTTTTATTTACAACATAGTTTTCGACGTAGCGTTCTACTTTACTTTCCATATTCCACTATCTCCTTTTTTCTATTTATATTAGCAGCTGCATGTATAATTTTAGCATCTATGAAAAGGAAATGGCTTACAGATTCCGCTTTTTTACAATACTTTATTATTTGTCAAATACCTTTTAAATTATAAAATAAAAATATATTATTTTTATAATAATAAACCTATACAAAATCTATTTATACTACCTATAAATATTTACAACTACTTCCTCATTTCGCATCATTAAGACAATTAACTTTGCTATAATTAAAATAAAAATCCAATATATGGAGGTCCACTATGAAAGAAAAAGAAATGCAACCAACGATTCACATGAAAAATAGCAGCATTGTGATCGTGAACAACTCAGCTAGCATTATATTCGCTTTATTTTTCATTCTATTATTTTTTGCAAAGCCTTTTCGTAAATCGAAATGCTCTGAATGTAAGAAAAGCGCGAAGAAAAAAGTTGAAAAAGAAGAGTAAAAGGCCTTCTATTTTGGAAAGCCTTTTACTCTTCTTCATATTCATATTTTCTTCCGAGTGTCCCTGTATCCCCTTTATTTTCTAATATTATTACATATAAAAAATTATCCACTACGTTAAAAAGTACTTGTACGTGTTACCCATTTTTATTAAGAACTTCACCTTTATAAATCACTAGCAACTTTTTAACTCGTTAAATCTGCAATATAAGTTTTGTATATAATTCCGCTTCAAAACACAAAATATGTAGGTGATTATTTATGATTACATTCTTTTTTTATCTAATTCCAAAAAGGAGCTGTATAATATGGAGAAAAAAAGTCTATTAAGCCAACAGATTAATAGCGTCCCATCAGATGCTCTGAATACCCCTCCCTAGTAAGGAGCAAGAACAAATGTTAGAAACATCATCTCAAGACGAACAAAATTCTAACAACAATACTAACAAAAAAGATGTTACTCAAGGTCTATCTGGAAAAGATTTCCCCATTTCAACAGAGAATACAAATTTATAGTTATTTACTATCATACGCAGCAAATGCTCTTGCTGAACTAATTCTTCTACAGAAACTAATACGCATTCCAGATAATTTTTCACCCGTTGTAACATAGAAAAAGAGATTTAGATATAAAAAACAGGCTCTGGGGAAACTTTCTCCACAACCTAAAAAAAGGATGGCATTAGCCATCCTTTTTTCCATCATCAACTATAAAATTATAGTTTGATTACGTTTTTAGCTTGAGGTCCACGGTTACCTTCTTCGATTTCGAAGCTAACTTTTTGACCTTCTTCTAGAGATTTGAAACCTTCAGTTTCGATTGCAGAGAAGTGTACGAATACGTCGTTTTCGCCTGGAACTTCGATGAAACCGAAGCCTTTTTCGTTGTTAAACCATTTTACTTGTCCTGTTACTGCCATAATTATTTCCTCCTAAGAAAATACATTTTTTTAAATTTTTAGTTTTCCTATCTAAAAAAAGAATCCACACATTATCAAATACGAAACATAAACTAGTTCTCACATACTTTTTCTCGTTCGTTTTCAGCACTTGATAATATATGGATTGCTTAATTTAACTATTCAACTGATATTATCATAGCACATTAAAATAAAATGTACAATCTTTTTTGAAAATAACTGACAAATTAAATCACGTATGCAATTATCAATATCTTATTTGAATAAAAATAAACAAATCTTTCGAATGCCACTTTATTCCTTTTTCTAAGTGTTAAAATGTAATCTGACAGTACTTACTGGAGGGGATGAAATGTCAAACTACACAAACGAAGAAAAGCTTACAGGGGGAAACGTCTCAAACGTATATCGTTCTAAAAATACTGTTCGGCGAGAATTGAAGCCAGACAGTGTAAAAATTCATAAGTTATTACAGCATTTAGAAAACAAAGGTTTTCATTACGCACCAAAATTTTTAGGTATAGATGAGAAAAATAGAGAGATTTTATCTTTTATTGAAGGAGAGGCTGGGAATTATCCTTTAAAAGAATATATGCGATCTAATGATGTGTTAAAAGAAATAGCAAAGATGCTTCGCCTTTATCATGATGCTGTAAGTGACTTTCCGTTATTAGATGATTGGAAACCTATGGACCATACCCCAAATAATATTGAGGTTTTATGCCACAATGATTTTGCTATATATAACATTATATTTAATAACGAGAAGCCAGTAGGAATTATTGATTTCGATGTTGCTGCCCCTGGACCAAGAAGTTGGGATATCGCTTATACACTGTATACTTGCGTGCCTTTAAGTAGAGTGTATTATACGGAATCAGACGAGACAATTCATTATGAATCGGCACAACATGCTGGCCGTATGAAAGAAAGAATAAAATTATTCGTCCAGTCCTACGGTAAAAGTATGGATGAAGATTACTTAGGTATGGTACTACTACGTCTAGAAGCATTATGTACATATATGAAAAGAAAAGCAAACGAAGGCGACATAAATTTCCAAAGAATGATTGATGAAGGACATTTAGAGCATTATGAAAAAGATATGAAGTTTATTCGTGATCATAGAGCTGAGTGGATTTGATCATATTGTCTTTTTTTGTCGGTAAGTCGATATCCTTTGTCGAATCGTCGATATATTGGAAAAATCGTTGATATATTTTAAGTTATGATAGATATATCGAGAAAATCGTCGATATATTTTTATTTACTCTCGAATCGTGCGAAAAATAATAAGGGGCACCCTTCAAAAAGGGGCCCCTTCCTTTTATTTCGTAAACTGCGCCTCTTCCGTAGATCCTTTTAATGCTGTCGTTGATGAAGTACCACCTGTAATAACTTGTGCTACTTCATCAAAGTAACCTGTTCCTACTTCTCGTTGGTGACGAGTTGCAGAGTAGCCATGTTTTTCTGCTGCGAATTCTGCTTGTTGTAGTTCAGAGTACGCTGCCATGCCGCGCTCTTTATAGCCGCGTGCTAATTCGAACATGCCGTAGTTTAATGAGTGGAATCCAGCAAGTGTTACGAACTGGAACTTATAACCGTAAGATGCGATTTCTTTTTGGAAGCTCGCAATTGTTTTCTCATCTAGTTTTTGTTTCCAGTTAAATGAAGGTGAACAATTGTATGCAAGCAATTTCCCTGGATGCTCTTTATGAATTGCGTCCGCAAATCGTTTTGCATCTTCTAAATTTGGTTCAGATGTTTCACACCAAACGAGGTCTGCATAAGGAGCGTATGCTAAACCACGTGCAATCGCTTGGTCAAGACCTGCTTTCGTACGGTAAAATCCTTCTGGTGTTCTTTCTCCTGTAATAAACGCCTTATCAACCGGATCAATATCGCTCGTAATTAAATCAGCTGCATCCGCATCAGTTCTTGCAACGATAATTGTCGGTACTCCCATTACATCTGCAGCAAGGCGTGCCGAAATTAAATTACGTACCGCTGTTTGCGTTGGTAGTAATACTTTTCCCCCTAAATGACCGCATTTTTTCTCTGAAGATAATTGATCTTCAAAGTGCACACCTGATGCACCCGCTTCAATCATACCTTTCATCAGTTCAAATACGTTTAATTGTCCGCCAAATCCAGCTTCTGCATCTGCTACAATTGGTACGAAATAATCTGTATCACCGCTTCCTTCCATATGCTGAATTTGATCCGCACGTTGAAGCGTTTGATTAATTCGTTTTACGACAGCAGGTACGCTGTTTGCTGGATATAAACTTTGGTCTGGATACATATGTCCAGACAGGTTTGCATCTGCTGCTACTTGCCATCCACTTAAATAAATTGCTTTTAACCCAGCTTTTACTTGTTGCATCGCTTGGTTTCCTGTTAATGCGCCAAGTGCGTTAATGTAATCTTCTGTATGAAGCGACGCCCAAAGCTTTTCAGCACCGCGGCGCGCTAATGTATGCTCGATATCAATTGACCCGCGCAGGCGAATTACATCTTCTGCCGAATATGGACGTGTGATCCCTTTCCAGCGCGTATCTAGTTCCCAGCTTTCTTGTAATTTCTCGATTCTTTCGTTTTTCATTTGTTCCATCCCCTTTTCACTTTTTATAAAATTTCATAACCCGGTAATGTTAAAAATGGTACGAATTCATCACTCCGAACAAGATTTGTAAATAACGTTGTCGCCTCTTGGAATCTCCCTTTCTTAAAGGCTTCTTTACCAATCTCTCTTTCTATTTTTGCTAACTCTTCTTCTTTTAGCTCTTCCATTAATTCAAATGTAATATTACGGCCATCATTTAATTTTCCACCTTCATGGCGAATCCATTGCCATACTTGTGCCCTAGAAATTTCCGCTGTTGCCGCATCTTCCATTAAGTTATAAATTGGTGCTGCTCCCCGTCCGCTTAACCAAGATGCGATATATTGAATGCCTACGCTAATATTCATACGAAGACCCTCTTCTGTAATCGTTCCCACTGGTACTTCTAATAAATCCTTTTCTGTAACATGTATTTCTTCACGTTTTCTAAAAATTTGATTCGGCGTTTTCATAATGTGATTAAATACTTCCATCGCGACTGGCACAAGTCCCGGGTGGGCAACCCAAGTCCCGTCATGACCGTCTAAAGCTTCGCGCTCCTTATCCGCACGTACTTTTTCAAAAGCTGCTTCATTCGCTTTTGGGTTGTTTTTAATTGGAATTTGTGCTGCCATTCCTCCAATAGCTGGTGCATTACGACGGTGACACGTTTGAATGACTTTCAAAGAATACGCGCGCATAAACGGCGCCGTCATCGTGACTTGCGCTCTATCTGGAAGTAAAAATTCATTATGATTACGGAAACCCTTTAGAAAACTAAAAATATAATCCCATCTTCCGCAATTTAATCCAGCAGAATGATCTTTAAGCTCATACAAAATTTCATCCATTTCAAACGAAGCATGTATCGTTTCCAGTAACACCGTGGCTTTGATCGTTCCGTTTGGAATACCGATATATTTTTGAGCAAATACGAAAACATCATTCCATAACCTTGCTTCTAAATGGCTTTCCATTTTCGGTAAGTAAAAGTATGGACCGCTTCCTTTTGCTAAAAGAGCTTTCGCATTATGGAAAAAATAAAGTCCAAAATCTACTAAGCTACCAGACATATTCTTTCCGTCAACTTGCATATGTTTTTCTTCTAAATGCCATCCTCTTGGACGCACAATTAATACTGCTGTTTTACTATTTAAACGATATTCTTTTCCGTTTTCATTTTTATGTGAAATCGTTCCCTTTACTGCATCTCGTAAGTTTATTTGACCTTCAATCGCATTTTCCCAAGTTGGTGAATTCGAATCTTCAAAATCCGCCATAAAAAGACGTGCTCCTGAATTTAAAGCGTTAATAACCATCTTTCTATCTACTGGGCCAGTAATCTCTACGCGGCGATCCTCTAAATCTTTTGGCAATTTAGCAATTGTCCAATCAGCTTCACGTATGTGCTTCGTTTCTTCTAAAAACTTCGGAAACTCCCCTGCATCAATCCTCTTTTGTTTCTCCGCACGCTTTTGTAAAAGTTCTATGCGGCGCTCATTGAAATTTCCATGTAGTTCCTTCAAAAAACTAAGCGCCTCAGGTGTCAATATTTCGTTGTACGCTGGCAACATTTCTCCGGGCAATGTAACCCGTGAAGTTTGCGTCGACATATTAGCATCCCCTTCTTAAACTGTTTTATAACAGATTTGATTTTATGTTTTATATTATATAACAAATCTTCAGAAAAGGAAGTTTTTTTTGAAAATTTAATTGTTTTTTTGTAAAACTGTATTCTTCCACCGGTATTACACATAAAAAAGAAGCCAGTGTTATACAACACCAGCTTCTTGTTCTATTATTTATTCAAAAATTGTTTTAAATAAGAATTGCGCATATTGTTCACGTGTTACTTTCATGTTTGGAGCAAAGTTACCCTTTCCATCTCCTACCGAAATACCATTTGAACCTACTGCATTAATCGCATTTTCTGCCCAATGTCCTTTTGGTACATCTTTAAATCCTTTTGTTTCTTTTACTTCTAACTCATATGCTACTGTAAGCACTTGTGCCATTTCTGCACGTGTTAATGTATCTTTCGGTCTAAAGTTTCCAGTTCCATCACCATTAAAGATACCCAATTCTGTTAATACTAAAATTTCTTCTAAGAACATTGTTGATCTTTCATTAATATCTTTATATGGATTTTCAAGAATATCGCCTTCCTCGAATACTTCACTGAAATCCATTGTGCGATAAATTAAAGCGGCTACTTGTTCACGTGTTACGTTATGTCCAAAACCGAACACACCATTTCCATAACCAAGCATAATTTCTTGTTCTGCTAAAGTTTGAATTGCTTCATAAGACCAATGTCCTGCTGGTACATCTTTAAAGAATGCCTGACTTGCTTGTTGTGGCTTTGCAGCTAATTCAGCTTTTGCTGTTGTCCCTTCAGCACTAAATGCCACTCCACCCATAATTGTTAAAGCTGTTGCTACTTTTAAAAACTTTTTCTTCACAGTATTCTCTCCCTAAAAACATATTTTTTTCTAATATAAAGAATTAATGGAAGCGTAACAATATAATTTCCATGTGATTTTTGTCTAATTTATGAACTATATTTCATATACTTTTATTTACACTTGATTAACAATAAAGTTACTAAAACGTATATTTAAACAATAAAAAGTCACTTTATTCAATCTCTTCTTATCCACTAAAATCGGAAAATTAAATTACGAATAGAAAATCAATATAATTACAAATAATTTTAAATAAGAAAAAAGCGTGGAATTCCCGCGCTTTTTTCTTAATATATATTATATCAATATAATTTAAACGTCCTTATGCTTTAACTTTCATTCATAATCTTCATCTTTTACTGGAAAATAAAAAACAGCTCTATTTAAAAACGTTGCATATTGCTCACGTGTTACAACTTTATTCGGTTCAAATTGCCCATTTCCTGTTCCTACTATGACATGATTAGACTGTAGTGCACTAATCGCATTTTTTGCCCAATGATTATTTGGTACATCTTTAAATGTATGGTTCTTCTTCACCTCAAATGTAAATGCATTCGTAAGAATTTGTGCCATTTCTGCGCGTGTTACTGGTGCAGTTGGTCTAAAGTTTCCTTTTTCATCACCTTTAAAAATACCATGCTCTGTTAATACTAAAATTTCATCTAAAAACATTGTTGCTCTCTCAGAAATATCTTTGTATGGATTTTTTAAAGGTCCTTCCCTTTTCAAATTCAATGTACGATACAGCACTGCTGCTACTTGTTCTCTTGTTACATTATCACCTACACCAAACTTACCATTTCCATACCCTAACATTACTTTATTGTATACTACATCCATTATATCGTCATATGCCCAGTAGTTTACTGGAACATCATCAAACACAATCATTTCTGGATATTCTTCTGCTTTTACGTTGGGAACATTCGTACTTACAAACAAGCCGCCCATAATAGTCATCGTTGCCATTATACGTAACATGTTCTTCTTCATTGCCCTCTCCCCTTTACCTCCATTTTAAAAAACGGAAAATAATAGACTGAAATCCTTTCCAATATTACATATGTTGCCTTTGCACCATTTATGCAATATATTACATTTAAAAAATCTATTATTGTGAAAATCACTACTAAAGGAGAGCCAATTCGCTCTCAATTTCAATTTTTATACCAAATTGTACGCAAACTAATTTTCTTTCCTGTATTCATGTAAAGGTGTTTCTATAATATAAATATTCTACTTTTTTCAAAAGAAATCCTTCACGTTTTAAGAGTTCATTTTCTAGACAAAAAATGCAATTATATCGACTTACCTACAACATACGACAATAGTAACCTCTCTATTAATAAAAGCTCATAATGAGCGGAAGATACCTCTTCTACACATTATGAGCTTTCTCTCTATCTATTCCATTTTCCCTGGAGAATTATCAATTGATCGTTGTAAAAACTTCGCAAATTGTCCGCGTGTAACGAGCATTTCAGGCTGGAACTTGCCATCTCCCGTTCCTACCGCTACTTTATTAGACTGCAATGTGCTAATTGCATCCCTTGCCCAATGATTTTCTGGTATATCTGTAAATGTATGCGGACGCTTTGTTTTCAACTCATATGCTTTCGTTAAAATTTGTGCTAATTCTGCACGAGTCAGTGTATCTTTCGGACGGAAATTCCCATTTTCGTCTCCTTTAAAAATACCAAGCTGTGTTAAGCGTAAAATTTCGTAAGGGAACATGGTTGATTTCGTACTAATATCTCCATATGGATTTCCAATAGTCGCACTTCTTTTTACATGAAGTGCGCGGTACAATACTGCTGCCGCTTGTTCACGTGTTATATGATCTTCCGTCCCAAACTTACCATTTCCATAGCCATACATAATGCGATGATGTACTAAATTTGTAATTTCATCATATGCCCAATGATCTGTTGTTACATCATCAAACTTTATCATAATATTAGGACTAGATTTTTGGATAATCTCTGTATTTGCAGACACACCATTTGCACCTACAAATATTCCTCCCATTAGTGTTAACGATGTCGCTATCTTTACTAGCTTTTGCATCTCTCTCATCTACCTTTTCCTTTATTTCCCTGCAAATTATATTATATAATAAATCTGAAAATTATAAATTTATTTCGAACTAATTATTTACAATTAAGAATATAATTTTTCTTCTACTACTATTTTTTCACCCTTTGTTTTTCGAAAAGTAAATGCCATTCCTACAAATATAAGAACAATTCCTACTATTTGCATACTAGTCGGTCTAAACCCGGTAAAGACTGTATCTAATAGTATTGCAACCGCAGGATCTAAGAACACTAATACAGAAATTAATCTCGTCGATAAATCTCTTAAACTGTCAAAAAATAAGTAATATACAAATCCCGTATGTATAAGACCTGTCGCTGTAATCATCATCCAATTCATCTCTGTTAACCCTTGAAACTTGCCAAAGTCTACGAATGGTAGCAATAAAAATATACCTAAAAATGTTTGTAAAAATGTCATCGCATAGGCGCTCGTATGCTGAATTCCTTTTCCTAATAAAGTGGTAAAAGCATAAAATAGTGCCGCAAGTAGTGCCCATACCATGCCAGATGACATCAGTTTTTCAAGTGATAGACTTCCATCTACTCCAGCCACTAACACTGTACCGATAAAACAAATAACAATGGACAAAACAGCAAACATTGTAAGTCTCTCTTTAAATACAATACTACCAATCATTAATACGATAATGGGTGCTAGATGATAAACTGAAATCGCAATTGTAATCGACATAACTTCAAATGCTTTAAATAGAAATACCCAGTTAAAAACGAGAAATACACCGCATGCTAATATTTGCATGACTTCTTTTTTATTCCATTGCTCACTTTTATATTGTCCTGTTACGAGCCAACATAATGCTAAAAATATAGTCGCACAAATACAACGAACGAATACTAATTCAAAAGACGGTAAACCTGTTTGAACAGAGAAAAATCCAATTGATCCGAAAATAGACATCGAAAGGATCATTTTTATAGCCGGCATTGATTTTGAATGAAACAAAATATTAACCTCCTAAACATTTCACTGAATATTCCATATATTATACACTATAATTTTCCAAAACTCGAATAACGCATAAAAAAAGAAGCAGTACACTACCGCTTCTTTTCCTTTTCATATTGTTCAAACGTATGAATTCTTTCAAAAATTGGTGGGTGTGTATATAAGAAAAACTTTACTAACGCAGGCGGATTTACTTGGCTTAAGCTCGTTTTTGATAAATATTGAAACGTTTTTACACCAGATTTCCCGTCCTTCGTCATATCTAGAGCGTATTGATCTGCCGCTCGTTCTTCTATACGAGAAACATAGTTTGTTGCTGGCTGTGATGCAAAAGAGAGGACAGAAGAAATTAAGAAAAATAAAGGTAAAATTGAGAAACATGCTGCTTTTGACATTTGCAGCGTATCCCCCCATTTTCGAATACACATATTGATAATACGACTAATGAGGTACATCCCTATAAACGATAGCAACACATAACTCGCAACGCCCCAATATATATGTTTCATAACATAATGCCCCATTTCATGAGCCATTATAAATAAAATCTCTTTATCTTTTAATTGCTTTAGCGTTGTATCCCACATTACAATGCGCGAGTTAAGTCCTATTCCTGTTACATATGCATTTAACGCATTCGTTTTTTCCGACATATTGACTTCATATACATGTTTCGCTGGAATATCGGCTTTGTCTGCCATCGCTAAAATTTTCGTTTCTAATTCTTTATTTTTCAGCGTCGAAAAGTCGTTATAAAGTGGATCAATCACGACAGGCTGTATAAATGTTAAAAAGATTGTAAACGGAACAGAGAGTGCCCACCCTGCTAACCACCATCTCTTCGGGAATTTGCGAATAAGCCATAGAAGAACCGTAACTACAATTAACATCGTCGCATAGCTCTCCCAAAAACCGATAACATGATCTTTTATCCAGCTTTGTGTACTTTGCGTTGAAATGCCGTAATCAACAGAAACTTTTCGGCTAATCCATTGCATCGGCAGGGCAAGAACTGTTGTAAGTAGTGATAAATAAAAGAAATAAATCGCAACTTGCAGGACACTTATTTTCGTCGTTTCCTTCGACCATTTCTCAAACTTTTTTGAAATACCGAGCACAAGTACAAATAATAAAATAATCCATTCAAGAGGCGTCGCTAAAAAATACAGTAAATTTTTCACGCGCGAATAATCTTGGCTTAGCGTAAGCTCTCTTGCATTCATAAACGTTTCTGGATCTGCACTCGTTCCTTTGTACATGTCAGGAATTAGTTCATGATTCCATCCAAATAAATACCAATATATAAATAACGCAAACCCAACGTACAAAAAAAGCGACCACCCGATAACCTTCCTCACGCTATTCCCTCCTCTATGCTGCCTGTCTATTATTATTGTAAGTTCGTACGTGCTAAATTAGAACAAGCTTATTACGCGAATTGCTCGAGATCCTTTTATTTACATAAAAAAACTCTTCTACAAATAGAAGAGTTTTACCTACCTTTAGACGCTTTCTTCGGTTCATACTCTGGGATAAGAAACGTACTTACAACCCAGCATATTAAACCAGCGCCTTTTATATAGCGTATATATTCATAGTCTTGAAAAAATAAAGTCGTTACAATAAGCGTAAAAAATCCAATTAAAACTAGTACATATCCCATTTGCTTCTTAGATAACATAACGTACCTCCTTAAGGAAGTACATCCATTAATAAGCTAAAATCTTGCAGAGAAAAAGAACTATATTTCATAATCCCTTGTACAGCTAAAAGTAAAATAAGGCCGGTCACACACATATAATTAACGCTTTCTTCACTCTTTTTTTCAGCAACTACACCGCCACTGATACAGAGAATTCCTAATAAATGAAGCGCTAAATACATAAAGAAATAAGCTTCCTCCCAGCGAAGAATAACGTTGACTGTCGTTATTAGCACTATACTAAGCACAATCAAATAAAAAAACTTATTTGATGATATTGTTTCATTCATATAATTTTATACATCCCTTTCAAATTTAGAATGAATGATGTTTCAAAGCTATAAAGTAAATGATTGTTTTCATACTATAAAACAAAAGGAAAGCCACTATTACTTTCTCGAATACGTTATGAACCCACATATACTTCTCTTCATTTTTTCTGAAGATGCGCTTCATCATTTCTTCTACAATTAGACCAAATAGTAGTAAAACCCCTAACACAATGAGAAGAGAAATAATATTTTCTTTTACATGCGTACTAGAAAATAAGTAATACTCCGGAAACACAATCGTATCTACTACAGGTTGCAGCCAATGACAAACGCTTTTATCACATATATCTGTAATAGACGTAGCATCTATAATGTCTTTCAATATTTTTTCAATCGTCTTCTTCATCTCATTTACTCCCCACTACGTCTGAAAAGCTTTTTTCCTGCTCTACATATATAGCGGGCATTTCTTTACTCCAATATTTGCGGTTAACAAATAAAAAGATGAGTACTAAGTTTAATCCTGTTATAAAAATAATAAGTCCTGGAAAGAACGTCGTATAATTTGAGAAATCTGTAAAACTCATTATCTCTTCTTTATTTATTAAAAAAGAAGCACCGATTACAAATGCATTGTTTAACATGTGAATAGCGATTGGCATGAGTAAACTATTCGTACGAATATATACGATTGATAGTACAACGCTAAATACAATTGCACCTAGGAAATCAACATGTAACAATGCAAACAATATTGCTACAACAATGATCGCTATGCTCGTTCCCCATTTTGCTGCGAAGCGTTGCAGTAAAAATCCGCGAAAAACAAATTCCCCAATAATTGGTGCGATGAATACGACCATAATAACTTGATAAACGTATCCTCCAGTGCTATCCATAATCGGTTCGCGTAATGCGTTCATAATAAATGTCGGTGTAATCCATGCAAAGCTATACATGTACAAAATAAGATATCCATAACTAAACACGCATAACATGATCGTAATGTATAAAACTTGCACCAGGTTAAATGTTTCATTTCTATTAATAAATAATGAAAATGAAACACGGTGTTTTTTATACTCAAAATAAATCCACGTAATCGGCAGGATATAGAATATAAGAATATTTATAAAAGTAGAATTTTGCATATGAAATGTATTTTCTATCAATTCATTACTGGCTCTTGCAACTACAGTTAATAGTGCAAATACAATTAAAAAATATCTAGCTCGCATCGTTTGAAACGGATTCACACTCATCTCCTCCCCTATGTTACTTTTATCATATCATTTGATTCTTAATTTTTTGAGAAAGAAAACCTTAAAATTTCCTTAAAAATTCCATAAGTTACCGAAAGATGATATGATATTCGAGGAAATTAGGAGGGATTTTTTATGTATGAAGCAAATATTTTGCTCGTTGATGATGAAACAGCAATTTTACAATTACTAACTACCATTCTTGAAAAAGAAGGTTTTTCTCATATTACAACTGCAACATCCGCTGAAATAGCTTTATCTCTCACTCAGCAAAACGATTACGATTTAATTATTTTAGATGTCATGCTTCCTGGACAATCTGGTTTTGATATTTGTCCAATCATTCGTCAAAAAACAGATTGTCCTATCTTCTTCCTCACAGCTAAAACATCTGATTTAGATAAAATATCTGGATTTTCACACGGTGCAGATGATTATATTACGAAGCCATTTAATCCACTTGAAGTGGTAGCTCGTATGAAAGCACAACTCCGAAGACATATGAAGCAAGTTATGCCACACGAACAAAAAGCACAATCCAGTTCATTTGGTAGATTTGAAATTGATCGATATTCCGCAGAGCTTACAGTAAATGGGCGTGTTGTCGAATGTTCCGCCCAGCTATTTCAGCTATTACTCTTCTTTTGCGAGAATCCGAACTACGTATTTTCAAAAGAAGAAATATACGAGAAAGTTTGGGGAGCACCTGCCTATAATGGCGATGACAATACCGTTATGGTCCACATTCGAAAACTACGTGAAAAAATCGAACAAGACCCAAGTAAACCAGAATATATAAAAACCGTTCGCGGGCTTGGCTATAAGTTCATTACAAAGTAGGGTGACGATATGAACTTTAATAAACGACTTATTATCCAGTTTATCATGCAACACGTATTTGTTTTAGTTACATTACTGATTGCTGTAGTAGCTGCATTCACGTATTTAATTTTTCTTGTTACGAGTACTTCATACGAACCGAACATTCCAGATGCTGAAAATTTTATGATTGCAAGATACATCTCTTCAGAAGATGGCAATATTTCGTTAAAAGCTGAAGTAAAAGACTTAATTAAAGAGAAAAATGATTGGATTCAAGTTGTCGAGGAAAACGGAAAAGTTCTCTATCACTTTAATACGCCAAATGACGTACCGACATCTTATACGAAAACATCTTTATTCTCGTATATACAGAATCACATAGAAAGTCCTTATACATTTACATATTGGGAAATTGAATTAGAAGAAAAAAACGTACTTGTTATTTACGGCGGCATGTTAAAAAGCAATGCACTACTAAAAACAATTCAGAAAACGCACCCTTCTGTATCTACAGATTCATTCGCATTAACAGAAGAAGAAAAACAGTTACTTTCTAAAGAAAAGGCTACTCTTCAAATCTTTAATAGTGGCGGCGAAGAAGTATTCTCCTATCCAAACGGAAAGAAAAAAACGTTTTCTGTTATACAAGCTGCTCTTAATGAAAGGGAACCGTGGAATCATAAAGAAAACACGTCTAGCTTTTACGACACAAATAGCAATCATCTTCTCGTTGTAACTGCCAAAAATGAGTACTACTACCCAGATGATGAAATAGACGATGTATTTGCTAAAAAGTTTCTAATCGGATGCGGATTAATCCTTCTTATCGTATTTGTTTATTTAGTCATTCTTTCTATTTGGTACGGTAATAAATTTGGAAAACCGTTATTACATGCGATGCGCTGGCTTAAAAACATAGCTGGTGGAAAGTACGAAGAGCCTGTTAGTAAAAAAGGAAAACCTATCAGGTTCAGGAAATCTGGTAAAGAAAAATGGTCATTCCGCTTATTTAGTGATGTTACAAATTCACTAGAGCACCTTTCTATTACACTCAAAAAAAATGATGCGATGAGGCAAGTACTGCAGCAAACACGTGAAGAATGGATTACTGGTCTAACGCACGATTTAAAAACACCACTAAGTTCTATATACGGCTACGCATTATTACTAGAATCAAAACAGTATAACTGGACCGATCGTGACATTCAGCAATTTGGCAGCGTTATGAAAGAGAAATCTCAATATATGACCACACTAATTGATGACTTAAGCTTAACGTATCAATTAAAAAATAACAGTCTTCCTGCGCAGCATGTAAACATTGAAATGAATCAATTCGTCCAAAAAGTATTATTACAATTCATTAATAATCCGACACTTCAAAATCAAAATATTGAATTCGTACCAAGCTCAAATAAAATTCAATATTTCATTGAAGAAAAATGGTTCCAGCGTATTATTGAAAACTTACTCGTAAACGCTGTAAAACATAATAATGAAACGACTAATGTAATTGTAAAGCTTTCACAAAATGCTACTTCATTTACACTCTCTATTTCAGATAACGGAAAAGGAATGGATGATAAAACGAAAGAGCTTCTATTTGAGCGATATTACAGAGGAACAAATACAGAAGAAAGCAACATTGGAACTGGACTTGGCCTCGCTATTACAAAGCAGCTCGTTCATGCTCATAACGGAACGATTTCTATCGATAGCGAACTTGGAAAAGGAACGACGATTATACTTGTGTTTCCGTTTCGTTCATAGAAAAGGCGCTATGTGGCGTCTTTTCTTTTTTGGGAGAGTTTAGCGGTATATGAAATGATATAGACCATCTTTCTGAGTTGTTTTAGCGGTATATGAAATGATATCGGCGATTTTGCGAATATATCGGCGCAACTCAAAATATATCAGCGATTTTCTAAATATATCGGCTTATCGACAAAAAAACGACAACGCTAACCTACTTCCTCTACTATACAAAGTAAAAATAAAACTATTAACAAATACATTTCTAAACTGTTATACTATAAATAGAAGTATAAACTAACTAAGTTTTGCATAAAATGAAGTAGACGAGGTGCTTCCAACACCCCGTCACTGCAACGAATTACCGCAAGGTGGAAGGTTGCAACTAAAGCTTATTTGCGCTTAGAAGACTTCCCACGCTTCGCAGGCAGACGGGTGGTCTTCTTTTTGCGCTTTTTTGTCGTTAATTTCTTAAATCCCATAACTATACCTTCTCTAGCTATAGTTTTTGTGATTTCCAACAAAATTTGCAAAAGAAATTCCATACGATTACACCTCCTTTCTTCACCAAATGAAGAAAGGGCATAACCTTCCACCCGCAATATTTAATTGCTATTTTATTTTACCATTTTCAAATGTATTACATATAAAGCAATACAAATTTAACAATCCACTCATAAAAAATAACCTTTCATAACTCACTATGAAAGGTCACTCCATATTTCAGCTATTTTCCTACCAATACAAACACATTCTCATCAGGTGCTTCCATTACCGCAACATGTCCTGATTCTGTTGGAAATGGTTCGCGAATCCATTTTATATCTTTATTATCTTTTAAACTTTCATACGTTTGGTGCACATCTTCTACCAATACTTCGACTTCTATAAAATTAATATCCGGATGATTGCTTATTACTAACTCTGAACTTTTCTCATCTGGAAACTTCAATCCTATTAGCGTCCAAATAGCCCCTTCTTCTAATTCTCTTTCTATAACCCAGTTTTGCTCCATTCCCATTTCTTTATAAAAAGAAACGGATTTTTCTATATCCTTCGTATGTATAGATACACATTCTAGTTTTTGAAACATATCCCCACTCTCCCTTTATAAAAAAGCGAACCATTTCTCAATGACTCGCTCTCAATCTATTATTTCTTCTTCACCGGTATCCAAAGTTCAATTTGAGCGAACTCACTTTTATCTGCATGGGAACGCTCATCGTATAGCTCAAACTCATTAACGCCGCAATGTTCGTATCCTGAATGCGGGAACCACTCTGAGAATACTGCATTCCACGTTTGGTGAATAGACGATACCATTTCTTCATGAGGAACTTTCGGCGTTGTAAATACTGCATATGTTGCTGCTGGGAACGTACGCTTTGCAATTTCATTTGGTACATTTTCAAAGTCTGTGACTTCCATTCCGATAATATAAGTGAAGTCCCCTGTTTCTAAATTAAAATCAGTACATAATCCAAGCTCTACCCATTGGCTCGTATCTTTACGATTCGGAATTGTCGTTCCAAGATCTTTTTGTAAATATTCTTGCCAAAATGCTGGAATGTCTTGATGGTTCTTCCCTTCTTTACTTGTCGTCTTCAGTTCATAACCCGCCACTAAAAATTCCGGTTTATTTACAATACGATATTCCATTTGTATGCCTCCTAAATACGGATTTAATTTTCTTTGCTTTACATTCACGCTGTAATACATCGGTGTTTCTATTTCCTGCTTTCGATATTCACTCGGTGTCATTTGAAATAATTTTTTAAAGGCTCTCGTGAACGTTTCGTGAGATTGAAAGCCATGTTCAAATGCGATATCAATAATTTTTTCATCCGTATGAGAAAGTTGATAAGCTGCCCGGGCTAACCTCCTCTTCCGAACATACTCCATTACCGTATCACCTACTAACGCCTGGAATACACGATGAAAATGCGACTCAGAAAAACCTGCAATGCGAGCTAACTTACGCAGCGTCTGTTTTTCCATTACATCTTCCTCGATATAATCAATGGACCTTTGAATTTGTGTTTCATAGCTTTCCATCTCTGTTCACCTGCCTTATATGTATTATGATAAAAGAGAATCCTATCCAATTCTTGACGTTTTTTACTATAATTCCATAAAAAATTGTAACTTTTTTATATGTTTTTCGTTGTTATGTATGAAGGGAGGGAAATGTAGTGAAACGTAAACAATCATTAGAAGAAATTTATTCAGAACATATGCAAGATTTATTTCGCTATCTTCTCTCCCTAACCGGAGATTCCCATTTTGCTGAAGATCTCATGCAAGAAACCTTTTACCGCATGCTCGTCCATATTGACTATTATAAAGGCGAAGAAATTAGACCGTGGTTATTTACAATTGCCTACAACGCCTTTATCGATTGGTATCGAAAAGAGAAAAAATATAAAACAACTACAGTGGAAGAATTCCATTTACCAAACGTGCCAAGTACAGAGCACTCTTATTTCATAAAACATGAGATTGCTAGTTGGTTAGAAGGTTTATCTTCTCTTCCGCTTGAAAGACGAAATGTTCTGTTACTACGAGATTACTACGGATTCTCATATAAAGAAATAGCAGAGATGACCGGTCTCTCACTAGCGAAAGTGAAAATTGAATTACACCGTGGTCGAAAAGAAATGAAAAGCATAAAGGAGTGATACGGATGGGTTGTACAGAATTTAAAAAACTATGGGAGAAGTACGCAAACGGAACGCTCACGCATGATGAACAGAAACTGTTAGAAAGTCATATTGAGACATGTGAAGAATGCGAGGCTTACTTAGATCAATTGCTTTCAAAAAGTGAAACAATAAAGAAAAAACTACCACCACAAAACCTGAAAGTTCCGTTTTGGAAAATAAAATGGAAACAACGTTGGCAAACCGTTAGCTTTGTCCTTGCCGTTTGTATTGCAATCTATTTTGTTGGTCATTTCTCATCTTCTTTTTACTTCTATAATATGAAAAAATTAGTTGAAGTAAATGAGATTCCAGCACTCGCACTAGAAGCAACAATTCCAAATAGTCGTTCCACTGGAGGCAGTACAAAGATTAAACCCTTTTTCCGTACAGAAATTGAAATGAATTTAGTTAAAACGGTCGGTAAAAAAGAAATGCCAATTGGTACAGTAACAACGCGTAGCTTCTTATCATCTGTAACTGACACAAATCAATCATGGGCAAATAAACCCTATTCCAACAAACTTTCCTTTGTTCATCCAAAAATAAAGCAAGATGATCATTTGAAAGAAATCTCTAAAAAAGTTTGGAGTACACTCGGAAAGATACATGAGGGCACCGTTGCAGAAGTAGCGATATCTTTTGACAAACCTTACACTTTACAAGAATTAGCATCCATTCTATATAGCACATTTGAAGCACAAGAAATGCCGCCCACTCCTATATGGTACGCTTTAGACACAGGGCAAGAAAGAATAGATGAAGAAGATTTCATTCTACATGGCGGAGAGGTTATCGGATTTTCAGAACATATAAATCTCCCTGATAATGAAGCAAAACGACCGAAGACAAAAGAAGATGAAGTAATCGAAATGATGCGTATTCTTTCTGAGCATAAAAAAACTGTAAGCAAAACTACTTGGACTCCTGAAAAAGAGCTGAACTTAGATAAGCGTTATGAGTATGTAAAAGATAACGGCGTAAAAGTATATGGCATTGTCATTACTGGGCCGTCGAAAGAATTGTTAAAATTACAAAACTCACCTCACGTACGTTATGCGACTCTTGGAGATATTGAGGTTTGGAATTGGTTTGATCAGTGATGTGGGAAAAGGAGAGCATCTAGGAGTGATGCTCTCCTTTTTAATCCGAAATCACTTTCACATACATCCCTTTCACCGCTTTTTCATAAGCGCTATCACTCATCCGTCTTATGTTTTCTGACACAACAGACGATGGAACGACTTCCCCTTCACGAAGTATCGGAGGATCAATAAGGCGTACTTTATTTTTCTGATACAAATCATAATCGTTTTTATCTTCTTTTACTTTTACATTCGGATGAACTTTGCTTACTAAAGCATGTACTTCTGGATCACTACATTGCTGCAATTTCGAAATTAGCTCATCATCTTCAAGAAGAAAATCATCTGCATGAATAACCTTTTTGTGTAGAGCTAACTTTAGCGTTTTTGCTAACATATCATTTCCATAAATATTCATTGGTTGCATAAAGAAATCGATGACTTCTTTGTAATACGTTTCTGTAAACCACTCTGCTATTTCGATATTTTGAAGGACCATTCTCCCCTCTACTGCGATAATATCCTCTAAAAATCTATGAACCTCTTCTAAAGAAATATACCCATATGTATACATATCTCGTAACGTATAATCCACTCGATCTGCACATAATTCTGGCGCTGACCTTTCCAGTAACGTCCACTTCGAATCATCTAACAAAATCTCTTCATAGTTATAGCCATACTTCGCAAGAATTGCTGGAATTTCTGAATTTTTCACAACAGCACTAAATATTTCTTCATGATAACTTTCATTTTTGTTATCAAAAACATAATCAATCACATGAGAAAAAGCAGTATGCGATACGTCGTGCAGTAAACCAGCAATTTGTTCCTCTACTGAGCCACCGAGTTTCTTAATTAACAACATAACGCCAACTGAATGATCAAAGCGCGTTACATTCCATTCCTCATTTATTAAGTAGCTTGCGCCAGTTTGATGAATACCTTTTAACCTTTGCACAGACTTACTTACAATTAATTCTTCTACTACTGGATCCACTTCAAATTCTCCGTATAGCACATCTGATATGATCACTTATAATCCCCCTTTATCTTATAATCGTAACTCTTTTATGAAATCGACACCAATAAAATATTAAATTCAAATATATTGATTTTAAATTATTAATATTGTATATTATACATGTCTGTTATTTGTTTTAATTCATTTATTTTTATTGAGTGCTCCTTATATGGAGCCTTTTTTATTTGTAAAAATAGAGAGCCATTAGCTCTCTATTACATACACTTATTCAAACGTAACCTCCACCTGTACAATCTCCGACCTACTTCCAAGTCTTAATGGTGGCCCCCAAAATCCGAACCCAGAAGAAACAATTGCGTGGAATGCACCTTTTTGTGCGTATCCCCAGTCTAGTTCGTACATTCTTCTCGTTACAATATGGTTTGGTGCCATTTGTCCGCGGTGCGTATGACCGGATAATAGTAAATCTACGCCAGCATCCGCTGCTTGTTTCAACTCAAATGGTTGGTGATCCATTGCGATAACTGGCATGGATTTATCTACTGTACTCATAAGTTTTTCAAAGCTTTGGCGATCTCGCTCTGTTTTATCTCTTCTTCCAACGAGATAAAACTGATCTTCAATTGTAATTACTTCATCTAATAAAATGCGAATATCGATCTTATCCATCTCTTGCAGGAATTCTGGAACTGCTCGCCCGTAATATTCGTGATTTCCTAACACACCATATACGCCTAGTGGAGCTTTCATTTGTTTCATAATATGTCCCATATTTTTTTGAATGAACACACCTGGATGATCATCGATAATATCACCTGGCAGTAAAATAATATCAGGCTCCATTTCATTTACATGACGAACAAGCCTTTTCAAATGCGAAACGCCAGATAATTTACCGAAATGCATATCAGAAGCCATCGCAATGCGTAAGCTTTTACGTCCCTCTACTTTTTTCGGAATGTGCACCTCATACTTTCTTACTACCGGGCTATATGCATTAAATACTCCGTACGCAAAGATAAAAATAAATGCAGCTAACACAGCCGCCCCTGTCCAAATAATTGCCGCTTCTTTCTCTACTACAAACTGTAAAAGAAAGACTGTAATATTAGCTAACGGCAATAACATAAGCGCGTATTGTATAACCGCAAACCAAATCGAACCTATCGTTCGTAGAAATGGCAAAAACTTAAACACTTGCACGAGAATGTACGCATAGGAAATGAAGCCAACAACGAAAGCGTAATATCCCCAAGACTCCCAGCCAAATACGGCATGAAGCCAAACCCAGCCGTTCCAGCCTATGTAAAGCATAAGTAGTGTGTATATAATTAATATCGTAAATATATTGAGATAACGAAGATTCTTCACAACTAGCCTCCTTATTCATTTCTTCTATTATATCTTGTTATGCACTTATAGCGTAAATATTAAGCACTTCAATCTTCACAATAAAAACCCCTAATTGCTAGACGCAAATCTAACAATTAGAGGTGCAATTCAAAACAACATTCCTTTTACAGATTTTCGTTATAGAAACTTGTTAATTTTTCAACTGCAATTTTTACTGGTTCTGGTTGATCATATAAATCGTAGTGACTCGCGCCTTCCACAACAAGTAAGTCTTTCTTCTTTGAAGCTGCTTTCTCATAAAGCTCATGACCATCTTTATAAGAACCGAATGCACCTTGCTTGCTACCGACAATAATTTGCAGCGGCTGCGTTAATAACGTATCTGCTAAATGGAACGCATCAAAACCAATTACCGATCCCATACTCGTAAAGTTTAACTTATTTGGCGAGTTCACACTTTGACCTCGCGGCGTTGTGTAATACTCAACTGCTTCTACAATATCTATATCTGTCATACCTGCTACCGCTAACTCTTCCTGATTTTTAGGAATCCAATTTGTAATCATTACCTCTGCTCCGCGTGCTTCAGCAGTACGTTGTTTACCAATTGCCTCTAACACACCAATCGGGTTAGACTCACGATTTAAACGACCGATATTTGCACCAACAACTGTGCCAACCGCTTTAATGCGGCGCTCTGTCATCGCAGCATTTACCGCATAACCACCGCCTGCACAAACACCTAACACACCGATACGTTCTTCATCTATACAAGGTAGAGTCGTTACATAATCTACTGCTGAGCGAATATCCTCAACTCGCGCAGCTGGCTCTTCCATATATCTCGGTGCACCTTCACTTTCCCCTTGATACGATGCATCAAACGCAAGTGTTACATACCCTTGTTCTGCTAACTTTTCCGCATACAATCCTGCTGTTTGATCTTTACAGCTACTACCTGGATGCACACAAACAATCGCTGGATTTTGTTTCTTTTCCTCAGCATCTTCAGGAATGTTCAAAATGCCTGCAACTTGTAAACCTCTTGCATAAAATCGTACATCTTTCTTCGTAACTGCCATATATAAAACCACCTTTATCTCATTTTTAATATTACACTTGTGAGAGTTATTACTCACGTGTATATTTATAATAAAGTGAGTAGCACCTTGTTTCAATGACCACATTTACACATTTGGGTGATAATACACACATAACGAAATATGTGTATCAACAACGGAGGAACACCATATGGAGAAAATCGATCGAAGAATTATAAAATCACAAAACGCCATTCAATCGGCATTTATAGAGATGTTAATTACAGATGGTTTTGACGAAATTACAGTAAAAAACATTACAGAAAAAGCAAACATCGGAAGAAAAACTTTTTACTTACACTATCTAGATAAGTACAATTTATTAGATAAAATTGTGGACGATCATTTAGAACAATTAAAAGAAATATGCTATGAGAAGCAAAACAAAGAGTTTATAGAAGGAACGATCATATGGTTTGAATACTTCAAAGAACACAAACCATTTTTCGCGGCGTTATTTAAAAGTAACAGCACATTATCGTTTCAAAAAAAGTTATTAACTTTCATCATGGGTGAAATAGAGAAAAAGTTAAACACAAACGCATCAATAAATAAAAACATCGATAAACACATCATTTTAAAATTTTTAGGAACGGCTGTAATGGGCATTTTAGAATCTTACGTGTTAGACGAAATTGATAGTGATGTTGCGTTTGTTGCGACGCAAGTTGGGGAGTTGATGAAGAGGAATATATAACGGTTATGAAAAAGCGCACCCAGATTGTTGAGTGCGCTTTTTTATCATCTCATATATTAATTGTATCAACATAATACAGCCTATCATCCATCTGAAAATACATAACAGATCCGCGGCTATAATAAGTACCAAATTGAATCGGTTCTCCAAGTTCATTACGAAGATTCATATCATACACATGATTATTATTTAAATCATAAACAACCAACTTTTTATCTTAAGTAATGAACACTACTTTATCTTGAGCAACCGCAAAACTTTCCGACCATATTTCCATAGTTACCTTTATTTCATTCCACGACATATGAAATTTTTTATCTTTCATTTGAACTAAAGGAAATTCTGAATAATAGAGCCAAACGTCTCCATCTAGCACATTTATTGCATAACAATCAGCTATATAAGATATTTATAAAAAAGAAAAGCCGATATCAGCTCTTCTTTCTACAAATTATTTTTCATTTAATTTTCACCATTCATTTCCTCTGCTGTCCCAGGTTAAAATTCTTTTAGTTTTTTTTCAATATCTCTAGTTTTTTCTTCATATAAATATCCCTTTTTACTAAAAAAGATGTTTTACACTCCCCTATAGGAATATATTGCTCCAATGCTATTTGTCATCATAGAGTGTAAATGAATTAGCGGGGAATTGTTGTGTAAAATTAGAAGTATTGAGTTGTTCTATTGGTTCTTGAGATGTTTGTTTCATGTGTCGTTTTTCAAATGCTAATTGTATCCTTTGTAGCATAATATGTGCTGTAATAATAGTCAGGATGAAAAATGTAATAGGAACCATTGGAATCCAAGGTTGAACAGAGAGGGAACGAAAATAGAGACCAATTAAACCTGACCATTCATTGCTAACTGACTCAGCTTCATTTCCGTAGAAAAGAATTGTACCACCAAAAAATAATTCTAAAATACCAAAATGAGAGAAAATGATTAAAGTTTGTACAAATTGTTGCATCATGACAATGATTAGAATAGGAAATATATTTGGAAATATGTGTTTTATAGCGAGATGAAATTTGCTTCCTCCTAATATTGTAGCAGCTTCTATAAATTCTTCGTTCAGTATCTTTTTTGTCTCTTTTGCAAAATAAAATATAAGAACGGGTAAAGCGAGAATGACTAATACTATGATTTCAAAGGATGCTCGTTCAAAGAAAGAGGGAACTGGAGACCCGTTTTGAAAACGCAATACTGTATCAAGAATAAAGTAACCAATGAGGGTCATTGGAACAACTGTAAAACAATCAAAGAGAGCTTCAAGTGTCTTAAAACTTTTTCTTACATAAAAGGCGAAGAATAATCCAATTGCTAACCCGATAAATGTTCGTAGAAATGCTATTAATAACGATATACCAATGGTCCATTTCGCTCCATCTACTACTCTATGTAATAAATCATATCCCTTCATATCCGTACCTAACAGAAAAGTGAAAGAAGGAGGAAATGGTGCCGCGTGTACATTACCACTTTCATCATATAGAATCGATGTTTGGCGAACTTTCCCATCAAAGAATATGGAATTTCCAATGCTTGCTATGATTAATAGAAGCAAAAAGGATATACAAATTATGAAATACTTATCTCTTTTTAAATGGGCCCACATGTTAAGATTCTCCTTTCAGTTCATCAGGTATGAAAATATTGAAAAGCTTAAAGACAATAAAGATAGGAATGTAAATTAAAAACAATGTAACACAAAATATTTCAGGTGCTGGTTCTAATTCGGTATTATACGTTTTTAAAAATGTGAAAATACCTTGAACATTGAGTAAGTATTCAATAATGTATAAATTAGATAACATATACCAAATATTTGTTTTTGAGAAGTAGAGAGTACTTAAAAAGACGTTTCTTAGAACGTGACGATTGAGAATATAAAACGTGTCAAATCCTTTGGCGCGTGCTAGCAAGGTATAATCTTTTTGTAATTCATTTTCAAAACGTAGCAAGAGTAGCTTATTAAACATAAGAATAGTTGGAAAACTTAAGCAAATAATTGGAAATAGTAAGATTGAGTTGTCTTTTGTGCCAGCTATATTTGCGATTAAAAAGTTGGTCTGTTTATAAATCCAAACGACAAGTAATTGGAGACATAAAATAATAAAAATATCGGGAATTGCTTCTAATAGTAAAAAAAATGATTTTATTCTTTCTCTTTTTTTTACAGGGAGTAGCAACAAGGCATAAACAGTCATAAAAGAAATTAATACGGAAATAAAAAGAGCAGCTAAAAAGATAATAATCGTGTTTCCATATTGAATTAGAATTTGAGGAAATAGGGGTTTTGCAAATTTCGTGTAAGTTAATGGATCCCATCCTATTAATTTAGAGGTGACGTCCGTAAGTGTGTGCAGGTAATTGTTAAAGTCAATCTTCATCCCAATAAATAAGTGCGGTAATGTGCCGATAAATATAATAATAATAAACGATAAGAATAGGTGGAACGGTATCGTTAAATATGTTTGTGCAAAATTTTTTTTCATGTTAGCCTAACCTTTCCTATAAAGTGAAGCTACCATTAGTAGAGATTCTCTACTGACGGTAGCCTAATGAACTAGTTTTTACAACAAATTCAGGAAAAAGAAACACTTCATATACTTGAATTGAAAGGGAACAAATTTTTATTCCTTATTTATTAGGGATGCTAAATGTTTTTATAAACAAACTAACAACCCCTTTTCAAATTATTGGTAATACAATACAAATTTTAACAATAAAAGACAGAATATTCAATATATTTTTTCGGGTTTTTCAATTTATAGCTCATTAATTATAAAAAGAACCAGTTTCACAATTGTTTCTTTTCCTATTTGCTAGTAGAGAAGACATTAAATTACAGCACAATTATTCAAAAAAATAGTTATAATTCATTTTGAATAGAAAGATTTATAAATTTCCTCAAGTTTTTTCAGTTTATAGCCCATTAATTATAAAAAAGAATCTGGTTCACAATTGTTCTTTTTTATTTGCTAATTTACTGCTTGGAATATGATATCTTTCGAACATCTTTAATTTCTGTAATTCTCCCTTTAGATAAACTATCAGGAATTCCGGCCCATTACCTTTTTTGTATTTTTCGCTAACCCAAATTCTTTTAATACTTTCTTTTCAAAGCTTCAACAATAGACTTAAAACTGATTAACTCTTTGCATACGATATCTTTCATATAGATAAAAAACCCTCTCATTGATTCTAAACATAAAAAATAAGCGTCAAACTCCCTTAATTCTAATAAGTTTGACGCTTATCCTCCATTATAATTTTATATACTTTACCTTACTTACTCCAAGAAAATGTTAAATCCCATTGTTGCTTTCTATAATTTATTGGACTCATCTTTTCAAATGTTTGATCTTGAATATAAAAAACTATCTTTTGTATATTTACTTTTGGATTGAATAAAAAATCTCTCAAATCGATATACTCTTCATTTATAAATGCAGCCCCTTCTATAACAGAAAAAGTCTGCGCTATTTGGTCTACATCTATATTTAAAATACATTTGTATAAACTATCATCGTCCTCTAATAATAAGTCTGCTTTTATAAAGACATCCGTATTATCTAATTCAAATATACTCTTAACAGTTGATGGTCTAATCCAAGATTCATCTTGATACTCAAAGCTTTCATTTTCTAAGTCCCATTCCCAAATGGATGAAAAAGAAAAATCTTCAAGACTTAGCTCCTCTATCGGTTTTCCATTAATTGAACCCACCGGCGATCCTGCCTCTTTCACTATTTTAGGAATAAGATTGCTAAAGTACATATTTCTCTCACTCGTTACTGATTCCTTAATAAGGGGATATAAATATAAAGTAGCCATCGTTCTTAAATCATTACTCGCTCTTAATTCTAATTCCATTGCTATAGAAAAAGTCCTTATTGATAAATAACTAATTCGAATGTTTCCATTAAGGACCGTAAAAGTTTCTCCCTCTATATTAAATTCCGATTCTTGAAAATTAAACTCTCTATAGTAATAACTTTGTTCCTTATGAATAAAATCAGGGTACTTATTTAAATATATATCTAAATAATCATCTTCTACTAAAGTCTTATATGTTGGACATACAATTTTAAACTGTAACTTTCGAGATTTAGAATCCACAACAATACAGTTATCCTGTATGACACAATACACCCAAGGTATATAAAATTGATTCCCCTCTATTACGAGCTTTGAAGGCTCTCGTTTTAACATTGATACCACCTCTTTTATACATCCTAACGTAACTCAAACCATTGATAAAAGTTCTATTATCACTTATTCTTTTTCTACATTTATAAATGGTGCGCTCTCTCTTCTCATTCAAATAAACCGTTCAGACCGCGGAACAAACTTAAGTGCTCTGCATGGAAGTTTGTATGATTAAACATTCTTTACATAGATAGAAATATAAAAAACTCTCTCCTATTTGAAACGTTATTCCTCCTGTAAGTCCCCCTTCATTCCCATAATCTTCTCCGGTCAACATAGCCACATAGTTCATACTTTTCGAGCAACAAGGACACGTTGCCTCTATAGAATCTTCTATGTATAGGGGCGCTCCAACTATTCTACAAATATAATCTCTTCCCATAGCATCTAAAGCTTGGTCATTTTCATCTTCATCACAAGGGACATCATAATTCTCCATCGTTACTAATTTCATATCATATTTTGGCAAAGGAACTGGTATCTTATCAATTAATTCATACTTCCAATCAAACATCTCACTTTGAGTAATGGTATGTATAGAACGTTCCATTATATTTATTTTGAAATTTTGTATATCTTCATATAAGGAACAATTTAAGCAAGTGATTAATGGCAACTCTCTTAATTCTTCTGTCTTAAGTTCCTCTAATCTAGAATCATTCAAATCAAAGGTAAATATTTGATGCACTTGTTCATTACATTGCGGACATATAGGAACTTTCCAAGTTTCTCCACCAAAATAATGGCTATATCCCTCTTCCCCGTGAATAACTCTAAACCCTAATTTATTCATATATTTGCCTCCACTTTATAATACGGATAACAGTTGTTATCCTTCAGTTATACTCAATTACAAAATTTTTATTAGCGGATATCTCTTCTACAAACTTTTGTTTCTTTTCTAACTTGTATTCCATGCAGAAATCTATTAAATGAGAAGTAGACCAAGTCACATTTCGAACTGGATTTCTCCTAGTGTTTTCATTGATTTCTCCCATTATTTCCATTTCAAAAATAACCTTAAGAGTATAATCGTCAAATACCATTCCATTAAGCATCAAAGCTGTTAAAATGTTAGCATTATCGATATCCTCTTTAGTAGGCACTGTTTTCAAATGCGAATCAAATATAACACATAAAGGAAACACGTCTTCCATCAATTCAACAATTTGTCCGAAAAAATATGTTTCATTTGGTAAAGGGATAGAAAATACATCCCCAACTTTCCATTTTTGTTTTTTAGGTCGTTTCCAAGATCCTATGAACTGCTCATACTCTCTTTGATTCGTAAATGTAAATTCTTCGTCTATAAGTTCATTCACTAAAATCGCAACTTGCAACATTGTCTTTCCATAAATTGAATATATTTCCACAAAATTACTCTCTGAATCAAAACGGACTTTACCTTTTATTCCTGCTTCTTTAACTTGCTTTCGTACAAAAACCATTGCATCATAATTTGTCTCTAAATCTAAAATCCCGGCTAAATCCTCAAAAATGATATATTCCTTTGAACTAAAATCCGGTATAAATATACGAATTTTTCCGACCTGTAACGTATAATTTAATTCATTGAATAGTACTGCTTCCATTTATTCTCTCCTATAACACTCTAACTGTTTTTCATTGAAACTATTTTCCTCTAATAATAAAATCCTCTCATTGATTCTACACATAAAGGTTGTAAAAAATGCACCCAAAAATTCAGGTGCATTTTCATTCTCAATGTAGAAACTTCATGTTTTGCGGCTTCATTCTAATCCATAACACGTTCTTCCGCATAACAAACAAATACTTGCTTTTCCGAACGTAAAGATACTACATAATACTCATCTTCAAAATGCCCTACTATATACCCCATTTCCCCCGCCAGTTCAATTGTTTCTTTATTGAAATATACTCTTGTCCGATCAAAATTTATATGTTTTATGATACTCTCTAACTCATTATCGTTTACTTCTTTTTCAGAGAAAAGGAACATGAGGCTCCCTTCCATACATACAGGAGAAATCACATCGAAAATATCAGTTGCAGGATCATACTGGTTTATTAAAATTGTGCTCTTCACAATCGACTTTTTCCAGTTTAACTCTTTTAATTCTTTTTCCCAAATGTAATTTTGCACCTTTGTTAATTCCTCTTGAATCCCTTCACAATTCACTAAAATATATAAATGAAATTTCGACATCATTGTTTTCATAAATTGTTCCATGCTTGTATCAACATCAACTATATATCTATTAATTTTTGATAACAAATTCAGGATTTTATCATTTTCAAAATTATCATGTTCATCCAACACTAGAAAATATTCGTTTTTTTCCGTTGCAGGCTTGTGTATTTCGATGTATGTGTCCATGGTTTCTCCTTCTAGCTCGTTCGTATAGCTGATTACTGTTATCCCACTTATTTTCAAGCTCCTTTTAAGGAAAAAGCGATATATTCACGTTGTACAATGTATTCCCCCAAAAATACCCCATTTAAAAATTAGATGCATACTGTTTTATAAAGATCTTATTTCAATTATATATAATTGAATATTATCGTAAACTGTGATGTACATTCAGCCGTATAGAGCACTTCTAAAGAATATCCTAATTTATAACATATAAAAAAGGAAGAGCTTAAAAGTTTGCAGTGCTCCCTGTCTACTTGACAGGGGACACTGCATTTCAGCTCTTCTTTCTTTTTAAATTCTTATATTATCATCAATAATTATTTTCTCCTTAACCTCTCAAGTACTTACACACTAAGTTATAATCCAAAATAACTATATACATCATAAAAGATCGAATATAATATAGCTACTCCTACACCGATTGAAAATATCTTAAACAAATAAAAACTGAAAGACAGTACGATTGGGAATGGTGTTAATAAAGAAAATAACAGTGAGTTAACACGCTGCTTTTTAAAAGTTTCTTTATCTATTATAATTCCAAAAATTATAATTCCACAGGCTATAAAAAAACATAGTACCATAAAAAAAATGTCTTCCATATATCTCTCCTACTTTATTATTTTTTAAAGGACCTTATCCATTAAGTGAAAAATATATTTTCACTTAATGGATATTATTCATAAACATTCATCTTACTCATAATAATAAAATAACTTCTAACTAATATACTAACCTCAATTTTCTATTAAAAACTATCTTCGCCTTTTTTTAGCAGCCTTTTTATTACTTTTTGTATTTTTCTTCTTACTACTTACATTTTTAGTAGAACGATTATCACGATATGCAGTAGCAAAGGTTAATCCTAAATAACCTTTACTTCCAGTCATAGAATAT
This sequence comes from Bacillus cereus group sp. Bc061, assembly GCF_027715825.1. Taxonomy (NCBI): domain Bacteria; kingdom Bacillati; phylum Bacillota; class Bacilli; order Caryophanales; family Bacillaceae; genus Bacillus; species Bacillus cereus group sp. Bc061. The sequence goes on from NZ_JAQFTZ010000004.1 coordinate 256,312, forward strand.
GCTACATCTCGAGCCATACCTTTTCCACTATAACCACTTTGCCCTTTTCTTTGTACACCACTTCCAGCATTCGCTACAGCATACCCAGGTACTGCTGTATGAGTACTAACAAATAAACGAGCTCCTTTGCCTAAATGCCTAGCAACATGACCTCCTGATCCTCCTATAATACCACCGGCTACCCCCCAAAGGAAATCCTTACCCAGTCTTTTATAATTCATTCCTTTTAAAGTTTTATGTTTTGCATAATGCCCTATTACATAACTGCCCACATTAGCAATTCCACCAACAGCTCCAGAAGCGATCCACCATGCAAGATGCCCATCCGGATCCACCTTCATCACCGGATTATTATCACCATACGTATACCCATTCATCGTAACCGGATCATCTTCATCACCCGGATCAGGATCCACAGACAAGAACACACCATGATTTGGGTTATAGTAACGCGCAATCAGATAATACATACCAATCTCTTTATCATACATGTATCCCGCATATCCAAATGGATTGTCTGCTGCGATACCTTTTGCGTCACTCTTTAATACGTTACCCCATGAATCGTACTCATACGTTGCTACAACTTCTCTATTTTGATCTGTCATCGCAACGACATCACCACGTGGGTTGTAGTGATAATATAGCGTTTGTCCTTTTGATTTCATCGCTAGACGCGTACCACTTGTTGAGTATACATATTGACGAAGTACAGTTCCACTACCATCCGTCTCATATAACGGATTAATACTATCTCCATCATAGAAATAACGTGTTACTTGACCATTTATACTCTTTTCAATACGACGATTGTTTTCATCGTATTTATACGTTGCGAATGCATTGCTTTCACCTTGTTTTGTAATAGCTACAATTTGGTCATGTTCATTCCATGTATACTTGTACTTTCCATCTGATGTACGATTTCCATTCGCATCATACGTTAACGATTCGTTCCCGAATTTTACAAGTTGATTCCCATCATTGAATGTTGCTGCTATAGATTTTGTTTCTTTTCCATTCTCTACAACTTTCACACTTGTACGGTTTCCAAATCCATCATATGTGTATGATTTAGTTGTTCCGTTTGGTAATGTTTCATTTAATAATTGGTTAATTGGGTCATAAACAAAGTTTGTTTCTGTTACTTTTCCGCCTGCATCTTCATGTTTAATCTTCGTACGGTTACCCGCTTGGTCATATTCATATCGTTCAGAAAGTAGAATACTGTTTGATGTACCTACTACTAAATCTTTAATTTTGTTCGCATGGTCATAGTTGAATGTAGAACCTGAACCATTTCCAGCTGTGTACGTACGAACATTTCCTTGATCGTCATAATCAAAGCGATACGTTTGAGAACCGTCTGTCACACGAATGTTTTGATCTAACGTGTTGTAGTCATACGATACTTTATTTGTGTATCCGCCTTGTGTTACTGTTTGTTCTTTTAATTTTTCTGTCTTACTGTTTGCTTTATCATGATACGCCCAGTCAATTTTTCCGCCTCGGCTATCTGTTGCGCTTGTAACGCGGTCAGCCTTGTCGTATGTTTTCGTTCTACGCCATTTGTGTTTATGTTCAATTTAAGTATGAACTAGGAAATTAAAATATTGTAGGAAAAAAGTTTAAATTATATAAAATCCTTTTCATACAAACTTAACCTCGCATATTATCTAGTTGACATTTATAATATGCGAGGTTACATAACCAGAGTTCATTTATCCACAACAGATTATAACCCTCTCAAACTCCATATAAAAAAAATAAGCGTCAAAATCCCTTAATTTTAATAAGTTTGACGCTTACCCTCAATTATAATTTATTTATCTACAAACAATATATCTTACTCTCTCAAAACCTATATAACCCTAAAAATCTTTTATATTTTCTTTATAAATTATGAGCACCTCAAAATTAACCAAGGATACCACAATATCTCTTCCGCCTCTATCTTTTGATTATCAATTAAATGAATAACATATTGTGCATCCTCATAATTAGCGATAAGTGATAATTCATTTAAATTCTTACCATACTTTCTAAAATCCGTCTGTAAATTATTATGAATAAACGAATAAAAATTATTGTTACTATAGCCACATATATCAAAACCTAACATTTCATCGTTATTGATACAGAATGGCAATGCATCTTCCATAAAATGATATATAGAACAATCAAAATCATTCTCTTCTCGCTCATTCAATAAAAAATCCGCCCGATACTCTTCTGAAAGATTTAAACTAACAATTTCCAAATCCTCTATACCCTTTAAATAGTTTTTCTTAAAAAATCTAGCATCCTCTAAATCCCTAAAAACATTGGGCCAGGAGAACCTTTTTTCCTCTATCAATGTATCTAAAAAACATCGCGCCTGTTCATGCTCCTCTTTACTGATCCTTAATCTTGAGTTTATTAGTTTAGTAATCGATTCATTTTCATTTGTATTGGCCCAAGGGAAAAACCAATAATCAGGAAATGTTGGCCGTACGCTATTACTTATTGTTAAAATAATCGAGGACAGCCCCTCAATTATGCAAGTTTGATAAATAAGCTCTTTTTCATATGAAATTATCATAAATCCACCGTTATAATATTTCATGCCCATCCCTCCTTCCTGTTATGAATACAAGTATTCTTCAATAACTATATTCATTTTAATACCCTCTTGGATATTCCTTTTTAAATGGTTTTCTCACTTTTTCTTTCGGATACTTCTTCTTAGTTATAGGGTTTCTATTGTATTGATTTTTAGTTTTAACATTTGGTCGTGGAACATCACCATGCGGTTTTCCTTCTCCACGAAATTGTTTCCTCAACACTCCTCCTTGTCCATAAGTTGCGTATTCAGTCACTTTTCCATTTTTAGTTTTATATCTTGTATGTGGACTTCCCTTTGCCTTCGGGTCTGGTCCAGATGGTTTACTACGGGCCTGCATGACTCTGATTTTTGCACCAATACGCCAAGCCGCATATGCACCACCAACCGCTATAGTTGCTAATAATGCCGCTTGTCCCAAACCTGGTACGAAATATATGCCTGCAGCCATTGCCCAATGCCCATCCGGATCAGGATCCACCGATAAGAACACACCATGCTCTGGATTATAGTATCTCGCAATCAGATAATACATCCCAATTTCTTTATCCTACATGTATCCCGCATATCCAAATTGATTGTCTGCTGCGATACCTTTTACTTCACTCTTTAATACATTACCCCACGAATCATATTCATATGTTGCTACAACTTCTTTATCCTAGTTTGTTATCGCAACGACATCACCACATGGGTTAGTGGTAGACGTTTGTCCTTCTGATTCCACTACCCAAAATCTATCTATACATAAAGAAAGAAGAGCAGATAATGGCTCTTCTTTCCACAAATATTTCTTTATCCAGTCTAATTTAGCATATTATTATAAACAAACTCATTCTTATACAAATGTCCCCCAACCATCTGTATATCCAGCAAACTCTTCACTTAAGGTACTCATTTCCTTTTGCATCTCTACGATATCCTCATAAATTAAGAACATCTCTTTAGAACAAGTACAGGTCCAATCTTCAAATTCTTCATTATAATCTAATTCACAATTTAAGCCCAATGCCTGTAATCTAACAAGTACTTTTTCTCCCTTTTCTTGATCAGGAATTGCAATAAAGAAATCTACTATGTGTTTTTATTAAAATCTATACCTTGTTTATATAACATATTTAATACTTGTCCATCTTAATCTTTTGGGAATTTCATTGTTTCTCTCCTTTTTCTACAGCATATAATAAACCTTCATTTGGAACAAAAAATATTCCATTACTTAAAGTCCTCTTTATCCGTTACTTTTAAGTTTTTTCCATTCCTTATACCTAGTATCGATCACTTCTTTTAATTTAAAGTAATTTCCCCAAGTATCTTGCACTTGATATAATGTATCACACTCTAAAAACACATCATCATAATCATCTAAATATAAACCTTTTTCAAAATCAAAATAATCTATTGTAAATTGATTCCCTTCATCATTTAACATGTCATCGCTTAAAACCCCATCCCAGAACATATAAACCTGAGTTCCAGTCATTTTTCTAAGTTTAAATTTATTAATTTCCTCTTCGGTCTCTTCTAAGAATTCATCACTAAATAAATGATTATCAATAATCCAACCTAAGAACATTCCAGTATGTACAAATGCTTGCTCCATCGGTAACTCTTGTGGGAAATCTCCTTCATAATGATATTTAGCTTTATCGTAAACTATTGTTTCGAACAAAATTCTCACTCCTATTTCACATAATATAATTGAGCTCAAATATATTAAATTAATAAAAAGCATCTATCTAGTATTTTATAATAATACTTCTTAATCATTTAACTTATAAAAATAAATTATTCTTTGACACTTCCGACAAAGAGGCAAGCTAACTAAAATCACTGGATTAGTCGCTATCAAAAGCGCAGTCTATCGCTGACGCACAAGATTACCGTGTGTTATCACCACTCTCAGGTACTATCAAACCGAATAAAATTCAATATAGACTTTTCCGCATTACACAATCTGTAAATAAAATCCCCCATAAGTTACATTCAAGGTTTTGTATATAATCATAAAAACTTTGAATGATTCCTTATAGAGGATGCTAATATTTATAATTAATAAAAAACAGAGTCTAATGTTTTTCTAGCAAGGGCATCTAAATATCAACAATTAAACCTACTATAATCATTACAAGAAATAACTAAATTCACTTATCTTAAATTCATATTAAAAAGAAAGTTTTCAAATAACTCCAATTGAAATTTATCCCGCGTCTTTAAATACTCTTTCTTCTTTTCAATGATTTGCTCTAACATCTCTTCTTTATTTAATAATAAAGCTAATCCAATAGCATTTTGCGCTCGATATCCCTCAAATGTTGTACCTAGTAATGCAGCTTCGTCATCATCTCTTACACATAAATCAAATACATTTTCTATATCTACATACTTATCAATATATGGAATGAAATATTGTTTGATCTCTTTTAATATATCTATGGTAACAGGCAAAATATCGGCTTCCTTTTCAACACACCATCTTTTTTGCTCCCTATGGACTAAATTCCCTAACTCAACCCCAATCGTATAGGTTTCCTTTTTCTCTTTAATTGTTAAACCTTCATCCCATTGATTTTTCATATTCTCTAATTCGTCAAACCGAATTCCCACATCCACCGTCACATGAAAATCTTCTGGATGATCGATAAAAGCTAAATGCATACTAATTTTTCCTTTATCAAATTTTTTCACAAAACTTTGTTGTGTAATCCTAACTTTATAACCATCTTCTTTTAAGCTTTCACCTAGATTTTGCAGTAGCTTTAATTTTAATTCTTTTTTGTTCATGTAATATCCTCCTTACTTAGACTTAGGGGAGACAACAACAGTTCGTATTTTATGAATTTGTCCTTTCAAATCCTTTGGAGCATTCTTTCCTGTAATACGTCCTCCCTTTTTCCTCATTAGTTGATCCTTGATTAATTGCATCTTACTTCTTCTAGCATTACCAGCTTTAACTTCTACTGCCAGTAATTTTCCACGTGGCGTTCTAACTAAATGATCAACTCTTCTAATACCTTTAGAAGTACGAATACTAACTTGACTTCCTAATACATTATAGCCTTTTTCCTGTAATGCCGACTTTGCAAGTTCCTCAGCCCTTGCTCCTGCTCTCTTATTAGCTTCTAAGATAGCTCTTTTGGTTGCTTTTTTTGCTGCTTGCTTAGCAGCATGGCGTGCTATATGAGGAGCCGCTATAGACTTTGTTTCTTTTCCATTCTCTACAACTTTCACACTCGTACGGTTTCCAAATCCATCATATGTGTAAGATTTACTTGTTCCGTTTGGTAGTGCTTCATTTAATAATTGGTTAATCGGGTCATATACAAAGTTTGTTTCTGTTACTTTTCCGCCCGCACCTTCATGTTTAATCTTCGTACGGTTACCTGATTGGTCATATTCATATCGTTCCGAAAGTAGAATACTGTTTGATGTACCGACTACTAAATCTTTAATCTTGTTCGCATGGTCATAGTTAAACGTCGAGCCTGAACCATTTCCAGCTGTGTACGTACGAACATTTCCTTGATCATCATAATCAAAGCGATACGTTTGAGAACCGTCTGTTACACGAATGTTTTGATCTAACGTGTTGTAGTCATACGATACTTTATTTGTGTATCCGCCTTGTGTTACTGTTTGTTCTTTTAGTTTTTCTGTCTTACTGTTTGCTTTATCGTGATATGCCCAGTCAATTTTTCCGCCTCGGCTATCTGTTGCGCTTGTAACGCGGTCAGCCTTGTCGTATGTTTTCGTGCGTTCTACACCGTTAACATGGTCTTTTACTTTCGTAACTTGTCCATTTTGATCACGTTCAAATGTAAATGAATCTTTTCCGTTGCGCTTTTCACCAACAACGCGATCAGCTGTATCATATACAGACTCTAAGATAGAACCATTTGGCATTTTCGTTTTAATCTTGTTTGCATTTTCATCATACGTATGTTCAATACGACGGTTTAACGCGTCGATATACACTGTATTTTTGTTATCTACATCATACTCATATTTGTGTGTTTGTGTTTTCCCACCAAACATGACAGATTTTTCTGTTGTGTTTCCATTATGATCATAACGATAATTTACAGAGGTACCATTTTTTAATGTAACCTTCGTTAATAGATTATCTTTGTTGTAATCATATAGTTTTGTATTTCCTTTTTCATCGGTTTCGCTCTTTTTATTTCCTGATGCATCGTATGTGAATGTATTCTTCTGCCCTTCTTCATCATACGCGGCAATAACATTTCCGTCGTTGTCGTACTCGTTTTTAATAAGAGCGTTTCCTTCTAGTAAACGAATATTATCAAACCAAACTTTTCCTTTATTCTCTCTTCTAAATTGAAATAAAGTATTCCCCCTTATCCAAAGAGGCAATACTTTATCTACCTCTATCCCATTAATGAAACCCACAACAAAAAAGCACACAATCCATTCACAAAAGTGAACGTTGTGCGCCTTCATTTCTCATTCTATTTCATTTATTTCTTCAACTTATCCGCCTTCGCAATAAATTGTGCTGCTTCCGCACGACTTACCGCTTTATTTGGAGCCCAGCCATTATCTGTTCCAATTGAAATCTTTTCTTGGATTAAAATATTGGCATACTTCGCACCCCAATGATTGTTTAAGTCAGCAAATTCTTTCGGTAGTTTTATATTTTCATTTCTTTCTAATTTATATGCATTTACTAACATAGAAGCCATTGATGCACGGTTAATTAACCCGCTCGGATTAAAGTTTCCCTTCTCATCACCTTTTACAATACCTGCTTTTTCAACAGCAGCGATATACGGCGTTGCCCAGTGATTTTGTGCATCAAGGAATGATGGCTTTGCATCTTTCTTAATTTCTAGCCCTAAAACAGTTGCTACTATTTTTGCAGCGGAACTACGATCAATATTTTCAGCTGGTGCAAACGTACCATCTGGCTTACCGTGTACTGCTTCTTTATCTACTAAATATTGAACTGATTCTTGTGCCCATGCTGGTACGTCAGAGAATTTAGGCTTCTGTTCAATTGCACTCGCATCGATTTCAAACTGTACTTGATATGTATGATCATATTTAATTGCTGGAATTAATATATGCATTTGCATATTATATTTTTTCGAAAACTCATCAATTTCAAATTGAACAACTTTCGTACCGTTATTTGCTTTATCTTCGGAAATTACTTTTACATCATGGAATGTCCCTACTTTATTCGTATCTTCTACTCTAAGATACTGGAAATAGCTACTATCTTGAACTGTTAACGTAACGATTTTTTTATCACCTTGAATCGTTACTTTTGCATTTTTTAAATATGTAGAAGCAACTGATGTATCATTCGTTTGATCTTTATAAGTCTTTAAAATAACGTCATACGTACCATCTGCTAATTTGCTAGCTGCTTTCATTTCTACTACCGCTTCTACTTTCGCAATCGGTGCCATCATACCGCTAAATGGAACTACTAACGTTGCTGCTATAACGAATGCATTCATATATTTTTTCTTAATCATTATCAATATGACATCTCCCTTTATATAAATATACTTAACACAACTATCATATTGATAATGATTATCAATGTCAAATAAAAATAATACTATTATTTCCTACATAAGTACGCTTTCCGCTCGTTATTAAAAAGTAAATAATGCGCTGTATGAACTTTCCGTTCTAAATAATCGATAGAATACGAGCTTGATGGATCAACTAAATCACCTATCGCTCCTGAAAGGTGATCAATGACTTGCTGCAAAACCTCTAAGTTTTTCTTCTCACTTTCAGCATTCATTTCATCCATAATGTCACAAATAAGATACTGCACTCGCCGTAAACGTAATTCCTTCTGTTCCACTTATATCTCCTCCTTATTAGTCATATTACGGTTTAAATATATGGCACCATAGCTTAACCAATGCTAAAAAATAGAAAGGCAACCATCTTCATAAAGATGGTTGCCCCTATATTTAAACTTGCATCGCTTTTTCTCTCAAAGCTCTTCTCAGCAACTTGCCTGTCGTATTCTTCGGCAGTTCTGTTAAAAATTCAATACTCTTTGGTACTTTATATTTTGCTAAATGTAATGTGCAGTAATGCATCAGTTCTTCTTCTGTTACGTTCGTTTGTTTCAGAACGACGTACGCTCGCACTGCTTCTCCTAAGTTTTCATCAGGAACACCGATTACGACAACTTCCGCCACTGATTCGTGCATGTACAATACTTCCTCTACTTCACGAGGATATACGTTATAGCCGCCAACTAAGACGATATCCTTTTTGCGATCAACGATATAGAAGTAACCTTCTTCATCCATTTTCGCTAAGTCTCCTGTATACAACCAGCCGTCCTTTAATGTCGCAGCTGTATCTTCTGGTGCGTTATAATATCCTTTCATAACGTTAGGCCCGCGAACAATTAATTCCCCAACTGCACCAACAGGTACTTCTTCCCCAAGTTCATTTACAATTTTATTTTCTACATGCCAAATATTTGTACCGATTGACCCTGGCTTACGCGGACGATCTAGTGGATTAAAACAAGTAACTGGTGATGCTTCTGATAAACCGTATCCTTCTGAAACGATAACGTCAAAACGTTGTTCAAAGTTTTGCAGAAGAGCAACAGGCATTGAAGCACCACCTGAAATACAAAGGCGAAGCGTCTTCACATCTTCTGCGCTTGCTTCTTCGAATAAATATAAATAATTATACATTGTCGGTACACCGGCAAAAATTGTCGGTTCGTACGTGCGGCAAATACGGAATACTTCTTTCGGGCTAAATTTCGGTAACATTAAAATCGTTGCCCCGTTCACAATCGGTGCATTGACCGCCACTGTTAAACAGAATACGTGAAACATTGGCAGTGCCGCAACGACGCGATCATCAGCCGTATATTGTAAATACGATGCCACATCGCTCGCATTACTATATAAATTTTTATGCGTTAACATAGCGCCTTTCGGTTTTCCAGTTGTGCCCGAAGTGTATAGAATAACCGCTACATCTTCTTCATCTAGTTCTGGGCCTTCGTAAGTTAAATCTCCAGCCCCTATCATTGTAGTAAACGTTTTCATTTTTTCGGTTTCTGTATGGTTAAAATCTGATGAGGTTTCGCATATGATGATGTTTTCAAGTGAAGGAAGTCTTGTTGTAAGAGATTGTATAACAGGTAGAAGGACGTCGAGTACGATAATTGTTTTTACATCTCCATTTTGTAAAATGTAATGCATTTCGTCTGCTGTATAAATTGGATTAACTGGAATAACAGTTGCTCCCGCTTTCATTGTTCCGTATAAACCGACCAAAAAATGTGGTGAATTTCCAACAACTAATGCAACATTGTCCCCTTTTCCAATGCCCATTTCTGCTAAATTGCTAGAAAACCTTGTGACCATTTTGTTTAATTGGTCATATGAGACCGACTGATCCATAAATATATAAGCCGGTTTATCCCCCTTCTTTTTCGCCGTTTCAGCCAAAGATTGAACGAGATTCACACAAACCCCACCTTTATAAAATTTAGAATATTTAAAAATTCTAAATTAATTATATTAAAAGAAAATTAAAGTGGCAAGTGTTATTCCATTAACTGCATATAAACAGATCACCTCCTCTTCATTTACTTTGGAAGGATAAGGGAATTTTATTTGCAAGTAATTTATGAAACTAAACCAAAAATCATTTTAGGATAATATGCACTCATCTTTTCTCTAAGTTTAGTAAGTTCCTCTTTATTTAACGTCGTATGCTCTCCAAACAAGTTAATCGCGTCCGCTCCATCTTCATGAAAATACACCGTAACATATAGTGCCGGTAACCCTGCATTGTCTTCATCTATTGAAAAGACGACATCTGGTGTCTTATTAACAGTGCTGAATGTTTCATTTCTTTTCCACTTCTTATTTTGAAACATGTCTTGTATTTCCTGTATCTTTCGTCTGTTATCTGTATGCGTAAAATATATAACATTATCTTTCGCTGGTTTTCCAATCGATAAAAGTATGCGACTTGAGGACGTTTCATCGTTACAAGCTGCTATTCCAATAACGAAGCTGAGCAATAATACAACGTACATTACTCTTTTCATTTCGATCCGCCTCCTTTTGAATATGTATATTCTTTTATAAGAGGCAGATGTCCTGTGATTTTATCGTATATAAAATTATATCGGCGATTTTCCAAATATATCGACCGCAACTCGAAATATATCAGCGATTTTTAAAATATATCGACTTACCGACAAAACGTGACAATCTACGCAAAAAGAAAGAGGCTGCCTTTACGGCAGCCCCCCTTATTTTTAGAAGAACAAATGTAAGAAATCTTCTGTTGTAATATTACCGAAGTAACGTGCGATATCTACGCCTTCTAAAGCTGCAGTGAATGCATCTTTATCAAATTGTACGCCTGTTAGACGTTCTTCAATATCATGCACATCTAGTGAACCGAAGAAGTCACCGTAAATTTTACATTCTGTTACTGTTCCTTTTTTCACTTCAAGACGAACGTCAACTTGTCCAACTGGGAAGCGGTGTGAATGTTGTAAGTTGAACTTCGGAGATTTTCCGTAGTTCCAGTCCCAATTGCGGTAGCGCTCTTCAGAAAGTTTATGGATTTCTTTCCAATCCTCTTCTGTTAATTCATACGTTGGAATTTCTGTTTCTCCTTCGAAAATTGTTTCTAGAAGAAGTTGTCTAAACTCTTCTGTCGTCATTTCTTCGTTTAGGAACTCTGTAATGTTCGCAACGCGGCTACGGATTGATTTAATTCCTTTGGATTGGATCTTATCCATTTTTACTTTCAGTGCTGATACGACGTGATCGATTTCAGAGTCAAATAGTAACGTACCGTGACTGAACATACGACCTTTCGTTGAGAACTGCGCGTTACCTGAAATTTTTCTGCCTTCAGCTAAAATGTCGTTACGACCACTTAGTTCTGCATTTACGCCTAATTTACCAAGCGCTTTCGTTACAGGCTCTGTGAATTTTTTGAAGTTGCTGAAACTGTCTCCATCATCTTTCGTAATAAAACTGAAGTTTAAGTTTCCTAAATCATGATATACTGCGCCTCCGCCTGATAGACGACGAACGACATGAATACCTTTTTCTTTTACGTAATCTGCATTAATTTCTTCTACTGTGTTTTGGTTTTTACCAATGATAATCGAAGGTTCATTAATGTAGAACAGTAAATATGTTTCGTTAATATCTAAATTCTTCACACAATATTCTTCAATCGCTAAGTTTATTCTAGGATCTGTAATCCCTTTATTATCAATAAATAACATCGTATCACCTCATGAGTTCCATACGTAGCCACTATGCGCTAGCGTAATATGGCCACTGAAAATTTGTTTTGCTTCTGTTACTAAATCAGCTGGATTGCCTGTATGCGGTAAGTGCGTTAATAAAAGTTCTTTTACATTCGCATCTTTCGCAATACTTGCTACTTCTGTACTATTCATATGCCCTGCTTTTGCAGCCTCTTGATGTGCATACATATTACACTCACAAATGAAAAGATCAGCATCTTTCGTGAATGGAATAAATTCAGGAATATAACTGGAATCTGCGCTATATACTACAGCGTCATTACCTGCTGTAATACGCATCGCAAAGCATGTAACAGGATGAACAGTTTTTAAGAATGAGATCGAGAACGGTCCAACTTGAAGTGTTTCTTCTGGATTGTACGCGATTCCTTTCGTATGCGGTTCATGCGTTAAAGAATGGAATCCACTCTCATCAAACGTATGACCGTATATTGGTAGTTCCGGTAGTTGTCCCTTTGTCGCACTCGTAATTAATCTCGCATATTGCAATACCCCAATGTCTGCAACATGATCGTGATGATAGTGCGAAAGTACAACTGCATCTATATCAGATGGTGTTATATATTTTTGAAGCTGTGCTAGTACACCACTACCACAGTCTACAAGTAAACGAAAACCATCGTGTTCAAACAAATACCCCGACGTTGCTTCTCCCGCTTCTGGAAAGCCGCCCCAAAAGCCGACAACAGTCATTTTCATATGTATCCATCCTTTCTAAAACCGAGTAGAAATGCATGTTTCACTTACATTCTACATTGTTAACTATAATCCATTTCCTAAACTTTTTCATTAATTTTCAATTTTGTTATAAAACAGTTGTTGACTTTTGTTTTTTGTACTAATACAATGATAGTAAGAAATGGAAATGGAGGGATTGACATGATCGATCAACCAATGGAGTTTTTCAGAAATTTACCGACGAAAACTTGTGCGCACTGTGGGAAAGAAATTGATGAGCAACACGAAGCATACCATAACAAATGTGATGACTGCGTTCACGAAGAATAGTAGTTTGTGAACAGAAAAAAACCTAGCAGACATAGTCTACTAGGCTAATAACATCGTATCCTTCATCGTTGAACCTTTCACCAAGAGCTCCAGTTCAAACTCATACAATTCTTTTTTTCGATAATTTTTCGTATGGATTTTATCCATCATCAGGTCGACAACTTTTCGGGCCATCTCATCGATTGGCTGTTCAATTGTCGTAATACCTGGCTCTGTAATCTGTGATAAAATTTGATTATCAAAACCGATAACAGCGAGATCATCTGGAATGGTCCAGTCATGGCGTTTCGCCTCTGAAATAATTCCAGCTGCTACCTCATCGCCTCCTGCCAAAATCGCGGTAGGATTTTTTTTGTCCTTTAATACTTCATGGAATATTCGTTTTCCATCTTCCCAAGAGAAAGCGTTTTCAAGAAAATCAATCGCTTCTACTTGGCGGCTCTTCTCCGTTATTGCACGTAAAAAGCCCATTTTTCGCTGTTGGCTAACCACTTTGGTTTCGTTACCACGGCAAAAAATAAGATTACGATATCCTTGTTCTAACACATGCTTAGCAGCTATGTATGCTCCTTGCGCATGATCAAACTTCACTGTTGGAATATTTGCTTCCTCAATATATTCATTACATAACACGATTGGACCGTGTTGTAAGTATGGCTCTACATCTTCCCACGGATTTTCTAGTGAACATAGAATAATCCCATCTACTTGTTTCGTAGATAATAATTGTAAATACTCCATCTCTTTTTCCGGTAAATATCTTGTTTGACAAATAATCAGTTTATATTTATGTTCAGAAGCAGCAATCTCGATTGCTTCAATAAATCTACTGAAGAAAGGATTTGTAATCCTTGGAACTAGCACCGCAATTGTTTCCGTTTTTTGTTTACGAAGCCTTCTCGCCGCAGAATTAGGAACGAAGCCTAAATGCTTCATTGCTAATTGAACCCTTTTTTTCTTCTCATCTGAAACATATGGATGATTATTAATCACCCTAGAAACCGTTGTCCTTGATAACCCCGCTAATTTCGCCACGTCCTCTATAGTCGACACGAAATTCTCCCCCTTTGCATGAAAACGTTTTCTTAAATTGATTATATAGTATATTATTGGAAACTGCAATACGGCTTCTTATGATTTTACTATATTAATATTATACATAGGGAAAAGTATGTTAATGGGAGGGGATTTTATATTACTTTTAGAAGTTTACAGGAGGCATATTTATTAAAGATAAAAGGAGATATTTCATGAATCGGACCGATCGTTTATTAGCTATATTAATTGAATTACAAAGAAGACAAACTGTTACAGCACAAAGCTTAGCGGAAAAATTTGAGACAAGTATAAGAACGATTTATCGAGATATGGATGCACTTAACGAATCGGGTGTTCCTATTTATTCAATGCCTGGTCACGGTTATTCATTAATGGATGGTTATTTCTTGCCCCCCATTCAGCTTACGCCTGAAGAGGCTGTTACTCTTTTACTAGGCGGTGATTATATCGAGAAAACTTTCACTTCTTCTTTTTCTGTACATGCACGATCAGCAAAAGAGAAACTTGAAATTGTTCTCCCTGCTGATCAACAAAAGAAAGCCCAGGAATTACGAGAAACTTTTCGTTTCCTTTCTCCTATATTTTCACATCAGCAATCTGAACAAGAAAAACTAGAAAATCAACTTCTTCTATTGCAAGAATCTATTCAAAAAGAACAAGCTATCTCTTTTTCTTATCGGAAACCGAGAGAAACTACAAAAATAAAGCGGACCGTTCATCCTTATGGCTTAGTCAATATTTCAGGAATTTGGTACATCGTTGCCCACTGTTTACTTCGAAAACAAATACGCAATTTTCGTTTAGATCGAATGGATACATTACAGCAAGAACAAGAATTCTTTACAAAGCCGAAAGATTTTTCTTTACAAAACTATAAACCTGAAAGCAATCGGACTGTTACGGTTCATTTATTGTTTCCATCTCATATTGCACATAAGATTATTGAGTCCCGCTACTTTTTTATAGATTCATACGAGCATAGAGATAACAGTTTTCACGTTTTTTTGAAATCAAGAAACATAGACGAAGTATTTCAATGGGTATTTAGCTGGGGGAGCCAAGTGCAAGTACTTGAGCCAAAAATTCTTTCTGAGAAAATCCGTGATGAAGCAAAAAAAATGTTAAAACTTTAATTTCACTACTGACATAATGTTGTCAGTAGCCATCCTTTATATTAGGTATTAGCAAATACATTTTTATAAAAAGGGGTTAACAATATGAAGAAATTTGAGGAATTAGCAACGTATTACATAGAGGAATTAGAAAGGTACTCTATAGAACAATTTAGGACGAAGCCGTCTAGCGAAGAATGGTCCCTCGGTCAAATGTATAGTCATTTAATTGCCTCTACATATATGCAGTTAGATGCAATTGCGAAATGTAAAACTGAAACACCATCAGCAACTAACAAGAAAACGGACATGGGTGAAAAAGTATATAAACTTGGTGCTTTCCCGGATATACAAATCAAAGTACCAAATCATCCTGGATATACACCTGAAAATCCCTCTAATAAAGAAGACATACAGAAACAGCTTCTAGAATTAATTACAATTGTTAAAGACATTGAGCCAACACTTTCTTCTATCCCAAGTGATTGTAAAGTCGAACATCCTGGGCTTGGTTACTTACATGCAGCAGAATGGTTTCAACTTATTTCTATGCATTTTGCACATCATCTTCGTCAGAAAGAGCGATTAGAGAACGCAATTTCATAATTTCTCATAAAGGGAAAATGGAATCCTCCCACCAATATAGTGGGAGGAAGAATAAAATGTTTTAAAGATGGCTCAGATATTTACCTGGCCATCTTTTTAATCATGACTATTAAAATGGAACTATACAAAGTAAACTACTACTTTGTAAGAACCCTCGTTGAAAAACTGAATTGAGACAATTATATACATTACTGAAAGTGAAAGTTCAAATAAAGTACTATTTTTATTTCTCAACAAAAAACGTAGGGAATATAACAAATTACGAATATCACGTATTATAACAAATGGTACGACTAAAGAATAATTTTTATAAAGCCCGCCATAATTATTCCCTCCTTTTATTCCTTAGACAAATATTCACACAAACTGTATTATACATTTCCATATAATTTATCTACACTTAAAAACATAATAACCTTATTTTTCAAACCTATTACAAGCCAAACTTTCTCAACAATTAATTACTAAAATACGATTTACAGCTATAAAACTATCACTTATCATCAAGGATAATTTTACCATTTAAATAAAATACAGGTAAAATTCCCAGAAAAAAAATAAATTGCACAAAGGGGATGGATTATGAAAAAGCTACATGCATTAACATTAACAATGGGGTTACTAGCTTCTACTGTGATTGTACCTACTGCTTCTCTGGCAAAAAGTGATGATTTACCTTACTTAAATGAAATCAAAAAAATGCAGCCCGATGTAAGTACACAAGAGCTAATATCTAGTATTAATGAATTAGCAAACAACACTGGGAATACAAAAGAAGCTGTTTCTGAACAGATTTATAAAGAGCTAAAAGCAGATGAAGAACAAGGCAAAAAAGAAGCAAGTAAAAAAATGAATACTTTAGGAGCTAGTGGTGGTACAGTTTCAGTTGGGAACAGCAATATGGGGGATTTCTTCTATACTGGTTCATACACTGCATACTTAAATCATGGACATGTTGGTATGTATTATAGTTCAAATACAATTGTAGAATCTGTACCAGGTGATGGCGTTCGTACAATTAGTACTACATCCCGTAAAGTAGATAAAGGAGATGCGGTAGTAAAATCCGTAAATACATCTTGGCAAAACAAAAATGATGCGGCATGGTGGGCAAAAGATCGTGTAGGTAAAGATTCATATTCTTATAATTTTGCTACAAATAGAAGTACAACACATTATGGGGCTAAAAACTGTTCTAAACTAATTTGGTCTGCTTATCAACTTCATGGCGGACTAGATTTAGATAAAGATGGCGGTGCTGGTGTATATCCACGGGATGTTCGTGACGCAAAACAAACCTCAACAATTCGTAATATTTAATACTGAAGAAAAAGTGCAACAACTATATTTGTTACACTTCTTCTTATAAAAGGAGCTCATAACAGTGAAAAAAATAATCGTTCTTATTCTAAGCATAATTTTAATTGTAGCACTCATCTACTTTTTCTTCTTTAAAAACAATAATGTAAATTCAATATCTGAAGAAGATATTGAGAAAAAAGATTTTTTGAAAGATAAACAAGCTGTTATATATCTCTCTTCGACTGCCGATCAAGATATGGATGGCAACGGGATTAGTTATGCGATATTCATCGATAAAAATGCAAAAGCACATGGATATAAAATGAATGGTTTAGAACTCGGAGGAATAGGTGTATCTGATAACAAAAAAGAAATCGTACTAGAAAGTAAAGATAATATTAAATTTATTGGAGATGATTTTAAAAATTTTAAAATGAAATACCAACATACAGGAGATCAAAGGATATATTTAAAAAAACAAGGCTTATTTGTTAACATTTACAATTCAGGTAGTAACTCATCTACTGGAAATTATGATTCGAATGTAATTTTTGGTAATCAAAAACAGATTCATAAAGGAAATATTCCTCATTATCTTATTAGCTCTGGCGTCAATACAGATGAAGTCTTAGTCTTAACTCAAGATATAGATAAAAATGAGCATAGTTTAAAAAAATTACTATTTAATGATTCAACTATGCACCTTGAAGATGTTACAACAATTAATCTTAATAAAAACATGTCGTATTCTAGTTACTCATCTATTTTAAGTGACTCAAATTTTTATTATACGATTTTAATTGAGAACGATAACTCCATTAAAGGCAAAGTATATTTATTACGCATTGATAAAAAATCATTAAAACAAGATTTAATTTTACTTTCTTCCGAGGAGAATTCCACAGCTTCCATACCATTTACAAAAAATAATTCCGCTTATCTACATAACAATGAACTATTTTTTATAAATGGACTAGGTGAGGTCATAACTTTTAATACCGAAACAAATGCAGTCAATCCTAAATTCAAAATTGATTACCATGTAACGGATGGCGTTAGATATAATGAACAAACATATTTTGAAAACGATCAATTATATGTATTACGTTATAATGAAAAGCAAGAACATAAATATTCTATAGAAACATACTCTCTAACAACCGGTAAAAAAATTAAAACTACTAAAATTAAAGATATGGATCAAATTATTACATCTGTTAAAGGTGGTAAATCCATTTACGCCTACGATTTTAAAATTTTACATCCGAATAAATAATAAAAAGCTCTGTTTTCCATAACAGAGCTTTTTATTTTAACGCCTCCCACTTCGTCCACATTTCTCTCCCATTTATACGGTACATATTATCCTCTCTGTCCATAAACCCCTGCACAATAAACTCGCGTCTAATCGTACAAAAATCGTCATGATATTGTTTGATGAATGCATTGATTTCTTTTTCCGTATACTGATTCTCCGCATTTAACTTGCTAATTAAATACTCTAACAATACTAGTTTTTTCTTCTTTTGACCTGGAATCGATTTTAGGCGGTCCTCTTTATCAAAAAAGTTACGAATAGTTGTATCTCTGAATTTGATTTCATTTTCGGTCATTTTGTTATCCTCCATCGGTTTTTAAATAATACAACTTTATTGTTTGTCCTTATTATTTTTCTTTATTCTTTCACTTATAATAGCCATAAGGTAATACCCGCTAATTAACACATAGTAGAATAGCAGTATTCCTAATGTATCTTTTATACTTGTATATTCCTCTTTGTGAAGTAAGATAGGTGAAAGGGTGAAAACAAGAAAGAAGATTAGTGGATACAAGATAAAATAGTAAGTGGGATTTCCTTTCATCATATCAACTCCTCTATTCTATGTTTCTCTGTAAATTCTTGTAATTCCTTTTCTTTCGTTTAGACTGCAATTAGAAATTAAAAGCAAGAGCTCCAAGGACAAATTAATTGAGCCTCTGGAATAGCTGAATTAATACAGAAAATAAAAAATCTATTTTCTAAAACATTGGTGTTATTGCAAAGGAATTTTGTATTATTAATGTATAGTAAAAAATTTATAGGAGTATAAGTAAATAGAATACGAAATTGTTGATGACGAAAAAATCCCACGAAACATTCGTTTCCATTTATGAAGAGGTTCAAATTTCGAGTTAGTTTTAAATATAATGAATGGAGAATACATAATGGACAATTTATTTAATCAAATTGCAACTTTTTTTAACATATCATTACCTCAAGAAATGATGAATGCTTTCAAAAATCCAATCTATTTGCAGCACAAGAATGACTTTTTAATACGCTTATTATCCTTTGAAGAAGCCATGGAAGTGTATTTATACCTACATGAAGATGTTAATATTTCAGAAGTGTTCCCATTATGGACAGATGATAATTCCAATTATGTAGGTGTTTACATGTTAGGGCCACTAACAGGAAAAGTTTGTTTTATAGACCATGAGGAAATAGATTTATCTCCAGTATATCCTCATGTACAAACGTTAATAAAAGCTCTATTAGAAAGTCCTGAAAGCGATTGGTATGAACTTCCAAGATATTATCCTTGTTCCAAAGAAAATACGGATAAACTGCAACTAAAGCAAGATGTACAAACCATTAATGAATTGAAAAACCTTCTTAAAAACGATGAATTAAATGAAGCTAAAAGAACTCAATATTTATTTTCAATTATGGCTTTAACTCCTCGCGCACAATTACATGAAATACTTCCCCTCTTGGACGATTCGGATATGTGGGTACAAGAGAGAGCCGCTGAAATTCTAGGTTTCCATAGATACGTGCCAGCTAGCGAAAAACTAAATTGGATTAAAGAACATGGCCAACATAACGGGAAATTAGCAGCTGAATTAGCATTAAAAAGAATAGAAATGGAATGAAAGAACGAAAACAAAAAGTAACACTAACATAGTAGACTACCTATAGAAACGATAAGTTAAAAGAAAAAAGCACCGAAAAGGTGCTTTTTCCTATGCTTCAACCGATTGATTTTCAGCAATATTTTTAAACTGTCGTTTGTGCATCCAAGTTAATGAAGCAATTGTTCCAAGTGATAACACAACGATAAAGATCATGAGTATTCCTATGTTTTGCCACATGAAGTTAAAGTCTCCGCTTGATACGACTGCTTTCAGCCCTGATACAGAGTATGTCATCGGTAGCCAAGCATTGAATGGTTGTAAAAACTTCGGAATCAATTCTAGTGGGAATGTTCCAGCACTTGTTGTAAGCTGAATAATTAATGTGATGATGGCGATGAAACGCCCTGCATCACCGAATGCTGTTACTAAACATTGAATTAATGCGATAAACGCTAAACTTGTAACGATGCTAAAGAGTATGAAATAAGGAATACTTTGTACTTCTACACCTAATCCAAACAGTAATATAACATCAGCTACTACTGCTTGAATAATACCGACTGATAGTAATACGCCGAACTTACTAATAAACCAACTAAATCCTGATTTCGGAACACCAACTGTGTCACGTAATGGATATACGATAGATAATAGTAATGCCCCAACGAATAAACCGAGTGATAAGAAATACGGTGTGAATCCAGTTCCGTAGTTTGGAACTTCCGTCATTTTCTCCGTCTTCACTTTTACAGGACTTGCAAACATATCATACGTTTTATCCGTTCCTTTTACTTCACCAGTTTTCTCTGCCCCTTCGCCAAGTTTCTCAGCAAGTTCACCTGAACCGTCGTTTACTTTTACAAGGCCATCCGTTACTTTCCCGGAACCGTCTGCTAGTTTATTAACGCCGTCGATTAGCTGGGTTGAGCCGGTTGACATTTTATTTAGACCACCATTTAGCGTACCTATGCCAGTTGTTACTTGACCAGAGCCATCTGCTAGTTGATTTACACCACCTGCCATTTGGTTCGCTCCTACAGATAATGTACCTAAACCGCCTGTTACTTGGCTTGAGCCATCTGCTAGTTGATTTACACCACCTGCCATTTGGTTTGCTCCTGTAGATAATTCACCTAAACCGCCTGTCACTTGACCAGAGCCATCTACTAATTGAGTTACACCACCTGTCATTTGGTTTGCTCCTACAGATAATTTCCCTAATCCTATTGTCACTTTTCCAGATCCACTTTGTAATTGAGTTGCGCCATCAATTAATTGAACTGATCCCTCTTTTAATTTATCAGCACCTCTTTTTGTATCTCCTAACCCTTCACCAAAATCCTGAAACGTACTAACAAATTTCGCTTGTTCATTCGTTAGTTTCTCAATACCCTCCGTTAAAGCTTTCACCCGTTTTGGATTTGGTAATTCGCTTTGTACTCCACTTGTCGTTTGTTGTATTTCACCTTTTAATTGTTTTACTTCTGCATTTAATTTATTTGTTCCACCTGCAACTCCAACAGCTTTTTGTTGCACTGTCGCTGTACTTTTTGCCGCACTTGTTATAAAGGGTTGCAACTGATCTTGATATTCTTTTGGTAAACTCTCGATTTGCTTTTGCAAATTTGCTACATCTTGCGTTGCAGTTTTTGCATCCTCTGCTGTTGATTGCGTGAATTCATTTAACAGATTTACTTTTTCTCCAGCCTCATTTATTTTCTCATTTACCTTATTTAATGTAGAAGGAGCTTTTGACTGCATTTCCTCTAAACCTGCAATAGAGTTTTGTACGTTACTATTTAACTCCTGCAATCCCTTTTGAATCCCTTGAGACCATTTCTCTAATTGGCTTTGTCCCTCAACAACTTTTCCCATACCATTTGATAGATCGGTTGTTCCTGCTTTTAATTCGCCAGATTTACTTACCAATTTGTTCAAACCACCAGTCACTTGCTCAGATCCATCACGTAATTCGTCAATTCCTTTTTTCATTTCATCCGTTTTTCCATTTAACGTATTCAAACCTGCTGTTACTTTCTGAGAGCCATCTTGTAATTTCTCTATACCTACCTGCATCTCACCCGTTTTGCTATTTAACGTATTCAAACCTACTGTTATTTTCTGAGAGCCATCCTGTAATTTCCCTATACCTACCTGCATCTCACCCGTTTTGCTATTTAACGTATTTAAACCTGCTGTCACTTTTCCGGATCCATCTTGTAACTTATTAGATCCATCTGCTAATTTCTGAACTCCATCCTTCATCTCCCCAGACTTCCCTTGAAGTGTATGAAGTCCATCCGTCACTTTACTTGAACCATCATGCAGCTCATTTGATCCGTCATGTAGTTTACTTGCACCTTCCGCCCCATCTGCTAGTCCTTTTGAGACGTCTTGAATGGAATCAAACATTTTCTCTGCATATGTTTTCGTTAACGTACTTGCTACTTCACCTTTAATTTTTTCAATGGCTGTTCCGCCAATTTGGGAAGATAAGAAGTTTAAGCTTTCGTTTGGAATGTATTCTAAGTTTAATGGCTTCGGATCGTCTTTTAATAACGTTGTAGCGTTACTTGAGAAGTCATCTGGAATGCGTACTAACATGTAATACTTTCTGCCTTCCATTCCTTTTTTCGCTTCTTTTTCACTTACAAATTCCCATTTAAAACTGGTATTATCTTTTAAATTATCAACAAGCCCTTTTCCGACCTCAATTGGTTTTCCGTCAAATACTGCACCTTTATCTAAATTGACTACCGCAACTGGTAAATCATCTAACTGTTTATATGGATCCCAAAAGGCCCATAAAAACATACCTGCATATAAAATTGGTACGAATAGAACCGCGATAATTGGAATTAATATTTTTTTACTTTTTATAATTTGTGTGAACTCTTTACGAAGTAACTGATTTCCTTTCATCATTTCTCCCCCTTTTCAAAATGACCATATTGTTCAATTGGTCACTTTTACCCAAACAAAAAGGCTATACTGATTCATACATATGCCTTATCCCCGAATTTATACTATGCAACTGTTCCTTACTATGAAGTGAATATTTCTATTATCCCTCCTAAATTAAATATATGACCACCTTGTTCAATCGGTCACTTTTTTATAATAATAAAAGGATTATCTTAGTTTGACAATCCTTTTAATAAATAAAATTCAAATAATTCTGCAATTTTCTCTTTTTCTAGCGGTTCATGATTTTTTTCCCAATCAAAAATAAGCGATACATATAAGCGAAGCATAATAAATGCTGTAATTTCTGGATCACATTTGCTAATTTCACCTTTATCAATCGCAATCTTTAAATAGGATTGAATGACAGAAACGATTTCCACATCTACTTGTTGCATCACTTCTTGTACTTCTTTCGTTCCCATATCGCGCTCTTCTTGAATTAACTTAATCATGAGCTGATGTTCTTTTCTGAATTCTAATATGCTATATAATGCTCTATGTACATTTTCAAAAAATGAAACATCTGAACGAATTGCATTTTCTGCAACTTGCTTCATTTCTGTAATTAAATTAGAAATAATCTCGCCAAATAGCTCTTCTTTATTTTTGAAAAAAGTATAAATCGTCCCTTTTCCTACATTCGCTAACTTCGCTACTTGATCCATCGTTGTTGCTTTATAACCGAATGCTGAAAAAGACTTTGTTGCAGCCTCAATAATAGAACGTTTTCGATCTATCGCCACATCGTCACCTCCAAAAATGACCAATTGGATAATATAGTCAATTAGTACATCTTTGATATTACCACACGCTTACATTCTATACAAGTTCTCTTTTTTATTATTTCCAGTATAAAAAATTCCAGTCAAATTGTATCATACTGTCCATAGTTTATCAGAAGAAAAGAGAAAAGGAAAAGGTGTTCTTGAGATATACAGCTAAACCTTACTTCCCAACAACAAATTTCTCTTTTTTTAAATAATCAAATAAAAAAACAAGAAAATCTTTACATTTAATAGTAATATAGAAAATAGACAAGTTTATCCGACTTTAACGGGCAGTAAGACCCTACCTCAAAATTCAGCGAAAGCAAAGAATTTAGGTGGGGATCGGGCTGTCCATAAAAGTCCGATTGGTGAAGACTAATAATCAGTGGAGGCTTTTTCAGTCATGATGCGTGCGCTTCGTTTAAATATAAAGCAAGCTTTTTGTAATCGTGTTTCTTTAATTATTATGTTTAGTGGATTCGTTCTTATTTGTATTTATCATTATTATTATGTCATTCGTTATTTAGGGGACGCTGCAAGCGGACCTATATCAACAGATATAAAATGGATTGGATTTCGTGACAATGAAATGGATGTTTATTTATTATTAATGCCAATTATTGCGAGCCTTCCCTTTAGTACAAGTTACAACTCGGATAAATCTGATGGCTTTAAACAGTTTGTAAGTAAAGGAATTAATTTATTTTCTTATTCAATAACGAAATATATTGTTACATTCTTTTGCGGCGGACTTCTTTATACGCTTCCATTTATCTTATCTTTATTATTTTGCAAATTAACCATTCCAGACGGAGAAACGCCGGCTGGTTCAGGCATCATAAATGTTAATGGGATGTTTGCAAACTTATATGAGGCTTCTCCCATTATTTACATTACTGTATATATTGGAATTAACTTTTTATTTGCAGGTTTAATGGCTCTTTTAGGACTTGCTGCATCTGCATGGTCACAAAAAGATTATATGTCGCTTCTATTTCCATTTGCAGCTACCTCCATCCCTTACGTCCTGCTAAATACCGTCTTCCCTACAATAGGCGGAGCACCAATTCATTTATATGATCCAAAACAACCATTGGATGGAATGTCACCGTACATTTTAACGGTGCAATGTGCTTTCTTTCTTTTCGTTAGCTTACTTATGTATATACGAGGGGTAAAGCGGGATAGAAAAAAATATAGAAGAAGATTGCAAAGAAGAGATCGGTGTAGAAAATCATTTCAAGTATAATAAACCTCTAATTTCCTTACTATCTTGAAAATTAGAGGTTTATTTACTATCCTTTTATGGCGTGCCAGCCAATCCCCATAAAATAACGACCCCTACAAAATAAATCGCTTTAATACCTACAACTAAACATAATGAAATAATTGCATATTTACTTAATTCTCTCCTTGCGCCAATTAAAGTAAAAATAACTGCTAAACTAAACGTTATATAAGATGCTGCTGTATGTATTAAGTTATATGTAATATCTAAATTTTGCGTAAGTCCTATTACCTCCGCTACAAATTGAAGCATGACGATTGTACTAAAAAAAATTGCAAGCTGATTTATTAATTTTCCATTTAGTTGTGCTTGCATCATTGACCTCCCAAAAAAACTAAATATTCAATTAATTTTACCATAAAACTGCAGAAGACCAATCTATATCATTCTAAAAAATCGCTTATACACTATCCTTATCTATTTTTATCAAATAAAAGAACGCTTAGTTACCTAAGCGTTCCCCTACTTTAAGATGCCTTCTTCAAATCAATTTGAGCAAGTACTGGGTCGTGGTCACTTACACGTCCGTGTTCTTTCATAATGTTTGAGTTTAAGTGTACTGGATCTACGATTGTGTGCGGTGCGATGTTGTTTGTTACTAAAATATGATCTAGCACTTGTGCATTTCCTTCATGAATATACGTGTAGCGATTTTCTTTCGGCACTGTGTTTAACATATTTTTTAAGTTTGTTCCTTCTAATGTTTTTAGTGGTTTAGCGAACTCAAAATCGTTCATATCTCCTAACACAACAACTGGTGCATTCGTGTTCTTTTTCTGAATACCTTGTACGAAATTGTTTACTTCTTGTGCTAATTGAACTCGTTTTTCTTCACTCTTTAATACGAGCGGCTGCACTTTTCCAAATGGCGTTGCATCTCCTATTTTTGAGTTTAAGTGATTTGCAACAACAACTAAATTTTGTCCTTGGAACGTAAATTCTGCCGCAAGCGGTTTACGTGTACTTTCAAACAATGGGTTTTCGTCTCCAATACGGACAACGTTTTTATCAAGCAACTTCGGTACTGTTGCTAATTTCACGCGTGATGGGTTATAGAAGAACCCGACGCGAATGTTAGCGCCTGGTGCTCCCCCGTCTAAATTATTATTCGGAGCAATTTCTACATACTCATACTTTGGCCCGCGAATTTCTAGCACTGCATCAATGATACGTTTTGCGCTTAACGAAGCATCTGTTGTACCGTCATTAACCGTTCCGTTATTATCTTGCATTTCCTCTACACCGATAATATCCGGCATTTTTAAATTGTATTTAATAGAATACGCTAACGCTTTTACTTTTTCATCTGTTGTTTCTTTTTTATTCGCCGAGAAGTTTTCAATATTATATGTAGCAACCGTTAACTTATCAAGACGCGGCTGAATATTTGCTCCTATTTGCTTAAATCCACCGTCTACTACAGATGGTAATTCCGTTATTGGCGCAATGCGGAACGCACCGTAATCATATCCGACTACTCCTGTTATATCTCCAGTGAAAGTATCTCCTACTTTTGCTATATAATTACGAGGTACTTTTACAGAAAGACGCTCTGGGTTTAATTGATTTTCATCTAATACAGGTGTGCCATATTTCGTTACGACTTTATTTCCGCCATTTTTCACTGTTACATATAAATTCCCGTTTTTCTGAGGTGCAATAATTTTTGGCGTTGGCATCGTAACGCGCATACCTTCTATACTTTCATAAAAATCGATTGCATCTTCATTTGGATCAAATAAACCAAATGCATCATTATCGATAATTTGATCAGGAATTTTCACACCGTTTTCTCCAAGTACAATCGGTGCTGGTAAAACTTGATCTTTTGCGATTACAGCAACGCGGCTCGCTTTAATTTCCGTCGTCGTTAAGTCTGTTTCAAACCTTTCTGCATATCCAGGTCCAACATATTCTTCTACTACTCCATCAACTTGAATAAGATCTCCTACTGCTACATTCGCATCCTTTTTGTACACATACATACCTTCTGAAGTAGCTGGATCATTATCTGGCTGATTATCTTCTATATAAAAACCATTTTTATCAAGCGCTGTTACAACGCCTTCCACATTGTATACTTTCTTCCCGTTGTAAGGAGAAAGATGTGATTTTCCTTGAATATCATGAATACGAACCTGTTCATTGTTTACGATAACAAATGAAAATGTTGAAATCGCTGAAGAAGTAAGCCCTTCTTTCTCTGCAATTGCTTTAATCACACTATTTTCATTCACGATAATTTGTCCGTTATAACGAACGCTTTTATTTGTAGGGTTAGAGCCATCTAACGTGTAATAGATTGTTGCTCCTTCTGTATTCGTTGTTAACGTTACTGCTGTTCCTTTCGCAACTTCTCCTCCATTCGGTGAAGCTACTACATCACTAACACGGTTTTGTTCTTCCCCTTGAAACTTATGAGCTGTTACTGATTTTAAACCTGGGCTACTAAAATATAATTCAAGCGTCCCTGTTAAACTAACTTTCTTCCCGATATTTTCAGGATGATCTTTCACGTTTACTGCCGCTCTCACATCGCCTTTTGGTAACTGAACAGGCATGATTTTGTCTGGATTCGTTTCATTTGGCGAATCAGCAATTGCTACGTTTGTATCATCAAACTTAGCCGGATCTTTCGTGTATTTCGAAGGACTTTGCGTATATCCGACGATATACCCTTCCACTGTCCCCTTCGTTTTCCCTTGCTGCTTAAATACTTGAATTGCTTTTTCTACTGACATAGAAGTCGTTTCTTCTGCTTGTACTAAAGTTCCAGTAAATGAAAGCAATAGTATGAATGATAAAAAGATACTTAACAATTTCTTCACAGCCATTTTCCTCTCCCTATTTCATATTTTCTCAGCATGTCTATCATATCAAATGATTCGTTATATAGAATGATATTTCGACAAGTTTTACAAAAAATTAATCTAATTTACTCGTTTTCAAACTATAATACAAAATAATAATTTTACACTTTCTACGAATGCACTCTATAATGTTAGAGAGAGAAAACAGAAAATATCGATATTTCATTGGCATGTAAAATGGATTCATTTGAATAGGAGTGATTGGATGGAAGTACAGACAGAAACATACCGCGCAGCTATGAATGGAACATTAGAACGTCATTTTTCAGATATGATTGCTGTTATACCGACTAGAATTACAATTGAGCAGTTAAAACAACGGCTAGAAACTATCGCTACTAAAGTTGATGAGTTAAAAGTTGTTTATAGTGATGAGACAAGCCTTATTGTTGAGTTACATATGGATGAAAATGTCATACCGTATGAACTGCATATTGATGAAACGGATGATCCAGAAGAATACAAACTATACAATAGACAAGATTCCACAATCGTAGACCGTACTTTTGAAGATGCGGCTTATGGTACTGAAATTTTCACCCGTACGCTATTTGTAGGCGATGTGCTGGACTGCTTTTTCCAGCAGTTACAGTTTTTATGGAACCTTGCGCCAGATTTGTTATTTGTAATTGATTCAAGTGCAGCAATGAAGGTAATATCTAGAAGCTATATTGAATATCACGTTGAAAATGAATTATTACCTGACATTCCTGACTTGTACGTTATTCATTCCGTTTATGAAGACGATAAAGAAGGCGAGCCTACGCAATATTGGTTTCATACACACGGCCTTTTAAGAGCGGGCGTAACAGAAATAGAATTAATTATTCCAAATCGCATTCCTTCCTACTATGGCATTGGTGACCTCTTTCAAACATTTGCGAATAATGCCGTTGAAAATGGACAAGTCCCTATGAATGAGCCTATCGTTATCGCACATAGTCAGCAAGGTTCTATACATACAGTAGCTGTGCCGTGGGAAAAAGGTTTATCTTATATTGGGCATAAAACGAGTATAGATCAATTATCTTCAATTGAGGATGAAGAAGTGAAGCTACAACCAATAGATGCACAAAACACATTCTTAGGCGGGATGGATGACCGAGATGAATACCATCAATCGCCATCTGTTCTCTTGTTCAAATTTGATACTTCAGAAGAATGTATCGAAAGCTTTTTCAAAGAACACGAGGAAGCTACAGGGCTCATGTTCTATAAAACAAATAGTGAAACGGCTCGTATGGCTTACAATGCAAAAAATACTTTCGGGTATTTCAGCAACATTTTTCAAATTGAACAATCAAATGAGGAGTTTCGTTTTCTCGCTAAGTTTGGCGTTTCCTATGAAGAGGGTAAAAGCGAGCATATGTGGTTTGAAATGCAACATATTACAGAAGACTTTATTCAAGGAATACTCATTAATGAACCATATTTTATAGAAGATATGAGTGAAGGAAATAGTTATCATTTAGATTTTGATGACTTAACAGAATGGGTTATTTATGCAGGAGATGCCGTTATAAAGCCAAATAACTTATACATGTTTATTGGTGAATAAGTAACAAAACGCCTTCAATATGATTGAAGGCGTTTCTCTTTATTGTGCGATTAATTCCGTATTCATTACTTTCTCCAAATGAGAGAGTACACGTTTTGCAGCCTTCTCACCTTGGTCAATACAGTCCGGCAGACCAGAACCAGCGTAAGAACTACCTGCCAAGTATATACCTGGCAACTCTTTCTCCATAAATGTTGTGAGTTTCTTCATTCGCTCGTTATGGCCTACTGTATATTGGGGCATTGCTTCTTTCCAACGGCTTACGACTGTAAACTCTGGATTCTCTGTAATATCCATCGTCTTTCGTAAGTCTTCTAGTACGAGCTGAACGAGTTCCTCTTCTGTTTGTTCTACAACTGCTTCATCACCAGGTCGTCCAACGTAACATCGAAGAAGCGTTTTTCCTTTTGGCGTTGTATGTGGCCACTTTTTATGCGTCCACGTACATGCTGTAATTGTGTAATCACTATTTCGAGAGACAACAAATCCTGTACCATCAATATCTCGCTGAATGGCTGATTTCGGGAAAGCCATTGCTACATTCGCAACTGATGTGGACGGAATGTTGCGAAAGAAACGAAACTGCTTGTACTGTGCAAACATAGATGGCAATACTTTATGTGAACTTGCCACTACGACCGCGTCCGCTTCTATTTCTTTTCCGTTACTAAGAGTAATCGTATAGCCATCACCCTGTTTTACAACTTTTTCAATGCGAGTTCCCTTTATTATCGTACCTTCATGCATCTTTGCTTCGAGAGATTCTACGATAGATTCTAAACCTGTTTTCACTGTTTGGAAGATTCCTTTTTTCGGTTCAGCTTTCTCTTCTTTCGGAGCGAGCGTACGCATACCGAGTGAAATACTGCGATGTTTCTGCTCAATTTGATACATTTGCGGGAATGTTGACATTAAGCTCATTTCATCAATATCCCCTGCATAAATACCAGATAGTAATGGTTCTATTAAATTTTCAACCACTTCATTTCCGAGGCGATGTCTGAAAAAGTGCCCGAGTGATTGGTCAGATACTGGTTTTGATCTTGGCATTAATAGATCAAAACCAGCTCTTAGTTTCCCAATTGGGGAGAACAGCCCGGAAAATAGAAACGGCGTAATTTGCGTTGGAATTCCCATCATTGATCCATTCGGCATTTTATGTAACCGATTGTTTACGAGGATAAATGATTGACCGGCCTCATTATTTACAAGTTCATCGCCAAGACCTAATTCTTTCACTAATCTAGCTGCACTTTCTTTTCGTGCTAAGAAAGAATCCGGTCCGCGCTCAATTGTAAATCCATCTTTTCGAACGGTTTGAATTTTTCCGCCAAGTTTACCCGATGCTTCTATCAGTAATGTATCAATCGGCAAGTTTTTTTCATGAATATTTTTTTGTAAGTTATACATTGCTGTTAATCCAGTGATGCCTCCGCCGATGATCACAACTTTTTTCCTCAAGCAGGCTCCCCCTTTCTTCTTACAGTACAGATTCTTTTTTCTTTACTACAACATCTGTTAAGCAGTCAATAAATGCGTCCGATGCGTTTGGCATTTCTGGACGATAATATTTCGCGCCAATTTCATCCGTTACCACTTTACACTCAAAGTCGTTGTCATATAAAACTTCTAAATGTTCCGCAACAAATCCAACTGGTGCATATACGAATGAAGTATAACCGTGCTTTTCATTTAGTTCTCTCGTTAAATCTTGTACGTCGGGACCAATCCAAGGATCTGGTGTGTTTCCTGCACTTTGCCAACCTACTGCATAGTTTGCTACTTCAGCGCCTCTTGCAATATAGTCCGCTGTTTCATTTAATTGATCTGGATATGGATCGCCCATTGCGATAATTTTTTCTGGTAAGCTATGAGCTGATACGATTAATACTGCTTTTTCACGTTCTGCGTCTGACATACCGTTATATATACCTTTCACTGCATCAACCCAGTACTGGATAAATTTTGGTTCTTTATACCAGCTATCGATGCCATGAATTGTTAAGTTTCCAAGTTTCTCAGCTTCTTCTTGTGCTCGTCCAACGTATGATTTTACGCTAAACGTAGAATAGTGCGGCGCAAGAACAAGTGCGATTGCATCTTGTATACCGTCGTTATGCATATCTTTCACCGCATCTTCAATGAACGGTTCAATATGTTTTAAGCCAAGATACATATGGTACTCGACTTCATCTTGTACTTCATTTAAACGCTTCTCTAACTTCTTAGCTTGCTCTAATGTAATAGTAGCTAAAGGAGAAATACCACCAATTGCACGGTAACGCTCTGTTAAATCTTCTAGCATTTCAGGACTTGGCTTTCTTCCTCTGCGAATATGTGTATAGTAACGTTCAATATCTTCTTCTTTATATGGCGTTCCGTATGCCATTACAAGCAAACCAATTTTCTTTTTCATACAGCAATTCTCCTTTACTTCGCTAACTGCCCTTTAGAGTATTCATGAATAAATGTAGTTAAACGTTTTAATGTATCTGGATTTACTTCTGGGAATACACCGTGACCTAAGTTAAAGATATAACCCGGCTGTTTCATCCCTTGATCTAAAATACCTTTTACATGTTCTTCAATAACAGACCATGGCGCAAGTAAGAACGAAGGATCCATATTACCTTGTACCGCCTTGTGAACGCCGCGTGCACGTGCTTCTTCAATTGGTAAACGCCAGTCTAAACCGACTACATCAAGCGGTAAGTCGTGCCATTCATTTACTAAGTGTGCAGCTCCTACGCCGTGCATAATCATCGGTACACCCATCGTGCGAACTTCTGCAAAAATACGCTCCATTGCTGGTTTAATAAATACGCGGTAATCTGCTACGTTTACTGTTCCAACCCAAGAATCAAAAATTTGAACTGCTTTTGCCCCTGCGTTAATTTGCGCTTTTAAATATGTAATAACCATATCTGCTAGCTTATCCATTAAAGCGAACCAAGCTTTTGGCTCTGCATACATGAACGCTTTCGTATTATGGTAGTTACGAGATGGACCGCCTTCAATCATATAGCTCGCTAATGTAAATGGAGCTCCTGAAAAACCGATTAACGGTACGTCTAGCATTTCAGTCGTTAATAAACGAATTGTATCTAATATGTACGGTACGTCATCTTCTGGATTGATTTCCCCTAGTTTTTCTACGTCTTGTAAAGAACGGATTGGATTATCAATAACTGGGCCAATACCTGATTTAATTTCTACATCCACACCAATTGCAGGTAGTGGTGACATAATATCTTTATAAAGAATTGCTGCGTCTACGTTATACTGATCAACTGGCAGTTTTGTAACGTAAGCACATAACTCTGGATTATGTGTAATTTCAAATAAAGAATACTTTTCTTTTATCTTTCTATATTCCGGCTGCGAACGACCTGCTTGACGCATATACCATGCTGGTACATAATCAGTACGTTCCCCCCTACATGCTTTTAAAAATGTCTCATTTATAGTTCTTACCAAGACCCTAGCTCCCTTCCTTACCACAATGCTTCGAATACGTTCGATATTTATCTTTTTTTACTATACAGCTTGTAAAAACAAAATGCATAATATTATGTACGTTGTTCATTAAATTGACACAAACATTCTTAAAAACGCTTACTATTTTCACAACATTCTTATTATAACACAGAGAAAAACTATGGTTTAGCTACTTTTGACTTTTCTCCTTCGCGATTCGTTTGTGTGTTATATGGTACAACGTAAAAACTCGGTTTTGAAAAGATGTTAACGAACTTTTCCTCATATTCCCCGGCACCATTTACAGTACCTACATGCGTATGAATTCCATTTTCCACTCTATAAATACGATACATAATTCTTTCATCTGGAAGTGGTGTCCAGCTTAATTTCGCTTTAAATAAACCGAAAGGGCTAAATGCTAATTTCATTTTCACATCTTCAATCTTGCGCAGCCGAATTGGAGCACCGATTGTTTCCACACCTTCTGGTTTCCTAAACTGCTCTTTCTGTTCTACATTTGCTTTCGTTAAAATTTTCTTAAATAATTTTGTTGCTGACGCACTTTCTCCTTGTAACTGATGCTCTTTATCTATGCGGTCATAACCAATCCAAACAGCGCCTACTAAATTTGGCGTATAGCCAACGAACCACATATCCCTCGCCCCATTATCGTCATTTGGTAAGGAAGTTGTACCTGTTTTCCCAGCTAACGCTCCGTTATATACACCGGCTTTCGCTGTCCCTTCCTTTACAACTCCTTCTAACATTTTCGTCATATACCATGCCGTTTGTTTCGAGAAAATTTTCGTTTCTACTTTTGGTGATTCTCCAATGACTGCGCCGTGTCTATTTAACACTTTATCAATAACGTGCGGCTCAATAATATCACCATTTGCTAAAAACGCACGATACATTTTCACAAGATCAAATGTTGAAACACCATTTTTCAATCCGCCAAGCGCTGTGCTTAAACCAGCATCAGCAATGTGAACATTTCCTTTCTCTAAATATTGCTTTCCTTCTTCTACCCCTAACTCATTTAATAAAGAAACTGCTGGTACATTTGCTGACTCTACAATCGCATCGTACATCGTCATTTCTTTCGAATACTCATGGTTATAATTTCGAGGTTCATACCCTTCAAAAGAATGTCTTTCATTCTTTAATAAAGAATACGGATTATACTTTTTCGTTTCGAGTGCTGGCGCATAAACGATAAGTGGTTTTAGCACAGAACCGGGCTGTCTTTTTGCAAAAACACGATTGAACCCTCTCGGAACGTACTTTCTTCCGCCAATCGCCGCTTTAATGCCGCCTGTACGATTATCCATTAATAAAAAAGCACCTTGCGCTCCCTCTTCTTTCCCAGGGAAATTCCTTGCATCTTGAAACTGGTTATATGCTACCTTTTGAATTTTTTCATCCATCGGTACGACAAACGTATATCCTCCGCGAAGCACTTCTTGATGAGACAATCCGTATAAACGAGCTGCTTCATCTATAACCATATCAATATACGGCATATATGCGAGCTCATTCTCATCTAAGTTTTTATAGAGAGCGATTGTCTTTCCTTGATAACGTACGCTTTCTTCGGCAGTCAAATAGCCTTGTTTATGCATAAGTGACAATACGAGATCGCGGCGTTCTTTACTCTTCTCTGGAGAAAAATAAGGTGAATAACCGTTTGGCGACTTCGGAAGACCTGCAAGCATTGCTCCTTCTTCTACTGTTAAATCCTCTACATTTTTATTAAAATATAACTTTGCTGCTGCTTGAATACCGTAAGCTCCATGGCCAAAATAAATATGATTCATATACATTTCAAGAATTTGTTGCTTCGTATATTTTTGCTCTAATTGAAGGGAAATTGCGACTTCCTTCAACTTGCGCGTAAATGTTTTTTCACGAGTTAAAAAGACGTTTTTAGCAAGTTGCTGCGTAATCGTACTGCCGCCTTCGACCTTCCCTCCAGCTAACGTGTCTTTATAAAGAGCACGAAATATAGACGGGTAATCAATTCCTTGATGCTCATAAAAACGAGAATCTTCCACCGCAACGAACGCCTGCTGCACATATTTCGGAATTTGCTCGATTGGTACGAGGTCTCTATTTTCTACGTATAATTTCGTAATTTCTTTCCCTTTCTGGTCAACGATACGTGATGAAGAGTGGAAAACGAGCTGCTTTTCATCCATCATATAGCCACCAGCTAACACAATTAGTTTATAAAGGACAATCGCTAATAGTAGCGTTGCTAACCCACCTAATAAAGTCCACTTTACTTTCTTCATACATCGGCCTTCTTTCCAAATGATGGTACATTTATTATTTGAAAAAGAGGTATCTTTATGTATATAATCTTCGAAGTTTTTTAAGAGAGTTGATATAATAGAAACAAATAAATAAGGGGGCATTAAAATGAAGGCTATTATTTCATACGAAACACCTCTAGAACAAGCACATTTCACTGCAAAAAATGATGAAAAAAATATGTTTTATAAAGAAAATACAGAAGAATCTGTAGAAGGATCACTTCAGTATGACGTACTAGACGCTGTTGGAGAATTTAAAGGACAACCTGGCTACATCGTTTGTAACAACATTTCTGTAACAGATGAAGGTCGCCCAGTATTTGAAAACCGTTTTAAAAATCGCGCAGGCCTTATTGAAAACGAACCAGGATTCCAAGCAATCCGCGTTCTACGCCCATTAAGTAACGATACATATGTCATCTTAACGATGTGGGAAACAGAGCAAAACTTTAAAGACTGGACAGAATCACGTTCATTCGAAAATGCTCATAAAAAACGCCCCGCACATGCAGAAGGACAAGCTCCGGCGCATCCACATGCAGAACAGCAAAAGAGTATTTTCTCTCGTCCGTCATTTGTAACTACTTTTGATGTGTTAGTTTAGTTTTTTTGTATCGTGGTTTCTCCAAGGATGCGGTACATGAAATTATATCGGCGATTTTTCGAATATATCTGTCACTATACTCATAAATTTGCCGCAATTGGAAGCATAAACTTGCCGGAAATCACTTATTTTAGAAGAGATTCATCTAATTTTCCATAGAAAATGGAATCATAAGCTTGCCGTAAGTTAATTATTAAACCATAAGCTTGCCGTGTGTTTTATTAATATAGCTTTGGAATAATATTTGGTTAAATTGATACTAATAATCTTGATAAACGAGCAAAAAGAAAGGGCGTGTTTTGAAAAAAGATTGATCAAAATACGCTCTTAATTTATTTAATTGAATCATTATTTTATAAAAAGTCTGACCATCTCTGTGATTCTTCTTCCATTAAAGCGCCCGATAATTGAACAAGATAAATTCCAAAGTTACCCCCATTTATGTATATAACAACTTTACTTCTATTATAAATTAATAGCGTTATGAAGAATGAATACGAATCAACGCTTCCGCATGATTAATGCTTTCTTTTAAATAAATTGGCGAATTGGGGTGATTTAATATTTCTTTAGTAGTTAACCATAATACCGCTTCAACCTCATCGGGACTTTTAGAAAATGCCTCCCCCGATTCATATTCGCAAAGAAAAACAATATCGACAACATTTTCACCTGTTTCGGTTACGAATGATGTACTATGTACATAATTTATCCTGTCTTTTACGCTCACACCAACTTCTTCTAATATTTCTCGCTTTACTGTTCGCTCTAATATGTCTGAGGAATTTCCTTCTATATCTACCTTACCTCCCACAAGAGAAAGCCAACCACCAGCATGTTCCTCTTTTTTGCTTCTTTCAATAATAAGCCATTTATCATTTTTCCTTATAGCACCTTCAACATTTACGATAAACATTTTAAAGTACCTCCTATAAATTATCCTCAATCACTTCTTCAAGGTTTGTAATATTCCCTTCCCTTTACATGAATTATAAATTCGCCACAGACAAAAAGAACCATAACCTTGCCCAAGAGGCAAAGTTATGGTTCAAATCACAATATCGGCGCAACTCAAATTATATCAGCGATTTTCAAAATATATCGACTTATCGACAAATCACGACACAAAAAGGAAACACCGTTACACACCGGTGTTTCCTTTTTCTTTGTACCAATTATATATACGAAGCGCATCTTCTTTTTGCATATGTTTCACTTTATAACGATGCCCCGCTACTGATACGACAGCTGCACATAGCTTGTCTTTCTTTTGAAAATACGACTGACTGTATCCGACTGCTTGCACATGCCTTCTTCGCATGATTCCTGTATATTTCGCGAGTCCTCGGTATACCATGACTAACTGATTGTCCCGTATCATATAACCACTACTTGTATACCGCGCGTATGCAAGTAACGTAAATATAATACATAATGGTATGAGAGTGAATAACGCGATATTTTGTTTAAAATATATACTCGCACCTATGATTGGCACAGCGAGTACGGCACTTGTAATCCAGCCCATGATGACATAACGACGTAATGCTGCTTTCGGTAAATGAACGATTTCCGCTTCCATTTCATACGGCAACTGTAAATATGCGAGTAACTGCTGCACATCTTTTTTCTTCATAAAAGGATGTAACATCACTTCATTTCCTGCCGCTTCTATACTTTGAATGACTTCTACTTCGACAGAGCAATATCCGAAAGGCTGGCGGAGAATGCCTTCTTTCACCGTAATCGCTTGAATACGGTGTAATTTTAAAACAAACTCTTTCTTATCAAATAAACCTTGCACGATGCGAACTTCATTTCCGTTTCGCTCAATTTTAAAGTTCGCATATTTTAATGCATAACCTGCTGTTGAAATGACCCACGACACTGCCATTAAAATCGCCGCCATAACGATTAATTCATATACACCGTTATCCATCACATACGTTTCTACTTTATTGATAAGCCATTCTGGTAGAAATTGATTAAACTCTGTGTAAAGGATGACTAACATAGAAAACACTAATCCGAATCTACCAGATGTAATAGATGCTGCTAAAATCTCTTTCGTTGTTAACTGATATACCGTCTTACTTCCTTCTTCCGCAGGCCCTTCTTCACTCACAACACTTCTTTCTTTATGTAATAAAGCAATGAGTTCCTTCGCTTCTGCTTCTCTAATACCCGCCAACATCACTTCTGGCTCAGTACCGCCGCCTGCCACTTCAATATTTAATTTCGTCAGTCCAAATATTTGATAGATGATGTTAGAAGACGTACTAATATTTTGCACACGTTCTTTATTTAAGTAACTTTCTTTCTTTACAAAGACGCCATGTTTAATATGTAAAATATTATTTTCAACCCAGTACACTTTAAAATACCATTTTATAGCTGAGAAAATAGCCATAATGAATAATACAAACAAAAAAACAAGATGCAAGAAATACCATGGTTCTACTTCACCATCTGATCGAAATAAAACAAGAAAAATAAAAGGCAACAAAGTCGCAACTCGAATCCCTAATAAAATCGTGATCGGATGTTGCCTCTTATACATCCTCATCACTCACTTTCGCAAGTTCTCCAATTTGTCTTTTCAACTGCTCTGCTTCTTCTTTCGTTAAACCTGGAATACTATGAGAAGTTGCTGCTGTTGAAATATGTAATTCTGCTAAATTGTACTTTCTCATAATCGGGCCCTGTTCAATCGTTACGTGCTGCACACGAATCATCGGAATAAGCACGCGTTTTACAACGAACATTCCCTTTTGAATCTCAATCTCTTCTTCATTTAATCTGTAACTATAATAGCGCTGACGTAAATTTGGAAATACAAAATAATCGAGCGGAATAAATAGAATAGCTCCTGTGACTAACAAGCCAAACAACCAACCCCACCAATTAAAATTGATCATAAAAAAGAAATACGCAATTACGACTGCTAGTATAACTGCCGCCCCAATTAAAGCATGAATTCGCCACACTTTCAGCATATTAGAATGAATCTCCCTTTCTAACGGCTGCATCTCATCACTCCAATTATATGAATGTATTACTTATATATTAGTTGGTATATACATTTTTGTAAAATTATAGTTTTTTTACATCGTATCGAGAACTTCTTTAAAATTCCCTTCATTAATGGAATACACTTGAAACTGAATGTAATCTATCTCATTCGTATCTGGCTTAGCAAATGGCAAAATGTTAAATCTAGAAACCGATCTTCCTAGCATATCTACAATCATAAGAGAAACGTCAATATATTCGAAGTCTACACAGAATACGACTGCTTCTCCCGTACATTCATACTCTTTAATCGCATCATAAGACTTATTGGCACTAATTAACATTACTTTTAATAGTTGGTTCAAATTTTCTGGTTTAAAATTAATCATATACGTGGCTCCTTTTTCAACAAAACACTACAAAAATAGTGTAATCTTATACTTTCATAGCTTCACACATCAATTATATTAAAAATAAAGCTAGTTTTTTATAAATTTTTTGATATAATTACTTACGGGAAAAGGGAAGAATTTTGTCTTCCCTTGTGTTTTTATTTGCATCTAGTACTTTTGCTAGATGCTTTTTTTACGCTAAAAAGGTATCCTCAAACACTTTGAGGATACCTTTCCATTAATTTAGTGCACTTCAACAATCGTACCATCTTCAAATACTTTAAATACGCCCGTAAATCCTGATCCAGCTGCGCCTTCTATTTTATATGTCGTACGCACTCTAATTTGATAATATTTCTTTCCATTCTCTACTTGCGTATTTTCTAGCGTATAATCATAGTCTTCTTTATATTCATTTTTAATATATTCTTTCGCTTTCTCAAAAGTAAATGCATCTTGAGTCTTTCCTGTTTCTACCTTTTGGTTCTTCTCTGTCGTTACCTTCTGGTTCTTTTCTGTTTCTACTTTTTGAGGCTTCTCTGCCGTTACCTTTTGGTTCTTTTCTGCTTCTACCTTTTGAGGCTTCTCTGTCGTTACCTTCTGGTTCTTTTCTGTTTCTACTTTTTGAGGCTTCTCTGTTGTTACCTTTTGATTCGTTGCTACATTAGTTTTTTCTGCCTTCGCTACCGTTGCATTCTTTTCTGCTTCACCAATTTTAGTAATTAATCCTGAAGCCTTTTTATTATATTCTTCAAGATTTTTGTTATCTTTTGTTTCTGAAACTAGCTTATTTAATATATCTTTCGCTTCTGCGTAATTTTTCTTATTTATTAACTCTTCACTTTTCACTAGTTGCTCGCTATACTTCTTTTTTTGTTCGACGATAGCTAATAATGCTGTTCGTTCTTCCTTCGCTTGTTTTACTAACGTACTATTTCCATCCTTCATGTTCTCTACTTTTTCAAATGACTTGATTGATTCTTCTACCTTTGTTTCTTCTTTTAACTTCACAGCTTCAATCATTGCTTTTGTTTGTTCTACAAGCACCTTTGCATCTGAATCGTCTTTTTTCTCATCTAGTGCTTTTTCAAATGATGATAAGGCATTTTTATATTCTTTATTCGTTAACGCGGTCTTTCCTTCATCCATTACTTTGTCAAAATTCCCATTACTACATCCAGCTAACATTAAAAGTGTAAGTCCAATTACCATTAATAACTTTTTCATTTTTTCTCCTCCTATATATCCCCTAAAACAATAGCTTTATATGTATAAAAGTCTGTGTAGTAATTAGACTGAGCGTAAATATGTACTTTATGTGCGGGAAAGGAAGTACATTTCATTTACTATCATTACTTAAAACTCCTAAATAGTTGGTTTTCTTCTTTTAAAGACAGAAAGGAATTTTAATAATGTGCGCAAAGTTCTCACCAAGCTCTTTACTACACACACTCTTATACACATAGAAAAACTTTTTGAACTTCATATATCTTCTGATGATTTGATACACACTCCGATTTGTAACATACCGAAAAACAAAAAGAAAACAAACTGCAATATAAGTTACAGTTTGTAACTATTTTGTAACACAAATGTAACACACGGTTTTTAAACATACAATAGTTTTTTTACATTATTTTCCCCACCTTCTATATTTTAAAGCGTTAATCCGGTTCTAATCCTTAATGTAATACGTATTTTCATAACAATCGCGCTAAAAAAAGAATTTACATTTTTGATTAAATTGAAGGATATACCCCCTTAAAAAGAAAAAATACGCTATTCTTTCCTATGAGCCTATAGGAAGAAAGAATAACGTATTTTTCAAAAATGAGTTCTTTTATACAAACGCTTTAGTTCTATATCACAATTAAAAGGGCAATCAACGCTAATATAGCTGGAAGTCCTTGTTTTACAATAATTGATTTATTAGATGTGAAACCGCCAAACAGAGCTGCTACTACCACACACATTACAAAGAATAATTGAACCATATAACCAATTGAATTGAGACCAAGTATAAGTCCCCAAATGAGACCAACGGCTAAAAATCCATTATATAAACCTTGGTTTGCAAACATAATGGCTACGTTTCGATCTCCTTCTAAATGCTCGGGTAATTGAAAAGCACGTTTTGCCACTTTTGAATTCATAAAAAACATTTCGAGGATCATGATAAATAAATGTTCTAATGCTACGATCCCGACTAAAATAGCTGCGATTATTTCCACAGTATTGTGCCCCCTCTATCTTCGCTTTAATCTTATAGCTTATATAAAAATCCAACATCGTCTGAATAATACGTTTTCGAAAATTCCTTCTTCTTACTTATTAAAACATTAATTGATACATCAATATTTGATGCATCAATTAATATACAACTCCTCTTTTAGTTTTGCAAGTTTTTTTGCTCTATTCGTTTTATTTTGTTCCGTCAACTTCAAATCAATTCAAAACCCCTGTTCACTCTCTAGAAACTATGGTGTTTTTCAATAACTACAAAAAAAATCAGCTAAATCATCAAATTAATAATTAGTTGTCTCCAAAGACGAAAATTTTATTTCTTTTTTATTTGATAAGGCGGCGTTCATTCTTTCATCATGGCATAAAAAAATGTTATTACTCTTGTTAAATTGAGTAATAACATTTTTATTTAAAGCTATTTAACAAATTTGCTTCCAACTAGCATCCTTCACATCTTCACTAGTCGGCTTTCTAACCAATTCAATACATCGCTTTTCACAGGCACCAAACACAATGAAATTTTCCTGCGCTTGTCTTAACGAAACTTCATTTGCCCCGCCTTCATAGTCAGGCTCTTTAAATTGAACAGAATCATCTTCCCAAAAACATATGTTACAAATTTCATATGTACCTGGTGGTTCTTCTTCTAATGTTTTATATCCGCAGCATGGACAAGTGTATTTCATATAATCACCTTATTTTCCTTCATATGTAGTCCTACTTACTAAAAATGTAATAGAGCAAATTATAGTTAATCCCATAAAGTACATCATTTTAATAATACGAGTATTTTCATATGTTGTAGGAACCCCGTCAGATATAACTTCATAGCAAAAAACAATACTTATGGCTAAAAGAATATATAAAATTAAGGATGGGATAAAATGTAGCTTTATAGGTAAAATAACGCACCTAAACAATATCTCTCCAAGAAGACATCCAACTAAAACAACAGGGACTCCAACTATTAAAGTAGCGGCCAACATTTGGGTCATAGCAATAAAAAGATTCGTAAAAATAGAAAATAGCTCTCCTTCAAAAATCCCCTTCTCATCGTATATTTGAATTATCGTCATTGAAATAAATAAGCTTAATAAAGAATGGGAATACGGAATTAAAAATTTCCCCAATCCTGCTCACCTCACTTTTTTTTTGCGTCACATATATTATTCATTATTTCCTATCATTTTTACATAGAAAAATAACTCGCCTTCCGCAAAAGACGAGCCATTCCATTTAATTCTCACTTATTCTCTTCTTATACCAATCCTGCATTCTCTCCGCATCTTCTACTCTCGTATGCTCTAATTTATAACTCGATGATGCGCTCGAAAACTTATACGTACATAAATCCGCGCGGCGCTGGAAATAGGATTGCGTCTTTTCCATTGATTGGACGTGTCTTCTTCTAACAAGTCCTGTATATTTTCCGACGCTGCGATATACAAGCGTAATTTGCTCTCCATTTACACTGTAACCATTTGTTTTAAATGTTGCGTATCCAAGTATAAAGATGAGGATCGCAAGCGGAATGAGTGCCCACATGATGAAGTGCTTTTCAAAGTATATACTTATTCCAATAAGCGGGATAGCTATCATTGCGAAAAAGATGAAGCTATCAATGAGATAGCGGCGTAATGCTGCTTTTGGTAATGAAATAATATTTGTATTCAGTTCGTATGGTAATTGTAAATGTGCGAGTAACTGTTGTACTCGGTCTTTTCGAATGATTGGATGGAGTGTAACTTTTTCTTTTTCGTCACCCGTTCCCTTACTTTGAATCACTTCTACTTGCACAGCACAATAGCCGAATGGCTGACGTAAAATACTTTCTTTTATCGTAATACCTTGAATACGGTGCAATTTTAGGACGAGTTCTTTTTTCTCAAGTAATCCTTGTGAAATGCGGACCTCATCATTTCTTCGATTCACTGTGAAATCTCCATGTTTTAGCGCATAACCGATTGTCGATATAATCCATGAAAGGACGATCAAAATGGCTATCATGAAAATCAAGCCATATATATCGTGGTCCATTACATACGACTTTACGCCATTCTCTATCCATTTCGGAATGTACTCATCTACTTGGTGGTACACGAAAAAGATTAATGAGAATAATAGTCCAAACTGACCAGATGTAACAGAAGCTAATAAAATCTCTTTCCAAGTTAACTTGTATTCTGTCGATTGTTTTTCCTCTGTAACAATTTCTTTTTCTACTGTATGTTCTACTACTTCGTCTAACGTTTCTTCTGCTTTCACTTCTGGAGTTGGCTCGTTTAGCAATGCAATAAGCTCTGTTGCTTCTTCTACTGTAATACCAGCTAAGCTAACTTCTGCATCGTCGCCCCCACCAGCTGTTTCGACTTGGATTTTCTTTAAGCCAAGCATTTGATATAACACGTTAGAACTTGTATTAATCGTTTGAACACGTTCTTTATTTAAGTAGCTCTCCTTCTTCACAAAGAGGCCTTGTTTTAC
Source organism: Bacillus cereus group sp. Bc061 (assembly GCF_027715825.1). Lineage (NCBI taxonomy): Bacteria > Bacillati > Bacillota > Bacilli > Caryophanales > Bacillaceae > Bacillus > Bacillus cereus group sp. Bc061. Next base: position 300,208 of record NZ_JAQFTZ010000004.1, read on the forward strand.
ATGTAATACGTTATTTTCAACCCAGTATGTTGTGTAATACCATTTTTCAAACGCTGAAAAAACGGTGAGTAAACCGAATGCAGCGGGAATTAAATACCAAAACGGGAATTTTCCATTTAAGCTAAACATGAAAATAAAGAGTGGTATAAAATCTGTTATTTTTAATTCCAGTAACATCGTGATTGGATGCTGCCTCTTATACATCCTCATCACTCACTTTCGCTAATTCTGCGATTTTCGTTTTCAACATTTCCGCTTCATACATCGTTAAGCCTGGGATGCTGTGAGAAGTTGCTGCTGTTGAAATGTGTAATTCTGCTAAACCGTATTTTCTCATAATCGGCCCTTGTTCAATCGTCACATGCTGTACACGAATCATCGGTACTAATACGCGCTTTACGACGAAAAGACCGTGTTGAATTTCAAGTTCTTCTTCATTTAGTTGGTAGCTGTAATAACGTTGACGTAGTTTTGGGAATACGAAGTACTCCAATGGTGCTAACGCAACTGTTAAACCGATTAACACGTACAAAATCCACGCCCACCAATCAAACTTTATCATGAGGAAAAGGTAAGCTAAAATGACAAGAATACCGATCCCTTCTTCTATTACAGCCCGAACTTTCCACACCTTGACCATGTCAGGGTGAATTTCATTTTTCAATGGATCCATGTAACCACTCCAAATCTAGTAATCTACTATATGAATAGTCTCAATCTATATTTTACATAACTTTACATAAAATTGAAATTTAATCTTCTTTCTTCTCAGGAATAAAATATCCGAACCAAAGTAGCCAAATGAAACCGATTAACTTCATCCAATTTCCATCCGCTTGAAAAGCTTCTATCATGCCTGGAATTTTATACACCCCAATGAATCCAAGAAAACCGAGCCACCAGTTTTTTTGCATTTTCATCTTTACTCCTCCTTCATGACGTTTTTCACATTTCGAATCCAAATTTCCTTATACTTTAACTGAAATCCCATGAGTATGTAATTGCTCATATTATCAATTACAAGCGCTAGCGTATGAGCGTTTTCTTCCGTTGCATCTTGTGACACAACGCCCAGTCTCGCGCCTTTCTTCAATAATTCGTGGAAACCATTTAAAAACTCTTCTTGTATTTCAAATAAGCGTTTCTGATACTTTTCATTTCGCGCCGCAGTTACGATAAATTCATTTATGACGCGCAGTATTCCTTCTTGTCCTTCATACTCAGAGAGCATATGTAAACCATCTGCGATTAACTTTTCTGCAAAGTTTTCTTTCGTATATTGCTCTTTATCGAAATAACTCACGAAATGATACCCAGAGAAAATTTCTTCAAATAAAAAATCGACTAACGCTTCTTTAGAAGAAAAATGATAATAAATGGCCGGTTTTGAAATACCTACCTCTTTCGCAATCATGGAAAGGCTCATCTTTTCAATGCCGTGCTCTGCCATAAGTTTAAATGAAGCCTCTACAATGTTTTGCGATGTTTGTAAATTTTTTGTCATACTGTACCTCACTTATTTTTACTTACCGGTCGGTAAGTAAATTGTAAAATAAAAAATTATCGTTTGCAAGTTGGATTCAAAACTACATATCACTTTCTCCATTTACTTTATGAATCAGAATCATATTCCTCCATAATTACTACAGTAATCTTTCATCCAGTTAAACTACAAAAAGCACCTTTGTGAGTGCTTCTTGTAATTTAATATTTAGGCCCCATGTAATCATAACTTTGATCTAAAGCTTTTAATAAATCAATCGCACCCTTTAACTCTCTTTTATCAGACTCTAATTCTTCCATTCTTCTTTCAATATCTTTTTTAAAAGATTCTAAATCGCTAATGGCTTTTTTTCCTACTCCAAGTTGAGACCAGCTTGATAAGAGTAAATTATGTACATTACTTACAACCCTTTTATTATGGTTTAAATCTTGAATCATCTGGTCAAATTGTTGTAAAGCTTGGCTCAATACTTCTTCATTTAAGTAAATTCTCGGCATCCTAATCTTCTCCCTTAATATTGTTGATCCGTCTTCTTATAATCATCGGCTTTCTTCTCAATAAACTCTGAAATTTCCGTCGCTGTTCGTATGTACCAAAAACTTAAATGCTCTACATGTGCGCGTATATTATTTACTTTAGCTTCTACCCGTCTACTTTCAGCCGTTTCTAATAATGTCATCATATTAGAAATTAACCTTGGTACTCTATCTTGAAATTCTTGTGCGTTTCGCTTCATATCTCTTACAGCTTGTTCTAAATTCTCTACCACTACACGAATCTCTCCCCCGCCTAATAACGCGCCTGGTGAATCATAAACTCTTTCATTCGTGTCTACATTTAACAAGTATTTATTGGATAAAGACCCATTCTCTCCAAACCGGAAGTTCTGATCTGTTTGATAATGATAACCAGGGCCACTTATCGAATTTAAAAATCGAGTAACATCCATCCCAAGCTTTTGCTGCAATGATAGCTTTGACATTTCTTCTTTCGAAATTGGTGGGGTTACCGCATAAGTAGAGCCTATATGACTTTCATATGCACCAAATGGTCCATAGCCAATTGAATCATTTCCGTGAACAACACTTACAATTCTATTATTAAACTCACCATTATTTGCTTTTTCTTGTAAATCAGGCGGTAACAAATGTTTTGCACTCGGTGCATTCCATGACATACACCTTACATTGTCATTAGATGCCGCTGCATATTCCGCTAAGGCGCCGCCTAATGAATGACCCGTCGTATATATCTCCACATCATCCCTGCCCTTATATGTATCCGTTACTTGTTTCATGACCCTTTCAGCTTGTTCAAATTGATTATGTGTTTCCCAGCGCTCATTCTCTTCATTCCAATATTTCTTTGAACCTGCATTCTCAGTTCCTGCTACTGGAGGTGCTGCTGGTTCATGAACACCTTCTCGTAATACAAAATGATTTGTATCCGTTTTTAAATCCTTCATACCTTCCCCTGGTTTCATCGGAATGCCTAAAGAGTTTTTCTCTATAATTTTATCCCCTTCTGTTCCTCGGAAAGATATCATAACTTGCTTTTTCCCATCCACATCTCGTTCAAAGACTACTGCGTCCATTCCGGTTTGTTTGTCGTGGAATGTTTCTCCTACTTTCCATGTTTGTAATGTTTCTTTATTCCTATTTTTCACTGTAATTTCGCTTCCCAGCTCTTCATCTGTCATATATGCATCTTGAGCCATTCGATAATAACTTATATCTAATAATTGTTCCGACCCTTTATTCTCCAAAGTATTCCCCTCCTAGGTGATTTAGTATATTCTTAATAATAAGAATAACATTTTTGGAGGATATATATGGGAATAAAAATTAAAAAATATACCTTCTTAACTTTATTTATCCTGTTAACTACAATGATTGGAGGGTGTAACATGGGACAAAATGAAAAAGAACAACAAATAGTTAATAAAGCAACAGAAACTACAATCCAATATTTTAAAGAAAAAGAAAATTTAGAAGTGACTATTACGAATCATCGATTTCCTTCTAATGACATCGAAACTATTTTTATAACTGGTCATATCAAAGATGATACAAATAAGAAATTTACTACTTCAATTGATTATAAAGATGATTATAATATCGGTTCTATCTCTACCACTAATTTCAGCCTAAAACACTGAATAGACAATCTGAAATTTTCCTTTTAAACATTAATCATTAGAACAAAAAGACATCCTAAATGTGTGATTAGGATGTCTTTTTTATAAAACAAATCAATTCCTATTTGGATAAACGAAAAAAGGTTTCATCTGTATTTTTATTATTTTCTTTCAAAACACTCCCTCCTTGTAAAAAATGATATATCCTAATAACTGGGACAACATCATTGGAGGGAGAAAATGGTTATCAAATTCAAAAAAATTAGTTTTTATTTCCTTTTAATCTTAGTATTTGCTACTTTAGGAGGGTGTACAATAAATCCAAAGAATGATGAACAACAAATCATTAATAAAGCTAAAGAACAAACTTTTAAATACTTCAAGGAGGAGGAAAACGTAGATGTAACTATTACTAAACATAAATTCACTCCAAATGATCTTCAAACAATTTTTATATCTGGTTATGTAACGGATGACAAAAGCAAAGAATTTAGTGTTGCAGTTGAATACGCTAATAACTATCATATCAGTACCATTTCAACCACCAAAAATTTTGAACTAAAACATGATTAGTTAACGATTTGTTGTAATATTTTTTCTTTATGAAAACCCTAAACAAATCCATACCGTCAAAAGCACTCGTAGATTGTATCTATGAGTGCTTTTTTTACATTCCTTAAGTACAATCGAGAAACATACAAGCTATTAAAAACCGTAGGGACATCTATAAACGATATCAATATATTGATAAATGCCCCTTTTCACGTAAAATATTTTAGCATATGAATTTTTTTCTTAACAAAATGATTTGTATCCGTTTTTAAATCCTTCATACCTTCCCTGGCTTCATCGGAATGCCTAAAGAGTTTTTCTCTATAATTTTATTCCCTTCTGTTCCTCGGAAAGATACCCTAACTTGCTTTTTCCCATCGGCATCTCGTTCAAAGACTACTGCGTCCATTCCGGTTTGTTTGTCGTGGAATGTTTCACGGACCTTCCATGTTTGTAAAGTATCATCATTCGCATTATTCACTGTAATTTCATTTCTTAACTCTTTATCTGATTTATACGCATCTTTAGCCATTCGATAAAAGCTTAAATCTAACACTTCTTGTGTATTTTTGCTATCCAAAGTATTCTCTCCTCGGAATATTTAGTATATTCTAAATTATAGAACAACATTAACGGAGGATAAACATGAGAATTAAAATCCGAAAATTTACCTTTTTTGTCTTTTTTATCTTTGTAAGTACAATAATTGGGGGATGTAATATGCAGGAAAATAATAAAGAAAAACAAATAGTAGATAAAGCAACAGAAAAAACAATTAATTACTTTAAAGAGAAACAAAATTTAGATGTAACTATTACTGATTACAGGTTCCCTTCTAATGATCTAGAATCAGTCTTCATAACTGGTCATATCAAAGATGATGAAAGCAAGGAATTCACTGCTACAATAGATTACAATAATAATTATAATGTTGGTTCTGTTTCAACGAATTTTTCTCTAAAAAAATAATACAATATGGATAAAAAAATGAGGAAATAGCATTAAAAGAAAAAGCAAAAAAGATCGCAATCCAACATTTTAAAGAAGATAAAAAGCTAGGTGTCACAGTGACAAGAGTGGAATTCGCCCCCTCAGATTTTTGGGTGATTTTTGTATCAGGTCATGTAACAAATAATCCAAACCGTAAAATAACTGCAGATATAAATTATAAAAATAAGGTTGAAAGTATTAGTTATGATGACTGAAATTAATATGAAAATAAAGTATATTTTTGTTGGCCCTTTATATTAATTCCAATTATTTCATATGTATATAAAGGATGATATCAATATTCAATAAGCTCAACTTCTAACGTTAAAAATTTAGAAGCAATGTATCAAACTTTTGGGCACCTAACAATAAGGTGTCTATTTTTATTTTCAAAAGGAGCCCCTCAAATAATTCTTAAAAACCTAGATTGATTTGAACCTATTAAAACATTTTAAAGTTTCTCTTCTGCAACATTTGATATATCCCTAATTTAGGAACCAATGATTGGAGGAGAATTATGTTGCATAAAAGATTGTTTTTTTATTTAGTTTTCATTATTACTACCTTAGGAGGCTGTAATAATGAAAATAATACCGAGGAAGAAATCATTAATAAAGCAAAAGAAGAAACCATTCAATATTTGAAAAAGACAGAGGGCTTAGATGTATCAATTACTGATCATGAATTTGGACCAAAAGACTTTCAAACTATCTCTATATCAGGCTATGTGACTAATGATAAAACGAAAGAATTTACTGCTTCAGTTGGATACGCAAATAATTATCATATCGGCGCTATTTCAACCACCAAAAATTTAGAGCTTAAAAACTAATAATCCAGGCACTTTAGAGTGCCTTTTCTTTATACTTCACCACACAATGTTCAGTGAATATAAAATTTATTGAAGAGGAATATAACTCAACATTCATGGAGTGATTGTTCGTGAAAAAATGTGATATAAGATTATTCTTTATTTTTACACTTATCCTTTTAGGAGGATGTACTATAGATCAAAAGAATGAGGAACAACAAATAGTAGAAAAAGCAAATGAAACAACCATTAAATATTTTAAGGAAAAAGAAAATCTAAATGTAGTAATTACTGGATATGAATTTGCTCCGAGTGATTTTCAAACTGTTTTTATAAAAGGACATGTTAAAGACGATAAAACTCAAGCATTTACAGTGCATGTCGAATATGGAGATAGTGATTATAGAGTCACTTCTAGAACATATTCTGAAAGTCTAGAATGAAAAAACTAGGTCATTAGATACTCAGGACTAGTTAAAAAAGAGCCTCCTTAGAGGCTCTTTTTAGTTACTATCATACAGCAATGTCATTTCATTATTTAACTTCAGTCCATTTAAAATTAAATTCTCCCTCAAAATCATTCGTCACAAGCCCTTTAATAGACGAGCGTTATAAGTATGAGCGTCCCGTTTGATAGAAAGGAGTTACTGCACTATCTTCTAACAAGACTTTTCCCGCTTGTATCATCGCTTCCCAACATGCTTTTTCATCACTAGATAAATCAGTTTTCCCCTTATGAATTAATTCATCAATTACCTTTGTTGTCGGTGACCTCAATACTGTTTCCTAAATTCTCATCACCACGATAAGCAAACCTTGACAGCTAATAATAACAAGAATCTAAAAGTTTATCATTTTCCTTCAAAATATCCCCACTACCAGATATTTTAATATATTCTAAATATAGAATAACATTAATGGAGGGATTTTGATTGAAAAAAAATGGTATAAGATTATTCATTATCCTTACACTTATCCTTTTAGGAGGATGCAGTATGAATAATAAAACAAATGAAGAAAAAGAAATAGTAACAAAGGCAGAAGAGGTAACCATTAAATATTTTAAAGAAACAGAGGGCTTAGATGTAACAATCACTGATCATAAATTTGGACAAAAAGATTTTCAAACTATCCTTATCTCAGGTTATGTAACAAATGACAAAAGCAAAAAGTTTACCGCTTCAGTCCAATACGCTAATAATTATCATATTGGTTCTATCACAGCGTCTAATAATTTTGATTTTAAACACTAAATCTAATAGTTTCACGTCAACATAATTATTTAAGTTTGCTTTTTTCATTCAGGATTATTCCTTATAAGAAAGAAAACTAAAAAGCACCCGCTACCAGAAAAAGTGAGTGCTTTTTTCACTAAAAACATTCCTTCTATCACGATATTTTATATAATCAAGATGTCATTATTGGAGGATAAATATGAATATTACAATCAAAAAAATTAGTTTTTTTCTACTCTTTATATTTATTTTAAGTATTTTAGGGGGATGTACGATAAATCAAAAAAATGAGGAACAACAAATAGTTGAAAAAGCACAAGAAAGAACAATCCAATACTTCAAAGAAAAACAAGACTTAGATGTAGTAATCACTGATTATAGGTTTGGTCCAAGTGATTTACAAGGTATCTTTATCTCCGGCTATATAAAAAATGATGAAAGCAAAACATTTAATATTACAATAGAATACGGTGGAGATGAATATACAATAGGTTCTATCTCTACAAGTGAAAATTTACATTTAAAATAATAAAGAAAAGGCACTCTTTTAAAGAGCCCTTTCTTTATCCCCCACCACACAATGTTCAGTGAATATAAAATTTAGTGAAGAGGAATATAACGCACTATTAATGGGGTGATTATTCGTGAAAAAATATGCTATAAGATTATTCTTTATTTTTACACTTATCCTTTTAGGAGGATGCACGATAGATCAAAAGAATGAGGAACAACAAATAGTTAATAAAGCAACAGAAACAACCATTCAGTATTTTAAAGAAAAAGAAAATCTAGATGTAGAGATTACTAAACATAAATTTGCCCCAAAGGACTTTCAAAGTGTTTGGATTTCAGGACATGTTAAAGATGATAAAAATAAAACATTCTCGGCAGCTGTTGAATACGCTAATGATTATCACATCGGTTCCATTTCCACATCTGAAGGTTTTGATTTAAAACAATAAATCTAACGGTTTCACTTCAACATAACTAGTTAAGTTTGTTTCTTTCATTCAGGAGTGTTCCTTATAAAAAATAAAAAGCATCCTAAATCACAATTTTAGGATGCTTTCTTGTTAATCTTTATTCAACAATCGCATACGATAACAATTCATCGTTACTTCTCCAAGTCTTTGCAGTAATTGATAGTTTGCATATGCGCCGACCGGGGCACCGATTATTGGTACGAGCTGAAGCATTTTTGCTAAATCAATATAGTCTCGGTACTCTGTTTGGAACTTTTCCCAGTCCATATGATTTTCTTCTTCTGTATCCCACGTTTCGATTGCTTTCCATATTTCTTTTCGGTGTTCATCACTTGAAAAGGCAAGTTGGAAAACGTGAAGGATAAAAAGGCGCTCTTCTTTATCGCTCGTATCAAATCCGTACAATGTTGCTGCATCGAATAAAAATTTAATTTTAATGCCGAGCAACAGCGGAAAGTCAGCAAGGCCAAGGAGAATACCGCCTGCTCCCGTCCCCGCTCCTTCTGCCGCTGCTATTTTTTTATACTCATCCATTTTTTTACGTACTTCATCATCTCGTCTTTGCAACGACCAGTTCGTCTCTTTTAATTTCGGCTTTATAAAGCTTGATCCGGCACTAATTGTTTGCACCATCATCCGAATCGTTTCTGTTAATACTTTTTGCACTTTCGCCGGAATAAGCTGCTGTACTTTCGTCTGCACTTTCTTTGAGAACCGTGTCATCATAGAAGAATCTTTCATGAATGTAGCTTTCCACTGCTCCAGTTCTTTTATAACCTTTTCTTCATATGTAATCATAGGTTCATTCCCTTCAATTTAAACGCTCAATACGTTTTGCCCCGTATTGATAAACGAAACCGATACTAAATACTATGCTTACGACTAGTAAAATTCCTGTCATCATGAAATCTTTCGTAGCAAGTGCAAATATGATTGTAAATACAACGCTGCCAATAATGAGAATTGCATTTAATAAAGTAAGAAAATCTTTCTTCTTCTCTTCTCCGCCTACTGGGTACAAATCAAGCCAAATTTTCATGCGGTGATGTTTCCATAAAGTTAATAGCTGATAACCGATTAAGTATAGGAAGATAAGGCTTACGATAAATCGTCCATATAAAAACGGAATGAAGTAAAGAATAACTCCGCCAAGAGCGAGCAGGCGCACATATAAGCCAAAATAATTACCAGATCTTAAGAACGTTCTCGTATATAAGTATAAATAGGTACGCTTTTCACCGATCATCGAAAGAATGAAATCAAGCCATTTTCTACGTGCTACTCTCTCTTTTAATGCTGGTACATCAACGAACATATTCGCGATGCGGTACAGCAGCATCATCTTCTTACCTTCTTCAGAAATTAAATACTCCCAGTTTAACGGCTTTCCCTTCACCATTTGATGCAGAATAGCGAGGTATAACACCATCAGAAGGATGATTCCGGCAATAAACATAACGGAAGTACGTTCCACAAGGAAATAAACAAATAAGGCGTTTAAAATAAATCGAATGAACCAATCGGCTCTTTGTATATTTTGATCTGTTAAAAATGACTTTTCCCATGCTACGAATAAATTCCACGCTTTTACAATGATAAACGCGATTACAATCCATATGTAACCAGCTCCTGTTTGTTTCATTTGCTGGAAGTATAACGGAGCAAGCGCTGCCGCTACAATTGCGATTATGTATAACTGAATCATAAACGTAAAAAGAAACGCCTTTGTAAAATATGGTTTTAACTTTTCTTCCACTGGCAGTAAATAAACGAGATCCGCTTCTTTTAATAACGTTTGAATGGATCCGGCCGTTAATACGAATCCAAGTAACACTGCCATAACGAGCGCAGTCGGAAACGAAGGTGTTAACGTTTGTAACCATTGCTGGTAATAATACGCTCCTGCGCCAATGATGAATACGAAAATAAATTTTAAATGATCATTAAATACGTATTTACTATATGTACGAACTTCTTGTAAAAAGTAACGAAATCGTTCTTTCCATAACGCTGTGCTATTCATAATCTTCTTCCTTCGTTAATGCAATATAAATATCATCTAACGTTGCACCTGGCATATGAAACTGTGATTGCAGCTCAGATAATGTTCCCTTCGCTCTCACTTCGCCTTGATGCAAAATTATGAACGAATCACAATAACGCTCTGCCGTCGCTAAAATATGTGTACTCATTAAAATACCTGCACCACTCTTTTTCATTTGGTCCATCATTTGAAGGAGTGATTGGATTGCTAACGGATCAAGCCCAACGAACGGTTCGTCCACAATGTAAAGAGATGGCTCTACTAAAAACGCACTCATAATCATTACTTTTTGTTTCATCCCTTTTGAGAAATGAGACGGAAACCATTTCAAACGATTTTTCATACGGAATTCTTGTAATAATTGTCCTACACGTTCTTCATATTGTTTTTCATCAACGCCGTAAGCCATCGCTGTTAACTTCAAATGTTCTTCTAGCGTTAGCTCATCATATAATACTGGTGTTTCTGGGATGAACGAAAAACTAGAACGGTACGCTGTCATATCATCACGAATTGTTTTCCCATTAATTGTGACAGTTCCTTTTTTCGGTTCCATTAAACCGATAATATGTTTAATCGTCGTACTTTTACCTGCTCCATTTAAACCGATTAAGCCGACAAGTTCACCCTTATTCACAGAGAACGAAACATCTTTTAATACAGGTCGTTTCGTATATCCTCCTGTAACATTTTCTACACGCAATAACTCGCTCATACGACACCACTTTCTTCATTTATATTCGTTCTATATTCATCTTACCAAAAATTACGCTGTACTACATAGTATCGATGCATTCAAAAAAATTTAAATTTGTTCGCATATATTTTCCCGAAAGCGGACATCATAATTAAGGAAGAAGGAACACATTGAAAAAGCGACCACCAATTGATGAGTACAACAACATAGTGAAGTCATCATGAAATGGGGTGTCCAAGTTGGACAAAGGAATTTACACATAACCAGATTATTTGTTTTATTTTCGAAACGGGGTGTCTCCGAAAGAGCATATACTGTTTTAAAAAGTAAACAATTTCATTTAAAAAGATTGCAATTCATTTCACTTGAAAATGGGGTGTCTACGGCAGAAAATTTAGCCGATTTACCGTGCATTTCTTAAAATAAATGAGGTGTCTGCGAAACGTAAATTACGATAATGCTTTTTCAATCCCTCTTCAGAAAACAGGAAGCTGAGTCAGCTTCCTGTTTTTCGTGTTTGTTCTCTTATGTAATTATGGTAAAATACGGCTAAGGATATTTGAAAGGATGAGATCAATGAATCATACAGCAGATAATTGTATTTTTTGCAAAATCATTGACGGGCAAATCCCTTGCTCAAAAGTATACGAAGATGAACATGTGCTTGCATTTTTAGATATTAGTCAAGTAACAAAAGGACATACTCTTGTTATTCCGAAAGTTCACAAACAAGACATTTTTGCGTTAACGCCAGAAATCGCATCACACATTTTTTCTGTCGTTCCAAAAATCGCAAATGCGATTAAAGCAGAGTTTAATCCAGTTGGCTTTAACCTACTTAACAACAACGGTGAAAAAGCTGGACAAACTGTGTTCCACTTCCACCTTCATTTAATTCCACGCTACGGTGAAAACGATGGTTTCGGTGCTGTTTGGAAATCACATCAAAATGAATACACAATGGAAAATTTACAAAACATCGCAAGTACAATTGCAAATAGCGTGAAATAGTGACACTATAATAAGTAGTCATACATAACAAGCCACTTTCCTAAAGTGATTAAATATGGCACGGCTTGTTTCTCCACTTAAGATGCCAGGGACTGCACACTTTCCTTTCCCTCGTCTTAAAGATATGCATATTTTTTCACATCATGAATACGAACAAAAAATAAGGAGGTCTCCTTTTATGTCAAAAGCTAAATCCTTTATTACAGGTGTCATTTGCGGCGGAGCAGTTGCTGGACTAGCTGTTCTTTTCTCAACTCCTTCTTCTGGCAAAGACATGCGCGGCAAGTTAAAAGAAAAAGGAAATGATATTAAAAAGACTTTAGCTGATATTACAGCTGATACAAAATTATTAAAACGTCAAATCGTTGAAACTGCTTCAGAAGGTAAAGAAGTGTTCCAAGAATTAAAAGACGATATGCACGATACACTTTCTAACTGGAAGCAAGATATTTCTCAAAACAAACGACATATTGAGCAAGAGATTTTGGACATTCAAAAATCAATTGAGAAACTACAAGAAGCTGTTCCGGAAAAAGCGTAAACAAATTCCTGCTTAGTTTTTTGCATATAACAAATATTTTTTATATAAATTGACCTTAACACGGCATATCACATAGATATGCCGTGTTTTTATGCATTTACAATATATGTTATCACTTAACATGTATGGACAACACATGTATTCATGACTCATAAACCGCTTCCATAGTTATGCATGATTTGTATAGAATGTCATTTTTTTAAAAAATTTTCACAATTCTCACAAAAAGACTTTATTAATTTTTATTTTACTGGCATAATAGATAGTAATGAAAAAGAATGTTAAAGTGGGTGAGTATATGAAAAGTGGAGAAAAAGATTACTCGGTAAAAGAAGCGATGATTTTCAGCCAACGCATTGCTCAATTATCGAAAGCGTTATGGAAATGTGTAGAGAAAGATTGGCAGATGTGGATTAAACCTTATGATTTAAACATTAATGAGCATCATATTTTAACAATCGCTTATCATTTAAAAGGGGCTTCTATTTCTGAGATTGCTAAGTTTGGAGTTATGCACGTATCAACGGCGTTTAACTTCTCGAAAAAGTTGGAAGAACGCGGCTATCTTGTATTCTCGAAAAAAGAAGATGATAAACGAAATACGTACATCGAAATTACAGACAAAGGGGAAGAATTACTACTTCGCTTAATGGAGGAGTATGACCCTGAAAATAATTCAGTGTTTAATGGGGCTCTTGCACTTCGTAATTTTTATGGGAAGTTCCCAGAAAATATCGAACTGATTGCTATCTTGCGTAACATTTACGGACAAGACTTCATCGATATTTTTGAGAAATCATTAGAAGATATTGAAGAGAACTTTACAGAATCCGATCAGAAGTTAGTTAAGAAGTAATCTATTTACTTTTTCGCAATCATGCTTAAGAATTCATTCATAAGCGGTTTGAATAAACCTTGTTTTGCTAGCGCTTCCGCAGTTTCGTGTACTTCGAGCTGATGTGGAAGCGCTTTTTCAAATTGATCTAACAGCGCATCGAACAAAAGAAGGCCTTCTGCTTTCTCCGCTACATATTGTTCGTTCAGTTTTTCACAAAGATGTAGTATACGTTCAACATCTTTTTTACGAGCTTTTTTCTTTATGATCAAAGAATAAAATGGACACTTTTCTTCATCAATCATTTTAAATAGTAGGTCTACGTAGTATTCAGCTTGTTCTAATCTTCTAACAACGTCCATTTTCTCCCTCACTTTCTAACACAAAGTCTTCTATTTCTGAATTTTATAACACGAACAAAATATCGTATGATACAATATATAAAGTATATGTATTTTAGCCAAAAGGAGGTCTCGCCTCATGACACTTATAACAGTTGTTTTTGTCGCATTCGCACTTCTTGTTATATTTTACACGAATTTCATGACACATACACTGTGTGAACGAAAACAAATATCTGCGAGCCGCCAACCCGGTGTCTTTCGGGTTATTAATGTATGTATAACAATTTTATTAATTTCTAGTTATATAGAAATTATATTTCATGGAAAGTGAGGAAGGAAAGCCCCTTCCTCACTTTTTTCCTCTATAAGCAAATTATACCTACAATAACCAATAAAATAAACAGTACAAGTAATAAAATAAGTTGAGAATTCATCCCCATCCCCTCCTCTTTTCTGTATATGCGACATACGCCCAATATGGCACACCTTCAAAATCTGACACGTACTGGTTAATTTTTCTTTATCAATATGAAAACACGTCGAAATATGATATATTAAATTTTGTACATATTGCTTATACTATGAAATAAATGACACGCATCTTAACTTTATCCTAAAGCCTCGGTAAGCCCTGTTAAGCGCGCTTTACCAATATACAAAGCAAAAGTATCAGTGAGACTTAATCGGGCTCTTATGAACTAAAATTCATTGGTGTAGGATAAATTAAAAATACATAATAGTAGGAGTGTTTATCGAATGAAGAAAGCTATGCTTGCCTTAGCCGCAACAAGTGTAATCGCATTATCAGCATGTGGAACATCATCATCAGACAAAGTTGTTACTTCTAAAGCTGGTGACATTACAAAAGAAGATTTCTACACGCAAATGAAACAACAATATGGTAAACAAGTACTAAACAACATGGTTATGGAAAAAGTACTTATTAAAAACTACAAAGTTGAAGACAAAGATGTAGACAAAAAGTTCGATGAAATGAAAAAACAATACGGTGATCAATTCGATACACTATTAAAACAACAAGGTATTAAAGAAGAAACTATAAAAAATGGTGTGCGTGCTCAATTAGCGCAAGAAAAGGCTATCGAGAAAACAATCACTGATAAAGAATTAAAAGACAACTACAAGCCTGAAATTAAAGCAAGCCACATTCTTGTAAAAGATGAAGCAACTGCGAAAAAGGTAAAAGAAGAACTTGGACAAGGTAAATCTTTCGAAGAGTTAGCGAAACAATACTCTGAAGATACTGGTTCAAAAGAAAAAGGTGGCGACTTAGGATTCTTCGGACCTGGCAAAATGGTTAAAGAATTCGAAGAGGCTGCTTACAAGCTGAAAAAAGATGAAGTAAGCGAACCCGTGAAATCACAATTCGGTTACCACATCATTAAAGTAACAGACATTAAAGAGCCAGAAAAATCATTCGAACAATCTAAAGCTGACATCAAAAAAGAAATCGTTCAGAAGAAATCACAAGACGGCGAATTCATGAACGATCTTATGATGAAAGAAATCAAAAAAGCTGACGTAAAAGTTGATGATAAAGATTTGAAAGATCTTTTCAAAGAGCAAAAAGCTGACGCTAAGAAAGACGAAAAGAAATAATGAATTAAAAAAAGCTTGGGCTTAGGCCCAAGCTTTTTACTTAATATCAGTTTCTTCGATTTTCATTAAATTGTCACGAGTTAAATTTACACCTCGTAAACGTACTGCTTGATTTCGTTTTGTTTCCTCATATACATTACGTACGTACCTTCCGTTACCAAACTGTTCTGCTGTTCGAGCTATTTCAGCCTTCGCTCGAAGTTTCTCATAAGCAGCCTCTGTTAACTCATATCCGTTCTCTTTAAACATTTTCTCTCCCATTTGCAGTAGCTCATCAACACTATAATCTTTAAATTCAATTCTATTTGGAATACGCGACCTCAGTCCTGGATTTGTATTTAAAAACCCTTCCATTTCATCCGTATACCCCGCAAGAATTACGATTAAATCTTCACGATGGTCTTCCATCGCTTTTAATAACGTATCAATCGCTTCCTTCCCAAAACCATGGCTAGTATTTACATCTTTAGCTAGAGCGTAAGCTTCATCAATAAATAGCACTCCACCAAGGGCCGATTGAATCACTTCTTTTGTTTTTATAGCCGTTTGACCTACATATCCAGCAACAAGACCAGAACGATCTACTTCAATTACCTTATTAGAAGAGAGAATTCCTAGATGATACAGTAACTCTGCCACAACTCTTGCTACAGTCGTTTTTCCTGTTCCTGGATTACCAGTGAAGATCATATGTAATGCAGATCCTTCATCTACTGGCAAACCTAAGTTTTTCCTTGTTTGTGTAATTCGAATTTGATCTTGTAAACTTCTCATAAAGTCTTTCACTTCATTCAATCCAATAATTTTCTGTAAATGTTCTTCTAATTGGAATTCTGCAGTTGCATTATTTTGTTCCTTCTCAAAATCTTCAGGAAGCAAGGTAACCATTTCATTTCCATCTAGAATGCCTTCATTTACAATCCGATTATCTAACTCTCTCTTAGCTTTCTCAATCACATTTCGTACCAATCTTCCATTTCCTGCATCGGCTTTCAAGCGTTTTACCTCTCTTGCAAGCACTTTCGACAACGGTGCAATTGACTCCTCTGCTAATACCAGTCCTTCTTTTTCTGTCGTTACCTTTGCAATCTCTACTAATTCAGCAACCGAATAATCCTGGAAATATACATCGTTCGGGAATCGAGATTTCAGACCTGAGTTAGCTTGTAAAAAGTCCCTCATTTCTTTCTCGTATCCAGCTAGTATAACGATAACGCTATCTCGATGATCTTCCACTAGTTTCACTAACGTATCAATCGCTTCTTTACCAACATTATCAGTACTCAACGCATATGCTTCATCTATAAACAGTACTCCACCAAGCGCAGACATAAATACTTCTCTTACCTTCTCAGGCGTTTGACCAGCGTAAGGGGAAATAAGATTACTCTTATCCACCTCAACCAATTTACCGCTTTTTAAAACACCCATTCTCTTTAGTAAATCACCAACTACACGAGCTACAGTCGTTTTTCCTGTCCCCGGATTACCAGTGAAAATCATATTTAAATTTTGAGAAGACTTCTGCCTAATCCCAACGCTTTGGCGAAGTTGCTGGGCAATTAGCTGTTTTTCTAATGAACGGACGAAATCTTTTATTTCCGTTAATCCAACAATCGTTTCTAGTTCTTTTTCTAAATCAAATTCTTTATCTCTTGTATCTACGAGAAAATCTGGTGCTTTGAAAGTAATAAGTTCTGTAGAATCCGTATATTCGCATTCACTTTTACTAATTCGTGCTGACTGTCTACGGATCCCTTCCTCCACAATATTTCTAATCATTCTTCCGTTTCCTGATTCTGCAGAAGATAGCTGCATTTCAGATTCTACTCTTTCCACTAAAGCCTCTCTTGCCCCTTCTGTTAAAATGAATTCTCTTCCTTTAATCATACTTTCTCCAATCGCAACAAGCTCCTGTAGAGAGTAATCTTTGAAGTCAACATTTAAAGGGAATCGAGATTTCAGACCTGAATTTGTTTTGAGGAATTCTTTCATTTCCTTCTCATACCCAGCTAGTATAACGATTATATTCTCTCGATGATCTTCCATAAGTTTTACAATTGTATCAATCGCTTCTTTTCCATAACTATCAGTAGCTAACGCATACGCTTCATCTATAAATAAAATACCACCTAAAGCAGACATAAATTTGTCAGTTGTTTTCGGCGCTGTTTCTCCTACATATCTCCCAACAAGCCCACCACGATCAACTTCAACAAAGTGTCCTGATTTTAAAATTCCCATCTCTTTCATCATTGTCCCTAATAATCTAGCGACAGTTGTTTTACCAGTTCCAGGGTTACCAGTAAAGATCATATTCAAGCTTTGATTCATCGTAGAGTGTAATCCAGCAGTCTTCCTTTTCTTTTGCGCTACAAGCTGAAGTTCCATCTCCCTCATAAATTCTTTCACCTGATCGAGGCCAATAATTTTATCTAATTCAGCATTTAAGTCAAATGTATTTTCGGCACCTAATCCAAAATCTTCTTTCGTTAACATATTTATTTCTTCATCACTTAAAAGTTTTAAAGCTCCACCAGAACCTTTAAGTCGAACTGATTGCTCTGCTATAGCTTTCTCAACAATATTTCTTGCCAAGCGTCCATTTCCAGAATCATTTTTTCCGGGTATTTGTTTTCTCGTAAATTCTTCAATCAATTCATCTTTCAAATCATCTTCAATCGTAAACCCTTCACTTTCTACAATTTTTTCAGAAATCATGAAAAGTTCTTCAGATGTATAATCCGGAAAATCTATATGATTATTAAATCTAGATTGCAGGCCTGGATTTGTCTTTAAAAAATCGTCCATTTCATCCTTATATCCAGCAAGAATTACAACTAAATCTTCTCTAAGGTCTTCCATTCCTTTAACTATAGTGTCAATGGCTTCTTTCCCAAAATCATTTCCTCCACCTCTAGCTAAGGAATATGCTTCGTCGATAAATAAAACCCCGCCTTTTGCAGAATCAATCACAGCTTGTGTTTTTGGCGCTGTATGTCCTATATATTGACCGACTAAACGAGATCGATCTACTTCCACTAAATGACCGCTTGATAAATAACCTAAAGCCTTTAAGTATTTCGATACTAATCGTGCGATAGTAGTCTTACCCGTACCTGGGTTTCCTGTAAAGATAAAATTCATCGTTAAACGCGTTTGTTTCGACCCGCGAGATTGTCTAATCTTTTGCAGTGCCAAAAACTCTTCCAGCTGAAAAACTCTTTCTTTCACTGCATTTAAACCAATAACTTTTTCAAATTCTTTTTTAATATTTTCTAAATTTTCTGCTCCTGCTTTTTTACGAGTAACTTGTATTTTCTCCACACCATCATCTAAATATAATTCATCTGATGCTGTAAGCTGATAAATGATGCCTGGTTCTACTTTTCCTGATATGCGTAAATTAGTGATAGATTGATAAATATCATCTTCTATATAATTCTTAATTCCGTGTACACCCATTGCTAAATTGGCTTTCTCAACAATAAAGTCAGATACACCATGAGTGTAATTCATATTCACTTGTAATTTCGTATGAATACGTTTTTGATATTTTTTCAAATAGCGATCTGATATTTTTATTAAAGTACGGGGCGGTAATACAGACGTTTGCGGATAATCTATTATTTTCTCTAATACTGTGGCCGGAAACATTGTACGAATATCTTTCAAATCTTTTTCGGTAGATAAAATAATTAACTTATTTTCTATTTGAATCGAATCAATGCTTTTCTCCGCTAAACTGCTATATGTTTTTTCGAGCGCTTGCCAATTTCCATTATAAACATAGCGATCCTTCAACTTAATTTTTCCATCCATAATTAATTCTGATAACTTAGAAATTAAATCAGGCGGACATTTGTCCACATTATCAAAGTACAGTACATCTGACTTAGACCTGATTCCTCTATATACATCTGATAAAAAAGTACTTTCAATATCTGACGCTCCAAGCGAATTGCTAATATCGATATAGTGTACATCTGGTTTTTCATATAAATCATACTCATTCATAATCGCTGTTAAATATTTTACGGATTTATATATACCTGTACCTTTTCGACCAGAGACAAAAATAACATTTTTTAAGTTCGCATCTGGACGTTCGTAAATAAAGCTTCTCATATAACCCGTACATAACTGATCGATAAACTCTTCCTGACCGAGTATATAGCTATTTAAACGTTTTTTCCCATCTTCAAATACCCTTTTATACTTATCGATTTCGTTGTTACGATTTTGCTCCTCCGTATTGGAATCATAATTCGGGTCTCTTCTTCTTTGCTGCTTATATTCCTCTTTAGGAGGTTGCTTCATATTTACACCTTGAGCATGTAGCATTAACTCACGGAATCGATCAGCCCACGAGGAATTCGGATTTCTCATCAAAAATTTCTTACAACACTTTATACATTGTGCTTCCATTTCTGACTGTAAAAGAGCTTTCGCATAGTAATACTCTAACTCTTCACTCTTTCCGCTTTTCAACGCCTGTTCAAAATATGTAATTGCTTGTTGCACTTGTTTTTTTTCAAATAGATAAGCTTGTCCAATTCTAAAATTTGCTTCATGGTGCGATGCATCTTGACTTAAAACTTTATTGAAGTAAAATCTAGATTTCTCGTAGTTTTCCTGTTTTAAATATAATTTTCCTAACCCCATTAACGTAGTTATATCTGCTTCACCTAAATTATATGCACTTAGAAGCAATGTTTCTGCTTGATTAAGCTCATTCAATTCTACGTAAGTTATCCCTAAATACACCATGTATTCACTATTGCTCTCGTCTAATGATAACGCTTTTTCAAAATACATTTTTGCCTTATCATAATTTCGATTATGTAAAAATAATAATCCGGCTAAATAAAATAACCCTGGATGATCAGGATATCTCGCAAGTAATCCCTCAATTTGAGTCAATGCTTTTGACAATTCTCCTGAATGGACATTTGCTTCAAATAATGATTTAAAAGCCAAAAACTCTTCTTTGTTATATAAATTTGTCGTTGACATTGTATCCCTCCTATAAAACAATTAAAGATTTATGAATAAAGAAAACTCCTATATAGGAGTTTTCAAATTGTTTCATCATCTTTTACCAAATACAACCGATATGGCGGTTAAAATACTTCGATTTCGCTTCTCTCTTTGGCCCGTATGAACTTCTTTATTATCAAGCCAACCTGGAATTCTACTAATTTTCCAAACAAAATAAAGCAAAGCTCCACTAATTACTAAACTAATAAATGAGAAAGAAAATAGTGCATTTAAGAACCATATTGCTGGAATAAATCCTAAACCAACAAAACGTCCTACAAGGAACTTTGTTTGTAATGCTTTTTCACCTAAATCAATAAATCTTTGAATGAATCCAAGTAAATCTCTATCTGTCGCATAAATCTTAGCTTCTCTTAATAAGATTAGTCCTTGTTCAGCGCTCTCTTGAGAAATATAGCTATAATAAGTCTCACCATTACTCTCTTGAGCATATAGCATCGATAAACACTTATAATAGTAATTATAAGCTAATTCATTACCTAAACTCGGGTCTTTCCCATATGTTTCAATTAATTGATGTAAAATATCAATCGCTTGATCATAATTATCTCTATATCTTGCGATTACTGCCATTCTGAAACGATATGCTCGCTCGTTCGGGTTAATGCTTAATGCTTGTTGAGTTAATCTTTCAACATGATCTAATCGCTCTTCAAAGCTTAATTTCGGATGATCGAAATATACATCAGATAAATCATAATAGAATACATCATTATTCGTTTCGATATCCATCGCTTTTCTATACTCATAAATCGCATCATCATACTCATTCCACATATAATGCGCTCTCGCTAATATCGCCCATCCGTGTGCGTTAGCTCCATAATCTTCAGTGACCTTTTTCCCTACAACAATTGCATCTGCAATTCTGCCTTCTTCTAATAGGCTCCATGCATAATCTATTAATTCTTGCGCAGTAGATTCTGTTGTATTATTAAACTGTTCTTGTTGATTCGTATTCACTTCAGATTTAGAACCTTCTAGCATACGGTTATACTCACTTCTCTTCGCTTCATCCAAAAGGATTACCTCAGCTTCAGCAAGAATCTCAACTTTTCGTTCTGCTTCCTGTCTACGCTTTAAATCAGGTGCATTTGTTCTCCCTAACCATTTTCGCTGCGCCTCAGTTAACTTCTCTTTCAGCTCACTTGCTCCAATATTTGGATCGACCTGCAGCAATTCATAATAATTCTCCAAAGGTTAAACACCCCTATCCGTATAAAATACATCAAAAAAAATCGTTATTCTACTGAAATTCCTGCTAATTTTTCAGCTTTTTGTTCAATTGCTGCTTCTGTTAAATTTGATTTTCTTTCAATTTGCATTTCACCTAAATGTTGACCAGTATTTTCATCTTTTCCATAAACGTGTACAACGCCATTTTCATCATATGTAAAAATGAAACGAACTGGGTATCCTTGTGGTTTTGGTCCTCTTAAATCTAGAATCGATTCACCGATAATTTTTACAAAATCAGGGTCACTGTCTTCCCCTTCTGTTACTTGAACGTGAAGAGATGTTTGCCCCTCATTAACTGTATAAAACACAGCTTCTTCACTAGCTGGAATTGGTGTATTTCGAACAATAATTTTTTCGTTAATGTATCCACCAGTGTTATTATCATGAATTAAAATCCCTAAACTATGCGAGTTTACATCTACTACTCTCGTTTTCGGTTTAAACTCTTCTGCATTGTTAGACGCTTCATTATCTACTTGTAATAAACTTCCTTGAATAGCAGCTCCTAATGCAACTACTTCATCAGGGTTAACATCTTTTGAAGGCTTAATTCCTGTTGTACGTTCAATTAAATCTGAAACAGCTGGAACCCTTGTCGAGCCGCCAACAAGTACAATCTTATCAATATCTTCCCAAGCTAAATCAGCATCTATTAAAACATTCTTCATAATTAAAGCAGTACGACTTAAAAGAGGTGAAAGAAGCTCATCAAATTTTTCTTTTGTCACTTCAACTTTTACTGTACGCCCTTGAGATGAAAGTGTAATAACCGATTTTTTACGAGATGATAGCATTTTTTTACAAGCTTCAGCTTTCTCACGTAAATCTTGTACTGCATTTAAATCATCATATAAATCTAATCCATGCTCTTCTTCAAATTTCTGCTCTACTAATTCAAAGATTTTGTTATCAAAATCGAAACCGCCTAAGTTACGATCTCCCCCAGTAGCCTTAACAATTACTTCATCTTGATTTAGTTGTATCAGCGTCACGTCAAACGTACCTCCGCCTAAATCGTACACCATTACATTCTGCTTTTGCTCACGATTCGCTAAACCATATGCTAATGCAGCAGCCGTCGGTTCGTTAATTACCTTAAGTACTTGTAAGCCAGCAATTGTCCCAGCATCTTGCGTTGCTTTTCTTTGCGCATCATCGAAATATGCTGGTACTGTAATAACAGCTTTCGTCACTTTAGCGCCTATTGCTTCTTCTGCATCTTCTTTTAAACGTTTTAAAATAAGAGCCGAAAGATCCTCAGGTGTAAATACCTCTCCACCTATCGGGAATTTATAACTTGCATTTCCCATCTGTCTCTTCACAAATTGAACAGTATTTGTTGGGTCTGATACAGAAATACTTTTTGCAGTTGAACCTATAACAGGTGATCCATCTTCAAAAAATATAACTGATGGAGTAACTCTTTCTCCCTCACGGTTTGGCAGAATTGTTGGGTTTCCACTATCATCTATGTATGCCACCGCCGAGTTGGTTGTTCCTAAATCGATACCAATAATCACCTAATCAGCTCCTCAATATCCTTTTTTCACTACATATTGTTATAACAAATAAGATAAATCTAACATTTTTTTCACAAATTTGCCATAAGCACGACTCATTAATTATAATAAATAGTTAAAAAAGTTCCGTCAATGAAAATTTCCCTTAATTTAACTACATCATTTTATGTATATTTTATACCTTCTACAACCATTTTTGTTATGTTTTTTCAGAAAAATCATAAAATATTTTCTAATATAAAAATATGGCGGCTTTAGCAAGTACGCTACAAGCCACCTTAACTACAAATACATTAAATTTTTTCATCTACAATGCGAATCATAAAGTACTCAACAAGCGATTCAATTGTTGGAAACTTAGTCCCAACTTCGTTCAAGTCCATTTCAAAGTTCAACTCGAAAATATCATGTAATTCAATAAGAGCCGAAATGAACATCCCTACATCCCCAGTGTATGCAACAGGTGATCCATCTATCTTCAACTCTTCTACTGGCTTTAATCCTTTTTCCGAAATCACCGCTAATACCGATGCAATTACAGATTGTATTAAATTCTCTTTTATTGTTTTTAATGTTGACATGTTATCCACCTCATAAATATTTTATTAAACTACTATCTTTTTCGCTTATACAACAGTTTTCCTAATTTAATAGTCAGGAGAGGGATAGCAATCGTAGCATACGTAACGTGACGCCCCACATTTTTAGCTTCTTCTCCCAGCCCTTTCGCAAATTCTCTCGTAAATTCTTTCCTTCTAATTAATTCCTTATAATGTGCCATGGCATTTTTCCATTGTTCTACAAATGTATCTCCTTCACCATTTGCTTTTCCTTCCTCAACACGTGTACGAACGTGACGAAGAAATGGAACAATTTCTCCTAACAACCATTCCGTTACTTCACTTGCAAATTCGTCTATAACTTCTTCTATTTTCTCTTGTAATGTTTCACTTATTTCTTCGGGAATTTCATCTACACCAAGTTTACCTTTCACATAATGGTCTACCGATTCTGCGAGTATACTATTATTTCCTTGCAGCGATTCCATAAGGTCACTTACGTCTGCATCAACTTTTACTTCTTGTATTTCTTCGGCAAACTCATTTATCGTATTCTCTGTCTCCGTTGACAGTAACCCCGGCGTCGCCTCTGTAAATTGCTTTTCAACATCTTCCCAGCCATCTAAGTATAATTTACTAGATATTTTCTCTCCAAGATTATCAATAAATGTTTCTCCAAATGTTGTATCTGTCTCCACTTGTAACACTTCTTCTACAATATCTTCTTTCACATAAGCTTCCGCCGCCGAATCAATCAATGTATCCCTAACTTCTTGTTTACTGTCCTTCTTTAAATCTTCTTCTTCTTTCCTTCTAGCCGCCTCCAAACTAATTTCTTCACGTAGTTCTGCTACCAATTTTTTATAATCGGTCTCCTTAACACTTTCAATTTCAGCACTCATTTGATCGAAGAAAGATGGTGGAAGCTCCTCTTCATACTTAATTGAATCATCCTTCTCTACTTGATTCTCTATCCCCTCTCTTTCTATTTCTCTAACCTTTTTTGTATGATCTTTTTTCTCAGAATCCTTATCATCCACTTCATCAAATAACCCTGGTGTGTCCATATATTTGATAAGATACATTCTTCCATCTTCAAACAGATGTCTCGTTTCTCTCTGAATACCTTTTATATTATAATCCCACCATGCTTTTGGACTCTTATTAGCTGCCTCTAGCTGCGCCTTAAAACTACTTATTATCGTATTTGCTTCACCAGCTTCTCTCCATTTTTTATCACGTGCTTCCAAAACATCTCTTGCATCAGCTAACGGCTTATACTTATCAATGATTTTATCCGCTACTTTCATACTATCTTCATAAACTGTTTTTATTTCTCTACTAAACTCTTCTTTATTATATTTAAACCATTCTGCCGGCCCTTGCTTTATCGCTTCTATTTGTGCTTTAATACTACCTTTCAATGTGTACTTTTCGTCTCCAGACTCGCTCCATATTTTCTCGCGTTCTATGACAACCTCTTTTATAGAAAATAGTATTTTATTACCTTCTATCATTTTATTTGCTACTTTCATACTATCTTCATACACATTTTTTATTTCTTTACGAAACTCTTCTTTGTTATATTCCCACAATCTACCTTCTTTTGCTGCATCTATTTGTGCTCTTACACTATTTTTACACATTTCCAATAGCGTTGCGCCCTCGCCATCTTCTATTCGCTTTTCATGTCTCTCTCTCAATGATACTTTTGCATTTGCTATTACCTTATAAGTATCAGTAATTTTATCTGCTATTTTCACGCCGTCTTCATACACATTTTTTATTTCTTTACGAAACTCTTCTTTGTTATATTCCCACAATCTACCTTCTTTTGCCGCATCTATTTGTGCCCTCACGCTATTTTTACACATTTCTAATAACGTTGCGCCTTCACCATCTTCTATCCGTTTTTGATGACGCTCTTCCAGTGACACTTTTATATTTTTTAACGTTTGATAATTGTCGGTAATTTTATCCGCCATTTTTGCACAATCTTCATACGCAGTTTTTATCTCTTTACTAAACTCTTTCTTATTGTACTCCCACCATGCTTTTGGCCCTTGTTTTGCTGCTTCTATTTGCGCCTCAATACTACTTTTTAATGTGTATTTTCCTTCGCCAGCTTCATTCCATTTTTTATTCCGCTCTTCCAGTACTTCTTTTATAGGACCTAGTATTTTATTATTTTCAATTACTTTATTCGCTAACTTCATTCCATCTTCATACACATGCTTTATCTCTTTACTAAACTCTTCTTTGTTATATTTCAACCACGCTTTCGGACCTTCTTTTGCCGCATCGATTTGTGCTTGTATGGCATTCTTCCACATTTCTTTAAAACTATCACCATAGCCAGCTTCTCTCCAAGCATCTTTTCTTTCTTTTAAAATTTGTCCAATCGTTCGTTGATCTATCTCTTTCTTTTTCTGATCAAACAATTCATCTAAATCGAATCCCGATTCTTCTTCTGTCTCACTTCTCGGCTCAAACTCTTTTTTTACAGTTTCTTCTTCTCCTGGACCTTCCGACGAATCAGTTCCTTCTATATTCTCTCTTGTCTCAGGGGGGTTCTCATCCTCTTGCACTTCTTGTTCCGATGGTTCTTCCGTCTGATCAAGTTTCTTGTCTTCACCCGTTTCTTCTTGCTTCGGCATTTCTTCTACTTGTTCTGGTTTCTCTTCTCCAGTTTCTTCTGTTGTTTCTCCTGCCTGATCAAGTTGGTTTTCTCCATCTGTTCCTTCTTGCTTTGGCATTTCTTCTACTTGCTCTGGTTTCTCTTCTCCAGTTTCTTCTGTTGTTTCTCCTGCCTGATCAAGTTGGTTTTCTCCATCTGTTCCTTCTTGCTTTGGCATTTCTTCTACTTGCTCTGGTTTCTCTTCTCCAGTTTCTTCTGTTGTTTCTCCTGCCTGATCAAGTTGGTTTTCTCCATCTGTTCCTTCTTGCTTTGGCATTTCTTCTACTTGCTCTGGGTTCTTTTCTCCTGCTTCTTCCGCCTGTTCAAGTTTCTTGTCTTCATCTGTTTCTTCTTGCTTCAGCGTTTCTTCTACTTGTTCTGGTTGCTTTTCTCCTGCTTCTTCCAGCTGATCAAGTTTCTCGCCTTCACCTGTTTCTTCTTGTTTCGGCGTTTCTTCTACTTGTTCTGGTT
>NZ_JAQFTZ010000005.1:0-250338 GCF_027715825.1 Bacillus cereus group sp. Bc061
GAAAAGAAAACTACAATATAGGTGGACCGCGGTATGCCGTGAAAGTGGCACGTACCGTGCGGATCGGGGGAAAAGTTGGAGATAACCTCAAAGACTTACCTATCGACAATTAATGATATCACCTAAAGTAACTGTTTCCGGCGTGGCTGTTTTTTTCGGATTTAATATAGCTGTAGTTACATTCGTTGTGTTAATTGGAGTAGGGTCTGTAATTGTAATAGGAGGTTCACCAGGACCTGGTTCATATGTGAAAGTAACAGTTGCTTGATTTCGAATAATACCACCAGGTGGTACACTTGTGACTCTTGCTTGGAATTGAACAGTAATTGTATCGTTTGGATTGACTGTTCCAACAGGTATACCTACAACAGGATTTGCTCCAAGATCTGAAATGCCATTTATTACAACAGTACCTGGAAGAAACGTTAACCCATTTGCTAACGGATCAGTAATGATAACGGAAGTTGCAGGGACTGATCCGCGATTTTGGAAGGTTACAGTATACGTTATGATTTCATTTATATCTACAATTTGTTTGTCGGCTAGTTTATTTGGGTTAGGTGTAGGTGTAATAACGGATACTTCAACAGTTGGAGTAGGATCTGTAATAGTAATAGGGGGTTCGCTAGGGTTTGGCTGGAATGTGTAAGTGACAGTTGCAGTGTTTTTAATAATACCGTCTGGTGGGAGTTCAGTTACAGTAACTTGATAAGTTAATGTAACAATTTGTCCTGGAGTTACAGTCCCAACGTTTACACCATTATTTGGATTTGTTCCAGGTTGCGTGACGCCATTAATCGTAACGCTATTCGGAATGAAAGTAGTACCAGATGGAGTAGGGTCTGTAATAATAACATCTGTCGCATTAATATTCCCGACATTTTGGAACGTAATTGTATATGTGACAGTATCACCAAGATTAATAGTTTGAGGGTTACCTTGTTTGTTAGGATTAATAGTAACTTCACTTACTTGCGTCTTTGTAGTAGGTGTAGGCGTAGTAACAGATACAGGTGGTCTAGTAGGATCTGGCTGATATTGGAATGAAACGATCCCTTCATTTTCGATAAAGCCTGTCGGTGGTATCGAAGTTACTTGAACTTGGAAAGTTACGACGGCTGAAGTGTTAGGTTCTAATGTACCGATAAGAATTCCGGAACTAGGAACGATACCTGGTTGCGTGACGCCGTTTATCGTAACACTATTCGGAATGAAAGTAGTACCAGCTGGAATAGGATCGGTTACAAGTACATTTGTTGCAGGGACAGTTCCTGTATTTTGTAAGGAGATTGTATAGGTGATTGTGTCACCTAATAAAGCAAATACTTTATCAGCGGATTTTGTAGGGTTTGTTGTTGCCGTGTTGACATTGGTAGTAGTAGGAGGCGTTGGAGTAGTCACTGTTACTGGAGGTTCTCCAGGATTAGGTTGGAATGTGTAGGTGATAGTAGCTTCATTTATAATAATTCCGTTAGGTGGTATGGAAACAACGCGAACTTGAAAAGTTACAACAACTGATTGACTAGGATTTAATGTGCCAAGAGGAATGCCAAGAGCTGGATCAACATCACTAGTTGGGATACCATTAATTGTTACACTATTTGGAATGAAAGTCGTACCAACTGGAATCGAATCTGTAAAAATGATATTTGTTAGTTGAACAGTTTGTAAGTTTTGGAATGTAACGGTGTACGTAATGATATCGTCTATATCAACGTTGTTTCGATCAGCCGTTTTCGATGGATTAATAATACTATTAATGATTTCAGTATTAACTGGTGGTGTTGTCTCTGTTTCCGTAATAGGAGGTTCATTTGGATTAGGCTGAGATGTAAAGCTGACTGAACCGACATTTGTAACAACCCCGTTAGGCGGTATATTCGTAATCGTTACTTGGAACGTAATGGTTATTATTTGATTTGGTTGTATTGTACCAATGAGTATCCCAATGCTTGGATCAACACCTGGTTGTGAAAGGCCATTTACTGTAACAGAATCTACAATAAATTGTGTGCCTACTGGTGGTTGATCAATGACAGATACATTTGTCATAGGAATATTTCCAGTGTTTTCAAGGGTAATTGTATAAGTGAGTGCATCGCCAATGTTAGCGATTGGCAAATCTACTGTTTTTGTTGACTCTAATTCTGCATTTTGTACAATTGTTTCTGCGATTGGAGTCGGTGTGGTTGTTGTAATAGGCGGGAGTGTCGGATCTGGTTGAGATGTGTAAGTGACATTTGCTTCATTTGAGATAATGCCATTTGGTGGTAAAGCTGTTATTTGTACTTCTAAAGTAACAGTCACTACTTGTCTAGGGTTTAATGTGCCAACTGGGATTCCTGTTTCAGGGGTCAAATTAGGTTGTGGAATGCCATTAATCGTAACGCTACCAGGGATAAATGTAGTTCCAGTAGGGATAGAATCTGTAATAATGACATTAGTTGCAGGTATATTACCAGTATTTTGAAGGGTGATTGTATAAGTGAGCGTATCACCAATACTTGCAAACTCACGATCCACTGTTTTTTGCGGGTTCGGGTTAGCGGTACGAACAGGTAAAGTTACGGTAGGAGTCGTTTCTGTTGTTGTAATAGGAGGTTCGCTAGGATTAGGCTGAGAAGTGTAGGTAACACTTGCTGTATTTTCTATTTTTCCATTAGGAGGAATAGCGTTTATTTGAATCTGGAATGTAACAGTAACTGTCTCGCCGGGATTAACTGTTCCAACAGGAATTCCTGTGACTGGACTTACGCCGGGTTGAGCGACATTGTTTACAGTAACACTATTCGTAATAAAGGTTGTACCCGGTGGCAAAGAATCTGTAATTGTTACACCAGTAGCAGGTATAGTTCCTTGGTTTGTAAATGTGACAGTATAAGTTACAATATCGCCAATTTCTGCAAACGTAAGGTTTGCTGTTTTTGTTGGACTTATGACTACAGTTTGGATAGGAGTCGTTGTTTCAGGAGTTGTTTCTGTTTTTGTGACTGGAGGTAAATTTGGATCCGGTTGATAATTAAATGTTGCACTACCTTGATTTCGAATTTCGCCGCTAGCAGGGATGTTTATTACTCGTACTTGGAAAGTAATCGTTGCGCGTTCGGATGGCGCTAAAGTTCCAAGTGAAATTCCTGATGATGGATTTGTTCCTGCTTGAGGAATCCCATTAATCGTAACACTATCTGGAATAAATACAGTACCGGCAGGGATAGAATCTATTACTGTTATATTCGTAGCAGGAACAGTACCGGTGTTTTGAAATGAGAGAGTATAGGTAATGACATCATTTAATGCAACGAAGGAGCGATCTGCTGTTTTTTGTGGATTTAGTGTAGCGGTATTAACTGCTGTTTCTGTTTCAGGAGTTGTAATAGTTGTCGTAACGGGAGGTTCATTTGGATTTGGCTCGTATGTGAATGTAACATTTGCTTGATTTCTAATAACTCCTCCGGGCGGGATACTATTTACTACACCTTGGAACGTAACTGTAATACTTTGACCGGGATTTACAGTGCCGACGGGTATACCAATTTCAGGGTTTTCTCCAAGTTGTGATGTGCCATTTACGACAATGCTACCTGGAACGAAAGAAACACCAGATGGAAGTGCATCTTTTATAATAACATTTGTAGCGGGGACGGTCCCTCTATTTTGGAATGTTACAGTAAAAGTAATCGTATCCCCTATATCAACAACTTGTCGATCAGCAGATTTTGTAGTCGTTGGATTAGGATTATTAATTGGAATGTTTACACTTGGAGTGGTGGTAGTTGTTGTGACAGGAGGCTCACTTGGGTTCGGTTGATATTGGTAAGTGAAGGATGCTTGGTTTCTAATTATTCCATCAGGTGGTAAGTTTGTAACGACAACTTGATACGTGATTGTTTTCGTTTCTCCGACAGAAATGGTACCAAGTGGTATACCAAGTGATGGGGCTGCTCCTGGCGTTGTAATGCCATCGATTGTAACACTATTTGGAACGAAAATAGTTCCGTTAGGTGTAGGGTCTGTAACGACTACATTTGTAGCCGGAACGGTCCCGTTATTTGTAAATGTGACCGTGTAGGTAATCGTATCTCCTAAATCAGCAACTTGTTTGTCGGCAGATTTTGTAGGCGCTGTAATAACGGTCCCAACTTGAGTTTCTGTTTTAGGAGTTGGGGTAGTTGTTGTAACAGGAGGCTCATTTGGATTAACAATATAATTAAATGATACACTGCCTTGGTTTTCTATAATTCCATTTGGCGGGACACTTGTAACTTGAACTTGGAATGTAATTGTTTTTGCTTGATTTGGATTTAAAGTACCAATCGATATACCGTTTTCAGGATTACTGTTAGGTTGTGAGACACCATCAATCGTGACGCTATTTGGAATAAATGTTGTACCGTTTGGAATTGGATCTGTTAGTACAATATTTGTTGAGGGAACAGTGCCGTTATTTTGTAAACTAATTGTATACGTAATAACATCACCAATATCAACGAAAATACGATCAGCAGATTTTGTAGGGTTAACTGTAGCGGTATTAACGGAGACTGTAGTAGGTGCTGTCGGTTCGGTTGTGGTAACCGGCGGTCTTGTTGGATCTGGCTGGTACGTATATGTCGTTGAAGCTTCGTTTGCAATAACACCGCCAGCTGGAATTTGTGTAACAAGAACTTGGAAAGATAGTGTTTTGGTTTCACCGGGATTAATTGTTCCAACCGGGATTCCTAGTGCGGGATTTGAATTTGGAACCGGTACATTATTTAAGATTACGCTATTCGGAATGAATGTTGTACCAGTAGGAATGGTATCAGTAAAAACTACATTTGTAGCAGGGATCGTACCATCATTAGTGAAAGTAATCGTATACGTAATAACATCACCAATATCAACAGTAGTTTTATCCGCCGTTTTAACAGGGTTTGTAATAGCGGTGTTAACAGGAGTAGTAGTAGGTGGTGTAGGGTTTGTTGTTGTAATAGCTGGTTTTGTAGGATCTGGTTGATACGTAAATGTTGTGGTTCCGATATTTCGGATTAGGCCATTCTCTGGGAGAGCGGTAACTTGAACTTGGAAAGTGACAGTGACAGTATTACCAGCTGCGATTGTTCCAATTTGTATACCACCAGAAGGGTTTACGCCAGGTTGTGAAGTACCGTTAATTGTGACGCTATTCGGAATAAATGTAGTGCTACTTGGAATTGGATCAGTTACAATAACGTTCGTTGCAGCGATGTTTCCTGTATTTGGTACAGTAATCGTATACGTAATAATATCACCGATATCAGCAATTTGTGGACTAGCAGTTTTTGTTGGATTTACAATTGCAGTTCGTACAGAAGTAGTTGTTGGAGGTGGTGTTATCGTAGTGGTTGTTGAGGGTTCAG
Organism: Bacillus cereus group sp. Bc061; assembly: GCF_027715825.1. Taxonomy (NCBI): domain Bacteria; kingdom Bacillati; phylum Bacillota; class Bacilli; order Caryophanales; family Bacillaceae; genus Bacillus; species Bacillus cereus group sp. Bc061. The sequence goes on from NZ_JAQFTZ010000005.1 coordinate 5,379, forward strand.
CCGGATTCGGTTGCGACGTAAATGTTACATTTGCTTCGTTAGTAATCGTTCCGTTAGCTGGGAGGGAAGTGACTTGGACTTGAAATGTGACAGTTGTAGTTTGACCAGCAGGAATTGTACCTAGCGGAATATTTGTTGGAGTTACGCCAGATTGTGCCGTTCCATTAACTGTAACACTGTTTGGAATAAAAGTAGTGCCAGTAGGGATAGGGTCGGTGATGGAAACATTTGTCGCTGAAATATTACCGTTATTTGGAACAGTAATCGTATACGTAATGATGTCACCAATATTCACAATTTGTTGGTTTGCACTTTTAGTTGGATTTATGATAGTAGCATTAATTTGTGTTTCAACTATATTACTTGTAGAGTTTCTGTTAATTGGTGGTTGGTTTGGTGGATTATATTGAAAGCTTGAAGTTGCACTATTTGGAATAGGGTTAGGTGTAGGGAGAGTATTAACTTGAACTTGAAACGTAATTGTAGCATTCCCGTTTGCAGCAATCGTTCCTACATTTATTCCAGTAGCAGGATTATCTGTAGTAGAAGTACCATTAACTGTAACGCTACCCGGTACGAACGATGTGCCGGCAGGAGGCGTGTCTGTAATGATAACATTATTAGCAGCTAATGTGGCTTGATTTGTGGCCGTAATTGTATACGTAATCGTATCACCGATAGTAGCAATTGTTTTATCTACTGCTTTTGTTAATGCGACATTAGCTGTGAAAATATCTGTATTAACAATATTGCTTGTTGTCGTACGTGTGATAGTGGGTGCGTTAGGTGCAGGTTGAAATTCGTATCCAAATGATGCTACGTTACTTGCAACTGGTGGGGTAGGGACACTTGTAACATCTACTTGAAAGGTAATTGTAACAGAGCCGCCAGCAGGAATGTTGCTAATGGGAATACCAGTAGCAGGATTTCCAGCTGTTGCAACGCCATCAACTGTAACGCTGTTTGGAACGAAAGTAGTGCCAGCGGGTATGGGGTCTGTAAATGTAACGTTTTGGGCAGGAAGTGTTCCGGTATTTTGGACAACGATTGTATAGGTTAAACGACTTCCTATTGTTGCTATTGCCATTAGATTCGTCCTTTCTGTATAAATTTAAATCCGGTCAAGGCATGGAATATTTACAAATAGCATTATTTAATAATCTAGAAACAATACTATGTGTAAATATTAGTATAAAATGAGCTCGTCATTGCATCCTATTCAAATTTAAATGAATAGGAATAGGCAAAGGCTTTTTTTTTGCCCAAATTAGTCTGTGCATATACAAATGGAACTTTTTTTACTTGTTTGCATTAAATGAAATAGCGAATAAATATTTATCTTATATGGAAGGGGAGTGGAATTGTTGGCTTTTGTACAAACATATACGAAAACGGACTCTTTATTTATGGTACACACAGGGAATACAGTTGGCATACGTGGTATTACAACAGCGACGGCGTATCAATACAATGCATTAATAACAAGAGATACAAATTTAAGTTTTGCAGGAGTTCCTTCTTCGGTAGATCCATTAACTTTTGCGGGAACGACAAATGATTGGACATTAAATGGTTCTTGGGCAAGACTTAATCCTTCAGTAACAGATGTACCAGCAACAGCAACTATAGACTTTGCAATGCTAGTATGGCAAGGAACATTGAGTGCAACTGTGACAGAAACGGTGGTAAATAACAATATACCTACTTTACAAACACCGGATGGGGTCACTCATACAATTACGAGTGTTCCTGCATGGGGAGAGACGAGATCAAGCGGAACATTTCAAGGTACCATTTATACACGTGCTGCAAATGTAACAAATATTCTACAAGGGCTTTCAAATCGAGCAGCGGGGGATTATTTTGTAGAAAGGGTTCCCACGGCAAATCCTCCGACGCAAGGGACAGGCGTAGGATGGGCATTGGTTGTTGTATATCGCGATAATTCATATCCTATTAGGAATGTTAGTTTATATACTGGTTTACTCATTTCTACATTGGGTGAGACAGCAACGATTTCAAATTTTATCACTCCAGCTGTAGCGCCGGTTAATGCTCGTGTATTTACAATGGCAATTAATGGTGATACTGATGCGACAGGTGATAGATTTAACTTAAACGGTACGGGACTTTCAGGACCTAATAATTTAATAAATAACTTTTTTGCTTCACAAGTAAATAATTATTTGGGAAATTTAAATACAGTCGGAAGTTTTGGGGATAGAAATATGCCAATTGGTACTTCTGCGACTAATCGACGTGCAGAGTTTGATGTGACAAATGTACCCGCAAATGGCGTGTTAACAGCCGGTTCTACTTCTACTACCGTGAATATCCCAAATACATTTGATTATCTTTACGCTGGTGCTGTCGGTTTACAAATAGATTTAGCGGAGGCACGTTTAACTGCTACAAAATCAGTAATAGTGAGTTAAAAAATTGAAAACTTTAATAAAATTTTTTATCCTAATAGGAGTGAATTCTATTGGCTTTTGTTCAAGCTTACGGTAAAAACGATAACTTATTTATGATGCATACGGGTAATACGATGGGAATGCGCGGTACTGCAAATACAAACTTTGCTTACAATGCACTTATAACATTAAATACAGATTCTACTTTTGGAGGAGTTCCTTCATCGACGGACCCGAATACATTTGGAGGTACAACAAATGATTGGACATTAGATGGCTCATGGGCTGAATTAAATCCATCAACTACTATCGTTCCAGCTACGGCGGTTGTAGATTTTGCGTTACTTGTTTGGTCAGGTGGATTGGATACGGCTGTTACAACTGCTGTTGTTGATGCGAATCCTCCAAATTTAGTTACGCCTGATGGAACGAGTACACAAGTGACAATTAATTCAGCATGGTCATCAGAAGGGACAAATCTCCCTTTTATAGCCAATGTTTATAATCGAGCAGCAGACGTTACATCTTTACTGCAAGGTTTACCGAATCGAGCAGCAGGAAGATATAGTGTGACAAGATTACCTACGCGTCAGCCAGTTGGTTATGGTGCAGGATGGTCGTTGATTGTTGTATATCGTGATTCCTCATATCCGATGAGAAATGTGAGTTTATTTCCAGGTTTTTTATTATCCGGTACACCACAAACCATTTCAGGATTTTTTACACCAGCTACAGGGACGGTGACAGCAAGAGCTTTTGTAATGGCGGTAAATGGTGATCCGAATTTTACAGGTGATAATTTTCAATTGAACTCTGTGACATTAACAGGACCAAATAATCCAATAGGGAACTTTTTTAGAGGGCAAGTAAATGATATTAATGGAAATTTAAATACAATTGGTAGTTTTGCAGATCGGAATTTTTCTGGAACGACTACAACTGCAAATGCAAGAGCTGAGTTTGATATTACAAATGTAAATGCAACAGGTTCTATTGCACCAAATACGACATCTACACAAGTAAATATTACAGGTACTGGAGATACAATTTATACAAGTGCGGTTGGATTACAAATAGACTTGGCGGAGGCTAAATTAACAGCAGTAAAATCAGTAACTGTAAGTTAAAAAAGATTGCTATAAGTTAGCAATCTTTTTTTATGAGGTAGATTTTGTTAGTAAAGATTGATAATGAGAATAATCAATCTTTTTTTCTTGTAGTTTTTTTACTAAAAATTTATGATCACGCTTCGGTGTAGCAATAATATACCCTTTAATAATTAAATCTTGTGTAATTTGAGAGGCTTTTTCTTGTAAGGCTAGTTCACCGATTTTGCCAGCAATTTTTGATTTAGCAACATCGCGAAATAGCTCTGGAACAGGACTTACGAGCTCTTCTAACAATTGTTTTTGTTCGTCATCCCATAAATGCCTCGTTTTATTAATATAGTGCTCTTCCCAATCTAAAATGGACATACCATCTTCTTTTGGTAGTCGTTTTAAAAATTTTCTGAACATAAAGTATCCACCGATAGACATAAGTCCTAATAAAATAACAGTCCACAGTACAATAAACCAACTGAACCATCCTTCGAGCAAGAGTATCCCCCCTTAATGATTGCGGTTTTCTTTTATTTATATTATAAACAGTGAGATTCATAGAAAGCAAGAACGCTTGGTCATTTTGACCAAGCGTTATCATTTAAACGAAGTATAGTTGTTCCACACATAAATTATTATTATCATCTTCTACATATTCAATGATTAATGTGCCAACTTTACGATCTTTATCTTCAGTTGTGAAAATAGAGTAAGAAGTAAAACGTGCTGTTGATAGGCCGCTTATATGTGTAGGTAAAGAAATGTAGTCGTTATCGCGGAAGAATTCCATCAGTTCAATATCCTCAAATTCTTTTCGGTCAACTTGTTTGTTTGTATAGCGGCGTTGAAGTTGTTTTAAAGACTCGTTCCAAGAAATTGCTTTTGTATCGTATACCATTGTCTTATCTCCTTACTGTATGTAATCATTAAGAACATACGTTCTAATCTAGTATACTCTTTTTATTTGAAAAGGGAAAGCAAAAAATAATGTAAGCTTGGATTTCCAAGCTTACATTATTAATGCGTCCGTCATAATCTCTATTTTTTATTATATGTTAGATAAGAATAAGAAACAAGATGATATATATTTTGTTGATAGTTTTCAAGATTCTGTATATTATAGTTTTACTAAAGCGCAAGGGAATGAGAGGAATGGCATATGTAATTTCACTCCAAGGACCGATGGCAAGCGGAAAAACGACATTGGCTAAAAGGTTAGAGCGATGTGGGTTTTCAGTTATATATGAAAACCCTTATCCAATTGTAGAAAAGCGAAGAGTATTAAATTTGGATATAAATTCAAAAGAAGGGTTTATTCTAAATCAAAAAATGTTTATGGAAGCAAAAATAAAGGAGTTTCAAAATGTAAAAGATTCAGTTGTAATTTTTGATCGCGGGCCAGAAGATATTGAGTTTTTTACGCTCTTTTATCCAAAGATTATAGGAGAAGAGTGGGATATAGAAACTGCATTAAGAGATGAATTATATAAATTAAGAGAATGTCGTTCAGATGCTATTTTTTATTTAGATGGCTCGGAAAGTAATTTATATAATAGAAAAAATAATGATAGAACAAGAAACAGAAGTACATTTGAGGAGCAATTTAAATTAGTAGAAACTGAAAAAGACTGGTATAAACAATTTCCTGTAACTTATGTGGACACGAATAGATTAACAGCGGAAGAATTAGAGGGATATTTTATGGATTGGTTAAAGGAGAGAGGGATATGAAAAAAATACTTTTATTTGTATACCCAACATTTGCGGAGTTTGAAATAACAGTAGCAACGGCATTGTTGAAAAATAAATATGAAATTATTACAGCGAGTTTAACGAAAGAATTGATTATAAGTGAAACAGGTTTGCAAGTGCAACCGCATATAGAATTAAGTGAAGTACGTGTAGAAGAATATGAGGGGATTATTATTCCAGGCGGAGATGCGATACATATGAAGGATGCAGAAGGACTCTTTTCAGTCATCCGTCAGTTTCACGAACAAGAAAAATTAGTAGCTGCTATTTGTGCGGGACCGTATGCACTAGCAAAAGCAGGCTTATTCAAAGAAAACTCGTATACAGTAACTATGGACTATAGAAAATTAGATTGTTTTCCAGTAGAAAATTTTGTGTATGAAGAAGTTGTGGAACATTCAAACATTATTACAGCGCAGGGGCATGCATTTGTACCATTTGGAATAGCGATTGCCTCTTATTTTGGGATAGCGAACGAACACAATATAAATTTTTACAGTGGTAAGGGGAATGTGATGATGGAGGAGCTTTTGCCTGAGAATGTATAAAAGCTAGCATTTGCTAGCTTTTTTCTTTTTGACATCGATAAATGGCTAACGTTTTCGGATCGCGCCATATACCGTTATGAATTGCCAATTCATTTTCTACTTCTTCTTTTAGCCATTCCTTCATTTCGGCGTGAAGATGTGTATTATCAGGTATATTTAGCGACGGAAACATGCTAGAAATATAGTTTACAATTGGAGTAGCATGATGAAAAACGAGAGCATTATGAATAACTGCTTCTTCAACAGTTGAAAAAACAGACTGTAATATCTCTTTACCATTTTCCAAACAAAATGGCGTGACTGAAGATGTTGTTTTCGGTAAATCAAATGCGTCTAACATGCGATTACACATTTCAACTATACGAGGTAATGTAACGTCAGAATTTGTAGTAGCTAAAAGTGAGCCACCAGGACGTATTACTTTATGGAACCCTTGGATAGTTTTTTCAACATCTTTCATATGATATAACATATGTCTTGCGACGATCCAGTCGTAGCAATTGGCTTCAAAAGGAAGTTTTTCAGCGTCACCTAGTCTCCATTCAATTAAAGTATTTGTTTTAGTGGCTTCAGAGAGCATGGCTTCTGATTGATCAAAACCTGTTAATTGACCTTTATGGCCATTCGCTTGCAAAAAGGAAAGAAATTTTCCGTTAGCGCACCCAACCTCTAATATTTTCTCGTCTCCTTGAAGTTGTAAATGATCCATGACGACTTCATCTAAATTCACTTGTTTTTCTTCGTAATGTTTATGCGTATCAATACGTATTTGTAAATGGTTGCTTACATTGTACTGGCGTTTTACATCATTCATCTTTTCGCATTCCACCTTCGTGCAAAATTGCTGAATTGCGTGCGTTAATACGTCGGTTTTCTTTAAGCCTTCGTAATGGAGTGCAGCTTCAAACCTTTCAAGTAATTTTTCTTCAATTCGAAAATGAATATTTTTTCGCTTTGTCACTGAAATCTCTCCCCTTTGTATCGGTTAGTGAGACTATAACACGCCTGAAAAATTTGTGTAAATCATTTGTGTACACAAATGGAGGGGATGAAAAAATTGTTTGAATGTGAGTTTAAACTATTGACGATTTAACCGTTTTCATATATTCTTAAATTAAGAAATATTCAAATAATTAAAAGAAATGAGAGAGTCACATGCTTCTTCAAGGAACACATCGAATTGGTCGTATGGCCATGCTGTTGGCACTTGCGGATGAGAATGAAAGCCCTGTATTATCTATCCAAAAAGGTTGGAAGTATTGTACGGGGAAAGTGGGTTCGATGAATTCGCAAAAGGTTGTCGCAGCAATGGAAACAGCGGCTAAGAGCAACCAAGTTATTGAAACAGACGTTTACAGAGAAACACATGCACTTTATCACGCAATTATGGAAGCTTTGTACGGAGTGACGAGAGGTCAAATTCAGTTAGCAGACGTTCTTCGTACAGTAGGACTTCGCTTTGCGATTGTGCGCGGTACACCATACGACGGAAAAAAAGAGGGCGAATGGGTTGCTGTTGCATTATATGGAACGATTGGTGCACCTGTAAAAGGATCTGAGCATGAGGCGATTGGTTTAGGAATTAATCACATATGATTTGCCCATAGTCTATTAGTTAGAAGGGGGCCTTACTTTTTTAGGACAGAAGTCTGTCTTAAAAAGATAAGGTCCCCTTTTGCCTTTTTAAGGAGGAAAAACAATGATTACGTTAACAGGACACACATTGACAATTGAAGAAATGAAGAGGTTGTTACTTGAAGGAGAAGGTGTAACAGCTTGTCCAACTAGTATGCAAAAGGTGGCGGAGTGCCGCGAAGTAGTTGAGAAAATTGTAGAGGACGGAAAAGTTGTTTACGGTATTACAACTGGATTTGGAAAGTTTAGTGATGTGCTAATTCAAAAAGATGATGTAAAGGCACTTCAACATAATTTAATTCAGTCACATGCATGTGGGATAGGCGAGCCATTCCCTGAAGAAGTATCACGCGGTATGTTAATTTTACGAGCAAACACGATGCTTAAAGGAGTATCTGGTGTTAGACCGCTCGTTGTAAATATGCTTCTTGAGTTTGTAAATCGTAAAATTCACCCAGTTGTTCCACAACAAGGCTCACTTGGTGCGAGTGGCGATTTAGCACCTTTATCTCATCTTGCGCTCGTATTATTAGGCGAAGGTGAAGTGTTCTATAAAGGAAAACGCGTTCATGCAATGGTCGCTCTTACAGAAGAAGGTCTTGAGCCAATTGAACTTGAAGCGAAAGAAGGTCTGGCGTTAATTAATGGTACGCAGGCGATGACAGCGCAAGGAGTTCTTTCTTATATAGAAGCAGAAGCAACGGCTTATCAAGCTGAATTAATTGCATCTATGACAATTGAAGGTTTACAAGGCATTATTGATGCATTTGATGAAAATGTTCATAAAGCACGTGGTTATAAAGAGCAAGTGGAAGTAGCAAGCAGAATTCGTGACATCCTTCATGATAGTAAATTAACAACGAAACAAGGAGAACTACGTGTGCAGGATGCCTATTCACTTCGCTGTATTCCGCAAGTACACGGTGCTTCTTGGCAAGTTTTAAATTATGTGAAAGAAAAATTAGAAATTGAAATGAATGCCGCGACAGATAATCCACTTATTTTTGATGGCGGAGAAAAAGTAATTTCAGGTGGTAATTTCCACGGTCAACCAATTGCATTTGCGATGGACTTCTTAAAAGTTGGAATGGCAGAACTTGCAAATATTTCAGAGCGCCGTATTGAACGCTTAGTAAATCCACAGTTAAACGATTTACCACCATTTTTAAGTCCAGAACCAGGACTTCAGTCTGGTGCAATGATTATGCAATATGCTGCAGCGTCACTAGTTTCTGAAAATAAAACGTTAGCACATCCGGCGAGTGTTGATTCAATCCCGTCATCAGCTAACCAAGAAGATCACGTAAGTATGGGAACAATTGCTTCACGCCATGCACATCAAATTATTCAAAATGTAAGACGTGTTCTTTCAATTGAGATGATTTGTGCGATGCAAGCAGCAGAATATCGCGGTATTGAAAACATGAGTACAGTGACGAAGAGCTTCTATCATCAAGGTCGTCAACAAGTACCTTCTATTACTAATGACCGTATATTCTCAACGGATATTGAAAATATTGCGTATTGGTTAAAAACGAATTATTCGATAAAAGAAAGATTAGATGTAAACGCAGCACTATAAAATGAGAAAAGGGAGAGATTGAAATGGAAAAAGTTAAACAAACAATTCGCGCGCCAAGAGGTACTGAGTTACAAACGAAAGGGTGGGTGCAAGAAGCTGCACTTCGTATGTTAATGAACAATTTAGATCCGGAAGTTGCTGAAAAGCCAGAAGAATTAGTTGTATATGGTGGAATCGGCCGTGCAGCTCGTAACTGGGAAAGCTACAATGCAATTGTAGATTCATTAAAAACGTTAGAAAGCGATGAAACATTACTTGTTCAATCAGGAAAACCAGTTGCAATCTTTAAATCACATGAAGATGCACCTCGCGTTCTTTTAGCGAACTCAAACTTAGTACCGAAGTGGGCGAACTGGGATCACTTCCGTGAACTAGAGAAAAAAGGTCTTATGATGTATGGACAAATGACAGCAGGTAGCTGGATTTACATTGGAACACAAGGTATTTTACAAGGGACATATGAAACGTTTGGTGAAGCGGCACGCCAACATTTCGGTGGTTCATTAAAAGGTACATTAACACTTACTGCTGGTTTAGGTGGTATGGGCGGTGCACAACCTCTTGCTGTAACGATGAATGGCGGTGTTGTTATCGCTATTGATGTTGATAAGCGCAGTATCGATCGCCGTATTGAAAAGAGATACTGTGATATGTATACAGAATCATTAGAAGAAGCATTAACGGTTGCGAACGAGTATAAAGAGAAGAAAGAACCGATTTCTATTGGTTTATTAGGAAATGCGGCAGAGATTTTACCAGAGCTAGTGAAGCGTAATATTACGCCAGATTTAGTTACAGATCAAACATCTGCTCATGATCCATTAAACGGTTATATTCCAGTAGGTTACACATTAGAAGAAGCAGCAAAACTTCGTGAAGAAGATCCGGAGCGCTACGTACAATTATCAAAAGAAAGCATGACAAAACATGTAGAAGCAATGCTTGCTATGCAAGCAAAAGGCGCAATTACATTTGATTACGGAAATAACATTCGCCAAGTTGCTTTTGATGAAGGTTTGAAAAATGCATTCGATTTCCCAGGATTCGTTCCAGCATTTATCCGTCCATTATTCTGCGAAGGAAAAGGACCATTCCGCTGGGTAGCACTTTCTGGTGACCCAGAAGATATTTATAAAACAGACGAAGTAATTTTACGTGAGTTTGCTGATAATGAGCATTTATGTAACTGGATCCGTATGGCTCGTCAGCAAGTTGAGTTCCAAGGTCTTCCGTCACGTATTTGTTGGCTTGGTTACGGTGAGCGCGCGAAATTTGGTCGCATCATTAATGAAATGGTTGCAAATGGTGAATTATCAGCACCAATCGTTATCGGTCGTGACCATTTAGATTGCGGATCAGTAGCATCTCCAAACCGTGAAACAGAAGCGATGAAAGATGGTAGTGATGCAGTAGCTGACTGGCCAATTTTGAATGCATTAATTAACAGTGTAAACGGTGCAAGCTGGGTATCTGTTCACCACGGTGGCGGCGTTGGTATGGGTTATTCACTTCACGCTGGAATGGTTATCGTTGCAGATGGAACAGAAGCAGCGGCAAAACGTATTGAGCGCGTATTAACTTCTGACCCTGGTATGGGTGTTGTTCGTCACGTGGATGCAGGATATGACTTAGCTGTGGAAACTGCGAAAGAAAAAGGCGTTAACATTCCAATGATGAAATAAGGAGGAGAAAACATGCTGGACACTTTACTAATCAATATCGGTCAATTACTAACAATGGATCAAGAAGATGGCTTGTTAAGACGGGAAGCGATGAACACGCTTCCTGTTATCGAAAACGGTGTGGTTGGGATTGAAAACGGCGTAATTACTTTTGTTGGAACAGCAGAAGAAGCGAAAGGATTACAAGCGAAAGAAGTAATTGATTGCGGCGGGAAAATGGTTTCTCCTGGTCTTGTTGATCCGCATACTCACCTTGTATTTGGTGGATCTCGTGAAAATGAAATCGCATTAAAATTGCAAGGAGTGCCGTACTTAGAAATTTTAGAACAAGGCGGAGGTATTCTTTCGACGGTAAATGCAACGAAACAGGCGTCGAAAGAAGAACTCGTTCAAAAAGCGAAATTCCATTTAGACCGTATGCTATCTTTCGGAGTTACAACTGTAGAAGCGAAGAGTGGTTACGGATTGGATGATGAGACGGAATGGAAACAATTAGAGGCAACTGCACAATTACAAAAAGAGCATCCAATCGATTTAGTTTCTACATTTTTAGGTGCTCATGCAGTTCCGAAAGAGTATAAAGGTAGATCCAAAGAATTTTTACAATGGATGTTAGACTTACTGCCAGAAATGAAAGAGAAGCAATTAGCTGAATTTGTTGATATTTTCTGCGAAACAGGCGTGTTCTCTGTTGAAGAGTCAAAAGAGTTTTTATTAAAAGCGAAAGAGCTTGGCTTTGATGTGAAAATTCATGCGGATGAAATTGATCCTCTTGGTGGTGCGGAAGCGGCAGCTGAAATTGGTGCAGCATCAGCGGACCATTTAGTTGGTGCTTCTGATAAAGGAATTGAAATGCTTGCAAACTCTAATACAGTAGCCACTTTATTACCAGGAACAACTTTCTATTTAAATAAAGAAAGCTTTGCTCGCGGTCGTAAAATGATCGATGAAGGTGTTGCGGTAGCTTTAGCTACAGACTTTAACCCAGGCAGCTGTCCAACGGAAAACATTCAGCTTATTATGAGCATCGCAATGCTGAAGTTGAAAATGACACCAGAAGAAGTTTGGAATGCCGTAACAGTTAACTCTTCTTACGCAATTAATCGTGGTGACGTAGCTGGGAAAATTAGAGTAGGTCGCAAGGCAGATCTAGTGCTATGGGATGCTTACAATTATGCTTACGTACCGTATCATTACGGCGTAAGTCATGTAAATACAGTATGGAAGAATGGTAATATCGCATATACAAGAGGTGAACAATCGTGGAGCACGGCCACTATTTAAAGAAAAATGCCAAGTTTATCGATCGTGAAGTGACAAAATGGAGTGAAATGATTAAAGATTGGGAGGAAGGCGTGGAAATATTCGGTGCGGCCTTAATTGGAGCACCCCTTTCTAAACCGTCTATTAGTCATTCAGGAGCAAGTTTTGCTCCAAAAACAATTCGTGCGATGTTAGATGCATATAGCACGTACGCAATTACAGAAGAACATGATATGAAAGAAAGTGTCTTATATGATTGCGGCGATATTACGATGCATGTGACGGATATAAAAGAAAGTCATAACCGAATTGCGAAAACAGTTGGTCATGTAACGAAAGTAAATCCGAACATGATACCAATCGTTCTTGGTGGGGATCACTCGATTAGTTTTCCGAGTATAACAGGATTTGCAAATAGTAAAGGGAAGGTCGGTATTATTCAATTTGATGCCCATCATGATTTGCGCAATTTAGAAGATGGTGGTCCGTCAAATGGTACACCGTTCCGTAGTTTATTAGAAAATGGTGTTATTACAGGAAAACAACTCGTTCAAATCGGTATTCGTAATTTTTCAAATGCACGAGCGTACCATGAATATGCAAAAGAACATGGCGTGACAGTGTATACAATGAAAGATGTACGAGAGCGAGAAATAAAAGATATTATGACGGAAAGTATCGAAGTATTAAGAAAGCAAGGCGTGACTTCTATTTATATTTCTCTTGATATGGATGTACTAGATCAAGCATTTGCGCCAGGTTGTCCAGCGATTGGTCCTGGCGGAATGGATAGTGCGACTTTACTGGATGCGATTGAATTTCTTGGTAAAGAACCTCTCGTTCAAGGGATGGATATTGTAGAAATTGATCCAACCCTTGATTTCAGAGATATGACGAGCCGAGTAGCTGCGCAAGTGATTATGAGTTTTCTTTTGGCGAGGGAAACAGTTAGTAAGCAGGTTAGTATATAGACGGAAAAGTAGATTTTTATTTACGCTTTATCAAAAACACATTACTACTCAAATGTAGTGATGTGTTTTTATGTTAAAAGAGAATGAATGTGTGTGGAACCGTTAATAAAATTGCGGTTTTTTATAGTGTATTGTGTGAATTTAATTTCTTGCTTCTGAAGTGTTGACGTGTAAAATATTTTTGTGATAAAATAAAAATTTTGCTAAAAACTAAAAGTGTGTTAAACTTGAGAAGGTTACCATATATGGAGGTGGATTATTTGTTTCAAATTGGCGATAACATTGTTTATCCAATGCAAGGAGCAGGTATAATTAAAGCCATAGAAGAGAAGGAAATCGCAGGAAAAAAACAACAGTATTATGTTATAAAAATGTCGGCTAGTAATATGGAAATAATGATTCCTGAAGGGAAAATATTGAGTTCAAATATACGACCAGTAACGGATATCACGGCATTAATACACATAATAGATATTTTTCAACATGGAGAATCAGATAGATTACTTACGTGGAAACAAAGATATAAATTGAACACTGATAAAATAAAAACGGGTAAAATGCAAGAAGGTGCTGAAGTTGTGCGTGATTTAATGCGTATACAGAAAGAAAAGGCACTTAATGCAAGCGAAAAGAAAATGTTAGATAACGCACATGAATTTTTGATTAGTGAACTGGGATTAATTGAAGGTATCACAGAAAATCAAATAAAAAGCTTTTGTTAAGGTTCATTACAAATAATATATGGCATCCCAAAAAAGGTTTTGAATTTTTTGGGAACATAATTATAGACAATCAATCATTTCAAAGACATTCAACTCTTTCAAACCACTTTTAGAGCATTAACCTCTTTTGTTATTACTACAATCAAATCCATTTTTATTTTTTAATTCTTTTACGAATGTTCGAAGTTTAATTCAATACTTCGATAAAATAGTTACTTGATTTTTGCAATCCTGATTCACACTGGCACGGACGAGGAGCCGTAAGGATGAAAGAGAGGTAGGGCTTTCATTGTTTTAGGTATATAAGTTATTATTTTTAGAAGAATACTGAACCATTTTCACTTCTATTGATAAGGGATTCTTTATATTAAAGAGATGAAGAAATTGACAGCCATATATGATCAACTAAAAAAGGTTTCCTACTAAGGAAACCTTTTTAGTTTATTTATAGCATTCTGTTTTTTGGATATTCGAATGTTTTATAGAAAAGTCGTATAAATTGACGTTACTATTTAAAAGTAAGTATGATGCGATTATAGCAAGAATTTTTAAGGGGGAAGAAAAATGGCAAGTTCTAATAATAAAGCGGCAAGTATTTATGAAGGAACAAATGTAAACGCTTGGGGATCTTTTGAAAATATTGAAGAAACGAAGTTGTTTGATCAGATTCAAGTCGGAGCTTGGTCTCTTCGTAATCGCATAGCAATGGCACCGATGACAAGATGCTTTGCAGACAATGAAACTGGAGTAGTTGGTGCTGATGTAGTGGAGTACTATAGAAAGCGTGCTGCTGACGGAGTTGGATTAATTATTACAGAAGGAATCGTTATTAGCGCAAGAGCAAAAGGAAACCCAGGAGTACCAGGGATTTATACGCAAGAACAAATTGATTCATGGAAACCTGTTACAGAGGCAGTACATAAAGAAGGCGGGACAATTATTGCTCAAATATGGCATGTTGGTCGTATGAGTCATCATGAAATAATTGGTGGGCAAATGCCCCAAGCGCCTTCTGCCATCGCTGCAGAAGGGAATGTTCCACGTTTTCGCAAACCATTCGATACACCAGAAGCAATGACATTAGAAGAAATACAAGAAGTTATCAGTCAATACGCACAAGCTGCAAAAAATGCGATTGAAGCTGGGTTTGATGGGGTAGAAATTCACGGTGCACACGGATATTTAATTGATCAATTTACTTATGAGTTTGCTAATAAGCGTACTGATAAATATGGCGGTGACTTAAAGCAAAGATTAACGTTTATGAAAGAAGTAACTGAGGCTGTAATAGAAGCAGTTGGAGCTGATAAAACACTTCTTCGTTTCTCTGCTTTTAAAGGGGATAATCCTACTTATATGTGGGAAAACCCTGAGCTGGCAATTGAAACATTTGTAAATATGTTTAAAGAAGTTGGATTAACGATGATTCATCCTTCAACGATGAATTATACGCAAGTGATTGCTGACGGAAAGAATTTTCATCAATTAGTAAGAAAATATTGGGATGGTACGATTGTTGGGGTTGGTAATTTGAATCCGAAAGAAGCTGAAGAAGCGTTGCAAGAAGGAACAATTGACGTAGCTGCATTCGGAAGACCGTTAATTGCTAATCCAGATTTTGTTCATCGAATTAAACATGCTGAAAGTTTAGTTGAATATGACGCGAAAGAGCATCTTGCTACATTAATTTGAATAAAGATAAAAGGAGAACACATGGAGTGTTCTCCTTTTATTATGGAATTTCATAGGGGGAAGCGAGATGAGTGAAACGCTACTCGTTATTATTAGTATATTACTATTATTAATGTTGCTTTTAATCGTCTTTTTTATTATCACATTTTTTATAAAAAAACGGACGCATCATTCTATTTTAAAACTACATCCATACTTAGGAAGAATGCGTTACTTACTGGAAAAGATAGGGCCGGAATTCCGGCAATATTGGTTTGATCACGATACAGATGGAAAACCTTTTTCACGTTACGACTTTCAAAGTGTTATGTTTTTAGCGAAGTATCGCTCTGAAATACTTGGTTTTGGGTCGAAACGAGATTTTGAAGCATCTGGTTATTATATTGCTAATACGTTGTTTCCGGTATTAACAGAAGAATTAAGTGTGAACGTAACGCAAGAACGTGAAGGGAAAAAGTATGTGATTCATAAAGAAGGATTATTTTCAAGGAGAGAAAAATTGACAGCGGATACAACGAATCTTTGGTTATACGAAGAAGACGATGCAATTATCGTCGGCGAAAATCGTAAATATCCGTGGAAACTGTATGGCATGTTTGGGGCATCAGCAACTTCTTACGGTGCGATTGGCGAAAATTATATTTTAGCGAGCGGCTTTGGAGCGAAAATGGCAGGCGGATCGTGGATTAATACTGGTGAAGGTGGCGTTATTCCAGAACATTTACATACAGGGGCGAATATCGTTGCGCAAATTGGTCCAGGACTATTTGGATACCGTGATGAGGACGGGAATTTTTCAATGGAGAAATTTATGGAGAAAGTGAAAGAAAGTAATATTAAAGCATTTGAATTGAAATTTGGGCAAGGTGCGAAAATACGTGGTGGTCATTTAGAGGGGCAAAAAGTAAATGAGAAAATTGCTTCTGTTCGGAATGTACGAGTAGGAGAAACGATTAATTCTCCGAATCGATTTTCATTTTTGAACAATGCGGCAGATACACTTTATTTTATTCAGCGTTTGCAAGAAACTGGCGGGAAACCAATCGGTATGAAAATTGTAATTGGACAGCAGGAGCCGTTGGAAGATTTATTTAAAACGATGAAAGAGTTAAATATCTATCCGGATTTTATTACAATTGACGGTTCAGAAGGTGGATCAGGAGCAACATATAAATCGATGGCAGATAGTATGGGGATGCCGCTTATTCCAGCGTTACTGACATGTATTGATACAGCGAATCAGTATGGTGTTCGTGATAAATTCAAAGTGTTTGCCTCGGGGAAATTAATTACACCAGATAAAGTGGCAATTGCTTTAGCGATTGGTGCAGATGCTGTAAACTCGGCACGTGGTTTTATGATGGCAAGCGGTTGTATTATGGCGCTTCAATGTAACTCTGGCCAATGTCCATCTGGTGTGGCCACGACGAATCCGCACTATCAAAAAGCGTTAGATCCGTATGAGAAGAAGTGGCGAGTTATGAATTATATTATTAGTATGAGATATAGTTTGTTTTCGTTAGCAGCAGCAGCGGGAGTAAAGAGTCCGCGTCATTTAACGAGGGAGCATATTGTATTTAAAGATGAGGTGGGGCGGGTGGTGCCTCTTTTGGAATTATTTCCTATAATAAATCAAACCTAAAAGTATATTGAAAATGTAAGATTTTTCGAAGGGATAATCATATTATTTAGGAAATATTAGGAGTATAATGGGAAAAGATTTTAAAAATGACTATTTTTAGGGAGAGATTCACTTGCAGCAAGGTTCGTACAGTATTACAATTTTTTTACTCGTCATAGGGCTCGTTATATTTAGACGTATGCGTTCTATGAATCGGCCAATTAAAAATAAAGGAAGACGACTATTATTGCCATTATTCTTTTTATTACCAGGTTTTTCTTTATATGCTGCACCGATACAACTTGCTGGTTGGCAAATTGGGATAGCTGCTGGGATTGGACTGTTATTGTCAATTCCACTTATTATTTTAAGTGGGTATGAAGTGAGAGAAGATGGTCAAATTTATGCGAAAAAAAGTATTGCTTTTATTGCTACATTTTTAGTTATCGTTCTTTTACGTGCTTATTTTAGAAGACATTTACAAGGTTTAGATCCAAAGTCAATCGGCATTCTTTTCTACACTCTTGCGGTTTGTTATATAGTACCTTGGCGTATTGGCTGCTATATAAAATTTCGTAAAGTTTACGTAGAGAAAGAGAAAATTACGATGCCAATAAGCTAAAAGCCATGCATTTGTATGGCTTTTTCTTTTGGAAATTTGTCGGATAAATAAATGAAAATAAGAAGTGGAAAAGTGTTTTTTGTTTTCTGAATATTTTTACTTTAATTTCTTTTAAAAACCGGGTAATCCACTGGGATAAAGGCGTTTATGAAGGTTTTCACATGCAGTAAAAAACACCTGTTCACTTGAAAGAACAAAAAATGTTTGTTAAGGTAGGGAACCATAAGCGAAAACAAGAAAATAGAAAAAGTCATTTTTCGAAATTTTGAATGGCTTATGTAACTAAGGGAGAGATTTGGTGAAGATTGAGATTATGGTTTCGCTTGCTATTTATATGGCAGGTATGTTGTATATCGGTTATTGGTCTTATAAGAAGACATCCGATTTATCAGATTATATGTTAGGCGGAAGGGGACTCGGTCCAGCAGTTACAGCTTTATCAGCTGGTGCTTCTGACATGAGTGGTTGGATGCTAATGGGATTACCTGGTGCGATGTATGCGACAGGGTTATCAAGTGTGTGGATTGCGATAGGTTTATTAATAGGTGCTTATGTAAACTATTTAATTCTTGCCCCGCGTTTGCGAACGTATACAGAAGTGGCTAATGATTCAATTACGATTCCAGACTTTTTAGAGAATCGATTTAAAGATCGTACGAAAATACTTCGTTTTGTCTCCGCTATCGTCATTTTAGTATTTTTCACATTTTATGCGTCGGCTGGTTTAGTATCAGGTGGACGTTTGTTTGAAAATTCTTTTAACCTTGATTATAAAATTGGTTTATTTGTAACTGTTGGTGTCGTAGTTGCTTATACACTATTCGGTGGTTTTTTAGCAGTAAGTTGGACCGACTTTGTGCAAGGGTGTATTATGTTTATTGCTCTCGTATTAGTACCAATTGTTGCTTTTACAGATGTCGGTGGTGTAACAGAAACATTCAATACGATTAAGCAAGTTGATGCATCGCATTTAGATATGTTTAAAGGGACCACAATTCTTGGTATTATTTCCTTTTTAGCATGGGGTCTTGGGTATTTTGGTCAACCACATATTATTGTCCGCTTTATGGCAATTACCTCTATTAAAGATTTGAAAACTTCTCGTAGAATCGGTATCGGTTGGATGACGATTTCAATTATAGGTGCAATGCTTACTGGTCTAGTTGGTATTGCTTATTACGCTAAAAATAATGCGACATTACAAGATCCGGAAATGGTCTTTGTAACATTCTCAAATATTTTATTCCATCCGTACATTACTGGATTTTTATTATCAGCTATTTTGGCTTCGATTATGAGTAGTATTTCCTCGCAATTACTTGTTATTTCAAGTGCAGTAACGGAAGATTTCTATAAAACATTTTTCCGTCGTAACGCAAGTGATAAAGAACTTGTATTTATCGGTAGACTGTCAGTTTTAGTAGTAGCTATGATCGCAGTTGTTTTAGCGTATCATCCAAGTGATACAATTTTAACACTCGTCGGTTATGCTTGGGCAGGATTTGGTTCAGCATTCGGACCTGCCATTTTATTAAGT
The DNA here is from genome assembly GCF_027715825.1 of Bacillus cereus group sp. Bc061. Lineage (NCBI taxonomy): Bacteria > Bacillati > Bacillota > Bacilli > Caryophanales > Bacillaceae > Bacillus > Bacillus cereus group sp. Bc061. Next base: position 24,520 of record NZ_JAQFTZ010000005.1, read on the forward strand.
TTATATTGGAAGAGAACGAACAAATGGGGCGTTCTTGCTGGGATGATTGTTGGTGCAGTAGTTGTAATTACTTGGGTACAAATTCCAAGTTTAAAAGCGACTATGTATGAAATGGTACCTGGATTCTTCTGTAGCTTATTAGCTGTGATTGTTATAAGTTTATTAACGAAAGAACCAGTTAAAGCAATTCATCGTGAATTTAATGAGATGGAAGCAGTGCTGGAAGAAGAAACGAAATGATCAGCGAAGAGAGTAAACGAAACTGGCGTTTACTCTCTTTTTATTTAAAATGAAAATAAGGAACTTGTTGACAACTAAAAGTAAGTAACTTATAATAAATTTGAGTTCGAGTTAATTTGTACTTTGAATAAAGATTTCAAATGGATTAAATATTTTTTTAATAATTATCTCGAATTTGAGATAATTTAAGGAACTGGAAGTTAATGTGTAATTTTAAAATCAATATCTCGAATTCGAGATAAAATTATCATGACGGATTTTACTAGTCAGTATGGACAAAATGAATAATGAATCTTAATGTAAAGCAATTTTTATAATGGAATAAAAAAGGAGTGGAAGAAATGGAAAAGAAAACAATGGGCATCCACCATATTACAGCGATTGTAGGGCATCCACAAGAAAATGTAGATTTTTACGCTGGTGTGTTAGGTTTACGTTTAGTGAAACAAACAGTGAATTTTGATGATCCAGGTACGTACCATCTTTATTTTGGTAATGAAGGAGGAAAACCGGGAACAATTATTACGTTTTTCCCATGGGCAGGTGCTCGTCAAGGAGTTATTGGTGACGGTCAAGTAGGAATCACTTCTTATGTTGTACCAAAAGGGGCAATGGAGTTTTGGGAAAATAGATTAGAAAAATTCGATGTTTCGTATACAAAAATGACTCGATTTGGGGAACAGTACTTAGAATTTGATGATCCACATGGTTTGCATATAGAATTAGTAGAAAGAGAAGAAGGCGAATTAAATAATTGGACTTTTGGGGAAGTTACGCCAGAAGTAGCAATTAAAGGATTTGGCGGTGCAGTTCTTTTATCAACGCAGCCTCAAAAAACTGCTGAACTGTTAGAACATATCATGGGTCTTGAGAAAATTGGAGAAGAGGGTGAATTTGTTCGATTCCGTTCTTCTGCTAATATTGGCAATATTATTGATTTGAAATTATCGACAATCGGACGCGGTCAAATGGGTGTTGGTACAGTTCATCATATTGCTTGGAGAGCGAGTGACGATGCTGATCAGCTAGACTGGAAAGAGCATGTGTCCCGTTTTGGATACCACGTAACTCCTGTACAAGATCGAAATTATTTTAACGCAATTTATTTTAGAGAACACGGTGAAATTTTATTTGAAATTGCAACAGATCCCCCTGGTTTCGCTCATGATGAATCGTTAGAGACGATGGGTGAGGAATTAAAGTTACCGGAACAATATGAAAAACATAGAAAACAGATTGAACAAACGCTTTTACCATTTGAAGTGAGAAATTTAGATTAAAGTGATTGAAAGGGGAAAAGGATTATGATGAAACATGTTTTTCAAAAAGGAAAAGATACGTCAAAACCAGTATTGCTATTACTTCATGGTACAGGAGGTAATGAATTAGATTTATTACCACTTGCAGAAATAATGGATCCGGAAGCTTCAGTATTAAGTGTCCGTGGAAATGTATTAGAGAATGGGATGCCACGTTTCTTCCGTCGATTAGCAGAAGGTATTTTTGATGAAGAGGATCTTATTTTCCGTACGAAGGAATTAAATGAGTTTTTAGACGAAGCTGCAAAAACATATGAATTTGATAGAAATAACATTGTAGCTATCGGTTATTCAAATGGAGCAAACATTGCGGCAAGCTTATTATTCCACTACGAAAATGCGTTAAAAGGTGCTGTGCTTCATCACCCAATGGTGCCTAGAAGAGGAACACAATTGCCTAATTTAGCTGGGAAATCCGTGTTTATTGCTGCTGGGACAAATGATCCAATTTGTTCATCTTCTGAGTCAGAGGAATTGAAGCTACTATTAGAAAATGCAAACGCTAATGTAACAATGCATTGGGAAAATAGAGGACATCAATTAACGATGGGTGAAGTAGAAAAAGCAAAAGAATGGTATGGAAAAACAGTTCTATAAGTATAAATAATAAAAGAAGCATCTGCTAATCGTTAGCAGATGCTTCTTTTATTATTTAAGACTGGATTGCAAGGTGAGGTGAAGAAAGTGGTAGGTGAATATCAACGACCGTACCTTTATTTAATTCACTTGAAATGTGTAATTTACCATGATGTTCTTCAATTATTTTGTAACACATCATTAATCCTAGCCCTGTGCCTTTTTCTTTTAAACTATAAAAAGGTTCGCCTAAACGGGAGATACGATCTTCTGGGATACCGCAACCTTCATCGATGATCCGTATTAAGATGAAATTACCCTCTAATGGTTTTGTTTGGATGAAAATATTTCCGCCATTTGGCATTGCTTCAATCGCATTTTTTAATATATTTATAAAAACTTGTTTTAATTGGTTACCGTCACATTGAATGTCATATACGTAATCAAAATGATCCATAATGATATGAACGCTATGCATAATTGCGGTTGGTAAAATAAATGTAACTACCTCTTCAATTAAAGTTTGTATGTTACAAGTTTGGATTGCTAATACTTGTGGTTTAGACATCGCCATAAATTGACTCGTGATAGATTCCATCTGTGAAATTTCACTTAGCATAACATCGATATACCACTTCTGCTCCTCATTTATTTCAGGGAGTAGCAATGTTAGAAAACCTTTTAGAGAAGTGAGTGGATTTCGAATTTCATGAGCAATTCCAGCTGTCAGTTGTCCGACTACTGCGAGCTTTTCAGATTTTCGTAATAACTTTTCCGTTTCCTTTAGCTCAGTAATATCTCTTCCCATTACGATAAGACCTTTACGGGAGCCGTCAGGGTGATAGAGAGGAACTTTCGATATACTTAAGATTAGGTCGAAATCATCTCTATGAATAATAAATTCTTCACCATGAAGAATTTGTCTTTGTTGCCATGCTAATTCATCGACTTCTTCACAATGTAAAAAAGCTTCTCGGTACGCTTCATTATATTGAATGAGTTCACTATCTTTTTTTCCGTGGTAAGGTACATGATGGAAATTGAAGCAAGAAAGTGCGTAGTCATTTGCCTCAAGCCAGCGCCCTTCATGATCTTTAAATATAACAAACGCAGGCATGGAGTTTACTAATGTGCGTAATCTCTTCTCACTTTCTTTCAGCTTTTTCTCAATTCTTTCTGATTTTTCAAGAGGCTTCATAATGGCATATACGCCAGTTAGACGATTTTGGACAAAAATAGGAACTAGTTTTGTCACGACATCTAATAAGAATCCATCTTTATGATAAATAGATAAAATATACTCTTGTTGATTATCCGCTTCCGTATTCTTTATATTTTGTAATACTTGCTCAGAAATATGAGCTTCTAAAATCGAGGTAATGCTTTTTCGCTCTAATTCTGAAGAAGTGTAACCTAGTATTCTTTCAGCAGAAGGATTAGTGTGTATAATAATTCCCTCTAAATTTAATGAAATAATACCATCAGGGTTGTGTTCGAACAGAGATGCGTACATTTCTGCTAATGAACGATCTTGTATATGGTTTCGCAAACGTCTAGAAATGTTCGGATGACGTTTTTTTTGAGTTGATGAATATTTTTTACGACTCATAATAGTTCCTCCGTACAAATAGCATCTAAAAAGATTTGTCTATTCATAACTATAATATAGATGTAACGTGTATTTCTATAAAAAATGGAAGTTATATAATAAATTTTGTTTTCTTTATTTTGGAAAAGTACGTATAGGGTGGTAATAAGGGGAGCTTATATTGTTTTATAAATCATTTGTAAGTTACAGGAGTAGGTTTTCCTTATAACATTAGGGTAGAAGAGGGGGAGAGAAAATGAGAACTTATATTCAAGGGATCGATCATGTACAAGTAGCTGCGCCTGTAGGGTGTGAAGAAGAAGCGCGAGAGTTTTATAGTAATAAAATTGGTATGGAGGAAATCCCAAAGCCAGAGGAATTAAAGAAGCGCGGTGGGTGCTGGTTTAAGTGTGGAAATCAAGAGATTCATATCGGAGTTGAGCAAAACTTTACCCCAGCTAAAAAGGCACATCCGGCTTTTTATGTTTTAAACATAGATGAATTTAAACAAGCGTTAATACAGCAAGGCATTGAAGTAATAGATGATCATGCACGACCAGATGTAATTCGATTTTATGTGTCAGATCCGTTCGGAAATCGAATTGAATTTATGGAAAATAAAAACTAGGTGGAAATCCACCTAGTTTTTTAAGCTTTTCTAAACAATCCTAATACTTCAACTGTTTCTGTAATGTTAACGAATGCATGAGGGTCAATTTCAGAAATTGTTAATTTCATACTTGCTAATTCTTCACGAGAAACGACTGTCATAAGTACACGTTTCTTTTCGCTAGAATAAGCACCTTCGCCATCAAGTAATGTAATGCCACGTACAACAGTTGAAAGAAGTTGTTTTTTCATTTTTTCTGCTTCATTTGTTACAATCATAAGTGTAACCTTCCGATGTTTCGTATGAATAGCATCAATAACTTTACCAGTTACATAAATCGAAAGTAAGCTTGTAAGAGCAACATCCCAAGTGAAGAAGAATCCTGCAATGATTACAACGACTGCATTTAAAACAATAAGGAATCCGCCAAGTTTAATATCTCTTTTGCGAGATAACAACATACCGATAATATCAAATCCACCAGTTGATCCATTACAGTTAAAAACAAGACCGATACCAGCTCCGGCAATAACACCACCAAAGATAGATGATAAAAGTGGATCTGTTGCTACGACTTTCACTGGAACATAGTATAATGCAACAGATAATACAATAACAGAGACAATCGTGTTAAAAATGACTTTTTTTCCAAGACCTATGTATCCTAAAATAAGGATAGGTAAGTTTAATACAAAGTTAATAATACCTGTGTTTACAGGAGTTACAATCCCTAAAATAATAGCAATTCCGCCAATTCCACTACTTAAAATTTTGTGGGGGATAAGGAAAAGATTAAAGGCAATCGCAATAATAATAGAACCAATAATAACACCAAGAAATCTGACCATCTCTTTCCCGTCCTTCACTGAAAAATTCATATTATTTCAAGATTATATATGATATTGAAAGTTTTGGGTAAAAACAGTTTATTTCGGAAAATTAGATTAATCAAAAGAATTTGAGTATTTTACCATTTGAAAGGGGATACAGTTGTGAAGATAAAAACATATCAACAGAAAAGCCCGTTGAAGCAAGAATGTGAGGATTCTTATTTTTGTAATGAAGAAAAAAAGATTTATGGTGTATGTGACGGTGCAACACCACTTGTCCCGTTTCGTGATGAAAAGGGACATAATGGAGCATACATCGCTTCACATTTATTTGCAAGTTATTTTAATTCATTCCGCGAAAATCATAGTTTACAAGTTGCTGTTGCAAAAGCAAATGAAGCATTGCAAAGAAAAATGTTAGCATATGGAGTAGATACGAGAAAGAAAGAGCATTTGTGGTGCACATGTATCGCGGCAGTCCAAATAGTTGGTGAGAAAATTGAATACGCACAGTTAGGGGACTGTATGATTGTCGCAATATTTCGGAAAGGAACGATGCAAGTATTAACGAAAGATACGGTTGAAGGAATTAGTAAACGAGCAAAAAAGAAAAGAGAAGAAGATCGTAAAAAAGGGTTATCTGTACCAGAAGAACATGTTTTTCAAGATGTGCGAGAACAGTTAAAATACAATCGTTATCTTGCAAATGTGAAGGGGGGATATTCCGTTGCGAATGGAATGAAAGAAGCAATTCATTATTTGCAGCATGGGGAATTACATATAGATGAAGTGAGTGGGATTTTTATTTGTTCAGACGGATTATTCCACCCAGATTGGCCACTCGAACAAACTGTTGCATATATAAGAAAGAATAGTATAAATGAATATGTAGCAATTATTGAAGAGTTAGAAGGGGAAAAGAGAATACGACCAGATGATAAAACAATTATGATGATTGATTTTTAAGGGGGATATTCAAATGGAAATTAAATGTGTAAATTTAGCATTTCAAGATGAATTAGTTCCTTTAGAAAAAGTAAACAAACTGATTATTCACCATACATCCGAAGATGGATGGGATGTGTATAAAACACATGAATTTCATCAAAAAGTAAGAGGGTGGAGCGGGATCGGTTACAATTATTTTATTGAAGAAGATGGAACTGTAGTCGAAGGACGTGGTTTACATATTGGAGCACATGCGAAAGATCATAATAGAGATACAATTGGAATATGTATGACGGGTAATTTTGATAAATATGATCCAACTACCGCACAAATGAATGCATTATATTCTTTATGTAAAATGTTTATGAATCGGTTTGCTATAAAGAAAGAAAATATACTCGGTCATAGGGAACTAGAAGGCGTTACAAAAAGTTGTCCTGGAAAGCGTTTTTCTATGGTAGAGTTAAGAAACATACTATCTTACATATAGAGGAGTAATAAACGATGATGAATATAAAAATACCAAATGATAAAAAAGAAGAGCTTGTAGCACAAATTCAGCAATTTTTCGTTGAAGAAGATTTAGATGAAATTGGACGTTTCCAAGCAGAGCGTTTAATAGAAGAAATGATTAAATTAGTTGGACCATTTGCATACAATCAAGCAATTGGAGAGGCAAGAAAGCTTGTAACAGAGAAACTATCTAATATTGAAGAAGATTTGTATGTGTTAGAGAAAAATGAAGGGAAGTAAGCTTTCGTCAATTATAAAATAAGTGTTATGTCACGGCCTTTTTCGATGTTTTATTTGGAAAAGGCCGTGACATTTTTTTATTGTCATCAGGGAAATAATGAAACTTATTCCTCTATCTCGTACTCCATTCTTTTGCCATTTCATCATGATATGCTTCTGTCCAATGATATGGTTGCAACTCTTTTAAAGGTTTAAAAATAATATCTTGTTTAGCATTTGTAATCGCACACTGTACTTTTGGTCCCCAATAAAATAAACGTTCTTGGCATACACCACAAGGCGAGAGTACCTTTAATTCAGAATGCTCATTTTCTCTCGCAAGACAAATAGAATGTGTAACTTTCTTTTGAAATTTATGAGCTTCTAAAATTGCACCTGTTTCCATACAAAGTTCAGTTGAAGCATTTATTACATCCGGAGCAACGCTTGTATAAATTGTTCCATCTTCTACACGAATCGCTGCGGCTCCACCCCAATCGTTTGGATATCTTTGTTCAATTAACTGTTTCACCACATCATATAATTGTTGCTCAATATTCAATTTCTTTTCCTCATTTCTGCCCAAATTCAGGGTTTTTTATTTCGGAATATTCTTTCTTTTATCATGATAACATAAACAAAAAAATAGAATGAACTTTTAATTTCAAGCCATCTTTTTTGCCAAAAGGAACGTTTTTTATAAAAAAATTGAGATTAAAAATATATTATCTTAATTTTATCTTTTTTTAATAATTTGTTTATGGGCAATTTATAGTTCCTATTTATAATTCCTATATATAGCAGCTATTGATACTACAAATAAGAAATTTGGATGTGTAACACTTTGTATTCCATTAGCTGTAATCAAAATTTATAACATAAATTGCGCACATAGAATCTTCTTTTGAAAGAAAAGTGGTGTAATTATTTGTTAAATGAAGGAAGGGATTGGGAAGCTATGAATAAAACAATTTTAAAAACATGTATCATATCAGCAGTTTTAGGTGGAAGTCTATTAAGTGAAACGACTGGAGAGGTGAAAGCAGAAGTAGTTACACCAAACACGAATCATACTGGGGTATTCAAAGATGTTCCAAAGGGGCACTGGGCATATGAGGCGATTCAGCAATTAACAGACGAGAAAATCATTTTCGGCTATGATGATGGAAGATTTGGTTTTGGAGATAACGTGACACGCGAACAAGTTGCAGCTTTACTATATCGTTATTTTAATTTGGCAGAAGACAAAAATTATCAGAACCCATATGGAGACGTAAGTGAAGATTCGACAAGTTATATAAAGGAGATTTTGTCTTTAACAGAAATGGGCGTTTTTAAGGGTGACGAGCATGGGAATTTTAGACCGAAGGCTTCCTTAACGCGTGCAGAAATGGCACAAGTTCTTACAAATGCTTTTCATTTAAAGGCAAAGAGTGATCACACTTTTAATGACGTTTCAACGAACTCATGGGCAAGCAATGCAATTAGTGCTGTTCAAACAAATAATATTGCAAAAGGAGTAGGCGGAGGAAATTTTGCTCCAAATATGGATGTGACGCGTGAACAGTATGCACAATTTTTATACAATGCAATACAAGAAACTAAGCAAACTCAAAAGACGAAGGGGCAACAACTAGCTAGTATACTTGGTGAAACAAACTGGCAAGGGACAAAAGTCTATGACAAAGATCATAATGATGTAACGAAAGAAAATCAAAATTTCATCGGGCTTGCAAAGTATGATGCTAAAACGGCAAGGTATGAATTTTTTAATGCAAGTACAGGAGAGAGTCGTAATGATAGCGGTACCTTTTTTATAACGAATGATGGAAAGAAAAGAGTACTAATTTCTGAGACGCAAAATTATCAAGCAGTTGTTGAATTAACGCAATTAGATAAGGAGAAATTTACATATAAAAGAATGGGGAAAGATACAAAAGGGAACGATGTAGAGGTGTTTGTTGAACATATTCCGTACCATGAAAAAGAACTTTCTTTCACGCGGCCTGATAAAAATTTAGAAAGTTCGACAGGTAAAATAGTTAAAGATGTTGATGGAGATGAAATTTTATCTAGTACACTATGGAACGGAACGGTGGTATTAGACGACCAAGGTAATGATGTAACAAAATATAACTCAAACTTAATCAGTCTAGCAAAATACGATAAAAATACAAATAAATACGAATTTTTCAATGTGAATACTGGAGAAAGTCGTGGAGACTACGGTTTCTTTGATGTTGTACATGGTAATAAAATAAGAGCTCACGTTTCGTTAGGAAATAATAAATACGGTGCAGTTCTTGAACTTACAGAATTAAATAAAGAAAAATTTACGTATACAAGAATGGGGAAAGATGCGAATGGAAAAGATATAAAAATCTTTGTTGAGCATGAACCGTATACAGGTGATCTAAAACCAAATTTCACAAAGTAAGCCTTTACTGTAGCAAAGCATTATGTTAGAAAATGTTAGTAAGGAAAAGCTTAAGGGTTGGGTAATTAAAATAGTTATTTATAGACAAATAGATGCCTTGAGGCATCTATTTGTCGTTTTAAAATGATTTTTTATGGGTGCAATTTCTCTTTTCTCAAATCTAGTAACTTACTACTTGCACAACCCTACATTTTCGTTTTTTATTTATTTTCTTTATTCTCTTTATATTCATTAACTTTCTTTTTTACATTACCGACAGTATCTTTAGCAGTGCCTTTTACCTTATCCCATTTTCCTTCAGCTTGTAATTTCTTATTATCAGTTACTTTCCCGACAACTTCTTTTACTTCACCTTTTACTTTATCAATAGCACCTTCTACTTTTTCTTTTAAACCATGATCATGTTTAGTCATACATTTCTCCTCCTTGTAGTTTGATTAGAATGCTCTTTTCATATTGCAAGTTGAATGATGTATCTAGCAATAGCGTAACAGATTTAGTTTGAATATTCAAATGATTAATAGAGTTGAAAAGGAATTGTCATAAAGTGTATAAAGTTGTAATGAGAAGAGAAAGAATGTTAATTATATGTTTTTGGCGGTCCAGATTGATTTTGTATAAGCGATCTTCATATGGGCACGTTCCATATTATTTTGACTGCTGCTACCGAATCTTGCTTGTCCGACTATTAAATGACAATTGGATTCAATAGCTGTCTCAATTCGTTTTTGAATTAAGGCAGTATGACAGCCTTTACGCTGAAATTCTGGCAAAGTAGCAGAAGCAGCTAATGATGCGACACCCTTATTTATATACAGGACACCAATGCCAGCAGGAATGTTTTGAACTTCAGCTATGAAAAAATGCCATCCTGGTTTATCGTAGAGAATTTCGTTATTTTGGCGCACACCATCTTTTGTAAAGGATGGCATGTTAAATCCACGTACATATATGTCTGCAAAAACATCAAACTCATTTTCTTTTAGTTTGCGTACTGAAATGTTAGAAGGAAGAAGGGACGGATCTTCTCGCGGTGTACTATATAAAGCGGTATGGAAGCTAGATTGATAAAAACCTTTTTCAGATAAGTATTGAAATAGTTCAGCTGTACCTTGCGCTGGTGTAATTTCAAAACGGCAAGGAATTTGTAGTGATTGATAATAAGAGAGAATCGCATCTATCTCATCTGTATTTGTAAAGGTAACGCCTTTTACTGTATTAAAAGCAGGACCAGCAATTACTTTTGATGAAAAGGCAGTGGCACTACCGAACTTTTTCACTTGTACCTGCATTGGATTTCCGTCCATTGCTTGTAATAGTGCTAATCTAGAAGAAAGCATATGTATTTCTGCGTTTTCAATTTCTTGTGCGGTATTGATTGTCATAATTGTACTCATGAGATTCCCCCGTCAATAAATATATTTCATAGTACATATACGATGTTTGTTCTGAGATTCCTGTTGAAATGTAAGAGAATAAGAGGTTTTTTGGAAGGGAAATGGAAGTGAACTGTCGAAGGGAGTAGAAACAGATTAAAGGTGGTGCTCTCATGAAACAGAAAGACGTGCAGACATGCTCTAATTGTGGTTCTCAAAATATAGGAGAAGGTGAGTTTGTCGGTTATGCACAAATACGGAAAAAGGAGACGATGTTCACATCTTCACCAGTAGATGCTTATATTTGTACAGATTGCGGGAATGTCCTTTTATTAAAAGTACGACATTATGAAAAGTTTAAGCAGAAGCCGTTATGATTATTAAAAAGTGTTTTTATTAGGGAAGTTAATAGGAGAAATATTTACATATATATGAATATGCCTTATATAAAGAGATGACAACATATACTGTGTGGGATGCTTATGAATCGTTGCACAACGTACAAAAATGTATAGAAGAAATTGTGAATTAGTATGAGAAAGAAAAATTAGCTCATCTTAGAATATTTCATATCGAAAACTCCTTTAAATAAATAAAGGAGTTTTTATTTTCGGGTAACAATAATTACCTTTAATTGTTATAATTGGTTATTGAGATGGGAGGTTTTTATTTACACCATAATCATAAAAGAAAACTAGCTAAATTGTATAGAAAACCGCTATATAACACATTCGCAACCGTAAGTTGACAAAGTGCAACCGCAGGAAGATAGAGATAAAGGCAATGTTTACATACAATTTAGGTAAGAAAACAAAGGGGGACACACACATATGGGATTTGGTGAAAAGCTTTTTAAATTAAGAAAGGAAAAGGGCCTTTCTCAAGAAGCATTAGCTGAGAAATTAAACACAACAAGGCAAGCGGTTAGTAAATGGGAAAACGGTCAAGGTTTTCCTGAAACTGAAAAGTTAATAATGATTGGAAATGTTTTTGAAGTATCACTCGACTATTTATTAAAAGAAACTGCAGAGAAAAGTAATGAAAATGTGGATGGCTATTACGTAAGTCAGGAAATGGCAGAAGGGTATGTAGCGTATGGACAAAAAATTTCTAAATATATAGCGCTAGGATTTAGTTTACTCATTTTATCTACAATACCATATTTACTATTTAAAGAAGATGCAACAATGTCGACATTCCTTGTCATTATTGTTGCTGTTCTTGGAATTGGAGCGATGATGGTACCTGTAATGATAGAAGAAAGTCGATACAATGTATTAAAAAAGGAAGAATTATTATTTGATCAAAACTTTCTAAAAGAATTGACAACAAGATATGCAATTATTAAGAAAAAGTATGCTGTAGTAATAATCGTTGGATTTTGTTTTATAGCAGCAGGAGCGCTACCTTTTTTATTTGAGAAAAAGCATATCACTTCAGGAGAATTAGTCCAGTATCACCCTTATTGTGTTGTACTTATTGCTATTGGAGTTTATCTTTTTGTTCGTGTGTTAGGAGTATTAGAGGCGTATCGAATTTTAGTAGAAAATAAAGAATATAGTAATCGTCTTATTTTTAAACTGAAAAAGAAAGTGAGAGAAAAAGTGGATAATTTTTAATAAATGAAAACATATTTTTATGAAAAGTTAAGATAGGAGTGTAATGATGTCAAATCTTCTAGAAATTGAAAATTTAAGTAAATCATTTGGAAACAAAGTTGTTTTAAGAGATGTTTCCTTCAATGTGCCGTCTGGATCAATTGTTGGATTCATTGGTGACAATGGAGCAGGGAAATCAACAACCTTTAAAACAGTACTAGAATTAATTTCTAAAGATAGTGGTACAGTAAAAATATTTGGTGAAGAAAATATAAATAAAGATGCCAAGATTAAGGAAAAGATAGGAGTCGTATTTGATGCTATGAATCTACCGGCTCATCTTACGATAAAGCAACTAAACAAAGTTTTTGAAAAGATGTTTGAATCTTGGGATCAAGATAATTTTTATCGATTAGTTCATACTTTTTCTTTACCTACTAATGAGAAAGTAGGTAAATTCTCGCGTGGAATGTCCATGAAACTAACTATAGCTGTTGCGTTATCGCATAATGCAAAATTATTAATTCTAGATGAAGCGACGGGTGGTCTCGATCCTTCATCTAGAGAAGAGGTGTTAGAGGAATTAAAAAGTTTTGTGAGTAAAAGTAATGGTGGTATACTACTTTCTTCTCATATTATGAGTGATGTAGAAAAAATAGCTAGCCATCTTATCATTATAAAAGATGGAGAAATTTTATTGAACGAAGAAAAGGATAAAGTTTTGAAAAGTTACTCCATTGTAGACGTTGATGAAGAACAATTAGCTTTAATTAACAAAGATATAGTTGTGGCTAGAAGGAGACTTGGTTCATATTTCAATGTACTCGTATCAGATATATATAAATTACCAAGTGGTATTGCTCATAGAACCATCTCGATAGAAGAAATAAGTGTCTTATTAACGAGGAGTGAAAAATAAATGAGAGGTTTATTATTGACAAACTATTATCTAGTGTATCGAACTTTCTTTATGTTCATGGGAATAGCGATATTGGGAGCTGGATGCGTTTTTTATTTTGGTAATGCTTCAATGTACCGTTTAATTGCTACGTTTATTATCTTTTTTGCTGCAATTCCTGCACTTGAAGTTATTAAATATGAGAGTAAGTCAGGTTATGAAAAATATGTACTTACTTTACCGGTTACTAGAAATAACATTGTGCAAAGTCACTACCTTTTCTATTTTATAGTTGTAATTATTGGTACTTTATTATCGTATAGCATATTTTACGTACATGCTTCAGTTTCAGGTACGCCAATTGATGATGGTATATTTAAGAGTGTTTCTTTAGGGACGTTTATCATCCTTAATGCCGGAGCAATAGCCTACCCACTTCTCTATATTTTTGGAGCAGAAAAATCTGATGCTATTACAATTGGAGGCGCATGCGGGGGACTTGTTACTTATTTTGGATTACAAAGTGTAATTGGCTATCTAATAGAACAATTTCCAATATCAAATTTAAATTCATCTTTATATGCTTCCATTCTATATACGATATTTGGCGTTATCATATATATCTTTTCTTTTGTTATTTCGGTATTTATATATCGTAAGAAGGAATTTTAGCATATCTTCTCTTAGTATTTTCTGAATTATTTCCAAAGAAATAATTCAGAAAATACAGAAAAATGTCGCGATTATTTGTAGAAGTCTGTTATAATAAACGAAAAATGAAAACGCTTTAAAGGGGGATATAACCAATATGATGATGAATGTACCGCTAACAATTAGTTCTATGATGGAAAGAGCAGAAAAACTATTTTCGAAGAAAGAAATTGTTTCACGGACACATGACACAGTTACGACATTAACGTATAAGCAGTTAGGTGAAAGAACGAGAAGGCTTTCCAGTGCGTTAAAAAAATTAGGAATTAAAGAAGGCGAGCGTATAGGAACGTTAGCGTGGAATCATCATCGACATGTGGAAGCGTATTTTGCTATTCCTGGTATTGCTTCCGTTTTGCACACAATTAATATTCGTTTATCTCCTCAACATATTTCATACATTATTCAGCATGCAGAAGATCGAATTCTACTTATTGATGAAGATCTCGTACCGCTCATTGAAAATATTCAATCACAATTATCAACTGTACAAGCTTACATTATTATGACTGATAAAGATGAAATTCCAAATACTACGCTAGAACCTGTATATCATTATGAAAAACTATTAGAAGAAGGCGATCCAAATTTCCAATTTGTAAAAGATATTGATGAAAATACACCTGCTGGTATGTGTTATACGTCAGCGACTACAGGAAATCCAAAAGGTGTTGTATATACGCATCGTAGTACTGTACTGCATTGTATGGCACTCGGTTTAGCAGATACAGCTGCTTTATCGGAAAGTGATGCGGCAATGGCTATTGTACCGATGTTCCATGTGAATGCTTGGGGACTACCTTTCGCAGCTACTTGGTTTGGATCAAAACAAGTGCTTCCAGGACCGATGTTTACGCCAAAAATTTTATTAGAAATGATTCAAGCTGAAAAAGTGACGTTAGCTGCTGGTGTGCCGACAATTTGGCTTGGTGTATTACAAGAGTTAGAAAATAATAGTTACGATTTATCTAGTATGACGAGAATACTATGCGGTGGTGCAGCTGCACCGAAGAGTGTTATTAAAGCATTTGAACAGAAACACAATGTTCCTTTCATTCATGCATATGGTATGACCGAAACAAGCCCACTCGTAACACTTGCACGTTTAAAAAGTTATGAAACAGAATTATCGTATGAAGAGCAATTAGAAATTAGATCAAAGCAAGGGTATCTTGTCCCTGGTGTAGAAATGAAAGTAGTCGGTACAAATGGTGAAGTGAAGTGGGATAGTACGGAGATGGGAGAACTATGTTTACGAGCGCCATGGATCGCTGAAAGCTATTATAACGATGATCGTACTGTTGAAGGCTTTCGCGATGGATGGTTATATACAGGAGATGTTGTCACAGTCGATGAGGAAGGCTGCGTAAAAATTGTCGACCGTACGAAAGATGTGATTAAAAGCGGAGGCGAGTGGATTTCTTCAGTAGACCTTGAAAATGCTTTAATGGCACATGATGCTATATTTGAAGCGGCTGTCGTTGCTGTTCCTCATCCGCAGTGGCAAGAGCGCCCTGTTGCCTGCGTCGTTCAAAAGAAAAATAGTACAGTTACGAAAGAGGAAATATATGAGTTTTTAAAACCACAGTTTGCGAAGTGGTGGTTACCAGACGATATTGTATTTATGGAAGAAATACCGAAAACATCTGTTGGGAAGTTTTTAAAACAGGCGCTTCGGAAAGAACTTGAGCATTTGCATAAAGAGAAATAATGGAATTTATATTTGTAAACCTAATTTAAAAATAAGTTGACAAACGCTAAATAGAAAGATAATATAACTCCTATAATATGTTATCTAAAAATCATTTTGAGTTTACAAATAGGAGAAGCAAATATGAATACAAAAAACTTAGTTTTCGTCGCTTTATTTAGTTCTATTATGGGAGTGTTAGGGTTAATACCTCCAATTGCTCTTTCTATTACACCAGTTCCAATTACATTACAATCACTCGGTGTTATGCTTGCTGGTGGGTTGTTAGGATCACGTCTAGGTGCATTAAGCCAGCTTATTTTCTTACTTATTGTAGGAGTTGGAGCGCCATTACTTGCTGGTGGACGTGGTGGCTTTGGCGTATTTGTTGGGCCAAGTGCAGGATATTTACTTGGTTATATCGTTGGAGCATTTGTCATTGGTTACTTAATTGAGCGTTTACGTGAAGTTTCTATTATAAAAGTATTATGTATTAATATAATTGGTGGTATTTTCGTAGTTTATGTATTTGGTATCCTTGTGCAAGCTTTCGTAATGGATATTTCTGTATGGGAAACGATGAAAGTGAGTGTTGTGTTTTTACCAGGTGATTGCATAAAAGCGATTATAGCAGCAGTTCTTGTAACAAAATTACACCGTTCATTGAAATATATTATTACGCCTGCTCTAAAGAGAAGCAAATATACAAATGCGGGATAAGAAAGAGAAGAAACACGTTCGTTGCGTGTTTCTTTTTATTATTTTGGAAAGAAAGGACGTCTCATATGGGTATTACAAAAGAATATAAAAAGCATGCCTCTTTACAACCAAATAAAATAGCAATTAAGGAAAATGATAGAGTTTTAACATATGAAGATTGGTACGAGTCAGTATGTAAAGTAGCGAATTGGTTGCACGCAACAGAATCGAAGAGTAAAAGAGTAGCAATTGTATTAGAAAATCGTATAGAGTTTTTACAACTATTCGCTGGTGCTGCTATGGCCGGATGGGTTTGTGTGCCATTAGATATAAAGTGGAAAAAGGATGAGCTAAAGGAAAGACTAGCAATCAGTAATTCAGATATGATTATTGCGGAACGATATAAATTAAATGATATTTCCGATGAAGAAGGAAGAATAATTGAAATTGATAAATGGAAACAAATAATAGAGAACTATCTTCCTACAGAGCACATTGTAGAAAGTTTACAAGATGTTCCTTTTTATATGGGATTTACATCAGGATCAACAGGAAAGGCAAAGGCATTTTTACGTGCGCAACAATCGTGGGTTCATAGTTTTAATTGTAATATACATGACTTTCATATGAAAAAAGAAGAATCTATTTTAATAGCTGGAACGCTCGTTCACTCTCTTTTCTTATACGGTGCAATAAGTGCATTATATATAGGACAAACCGTACATATTATGAGGAAGTTTATTCCAAATCAAGTGTTAGATAAGTTAGAAACTGAAAATATTTCGGTCATGTATACCGTACCAACAATGCTGGAATCTTTATATAAAGAAAATAGAGTAATAGAAAATGAAATGAAAATAATTTCGTCAGGAGCGAAGTGGGAAGCTGAAGCGAAAGAAAAAATAAAGAGTATATTTCCTTATGCGAAAAGATATGAATTTTACGGTGCATCGGAACTGAGTTTTGTAACAGCATTAGTTGATGAAGAGAGCGAAAGAAGGCCAAATTCAGTAGGGAAACCTTGTCACAATGTGCAAGTTCGAGTATGTAATGAGGCAGGAAAAGAAGTACAGAAAGGTGAGATAGGAACTGTTTATGTGAAAAGTGATCAGTTTTTTATGGGATACATAATAGATGGGGTTTTAGCACGGGAGTTGAATGCAGATGGCTGGATGACAGTGCGAGATGTAGGTTATGAAGATGAAGAAGGATTTATTTATATTGTCGGTAGAGAGAAGAATATGATTTTATTTGGAGGAATTAATATTTTCCCAGAAGAAATAGAGAGCGTATTACATGAACATCCAGCTGTTGATGAAATAGTTGTAATTGGTGTGGAAGATAGTTACTGGGGTGAAAAACCTGTCGCCATCGTAAAAGGAAGTGCTATGAAGCAACAATTAAAAAGTTTTTGCTTACAACGATTATCCTCTTTTAAAATACCGAAAGAATGGTATTTTGTAGATGAAATACCTTATACAAATAGCGGGAAAATCGCTCGTATGGAAGCAAAAGATATGATTGAAAACCAGGAGAAAATATATGAATAGAGCAGTTATTGTAGAAGCAAAAAGGACACCTATTGGTAAGAAGAATGGGATGTTAAAAGGGTATGAAGTTCAGCAATTAGCAGCACCTCTTCTTACATTTTTAAGTAAAGGAATTGAGAGAGAAATAGACGAGGTCATATTAGGGAATGTTGTTGGACCAGGAGGGAATGTTGCAAGATTATCTGCTTTAGAAGCAGGACTTGGATATCGTATTCCTGGTGTAACGATTGACCGGCAATGTGGTGCCGGATTGGAAGCGATCCGCACCGCATGTCATTTTATTCAAGGCGGGGCCGGTAATTGTTATATTGCAGGAGGAGTAGAGAGTACAAGTACGTCACCATTTCAAAATAGAGCGCGATTTTCACCAGAAACAATTGGTGATCCTAATATGGGAGTGGCGGCTGAATATGTTGCAGAGCGTTATAATATAACGCGAGAAATGCAAGATGAGTACGCTTACCTTAGTTATAAACGGACACTGCAAGCATTAGAAAATGGATATTTACAGGATGAAATACTTTCTTTTAATGGATCTTTTGACGAAGCTATAAAACGAGAAATGAAGTATGAAAGAATGATTAAAAGAACAAAACCCGTATTTTTACAAAATGGTACAGTAACGGCCGGTAATTCGTGCGGTGTAAATGATGGAGCATGTGCCGTTCTTGTAATGGAAGAAGGGAAAGCCCGAAAATTAGGATACAAGCCTGTTCTTCGTTTCGTTCGTAGTGCTGTAGTTGGAGTGGATCCAAATCTTCCGGGGACTGGTCCGATATTTGCGGTGAACAAATTATTAAACGAAATGAATATGAAAGTAGAGGACATCGATTATTTTGAAATAAATGAAGCGTTTGCTTCAAAAGTTGTTGCTTGTGCAAAGGAGTTACAAATTCCATATAAAAAATTGAATGTCAATGGTGGAGCAATTGCGCTCGGTCATCCATACGGTGCATCTGGGGCTATGCTTGTAACGCGCTTGTTTTATCAGGCGAAACGAGAGCGTATGAAATACGGAATCGCGACGTTAGGAATAGGGGGCGGAATAGGGCTTGCACTATTATTTGAGAAAGTAGAAGACTAGCAAGGAACTAGTTCTCTACTTTTTGAGGAACATAAGCATTGCTACCAGGCTTTGCTTTTATTTCGTTCCAAGCAGCGATAGCATCAGCTTTTGATTTTCCTTTGTTATTTGGATCTTCGAAAAAGTCACGAGTAAAGCGATTGTATTCAAACTGCGCGCTGATAGTTGTTTTATATGTAGGGTCTTTTTTTCGTTCGTTTTCTTCATACCAAAACGTTATCGCATCTTCATATGTTTTTCCAATATTCTCTTTAAAAAACTTTTGAAGAGCTACTGTAAAGCGGAATTTTGTTCCGATTTTTTCTTTAAAAAAAGCACGAACATCTTCGCTACAGCGGTGATTGTTAGTAATAATCGTTTGAAGAGAAAGGTCTTTATAAGAGAGGGAAGTTTTACTCGCTTTTGGACCAGAGCTGTTTTTTAATATTTTACCAGTATGTAAATAATGGGAGATACGATTGGCTATTTCAATCTTAGAGCCACTAGCTGGCAACCCATGCTCATGACAAAATGTTTGCAGTTCTTCTTTTAACCAATAATAGTTTTGGAAATCTTCAAGTGATATAGACTTTGTTAAAGGTGGACGCATGAATGTAACAACTTCTTTCTTCCATATTTTTCTTTAATTATAAAACGTACGTTCTTTTTATGGAAGGATTAATTTGTAAATATAATGGGAAGAGGAGATTACATATGGAAAATGTAATGCAAGTTCGTGTTACTGGAATTTTAATTGAAGATGAAAAAGTATTGCTAGTAAAGCAAAAAATTGCTAATCGGAATTGGTCTTTACCTGGAGGAAGAGTGGAGAATGGTGAAATGTTAGAAGAGGCGATGGTTAGAGAAATGAGAGAAGAAACGGGATTAGAAGTTAAAATTAAGAAGCTACTCTATGTTTGTGATAAACCAGATGCCAGTCCATCTTTATTACATATTACATTTCTACTTGAAAAGATTACAGGGGAAATTATGTTACCATCAAATGAATTTGATCATAATCCGATTCATGATGTACAAATGATGCCAATAGACGAATTAAGTCAGCATGGTTTTTCGGAAACCTTTATAAAGCTTGTAAATGAAGGGTTTGCAAATGCAGGGAGTTACCAAGGATTGAAACAAAATATTGGCCTGTAAATATAGTTGAAGGATAGCCGTTCGCTATCCTTCATAACATGTTTTACACTGCTGACTGTAAAGAAGAAACAAGTTGATTTAAAAACTCATCCCCAGTCATAATCGCTTTCCCACCGCCACGAGCACTTTTTTTATTTCCGCCACCTTTTCCTTCAATTGTAGGAAGTGCCGCTTTTAAAAGAGCATTCATATCGAGTGTGACTGTTTTGCCACAAGCGAGGATGCATTGTAATTTGTCCTCGTTTTCAATAACGAAATATGTAATGGCATGCTCTTGTTGTTCTGTAATAATAGCGGATAGCTTTGCGATTTCTTGCATAGAACGATTTGTAAACACTTTAGAAATAAGTATGCCAGCATGTATTTTGGTAGGTTGTTGAAGTAGTTCGTTTGCCTCTGCATATAATAATTTTTCATTCATTGTTTGCATAGCTTTTTCGGTTTCTTTTTGAGAAGTTAGAAGCTGTGCTACCTTTACTGGAATATCAGCTTCGCTACTGTTTAATTGTTTAGAAACATCCTTCATAATTTGTTGTTGTTGTCCCATTAATTTAAGTGTGCGCCAGCCAGCGATAAACGTTAGTCGTATTCCACCTCTATTGCGTTCCCATCCTAGTACTTGAATAGGACCTACTTCACCTGTGCGTTTCGGATGAGTTCCACCACAGCCGTTATAATCAAAGTTTTCGATCATAACAACGCGTATATTTTCTGTCATATTCGGTTCTTTACGAAGAGGTAATGTTTTCGCTTCTTCTAAGTTCATCCATTTAATAAGAATTGGATGGTTTTCAAAAACAATATTGTTCGCAATTTGCACTGCTTTTTCAACCGTTTCATTAGGGAGATTTTCCGCTTCTAAATCGATTGTTACTATTTCTTTTCCAAGATGGAATCCAATAGTAGGTATGTTAAAATAATCCCAAAAAGCAGCAGATAAAATGTGCTGAGCTGCATGTTGCTGCATATGATCAAAACGACGCTCCCAATTAATTTTACCTTCTACTTCTTCTGTATGTAATTGTTCTGCAATGAAGTGGTGGATTTCTTCGTCGACTTCTTCAACACCAAGTACAGCAATGCCATTTAAAGTTCCAGTATCATGGGGTTGCCCGCCACCTGTTGGGTAAAATGCCGTTTCGTTTAAAATAACGTATAAGTTACCGTCTTTATCATAATCTTGTTTTATAACTTTTGTAGTAAAGTCTTGCTTATAAGCGTCAGTGTAATATAATTTTTGCTCCAATTTTCTTTCTCCTCTCGCATTAACTAGTTTCATTGTAAAGCAATTGAAATTCGTTTCCTAATATTTCAGAAGAAAGAAGCTTTTTTTAGAATTTTCTTGCTATAATAAGAAAAAGAAAATGCGGGGGTGGAATGAATATGTTGTATGAAAACGGCGTAGATAAACTGCTTAGTTTAAGCAAAAATATTTCTGAATTGTATCGAGAGTTAAACGAAATGACCCGGATTTTAACGGATTGTAACCGCGAAAGTGTGAAGTTTGATCGGTTATATGTAAAAGAGTTACTGTGGAAGAAAGAAGATGTAATAGAGAAATATGACCAGCTACTTGTGCAACTTTGTATAAATGAATGCTTTGATTTAAAAAGTGTCATTACAGGGGAATATAAGTATACATATGAAGAAGTAGAAAACATCGTTTTACAATTTAATGAAAAGTATAATGTCGCAATTTTAATTAAAGACGTTTGTAAAGAATTACAGTTTACATATGGCATAGATATGGATATAACGAGAACAACTCGAGTATCAACAGCTCAAGTATAAAAAGGGAAAAGAAAGCAGATCCTTTGCTTTCTTTTTTTATGTGATAACAGGGAGAGTAGGTTTTTAAGATGAAGGGGAAGTTACAAAATATTCATCCGTTAGGAATGACAATTATAATAGGGACTTTATTTGCGAGGTTCGCCACGTCAATGAGTATTCCTTTTTTAGCAATTTATTTAACGACTGTTAAAGGCGTATCAGCTGGAATGACGGGTGCTATTATTGGAACGAGTGCACTTGTTGGAGTGTTTGCTAGTTTTATCGGAGGGAATTTATCTGATCGATTCGGTCGAAATATGATTCTAATATGGTCCATGATCGTTTGGGTATTTGTATTCATAGGATTTTCACTTGCAGATCATGTTTTAAGTTTCTTTTTATTAAATGCTTTAAATGGATTATGTAGGTCCTTTTTTGAACCGACGTCAAGAGCGTTATTATCAGATTTAACGAAACCAGAGTATCGTTTACTCGTATATAATTTGCGTTACGGTGCAATCAATGTTGGAGTAGCAATTGGGCCACTTGTCGGATTACAGATTGGAAGCGCAAAATCAACAATTCCTTTTTTAGTAGCAGCTGGGGTATATATTCTATATACAGTTATACTAGCGTTTCAATTCAAGAAATATCCAGTGGAACAAAAGAAAATCAATAAAGAAAAGCCTGTTACAATGCTAAATGCGCTGCGTATATTACGAAAGGATGTCGTATTTTTAGTTGCGTTAGTTGGTATTATTTTGAGTAATTGTGGTTTTTCTCACTTAACGACGACAGTATCACAATATTTTGCAAATGCACATATATTCCAGGATGGAGTGAAATTATTTTCATATATGTTAGCATTAAATGCGATTGTTGTAGTCGTAATTCAATATCCTGTTATTCAAATGTGTAAAAAGTATACACCATTAGCATCCATTATGGTTGGAACTTTATTTGTGAGCGGGGGATTATTTGGATTTGGAATAGTAGAATCTATGCTAGGTGCTGCTATTTGCACAATTATTTTTACAATTGGAGAAGTCTTAATGTTTTCGATGACGGATGTATTTATTGATGATATAGCTGTTGCGCATCTAAAAGGAACGTACTTTGGAGCAATGGGCTTTTCAGGAATTGGAGCAGTAATTGGTCCATGGTTTGGGGGCGTACTTCTCGATTACTACGGGTACCAAAATGGATTTAGTGTCTTTTCAGCGCTAGCTATATTTTCAACTGTAGCATTTCCTGTACTTTTAGTTACAAAAGGTTTATTGAAAAAAAGATATGATAGAAATTCTAATATGGAAGTACATGCGAAATAAAATAAGCCCCAGTAGACGACTGGGGCTTATTTTTGTATTTATTTTAATTCTCAATTTGAAAAAGAACTTTTTCCTCATGTTTATGAGCTACTTCGTTTTTGGAAATATGAATGGCTAAATATCCATTCTCTAAGCAGGCTAGCATCTTTTTATAAATAATATTATCGGGTAAAGGAATGATCCTCTGCAAAGAAATATTTTTATGAAGTATGCAAATGTTTAGGCCTGTCTTCATCTTTTTAATGACTACATTTTGTTCTGTCACATTTGGTACATCTGTTTCCAAAATGTATTCTTGTTCCGTTTCACAAAGGTCAATATGAATTTGATTTGGGAAACTAAAGTTGCTACAAGAATCAGAACAAAACTGATCCATCCATTCTTCGAAACCATCAACATGAAAAAGACAATCCTTCTTTTTCTTGCCCATGTAAGACACCCTCCGTAAAATCTCAATTCATACTATGTTATGCATGAATGAAGTAGGGGTGAAGAATAAATGGAAAAATATAAACATTGTATGTGGAAAAGGTAGCTAGTGTGCATTTTTTGTGTTACATATCATGATGTGCATGATGTTTTTGACGTGAATGGTTACGGTTTTTTACTTTATGAGATCCGCTTAATGGTTCGGGTTGTCCTTTTTTTTCTTTCGCTTCACGATTGTTTTTGCTCATTGTCTGTGACACCTCCTCTTTCTTTTTAGAATGAGAGAAGTTTGCAAATTTATACGAGAATGTTTTTAGAAAAAAAGGTAAAGATAAGTGGGACTAACTATTATGGAAAGGGGATTGTATAATGCCATATCATAAAGATAAGCAACAAGCTTTTCAAGCAGCGCAGCAAGGTGTTACACAAGCAGAAAATGCATTTAACAACATTGTAAAAAATGATCCAAACTACGGTCATGATTTGAAAGAATTACGCCAAGAGGTTCAGGAAGCCTATGAACAGATTCAAAATGCACTAGAAGTAGCTTCGGAAACACAACGCCCACAACTTGAGCAATACGAAAATAATCTTCAAAATATTATGCAGCATGTAGATCAATTAGAAAAGTAAATGAGGTTGTTGTGTATTCGACAACCTCTTACTTTAACGAATATTATGCGAAAACAGAAAATTTTTCTACTCGTTTTTTCTTTATTATGCGCAGTACATATATTTCAAGTTGAAAAAGTGGAAGCGAAAATGTTGCTCAGAAAAGAGCTAGAACCAACTGGCTATGTAACATGGGAAGTACCTAATAATGAAAAGATTATTGCTATTACATTTGATGATGGACCGGATCCAACTTATACACCACAAATTTTAAATTTATTGCGCCAATATAAAGCAGAAGCGACATTTTTTATGATTGGATTTCGAGTTCAGCGTAATCCATATTTAGTGAAACAAGTGTTAAAAGAGGGGCATGAAATTGGAAATCATACGATGAACCATTTGTATGCGAGTAATTCATCAGATGAAAAATTAGAAAATGATATTTTAGATGGAAAGAAATTTTTCGAAAAATGGGTGAAAGAACCTTTGCTCTTCCGTCCACCTGGCGGATATATTAACGATGCTGTATTTAAAACAGCGAAAGAAGCTGGTTATCAAACTGTTCTATGGTCGTGGCATCAAGATCCACGTGATTGGGCAAATCCAGGGGTTGAATCCATTGTAAATCATGTAGTGAAACATGCTAAAAGTGGTGATATCGTATTGCTACATGATGGGGGAAATAATCGTAGTCAAACAGTAGCAGCGCTAGCAAAAATATTACCTGAACTGAAAAAGCAGGGCTATCGATTTGTAACGGTTTCGGAATTGTTACGTTATAAACATTAGAAAAAATCCCAAAAGGTGAATGTTCCTTTTGGGATTTTTCGTTACTGGTTCTTTTTGCGTTTCTTATTATTTTGTCGTTCTGCAGCAGTTAAGTTTTCATTTGCAAACTCTTCGTTATAACCAGCACCTTGTCCTTGTGCAGATGCTGCATTCATTCCTGAAATAGTATGATTTGCTTTTCTTTTACCCATTTTATTTCACCTCTATAACTTTTTTTGTAAGTTGCATGATGAGCAGTTCATAGTATGTATGAACTGTAAAGAAAGCGCTAATAGAGCACTTTACTTTATGGTAATAGTATTCATAAGGAACATGAACACTATTCAAATTTAGAAACATAAAGAAAACTTATGATAATCTATAAGTTTCTTATTATTTACTTATTTAGAAAGTTGTAATAAGATATTATCGTAAGGTATTGAAAAGTTTGTCTACATTTTATATTCAGACAACTTAGTCACGTTTAACAGGGGGGAAACATAATGGTCAAACATAATCCATTTCAATCACGTGCAACTTTTGAAGTAGATGGAAAAACGTATCATTATTATGATTTGAAAGCGCTTGAAAATGCAGGGGTTGGCAACGTATCTCAATTACCATATTCCGTGAAAGTTTTACTTGAATCAGTACTTCGTCAAGTAGACGGACGTGTAATCACAGAAGAGCATGTTACAAATTTAGCGAAATGGGGAACGAAAGATGTGCAAGATATCGATGTTCCATTTAAACCATCTCGTGTAATTTTACAAGATTTCACTGGTGTTCCAGCTGTTGTTGATTTGGCTTCGCTTCGTAAAGCAATGGCAGACATGGGTGGGGATCCTGATAAAATTAATCCGGAAATTACTGTAGACCTTGTAATTGATCACTCTGTACAGGTTGATAGAGCGGGTACGGCAGACGCGCTTGCATTCAACATGGACTTAGAGTTTAAACGTAATGAAGAACGTTATAAATTTTTAAGCTGGGCACAAAAGTCATTTGATAACTACCGTGCAGTTCCACCAGCTACAGGTATTGTACACCAAGTAAACCTTGAATATTTAGCACCAGTTGTTCATGCTGTGAAAAATGCTGAAGGTGACTTAGTTGCATACCCAGATTCGTTAGTTGGAACAGACTCACATACAACAATGATTAATGGTATCGGTGTTCTTGGATGGGGCGTTGGTGGTATTGAAGCAGAAGCGGGAATGCTTGGACAGCCTTCGTACTTCCCAGTACCTGAAGTAATCGGTGTAAAATTAACTGGTACACTTCCAAGTGGTACTACAGCAACAGACGTTGCATTAAAAGTAACACAAGTATTACGTCAAAAAGGTGTAGTTGGTAAATTTGTTGAGTTCTTCGGTAATGGCTTAAAGAGCATGCCTTTAGCTGACCGTGCAACAATTTCAAACATGGCACCAGAATACGGCGCAACTTGTGGATTCTTCCCAATCGACGAAATTTCATTAGAATACTTACGTTTAACAGGTAGAGATGAGGAGCAAATTCGCGTTGTTGAAGAATATTGTAAAGCGAACGGCTTATTCTATACAGCAGACAGCAAAGATCCAATTTACACTGATCTTGTTGAAATTGATTTAAATACAATCGAATCTAACCTTTCTGGACCGAAACGCCCACAAGATTTAATTCCACTTTCAGATATGAAAGATGCGTTCCACAAAGCTGTTGTAGCACCAGTTGGAACACAAGGACTTGGATTTAATGAGCAAGAGTTCGATAAAGAAGTGAAGGTTACATTAGAAGATAAAGAAGTAACGATGAAAACAGGTGCAATCGCAATCGCTGCAATTACAAGCTGTACAAATACATCAAACCCATACGTATTAATTGGGGCAGGTTTAGTTGCGAAGAAAGCAATTGAAAAGGGACTTAAAGTACCTGAATACGTAAAAACATCATTAGCACCAGGATCTAAAGTTGTTACGGAGTACTTAGATAAATCAGGTTTAACAACGTATTTAGATCAATTAGGTTTCCAAACAGTTGGTTACGGCTGTACGACTTGTATCGGTAACTCTGGCCCATTAGCACCGGAATTAGAAGAAGCAATCGCAGCAAACGACTTACTAGTAACATCTGTTTTATCTGGTAACCGTAACTTTGAAGGTCGTATTCACCCGCTTGTAAAAGCAAATTACTTAGCATCACCACCACTTGTTGTGGCATATGCACTTGCAGGTACTGTTGATATTGACCTGAAAAATGATGAAATCGGTAAAGATGCAAATGGCAATGCTGTTTACTTCAATGATATTTGGCCATCAGCTAAAGAAATTGAAGATGTAGTTCAAAGCGTTGTTACATCTGAGCTGTTCAAGAAAGAATATGCACAAGTATTTAACAGTAATGAGCGTTGGAATGAAATCCAAACTTCAAACGAAGCTTTATATACTTGGGATAATGATTCAACATACATTCAAAACCCACCATTCTTTGAAGGTTTATCTAAAGAACCAGGTGAAGTTGAAACGTTATCAGGCTTACGCGTAGTTGGTAAATTTGGTGACTCTGTAACGACTGACCACATTTCACCAGCAGGTTCAATCGGTAAGCATACACCAGCTGGACGCTACTTATTAGAAAACGGCGTACAACCAGTTGACTTCAACTCTTACGGTTCTCGTCGTGGTAACCATGAAGTTATGATGCGTGGTACATTCGCGAACATCCGTATTAAAAACCAAATCGCACCAGGAACAGAAGGCGGATATACAACATACTGGCCAACTGGTGAAGTAACATCAATCTATGATGCTGCTATGAAATATAAAGAAGATGGCACAGGCCTTCTAGTTGTTGCAGGTAAAGATTACGGTATGGGAAGTTCTCGTGACTGGGCTGCAAAAGGTACTAACTTATTAGGTATTAAAGCAGTAATCGCAGAAAGCTTCGAACGTATTCACCGCAGTAACTTAGTGTTAATGGGTGTATTACCACTTCAATTTAAAGATGGCGAAAGCGCTGAAACATTAGGTCTTGTTGGTAACGAGTCATTTGAAATTCAAATTGACAAAACAGTTAGACCGCGCGATCTTGTAAAAGTAGTTGCAACTGATGCAGATGGCAACGAAAAACAATTTGAAGTAGTAGCTCGTTTCGATAGTGAAGTTGAAATTGACTACTACCGTCACGGTGGTATCTTACAAATGGTTCTTCGTGAGAAAATTGAAGAGTCTAAAGTGTCAAACTAAACAATTGAAATGAATGATAAGGAAGCTAACAACTGTTAGCTTCCTTATTTTATGGAAAGGGATGAAACCAAATGGTTTCATCCCTTTCTTTTTACTATAAAAATGGAGGGAATACTATGAAAGAATATAAAAGAATTTTGTTACCGTTACAGAAAGAAAAAATATTAGTAATAGCAGCTGTATGCAGTGGGGTTTTTGCAGCTATTTTAAATCTATCCCGTCCACTATTCATGGGACTAATTGTAGATAACCTAATTCAACGAGAGCTGAAGGGAGCGTGTTTTTACATTACTTTGTTTACAGTTACCCGCTTATTGATGTGGGTGAACAATCTTTCATTTGATTATGTAAGCTCAAAAGCGAGCCAGCGAATATTACGAGAGAAGCGTATAGATGTATTGCGCCATTTTTTCCTATTACCGTTTGAAGAGAGTGAGAAAATCAAACAAGGAGAGCTAGAAACGTTAGTCGTATCTGATATTCCGAACTGGGTCAGGCTATATGGTTCTATATTAATAGAATATATACACGCCATTGCGCAATTTATCGGTGCGATCATAGCACTACAACATATAGATATACAGTTCATATTGTGGATAACTCCGTTTTTATTTTTAAGTGCAATGGTTCCGATGCTTTTAGGGAAGAAGGTAAGAAATATTGCTAGTATTGCTCAAAAAAATCAATCAACTGTTGTAGAGATGGTGTCACAGTTTGTAAAAGGAGCGCAAGATTTACGTAGTTTGCAAAAAGAAAAATGGGCTATTGGCTTATTTAAAGGAGTAACGGCACAATCTTATAAAACAGAAGTAAAGAAGACGATGATGCAGCATTACATTGGAGTAGTTGGAACAGTGATTGAAACAGGAGCATATATCGTTGTTCTTATTATAGGTGCGCAAAAAATAATGCAGGGCGAAATGGAGGTTGGTTCACTTGTTGCAGTGTTAGCGACAATTGAGATGCTCTTTTTCCCTGTCCGTTATGTGGGGGATTTATTAATGATGACACAAGTTGCAGCTGCTTCGGCAAGTAGAGTTTTTTCCTTTTTAGATAAACGAGTGGCAAATAGTAATGTAGAAAAAGCGATGGGGATGACAATAACAAATGTTTCATTTCAGGAGAATGGTGAAGAGAAATGCAGAATTAAGAATATTGATTTGCAAATTAATCCTGGCGAACTCGTTATGATTGTGGGAGAAAGTGGTGCAGGAAAAACAACGCTTTTAAAATTAATGACAGGTTTGTATCAACCATCTAACGGTAGCATTGCTTATTATGGAAATGAGGCTCGATTGACTACAGTGTGGCAAGAACCTCAATTCTTTCGGACGACAGTAAAAGAGAATATGTATTTCGGGGAAGTGGGCTTAGAAAACGAGTTAGAAAAAAGTGCTGAACTTGTAAATGTAACGCCGATTATTAGGGGGTTACCTGAAGGTCTTCAAACTGTACTACATAAAATCGGTGAAGAGTTTTCGGGAGGAGAAAGAAAACGGCTTGCATTATTGCGAGCAATTGGTTCAAATCCGAATTTTATTATTTTAGATGAACCGACTGCGGGATTAGATCCGGGCAATCAAGAATTTGTTTGGAATATGATAGAAGGACTAGGAAGCGATGTAACGAGAATTGTAGCAACGCATGATGTAGAGAAAGTAATACTAGCAGATCGCGTTGTCATCATGAAAGAAGGAAGTATTGTAGCATGTGGAAGTCCTGAAAAATTAATAAATAGTCATTTGTTTTTTTAAGGGATGTGAATAAAGATAAGAGCATTGTTCTTATCTTTATTCAGCGTCATTTATTTGATACTCGATAGATTCGGAATGATTCAGATCAACATTAAAAGTAGCAGTCATAAGGAAAGTTGTAATTCCGAGGATTATGAAAAGGACGAATGAGACTAGAGAGATGTAAAGACAAATACGCCCTACTTTCTTTTTTTCAATATCTTTACTAAAGAGTGAAATGATCCATGTAATAATACCGATTGGATATAAAAGAAAACTAAGAATATATAATGTTATTTTTTCGAATGAATTCATAAACAATCCCCCTTTTGTTGAAGGTTATATAACCATGAAAATAAAAGGTGAATGGGTCTAGAAGAAGATAGGTAATACTTCATTTGTTTTTCTAATTATATGATAAAAAGGAAAAAAATGCACTTTAAATAAGAATATTCTAATTATTTAGACTGTGAATATTTCCAAGCTTGTCCGTATAAGCTAAAATAAGGTATATAGCATTTTGGTGAATATGTTACAAGACAAACACGTTAGGGTGATATAAAATGTGGCGGAAGCTTACGATTATTGTAGTGTTACTTTGTTTAGCGGGATATGCAGCTTATGAACAGTTTGGTAAAAGCGATCAGGTGGCCCAAGGAGAGCAAGAAAAAAGTAAAGCTGCTATGAAAGAGATGATTGCAAGTAACGGTATTGAAATAGGAAAGAGTGCGCCAGACTTTGAATTAACGAAGTTAGATGGAACGAATGTAAAGTTATCGGATTTAAAAGGAAAGAAAGTGATTTTAAACTTTTGGGCAACGTGGTGTGGACCTTGTCAGCAAGAAATGCCAGATATGGAGGCTTTCTATAAAGAACATAAAGAAAATGTAGAAATTTTAGCAATAAATTATACGCCTTCAGAAAAAGGCGGAGGGATAGAAAAGGTGAGTAATTTTGCTAAGGAGAAAGGAATTACTTTTCCTATTTTATTGGACAAGAATATTGATGTGACAACAGCGTATAAAGTCATTACAATCCCAACTTCGTATTTTATAGATACGAAAGGTGTCATTCAAGATAAGTTTATTGGACCGATGACGCAAAAAGAGATGGAGAAACGAATTGCTAAATTAAAATAACAGTGAAAAGGTAGAGATGGAATATAATCATTTCTGCCTTTTCTTTTTCACGTAGTGAAAGCTTCATGATATGATAAAAGAAATATAAACGTTGAGAGATAAAGGAGTGTATTTGGAGTGGGGAATATATCCTTACCGTTAGATTATGTTGTAATTGACTTTGAAACAACAGGATTTAACCCTTATAATGATAAAATTATTCAAGTGGCAGCAGTGAAATATCGTAATCATGAACTAGTAGATCAATTTGTTTCCTATGTGAATCCAGAGCGTCCAATTCCAGACCGAATAACGAGTTTAACAGGTATTACAAATTATCGTGTTTCAGATGCACCGACGATTGAAGAAGTGTTACCTTTATTTTTAGCATTTTTACATACGAATGTAATTGTCGCTCATAATGCATCTTTTGATATGCGCTTTTTGAAAAGTAATGTGAATATGCTGGGGTTGCCGGAACCGAAAAATAAAGTGATTGATACTGTATTTTTAGCGAAGAAATATATGAAGCACGCTCCTAATCATAAACTTGAAACGTTAAAGCGAATGCTTGGAATTCGTTTGAGTTCTCATAATGCATTTGATGATTGTATTACTTGTGCAGCAGTTTATCAAAAATGTGCCTCTATTGAAGAAGAGGCGAAAAGGAAATCGAATACAGAAGTACTTGATGAGACAGCAGTATATGAAGCGGTAAAAGAGATACTTGTACGAAATAAACGTGATATCGAATGGATTCGTTGCATGAATGTAGGAAGCTATTTAGATATAAAAGCTTTTTATCCAGTTATGAGATTAAAGGTAAAAGGGCGAAAGAAATACGTATTAACAGACATATTAGAAGATGATGTGAAAGAAATATGTACGAGTTTAGCCTGTGAACCGGCGTTAAAAAGTGAAGTTGGTAATACGAGAATTATGCTGAATTGCTTAGAGGACGTCCTGAAATTAGAAAGTTATATTTTAGAACAGTATGATTTCGTACTGCAAGCGCTGCATGATTATAAACAAAGTGAAATGAATGCAGATGAAAAGTTAAAAGAGTATTTAAATATTATGGTATGAAAAACTCCGTGTACATTTTATTGTACACGGAGTTTTTTTAGGAGTATTAAAACATAAAATTTTCTTGCAAATCTGATTAAAGAGTTTTTCCTTTGCTCATACTATGTATAGTAAGAATGAGAAGGAGAGAGGGTGAACAGCATGAGAAGAAGTCGTCGCAAATCATTTGACGAGCTTGTGAAAGAAAATAAACAACAATTATTAAGCGATCGCGATGCAATCGATCGCATTGAAGAGCGTATTGAAAAACGTTATGAAATGAAACTTTTTAAGCAAGCTGAATAATTCTTAACACTAGTACGATACTACTGTTAAGGAGGCGATAGTAATGGGTAATCCGAAAAAGAATTCAAAAGACTTTGTACCGAATCATATTGGAACACAATCAAAAAAAGCTGGTGGCAATAAAGGGAAGCAAATGCAAGACCAAACGGGTAAACAACCGATTGTTGATAACGGTTAAAGAAAAGGAGAATATTGTATTCTCCTTTTTTATGTATAAATTTGAGGGAAGATAGGTAATTTAAGATGGTGTGTATATACAATATTAGGAGGAAAGTACATGCCAAATCCAGATAATCGAAGTGATAACGCTGAAAAGTTACAAGAAATGGTGCAAAATACAATTGATAACTTTAATGAAGCGAAAGAAACAGCGGAACTTTCTAATGAAAAAGATCGTTCTGCTATTGAAGCAAAAAATCAAAGACGTTTAGAAAGTATTGACTCATTAAAAAGTGAAATCAAAGATGAATCTTAACAGAATGTACAAAAAGGGCTGACTTTTGTCAGCCCTTTTTCGTAATCGTAAAGTTTTCAACGAGTAAACGCCAATTTTGCGGGAATGGTAAACCAATCTTCCAATAACTAATACCACCTATACCTTGTTCTTTCATTAAATTAAACTTACTTTGAACAGACCGTGAATCTTCAAACCAAACTTCGTGTTGTACACCATTTTCATCGAAATAATTAAAATGAGGAGCCTGTGCTGTGAAATCATAGCGGATCGGAACATTGTATTTACGAGCTAGTGCAACAGCTGCGACAGAGCTAATTGCTTTTGCAGGCGGATTTCCTTCTTTGAATGGAAGTTTCCAATCGAATCCGTATAAATTTTGTCCCATCATAATTTTTTGCGGAGGCATTTGAGATTTTGCGTATTGAAGTACTTCTTTTACAGGACCGATAGGAGAAATAGCCATCGGTGGTCCGCCCTGCCAACCCCAGTCGTATGTCATAATGACGACGAAATCAACAATTTGACCTTGTGCTTTATAATCATGAGCTTCGAAAAATTTTCCCTTTTGATTTGAACTTGTTTTCGGTACAAGTGTTGTACTTAGTGTGTACCCATTAGGTAAGCGTGTTTTCACATTTCGTAAAAAACGATTATACGCTTCGCGATCTTCAGGTGCCACGCTCTCGAAATCAAAATGAATGTCTCGCATACCGTACTTCTCAGCTGTTTGCAAAATGTTTGTAATAAATTTATTTTGAATCGTTGCATCACGTAAAATAACGGATGTTAGATCGGCACTAAAGTTTCCATTTTCAATATTTGTAATAACGAGCATAGGAATGGTGTTTCCTTGCGTTGCAATATTAGCAATTTTAGCTGTTTCAGTTGGTTCTTTTAACGTACCATCTCTTTTTGCCTCGAAACTGAAGTAGGCTAAGTATGTTAAAAATGGATTAATAGCACGTGTAGAATTAACTAAACTTTCTTTAATGGGGATAGTTGAAGGTTGTAAATAAGCGATGGATTCTACTGCTCGTTTCGTCCCTTTTGGAATATATAATTGCTGGCCAACATGGAGAATGGATTTTAAAGATAAATTATTCACTTTAGCTAAACTAGCGAGAGGAACGTTATATGTTTGAGAGATTCGATATAAGCTATCGCCAGGCTGTACATAATAATTATTTCCTTTCGTATTCACAATTAGTGCCTGACCAACAACGAGTGTTTCAGCTGGATTTAATCCATTGTCTTTTACTATCTCGTCAGGTGTTGATCCATATTTTGATGCCAAGCTATATACGCTATCACCGCTACGAACCGTTACAATTTGAATCATATGCTTGCTCCTTTCGGTAAAAGATTCACTATTTTTATTTTATTTTTGATGTCACTGTATTATGATTAAATGTATGTAAGGCACCAGAAGTGAAAGAAGGCGAATACATATGTTTGTAGCAGAACATGAAGTTGAAATCCGTTATGCGGAAACAGATCAAATGGGTGTTGTTTACCATTCAAACTATTTAGTGTGGCTTGAACTAGGTCGCACGAAACTTATACAAGATTTAGGGTTTTCATATGTTGAAATGGAGAAGGAAGGAATTATTTCTCCTGTTTTAGATTTGCAAATTTCTTATCGTAAAGCGATGCGCTACGGGGAAAAAGCAATTGTAAAAACGTGGGTTGATACAGTGAGCCCGCTTCGCGTTGTATATGGATATGAAATTTATAATGGTGATGGCGAACTTTGTATTACTGCAAGTACAACGAATATTTGTGCAAAAAAAGAAGGGTTCCGCCCTGTATCATTTAAAAAGTTCTATCCAGAGTGGTATGCGAAATATGAGGAAATTAAGAAAAAATAAAAAAGCGTGGCGGAAGCCACGTTTTTTTATTTTTCATAATTAAATTGCGGGAAATCATCACCGTCGTTAAATGTAACAACTAAATTATGTCCATCGAAGAACCACTCATCATCGCTTTCAATAAAGAAGTTAATATCTTCTTCTTGAATTTGCACAGCAGGATGTGCAGGATCATCTTTACGAATACCTAAAGAAAGTCCTTTTTGCACAGTACTGCAACCACCGTATTGTACGAAAAAGCGTAGTGTTTCACCTGATTGTAAGTTTAATTCGTTTTTATACCATTGTGCTGCTTCTTTTGTTACGGAAAGATTCATGTATAGTTCCTCCAAATTATGTTGCTTTTTCTTTAGTATAAAAAATAACGCAAAAAGACGCTATTAATATGCTTCACGTTTTCTTTTTGCGTTATGTGGGTTACGATCTTATTTTTGCTTTTTTGAAAAGTTTGCTTTCGGTTCAGTTTTATTTATAATTCGTCCAATATTTGCACGGTGTTTATAAATAACCATACCTGCTAATAAACACATCGCAATAATGAAGATTTTATCCCCGCTAACAATTGATGCGATAACGGCAACGACAGCTGTTACCATAGAAGAAAGTGATACGTATCTTGTTGTAAATAAAAGGCTGAAAAAGACAACAGCTAAAATTGCAAAAACAACTGGTGAGTAGCATAATAGCACGCCAGCAGAAGTTGCAACTGCTTTACCACCACGGAATTTCGCGAAAATCGGATACACATGTCCAAGAACAGCTGCTAATCCGAACCATAGTGGATGAACATCTAACGCGAAAATAATCGGTAGACTCGTTGCTAATGTACCTTTTAAAATGTCAGCAATTGTAACGATAAAACCTGCTTTTTTCCCTAATGTGCGGAATGTATTTGTTCCGCCTAAATTACCGCTTCCGTGCTCACGAATGTCAATTCCATAACCAATCTTTCCAACGACTAGTGCAAATGGAATCGAGCCAAGTAAGTAGGCAACGATAAATAAAAGATATGTAGTAACCATAAGTTCAGTCTCCTTTATTCAAATGTGTTGATAAAGGGTAAAAAGAGTTTTTCCCGTATATTGTACCATACATTTGTAAAGAGCACATTTCTTTTTTGTAAATGAAAAATTCATTATTTCGTGCAAAAAATTTCACAGGAATGTTACATTTCTCACAGAAACAATAAGACTATATGTAGTAACATTTTAATCAAAAGACAACAACATATTGGTGGAGGGTTATAAATGTTACAAAAAAATACACGTGGAGAAGAATTAATGAGAGTGTTTGAGACGATTGTCCACGGCAATGAACAAGATTTAATGCAAGAAAATGCAAATGTAGACGGCCGCTCTCCAATGGGAGTAATGGGAACGTTCGCATCTGAGAGTGCAAAATATTATGCTGTGGAAAATTTATTGTCAGATCAAGTGAAAAAAGCGATAAATGAAAATATATTATATCCACATGATTTAGATTTTTATGCGACAGGAACGACGACTTGTTCACAAATTCCGTTAGCGCAAATGCTTGCGAACGGTTTTCATACCGGACATGGACATATGAGACAACCGCAAGACATTAAAAGTGCATTAGCTCTTTCATCTATTATTTTTCAAGCGAATCAAAATATGCAGCACGGTGGTCAATCGTTTGCACTCTTTGATGTTGATTTAGCTCCATATGTGAGAAAAACCGTAGAGAGACATAAGAAACGATTACAGTCATATCCGCTCACGAAAGAACAAATAGAAGAATTTGCGTGGAAAGAAACAGAAAATGATACGTATCAGGCTTGTGAGGCTTTCATTCATAATTCAAATAGTATGCATAGTAGGGGCGGCGGGCAAGTACCGTTTATTTCTATTAATTATGGAACAGACACATCAAAAGAAGGAAGACTTTTAATTAAACAACTTTTAAAAGCGACACAAGCTGGTCTTGGTAAAGGAGAAACACCAATTTTTCCTATTCAAATTTTTAAAATGAAAAAAGGTGTGAACTTTGAAGAAAGTGATCCGAACTATGATTTATTTGAATTAGCGTTAGAGACAACGGCTGAACGATTATTCCCTAACTTTTCATTTTTAGATGCGCCATTTAATGCTGTGCATTATGATGGACGACCGGAAAGTGAAGTATGTTACATGGGATGTCGTACTCGTGTTATGTCGAACATACATGGAGAAGAAACGGCGATTGGAAGAGGGAATTTATCATTTACATCTATTAACTTAGTGAAATTAGCATTAATTAGTGGTTCAAAAGAAGCGTTTTTTGAAGCGTTAAATTATTATTTAGATTTAGGAATTAAGCAATTATTAGAGCGATTTGAGTATCAATGTACGAAACGAGCAAGAGATTTTCGATTTTTATACTCACAAGGTGTATGGCGCGGTGGAGAAAAGTTACAGCCTGAAGATTCTGTAGCATCCATTTTAAAGCAAGGGACGTTAAGTCTTGGTTTTATCGGTCTTGCGGAGTGTTTAGTAGCTTTAACAGGAAAGCATCATGGAGAAGATGAAGAATCATGGAAACTCGGGTATGAAATCATTTCCTTTATGAGAGATAGAATGGATAAAGCGACAGAAGAACATGAACTGAATTTCTCGGTAATTGCAACTCCGGCAGAAGGATTATCAGGGAAGTTTGTGAAAAAAGATAGAGAAGAATTTGGCGTGATTAGCGGTATAACAAATCATAATTACTATACGAATTCATTCCATATTCCAGTTTATTATAACATGCAAGCGATAAATAAAATTCGTTTAGAAGGCCCGTTCCACGCTCTATGTAACGGGGGACATATTACGTATATTGAACTAGATGGAGCAGCAATGCATAACAAAAAGGCATTAAAACAAATTGTACAAGCGATGGCAGAACATGGCGTTGGATACGGTTCAATTAATCACCCTGTTGACCGTTGTAAGTGCTGTAGTTATCACGGAGTTATTGGAAATGAATGTCCGAGCTGCGGAAATGAAGATGAGGCTAATATAGAAAGAATTCGCCGTATAACAGGTTATCTTGTAGGAGATATGTCGAAGTGGAATAGTGCGAAACGTAGTGAAGAGATGGATCGGGTGAAACATAAATGAAAGTGATGAACATCATTCATGATAGTGTAGTAGATGGAGAAGGGTTGCGGACAGTCGTGTTTTTTGCGGGCTGTCCGCATCGTTGTTTCGGTTGCCATAATCCGAAATCGTGGAATATTTGTAATGGAACTGAAATGACAGTAGAAGAAATTGTGAAAGAGATTGCAAGTAATCCATTAACTGATGTAACATTTTCAGGTGGAGATCCATTTTTCCAAGCTGCTGAAGTGAAAAAAGTAGCAAAAGCTGTGAAAGATTTGAAAAAAAATCTATGGATGTATACAGGTTATACGTTAGAAGAGATACAGAGTTCTCAAAATAATGATATGATAGAGTTGTTACATTATGGGGATGTTTTAGTCGATGGAAGATTTGAAATCGAGAAAAAAGATTTAACACTTCCATTTCGCGGAAGCTCCAATCAACGTATTATTCGATTGAAAGAGTAAAAAGGCGGGATAGATTATTATGAATAAAACAGTATTACTTGTTGAAGATGAAAGAAGATTACGTGAAATTGTCAGCGATTATTTTCGCAATGAAGGCTTTGAAGTAATCGAAGCAGAAGACGGAAAAAAAGCGTTAGAATTATTTGCAGAGCATGAAATTGATTTAATTATGTTAGATATTATGTTACCAGAAATAGATGGATGGTCTGTTTGTAGACGAATTAGAAAAGAATCAGCAGTACCAATTATTATGCTAACAGCACGTTCGGATGAGGATGATACATTACTAGGGTTCGAATTAGGTGCAGATGAATATGTAACGAAACCTTTCAGCCCGAAAGTGTTAGTAGCTCGCGCGAAGACGTTACTGAAACGTGCGGATGGCGTGGTAGGGGTAGCAGAAGAAAATGCTATGTCTTTAGCTGGAATAGAAGTGAATCGTCTATCTAGAACTGTTTTAGTAGATGGAGAAGAAATTATATTAACACATAAAGAATTTGAACTTCTCGTTTATTTAATGGAGAACAAAGGAATTGTGTTGTCACGTCAACATTTATTAGATCAGTTATGGGGATATGACTATTACGGTGATGACCGAACTGTTGATACTCATATTAAAAAACTACGAAATAAGCTAGGAGATAAAGCGAAGCATATCGGTACTGTTATTCGTGTTGGTTATAAATTTGAAGAATAACTTGGAACGTATTGTGTGCTTCAGTCTAGGAAAATAACAATTTTATATCCTCTTTTGCAGGTGGAATGTACAAAAAATGCTTTTTTTGTCTACAATGTTAAATAAGTGTATTTTTTTAATTGGATTTCACGATGAGTTCACAAGAAGGACACAAAACGTGACTATACTAAAAATACGAATTCACTAGAGAGGGGAAGTAAACATGGGATATTACGACGGACCAAATTTAAATGAAGAGCATAGTGAAACGAGAGAAGTGAGAAAATCGGGCAGTAAAAAAGGCTATTTTTTCACAGGTTTAGTCGGAGCTGTAGTTGGGGCTGTTTCAATTAGTTTTGCGGCACCATATATGCCATGGGCTCAAAATAATGGAGCGACTGTATCATCTTTTAGTTCAGATTCAAAAGTTGAAGGTACTGTAGTTCCTGTTGTCAATAAAGCAAAAAATGAAACGGACTTACCTGGTATGATTGAAGGCGCGAAAGATGTTGTTGTAGGTGTTATTAATATGCAACAAAGTATTGATCCATTTGCAATGCAACCGACGGGTCAAGAACAACAAGCTGGTTCAGGATCAGGTGTTATTTATAAAAAGGCAGGAAATAAAGCATATATTGTAACGAACAATCATGTAGTAGATGGTGCAAATAAACTTGCTGTAAAACTGAGTGATGGCAAGAAGGTAGATGCGAAGCTTGTAGGGAAAGACCCTTGGTTAGATTTAGCTGTTGTTGAAATTGATGGTGCTAATGTAAATAAAGTTGCCACTTTAGGTGATTCTAGTAAAATCCGTGCGGGTGAAAAAGCAATTGCAATCGGTAACCCACTAGGATTTGATGGAAGTGTAACGGAAGGTATTATTAGTAGTAAAGAACGCGAAATTCCGGTTGATATTGATGGCGATAAACGTGCAGATTGGAATGCTCAAGTTATTCAAACAGATGCAGCAATTAACCCTGGTAATAGTGGTGGTGCGTTATTTAACCAAAACGGAGAAATAATTGGGATTAATTCAAGTAAAATTGCACAACAAGAAGTTGAAGGAATTGGATTTGCTATTCCAATTAATATCGCAAAACCAGTTATTGAATCTCTTGAAAAAGATGGAGTAGTAAAACGTCCAGCGCTTGGAGTAGGTGTTGTTTCATTAGAAGATGTGCAAGCTTATGCAGTCAATCAATTGAAAGTACCGAAAGAAGTAACAAACGGTGTTGTATTAGGTAAAATTTACCCAATATCACCGGCTGAAAAAGCAGGTTTAGAGCAATATGATATTGTAGTAGCATTAGATAATCAAAAAGTAGAAAATTCACTTCAATTCCGTAAATATTTATATGAAAAGAAAAAAGTAGGAGAGAAGGTAGAAGTTACATTCTATCGTAACGGTCAAAAAATGACGAAAACAGCTACTTTAGCAGATAACTCAGCTACAAAGAATCAATAATCGGAATAAAAGAAAGTCTCTTTCATATTGAAAGAGACTTTCTTTATCGGCTATACTAAAGGAATAGGAGGGATAATTTATGACAATTGAAAACCCAACTCGTACGGAAATTGGTGAAGTATTAAAGAAAAGCAAAACGATTGCAGTTGTTGGTTTATCGGATAAGCCAGAACGTACATCGTATATGGTTTCAAAAGCAATGCAAGATGCTGGATACCGCATTATTCCAGTTAACCCAACAGTAGATGAGGTGCTTGGAGAAAAGGCAGTTGCTTCACTAAAGGATATTAAGGAACACGTTGACATTGTAAATGTATTTCGTCGCTCAGAGTTTTTAATGGATGTTGCAAAAGAATTTGTAGAGATTGATGCAGATGTTTTTTGGGCACAATTAGGAGTACAAGATGAAGATACATACAAACTTTTAAAAGAAAAAGACTATACTGTAATAATGGATCGTTGTATAAAAGTAGAACATGCGATGACAAAATAGTATAGATTGTAAAGGTAGGAAGATTGCTTCAGCCCTCATGATAATAAGTAGGGCCGATGAACGAGGTGTTCATCATGAGATTTTTTAAAGGCTGTTTTTGGGGATTGTTACTTGTAATCCCGTTTTGGATCTTGATCATTTGGATCATAATAAAGGTTTGGAATGTGTAATCTTGGAATACATATCCATTTCTCGTTGACAAACGATTATTTTTCTGAAATAGTAGCCTAGAGGAATCCTTGTGAAAAAACAAGGATTTTTCTATTGAAAATGGTATATAAAAGAGATAAGATAACTTGCCAAAACTATAGTCGAGGCGTTATTCTATAATGGAAACATATGTTCTGATTTTGGATTAGGAAAGGGGCAAGGAGTTTGGCGAAGCATCAGTTCCAATATAATGAAGATGCGATTCAAGTGTTAGAAGGACTTGAAGCCGTTCGAAAACGCCCGGGTATGTATATCGGGAGCACGGACAGCCGTGGATTGCATCATTTAGTATACGAAATAGTAGATAACTCCGTTGATGAAGCGTTAGCGGGATTTGGCGACGAAATTTCTGTCGTAATACATAAAGATAATAGTATTAGCGTTATAGATAAAGGGCGAGGAATGCCTACGGGAATGCATAAGCTTGGAAAACCTACACCAGAAGTTATTTTAACTGTACTTCATGCCGGTGGTAAGTTTGGTCAAGGTGGTTACAAAACCAGTGGTGGTTTACACGGTGTTGGGGCGTCAGTTGTAAACGCCTTATCTGAATGGTTAGTCGTAACGATTAAGCGTGACGGAAATATTTATGAACAACGCTTTGAAAATGGCGGTGTTCCTGTAACGACGCTTGAGAAAATCGGAAAGACGAAAGAATCTGGTACGACAATGCATTTCAAACCAGATACAACGATTTTCAGCACAACAAATTACAATTATGAAACATTATGTGAGAGATTACGTGAATCTGCATTCTTATTAAAAGGGATGAAAATCTCAATAAAAGATGAAAGAAATGATTTAGAAGATGTCTTTCATTATGAAACAGGAATTGAAGCTTTCGTTTCCTATTTAAACGAAGAAAAAGATTCAATTCACCCAGTTGTATACTTCACTGGTGAACAAAATGGGATTGAAGCAGAACTAGCATTTCAATTTAACGATGGCTACTCAGAAAATATTCTTTCGTTTGTAAATAATGTACGTACAAAAGATGGTGGAACACATGAAGCTGGATTTAAGACAGCGATGACGCGTGTGTTCAATGAGTATGCTCGCAAAGTTTCACTATTAAAAGAAAAAGATAAAAACTTAGAAGGTACAGATATTCGTGAAGGTGTAGCGGCTATCGTTTCTGTACGTGTACCAGAAGAAGTACTTCAGTTTGAAGGGCAAACAAAAGGGAAACTAGGTACAAGTGAAGCTCGTTCTTCAATTGATGCCATTGTATCAGAGCATTTAGCTTACTTTTTAGAAGAAAACCCGGACGTAGCCACACTTCTTGTGAGAAAAGCAATTAAAGCAGCGCAAGCACGTGAAGCTGCTCGTAAAGCGAGAGAGGAAGCGCGTACTGGTAAAAAGAAAAAGAAATCAGAAGGTACATTAAGTGGTAAGTTAACACCTGCACAATCACGTAACCCGCAGAAAAATGAACTATACCTAGTAGAGGGTGACTCTGCCGGTGGTTCTGCAAAACAAGGGCGAGATCGACGCTTCCAAGCGGTATTACCATTGCGTGGTAAAGTAATTAATACAGAAAAAGCAAAGCTTGCTGATATCTTTAAAAATGAAGAGATTAATACAATTATTTATGCGATTGGCGGCGGTGTAGGCAATGAATTCGATGTGGAAGACATTAACTACGATAAAGTTGTAATCATGACCGATGCCGATACAGACGGAGCGCATATTCAAGTATTGTTATTAACATTCTTCTACAGATATATGAAACCACTTATCGAAGCTGGTAAAGTGTTTATCGCACTTCCTCCTTTATACAAAGTAAGTAAAGGAAAAGGAAAAAGTGAAGTAATTGAATACGCATGGTCAGATGATGAATTAGATGAAGTAACGAAAAAAGTTGGAAAAGGTTACATGTTACAGCGTTATAAAGGACTTGGCGAAATGAATGCGGATCAATTATGGGAAACAACGATGAATCCTGAAACGCGTACATTAATTCGCGTGAAAATTGATGATGCAGCGAGGGCAGAGCGCCGCGTAACAACATTAATGGGCGATAAAGTAGAACCGCGCCGTAAATGGATTGAGCGCAATGTACAGTTTGGTATGCAAGAAGAAGGAAATATTTTAGAAAATGAAATGATTATGGAGACGGAGGTGGAATAACATGCAAGCAGAGAAGTTTCATGACCTCCCGCTTGAAGACGTGTTAGGTGATCGCTTTGCACGTTATAGTAAATATATTATTCAAGATCGCGCACTTCCAGATGCGCGT
Source organism: Bacillus cereus group sp. Bc061 (assembly GCF_027715825.1). Classification (NCBI taxonomy): domain Bacteria; kingdom Bacillati; phylum Bacillota; class Bacilli; order Caryophanales; family Bacillaceae; genus Bacillus; species Bacillus cereus group sp. Bc061. The sequence goes on from NZ_JAQFTZ010000005.1 coordinate 67,863, forward strand.
GACGGCTTAAAACCAGTACAAAGACGTATTTTATATTCTATGTATGTAGAAGGAAACGTGCACGATAAAGCGTTCCGTAAGTCAGCTAAAACAGTCGGTAACGTTATTGGTAATTATCATCCGCATGGTGATTCCTCTGTATATGAGGCGATGGTACGTTTAAGCCAAACTTGGAAAGTACGTAATGTTTTAGTTGAAATGCATGGTAATAACGGCAGTGTTGATGGGGATCCGGCAGCAGCAATGCGTTATACGGAAGCACGATTATCACCAATTGCATCGGAGTTATTACGTGATCTTGATAAAGAAACAGTAGAATTCGTATCAAACTTTGATGATACGAGTGAAGAACCGGTTGTTTTACCAGCAGCGTTCCCGAACTTATTAGTGAACGGATCTACAGGAATTTCCGCAGGTTATGCAACAGAAATTCCTCCGCATCATCTTGGAGAAGTTATTGACGCTACAATGATGCGTATTGATAAACCGAATAGTACTGTTGATGATTTATTAACAGTTATGAAAGGACCAGATTTCCCAACAGGTGGTATTATTCAAGGGATTGATGGTATTAAAAAGGCGTATGAAACAGGTAAAGGTAAAATTATTATTCGCGGGAAAGCAGAGGTTGAAACGGTTCGTGGCGGGAAACAGCAAATCGTAATTACTGAAATTCCATACGAAGTAAATAAAGCAAACCTTGTTAAGAAAATGGATGAGTTACGCCTAGATAAAAAATTAGATGGCATTGCTGAAGTACGTGATGAGACAGATCGTACAGGTCTTCGCATTGTCGTAGAATTAAAAAAAGAAGCAAATTCTGAAGGTATTTTAAATTATTTATATAAAAATACAGATTTACAAATTCCATATAACTTTAATATGGTAGCGATTAATAATCGTCGTCCAACGCTTATGACATTACCGAAAATTTTAGATGCATATATTGGCCATCAAAAAGAAGTTGTTACGAGACGTTCACAATATGAATTACGAAAGGCAGAAAATCGTCAACATATTGTAGAAGGTTTAAAGAAAGCATTATCGATTTTAGACCAAGTTATTGAAACGATTCGTGCTTCAAAAGATAAGCGTAATGCAAAAGATAATTTAAGTGCGAAATTTGGTTTTACAGAAGCGCAAGCGGAAGCAATTGTATCCTTGCAATTATATCGTTTAACGAATACAGATATTACAGCGCTACAACAAGAGGCAGATGAGCTTAATAAGAAAATTATTGAGCTACAGGCAATTTTACAAAGTGAAAAAAGATTACTTCAAGTAATTAAAACAGATTTAAAGAGAGTTAAGAAAACATATAGTGATGATCGACGCGCGATTATTGAAGATCAAATCGAGGAAATTAAAATCGATGTAGAAGTGATGATCCCACAAGAAGATGTCATCGTTACTGTAACGAAAGAAGGATATGTGAAACGTACTGGATGGCGCTCACATAATGCCTCAAATGGCAAAGACTTCGGTATGAAAGAGGGTGACATCTTACTTGAAAGATTCGATACGAATACGACAGAGACAGTCCTCTTATTTACGAATAAAGGAAACTATATATATCTGCCAGTATACGAAATGCCAGATATTCGTTGGAAAGATTTAGGGCAGCACGTTGCTAATATCGTTTCACTTGACCGGGATGAAACCATTATTTGGGCAACTGTCGTACCGAACTTTGAGGAAGAAAAGCGATTTATCGTATTTGTAACGAAGAACGGTATGATTAAGAAGACAGAATTAAACCAATATAAAGTACAGCGTTACTCAAGAGCATTCGTTGCTGTAAACTTGAAAAAAGATGATGAAGTTGTTGATATATTTGCGACAGATGGAACGAGTGATATCGTTCTTGCTACACATGGTGCATATGCACTTATTTTCCATGAAGATGAAGTAAGTCCAGTCGGTGTAAGAGCCGCTGGTGTGAAAGCAATTAATTTAAAAGAAGATGACTATGTCGCTTCTGGTAAACCATTAAATGCTGATAAAGATCAACTTATTCTCGTAACGCAGCGCGGTGCTGTAAAACGCCTAAAAGCATCAGAAATTGAGAAATCAACGAGGGCAAAGCGAGGTCTTGTTATTTTCAAAGAGTTAAAACGTAATCCATACCGCATTGTCGGTATTGAAATCGTTAGAGACGATGAACTAGTTTACATGAAGACAGAGAAACACATCGTAGAAGAAATTGATCCGAAAGCGTATCGAAATAAGGACAGGTATAGTAACGGTAGTTTAGTACTAGATGTTAATGATACTGGTGAAGTTATTGAAACGTGGACGAAAAAACGACCGGAATAAAAAAAGCATCTTGTCATGAATAATGGCAAGATGCTTTTTTCTAGGCAATTTATTATGTAAATTATAATAATCTTGTTATAATAACTGAATGAAATCGTTCTCATGAAGTGGACTTACTACCCACAAATAGCGGGATAAATGGAGGGGCAGCAATATGAAAAAAATAGGTGTAGGGATTGTAGGGTTTGGATTTTCTAGTACAACATTTCACATCCCATTATTACAAACGATAGAAGAATACGATATTCGTGCCGTATTATCTTCAAAAGAAGAGGTAGTAAAAGAAACATTACCGAATGCTAACGTCGTGAGTACAATTGATGAATTGGTGAAGCGAGCTGATATTGACTTAGTTGTTATTACTTCACCAAATACAACTCATTTTCCATATGTAAAAGAAGCAATATTAAACGGTAAGCATGTTGTTGTAGAGAAACCATTTGTTGTTTCAATTGAAGAAGGAGAAGAGCTTATTTCATTAGCAGAGCAGCATAATGTCGTATTAAGTGTATATCATAATCGTCGTTTTGATAATGATTTCTTAACAATTAAGAAATTATTAGAAGAAAATAGAATAGGGAACCTATACGCATATGAAGCGCATTTTGATCGTTTCCGTCCACATGTACGTGATCGCTGGAGAGAAAAGAACTTACCAGGATCAGGAATATTATATGATTTAGGATCGCATTTAATTGACCAAGCATTATCATTATTTGGGAAACCAGACGCGATACGTGCAGATATAATCAAACAACGCCCAGGTGCAGAGGTGGATGATTATTTCCACATAGTACTTCACTACGGAGTTAAACGTGTCATTTTACGTAGTAGCAGTTATGTGAAAAAGGCAGGTCCACACTTTACACTGCATGGAGATAAAGGTTCTATCGTGAAATACGGTATGGATTCACAGGAAGAACAATTAAAAAATGGAATGAAGCCAGGCGATAACGGTTATGGGGTAGACATTGAACAGAATTTTGCTACTCTAGAAACAGAAGAAGAGTCAGTACGTATTCCAACAGAAGTCGGCTGTTATGACATGTACTATAAAGGTGTAAGAGATAGTATTATAAGTGGTGAGAAATTACCTGTAACAGCACAAGAAGGTTTAGAAGTTATTAAGCTGATTCAATTAGCGGTTGAAAGTAGTGAAACAGGTAGAGTTATCACTGTAAAATAAAAAGACACGAATTTCGTGTCTTTTTATTTTTGTGGAACAGAAAGACCATAGAAAAACATAGTGACAATATCTTGAATATGTTTTTCGCGATCTCCTTCAAGAAGCTGTACCCCAAAATCATCACCTAATTTAGTAAACATTTGAATGTAAAGTAACATCATTTCTTTAGTAAGGTGAGGGTTAATTTCATTTTTTTGCTGTGCTTGTTCTAATATTTCTAAATACCAAGGCAAGATTTTTTCGTTTTGATAACTATAAATAAACTTTCGGAGCTCTTCATCTCTTTGCATCATTTGTAGTAACATATCCGGCTGAAATAACCCACCAGTATTCATTTTTCTTACAATCATTTTTTGCATCATATCATGAAAAGGTAATTTTTCCGCTGCAAGATCTTTATAATATTGAAATTCAGATATAATAAATTCTTGTATAAGCTCTCGAAATAACGCATCTTTACTTCCGAAATGATTATAAATGGTAACTTGAGAAACGTTTGCTTCTTTTGCAATATGTTCTATTTTCACTTCATTAAATCCGCGTTCTGAAAATAATAAGAAGGCTGCCTCTTTAATAGCACGTTTTTTCTTTTCTTTCACTTTTTCAAAGCCGTTCAATGCAATCACCTCAATTAAAATATACAAGAAAAAATAATGAAAAACAATAATTTTGAAATATAGACATATAAATATTTCAAAAAGTTGTTGCGAATATAAAAGATGAGGAGTACAATAATTTTGAAATATCACATATTAAATATTTCAAAAAATGAGGTGGAATTATGATTTCAGTTCAAGATGTTACAAAACAGTTTTCAAATGGAAAAGGCTTGTTTCATATTACATTTGATGTAAAAGAAGGAGAAGTATTCGGTTACTTAGGACCAAATGGTGCCGGGAAATCCACAACGATTCGTAATTTAATGGGATTTATAAAATCGACATCTGGAAAATCTTCCATTTTCGGATTAGATTGTTGGAATGACGCCGCGAAGATTCAAAGGGAAGTTGGTTATTTACCAGGAGAAATTTCTTTTATTGAAGGAATGAACGGATTAGAATTTCTGAAGTTAATGCAAGGAATGCGTGGGCTAAAGGATACGAAAAGACGAGATGAACTAATAGAACGTCTGCAATTTGATGTGAAAACACCAATTCGCAAAATGTCTAAAGGAATGAAACAAAAAGTAGGAATTGTTGCTGCATTTATGCACGATCCGGAAGTGTTAATTTTAGATGAACCGACTTCAGGACTCGATCCGCTTATGCAGCAAGTATTTATAGATTTAATAGTAGAGGAAAAGCAAAGAGGAAAAACGATTCTTATGTCTTCACATATTTTCACTGAGATTGAGCGTACATGTGACCGAGTAGCGATTATTAAAGATGGGCGCCTTGTAACGGTTGAAAATATTCATGATTTACAAGGGATGAGACGACAAGTGATAGATGTAACCGTATCATCAGAGGAAGAGATTGATTCTCTTACAAAATGTAATTTGCAATTTGAAGCGGTAAAAGGTAGAGAGGCATCGATTATTGTACAAGGAAACTATCAAACTGTTTTACAAATACTTTCAAACTATAATGTAACGGCACTTCAAACGAGAGCGATGGATTTAGAACATTTATTTATGCATTATTACGATAAGAAAGAAGGGGTAAAGCATGAATAAGCAATTGTTTTTAGCTAGTTTGAAAGAGACGCAAAAAAGTATTTTGAGTTACGCAACTGGTGCAGCTCTATATTTATGGTTGTTAATTTGGATATTCCCTTCAATGGTATCAGCGAAAGGTTTAAATGAATTAATAAGCGCTATGCCTGATAGTGTGAAAAAAATTGTTGGCATGGAAAGTCCGATTCAAAACGTAATGGATTTTTTAGCTGGTGAGTACTATAGTCTATTGTTTATTATCATATTAACAATTTTTTGCGTTACAGTTGCAACACATTTAATTGCCCGGCATGTAGATAAAGGGGCGATGGCATATTTATTGGCGACACCTGTATCTAGAGTGAAAATTGCAATCACGCAAGCCTCTGTTCTCATATTAGGACTACTAATTATTGTAGTTGTTACGTATGTAGCGGGCATAGTAGGTGCAGAATGGTTTTTAAGTGATAATAACTTAAATAAAGAATTATTCCTAAAGATAAATATAGTCGGAGGGCTCATATTTTTAGTCGTTAGTGCATATTCATTTTTCTTTTCTTGTATATGTAATGATGAAAGAAAAGCACTTAGCTACTCAGCAAGTTTAACTATTTTATTTTTTGTACTAAATATGGTAGGTAAATTAAGTGATAAGTTAGAGTGGATGAAAAGTCTATCGTTATTTACACTGTTTCGTCCAAAAGAAATTGCGGAAGGAACGTATAATATATGGCCGGTAAGTATAGGTTTAGCTGCGGGAGCGCTTTGTATTTTTATAGTAGCGATTGTATTGTTTAAGAAGAGGGATTTACCGTTGTAGAGTAGAAAGTCCACTATATGAGTGGACTTTTTTTGATGAGGAGGAAACGAATGAGTTGCAGCTATATGTAAATGATGTAGAAAAGTCATTATTGTTTTATAAAAAAATAATTGCTTTAAAGTTGTCGATCCAAATGGATATCTCCTCAGAGTTACGTATAAAAAAGGTAAACATGAAAAATGTTTACCTTTTTTTATGGAAATATTCAAAAAAATGAACCTTTTTCTAGGCTCATACGTCTAATACATGTAAAGTTAAATTTGAAGCGAGGATGAAACAGGAGGAGCAATTGTGAAAGTAATCCCTTTATATAAAATGTTGGTAAAAGAAGAAACAGATGTTTCCTTAGCGAAAAAAGGTGATCATGAAGCTTTTATGACTCTTATACATACAGAAAAAGTGAAGATGTATCGTATTGCAAAGGCTATGTTACGTGATGAGACAAATATAGAGGATGCGATACAAACAACAATTTTAAAAGCCTATGAAAATATAAAAAAATTAAAGAAGGAAGAGTTTTTTCAAACTTGGTTAATTCGAATTTTAATGAATGAATGTAACAACATTATTAGAACGTATAAAAAGATAATTGTGACAGAAGAGAATGATTACAATATGAGTGCGTGCGATCAGTATGAAGATATAGATTTGTGTAATGCGATTCAATCGTTACATGAAGAGTTAAGAGCTGTTACGGTACTTTATTATTATGAAGATATGAATCAAGAGAGTATAGCGAAGCTTTTAGAGGTACCAAAAGGAACAGTGAAATCGAGATTGGCACGTGCGAGGGAACAACTACAGAAACGATTAAAGATGGAATAGGGGGTGCAAAGGATGGATAATGAAAAAATATTTGATGAGAAATTAAAAAAGAGAATAAACGAAGAGAATGTTATAGTACCGCCAGAGTTAAATGAAAAGATTAATCGTACACTACATAGTCTTCCGGTAAAAAAGAAAGGTTACAGAGTTTATATGATGGTTATAAGTGCTGCTGTTCTAGCACTTTCCATTGTGTCTATGTCGGAGTTTTCTGATCAAATTTTTGCTCAAAACGGCGGAGTGTTTGAATATGTAAAGAAAAAGGCATTTTCTGATTACGAAAACGAAGAGGAAATAAAAGCAAATGCAAATTATCCAGATAAAGAAAAGATTCATGAAAAGATGCTAGATTCCATTGATCATTTTAATAATATTTCAGGACAATTTGAGGAATATTCTAGTTCGTCAAGAATTGCTACAACATACAAATATGCGATTGATACGGAGCAACAAAGAGGTATCTCTTCGAAAGAAGATAAACTAGCGAAAAAACGAACCATTATATATAACGAGGGCAAGAAAAAAGAATTTGATGATGAGAAGTATACGTACAAAGAAACAAAATGGAGCCCGAAAGAAAGAAACTATGAACTATTAAAATTAAATCCTACGGGAAGGTTATTGAGAAAATCAGTTGAGAAAAAAAGATATGATGATGAATATGTGGGATTCGCGAAGTATAGTATTCAATCCGAATTTGCTGATCTATTAATCCGATATAAAGATTGGAATTATAAAGAAACGAAGTATCTTGGACTGGATTGCTACAAAATAGAAGGGACAATAAATATAGAAATGCCTGTAAGTACATCTGAAGATTTAAGAGGGAAATTTGAAATGGTTGTAGAGAAAAATACAGGGATTATGCTGAAATTCCTTAGTTTCCACGAAGGTATGATTCAATATTCGATTACAACTGAATGGATACAAATAAACAAAGGATTGAAAGAGAATACATTTCAAAAGGAAAGCACTAATTATGAGAAAGTGAAAAATATATTAGATGAATAGAAAACGGAGGAAACTATATGGAGAATCATTCTTCTTCAAGAGAAAAGAAAAATAAACGAAAATATAAAAAGACAACGATAATAAGTGTATTGTTAGCAATATTACTATTTGGCGGATTTGGATATGGTACTTACGTATATATGAAAACTTCTAATCTCGTACAAAAATCAAATGTTAATTTGGCACGTGGTGAAAAATCAAATTTACGTGAGGAAACGGTAAAACCGATTACTAATAATGTTTCACTTTTAATTATGGGAATTGATGAAAATCAAGAGCGACAAAAGGAGTATAATGGTGCATTTCATACAGATGCACTGCTGTTAGCTACTTTTAATAAAGATGATAAGACTGTGAAATTGACGAGCATACCACGTGATACATACACATATGTTCCGGTTGAAAAGAAAAAAGATAAAATAACGCATGCATATGGAAGTGGTTTCGTTAAAAATGGTAAAGATGGAGGGCCGCAAGCTTCAGTGGAAGCGGTAGAAAAGTTATTACAAGTGCCTGTTGATTATTTTGTAAAGTTTAATTTTAATTCATTTACTAAAATTGTTGATGGATTAGATGGGATTGAAGTAGATGTCCCAGTTGAATTTACGGAGCAAAATAGTAAAGATGAACCTGACGCGATCCATTTGAAAAAAGGACTACAAAAATTAACAGGAGAAGAAGCACTTGCATTAGCAAGAACGCGTCATATTGATAGTGATGCAATGAGAGGGCAGCGGCAACAACTTGTTATGGAAGCGATTTTAAGTAAATTAAAAAGTGTAGGATCAATTACGAAGCTAGAAAAAATAGTTGAGGCGGTTGACGGTGATTTTAAAACAAATTTAGCAATGGATGATATTTTATCTTTTTATAAATACGGTTTAAATTGTTCGGTTGAAAAAATTCAATTAGCAGGTGATGATTTATACTTACCTAATGGCTCAAACGGCCAACGTGTATATTATTATAACCCTAATAAAAAAGATTTACAGAGTTTGAGTAATACTCTTAGAACACATCTAGGATTAAGTGAAAAGGAGATTGAGGAAAATTGAAGCAGGCGAAATGTCTGCTTTTTATTATGTCTAATAGTATGTCGTTTATCATTAAATGTTATATACTATTTTCAAAATTAACATAATAGTGTAACATAAAGTTAAGGTTTAAGTTACATAACAGAGGGCCATCACATAGAATAAATGTTATTGATGAAAATAGTTTGGGAGAAATGAAAAAATAAGGGAGTATTAAAAATGAGAATTGTAAAGAATTTAACATTTCAAGTTATTGTGGCCATTATTTGTGGTATTGCAGTAGGAGCGATTTGGCCGAGTGTTGGACAAGAGATGAAGCCAATTGGTGAAACGTTCATCAATATGATTAAAATGGTTATTGCACCGATTATCTTTTTAACAATTGTGCTTGGTATTGCAAGTATGGGAAGTATGAAAAAGGTAGGTCGTGTTGGCGGGAAGGCACTATTATATTTTGAAATTGTTACAACAGCGGCTTTAATAATTGGTATCATTGTAGCGAATGTTGTGCGTCCAGGAGACGGATTAGACCCTTCAAAACTAAAGGGCGGAGATGTTTCACAATATGTACAAAGCGGACAAGAAATGAAATGGATGGATTTCTTTTTACATATTGTGCCGTCTAACATGTTTGAAGCATTTGCAAAAGGTGATATTTTACAAGTTTTATTTTTCTCTATTTTATTTGGAGCAGGGTTAACGATGTTAGGGAAAAATGGACAGCCAGTAATCGACTTTTTTGAAAGGTTATCGAAAGTATTTTTTAACATTTTATCAATCGTTATGAAATTAGCACCGGTTGGAGCATTCGGCGGGATGGCATTTACAATTGGTAAATATGGTTTAAGTACGCTCATACCACTTGGTAAACTAATGATTTGTGTATATGCGACAATGGCATTATTTGTTTTTATTGTTTTAAATTTTATTTGTAAATTGTATAAATTTAGTTTATGGAAATATTTAGCGTACATTAAAGAAGAATTACTTATTGTTCTTGGGACATCATCATCAGAATCAGTATTGCCGCGAATGATGACAAAGATGGAAGACTTCGGATGTTCGAAGCCAGTAGTAGGTTTAGTCATTCCGACAGGTTACTCTTTTAACTTAGATGGAACAACAATTTATTTATCTATGGCTACTATATTTTTAGCACAAGTCTTTCACGTCGATCTTTCACTAGGTCAACAATTAACGATAATAGCTATTTTGTTAGTTACATCTAAAGGAGCAGCCGCAGTAACAGGTGGAGGCTTTATTGTACTAGCGTCTACTTTATCTGCGATGAATGTTATTCCATTAGAAGGGTTAGCGCTATTACTTGGTGTAGATCGTTTCATGTCAGAAGCACGTGCTATCGTTAATTTAATTGGTAACGGTATTGCGACTGTAGTTGTTGCAAAAAGTGAAAATGAATTTGATGAAGAGAAGTATACGAGAGTAATAGAGGAAATGAAAAAAGAGAAAATGGCCGGATAAAAAGTCAGCTTTGCTGACTTTTTTATTTTTGTAGAAAAGAGGTTTGTTACGATATACATTATTTATTAACAATAATTTACAGGTTTTTTATAGTGGAAGGATATAAAGACTATTAAATCAATACATAAGATTCAATAAGACATAGTATTTCGAAAGATTATGGAATTTTTATGAATATTACTGTAATAAAATAATTTTTTAAAAATTTTCAATAATAACACTTTACAAAACTCGAAAAATTAGTAGAATAATAGTTAATAAGAATCTTCTGATAAATATATAAAGAAAAACAGAATTATCAGAAAATTCTTAAATGAGAGCGTTAAGAATTAGGGAGGGTACAGAAAGTGAAAAAGAAAAAAATGAAAAAACTAACAGCAGTTGTAGCACCAGTTTTAGCAATGAGTATGGCATTAACAGCATGTTCTACATCAGGTGGAGATAAGAAGACAAGCACAAATTCTAGCTCTGGCGGAGATAGCAAATCAGAAGAAAAATTAGCAGCGAAACAAGTACTAAATCGTACTGAAACAAATGAGATTCCAACAATGGATACTTCTAAAAATACAGATACATTAGGTTCTCAAATTTTAGGGAACACAATGGAAGGTTTATATCGATTAGATAAAGATAACAAACCAATCCCAGCTGCGGCAGAATCAAGCACGAAGAATGAGGATGGTAAAAAATATACATTTAAACTACGTAAAGATGCAAAATGGTCAAATGGTGATCCTGTAACAGCAAAAGATTTCGTATATGCTTGGCAACGTCTATTAGATCCAAAAACAGCTGCCGAGTATGCATTTATCGCATTCCCAATTAAAAATGCAGAAGCGGTTAATAAAGGTGAAAAACCTGTAGCAGAATTAGGAGTAAAGGCAGTAGACGACCTTACTTTAGAAGTTGAATTAGAACAAGCAGTACCATATTTCTTAAACTTAGTAGCATTCCCATCTTACTATCCATTAAATGAGAAATTCGTAAAAGAAAAAGGAGATAAATTCGGTTTAGAGTCTGACACAACAGTATATAACGGACCGTTCGTTCTTACTGATTGGAAACATGAGCAAGGATGGAAACTGAAGAAAAACGATCAATATTGGGACAAAAAGACTGTAAAACTAGATGAAATTAACTATAGTGTAGTAAAAGAAGTAGCTACTCGAGTGAATTTATATGATACAAATGCAATTGATTTTGCGCTATTATCAGGTGAATTCGTTGATAAGTATAGAAATAATAAAGAAGAGTTTGGCACATACTCACAAGTAAGTACATTCTTCTTACGTATGAACCAAAAACGTGGCGGACAAGATACACCGTTAAAGAGCCAAAAATTACGTGAAGCCATCGCACTTTCAATCGATAAGAAAAATCTATCAAACGTTATTTTGAATGATGGATCTAAACCTGCGGACTTCTTAGTACCGAAAGGATTAGCAACTGGACCAGACGGTAAAGACTTCCAAGAAACATTTAAAAACGGTATTAAACCAGATGCAAAAAAAGCAGCAGCTGCATGGGATGAAGCGAAAAAAGAACTTGGAAAAGACCAAGTTACAATTGAGCTATTAAACTATGACACTGGTAATGCGAAAAAAGTTGGGGAATATGTAAAAGATCAAATTGAGAAAAACTTAAAAGGTGTAACTGTTAATATTAAACTTCAGCCATTCAAACAAAAGCTGAAATTAGAAACAGAGCAAGATTATGATTTATCATATGCTGGTTGGGGACCTGACTACGCTGACCCAATGACATTCTTAGATATGTTCCAGTCTAATCATTCTCATAACCAAATGAGCTTCGCTGATCCGAAATATGATGATATGATCAAAAAAGCTGGCGGAGAATTAATGGGTGATGCGAAGAAACGTTGGGAAGAGCTAGGAAAAGCTGAGAAATTACTTCTTGAGCAAGATGTAGCACTTGTACCTTTATACCAACGTGGTGATGCATACGTTCAAAAACCAAATGCAAAAGGCATCGTTCACCATAACATTAGCCCAGAGTATAGCTTCAAGTGGGCGTACATGACTGAAAAAGATGGAAAATAATTTTTAAGCAGTGAGGCTATATTTAAGTGGATCTATATAGGTTTCTTAGCTTATTTTGTAGTGAGAATCTCATTATCCACTATAGAAAGATAAAATGATAGAGCATTCTAAAAGTAGACTATTTACTTTTGGAATGCTCTTTTATTATGAGAATACATGCGAATAAATAGATAGATGTAGGAAAGAACTTGTATCGTGATAATTGTAAAGAATACTCGTTACTATCACAAAAAAATAATTTTTAGAATATTTTAAAAATAACTTTACAAAACCGGAAAAATTAGTAGAATATTAATTAATAAGAATTTTCTGATAAATAAACATTAGAAAATCTCTCAAAATTAGTTTCGTACATATAATTGGGGAGGGTACAAAAATGAAGAAAAAGATGAAGAAGTTCACGGCGGTTGTAGCGCCAGTTTTAGCGATGAGTATGGCGTTGACAGCTTGTTCTGGATCTGGTGGGGAGAAGAAAACAACTACGACGTCTAATGGTGGTGGGGAAGAGAACAAATCCGAAATTAAATACGCAGCAAAACAAGTATTAAATCGTACAGAGAATCAAGAAATTCCGACGATGGATACGTCTAAATCTACTGATACGTTAGGGTCACAAATTTTAGGGAACACGATGGAAGGATTATATCGTCTTGATAAAGATAATAAGCCAATCCCAGCTGCTGCAGAATCTAGTACGAAAAGCGAGGATGGAAAAAAATATACATTTAAATTACGTAAAGATGCAAAATGGTCGAATGGTGATCCTGTAACAGCGAAAGATTTCGTATTTGCATGGCAGCGCTTACTTGATAAAAATACAGCGTCAGAATACGCATTTATTGCTTACTATATTAAAAACGCAGAAGCAATTAATAAAGGTGAAAAACCTCTAACAGATTTGGGGGCAAAAGCAGTAGATGATTATACACTAGAGGTAGAATTGGAAAAGCCAGTACCATATTTCTTGAATTTACTAGCATTCCCGTCATACTATCCGTTAAATGAAAAATTCGTAAAAGAAAAAGGCGATAAGTACGGTTTAGAAGCAGATACAACGGTGTATAACGGGCCGTTCGTGATGTCTTCATGGAAACATGAACAAGGATGGCAGCTAAAGAAAAATGATAAGTATTGGGATAAGAAGACTGTAAAATTAGAAGAAATTAACTATAGTGTAGTGAAAGAAGTTGCGACGAAAGTAAACTTATATGATACAGGGTCAATTGATTTCACACTACTATCAGGAGAGTTTGTAGATAAATATAAATCGAACAAAGAAGAATATGGCGAGTATGCAGAATCAAGTACATTCTTCTTACGTTTAAATCAAAAGCGTAACGGACAAGATACGCCGTTAAAGAGCAAAAAGCTTCGTGAAGCAATTGCATTATCGGTTGATAAAAAAGGACTGGCAAACGTTATTTTAAATAATGGTTCAAAAGCAACAGATCAATTAGTACCAAAAGGACTTGCGACAGGACCAGATGGTAAAGATTACCAAGATACATTTAAAAATGGCCTGAAATATGATCCGAAAAAAGGTGCAGCAGCTTGGGAAGCAGCGAAAAAAGAACTTGGAAAAGATCAAGTTACAATTGAATTACTAAGCTATGATGATGGAACTGCGAAAAAGATTGCTGATTATGTTAAAGATCAAATTGAGAAAAATTTAAAAGGTGTAACAATTAATACAAAAATTCAGCCGTTCAAACAAAAATTAAAATTAGAGACTGCACAAGATTATGAAATTTCTTATGCAGGTTGGAGTCCAGACTATGCGGATCCAATGACATTTATTGATATGTTTGAATCGAAGAGTCCATATAACCAAATGAGTTATTCAAATGCAAAATACGACGAAATGGTACAAAAAGCAGGTAATGAATTAATGGGTGATGCGAAGAAACGTTGGGAAACGTTAGGAAAAGCTGAAAAACTATTCCTTGAAGAAGATGCTGGGCTAGTTCCTTTATATCAAACAGGAAGAGCGTATGTAATGAAACCGACTGTTAAAGGAATTGTGAAACACAATATTAGTCCAGAATATAGCTTTAAGTGGGCGTATGTAACGGAAGGGAAATAAGAAAAAAGAGCGTTTGAAAAATATATTATTTATTTTTTTAAAACGCTCTTTTGCTATCCAATTAAATTTAAATAGATAGAGAAGAATAAGAAAAGTGGTACTTACATATAGTAGATGGGGGAGAATTCGTATAGTAGTAATAGATTGTTATCGAAGTAAATAAATTAATTATTATGAATATTTTAAAAACACTTTACATTCCAAGGGAAATTAGTAGAATAATAATTAGTAATAATTTTCTGATAATTTAAATTAGAAATCTCTCAAAGTTAGTTTCGTACATATAAATTGGGGAGGGTACAAGAATGAAGAAAAAGATGAAAAAGTTTACGGCGGTTGTAGCACCAGTTTTAGCGATGAGTATGGCGTTAACAGCGTGTTCTGGATCTTCAGGTGGGGAGAAGAAAACGACAACGACATCTAATAATGGTGGAGAAGAGAAGAAATCTGATATTAAATATGCGGCAAAGCAAGTGCTAAATCGTACAGAAACGAATGAAATTCCGACGATGGATACTTCAAAAAATACAGATACACTTGGCTCACAAATTTTAGGGAATACAATGGAAGGTTTATATCGCCTTGATAAAGATAATAAGCCAATCCCAGCTGTAGCGGAATCTAGCACAAAAAGCGAGGATGGCAAAAAATATACATTTAAATTACGGAAAGATGCAAAATGGTCAAATGGTGATCCTGTAACAGCGAAAGATTTCGTATTTGCATGGCAACGTCTAGTAGATCCAAAAACAGCTGCTGAGTATGCATTTATTGCTTACTATCTTAAAAATGCAGAAGCGATTAATCAAGGAAAAGGAGAAGTTTCGACATTAGGTGTAAAAGCGGTAGATGATTATACGCTTGAAGTAGAACTAGAAAGACCTGTACCCTATTTCTTGAACTTAATGGCATTTGCGTCATACTATCCATTAAATGAAAAGTTCGTAAAAGAAAAAGGAAATAAATTCGGTTTAGAGTCTGATACAACACTGTATAATGGTCCATTTGTGCTTACAGACTGGAAACATGAGCAAGGCTGGAAATTAAAGAAAAATGATCAGTATTGGGATAAAAAGACTGTAAAACTAGAGGAAATCAACTATAGTGTAGTAAAAGAACCAGCTACTAGAGTAAATTTATATGATACAGGTGCAATTGATTTCGCGCTATTATCAGGTGAATTCGTGGATAAGTATAGAAACAATAAAGAAGAGTTTGGGGCCTATTCGGAAACAAGTACGTTTTACTTACGTCTAAATCAAAAACGTGGTGGTCAAGATACACCTCTAAAGAGTAAAAAATTACGTGAAGCAATTGCGTTATCAATTGATAAGAAAGCTTTAACGAATGTTATTTTAAATGATGGTTCAAAACCAGTGGATTACTTAGTACCAAAAGGTTTAGCAAGTGGACCAGACGGTAAAGATTTCGCAGAAACGTTTAAGAATGGTTTAAAACAAGACTCCAAAAAGGCAGCAGCAGCATGGGAAGAAGCGAAAAAAGAACTTGGAAAAGATCAAGTGACAATAGAGTTATTAAATTATGATACTGGTAATGCGAAAAAAGTTGGGGAGTATGTAAAAGATCAAGTTGAAAAGAATTTAAAAGGTGTGACAGTAAATATTAAGTTGCAACCATTTAAACAAAAACTAAAATTAGAATCAGACCAAGATTATGATTTTTCATATGGTGGCTGGAATCCAGATTATGCGGATCCAATGACATATCTTGATATGTTTGAAACAAAAAATTCGCAAAACCAGATGAGCTACTCAAATTCAAAATATGATGACATTATTACTAAAAGTAAGACAGAATGGATGGCTGATGCAAAAAAACGTTGGACAGAGTTAGGTAAGGCAGAGAAATTATTACTTGAGGAAGATGTAGCGCTCGTACCTTTATATCAAAGTGCTAAATCATATGTTATGAAACCGAATGTAAAGGGAATTGTGAAACATAATATTAGTCCGGAATATAGCTTTAAATGGGCGTATATTGAAGAGAAATAAAAAAGAGAAGAGCATTTTCAAGTTGCGGTATCGCACTTGGGAATGCTTTTTTATGTGCACTAATTATGGATGGGTGAATATATGTATTATAGAAAATTTAAAGGAGAATTTTATGAAACGAAACAAATACATTGATTTCCTAGCTTATTATGGAATAGGGAGTGCTCATCCTGGTGGTTTTACGTTAACAAAACAACTGTTAGCACAATTGCCTTTTAGATATGGAGCAAATGTCCTTGAACTCGGCTGCGGTACGGGGAAAACAGCAGCGTATATGACAAAAGAATATGGTTATAGAGTAACAGCGGTTGAACAGAATGAGATTATGCTTCAAAAGGCGAAAGATAGATGGTCGTTTGAGGGAATAGATATTCAATTAATTGAAGGAAGTGTAGAGCAATTACCTTGTTTACATGACTCATTTGAGTTCGTACTCGGAGAATCGATACTCGCTTTTACAGAAAAAGAAAAGGTTATTTCAGAGTGTTATCGTGTATTACAGAAAGACGGTAAGCTTGTTGTCATTGAAATGATTATTGATAGGCACATTGATAAGGGAGAGGAAGAAAAAATCGCTCAATTATACGGGATGAAAGAACTATTAACTGAGAGCGAGTGGGTACAATTATTTCAGAAAGCAAATTTTCGGCGGGTTACTATTGCTGGCGGTGGTACAATTGCAGAAACAATCTCTAGCTATATAGAAGAGCCGGAATGGAATGTATCACAATTTATTCCGAATGAGTTATATGAGGCATGGGTACAGCATGAAAATGTACGACTTATGTACCAACATATTTTAGGTCATCGTATTTTTATATGTGAAAAATAAAGAAAAAGAGTTGGCCAAAGATAGTCAACTCTTTACTTATGTTAAATGAAAAATAATGCAGCTAATGTAATTCCGAAGATGAAACCAAATCCGAGTTCAACACCCCAGCCACAACCGCCGCCTCCCCAGCCACCGCAACCACAATTACTACAACCACGACCACCACATCCACAGCCGCTGAATCCACCACCACAACCAAATCCGCAACTATCACATCTGCTAAGGCCGCCGCAAAGATCACAACCACCGTTTGCATATGCATCATAGTATCCGAATCCTGAATCAAAAGATGAGCGCTGTTGCACCGGTTCAATCCATACAGAGTTTTGTGTCACATCGATTATTTTACCTAAATGTATACGGCCATCACGGTCTTCAATCCGAACAACTTTTCCGAAGTAACGTCGGCACGTATCATAACATTTTTGTCTATGCATATTCATTCCTCCTTCCCCATTACAGTAATACGATATGTAAGGGGGACAAGTGCGGCTTGTACGAATGCCCTAACTATCATAATTGTTATAGGAAAGGGGAAATATAGGAAGAGGATATATAAGGAGGAAAAGGCATGAAATCTACAGATCAGTTTCAGACATACGAAGTACCGTGGGAAGAATTTATTGAAGCATTGCGAGAGGAAATGAAAAAGCAAGTAGGGACAGATATTATTGATACAGTAGTTTGCAATTTAGAAGATGGTTTTGAAGTGTATACATATGTGCAGGGGGATTTGGATTTTGAATATAAGGAAGCGCTGGAAAGGAAATACGGGAGTGATGCAAAAACTCCTAACGTGTTAACGATTATGTTATTAGCTGGCATTTATCGTACAAGTGAAGAGAATATACGCTTACATGCGGATCATAAAGATAATCCGATTGTTGAAGTGTATGTGAAGAAATGAAACACGCTGTGAAGGCGTGTTTTTTAATTTTATGATAAAATGTTAGAAAATTAAGAAAGGTGTTGATGGTTTGAAAATTAAACATCTTAATTTAACAGTTGCAGATGTAGTAGCTGCGAGCGAGTTTTTAGAAAAGTATTTTGGCTTAACTTGTAGCGGAACAAGGGGAAATGGCTTTGCAGTTATGCGTGATAATGATGGATTTATACTAACTTTAATGAAAGGAAAAGAAGTTCAGTATCCAAAAACATTTCATGTAGGATTTCCACAAGAAAGTGAAGAACAAGTAGATAAGATAAATCAAAGATTGAAGGAAGATGGATTTTTGGTTGAGGCTCCTAAACGTGCACATGCGTATACGTTTTACGTTGAAGCACCTGGTGGATTTACAATAGAAGTGATGTGTTAAGTCAAAAATCAAACTTTTTGTTATGTGTTTTTAAAATAAAAAGTAGGAAAAGTCTGTTTTAAGTGTAGAGCTTAAACAGGCTTTTTTACTTATATGATCGGATAGAAAACGCTAGAAGGAATCATATTCAGTTTTTATAACTGTTTACATAATAAAGTTATGCTACGTTCGTTGTCCTAAAATACAAGTCATATATCTTGTATCCTCTCATAAATTTAAACATAGGAATTTGTCTACAAAGGTGGCGAAGCCTCATCATGAAAATTCGAATTTGTGCCACATTCATGTTGTTTCTATTTATATGGTTACATCCTTTTTGGACTTTTGCAAAAGGAGAGGAGGCAAAGGAAAGGGTCGTTTCACTTGTATATGATGATTCGGGCAGCATGAGAAATAACGATCGCTGGAAATATGCCAATTATGCTTTGCAAAGTTTAGTTGCGCTATTAGATGAAAAAGATACATTTTCTTACGTTCCAATGAGCAAGCCGAATGATCAATTAAACATTTCGTTAACGAAGGATAAGAGACAAACGGAAATTGAGGGAATTGGAGCGTGGAAAACGTATTTAAATACTCCGTTTAGCGCAGTAGAAACGGCGATGCAATCTATAAAAAAGGAAGCAGATATAGATGGGAAACGTGAATTTTGGCTTATTGTGTTAACTGACGGGGCATTTAATGATTTAGAGAAAGATAAGATTGGCGGAAAAGAACAAATTACACAGAAGTTAGTACAGTTTAAGAAAGAAATGGATGCAAAAAAGATATCGTTACATCCAATTTTAATTACGATGGAAGAGGATTTAGGACAGCAAGAAAAGGCACAACTAAATACGTTTAAAGAAATATGGAAGAAAGAGATAAATGGAGTTACGATGCCATCTAGTGGAGAGGATGGTATTGTAAAAAGCGTCAATCAAGTGGCGGCATTAGTTGCAAATCGTGATCCGTTCTCCTCTGTTGAATCGATTGTAAAAACGAAAGTAGTAGGGAAGAAAGTAGAGATTACAACACCATTTCCGTTAAAGCGTATGACGCTTGTGCGACAATCGCCTTCTCTGCCCGATTATCAGGTCACACAAATTTCTAAACCATTACAATTACAATCTTCTTTTTCTATACATGCACCAGGCGAAGCGAAATTGTTCGGAAATATAGTTCATATAAGTACGGAAAATGAGGAAGTTATTAAACCAGGAACTTATACGATAGAAGTGGACCAGGATATTGAGAAAGAAGGGTTACAAGTACTAGTCGAACCGGCACTTAATTATACTGTTTCTACTTATGACAAAGAGGATAAGGATAGAAAAAATGTTGAGGAAATGTATGAAGATGTGACAGCTGTTATTGAAGCAAAACCTACTGAGTTGCCAGTTCAGTCTTCTTACTTTCAGGCCGAAGTAGAAATAGACGGGAAGCAATATGCGATGAAGTGGGACGATAAAAGACATGTATTTTATTACGAAACGAAGCTTACTAAAGGATTAGTACGCGGGAAAGTTCATATGAACATAAAGGGGTTTTACAGACAGACGAAAGAATTTAAAATCGAAACAACGAAAAAGCCTAAATTATCACTTCAAACTGTCACGAAAGATTATGAAGAAAAAGTAACAAATTTAGAGAATAGTAAACCATTTATTATACAACCACAGTTAGATGATAAGCCGATGACAGAAGAGGCTGTAAAAAAACTATTAAAATCTACTGGTGTCACATCTAAACAATCAATCAACTATGAAATAAAACAGCATGGTAATCAAATTTACATTTATCCTCGACCGCATTACTCCGACACGTTCAATTTTACAGATACCGGCACCGTAGAAGCTACCATCGTAGTGCAGGATTCAAAATTACCAAAAGTAAAGAAAGATATAACACTCCATATTCAAAATGCGCCGTTTTATGAAAAGTATGCGCTTATTTTTAAGCTTGTTATTCCTATCACTTTATTACTGTTAATAGTAGGAATAATCGTTTTAGGATGGATTGTCCGTCCAAGATTTCACCGGAAAGCATTATTGTATTACGAATGGGATCAAGAGGTAGCGAAAGATTGGTTATATCAATCTGAGCCAGAGTTACTCAAAAATAAATGGTGGAAACATTATTTTGGTATTCCGTATAGAGCAGAAAGAAAGACTGTGCAATCCGTTACGTTTATAGCAAAGAAAGGATCGAAATCGATATTTGTAGCGAAAGAGTCACAAGTAGTAGGAATGATTATTGATGGGATGTTTATAACAGAGGATGAGGTTGGAATGGAACATAAGACACTATATCCAAATGAACTTTTAGTAATTGATAGAGGATATGGTAAGGAGATTTACAAATACGAGTGTGAATAGTAGATGAGGAAAAGAGGAGAGTATTATTTTTCCCTCCTTTTTTCAAACAAGCAAGAATAGGAAGGTGGTTCACATGACGTTACAAGTTCCAACAATATTAATTGGTTTAGGTGGAATCGGTAGTACTGTGACACATCAAATATATGAAAGACTACCTGAGGAGCGTCGGAAAAAAGTAGCAATGCACGTATTTGATACAGATGTGAATACATTGAGTAAATTCGATCATATTCGAAAGTTTAAGACGCAAACGAGCTCTAGTAAAACACCTAGGGAGTATATTGCGGGAGATCCGACGATTCCAGAGTGGTTTCCGATGGATCCAACTATACTTGATAAACCATTAACAGAAGGAGCAGGACAGTTACGCGTCATTTCCCGTTTAGCGTTACGTGCTGCGATGAAAGAAGATAAATTAACGTCCTTTTGGCAAGAAATCGAGAAGATTTTTCCAGTTACAAGCGATCAAACGGAATATGGAGTACGTGTCATTATCGTAACATCACTAGCGGGCGGAACAGGTTCAGGAATGTTTCTACAAATTGCATTATATTTACGTGAAATGCTTCGAAAAAAACTGCAACATCACAACATTTTAATACGTGGTGCGTTTCTAATGCCGGATGTGTTAGTGAAGACGAGAACAGTTAGTGCGAAAGAGTTTGAAACGGTGCAAGCAAACGGCTATGCCTCGTTAAAAGAATTACATGCCATTACGCTCGGTTCTACAGGAGAACTATCCAAACGCGGCGGGGTTACGATTGAATTAGAGTATCGACCGGATCAAGTAGATGAGGATGGGAGAACAAATCACACGATTAAACAACACCATTTACCGTACAATTATTGTTTTTTATACGATTACGAAAATTTACATGGACACCATCTGCATAATTTATCAGATTATATGGAGCAAATGGCAAATACGATTTATTTACAATTATTTAGTCCGATGTCTGCAAATCATTTTGCACAGGAAGATAATCAAATTCAGCAATTAGCAGAATCAAGCGGGAAAGGGCGATATTGCGGGGCCGGAACGGCAAAGATTATTTATCCATATGAGCATGTGTTAAAATATTGTGCTTTAAAATGGGCCGTGCAAGGTTTAGATGAATCGTGGCTTCATTTAGATCAATTGTTTCAAGAGAAGAAGCATAGATATGACCAAGATGTAAAACGTGGTATGCAGCGTGAAAAGCCAGAGCGCGGGAAAAGTTATTTAGAAGATTTAGAACATCTTGCTACTCGTCCAGAGCAGGCTCATATTTTCTATAGACAAATGTACAATGAAACGCGTGAAGGAGCAGAAGGCGGCAAGGTTGGTGTTGCGAAATCTAAACTGTTTTTAGAAGCTGTAGAGAGTTATGTACAGCGTACGGTACAAAAAGACGAGGAATTAAATCGTCTGCAGCATGAGTGTAAAATTTCGGCTGCGAAGCTAAAAATGACGGAACAAATGAAAGGTGAAGTAGCAAGGGTCGATCATGCGGTTCGTTTATATGCGTATGCGATTCCGAGCCGTGTACATGAACATGTAACGACACTTTTATATGACATGATTGAATCAGACCGTTTTTCACCAAGTGGTTCTGAAGGCCAGTCATATCAATTAAATACATGGTTTTTAAAGAAAACAGATCCAGTTCATCCAGTAGCAGCTCGTTTTATGTTGTATGAAATTCGAAAGCAGTTAGTGGAAAAAATGAATCGACTACATGAAAATAATGAACAAAAGCGTAATTTAATTCAAAATTACGATAAGAAATTTAATGTGAGTAACATTGATGGAACGGTAACAGCTGTACGCCGAGTAGAAATTGCGCAACAACAAGGTTGGTTCGGAAAAATGATTAATAACCAGCAGCGTTTATTTAAAAAGGAATTTGAGGATATTGTAACGCAGTACGTACACAAATTAAACGAATACCGTAAAGAAATGCTATTAGAACTCGTTTATCAATCGTTATATCAAGCGGTTAATAAAATGATTCAATATTGGGAAAGGTTTTTTGATAATTTACATGAAACACGTGAAAATTTATTGTTCGAAATTCAAAAACGAAGCAAAGAATTTGAAGGGAAAACAAACCCAACGAATGTATACGTATTAGCGGAAGAGAAGTTACAAGAAAAGATATGGCAAGATATGCAACAACATTTAAATTTAGGTGTATTACCGAAAGATATATCAGCAGAAATTTATATGAGCTTATACGGGGAATATTGCCGGGATGCGAAAACAGAAGAAATTCAATCGAAAAAGGTAGAAGACTTTTATCGTGAGCACATACTAAGTTATTGCTATGATGAATTACAAATACGCTATCGCGATAAATTAGAGCTGAATATCGTTGAGGCATTACGAAAAGAAGCGGATTATAAGAATCGTGATCGTGATGAATATGTTCGTGAGAAAATTGAAGACTTGTTCCATTTAGCAAGTCCATTCGTGCCGAAAGTTTCTCATCATAGGGAATTACAATATTGGGGTATACACCCATCTTTAAAGAAAGAACTGCAAGAGGAATTAATGCAAGAAATGTTTAAAGAAAAAGATACAGTAAATGAAGCTTTCTCGCCATTTGAAGTCATTTGTTATCGTGCACATTACGGTTTATCACTACAAGACTTTCCTAAGCTTTCGTCTGGACATATTGCAAATGGATTTATGAATGATAAAGGTGATTATTTTCAGTCGTACTATCGCCGTGTAAACAAGTTGAATAGTAAAAAATCTAGTTTAACACCGCATTTAGATAAGTATTGGCACTTACCAGCATTCATGCCAGACTTAAATGCAACGCAAACGAAGTTAGATTATGATAAATGTAATCGAGCTCTTCTATACGCGTATATATATCGCTGGATTAGTTTAGTTGCTGTTGATGGTCAATTCGTGTATCAATATAACGGCGTTGGACGTAGTTTCTTAATTCAGTCGATGGGGAAAAATATTTCAAGCGAAAGTTATAAATTGCACAGAGCGTTACTTCATAATCCGTTCATTTATGAAAACATCTTATCCAGGTTTGAAGAAGAACAAGAAAAGGCGATGATACAAGGTGGGCATTTATATACACATCCATTTGTATTAGGTGCTCAAGATATTAGATGGCTACGTAAAGAGCATGTCCATAATATTTTAGATATGATTTTAATGTATGACCGTGAAGCGAAATATGATCCAACGTTAGAAGAAACTTCTGATGAATTATTAAGGTTATTCCTTGATGAAATTGAGTTATATTTCCAAAACTATTACGGTACAGGTGCCGATATGGTTGCCAAGAAAGAGAAAGAAATGTTTATTAAACAATTGTGGGATCGTTCGTACGCGAAAGGATACGTAGATCCAAATAGTGCGCCTTATAAAAAATGGCAAAATTTATTAAGCGTTCATGATGAAGAAGAAACGCCAAAAACGAATGTATAATGAATGAAAAGGGAATCCTTAAAAGTGGCAATACAACTTTAGAAAAGAGGGATTCCGATGCCATTTTTAGGAAGTGTATATCAAATATTTGGATTGTATCCAGAAATTTATTATGGGATGATTTCAGCTGAAATTGCGGAGCAGCAAAGATTGGAACAAGCGGAAAGTGAAGAACAAGAAACAGAAGTGTAACTGTATAAGAAGCTTCAAAATAAAAATGATAACACGCCACTTACTCTTTAAACGTATAAGAGCAAGTAGCGTGTTTTTTTGCTATTTAATAATCCCATTTTCTAAAATTTTAATCGTAGGTGTTACTTTCACGTTAGCTTTTGAAAAGACACTCGGCCAAGCGTCTTCAACTTTTTTCCATTCTTCATATTGAAACGCTCTCGCATAATCACCAAATCCGAATGGATCGAGTTGTTGTTTTTGAATTTTGTGGATTAAATTGTTCAAATCTTTGTTTAGTTGTTTTGTAATAAGAGAAGTTAATTTCTTCCTATCTTTATCTATATCCATATTGAATGTAAGTTCAGATACGGCAATTTTTAAATCTATTTTAATATTAAATTTGAAGTGGTTATCGCTATAGCCTGTACGGATATCACGATTCATGCTAAGAACGTTTATTGATACGAAATCTTCACCTTCTGTATCTTTTAGATGACTATTACTTTCAACTGAATGCGAAGGGATTTTCATTGTAAGTGAAACAGGTATATTAGCTTTTTTTTGCAACATGAGCAGAAGGGCACTTTCATAGCGATTTAAAGACATCTTATAAATTCCGCGAGAAGTTAAAAGTGCAGAGCCTGTAACGATAACATCTTTTTTTCCTTTTTTTATTTCTGAAATAGCAGGTGTTATACCTTTATTAAACGTTTGTCTATGAAATTCATGAAATGGTGTGAAAACTGTCCGATTGTATAATTTATTTGTATTAATTAAATCTGTTAAATACTCAGGAAGAGCAGGTTTATCTTTAAAGTTATTATATATAACAGAAGAAATTGGCCCGTCTACTGCAACCATGCGCATGTTTCCGGTATTTTTAGGATCGCGGTACCAAACATCAAGGTAAGGCATAGCACCTTCTTGTTTTAAAAATTTCGTGCTAAATAAAATGAGCTGTAACTTTTCTGTAGACACTAAACCGCTACTTGAACTATTAAACGTTGCTTTTGCTTCTCGGGGTGTACGTACTTTCGCTTCATGAGTTTCGTACTTTTTCTCCACATCTTCATTAAAAATAGGGTTTACGTGGTACACAATTAATTTACCTTTTGCTTTTGCGTCAAAGCCGTAAATTAATGAAATCGATTGTTTTTCTAAGTCTAGACGATCTCCACAGCCTGTTAAAAAGGTTATGAGAAAGCAAAGTATAGTGAAATGAATAAAGCGCCTCATTTAAACTCTTCTCCTTTCCCAATACTGATATAGTGTCATGTATAAGAGAAATACGACTGGAAATAGAAAAACGATAAAATAACTGGCAGCTCCCCAAAATTCTCGCAACGCACTTATTTGGTAAGAGGAAGGGATATAAAAGAATAGAACGAAAATGCATCCGAATAATAAAATCCAAACAGGTAACGAACTCCCTTTTTTGTTAAGTAATTGATTGATTCCATCTGAAGCGGTAAAAATATAAGGAATGCACGAATCGAAAATAATGAAGAGGTAAAATGACAAAAAGATAATTTCAAACCGTTCCAGAAATGAAAAGTGAAATGGTGTAATAAGAGAAAGAGTCGGCCATAAAAACTTAGTTATACCATCTGGGCTAAAATAAACGAAAGAAACGAACGTAACTTGTAGGTAGACGAATAACGTAATCATATTTGCAAGAACGATGCCTTTTTTTGCAGCTGATTTGTTAGTTAGATAGGGATAAAGGACGAATGCAAACTCGAATCCGAGAGACGCAATGATAGTTGATTTCACTGTGGTTACAACTGGTAGCCATCCTTCCTTTAGAAAGGGAAGAAGATATATCCAATGACCATCTTTAAGAGGGATAAACAATAGTAATGGTATCCAGAGGGTAAAAAGCACAGTGAAAACGGCAAAGCGACTAATAATAAGTACACCTTTACATGCAAGCATAAGCATTGGAATAGAAAGCAAAATCATAATTAAAAACATTGGAGTTCTAGGTAAAATCCAAATGTGAATGACATATAAAAGAGAAAAGATTAAGGAGACCGCAGCAAGTATAGCGTATAAAATCCAAAGAAGCATAGCGAATTTTCCTAGCCACTTCCCAAGATAACGAGTCAGCACATCAAGTAAAGTATACCCAGGATGCTTTTCCATAATTTTTACAATACATAGACTGACTAAAGTAGTGATAGCGCATCCAATAATAATAGAAATCCATCCATCTGTATTCGCCCCTTGTGCAACTTCACGAGGAAGTGTAAGGACACCGAATCCTACTTGAACACCACTAATCGTTAAAATGTATTGAAATAAACTAATCTCCCTCTTTGCACGCTTTGTCACTTCTCTTCCTCCGTTCCTTCTATATCGCGTTGTCGATTCTCTTGTTTTAAGTTAAGGGATAGTGGGCGCTTCTTCATTATTTTCCATGGTAAACGTATAAGAATATCTTTTAAATCCGAAGCAAATAACGGAGAAAAAGGACTACCATAAGGAACACCGAGAGATTCCATAGAAAGTATATGAATAATAATGATTGCCATCCCAACCATAATGCCAATGACACCAAATAAAGAGGCAATTATCATCATTGGGAAGCGAAGAAGTCGAATTCCTGCAGACATTTCTAGATTAGGGATGATGAAAGAAGCGACTGCAGTAATAGATACGACGATAACCATGACATTACTTACTATTCCTGCTTGAACTGCAGCTTGTCCGATGACAATCCCTCCTACGACGCCAATGGTTTGTCCAACGGGACCCGGAAGCCGAACTGCAGCTTCGCGGAGCATTTCAAGTACTAATTCCATCAAAAGTGCTTCTAATATAGGAGGAAAAGGAATTTTAGCTCGAGATTCTCCAATCGTTAACAATAATTTAAGTGGAATCACTTCATAATGAAAGGAAATCATAGCAATATAAAGAGCAGGAGCAAAAATTGCAATAAATAATCCAGTGAAACGAAGTAATCGTATAAAAGATGGAATCATTGGTCTGAAGCTGTAATCATCTATCGTCTGAAAAAAAGCTGAAAAAGTCATTGGTCCTATTAATACGCCTGGTGAACGATCTACAACAACAGCAATTCGCCCATCTAGAATATGATGTGCTGTTGTGTCAGGACGTTCAGTTATTGATAATTGCGGAAAGAGAGTATAGGAATTATCTTCAACAAATCCTTCTAATTCTCCGGTAGTAAGAATCGCATCCACTTTTACTGATTCGATACGGGATGCCATTTCTTTTACGACATCTTCGTCCGCAACATCTGCTAGATAAAGCAAAAAAACCTTTGAAGTAGCTCGTTCACCAACAGTGAATTCCTTCACTTTCAATTCGCGATTTGGAATATATCGACGAATAAGTGCAAGGCTGTCGCTCGCTACTTCATTAAATCCTTCGTGTGAGCTTTTTATGGAGCTCTCTGTTGTAGGCTCTTCAATGCTCCTTTTTGGTGCCGCTTGCGTATCAAGCTCTAAAGCGGATAATTGCCCGTTTATAAATAAAATACTTTTGCCGTGTAAAAGAGATTGTTCAATGTCTGTCCACTGCTCAATCTTTTTAATATTTCCGATAGAAACAGAGGCTTCCCAAAAATCGTCTTCATTCCACTCTTTAAATAAGAGAGGACGAAGGATGTTTACGTTAATAACAGTTTTGTCTACAAGTCCTTCCATATATATAAGTGCAGCTTCCTGTCCGTTTTTTAATGGAAAATTGCGTGTTATTAATTCTGGAATACCGCTAAACAGTTTGGACAAGTGCTTTAAATTAAGGGAAAGGGAAGAAGAAATAGATTTATTTAATGTGTGATCAGCTTGCTCTTGGTTAGAAAAAGATTTTTCACCACGAATCCATTTATTAAAAGACCCCATTTGTTTGCTTACTCCTTGTTATGTTTTATCCCGATTGGTGAGGGCTGATTAAAGTTTCACTTTATATGGGTTATTATGGATAGTTCCATACGGACATATGCGTAGTTTAAATTTTATATTGTATATTTTTAACTTTAACGCTATAATTATAGTGTTAAAGATGGAATCGTGATATGACCTGTTATGACTCTATCGTTTTATTTATGAATAAATGGATTGGTATTTTAGCAAGATGTGCTAATAAACTACTCCACCATGATAATAACGTGCCGAAATGTGGTGCGTATATTTTCGTGGTGGAGTTTTTTTATTCTCAAAAAGGGGGAAAGACCATGAATAACAACATGGTTCATATTACAATTGACGGAAAAAAGTATACAGCGGAGCCCGGTTCAACGATATTGGGTGTGATAAATGAGAACGGGATTGAACATCCGCAAATTTGTTACGTGCCAGAAGTAGATCCTATTCAAACATGTGACACTTGTATTGTAGAAGTTGACGGAAAGTTAATGCGCTCTTGTTCGACAGTAGCGACAGAAGGTATGAACATTGAACGTAATTCTACTCGTGCGAAAGAAGCACAAACAGAGGCGATGGATCGGTTACTAGAAAATCATTTATTATACTGTACAGTATGTGACAACAACAATGGGAACTGTAAACTGCATAATACAGCAGAATTAATGGAAATTGAACATCAAAAATATCCTTATGAACCGAAAGTAGATGTAAGTGAAGTTGATATGACGCATCCGTTTTATCGTTATGACCCGAATCAATGTATTGCATGTGGTCAATGTGTAGAGGTGTGTCAAAACTTACAAGTAAATGAAACATTATCGATAGACTGGGAAGCGGAACGCCCACGAGTGATTTGGGATGAAGGAGTAAATATTAATGATTCTTCATGCGTTAGTTGTGGTCAATGTGTAACCATTTGTCCTTGTAACGCTTTAATGGAGAAAACGATGCTCGGTGAAGCTGGATTTATGACGGGACTAAAGCCAGATATTCTTGAACCGATGGTAGATTTAATTAAAGAAGTAGAGCCTGGATATAGCGGTATTTTTGCGGTATCAGAAGTGGAAGCGGCCATGCGTGATACTCGTACGAAGAAAACGAAAACAGTATGTACATTTTGTGGTGTAGGTTGTTCATTTGAAGTGTGGACGAAAGGGCGTAAAATTCTTAAAGTACAACCTTCTTCTGATGCGCCAGTTAACGCAATTTCTACTTGTGTAAAAGGAAAATTTGGTTGGGATTTCGTAAATTCTAAAGAACGAATTACGAAACCTTTAATTCGTAAAAATGGAACGTTTGTTGAATCAACATGGGAAGAAGCGTTGAATGTAGTTGCAAGTAAATTAGGATCGATTAAAGAAGAGTACGGTAAAGATGCTATCGGTTTTATTTCTTCATCTAAAATTACGAATGAAGATAATTATGTGATTCAAAAATTAGCTCGACAAGTATTTGAAACGAATAATATTGATAACTGCTCACGTTATTGTCAATCACCAGCGACAGACGGATTATTCCGTACAATTGGTATGGGCGGAGATGCTGGAACGATTAAAGATATTGCACAATCTGGTCTTGTTATTATTGTAGGTTGTAATCCGACAGAAGGTCATCCTGTTTTAGCTACACGTATTAAACGTGCACATAAATTACACGGACAAAAATTAATTGTGGCTGATCTTCGTAAAACAGAAATGGCAGAGCGTTCAGATGTCTTTATTAGTCCAAAACAAGGAACAGATCAAGTATGGTTAATGGCTGTTACGAAATATATGATTGATCAAGGCTGGCACAATCAACGATTTATTGATGAGAATGTAAATTTCTTTGAAGATTTCAAAGAGAGCCTTACAGCATATACACTTGAATATGCAGAAGAAATGACTGGTATTTCAAAAGAAACACTGATTCAAATGGCTGAAATGATTCGTGATGCAGATGGTACATGTATCCTTTGGGGAATGGGGGTAACGCAAAATACAGGTGGATCTGATACTTCCGCTGCGATTTCAAACTTACTACTTGCAACAGGTAATTATCGTCGTCCAGGCGCTGGTGCATATCCGCTTCGAGGTCATAATAACGTACAAGGTGCTTGTGATATGGGTACTTTACCAGGATGGCTTCCTGGATATCAACACGTTACGAACGATATGGAACGTGCGAAATTTGAAATGGCTTATGGAGTGAAAATTAATAGCGAACCAGGTCTGAATAATATTGAAATGCTTCACGCGATTGACGAAGGGAAAATGAAAGCTATGTATCTTGTCGGAGAAGACATGGCTCTTGTAGACTCTAATGCGAATCATGTACATGAAGTATTATCAAGCCTTGATTTCTTCGTTGTGCAAGATGTTTTCTTATCTAAAACGGCTCAATATGCAGATGTTGTATTACCAGCAGCGCCATCTCTTGAAAAAGAAGGTACTTTTACAAATACAGAGCGTCGTGTTCAAAGACTATATCAAGTTCTTCCTACGCTTGGAGATGCGAAGCCAGACTGGTGGATTGTGCAGGAAGTTGCGAATAAATTAGGTGCAAACTGGAGTTATAGTCATCCAAGTGAAATTTTTGCTGAAATGGCAAGTTTATCACCACTATTTTCACAAGCAAACTATGAAGTATTGGAAGGATGGAATAGTTTCCATTGGGGAAGTTTTGATGGAACGAATACACCGCTTCTTTTCCAAGATGGATTTAACTTCCCGGATAAAAAAGCTCGTTTTGCGATTGCTGACTGGGTGCGCCCAGCTGAATTCCCAGCTGAGTTCGACCTTCATATTAACAATGGTCGTATGCTTGAGCACTTCCATGAAGGGAATATGACAAATAAATCAACAGGTATTCAAACGAAAGTGCCTGGCGTTTTCGTTGAAGTTTCTCCAGCACTTGCAAAAGAACGTGGAGTAAAAACTGGTTCATTAGTCCGTCTTGTCTCTCCGTTTGGAGCGTTAAAATTACGTGCACTTGTAACAGATCGTGTAAAAGCGAATGAGTTATATTTACCGATGAACTCTACAGATAATGAAACAGCAATTAATTTCTTAACAGGTCCTGCCGTTGATACGCGTACGAACACACCTGCTTATAAACAGACGAAAGTGCGTATGGAAGTGCTGGAAGTTGATGGCGAAAATCCGATGCCAAAAGCGAACCCGCGTAATAAAAAACGTCATCCTCAATCTGGTATTGAGGTACATCGTAAGTGGGCACGTCCAGGGTATGTGCATTTAACGGATAAGTAGGAGGAGAAAAATATGGCTGCACCTATAAAAATGATTCAAAAACAAGAATTAACTGAGGAAGAAATAAAACAGAAAAAATTAGACGATTTAAAAGAGCTTCTAGCTAATAATGAAGACGCTCTAAATCAAATGTTTAATATAGTAGGGGAATTGAATGATATTGGCATGCTAGAAGCAGCAAATTCTATGCTAAAGGCGAAAGAACCAATCGCAAAGATTGTTCTTGGTCAAGTGACTCGTGAGCCCGTTACAAATTTAATTAATAATATGATGGGGGCTGCGGGTGCTTTAACAGAACTTGATCCGGAGCTTACGAAAAAGCTTATAGGTAGCTTATTGGTAGGGCTAGAAGAAGGTAATGAACATCTAGAGAGTAATAAAAAGGTAGGGGTATTCGATCTTATGAAAGTATTGAAAGACCCAGACATTAACCGTGCTATCGGATTTGGGCTTCATTTCTTAAAAGGTATGGGTAAAGGGTTAAAAGACGAGTAACCTTCACGAAGTGAATCTTTTCGCCCAAATGTTTGTACGAAATAGTTTGGGCGGAAGGCTCATTTTGGTAAAATATATAATAAAGTAAAATGAGGTTTTTTGGGAGGTATAATTGTATGTCAAAAAAAGTACATGAATTTAATGATATGATTCGAAAACTTCGAAAGGAACTTTTCGGAAAAGGGCCAGAACGAATTCATACTGTTTTCGCTGAAAATATGGCGATTGCGACTCTTTACGGAAACTTAACACCTACTGAAAAATTCATTTCAAGTACGATGGACGGTGCGGAAATGGTTCATATGGCTAGAACGAAAATGATTCAAGAAGTGTATGCTGCAAATTCCCGTGAACATTTGGAGGAACTTGTTGGAGCGAAATTAGTGAACCTATTTTCAGATATGAAAGTAGAAGAAGATATTGCAGTTTCGGTATTTGTTTTTGATAAAAATATAACGTGAGAGAAGGATACTGATCGTGAAACCGATACAGGTAGAAAGAGAAATCTTTCGTTATGAACAAGGGGCGTTTAAACATATAGAGGACAGCATTGTAACAGAGTTTCCAGTCACGATTAAAATGAACGGACAGGAGTTTGTTACAATGGTTAGTACTCCAGAATATATAGAAGATATGGTAATAGGCTTCTTAGCATCTGAAGGAATCATTCGGAAGTATGAAGATATTGATGACATATGGGTACAAGAGAAAGAAGGATTTGTACATGTCACGACGGCAAAAGTAAATCCGTATTACGAACAAATGCAAAATAAACGTTATATTACTTCATGCTGTGGTATGAGTAGACAAGGATTTGTTTTTGCAAATGATGCACTAAGCGCAAAGAAAATGAATGGCGTCCATGTACAGGTTACTGCAGAAGACTGTTTTCGATTAATGAAAGAAATGCAGCAATCTGCGGAGACATTTCGTCATACAGGGGGCGTTCATAATGCATCTTTGTGCAATGTGAATGGTATTATTTTAAGTCGAATGGATATCGGAAGGCATAATGCGTTAGATAAAATTTACGGTTATTGTTTAAAAAATAATATTTCTATAAGAGATAAAATTATTGTTTTTAGCGGTCGTATTTCTTCGGAAATATTATTGAAAGTTGCAAAAATTGGTTGTGAAATTATACTGTCAAAATCAGCTCCAACTGAGTTGGCTTTACAGCTAGCTGAAGAATTAGGTATTACTACGATAGGATTTATTCGGAATGAATCCTTAAATGTATATACGCATCCGGAGCGTGTTTTAAATATAAACTAAGTAAAAGCGAGGCAATAAATATGAAATCTGTCACATTAGACAAACTACAACGTCCGTTAAAGGATTTACGTATTTCAGTTACTGATCGCTGTAATTTTCGCTGTCGATATTGTATGCCAGAAGAAATATTTGGTCCTGATTACTCGTTTTTGTCTAATGATAAAATTTTATCTTTTGATGAAATTGAAAGGATAACGCGTATTTTCGTTTCTTTAGGTGTTAGAAAATTACGGATTACAGGCGGAGAACCGTTACTTCGAAGAGGTCTTCCGCAGCTTATCGAACGCCTGAATAAAATAGATGGTGTGGAGGATATCGGTTTAACAACTAATGGGTCGTTACTTAAAAAGTTTGCTCCTGATTTATATAAGGCGGGTTTATCACGTGTGACAGTTAGTTTAGATTCCTTAGAAGAAGAGCGGTTTTTCTATTTGAATGGTAATAGAAGCAAAGTACAAAGGGTTCTGGAAGGAATACAAGCTGCAGCTGAAGTCGGTATGAAAATTAAAATAAACATGGTCGTTCAAAAGGGGAAAAACGAACAGGACATCTTGCAGATGGCGCAATACTTTAAGGAAAATAAACATATTCTTCGTTTTATTGAGTATATGGACGTTGGAAATTATAACGGTTGGGATTTAAAAGAGGTTGTCTCTAAACAAGAAATAGTAGATACGATTCATCAAGTTATGCCATTAGAACGAATAGAAGCGAATTATGCAGGAGAGGTTGCGACTCGCTATCGTTATATTGGAAGTGATGAAGAAATAGGTATTATTTCATCAGTAACAGACTCCTTCTGCTCCTCATGTACGAGAGCTCGTATTTCTGCAGAAGGAAAATTATATACTTGTTTATTCGCTTCTAAAGGAAATGACTTGAGAGACCTGCTTCGATCTGACTGCACTGACGAGGAAATAACAGATGTCGTACGGGACATATGGAACAACCGAGAAGATCGTTATTCAGATGAACGGTTAAGTAATAGTAATAAAAAAGCTATGCCTAAAATTGAAATGTCACATATCGGTGGTTAATATAAAGTTGACATAAAAGTGAAAAATGGAAGGTGTACAAGAATTGTAGATTTTCTATTTTATAGTAAAAGTGATGATTGATCTCTCTGTAAAAGATGTGCAGAGAAATTAAGCAGCATTCAAAAACCTTTATTTTGAAGAGGTTTTTTGAAGCTGCTTTTTTATTTGGAGAAAATGGAGGAATTGGTAATGTCATTTCATAAACCGGAACAAATTGCTGAGCTTGTTATTGAGGCCGGTGTTCAAAAAGTAAGTCAGACCTTGCCAGCAATGCTTATTCTCGGTTTTTTAGGAGGAGCATTTATTTCGCTCGGTTTTTTACTTAACATTCGCGTTTTAGGTAATTTACCTGAGCGCTGGGGGAGTTTAGTAAATGTTTTAGGAGGCGCGGTTTTTCCTGTTGGACTCATGCTCGTCGTATTAGCAGGAGGAGAATTAATTACCGGAAATATGATGTCAATGTCTATGGCGCTTTATGCAAAGAAAATTACATTGGTTAGTGTGCTAAATAACTGGATTTGGATTACTTTCATGAATTTTGTAGGAGCTATTTTCGTAGCGTATTGTTTCGGTCATCTTGGCGGATTAACAGAGGGGGATTATTTAAATAAAACGGTAGCGATAGCAGAAGGCAAGTTACATGAATCTTTTGGAAGAACTTTAATTTTAGCAATTGGGTGTAATTGGCTCGTTTGTTTGGCGCTTTGGCTCGCTTATGGGACGAGTGATTTTGTCGGAAAAATAATCGGAATTTGGATTCCAATAATGGCATTTGTAGTGATTGGATTTCAGCAAGTAGTAGCAAATATGTTCGTCATCTCAGCAGTCATTTTTGCAGGGCATCTGACGTGGATGGATCTTGCTAGAAATTTTGTTCCTGTTTTTATCGGGAATGTAATTGGAGGAGCTGGATTTGTTGGGTTTGCTTACTATGCTTGTTATCAAAAACAGCATTCTAATATGAAATAGAGTTCGTGAGAGGAAGGGTATGTAATGGCTGAGCGGTATTCACGACAACAGTTGTTCAAACCGATTGGGGGTAGAGGACAAGAAAAGATTCGAAATAAACATGTGTTAATTGTAGGGGCAGGCGCATTAGGAAGTGCAAGTGCTGAAAGTTTCGTACGTGCAGGCATTGGGAAGTTGACGATTATTGATCGTGATTATGTTGAATGGAGTAATTTACAAAGACAACAACTGTACTCTGAAGAAGATGCGAGAGAGAAATTTCCAAAAGCAATCGCTGCTAAAAATCGGCTAGAAAAACTTAATTCGGAAGTACAAATAGATGCTTTCGTAATGGATGCATGTGCAGAAAACTTGGAAGGACTATTAGAAAATGTTGATGTAATCATTGATGCAACAGATAATTTCGATATCCGATTTATAATAAATGATTTATCACAAAAATATAATATCCCGTGGGTATATGGTTCTTGCGTTGGCTCGTACGGTATGAGTTATACAATTATTTCGCAAGAGACACCGTGTTTACATTGTGTGCTGAAGAACGTTCCAGTTACAGGTGTGACGTGTGATACAGCTGGAATTATTAGTCCGACTGTTCAAATCGTTGCAGCATATCAAGTGGCGGAAGCACTCAAAATTTTAGTAGAAGATTTTGCAGCAATTAGAAAAACATTTTTTATGTTTGATATATGGAGTAATCAAAACCATTTTATAAAACTAGGAAAAATCAAGACAGACGATTGCCCTTCGTGCGGTTTGAATCGAACTTATCCTTATTTATCATACGAAAATCAAACGAAGGTAGCTGTTTTGTGCGGAAGAAATACAGTTCAAATTAGAACGGTAGAAAGTAGACAGTACAATTTTGATGATATAGAAAAAGTATTAAAAAAACTGGGGGAAGTAGATCGGAATCCGTATTTACTATCTTGCCAACTAGATGAGTACCGCGTCGTTATTTTTCGAGATGGTCGTGTTTTCATTCATGGTACAAATGATATTTCAAAAGCGAAACAGTTATATTATCGCGTATTCGGTTAATAGAAAGGGTTGTCAATAATGGAAAGAAGAGTGCCAATTACGGTTGAAGAAGCTGTTCGTAAAGTAATGGAATTTGCTAATGAGGGTTTAAAGGAGCTACTACCTATTGAATTAGCTTATGGACGTGTATTAGCGGAGGATTTAGTAGCTGACTATGACGTACCTTCATTCAATCGTTCCCCGTATGACGGATTTGCTATTAGAGCAGAAGATACGAATTTAGCAAGTTATGAAACGCCAATTGTATTTGAAGTAGTGGGTGAAATTGGTGCAGGATCGCTATTCGATGAGAAAGTAGGTCCGTTTCAAGCAGTTCGAATTATGACGGGAGCGCAAATTCCGAATGGATGTGATGCAGTTGTTATGCTAGAGCTGACTCGTCAATATGAGGAGGCTGGCAGTAAGTAT
Source organism: Bacillus cereus group sp. Bc061 (assembly GCF_027715825.1). NCBI lineage: Bacteria > Bacillati > Bacillota > Bacilli > Caryophanales > Bacillaceae > Bacillus > Bacillus cereus group sp. Bc061. Next base: position 104,827 of record NZ_JAQFTZ010000005.1, read on the forward strand.
ATGGAATTGAAGCGGTCATTCAAAGCGGGCGATAATATTTCTTTTCAAGGTGAAGATGCTCGTAAAGGAGCGGTTCTTGTAAAGAAAGGAACATACATTAATCCAGGTATTTCAGCTCTTCTTGCTACATTCGGGTATAGCGAGGTGCCAGTTGCGAGAAAGCCTGTAGTTGGACTATTAGCGACTGGCAGTGAATTACTGGATGTAAACGATTCATTACAGCCAGGGAAAATCCGAAATAGTAATACGTATATGATATTGTCTCAAATCCGAAGAGCAGGCGGAAGAGTAAAATATTTTGGGAAGTTTAGCGATGATTTTCATACGTGTTTTACGGCTGTAAAAGAAGCATTAAGCCAAGTAGATATGCTCATTACAACAGGTGGTGTATCCGTAGGGGATTACGATTATTTGCCAGCTATATACGAAAAATTAGGTGCATCAGTTCTTTTTAATAAAGTTGCAATGCGGCCAGGAAGTGTAACGACTGTAGCGCAATTAAATGGAAAGTTATTATTTGGTTTATCAGGAAATCCATCTGCTTGTTACGTAGGGTTTGAATTGTTTGTAAGACCTTGTATTCGGACGTATATGTTTAGTGAAAAAGCACATGTAAAAAGAGAAAAAGCGTTATTAGGAGAAGACTTTTTAAAGCCAAATCCATTTACAAGATTTGTACGAGGAAAACTAACATATAACGAAGGGCAGTTAATCGCTTATCCGTCAGGGTTTGATAAATCTAGCTCAGTTTCTTCTCTAGCAGAGACAAATATATTTATTGTACTTCCAGGTGGTACGAGAGGGTATAAAAAAGATATGTTCGTAGATGTTCTCTTGTTGGAAGATAACGAAGGTAGTGAATGGCCTTGGACATTTTATAAAGTGAGAGGTGATTCTAATGGGACAAGTGCTATTTGAAATTGTAGATATACCGATTGTAGTTGAAGAAGTAACAAATAAGGTTGCAAGAAGAGACGCAGGTGCGATTACAACTTTTATTGGTACAGTGAGAGAATTAACAAAAGGAAGACGAACGCTACATTTAGAGTATGAAGCATATGAAACGATGGCAGTAAAACAACTTATGAGAATTGGTGAAGAAATTAGTGAAAGATGGCCGGACGCAAAAATAGCAATTACGCACCGAGTAGGACGGCTAGAAATAATGGATATTGCGGTAGTCATTGCAGTTTCATCACCGCATCGTAAAGTAGCTTATGAAGCGAATGAATACGCAATTGAACGTATAAAGCGAATCGTCCCAATATGGAAAAAAGAATTTTGGGAAGATGGGACGATGTGGATTGGCGATCAACTTGAAAATACACCATATCCAGCAGGAAAACCGAAGAAGGAAGAATGAGAAAATGATTACAATTTTACTGTTTGCAAATTTGCGTGAGGAAGTCGGGTTAGATCGATTCGTAATTTCTGAAAAACAAGAAATGACTGTGCAGCAATTAAAAGAATGGCTCAAAGCAAACTATAGTTTACAATCGCTTGATAGAGTGATGGTGGCTGTTAATGAAGAGTTTGTAACGAATGAAGAGATGATACGAGCTGGAGATATTGTCGCATTCATCCCGCCTGTTAGTGGTGGATAATAAGCGTTTCTTGAAACGATAAGAAGATGCTATATATAAATTCGAATACGAGAAGGGATGAGTTCTATGCTTACTCAAGAAAAAATAATGAATGCGTTAAAACACGTAGAGGATCCAGAATTACACAAAAGTATTGTGGAGTTAAACATGGTTAGAAATATACAAATGAATGGAACAGAGGTTAAACTTGAAGTAGTGCTAACGATTCAAGGGTGTCCGTTAAAATCAAAAATTCAACAAGATATTGAAGAATCGCTTCACGCAATTGGTGCCTCTAAAGTGGCTGTAACATTTAGTTCTATGACAAAAGAAGAACGTGCAGTCTTAACAGAGAAGTTAAAGAAAAATACTAGAACAGAAACTGGTATGCCAAGCATGCTTCGTCCTGATTCAGGAGTACAATTTCTTACTGTAACGAGCGGAAAAGGTGGAGTCGGAAAATCAACTGTAACAATTAATCTTGCAACAGCTTTAGCTCGTATGGGCAAAAAAGTGGGGATATTAGATGCAGATATATATGGTTTTAGCATTCCAGCTATGATGGAAACGAATCAAAAACCAACGATGATTGATCAAACAGCAATTCCAGTTATTAGTCACGGTGTTAAAATTATGTCTATGGGATTTTTTACAGAAGGAAATAATCCGGTTATGTGGCGCGGACCGATGTTAAATAAATGGATTCAAAATTTCCTTGCGAATACGCACTGGGGAGAATTAGATTATTTACTTCTTGATTTACCACCTGGTACAGGAGATGTTGCTATTGATGTTGCAGCAATGATTCCGCAGGCGAAAGAAATTATCGTTACAACTCCGCACAATGTAGCTTCATTCGTAGCATCTAGAGTAGGTGTAATGGCAAAACATACGAAACACGAGATTTTAGGTATTGTGGAAAACATGGCTTATTATGAAGAACAAGATGGATCGAAAAATTATCTGTTCGGCAAAGGCGGCGGCGAAATGTTGGCAGAACAATTGAAAACAGAAGTAATCGCACAAGTACCTTTTGCAAAACGTGAAGAAAATAACGGTTCATCTGTATATGATGAAGATTCTCTTGTTGGAGAAGTGTTTACAGCGTTAGCAGAAGATATTATTTATAAAGGATAGAGGAGGGATTTTTATGGTGTGTAATATCGATCATTCTATTGAAGATGTAATGAATAAACTTGAAAGTCAAAAGAGTTTTTTATCTGAAGAGATTTTTAAAGGATTAAAAAATTTTTTGCAAGGTAATCACTCACAAGAAATATTAAATGATGTCTTTCATCTTCTAAAAAAGTATGACTTAGTTAGTGAAGAAGAAAGAGAGACGAGAAATACTCAATTATTGCTGATTATAAAATAAATAAGCTTTGGCTTTTGTTTTGTAACAGGAGGGGTAAATGTAATGAATATGAAGAAGATGATTGAAACGATAGAAGCAACAAAAATGACTGATGAAGAATTATCGATTGCTCATTTTCATCAAAAGCTCGTGAAGCTATATAGTCAAAAAAATGTTGCTCATTATACGGAGTTATTAAAATATATTTTATCCTTATCCGTGCAGCTTGATTTACATTTCGTATTGAAATATTTTGGTGTGCGACCGGTTGTTGCTATAGACGAGCGTATGCAATTTCAAGAGATATTTAAATGTTTAGCTAATAAGGATGATAATGGGGAATGGTTTTTAAATTTCGTTTCTTTATATGTAGGGCTAATTGTAGTTCTTCACTTTGATGAAAAAGTGATTGAGAGAAGTTTTTTCGATGATATGGTCGTGGGTGAAGGAAATGAAGTATAAGATTTTGCTCATAACATTTTTCTATTTAATTGCTATAACTGCGATTTTAATTGGTTATATAAATATGCAAGTAATGAATTAAACTAGTTTGATAAAAAGTGTTCTTCAGTTGTTTCCATCGTTTTTTCATGTTACGATTAAGCGAATTTTTCATAGGGAGAGAAAGCGATGAAATGGATTTATTTTATTCTTATTAACGTTATAGCTTTTAGCCTTATGGGGCTTGATAAACGGAAAGCGAAGAAGAAACAGTGGAGAACGCCAGAAAGTACGTTGTTTTTATCAGCGGCAGCTGGGGGCGCAGTTGGTGCTTGGATCGGTATGTATATGTTTCATCATAAAACTCATAAAAAGAAATTTGTTTTCGGCATACCGTTACTTGTTGTAATAACGGTATGTTTATTATTCGTTGTATGAGAAATGTCGAAAGAAATGCAGATTGATTATTGGTAAAGTGAGCACGTGGGAACGTATAATGGAGAAAAAATGAGAAGAGGAGAAAAAGGAAGATGGGGAGTCAATCAGCAGAGCAAAAAAAAGGGATTATATATGCGGCTGGTGCGTATACGATGTGGGGAATACTACCAATCTATTGGAAATGGGTTGAGGAAGTCCCAGCAGATGAAATATTAGCACACCGCATCGTTTGGGCATTCGTGTTTATGTTAATCGTATTAGGTGTTACGAAGAGATTTCGTCAGTTTATTGGGGAGTTCGTGAATCTTTTTAAACGACCTAAATTATTAATGTCATTAACAATAGCTTCAGTCTTGATTAGCGGAAACTGGTTTGTCTACATATGGGCCGTTAATCATAATCATGTCATTGAAGCAAGTCTTGGCTATTATATTAATCCGCTTATTAGTATTTTACTTGGTACAGTCGTTTTAAAGGAAAAGTTAAACTTTTGGCAATACGTTGCAGTTGGCTTAGCTGGAGTAGGGGTTATCATTTTAACAGTACGTTTCGGGGCTATTCCGTGGGTTTCTTTATCACTTGCCCTTTCATTTGGATTATATGGATTAACAAAAAAAATGTTAAACTATGATGCGACAATTGGACTTACGATGGAAACGATGTTAGTAACGCCGTTTGCGATTATTTATTTAGTAATGACAGGAGTACATGGTTTCGGCTCATTTGGCTCGATCTCAATGTCATCGACATTACTATTAATAGGAGCGGGCATTGTTACAGCATTGCCACTTTTTTATTTTGCAAAAGGAGCCCAACTTATTCCGCTTTATATGGTAGGGTTTTTACAATATATTGCACCAACAATTAGTTTGATTTTAGGTGTATTCGTATTTGGTGAACATTTCACATCTACTCATATGATTGCATTTTTCTGTATATGGGTTGCATTAGTTGTATTCTCGGTAGCGAAAACAAAGTTCTTGGTGCAGAAACAACCGAAATTTATAAAAAATAAATCAGCAAAAGTATCGTAATGCGTAGTATTTTCTACGCATTTTTCTTTATACTGATACTATAGGATTTCCATTATAGCTAGTAGGGAGCTGAGAACGTGGAAACGATTTTACATAACGATCCGCTTATGGCCGCTGTAATTTCATGGTTTTTAGCACAATTAACGAAAGTAGTCTTTAAATTATTTAAAACGGGTGAATTTGATTTTGCAAAGTTTTTCGCTTCAGGTGGGATGCCAAGTTCTCATGCTTCAACTGTTACAGCACTGGCGACAGGTGTTGGCGTTGTGGAAGGTGTGGAAAGTACTTTATTTGCAATTGCTGCTATTTTTGCCATTATAGTTATGTATGACGCTTCAGGAGTAAGGCTTGCAGTAAGTAAACAGGCGAAAATATTGAATGAGTTTTTTCACGGTAGACAAACAGAATATAAGAAGTTAAATGAACTTGTCGGGCATACGCCGTATGAAGTAGTAGTTGGTGCTTTATTAGGGATTATTGTCGGAGTAGGATATTGTTTATAAGCAGAGCATCTTATATGTTCTGCTTTTCTTTGTATTCATACATATTCAGCTACTTTCTTGAATATCGTTATACGGATTTCGAAAGGGTGGGTGAGTAACTTGTTATTATATGAAAAAGTGCATGAAGAAATAGCGAGAAGAGCAACTGCACTTCAAACGATGCAACGGCAAGATGGTACGTGGCGATTTTGTTTTGAAGGAGCTCCATTAACAGATTGCCATATGATTTTTTTATTAAAATTATTAGGTAGAGATAAAGAGATAGAACCGTTTGTAAAAAGGTTAGCATCACTTCAAACAAATGAAGGAACGTGGAAATTGTATGAAGATGAAGTGGGAGGTAATTTATCAGCTACCATTCAATCTTATGCCGCCTTACTTGCTTCGCAAAAATATACAAAAGAAGATGCGAATATGAAGCGAGCGGAAAATTTCATTAAGGAACGCGGAGGCGTGGCGCGTGCTCATTTTATGACAAAGTTTTTATTAGCAATTCATGGAGAATATGAATATCCTTCACTCTTTCATGTACCAACACCAATCATGTTTCTACAGAATGATTCCCCCCTCAGTATATTTGAATTGAGTAGCTCAGCACGTATCCATTTAATTCCGATGATGGTGTGTTTAAATAAAAGATTTCGAGTAGGGAAAAAGTTATTGCCAAATTTAAATCATATTGCGGGCGGGGGCGGAGAATGGTTTCGGGAGGATCGGTCTCCTTTGTTTCAAACGTTATTAAGTGATGTAAAACAAATTATCTCGTATCCACTTTCGTTACATCATAAAGGATATGAGGAAGTCGAACGTTTCATGAAAGAGCGTATTGATGAAAATGGAACGTTATATAGTTACGCAACTGCCTCGTTTTATATGATTTATGCTTTACTTGCGTTAGGGCATTCTCTTCAATCATCAATGATTCAAAAGGCTATAGCTGGTATAACATCTTATATATGGAAGATGGAAAGAGGGAGTCACTTGCAAAACTCTCCTTCAACTGTATGGGATACGGCTTTACTCAGCTATGCGTTACAAGAGGCACAAGTTCCGAAAGATCACAAGATGATTCAACAGACAATAACATATTTATTAAAAAAACAGCATACAAAAAAAGCTGATTGGAGCGTACATGCTCCCGCACTTACTCCTGGCGGTTGGGGTTTTTCGGATGTAAATACGACAGTTCCAGATGTTGATGATACAACTGCTGTACTAAGAGTGTTGGCAAGAAGTAGAGAGAATGAAAAGGTAAATAATGCTTGGCAGAAAGGGATTGATTGGGTTAAAGGATTACAAAATAATGATGGGGGCTGGGGAGCGTTTGAAAAAGGTGTGACGAGCAAATTATTAGCAAATTTACCAATCGAAAATGCAAGTGATATGATTACAGATCCTTCCACACCAGATATTACAGGAAGAGTGTTAGAGCTTTTCGGGACATATACGCAAAATGAATTACCTGAGAAACAAAAACAAAGTGCGATAAATTGGTTAATGAATGCACAAGAGGAAAATGGATCATGGTATGGGAAATGGGGGATTTGTTATATATATGGTACGTGGGCTGTTATGACAGGTTTACGGTCACTCGGAATTCCATCTAACAATCCATCATTGAAACGAGCAGCTTTATGGCTTGAACATATACAGCATGAAGATGGTGGATGGGGAGAATCATGCCAAAGTAGTATGGAGAAAAGATTCATTACTTTACCATTTAGTACACCATCTCAAACAGCATGGGCGTTAGATGCTCTCATTTCTTACTATGATACAGAAACGCCAGCTATTCGAAAAGGCATTTCATATTTGCTTGCGAATCCTTATGTGAATGAAAAATATCCTACTGGAACAGGTTTACCTGGTGGGTTTTATATTCGTTATCATAGCTATGCCCAAATTTATCCGCTACTTACTTTGGCACATTATACAAAAAAATATAGAAAATAAACCGAGAGATATCTCTCGGTTTATTTTGTTGGGTAGTAGGTCCCTGTTGAAAAGAATAAGGTTGTGCTTTCCTTATTTTTCAGTTGACTGGCGTTTTTGACGTGCATCAGCGGCATTTGCACGTGCGTTTGCTTCTAAGTCATTGTGGTCAGCAAGTTCACGAGAGAACTCTACATCAATGCCATCAGTAGCTTTGTTTTGTTTGAAATTTTTTTTGTTCATTCGACACAATCTCCTTGCACTTTATCCCGCTTTAATGGGCAGTAAGACCCCCACCTTAAAATTTAGTGAAAGCAAAGAAGTGAGGTGGGGAATCAACTGCCCATAAAAGTCCGATTGGTGAGGGCTGATAATCAGTGGGGATGAAGAAAATCCCACTGATTAAAGTTGCACTTTATGCGACGTTGCAAAGTTAGTTTGACACAAATAGACTTTTTTATACAAAGAGGAATTGGAAAGTAAAAAGCCGAAATATACAGTATAAGTAATAGAAATGGGGGATAGGTATGGAGTTTTTAAACGGGAAAACAGCTGTTGTAACAGGAGCTGCACAGGGAATTGGAAAAGAGATTGCAAGGGTGTATGCAAAACTAGGGGCGAAAGTATTAATTAGCGATGTAAATGAAGAGAAATTACAAAAAACGACACGTGAGTTCTTGGATGAAGGATATGAAGTGAGCTTATATCGATGTGATGTGAGTAATCAAAATGAAGCAAAGTCGTTAATTGAATATGCGGTTCAAAAATTCGGAACATTACATATTTTGGTGAATAACGCTGGGATTACAAGGGATGCAATGTTACATAAAATGGAGAAGTCTGCTTGGGAACAAGTATTACAAGTGAACTTAACTGGAGTTTTTTATTGTATGCAACCAGCGCTGCTTTACATGAGACAACAAGGGTATGGACGTATTATTAATATATCTTCAATTAGTAGAGAAGGAAACATAGGTCAAGCAAACTATGCAGCTACGAAGGCAGGCGTTGTAGGTTTAACGAAAACGGCAGCGAAAGAAGTTGGAAATTTCGGTATTACGTGTAATGCGATTTGCCCAGGATTTATGGATACAGATATGACAAAAACGATACCAGATAAAGTGAAAGAAAAGATGGTCGGCGCGATTCCGGTTGGTAGAATTGGAACGCCAGAAGATATTGCGAACGCAGCTGCCTTCTTAGCATCAGAATACGCATCCTATATTACAGGAGAAGTATTAAATGTGAGCGGGGGACTGCAAGTTTAAAGACATACATAATGAAAAGAACCTGACCGGATAGGTCAGGTTCTTTCTCTTTAATTTAAGTTAAGCCAAACGCTCTTCACTTCTGTATAGTTATTTAATGCATAAGATCCCATTTCACGGCCAAGACCGGATTGTTTAAATCCTCCAAATGGAGATGCTGCATCAAAGACGTTATAACAGTTTACCCATACTGTACCAGCACGTACTTTACTTGCAACGTAGTGTGCTGTTTTAACATTTTCTGTCCACACACCAGCTGCTAAGCCGAATTGTGATTTATTTGCACGTTCAATTACTTCATCAATATCGTTAAACGGTATAGCAGAAATAACTGGACCGAAAATTTCTTCTTTTGCAATCGTCATTTCATCATTTACGTCAGCGAATACTGTAGGAGAAACGAAGTAGCCTTGATCAAATGGATTACTTCCTCCGCAAAGTACTTCAGCACCTTCTTCAATCCCTTTTTCGATGTAGCCCATTACACGTTTTTGTTGTTCTTCGGAAACGAGAGGACCGATTGTAGTTTCTGGACTTAAGCCAGCACCTTGATTTAATTTTTTAGAGTAAAGGACAAGGTCAGCCATGACATTATCATACATTTTCTTCGGAACAAATAAACGTGATCCAGCAGAGCATACTTGTCCTTGGTTAAACATAACACCAGAAAGTGCACCAGGAATCGCGCGAGATAAATCAGCATCTGGCAAGATGATATTTGGTGATTTACCGCCTAACTCAAGTGTAACACGCTTTAATGTTTCAGATGCTTGGCGCATAATTTGCTTACCGACTGGAGTAGAACCAGTAAATGCAATTTTATCAACGAGTGGATGATTAACAAGAGCTTGTCCAGCTGATTCACCGAATCCAGGAACGATATTAATAACACCTTTCGGGAATCCAGCTTCTTCAATTAATTCAGCTAAGTATAAGGCAGATAGTGGAGTTTGTTCTGCAGGTTTTAAAACGATTGTACATCCTGTAGCAAGCGCTGCTCCCATTTTCCACATTGCCATAAGAAGTGGGAAGTTCCAAGGGATAATTTGACCAACGACACCAACAGCTTCATGACGTGTATAGTTAAAGTAATCACCGGAAACAGGGATTGTTTGACCAACGATTTTCGTCGCCCAGCCAGCATAATAGCGCATATGCTCAATTGCAAGTGGTATGTCTGCTGCCATTGTTTCACGGATTGGCTTTCCGTTATCTAACGTTTCAAGCTGTGCAAGCTCTTCTTTATGTTCTTCCATTAAATCAGCTAACTTGTACATAAGCCGGCTTCGCTCAGCAGTGCTCATGCGAGACCAAGGACCTTCGTCAAAAGCTATGCGAGCTGCAACGACAGCTTTATGAATATCTTCGCGACCAGCTTCAGAAACGACGGCAAGTGTTTCGCCAGTTGCTGGGTTAGGTGTGTTAAACGTTTTACCGGAAGCGCTTTCAATGAAAGATCCATTCACATATAACTTTTTTGTACCTTGAAGAAACTTTTCTACCTTTTCATGAAGATTTACAGCTAGTTGACTCATTGTATAACCCCCTTGAAAATATAATGTAAACGCAGTACGAGACGGCGTTTATTCCGAAATCAAGGATGTGGAAACTAGATGGAAAGCCTCTAATTAAAATCATAATTAACAAATACTGAAAATTCAAATTTCATTTGTGTTACAATTGTAAAAAATATGTAATGTAAGAAAGTCTTCTATATGATTATAAAAAATCCTGCTTGTTTTTGCTTTCTAGTAGGAAAAACTAGAAGAACAATGGTACAATAATACATCGTGAGAGGAGGGAGAAAAATGAAGAATTATCATGATGATCCACGCTTTCGAATCGCCCATAGAGAAGCGTTAATTGGTCTTGGACTTGCTATTATCAATTTTATAATATGGTACGGATTTGCTTATGGGCTTGGTAGTAAAAATCCAAGTGAATATACATATGTATTTGGTTTTCCAGCATGGTTTTTTTATAGCTGTATCGTTGGATTTATCGTTATGGTTATTTTACTTAGTTTAGTTGTTCGTTTTGTATTTCAAGATATTTCACTCGATGAGGAAGAAAAAAGTGAGGAATAATAGATGAATTGGTATGTAATCATTCCAATGATAATTTCGTTTATCGTTGTATTTTTAATTGGTGTATATGCTTCAAGACGTGTACAAGCGACTGCCCATAATAAATTTTTGCAAGAATATTTTTTAGGTGGGCGTGAGCTCGGTGGTTTATTATTAGCAATGACAATGATTGCTACGTACGGTAGTGCTAGTAGCTTCATTGGTGGCCCTGGTATAGCATACAATATGGGGCTTGGATGGGTATTGTTATCTGCGATTCAAGTTGTAACAGGTTATATCGTTTTAACAGTTATCGGTAAAAAGTTTGCCATTATCGCTAGGAAGATGGAAGCCATTACTCTTATCGATTATTTAAAGGGAAGATATAATAATAAAGCAGTTGTCATACTTTCTGCGTTATGTATTATTATCTTTTTATTTTCAGCAACAGTAGCTCAGTGGGTCGGCGGTGGCCGATTAATCGAGTCGCTAACGGGTCTTTCTTATACAACAGCACTATTTTTATTTACTTTTTCTGTACTTGTGTACGTATTAATTGGTGGATTTCGTGCAGTTGCTTTATCAGATACGTTATTAGGTATCATTATGTTAGTTGGAACGACAATCATCTTAATTGCTACTGTCGTTGCCGGTGGTGGAATTGAAAAGATTATGCAGGAACTTGTTCAAATCAATCCGAATTTAATTACACCATTCGGAGCAGATGGTAGTTTAACGAAATCATATGTGACATCATTTTGGATTTTAATTGGAATTGGCGTTGTCGGTTTACCGCAAATTAGTGTGCGTGCCATGTCTTATAAAAATTCAAAAGCGATGCATCAAGCGTTAATAATTGGTACGATTGTTGTCGGTACAATTATGATTGGTATGCATTTAACAGGTGTGTTCGCACGAGTCGTACTTCCAGGTATAACGGTACCAGATAAAGTAATGCCGCTACTCGCGATGGAAGTGTTGCCACCTTGGTTAGCTGGGGTTTTCTTAGCTGCACCAATGGCAGCGATTATGTCTACAGTAAACTCGTTATTGCTACTTGTAAGTTCATCAATCATTAAAGATATATACGTAAATTACATAAATAAAGATGCGGCAGATAGTACGATTAGAAAAGGGAGTTTATGGATTACTGCTATCGTAGGACTGCTCGTTTATGCAGCAGCAATTAAACCACCTGATTTTTTAATATGGTTAAATTTATTTTCTTTCGGTGGATTAGAAGCAGCATTCATTTGGCCAATCGTATTAGGATTATATTGGAGGAAAGGAAATGCAACAGGAGCGCTTGCATCTATTTTAGTTGGGGTAAGCTCATATATGTGTATCCATCTTTTCTATCCAAATCCGTTCGGTATACATACAGTTGTCTTCCCAATTTGTTTTGCGTTTATCGCTTATATCGTTGGAAGTATGAGTGCTGTAAAGAAAACAGTATAGGTTAGTGGGAGAACGTAGTCCTTAGAGGACTGCGTTTTTTCGTATAAATTTGTTCTTTTTATTCTGTAATCCTGTGAATATTCATAAATTAATAACAATTGAGGGGATGGAGTTGAGGGTGATGAAAAAAGTATTGTTTTTAGGAGACCCGGGAATTGATGACTCTTTGGCAATTATGTATGGATTGTTACATCCTGATATTGATATTGTTGGTGTAGTAACTGGATATGGAAATGTAACGCAAGAAAAGGCGACAAGTAATGCGGCATATTTATTGCAACTGGCAGGGCGGGAAGACATACCTGTTATTAATGGTGCAAAAATCCCTTTATCTGGAGATATTACAACATACTATCCAGAAATTCATGGGGCGGAAGGTTTAGGACCAATTCGACCGCCAAAAAATCTTTCTCCAAATATAAAGCCTTTTTGTGAGTTTTTTGACATACTTGAAAAATATAAAGGAGAATTAATTATAGTTGATGCTGGTAGGTCAACGACACTTGCGACAGCATTTATTTTAGAAAAACCATTGATGAAGTATGTGAAGGAATATTATATAATGGGCGGTGCTTTTTTAATGCCTGGCAATGTGACACCAGTCGCAGAAGCGAATTTTCATGGTGATCCTATTGCGTCACAATTAGTAATGCAAAATGCCAAGAATGTGACATTGGTGCCGCTTAATGTTACATCTGAAGCTATAATTACGCCAGAGATGGTAAAGTACATTACGAAACATTCTAAAACGAGTTTTAATAAATTAATTGAACCGATTTTTACGTATTATTATAAAGCTTATAGAAAATTAAATCCGAAAATAACAGGGAGTCCAGTACATGACGTCGTTACAATGATGGTTGCGGCAAATCCCTCTATTTTGGACTATGTATACCGCCGTGTCGATGTAGATACAGTAGGGATTGCAAAAGGAGAGAGTATTGCTGATTTTCGTCCTCAACCTGATGCAAAAGCTTTAAAGAATTGGGTTCGAATTGGTTGGTCGTTACACTATAAAAAATTCCTCGAAGATTTCGTTAAAATTATGACGTAGACATAATGGGAGAATACAAGTTAAAATAATGGAGATGATTACTAAAATAATCATCTCCATTATTTTGTTTGTAAGAGATAGATAGAGAAGAGCTACACAATAGGAGAGGAATTTTACTTGAAAAAAACTATAGTATGCGCAGTGATTGTGGGTATTTTCGTTTTGCTAATATCGGGTAATTTTTTAGTGAAAAAAGTTTGGAGTTCGAATAATGATGATGCGCAGTATATCGCATCTTTTATTGAAGAACATAAAGATGAAAAAAATAGCGCGCTTCTAGTAAAAAGAAATGATAAAGTCGTTTATTCTGTAAATCCGAATGTTGTATTGCCAGTTGCTAGTACAATGAAATTAATTGTGGCGCTTGAATTTACGAAACAAGTTACGGAAGGGAAAATTGATTCGTCTAGTTTTGTTTCCATAAATGATGTGAATCGTTATTATGTACCGAATACAGATGGTGGTGCGCAAGATAGATGGCAAAGGTATTTGGAGAAGACAGGTAAGATAACTGAAGGAGCGATTTCTTTAGAAGAAGTGGCAAAAGGAATGGTTAAGTTTAGTTCGAATGCGAATGCTGAATATTTAATGGAAGTGTTAGGATTAGATAATATTAATCGGAATTTACAAAGTTTATCGCTTCCAGCACATCAGCCGCTATTTCCAATCGTTTCATCTTTATACATTCCAGGATATTTGCATAAAGAACTACACGTTCCGAAATATAAAATAGAGAAAAAGTTAAAAGAAATGTCTCAAGAGCAATATCGTCAATATGCGATGATTATTCATGAGCGCTTAAAAAAGAAGGGACCATTATTACAGAAGGAAATTCCTCTTTATTTAGAGGAACGTTACGATAAAATTTGGTCAGATCGATTGCCAGCTGCTTCTGCAAACGATTATATGGTACTGCTTCAAAAGGCAAATCATAAGGGTGGACTGACAGAAGCAGAAGAAAAAGTATGGGCTAACATCGTTGAAACAGATATGAGCGCTAAGAAATACCGTAAAACATTTAGACATGCAGGGCAAAAAAACGGCTATACGCCATGGACAGTTACAAAAGCAGTTTATGCGATGGATAAACGGGGGAACTGTACAGAAATAGTGTTTTTAGCAAATAATTTAAATGAGGACGACAGTGCAGAAATACGGAAACATTTAGCAAACTTGCATTTCCAAGTGTTGCAAAGTGATAAGTATGATGCGACTTTTATTAAATAAACTCGGTGCAGAGAGCACCGAGTTTATTTTTGTGTACAAGCACTTTTTTGCTATCTCTGGGTATGATGGGTAGTAATACTTAGGTGAAAGGGGAAAAGGTGATGAAACAAAGTAAAGAAGAGTTTATAAAGAGTGAAGGCGCTGATTTCCCTGGGAAAACATATGTGGATTGTGTATTACAACATGTATTTAATTTTCAACGAAATTACTTATTGAAAGATATGTTTCAAGTGCATAAAGCGCATATTACGATGCTGATGGAAGAAAATTTAATGAAAAAGGAAGAAGCTAAAGTTATATTACACGCGTTAAAAAAGGTAGAGGGAATGCCAGAAGAGCAATTGCTCTATACAGAGCAGCATGAAGATCTCTTTTTTTTAGTAGAACATTTAATTTCTCAAGAAGCAAAAAGCAATTTTGTAAGTAATATGCATATTGGTAGAAGTAGAAATGATATGGGTGTCACGATGTATCGCATGAGTTTAAGACGGTATGTATTACGATTAATGGAACATCATTTGTTATTGCAAGAGAGTATATTGCAACTTGCTGCTGATCATAAGGAAACGATTATGCCAGCTTATACCCATACACAACCAGCGCAGCCAACGACATTTGGTCATTATACGTTAGCGATTTATGATACGATGCAGAGAGATTTAGAACGCATGAAAAAAACGTACAAACTTTTAAATCAGTCCCCAATGGGAGCCGCTGCGCTAGCTACAACAAGTTTCCCAATTAAACGAGAGCGAGTTGCCGAGTTACTTGGGTTTACAAATGTAATTGAGAACTCATATGATGCTGTTGCTGGAGCGGATTATTTATTAGAAGTTAGCTCTTTACTTATGGTAATGATGACGAATACGAGCAGATGGATTCATGACTTCTTACTATTAGCGACGAAAGAATATGATGGTATTACTGTGGCGAAGCCATATGTGCAAATTAGTAGTATTATGCCGCAAAAGCGAAATCCAGTTTCCATTGAACACGCCCGTGCAATTACGAGTAGTGCTTTAGGAGAAGCATTTACAGTATTTCAAATGATTCATAATACACCATTTGGTGATATTGTTGATACAGAGGATGACTTGCAGCCATACTTATATAAAGGGATTGAAAAGACTATTCGTGTTTTTTCTATTATGAATGCAGTTATTCGAACGATGAAGGTTGAGGAAGAAACGTTGAAAAATCGTTCCTATAAACATGCAATTACGATAACTGATTTCGCAGATGCTTTAACAAAAAACTATGACATTCCATTTCGGCATGCGCATCATGCAGCGAGTGCTATTGCAAATATGTTATTGGAGCAGAAAAAGGAGCTTCATGAATTACATTTGAAAGATGTGAATATGTACTTACAAGAAAAATTTAATATAACTTTATTAGAAAAAGAGTGGAAAGAAATTATATCGCCAGAAGCTTTTATACAAAAAAGAAATGTATACGGTGGGCCGAGTAAAAAAGAAATGGAGCGCATGATTAACAATCGAAAAGAGTTATTTCGACAAGAAGAAGAGGTATTTGAAAAGGAAAAACAGAGAATTTTACAAGCTGAAAATAATTTGAATACGTTAGCTTCGAATATTATTGAATCGTAAAAGAGGGATTTAGTGAATTAATCGCCAATACCTTAATAAAACTATAAATAGAGAGAAGAGATTGTCGATGATTCAATTGCATGTATATGAAGAGATTGTTAATTTTAAAGAAGAGGTTACACCATTTCTAGAAAAGAATGAGCAGGAAAATAATCTCATATTAGGCGTATTACAAATGGTCCACCAACCGATATTTATGGGGATAGCGAAACAAGGAGAAGAAATTGCGGTTGTATTTCTTCAAACAGAAGAGAAGAAACAAATTATTGTTGCTACGTCTGAAATTACGGAAGAGGACATCGTGGAACTTGCAAAAAAATTAGCGGAAGTATATCCAAATGTTCCTGGATTAATCGGTAATAAGAAAATTGTACAGAGATTAGCCGAAGAGATTGCAGTGTTAGCAAATAAGAAAACTACTGTTGCGATGGAGCAAGGTATATATGAATTAAAACAAGTGAAGAAAAAGTGGAACGGAGATGAAGTCTTTCGAGAAGTAAATAGTGATGAGCTAACATTAATAGAACAGTGGATATACCAATTTTGCGAAGATGTGAATCTTCCTACTACGAAAGAGGAAGCAAAACAAACGGCACATACATTAATTACTAATCATCGTTTATTTGGTCTAGAAGTAGATGGAAAACTTGTTTCTGTAGCAGCAAAAACACGTCCAACTAAAAATAATATAACAGTTAATTTCGTATATACGCCGAAAGAAGAAAGGAAAAAGGGATACGCATCTAATTGTGTAGCGGCACTTAGTCAACGTATGTTAGATGAAGGTTACAAAACAACGACATTATATACGGACCTGGCAAATCCAACATCGAATAAAATTTATCAAGAAATTGGTTATGAACAAATTGCGGAGTCTGTGCTTATATTTTTAGAGAAGTAGAACAAAAAGGCGTGCTAAAATAGCACGCCTTTTTGTTATTCATCAATTCTAATAACCTCGCCTTGAGGGAAGTCTTCGGTTTCTAGTAAGTTACGAATAGCTTTTGCAACGTATTCAGGTGATAATAGCTTTCCTTCTTCTTTTAATGCGATGAATCGATCTAAATTTGTGAAGTCTTCTTTATTTGTTTCCCGAATTTGTGCTTGCATATTTGTATCAACAACACCAGGTGCAAAAGCGACGATTTTTACTGGGAATTCTTTTGCTGCTTCTTCCGTTGCTACGCACTGTGTAAACATATTTACGCCAGCTTTCGTTGTACAATAAGCGCCCCATCCGAAGTAAGGATTTTTTCCTGCACCAGATGAAATGTTTATAACACGTTTATCTACTTTCCATTCTTTCGTATGTTTCATGAAAGTGGAGGTGAGAATCATAGGTGCAAGTAAATTAATGTGAACGTTCGTAATGAATTGTTCACTTTCTGCTTTTTCAATTGGCTTCATAGGAGCAACCGTACCCGCATTATTAATTAAATGAATAGAAGATACACTGTCTTCTTGAATAGATGAAATGATTTTGTTAAAGTTCGTTTCTAAATTATGTACATCTTGAAGATCTAAGGAGTGGAAAACACAATTGCTATTATATTGTTCTGCGAGTTTCGTAAGCTCTTTATTTTCTCTTCTAGAAATAGAGATGACAGTTGTATTTTTTTCTAACAATTGTGTGGCAATAGCCTCACCTAAACCTTGTGAAGTTCCTGTTATAATAACGTAGCGCATAGTTTTATAAACCCCTCTCATATGTGCGGAATTTTGTTGGACAACGTACATTGTATAGTTTGTCTACATTTTATAGTATAGAGCACTTTTTACTATAATTGAAATGAGATGATTGTGTGCCTTTTATAAATCGGTTTACGACAACAGTACCTGGTGCCGTCACGTTTACTGGGAATACGCTGGGACTTAGCCCTACATCGCCTGCACCAGGTAATATTTTTGGTACACTTGCTGTGTTTACGACAGTAAATACAGCGCTGCAAGTACCAGGATTCCCAGCGGGTACAACGGATGACTGGCGATTGAATTCTTCTAGTGCAATTTTAAATCTTCCAGCGGGAAGCAGTGTGTTATATGCAGAATTAGTTTGGGCTGGTACTTTCCGGACTGATACGGAAGATGTTTTACCATTTTTAAATGATAACATTACATTTACAACGCCAGCAGGGACGTTTTCTGTTACGCCAGATCCTGCTACCGCGCAGCAAGGTTCAGTAGGAAACCAGTTTTATTATGCTCGCTCTGCCAATGTAACGAATCTTGTTAGTGCAGGTGGGGGAGGCACATATACAACGGGTGCTGTGCCAGCTGCAAGAACTTCAGCCGACCCAACAATTAGTCGTTCAGCGGGCTGGACGCTTGAGGTTGTGTATCAAAATGCAAGTTTACCACTTCGAAATTTGTCAGTATATGCAGGTCAAGAAATTATTGATGCTTCATCACCACCAGTTGATGCTACTATTTCCGGATTTGCTACGCCAGCTACAGGAGCTGTAACAGGAAGGGTACTTGTAACTGCTCAAGAAGGTGATTCTAACATTTCTGGAGATCAACTTCGCTTTGGACCGAATGCGAGTGCTACAGTTGCATTATTCGGGCCGAGAAACCCTGCAAATAATTTCTTCCAGTCTCAAATTTGTAATGACAGCGGAAATTTAGATACGAGCGGTACATTTGGAGATTTAAATCAGCCGTTAGGGGTAGCTTTGGCTGTCCGAAGACAGGGGTGGGATATTACGAATGTAGATGCCTCCGCATCTTTAGTAAACAATCAAACGTCAGCAACTGTTCGATTTGTTACAAATGGAGATGGATACGCTGCAGCTGGTTTTGGTGTTCAAATTGATGCAACAGGTCCAATTATTAATCCTGTTAAATCGGTCAATAGAACAGTCGCAGGGGTAGGGGATACTCTCACTTATACGATTACGGTCCCAAATACAGGAACAGGAAGTGCAGAAAACGTTGTATTACGTGATAGTATTCCGAGCGGAACGACGTTTGTTGCAGGTAGTGTAACGGTAGGAGGGGTAACACAGCCGAATGCGAACCCTGCTACTGGAATTAATTTAGGTACAATCCCAAATAATACGCAAAGAATTGTTACCTTTCAAGTGCGAATAACATCGTTTCCGAACCCCAATCCTATTCCAAATCGTGCAATGGTATCATATCAATTCCGTCCTTTCGTCGGTAGTCCACTTATTACTAGTATGTCTTCTTCGAATACAGTACAAACGACAGTGAATCAAGCAACTATAAGTATGCAAAAATCTGTAGATCTACAGACGGCAACGCTTAATGATGTATTAACGTACACGGTTAATGTGACGAATAATGGAAACGTTACTGCAAACAATGTTATTTTTGTTGATAGTATTCCTGCAGGAACAACATTTGTAGCAAACAGCGTTACGGTAAACGGAGTAGCACGTCCAGGAGCGAATCCAGCAAGTAGTATTAATCTAGGCAGTATTAATGCTTCGCAAACGACCGTAGTGCGCTTTCAAGTTCGAGTAACATCGAACCCTCTTGTCAATCCAATTCCGAACCGTGCAAGTGCAACATTTACCTTTACTCCAGTGCCTGGTCAACAACCAGTTTCTGGGCAAGCGACAAGTAATACTGTAGTTACGACAATTAATATAGCTGATATAACAACGAGAAAAACAGTGGATAAAGCTTTTGCAACGGTTAACGACGTTCTTACGTACACGGTAACAATTCAAAATACAGGAAATGTACTTGCAACGAACGTTATTTTTCAAGATCCAATCCCAATTGGAACGACATTTATCGCAAATAGTGTGACTGTGGATGGGATTTCACAACCTGGAGCAAATCCAGCGACTGGGTTTACAGTAGCTAATATATCTCCCGGCGGAAGTAGGACTGTTACATTTCAAGTACGAGTTACATCGACGCCATCAGGAGGCACGATTGCGAATCGCGGAAATGTAACTGCTAATTTCGTCGTTATTCCAAATCAGCCACCAATAACGATTAATAGACAAACGAATACAGTTGTGACACAAGTTAATACAGGCGGTTTAAATGTAATAAAAGAAGTGAATACAACGCAAGCCGCAGTAGGGGACACTTTAACGTACACAATTGCCGTTCAAAATACAGGAAACGTTTCGTTAACAAATGTATTTTTCCAAGACGCTATTTCTTCCGCTGTTTCATTTGTTGCAAATTCTGTAACAATTAATGGAGTACCGCAAAGTGGATTGAATCCGAATACAGGATTTTCTCTTCCGAATATTCCTGCGGCTCAAACCGTTGTAGTCACATTTGATGTATTAATTATACAGGATCCAGAAAATGAAGATATTTTAAATCAAGCAAATGTAACAGCAAGTTTTCAAGTGAATCCGAGTGAACCACCCGTAACAATCAATGTTCCGAGTAACATTGTGAATACAACTGTACAATCAGGTAACTTTGAAGTTGTGAAATCAGTAAATACGGATGTTGCAACGGTAGGGGATATTTTAGTATATACAATAGAAGTCATAAACGCAGGTAGTGTACCAGCTACAAATGTATTTTTCCAAGATTCAATTCCACAAGGTACATTATTTATTGAAAACAGTGTCTTTGTGAATGGGATCTTACAAGAAGGGGCAGATCCAGAATTCGGATTCCCATTAAATAATTTGCCCGCTGGTGCGAGTGTAATTGTTACATTTGAAGTATTAATTGATGAAGTTCCACTTGGAAATAATGTTGTAAACAGTGCGAATGTTACAGGAGATTTCCTTGTAAATCCAACAGAGCCACCGATTACTGTAACAGAACCAAGTAATACTGTTATGACGGTCGTAAATTCTTCAGGATTAAATGTAATAAAAAGTGTAAGCGCTACTGAAGCTGGTGTAGGAGATACGTTAACGTATACAGTACGTATACAAAATAGTGGGACAGTAGCAGCAACTAATGTATCGTTCCTTGATCCGATTCCAGTTGGAACCACTTTTGTAGCGAATAGTGTAACAATAAATGGGACACCTCAACCAGGTTTAAACCCGACAACTGGATTTCCACTTGCTAATATTCCAGTAGGAGGGATGGTAACAGTTACTTTCCAAGTAACAATCACGAGTGTACCACCAAATAGAGTTCTTCCGAATAATGCGAATGTAACTGCTGATTTCCAAGTAAGTCCTCTCCAGCCACCAATTACAATTGTAACGATTAGTAATATTGTTGTGACGCGAGTGAATGTAGGATCACTTAATATAATGAAGAGTGTAAATACACCACAAGCAGGAGTAGGGGATACGTTAACGTATACGATTCTTATTCAAAATACAGGAACTGTTCCTGCAACGAATATTATTTTTCAAGATCCAATTCCGTCCGGTACTGCGTTTGTAGCAAATAGTGTGACGATAAATGGAGTCGTTCAGCAAGGCGCGGATCCTATGGCAGGATTCCCAGTACCAAATATTCCGGTCGGGCAAACGGCCACGGTTACGTTTCAAGTTACCGTGACGAGTGTTCCGAGCGGTGGAAATATAAGAAACCAATCTAACGTTACTGCCAGTTTTCTTATAAACCCAGCAAACCCTCCAATAACGACTGTTACAAATAGTAATTTCGTTGTGACGCAAGTAAACACAGCACAGTTAAATATACAAAAAACTTCATCTGTACAACAAGCAGCACTTGGAGAAACTTACACGTATTCTGTTGTCATTCGTAATAATGGTACAGTAACAGCAACGAACGTTTCTTTCATTGATCCAATTGCTCCAGAAACAACATTTGTAGCAAATAGTGTAACGATAAATGGAACACCACAACCTGGATTTGATCCAAATGCTGGATTCCCGCTTCCTAATATTGCAGCTGGAACATCATTGACTGTAACGTTCCAAGTTACTGTGGTTGCACCATCTACACGTGGAGCAGTATTAAATACAGCATCTGCTACAGCCACTTTCTTATTAAATCCTTTACAACCACCAGTAACAACAACGAACTCAAGTAATACAACGGTAGTTACAATACCGTTACCTCCTCCTGGTGAAGTAACAGCAACAAAAACAGTTGACGTTGCAGCTGGAGCGGTTGGGGATGTATTAACGTACACTGTGCTCATTTCAAATGTAGGAATTATACCAGTTACAGATGTGTTCTTCCAAGATGTCATCCCAGAAGGAACGACATTTATAGAAGGTAGTGTAACGATAGGTGGAGTGCAGCAACTTGGTTTAAATCCGGAAATAGGATTTACAGTTACTCCATTATTAATCGCTGGTGGAAGTATTGAGATCACATTCCAAGTGACGATTACAGAAATTCCAGATAATGAAGTCATATTAAATGATGCAGACGTTACATTTACTTCACAACCAAATCCGCAAGAACCACCGATTACGGAAACGATATTAACAAATTTAGTCGTTACGACGATTAATATAGCGTTTGTTTTTCCATTGAAACTAGTAGATAAAGAAGTAGCGACTGTAGGGGAAATATTAACGTATGATGTATTGATTTTTAATTTCGGAACAGTGCCAGCGACGAATGTTCAATTTATTGATACGACTTCCGCGGGAGTAGCATTTGTACCAGGAAGTGTGAGCGTAAACGGGGTATCGGCACCGGGGTTAGATCCTTTCATTGGTTTTACAGTTCCAAATATACCTGTAGATGATTTTGTAGTTGTCACATATCAGGAAGTGGTTACAAGCATACCAGAAGGTGGAACGATTGTTAACTTTGTAGACGTTACAGCGACATTCGCTGTAAGTGAAACAGAACCACCGATTACGGAGACGACGACAAGTAATACGACATTAACAGAAATCAATGAGCCTGGTTTGAATGTTTTAAAATCAGTAAGTCAGCCGGTTGTTGCAGTAGGCGATACAATCACATATACAACAGTAGTTCAAAATACAGGGACAGTGCCAGCAACGAATATTCAATATAGTGATGTACTACCTTCCTCTATAGCATTCGTGCCGAACAGTGTAACGATAGACGGTGTGTTACAACCTGGATTCAATCCGAATAATGGATTCCCGCTTCCAGATATAAACCCAGGTGAAAGTGTAGAAGTCACATTCCAAGTAACTGTTGTTAGTGTTCCGTCAAACGGAACAATTGCCAATACGGCAAATGTAACTGGAAGTTTTGTATTAGTACCGGGAGAACCACCAGTTATAGTAAATCAGCCAAGTAATACAACACTCACAACTGTAAATAGAGGACGCTTTAATGTTATTAAACAAGTAAATAGAGCCGCTACTCTAGTTGGAGATGTATTGACGTATACAGTGCAAATAACGAATACAGGAACAGTAACAGCTAATGATGTTCAGTTTATTGATACCATTTCAGCAGGAGCGTCATTTGTACCAAATAGTGTAACGATAAATGGAGCCCCGCAACCAAACTTAAATCCGATTACTGGATTTGGAGTTGGAGATATACCAGTTGGTGAAACGGTTATAGTGACGTTTCAAGCGACAGTTACAAACATCCCGTCATCAGGAACAATTACGAACGTTGCAAATATAACAGGAAGCTTTACTTTAGTGCCAGGAGAACTACCAGTTGTAGTAACAGAGCCGAGTAATACGACGATAACTAGAGTGAATAGAGGACGATTTAGCGTTATAAAATCTGTAAATAAAGAAGCGACACGTTTAGGAGATACGTTAACGTATAGTGTGCAAGTTACAAATACGGGAACGGTAACAGCAACGAATGTTCAGTTTATCGATGTTCCATCACCTAGTTTAGAATTCGTTCCTGGAAGTGTACAAATAAATGGGATTCCGCAAGTAGGATTAGATCCATTTGTAGGCTTTTCATTACCGGATCTTGCTGTAGGGGATAGCGTATTAATTACATTTGAAGTAAATGTAATCTCGGTTCCGTCTTCTAGTAGCATTATGAATACAGCGAGAGTAACGGGTGATTTCGAATTGATTCCAGGAGAACCTCCGTCTACAATTACAAATTCAAGTAATACGACGGTTACGCCGGTAAATAGAGGTAGCTTAGATATGCTAAAAGAAGTAGACCATTCAATTGTTGGCGTAGGAGAAACGGTAACGTATACGGTTCGTATATTAAATACTGGTACTGCTGATGCAATGAATGTTCAATTTATCGATGTGCTATCTCAGGAAGCTGATTTCGTTCCAAATAGTGTAACGATAAATGGGGTTCTGCAACCGGGGGTAAATCCGCAAATTGGATTTACGATACCAGATATTCCAGTTGGTGAGACGGCACTTGTAACATATAAAGCTACGATTACAAGTTTTCCAGATGGTGGTACAGTAGTAAACGTTGCTGGGGCGTTAGCAGAATATATTTTAGTACCAGGAGAGCCTCCAGTTACAGTGATGGACACGAGCAATACAGTTATAGTGACGGTAAATACTGCAATCTTATTTGTTGCAAAAGGAGCAAACTTTGAAGTAGCAATGGTAGGAGATGTTGTCACTTACGGAATTGCCGTTATAAATGATAGTACAGTTCCTGTGACCAACATTGTGTTAACGGATATCATTGATCCAAATACGTTATTTATAAATGGCACGGTAACGGTAAACGATGTAGCTCTTCCATTTGCTAATCCAAATACCGGTATTCCATTAGGTGATTTTCAGCCAAATGATGCAGCCATTATTAATTTCCAAGTTGTAATAACAGGAGGACAAATAAATAATTTAGTTACAAATACTGCTATAGCAAATGGGCTAGCAATTGTAAACCCGAATGAGCCGCCAGTAGTAGTTGAAGGTGATAGCAATACAGTTGTTATCCCGTTTATTCCTCAAAATGTCTCAACGACAGTCGTAAAAACGGCAAATTTACAGGTAGCAACAATTGGAGATATTATTACGTTTACGACAGTTATTACAAATACGGGTGATACTGTCATACAAAATATTCGTTTTCAAGATATGTTAGATAGTAGTGTTCGATTTGTCCTTGGAAGTGTAACGGTTGATAATACACCAGTACCAAATGTAAGCCCGGTATCAGGATTTCTTATAGGGAATTTAAATCCAGGTGAAGCACGAACAGTTTCGTTCCAAGTAGTAGTTCAGAGTGCCCCAAGTGGTTCGGGGAATTATATAAATCAAGCAAGTATTCGTTTCGAACATCAAGTAGGCACAGTGTTACCACCTGTTACACAAATAGTAGAAAGTAATATAGTTGTTATTCCATTTGTTCCAACGATAGAACAAATTTGCGAAACGAATCTTAATTGTTTAGGGAAAATTTCTTTTCAATGTTCTCCGTGTGATCACTTGCAAATAAAGAGAAAATAAATGCAGAAAGAGCATCCTGTAAGAGAAGGATGCTCTTTCTGTATGAATCAAGTAGATTCTTTTTCGGGTGAGCTGAAAAATTCATCAATTTTGTCGGAGAGTAGAAATGGAATAGCTCCTTTTATAACAGAAATGTCCCAGTCCCACCATGAGATATTTTCTAGTTTGTCAATTGTTTCTTGTGGGAAACGATATCGAACAAATTTTGCAGGATTACCAGCTACAATTGCATATGGCGGTACATCCTTTGTAACAACACTCTTTGCGCCAATAATGGCACCGTTACCAATCGTAACACCAGATAAAATGCAG
Organism: Bacillus cereus group sp. Bc061; assembly: GCF_027715825.1. Lineage (NCBI taxonomy): Bacteria > Bacillati > Bacillota > Bacilli > Caryophanales > Bacillaceae > Bacillus > Bacillus cereus group sp. Bc061. The sequence goes on from NZ_JAQFTZ010000005.1 coordinate 130,382, forward strand.
GATTGATAACCAATCCATACATCATTGCCGACTACAATGTCACCTTTTGAAGAGGGGTGACCAGTAATATGGGCTCCTTCGCTGAAAAGAGCGTTAAATGGATAAGTCGTTATCCAGTCCGCGCGATGTTCTCCGCCAAGTATGAAAACAACTTCTTCTCCTAATGAACAAAACTTACCTATTTTTAATTTCGTTTCATCATTCCAAGAAAAAATAGTTGGACCTACTTTACTATAAGTATAATCACCGATATCATACTTACTATATTCAGGTTTTTGATTTAAATATAACATGATTCTTCAACCTTCTTTCTCAATCAAGAAATAAGCGTGGAATATTATATGCAAGGTGTAGTAAGGTGACCAGTGTTAATAGGTAAAATAAATAAATGGGAGTGGAATGTATGAGATATGAAATGGGATTATATAATAAACCTTTTCAGTCAATTCAATCAGGAAAAAAAGTGTATGAAGTGCGCTTATACGATAAAAAGCGTCAACTCATAAAACAAGGCGATCATATTGTATTCACGAACCTTACGACAGCAGCAACGATGGCTGTAAAAGTAACGGAGATAAAACGATATAAAAACTTTCAAGCAATGTACGAACAAATTGATAAAAAATTATTGGATTGTGAAAATGATAGTTTAGAGGAAATGTTAGAAAGTACATACAAAATATATACGAAAGAACAAGAACAAAAGTGGGGAACAGTTGCGATCGGTATTGAGGTAATAAAATGACAAGAAATCGCGGCGCGGCTATCATTGTGCAGGAAGGGAAAATTGCTCTTATAAAACGTATCCGAGAAGATGAAACGTACTATGTTTTTCCAGGTGGAGGAATTGAAGAAGGAGAAACACCTGAAGAAGCAACAAAGCGAGAAATTTTTGAAGAATTAGGGGTACATATAAAAGTGGAGCATCTAATTGCAAAGGTGGAGTATTATTTTAATGCCGATATTGTAGGTGGAGTTTTTGGAAGTGGTAAAGCTGAAGAATTCGAAATGAAAGATAGAGGGATTTATATTCCGTTATGGTTGCCGATATATGAGTTGGAAAAAGTGAATATAAAACCGTATGAAGTGGTTGAAAGTATATTAGAACATTATAAAATATAAGGTCTGACAACATACAAAAAAAACCATTGACATAGTCTTCTGATTTAAGTATTGTATTCGAGTATGTTTATAATCAGGAGGTTTATATGAGCAATCAAACAACTACACATCATGTGAAAATGACAACAGCAGATCCATCTGGAATTGGTCTATTTGGATTAGCGATGGTAACACTTGTAGCATCATCTCAAAAGTTAGGCTTAACAGATGGCGTTTCACTAGTATTACCATGGGCAATCTTTTTAGGAGGATTTGCACAAATCTTTGCTTGCATTCACGATGCAAAGCATAACAATACATTCGGTACAACAGCATTCGGTGCATACGGTCTATTTTGGCTAGGTGTTGGAATGACTTGGTTAATTCAACTTGGAGTATTTGGCGAAAAATTAGCACAAGCTGCAGATTCAAAACAGCTTGGTGTAGCCTTTATCGGATATTTAATTTTCACAATCTTTATGACAATTGGTGCAATGGAAACACATAAAGTATTATTTATGATTTTCGTCCTTATTGATTTCTTATTTATCGGTCTTTCATTAAGTACTTTAGGTGTTATGCCCCATGCAATGCATAATTTAGCAGCATATTCTGAACTTCTTATTTCATTATTATCTTTCTATGGTTCAGCAGCAGCAGTGTTAAACACACACTTTGGTAAAGTTGTTTTACCAGTTGGAAAGCCGTTTGGTATTTTTAAAAAGTAATAAAAAGCACAGATGATTGTATAGTCATCTGTGCTTTTTTATATGGAATAAATAAAAATAAAAAATATAATTGAAATTGATTATCATTATTAATATAATGAGAATGAGAATCATTTATTGTAAGAGGGGGATGCCAAAGTGGCAAAAATTTTAATAGCTTATGCAAGTATGTCAGGAAATACAGAGAGTATTGCTGATTTAATTAAAGTTAGTTTAGATGCTTTTGATCATGAAGTAGTATTGCAAGAAATGGAAGGCATGGATGCTGAAGAATTATTAGCTTATGATGGAATCATTTTAGGATCTTATACGTGGGGAGATGGGGAATTACCATTTGAAGCGGAAGATTTCCATGATGACTTAGAAAATATAGATTTATCAGGGAAGAAAGTAGCGGTATTCGGATCAGGTGATACGGCGTATGAACTATTTTGTGAAGCGGTAACGATATTTGAAGAAAGACTTGTAGAGCGCGGTGCAGAGCTTGTACAAGAAGGGTTGAAAATCGAACTAGCTCCAGAAGATGAAGAGGATGTTGAAAAATGCAGTAATTTTGCAATTGCATTTGCTGAGAAGTTCTAAGAATGGGAGTGTCAACGTGGAGACAATGTTAAGTGCGACCGCTATTACAAAGTTAAGAGATGGAAAGCTTATGTTAGCTACTACATATAATGGTTTATTTATTGAACAAGACGGAGAATGGAAACAAATTTTAAATGGTTTTCAAAAACGAATTAGGGATTTACATAGCGAAGATAATGTAGTGTATGGTGTAGGTGACGAAGGAATTTTTATTCGTAGTATGAATGGTGGAGAGAATTGGACGGTTCAACGTTTTCCAACAAAGGCAACGAGTTGGAACGTGTGTAGTAATATAGAAGGAACTGTCATTGCTCATGGAGATAAAACGTTGTATCATTCGAATGATTTTGGTTCGACATGGGAAACCATTCATCCATTTCTTGAATATGGTGGCGGAGCACCATCTATTCGATCGTTGTTTTTATATAAACATTACTTATTTATCGGTACGAAAATACATGCTAAATATGGTGGTGTTTGGCTCTTTAATTTGGAGACACGTAAGTTAAAGAGGATTAAAATCGTAATGAATCAGATGATTTCAGCGTTGACGTTACACAATTCTTATTTAGTAGCAGCCAGTGGGTCGTGCAAGGGGATTAGCGGTAATATTTCTTTTTGTAAAATAGATGAAAGTATAGAGAGTGAAAAAACATATTGGCACACATGTCAAAGTGAGCAAAAAGCAAGTAGCTATTTAGACTTAAGTGTAGATCAACATGTGCTATATACAACGTCAACGCAAAATAAGGCGGGGATTAGTACCGTTTGTCGTGTACTTCTAGAAGAAGGAATTGTTACAGTATGTGACTCAGTTAAAGGGCATGGTTGGCGCATCGTGAACGAAAAAGAAGGCTATGTTGTAGCTGGATCAGGTGAATCAAAAGCAATGCAATGGAAGAAAAAAGTTGTATAGTAAAAAAAACTTTGCTTTTATTATATTGATATGATATATTATATTTAAACCATTTTACTTTTAATAATATAGAGATTTAAATGAGCTGTAACTTCCGAGGAGGATAGCAATGTTAAATCTCCTCAGAGTTGCAGTTTTTTTAATGTCTGACTTATTTTTGTAAAGTGGTTGAAAATGAATATGTACATATAGGTACATTGTAGGAGGATTTTTTTCATGCAAAACGGTAAAGTAAAATGGTTTAACTCAGAAAAAGGTTTCGGATTCATCGAAGTTGAAGGCGGAGAAGACGTATTCGTACATTTCTCAGCTATCCAAGGCGAAGGCTTCAAAACTTTAGAAGAAGGTCAAGAAGTTACTTTCGAAGTAGAACAAGGTAACCGTGGACCTCAAGCTACTAACGTTAACAAGAAGTAATTGTGGAAAAAAGAAGGGCTTGCCCTTCTTTTTTTTTGCGTTTTAATTGAAGAACCTCCTATGTACATAGCATAATGAGATTGAATTTTCGTTTTTTAGATGAAGTATTACATGCATAAAGTGTATGAATAAATAAATACTGAAAATAAAGTATGTGTGTGAAAAGGAATGTAGAAAGAGGTAAATAAATTGGAAAACGCTACACATTTTATTGTGTTTGATATAGAGAGAAATTTTAGGCCATATAAATCAGAAGATCCGTCAGAGATAGTTGATATCGGAGCTGTAAAAATAGAAGCAAGTACAATGAAGATAATTGGAGAATTTTCGGAGTTAGTAAAACCCGGTGCACGACTTACTCGTCATACGACAAAATTAACGGGAATTACAAAGAAAGATTTAATGAATGTAGAGAAATTTCCGCAAATTATAGAGAGATTTATTCAGTTTATCGGAGAAGATTCTATATTTGTTACATGGGGAAAAGAAGATTATCGATTTCTATCTCATGATTGTACGTTACATGCTGTAGAATGCCCTTGTATGGAAAAAGAAAGAAGAATTGATTTACAAAAATTTGTTTTTCAAGCGTATGAAGAATTGTTTGAGCATACACCAAGTTTACAATCTGCAGTAGAACAGCTCGGTTTAATATGGGAAGGGAAGCAGCACCGTGCTTTAGCGGATGCTGAGAATACAGCGAACATACTTCTTAAAGCATATAGCGAGAGAGATATTACTAAAAGATATAAAAGACATGGTGAACTCGAGCTTGTAAAGGACGGAAAACTAACAGAAAAAGCGAAAAAAAAGATGCGAAAATGGGTATTTAAAGAAATGAGAAAAAATACTGAGCGTCCTTTCGTTTGGAGTACATTTGAAAGTAGCGACACGTGGGAAAGTATAACGGAAAGATATGATATAAGTGAATCTACAATAGAACTACTGAAAAAGCATTTTCGTACGGCGGTTAGAAAGGCGGAAAGACAGATTAGGTATTTGGCTGAGATGGAGAAAGTAGTAGAAGAAAATTAATGACATAGTCTATTTTATTCATATGTACAACTAGACTTCAGGGTTAAGTTGCTGAAGTTTAGTTGGAAATATAGTGGTAATAGCAATGTTTACATTGTTTGAATTAACGAGTTATTATTCATCTTCTGAAAATGGAATGTTTAATCGGTTTTCTACAGTACGTAAACGTTGGTTTAAACGGTTCAGTCGGCGGCTATGTCGCTCAACTGTATTTTCTAATTGACGAACTCTTTCATTTAAGTCATAAACCTGAAATTTAAAATTTTTTATTTGTTGTTCAAGTTCGTATATTCTTCTTTCTGATGAATTGTAACAGCCCATATATATCCCCCATTCTATTAACGTAAGTTTATAGTAGTATATGTATAAATGAAAGGAAAGGTAACCGGATTTAGAAGAATTGGAAAAGGCTTAATATATCTTTAAATCGTGGTGTATTAAAGATTAAAATAGAAGAGTAAGCTAAGAGTCTTATATATGGGAGGTATAATAGTGATAGACTTGGATATTAAAGATGTCACCGTACAGATGGAATTAAACGGAGTCTTTTGGAATGAGGATGGGACTGCTGAAATGATGGTGACTACAAAAGCGGAGCATTCTTTTATTCTTCGTCTAGTAGTTGATTTAGAAAGTAAAACGATTAGGGCAACGAGTGTCGAAATAGTGAATGGATTCTGTCCTTTGTGCAAACAGAAAAAGGACGTATGTAGTGAACTTAATGACTTACAAAATAAAATGGAAATTTTAGAAGAAGCCTACGATTGGGTGAGAGAGCATCCGGAATATCGTTTTCAATTATCTTTTTATGAGTACAATAAGTTTGAGGTAGTGAAGTGAAAATTTCATTTTACCAATATACATAGTGACTACTCTAATGGAAATACACTTGTACACCAAAAAACAAATCTACTGAATCCTGTGACAAATGTCCTCTTGGATCAAAAATAAGCATATTTTATTATAAAGCAGAAAAACCGATTCTTAGTAGAATCGGTTTTTTACATAACTTTCAAATGTGTCACAAATAAAAGATCGTTTGTTAATAGTGCTCTGTAAAAATAGGGATATAGAATGGTTTATTCAATCCCGTTCGGATCATAAGAATACTGCTGCTTATTCTCAATCCGTTCAATTACGTCTTGCAACTCGTCTGGCTTCAGAAATTCAATAGGAGAGAAGCCTTTCTCAAATGTAAGTGTATCAGCCTCAATCATTAATACGTATCGGTCATTTACCTTTGCGATATGTATTTGATCCCCGAAATCAGCAAGTAGGGCTTTCACAGAGATATGATCCGCTTTTAGCTTCAATTCCACTTCAGGCGCATGCTCGACGATTTGAGCGGTAGCTTCCATTACTTCTTCGGTTGAAAATTGTTCCATAATTTCGCGTTTCGGACTGGCAGCCCATACTTCCATTGCTTGGTCGAACTGTTCGCGCTCTTCCGTACCTTCTTCAAATACATCTTCAATTTGGTCGTATACCATGTCCATTACTTGTGTTTTCATAATTTCAGGCATAGAGCGTTCGTATTCGACGAATTTTAAGAAGTCTTCAAAGTAACGGGCGTGTGATGCTTGGTGAATCTTTAGCTCGCCCACTTCGACCATACCTTCTTCGGGCATGTACGGATATTGGATAGATTTCATATTTTTTGTTGTGATGGCCATTTCAACGTTACGAATTAGTGTGGATTCATCGGAAATGGAAGCGACTTTCGGCTCGAAGTCACATTTCATAACGAAAACGAATGGATCATCAAAGTATTTGCGTAGTTTAGCTTGCGCAATTAAAAATACACCACCGCGTACAGCACTTGTGTCAAGATATGTATAAACGAGAGGTTCGCTCATATCTTTGAAGTTTTCCTTCGTTTCTGCAAAGCGGATGCGATTAAATAAGTTGTAATGAGGATTTGAATCAAGTTCGTGCCCTTCTTCTACAATAAAGCGACCGATCTTTGTCGGAGCTTGCTCTGTTTTCGCATGACGTTCTACTTTTCTCTTTGAAATTTTTAATAATTCTCCATTCAAAAATTCTTTTAAGGAGCTATCTTCATACTCTTCAGCGTCTAATGTTTGAAAATGTTTGTAGCGTTTATCAACAGCTTCGCCTTTTCCTTCTACTTGTACAACATAAAAGGAAAGATAATTTATTTCAAAATCCATATTTATCACCTTGTTTCATTTCATTAACTCTTATCAGTATAGAGATGGAAAAAACTTTCGTCAATTTATATAAGGAAGGGGAAGCCCCCTTCCTTCATATATTTTTTATTTTCGAAATTAAAATCCGTCTTCTAATGCTGAAAATGGAATGTTCAGTCTGTTTTCTACTGTACGTAAACGTTGGTTTAAGCGGTTTAATCTACGTGTATGACGTTCAACCGTGTTTTCTAATTGACGTACTCTTTGTTCAAGCTCATTTACTCGTCTTTCTAATTGACGGTTTCCAGCACCAGGAAAAGAGATTGGAAGTTGGAATTGTCGAGTTTGATCATATGGATTACCTTGTTCTACTGGATCTATATATTGTTGGTATTGTGCTTGTAAATCATATTGAGGTTGATAACCAGTTTGGTTATATGGATCGTATGGATTGTAGGGGTACATAAAAACATCCTCCATTTCTTTAAAATAGGTTAATTCACCATAATGTATGTGTAAAAGCGGAGTGTGGCACGGCAAATACCTATTTATGTTCACAGGATGTTTTTTATAAATACGAATATGGAGTTTTACATTTGTATTTCGTTCGTTTTATGGTATATACTGGATAATAGGGAGAGGTTACGTAAAGGTTACAATTCTATCAAACTCAAACTTTTATGTAAATATATATAGACATTTGGAAAAGAAAAGAGTAATTTATATAGAGTAAAAAATAACTTGTAACAATTTATAAATATATTGTAAAATGATCGTAACAAAACATACATAAAAATGAAATAATACATAAAAGTAGTATTGGGGAAAAGGGGAGAGTATATTGTTCCGTAAAGTAAAGGGTATATTAGTTGGGGTTTTATGTGTAGCTGTAGTGAGTGGCTGTGGTACAAAAGTAAGTGATGTTGCATTAGTAAGTGATATTGGTGGCCACACGGTAGAGGCTAAAGCAGAAGTACAGGATTCTATTAGTTTAGTAGATGGGCGTACAGGTACGGAAGTAAAAAAGTTAGATTTGTCGAGTCTAGGTTATTTTGAAGATGAAGCGAAATTTAAAAAATCAGTTGAGAAGGTTGCTAGGGAAGTTGGGAAAAATGTTGACAAAAAGATGGTCCCTTCACGTCTAGGATCTGATGGAAGTTGGCAAGAAGGGAAACCTTCTTATGAATTAATGGAAAAAGAATTAGTAGATAAATTATTAAACGTAGGTATGTGGGATTCTTCCTATCAATTACCTATTGTTGAGAAGAAGCCTACTGCAACATTAAGTGATGCGCAAGGAAGTGGTACGGTAATTGGTAGATATGAAACGAATTTAGGTGGCTCAACAGGTGGCCGTATTGAAAATATTCGTTTGTCAGCAGCGAGCATAAATGGAGTTGTATTAGCAAAAGGAGACCGTTTCTCTTTCAATGCATTAATTGGTGATACAACGCCAGATAAAGGATATCAATTAGGAAAAGAAATTGTAGATGGTAAATTAGTAGATGGATATGGCGGTGGTGTTTGTCAAACATCATCAACATTATACAATGCGGCAGATCAAGCTGGTTTGAAAATGGTAGAGAGAACAACACATTCTAAAACGGTAGGTTACGTTCCACAAGGAAGAGATGCTACAATTGCATATCCATACTTAGACTTAGTGTTTGAAAATACGAATGATGCACCTGTGAAGCTTTATATGGGCATTCAGGGCGGAAAGTTAGTTGCTGAAGTACATAAAATGCGATAAGAATTAGAACAGACTATTTTTGTAAAGTCACCTTTTCTGAAAGTTAGAAGAGGTGACTTTTTATTATGAATATAAAAATAAGTGTAAATTCTGACTTTTCTTATTTACATAGGATGATTTTAGTTGTATCCTTCATAGTAACGGTTATATGTAATGGAAGAATATTGGGATAAGGAGATGGAGTTATTTATGGTACAGATTCATCCGAAAACACGTATTGGTCATGTTGAATTTAAGGTGATAGATTTAGAACGTCAAATTTCCTTTTATGAGAATGTTGTAGGCTTAGAAGTAATTAAGCAAGAGGGGAATAAAGCATATTTATCTGGAAAAGGTGGAAAGAATACATTACTTGTTCTTGAAAAGTTAGAGGACGGGGTACTGCAAGAGCCGCGTACGACTGGTATATATCATGTAGCCTTTTTGGTTCCGACTCGTGAGGCTTTTGCGTCGGCATTATTTGGTGTGATTCGTAATAAGAATGTAATTGATAGTCCGGCTGAGCAAGAGGGACGTTATACATATTCAAATGAAATTTTACCAATTTCAAGGTTTAATAGCGCAAGCGATCATACGTATAGCGAAGCGTTTTATTTACAAGACTTAGAGGGAAATGGTATTGAAATATATGCGGATCGTCCGCGCGATCAATGGGGAGAAGGGCCAGGAGGAAGTACCCCGCTGGATTTAAAAGACCTAGCAACGCTTGTTGATTATGAGTTTGATGGATTACCTGCTAATACTGTCGTTGGACATGTACATTTACGAATAGCTAATGTAGAAGAGTCACATGACTTTTATGTAGATACAGTAGGCTTTGAAGTGCAGCAACGTGAAGATGACTGCTTATTCATTTCTGCAGGAGGATATCATCACCATATAGGCGCAAATACGTGGAACGGAGTAAATAACCCGCATTCACCAGCACATGCAACTGGACTTAAGGTATATACGATTGTATTACCGCATAAAGAAGCGTTAGATGAAGTGAAAGAAAGATTAATAGAAAAACAACATGGAATAAATGAGATTTTAACTGGATTTACTGTAGTAGACCCGAGTGGTATTACAGTACAGTTTGAAATAGAAACAGCATAAAAGAAGTCGGAAGGTGTATAATTACCTTCCGACTTCTTTTTGATACGTAATCCAGGTAGCACAAGGATTGAAAGGAACGGATTTTAATATCTCCATTGCATATATACTTGTTGAATCGAATTCACCTTGAATGAAAGAATAGCCGTGTTTATTTGCATACATAAATTGTTCGAAAACGAGCAGTTTCAGTAAGGATAAATCGTCTTTCGTGTGAGTTCCGCACCATCCTAGTTCTACCGTATTATCCTTTTCTGATGTATGGAGGAAAGAGTATGCCATAATTTGATGCTCTTCATTTATAATGAGAAAGCTCCCATCTAGTAGTACGTCATCAGCTAAAATCATCTCTTGCCAAGTTTGTAGTGGGAATGAGGCAACGGGATTTGTTAGGTGGGTTTGCTCATAATTTTCTTTTACTAAGTAGGCTAGTTTTTCTAATAAATTATTATTTGATACGATGTTCGATAAAGTTTGTACATGATAATTTGAATTAGGGACTATATCGATAGAAACTATTTTTTGTAAGTCTAATATCGGCATATATGTTCTTCGAATTTCCGTAAAATTATGTTCTTCAAAAAACGTTTTTAAATGAGCTGATGTTTCCCATATAGAGGTTTGTAATGGGAGTTTAAAGTTTTCTCGCTTTTGAATCTCGTTTAATAAAAATTCTTCAATGTGTAGCTCTGCATAGAAAGGATTCGTATATATTCGAAAGTATGTGCAGTATGGATGGAAGTTACTGCCCCAGGTGAAAAAGATGCCTACTACATCTTTTTTATAGTAGGCAACATACGCACATTTTGTTTTATTATCTTGTAATAAGTGAAATACGTACGATTCTTCATTGTATAAATCAATAAGTTGTTTTACTTGTAGCTCATTATTTTTACTATACTTCTCTATAACAAGATTATTTTCATTGGAGGACTTCATCATAGCTCAATCCAAAAACGTCTTACTACATTCCCATCTTCCTCAATGAAATCCTCATCACGAAGCCCGCCGTTATGTAAAATTGTTTTTTCTGAAGCAGTATTTACTTCATCGCAAACGATCAGTGCTTTCGTGATGTTTAATTGCTTCGCTTTTTCCAGTGATAATGCTAGTAATTTCGTAGCATAACCTTTTCTTCTTTCAGAAGGGCGAATGCCATAACCGATATGACCGCCAGCGTTAAATAAATGTTCGGTTAAACTATGACGTATATTAACAGCTCCTACGATCCTATTATGATCTGTAACGAGCCAATACGTAGAATCTGGTACCCAAGAGTCAGGAAGATTTATTCCATTATGTGCATCGAGTAATTCTTGTACCATAGCGGGGAAGTTAGAAGGATCCTTTGTAATAACCCACGGAATCATCGTTTCACCGCTATCTTTCCATTCGTTATAAAAATCTAAGTATTCTTCTTGTAAATCGATAGTAGGTGTAAGTAAAGAGACGTTCATTGTTAATAAGCTCCTTTATTTATGTAGTATGTATAAAAAAATTACGACACAAAATGAAAGCGTTTTCTTAATTTTCTCAACCTCATTTCATGTTATCCACCTTTGTTTTTTCAAGAAAATGATTGGATGTTTAAAATTAGAAGTTATTTATTTTATGTTAATATTTAAAATATTAACATAAAACGGCCTAGGTATTAAGTGTATTTTAGTAAAATTCCTTCATATCGATAAATGGATGTGTGTGATAATTTTTATTTTATCTATCTATAATGAATGAAAGGGGGAAGAGCTCGTGAGTGTAAATATTGATTTCATTATACGAATCGGTGTTGCTGGTTTGTTAGGAGCAATAATCGGTATTGAAAGGGAAATTCGATCAAAAGAAGCGGGCTTAAAAACACATTTCCTAGTAGCGGTAGGAAGTGCTTTAATAATGGTCGTTTCGAAATATGCTTTTTCAGATATTATGAATGAAGATCATATGGCACTAGATCCGAGTCGTATTGCAGCGCAAGTTGTTAGTGGAGTAGGTTTTTTAGGTGCAGGTACAATTATTATTCAAAAGCAGGCGGTGAAAGGATTAACGACAGCAGCTGGTTTATGGGCTACAGCAGGAATTGGATTAGCAATTGGTGCTGGTATGTATGTAGTAGGAATTGGAGCGACGATTCTTGTTTTAATTGGTTTAGAGATTGTAAGTCGTATTTTTAAGGTGCAATTTTTATTTCCGCAAAATATAATGGTGCAAATGTGTATAAATAAACGTGAAGCAGTACAACAAATATTAGAAACACTTCATATGAAAGGCATTCCAATACTTTCATATGAAGTGGAAGCTTCACAGCAAGGGATAGAAATTGTTTATAAGGTAGGGATGCAACTGAAAAACATATCGTCAGAAGAAAAGAATGAGTTTATTCAGCATATGCAAACATTACCAGAAGTTACATTCATAAAGTTAAAATCATAGTTTTGAAAACGAGGATAGATGTAGCGGGAATTTCGCTATTATCTATCTTTTTTTGATATAAAACGCACATAAAGTCAAGTGTTAATTTTGCATGGTATGGATACATGTGTGAACGTTACCTTATTTTTTCTCAATACAGTATAAAAAGTGAAAATAGTAAAATAATGGTGCGGTACACTAAAAAATGTAAGGTAGGGGAGAGCATGAAAGGCTATTCAAAAAAAGTGTTAATAGGGGTAAGTTTTGCTAGTTTCATGTTAGGGAGTTTTCAAGGGGACGCATTGGCAGAAGGTACAAAGGGAGAGCAAGTTTCATATCGGAATGTGCTCAAAATGGAGCCGATTGGTTTACAATTACCAGTGCAAGAATTAGCTCATTCATCAAAAGTGCTGGAAAATAAGTCTTTTGAGAAAAGGCTACAATTTGCTGATTTGTCCCAAAGGCCACCTGAAGTGAAAAAGGAAAGTAAGCAATTAGCTGTAGCGAAAACGTATACAATTGCTGAATTAAATCAATTGAGCAATCAGCAGTTAGTGGACTTACTTGTAACAATTGATTGGGAGCAAATTACTGGGCTATTTCAGTTTAATAAGGATAGTCTTGCATTCTATCAAAATGATAGTAGAATGCAGGCAATTATTGATAAATTGAACCAGCAAGGACAAGCTTATACGAAAGATGATTCAAAAGGGATTGAGACTTTAGTAGAGGTGTTACGATCTGGTTTTTATTTAGGATTTTATCATACAGAATTAAGTAAACTAAATGAGCGAAGCTATCATGATAAATGCTTACCTGCACTAAAAACGATTGCGAATAACCCGAATTTTAAACTCGGTACATTAGAACAAAATAGAGTTGTCTCATCATATGGAAAATTAATTGGAAATGCTTCAAGTGATGTGGAAACGATCACATCAGCTGCAAAGATTTTTAAACAATATAATGATAATTTTTCTACATTGGTAGATAATCTTTCAGCTGGAAATGCGATTTACGATATTATGCAAGGTGTTGATTACGATATTCAATCGTATTTGTACGATACGAGAAAAGCACCGAAAGATACAATATGGTATCAAAAAATTGATAGCTATATTAATGAATTAAGTCGTTTTGCCTTAATTGGAACGGTGACAGCGAAAAATGGTTGGTTAATTAATAATGGTATTTATTATACAGGTAGACTTGGTACGTTCCATAGTACAGAAACGAAAGGGTTACAAGTTGTAACAGATGCCATAAAAATCTATCCGTATTTAAGTGAGCAATATTTCGTAGCTGCTGAGCAAATTGCGACGAATTATGGCGGGAAAGATGCGAATGGTAAAGTGGTTGATCTAGATCAAATAAGAGAAGATGGTAAGAAAAAATATTTACCGAAAACGTATACGTTCGATGATGGAGCAATTGTGTTAAAAGCTGGAGATAAGGTGACTGAGGAAAAAGTAAAACGTCTATATTGGGCGGCAAAAGAAGTGAAGGCACAATTCCATCGTACGGTTGAAAGTGACCAGCCGTTAGAAAAAGGCAATCCTGATGATGTATTAACGATGGTTATTTATAATAGCCCAGCTGAATATCAATTTAACCGTCAATTATACGGGTATGAAACAAATAACGGCGGTCTTTATATAGAAGGAACAGGTACGTTCTTTACTTATGAACGTACGCCAGAAGAAAGCATTTATAGTTTGGAAGAATTGTTCCGACATGAGTTCACGCATTATTTACAAGGTAGATATGAAGTGCCAGGACTTTGGGGACAAGGGAAGATGTATGAGAATGAGAGATTATCTTGGTTTGAAGAAGGGAATGCGGAGTTTTTTGCAGGTGCAACGAGAACAGATAATGTTGTACCGAGAAAGAGTATTATAGGAGGAATATCTTCAAATCCAGCAGAACGTTATACAGCAGAGAGAACGTTAAACGCAAAATATGGAACGTGGGATTTCTATAATTATTCCTTCGCTTTACAATCGTACATGTACAATAAGAGATATGATATGTTTGACAAAATTCATGATCTTATTAGGAAAAATGATGTAACAGCATATGATGCATACCGCTCTGCTTTAAGTAAAGATGCGAATTTAAATAAAGAGTATCAAGACTATATGCAAATGTTAGTAGATAACCGTGAGAAATATAATGTTCCATTAGTATCAGATGATTATTTAGCGACGCACGCACCGAAACCAGTTTCAGATATTGCAGCAGAAATTACAGCAGAAGCAAAATTAAGTAATGTATCAGTTAAGAAAAACAAATCACAGTTCTTTCATACATTTACACTACAAGGAACATATACAGGTACGACTGCAAAAAGAGAATATGAAGACTGGAAGACAATTACACAAAACGTAAATGATACGTTAAAACGTTTAAGTGCGAAAGAATGGACAGGCTATAAAACAGTAACAGCTTATTTCGTAAATTACCGTGTGAATGCAGCAGGACAATTTGAGTATGATGTTGTATTCCATGGGATTAATACAGAAGAAGGTGCTGTGAATAAAGCGCCAGTTGCGGTTATAAACGGCCCATATAGCGGAAATGTAAATGCAGCAATTTCGTTTAAAAGCGATGGATCGAAAGATGAAGATGGAAAAATTGTTGCTTATAAATGGGAGTTTGGTGATGGTACTGTAAGTAATGAACAAAATCCGACTCATGTATACACAAAAGAAGGAACATATACGGCAAAATTAACAGTAACAGATGACAAAGGATTAACGAATACTGCTACAACGAATGTAACGGTTCAAAAGAAAGAAGATAATAGTGTAGAAAAAGAGCCGAATAACTCATTCCAGACAGCAAATAAACTGCAATTCAATCAAGTTTTACGTGCTAGTTTAGGAAACGGTGATACGAGTGATTACTTTGAAATAAATGTGGAAACGGCGAAAAACCTGCAAATTAATGTAACGAAGGAAAATAATATTGGAGTAAACTGGGTTCTTTATTCGGAAGCAGATTTAAATAATTACGTTACGTATGCCCAGCAAGAAGGAAATAAGTTAGTAGGAAGTTACTACACGTATCCAGGGAAATATTATTTACATGTGTATCAGTATGGCGGGGGAACAGGGAATTATACGGTAGAAGTGAAATAGTAAAAAGGTCGCCGTAAGTGGCGACCTTTTTGTTGCGTGTTATACAAAAAAATTTACAAAAGCTTGATAGGCACTACCAAGAGAAAATAACGTAGCTACCATATGTGCAGTCCATTTAGGCATATTTAATTTCAATACGGTATTGTACAAGATTCCATATAAGGGGTCCTGCCGACGAAACGCGGAAATTATACGCTAAGCATAAGTTTACCAATAAAATAAAAAACAAAGTATGTAAATTTATGTAAAATAATGATATAATTTAATTGAATATAAAGAAAAAGGAAACCGATACAGCTTGTGCGTATGCAGTGCATTTTGGTCTAGGTCGCAGTCTTTTAACGTGCTCGAACTACAGGAGGAGTAAGCATATTCCCGATGGATCCATTTCTGCACTTCCATTATTTTGGGAAACCCCTGGTATCCAAGACTAAATTTTACCCATACATCATTTTTTGATGTAGCTCTTGAAGATAAAAACTATTTAATTTTCAAGGAACAGTTATTAACTTAAAACTTATTATACTAGGAGGGTGTATCATGAAAAAAATATGCTTTGTATTAATTGTCGACGCTGGTATAAATTATGGTTCAATATTTTCTCTACCATTTTTAAGGAATCAGGATGATTTGAAGGGATATTTTTCTGAGTATTATGATGTTTCGATTAATTATATTAGGGATAAAAACTCAGTTGACTATTTGGTAGTTCCCAAACCGTGTCCACCTTTTGATAATGAAAATAATCTTCCAATAATTGAAGTACCAGCAAACTTATTTATGGAAAAGGATTTTGAAAAAATAAAGACTTATATAGACAATTATTTTTCTAATAACTCATAAAGAAAATAAAAGTACAGTAAAAAGAAGTCCGATAAAAAATGAGTGGTGAAGATTCAATGAATAAGGCACAAGCAACATTAGTAAATTACCAGCACCAACTAGATTTAGCTTCTTATTGGGGAGATGGTACCACTTCGTCTTCAGATGGGATGGGCATGCAAATGGGGGTTTCATCTTTACATGCAGACGCAAATCCACAGTACGGAACAGGTAAAGGTGCTACCATTAAAGTCCGATTGGTGAAGGCTAATAATCAGTGGGGGATGAAGAAAACCCCCACTAATTAAAGTTTCACTTTATCGCTTTATGAGTGATCAATTCTCTAGCTTTCATACAAAAGTGATTAATCCGAATGCTAGGGATGCCGTTCATGTCATTGATGGTTTACTACATCACGAAACAGATTTACATATTGAAGAGCATTCTATTGGATCATTACGCCTCTTAGAACATAAATAAAACCCTTGATTTTCTGCTTAGCGTAGATAGATCAAGGGTTTTTCTTTCAAAATCTTTTTACGCGTTATAGCCGAATAATTTTAAATCTTCCCCTGAGTTCGAAATGATCTCTTCGAACTTCAATCCTACTTTTTCTAAAAGCTTTCCTGACTGGATGTTATCAGTAGTAGTAATGGCTACAATTCGTTTCAGACCTAGTTTTTGTACTCCGTATTCGATTACAGCAGAAGCTGACTCGTAGCCATATCCTTTCGAACGGAATTTCTCTAAAAAGGCAAAGCCGATATCAACATCTTCTAATGAATCTCTTTTAATAAGGCCACACATACCGAGCGGAGTGAGATCTTCTTTTCGTTCTACTAAGTAAAGGCCGAAGCCCATTTTATTATACATATCAACGGGTCCGTTTAAGATGTATTTTTTTGCATCTTCTAAGTTTTTAATCCTTTTATCACCGACATACTGAATCCATGCAGGATCGTTTACTAACTCGAGAATAAATGGAGCATCTTTTAGATGAAACCAGCGAAGAACGAGTCGTTCCGTTTCAAGAACTATCACAATCTACTGCACCACCTTTAACATTTATAATCATTAGTATGGATTGTGTAATACAAAATCGCAACATATTTTACAAGATCCCGGATTGTTCACATAAAGTTCGTTTGTTTTGCATAAAGGGATATTTTATAATTAGAATTGATTGTAAAGAGTGAGATGCTTATACAATGACTCCTAGGTGACTAGGAGTTTTTACTATATAACTATCATTATTACTAAATATGACACACTACACATTCTACTCAAGGAGGTATATAATGAAGAAATTATATAATGCATCGTTTACGTATTTGATTATCGGTTTATTATCAGGGATTTTCGCTAGGGAGTATGGAAAGTATAAAGGGATTGTAGGATCTACTTTGTTAAACCTTTTACATACACATACACTTGTACTCGGCTTTTTCTTCTTTTTAATTGCTTTAGGATTAGCAAAAGTATTCGCGTTTCATGAAGCGAAAAGTTTTAATAAGTGGTTTGTTGTACATAATATCGCATTAATATTAATGTTAGGTTCATTGGCAGCAAGAGGGCTTCTTCAGTTAAATGGAGCGGACTTTAAAGGGTTAACTTATATTGTTGGGTTTTCTCATTCGCTGATGGCATTTACTTTAATTTGGTTTATGTTGTTAATAAAGAAGTCATTTAAAATATAGTTTTATAGAAAAGAACTTGCAGTAATTGTTGCAAGTTCTTTTTGTTTATTCGACAGTATGAAACGAATTGCATATGTATAAAACTTGAATTATTTAATTTTTCGGATTATTATGTATAAAATAGTTAACATATTTTATAATTCAAATTTATAGAGAATAGGAGAGTGTACGATGGAAATAACAGTAGAGCGTTTAGTAAATGAATTAAAGGGTGTACTTACCGAAGATCGAGTAGTAATCAATATAACAGTAAGAGAGTTGCATAGTAAAGATGAATCTTATCATGCCAGTAGTTTACCTGATGTAGTAGTTTTTCCGAAAACGACCGAAGAGGTTAGCACGATAATGAAAATAGCGAGTGAGCACGGGACACCCGTTGTTCCGTTTGGGGTAGGTTCTAGTTTAGAAGGACATGTAATTCCTTATGAAAAAGGAATTACGGTTGATTTTTCATTAATGAACAAAATTCTTGAAATAAGAGAGAAAGATTTTCTGGTGAAAGTACAGCCAGGAGTGACTCGTTCTCAGCTCAATAAAGAATTGAAGAAATACGGATTGTTTTTTAGTGTGGATCCAGGAGCAGATGCAACGTTAGGGGGAATGGCTGCTACAAATGCAAGCGGAACGACAGCGGTTAAGTATGGAGTAATGCGTGATCAAGTTCGTGATTTAGAAGTCGTTCTTGCTGATGGGGAAGTAATACATACTGGGAATTTAGCTGCGAAGTCGTCATCAGGTTACCATTTAAATGGTGTTTTCGTAGGATCAGAAGGTACGCTTGGATGCTTTACAGAGTTAACATTAAAAGTATACGGCATACCGGAGCATGTTATGGCCGCGAGAGCATCGTTTCCAACTATAAATGATGCAGTAGAAGCTGTTATTAACATATTGCAAGCGGGTATTCCGATTGCGAGAATTGAACTCGTTGATGAACTATCTATGAAACAAGTCAATCATTATAGTGAAACAAGTTACAGAGAAGAACCTACATTGTTTTTAGAGTTTCACGGTAATGAAGCAGGGTTAAAGCAAGATGTTGAGTTTACGAAAGAAATTGTTTTTGATCATAAATGTAAAGAAGTTGCTTTTGAAACGGAAACTGCAGCGAGAAATAAATTATGGGATGCACGGCATAATCTAGCATATGCTTACGTTCATAGCTATCCTGGTAAAAAGCTTATGAGTACAGACGTATGTGTACCAATTTCAGAATTGGCTGGGGCAATTCAACATGCGAAAGATACATTAGATAAGGTTGGGCTTGTTGGTGGTATTCTTGGTCATGTAGGAGACGGGAATTTCCACGTGCTCTTAATGGTTGATCCAAACGATAAAGAAGAAGTGGAAAAGGCAGACGAAATAAATGAAAATATCGTTTTATATGCTCTTAAACGAGGAGGAACATGTACAGGGGAACATGGCGTTGGTATTGGAAAACGGAAGTATCAGGAAGAAGAACATGGGGCGGCATTACTCGTAATGGAAAAAATAAAGAAAGCTCTTGATCCGCAAAATATTTTGAATCCGAATAAAGTTTTTCAGTTAAAGGATAGGAGCTGATCGGGTGAAAGTACTAGAAGCGATAAGTAATATAGCTGGAAAGTATTTTGCGTTTTGGGTTATTTGTATTGCAACTATTGCGTATTTTATTCCCGCTCCATTTCTCGGGTTAAATAGTTACATAACGATTTTACTCGGGGTTGTTATGTTTGGGATGGGGTTAACATTAAAGGCTGTTGATTTTAAAATTATTGCTACAAAACCATTGCCAGTTATTATCGGTGTATGTGCTCAGTTTATTATTATGCCACTTGTCGCATACGTACTAGCCTACGTTATGAATTTGCCAGCCGAATTAGCAGCTGGATTAGTGTTGCTTGGTTCAGTACCGGGTGGCACCGCATCAAATGTTATGGTTTATTTAGCAAAAGGGAACTTAGCGTTGTCTATTGCAATGACGTCATTATCAACGTTACTAGCACCAATTGCTACACCTCTTATTTTATTATTACTTGCAGGGCAATGGATGCCGGTTAATCCTATGTCTATGTTTCTTTCTATCGTACAAGTTATTATCATACCTATTATTTTAGGATTAGTAGTGAAGAAGTTTTTCCCGAAAACTGTTACGAAAGGAATGACCGTTATCCCTTTCATATCGGTTGTAGCAATTATCATTATTGTTTCTGCAGTTGTTTCAGCGAATGTAAGTAGTATTACTTCTTCAGGCCTTCTTATCTTTATTGCCGTTATGCTCCATAATGCTTTCGGTTTTTTACTCGGATATATAACAGCATTCATACTTAGACTAGACGAAGGGACAAGAAGAGCTATTTCAATAGAAGTAGGAATGCAAAATTCAGGTTTAGGTGTTGCGCTAGCAACAGCACATTTTGGACCAGCTGCCGCCCTCCCAAGTGTGTTAGCAGCAGTATGGCATAACATTGCAGGACCGATTTTAGCAACCATCTGGTCAAAAAATGCAAAGGATACTTTCAGTGATGAAACTTTATCGGTAAATATAGAAAAATAGGAATGATAAAGAATGCAAAAACGTATTGTACATTTTGAAGGGCTAGTTGTTTTCATAGCTGCGATTTATGCGTATTCATTATATGAATTTAGTTGGATAATATTTTTTCTGTTCCTTTTAGCTCCGGATTTATCAATGTTAGCGTATGGTATAAATAATCATGTTGGGGCTAACATTTATAATTTATTTCACACATATATCATATCGATATTAATTGTTATCATAGGTGCTTATTTTAAGATAGATATAGTTATTATGATTGGTTTAATATGGACCGCACATATTGGAATGGATCGAATGTTTGGATATGGATTGAAATATGAGACGGATTTTAAGGATACTCATATTCAGAGGTTATAGTTGCTTTTGAGGAGAGGGATACTTTGAAACAGAGAATTACTATCGAAGAGTATAACATCAAATGGGAAAGTGAATTTAATAAGTTACAAACTCTCATTAACGATGTAATGGAAGACAGTATTTTATCCATTGAACATGTTGGGAGTACATCTATTAAAGGACTTGCAGCAAAACCAATATTAGATATTGATATCATAATAGAAGATTATGGGTTTTTTCCTAAAGTAGTAACAAAGCTTGAAGCGATAGGATACTATCATCAGGCAGAATGGAGCTACAAAGGGAGAGAGGCGTTTGGCAGAAAGGACGCTTTCGTTCTGTGGGACGGAGAAAGTACAGATTGGATGGAACATCATTTGTATGTGTGTGATAAAGAAAGTGAAGAGCTAAGAAGACATATAGCGTTTCGGGATTATCTTCGTGAACATGAAGGTGTTGCTGTTGAATATGGACGTTTAAAGAAAGAATTAGCAAGAGAATCGAAAAATAGAGCGGGTTATAGTGAAGGTAAGACGGCATTTATTACAAATATATTAGAAAAGATAAACTAAGGCGGCATGGAATACATGCTGCCTATTCTTTTGAAATAGAACGCTGCCATTATAAAACAAATACAAACTGGCCCTGTTGAATGCTACGATACTTAAATATAATGAGAAATAAAAGATCGGAAAAGAGGGAACTTATGTATATACCAAAATATTTCGCAATACAAGATGAAGAAATGAAGTATGAGATAATGGAACAAAATAGCTTTGCGACATTATTTTCTCAACATAACGGGGAACCATATGCATCGCACTTACCGTTGTTATTAAATAGGGAGACCCTTACTTTACATGGTCACTTCGCACGGCCGAATGAACAGTGGAAAGATATTGGGACTCAGCAAGTACTAGCTATATTTCAAGGACCACATAGTTACATCTCTCCGTCATGGTATGAAACAAACAATGCAGTACCAACATGGAATTACGTTGCAGTGCATGTATATGGTGAATTAGAAATTGTTGAAGATGAACAGGAATTAATAGACTCTCTTCAAGAGTTAGTACATAAGTATGAAGATCCGGAGAGCACCTACTCACTTAATGATGTAGACCCGAATTATATGGGAGGATTAAGTAAGGGGATAGTTGGGTTCAAAGTAAAGATAAATAAAATAGAAGGAAAAGCGAAGTTAAGTCAAAATCATTCTGTAGAGAGACGGAAATTAGTTGTGGAGGAACTTGAGAAAGTTGGTAGTGAGGGGAGTAGGGGGATTGCGGAATTGATGAAAGAAACAAAATGAGTTTGGTAAAATAAAGGTGATTTACTAATTTTGTAGAAATATATTTTACTTGCAAGAAAAATGCCTCCGTAGCTCTAGAAGGGAAGAGCGCCGGAAAACATGTCGCACCGGGTCGCAAGGCGAAGGTTTCAGAAGCACCGAAAAGAAAATAAGCTGAGACAGGTGGAATTCCTGTCGGTGAAATTCCGTAGGGAAGCGTGTTCCCCTTAGCCTATACTAACGAAAGGAGTGCGGGTTCGAATCCCGTCGGATGCATATGGAAACCTCTATATGAAGAAACATTTGATTACATTAACTCTAAATAAGCGCATTTAAAAAAGACCCTCTTAAATGAAGGTCTTTCGTTTTTTAAAGTGTTTTTTCAGCTGTTGTTGAGTTATAGTCTTTACCTACGTCAACGGATTGAACAAGGTCAGGCCTTTGTGGTGCAGGGAGATCGGCGTGACTTGCTTGATATGTAAAAGCACTATTTATCCCAATAGAAATAATACCAATAACAGACAGTCCTAGAACGACAGAACTAATTTTTTTAATCATTTTAGAGCTCCTTTCTCAAACGTTTTTTCTTTTGCTTGTAACGCTTTATGAAAATACTCACTCGCTTTCACATGATTATTTTCATCATAAAATTTAGTTGCTAATTTCTCTGAATATTCTTGAGTGTAGTTATATAAAGATTCTTTGTCGAAATACGTAATTCCTTCAAGAATAATCTTTTCTAGATCTTCAGTTGTCTCATTATTGTTAAGGGAATTTAAAATTTTAAAATGAAGTATATATTCAATATTGTTTAGTTCTGTACAAACTCCCAATCCTTTTTTTATAAATTCTTCAGCAATGTTTATTTCACCAAGTTTATAATGCTCTCTGGCTTGTAAAAAGAGTGCTTTAAAGTGTGTAGGCACTTTTGTTGTTACCTCTGATAAATGTCGAATCGCTAGAGAAGACAGGTTTTGACTTGCATAGAGCCAACCTAGATTATTGCGAACGCTTAATACTAAATCCTTTTCGTTTAGTTTTTGTAAAATTGAAAGAGCAGAATTGAATTTTTCCTCTGCTTGTTCATATTGTTTTAGAAATACACATGAGGAACCTATTATATTGTCGCAAAGTGCTAACTTTATCTCAAATCCATTTTCAGTCATGAAAATATTTCTGGCTTTTGTTGCTTGCTGAATTGCATCAATCGGTTTATAAAAATGTTGATTAAAGATAGCGAATCGGTAATTATATTCAGCTTCCTCTAGTTTATCTGAAACATTAACTAATAGCTTTTCAGCATTTTCATAATGTTCACTTGCTAAATTATAATTTGTTGTTAAAGTAGCATGAATCGCTTTAAATAAATGATAGTAGTAAGAAAGTTGGTGATTAGGTGAAATCGCGTAAGAATCTATTTTATTGAAACTGTCTTTTGTGATGCTTAAACCATCAGTTAAAACTTTGAAACGAAAATCTAGTAGAGAATAGTATAATGCTAAGTTTTCATCTTCTTCAAAGTTTAGTTCTTTTTCCTCAATTTCATGCTTTAAGTTTGTTGCCTGGGACACATCTTGTTTTAGCATAGCTAAATACCAATCATTAAATAATTTTGTAATTTGTTCATTACCTTGTAGTTGAACGTTCATGAAATCCCCTCGCTTTTTGAATATTCTTATAAAATATAGTATCAAAAATAACAATATTTAGAAATACGATTTTTATTTCTCAATATTTGTTTAACAAACTTTTCAGTAAGCCGATTGGAATAGTATTAATTTGTTTTGGAGTAAAGAAAAGGTGTCGGGGGAGGGGGCATTTTAAATTTCTAGTTGAGAGGTGAAAATATAAAAAAGGGTGCGTTCACACAATTTGTATGAACACACCTTTTTACAGATTAAACAATCAAGTCCCACAAAAAGTACGATAAGGGCGATTCGTAGGCGCAGGTGGAAGGCAGTATTCTTCTTGATCTGTAGAATATGCATAAGGATTTGCTAGAGCTTCAAGAAGTTTTTCCATTACGCTATAGTCGCCATTTGTGACAGCGGCTTCTAGTGCTTCTTCTACGCGATGGTTTCTTGGGATGATTGATGGGTTATTATTTTTCATCATTTCGTAGGCATTTTCTTTCGATTCATCTTGTTTTTCTAATCGAGATTGCCACAGTTTGTACCATTCTTTAAATTCAGGGCTATCGAATAGAGGGGTATTTTCTAACGTATTAAGAGTTAATGAACGGAATGTATTTGTGTAATCCGCTTTAAATTTCTCCATCATTTTTAAAAGTTGCTCAATAAGTGATTGATCTTGTTCTTCGTTGCTAAATAGTCCTAATTTCTTTTTCATTCCAAGGAACCACTGGTTTTCATACTGTACGCTAAATTTTGAAATTTCGTCTTGAGCAATCTTTAATGCTTCTTCTTCATCTTCGTGTAGGATTGGTATTAAGGATTCAGCTAGTCGCGCGAGATCCCATGCGGCCATATATGGTTGATTTCCATATGCGTAGCGACCTTGTGTATCAATGGAGCTAAATACAGTTCCTTGGTCGTAATTGTCCATAAATGCACAAGGGCCGTAATCAATCGTTTCACCGCTAATCGTTATATTGTCAGTGTTCATTACGCCGTGAATAAATCCAACAAGTTGCCATTTTGCGATAAGACTTGCTTGTCTTTTAATGACCTCTTGTAGCAATGCAGTATATCGGTTTTCATGATCTTCAATTTCTGGATAATGCCTTTTTATTGTATAGTCAGCTAGTGATTGAAGATCCTCGATAGAACCGCGAGCTGCAGCATATTGAAATGTGCCGACGCGTATATGGCTGCTTGCTACTCTAGTTAAAATAGCTCCAGGTAACTTTGTTTCACGATATGTTGGTTCGCCTGTTGTGACAACTGCTAAACTGCGGGTAGTTGGAATATCAAGTGCATACATTGCTTCGCTAATAATATATTCACGTAGCATTGGACCGAGTGCAGCACGACCATCACCGCGGCGTGAATACGGAGTAGGACCAGAACCTTTCAGTTGAATGTCAAAACGTTTACCTGAAGGAGTCATTTGTTCACCAATTAAAAGAGCACGACCGTCGCCTAACATATTAAAATGTCCGAATTGATGACCGGCATATGCTTGAGCTAATGGACGAGCTCCTTCTGGGAGTGCATTACCAGCGAAAATAGCGATTTCGGCTTCCTTCTTCAATTCTTCAGGATTAAAGCCAAGAGATATCGCAAGTGAATGGTTTAGCTTAACTAACTCCGGTGAACTTACGGGAGTAGGGGGGATTTCTGTATAAAATGATTGTGGTAAAGTCGTATAACTATGGTCTAAATTCCAACCAGCTTCATTATTTTTAGTCATTTTATCTCCTCCTTGTTTATTTTTTTTATTATGTATTTGTACGTATGTATTCTTTGTAAAATTAGCTAAAAGTATAATATGATATTTCCCCTTGCAATCTATTGTAAGGACTTCACTGCACTATGTCTATTTAACAGTAAATATAAAAACTCCATTTGAAGAAAATGGAGTTTTTATTATTATTTCATTTTTACAATTATTTTTCCTTTTGCTCTTCCGGCCTCTGAATATTCCATTGCTTTTTGCGCATCTTCAAAAGGGAAAACTCGATCGATTACAGGTTTGATTTTTCCGGCTTCAATATAGTTTGCGATAGTACGTAATTGATCTCCGCTTGGCTTCATAAATAAAAATGAATATTGAGCATTATGCTTTTTTTCAAGTGCAGTAAGTTTTTTACTTGCTAATGAAAATAAGAATGTTTTAAAAAATCCAGAACCAAATTCTTTACCGAAACGAGCGTTTGGCATTCCTGAAACGGAAACAATGTTGCCGCCGCTTTTTATAATATTGAATGATTTTTCAAGTGTTGTACCACCAATGGTATCAAATACTGCATCATAATCTTTTAGTATTTCTTCAAATTTTTCTGTTTTGTAATTAATAATTTGATCTGCTCCAAGAGACTTTACTAAATCGGAACCAGCTTCACTAGCAGTTGTTGTAACGGTAGCGCCCATTATTTTTGCTAACTGAATTGCGAAAGTACCAACACCACCAGATCCAGCGTGAATTAAAATCTTTTGATCTTTTTGTAATTGCATAATGTCATGTAATGCTTGATAGGATGTTAAGCCAACAAGTGGAATTGAAGCAGCTTCTTCAAAACTTAAATTTTTCGGTTTTAAAGCTATGTCATCTTCATGAATGGCTATATACTCCGCAAAAGTACCAATCTTATTTTTTCTTGGACGTGCATATATTTCATCGCCGACTTTAAAACGAGTTACTTTTGATCCAACCTTTATGATGACACCAGCAAAGTCATTCCCAAGGATTAGGGGCATTTCATATTTAAGTAACACCTTTACTTTTCCATCGCGTATTTTAAAATCAATTGGGTTAATACTAGCTGCATGAATTTCTGCGAGCACTTCATGCTCATTTATTTCAGGAATAGGTACCTCGGCCATACGCATTGGGACTTTTCCGTACTTATCAATTATCATCGCTTTCATTTCTTATACCTCCAAATTTCAATAAAGTGAAACTTTAATCAGTGGGGGGTTCTTCATCCCCCACTGATTATTAGTTGAACCAATCGGACTTTTATGGGCAGTTGATCCCCTATCTAAATTCTTTGCTTTCGCTGAATTCTGAGGTGGGGGTCTTACTGCCCGTTAAAGTGGGATAAAAGTTGTGCAATAGCTTTTCGATATCTAATACAAGATTTTTTAATAAACTTAATTTTGTACGTATATCAATATAATAAAAGTTTTTTGTACCTTCTTTTCGCATTAAAATAATACCGGCTTCTCGTAAAATTCTAAGGTGATGTGATACCGCTGGTCGAGAAAGGTGTGTTTGTTTCGTAATTTCACCTACACGTAATCCTGTTTGACATTCCGTTTCCATGAGAACTAACAAAATAGCTTGACGTGTTTCATCGCCAATTGCTAATAATACTTTTTGAGAATCAATAAAATCTTTTTTTATAACATTTAATTGTTCTTGTTTATTCATTTCAATTACTTTACCTCCTGCTAATGAGTCGAAAGGTTTAAGATGATGGACCATTACTTCGATACGGTAATGCTACATGATTGTTGTATGAGCTGCAATATTGGGAAAGAAAATCGAGACGAATGAAATTTTATGAGTTGAAAATGGTAGGAGATAGAAAAGGCTTAATAATACGTTGTTTACAGATGAGGATGGTTAAGTCATTGCACAAAAAATTAAGCGGTCGTAACCCTATATAATTTATTGGGTTACGACCGCTTATCATGTTTTTATTATTTTGAAGTGAGTTGTTTCGTTTTACTCTTTCATACATGCATAATTCAAGCAGATTATAGATGTATGAAAAAGTAAAAGTAATTTGGGGCGTAATCTATCTATATGATAATTTAAAATGAAATATAAGTCTATATCTTTGTTGTTTTTTTGATTATATTTATGTCACTGAGCTCAGAACAATGATGTGGAGGATAAGTATATGGAATCGAATGATGTACCAGTTTTAATTGTTGGAGGGGGATTATCAGGATTAGCGTCTGCGTTATTCCTTGCAAAACATAATATTGAATACTTGCTTATTGAAAGGCATCCGTCTACTGCCATTCATCCGAAAGCAGGTGGAATCACTTTTCGTACGATGGAGTTATTTCGAGAATTAGGTTTAGAACAAAGAATTAGATCAGCGGGTAAAACATTAGAAAATTGCCGAGGAAGAATAGCTGTTCATACAATAGCTGAGGCGAATCAGGAAGAATTCGCACAATTGAGGGTGACTCAGTATGGAAACGATGAAAAATTACTTCGAAAAGTAAAAGAGATTAGTCCATCAAAACAAACTGCTTGTTATCAAATTACTTTAGAAGAGATGATGTTACAAGAAGCGAGAACATTAGGCGGAGAATTATCTTTTTATCATGAATTGGTTTCTTATGAACAAAATGAGCAAGGAGTAATCGCAACGATTCGAAATCGTGAAACGGAAAAAGAGAGCGTTGTTCATTGTGACTACGTAATTGCAGCGGATGGAGCGAAAAGTAAAATACGTGAGCAGCTAGGGATTAGTACCGAGGGCCGTGGAACAATTGGTGGTTATTATATGAATATTTATTTTGAAGCGGATTTAAGTGAATTTATACAAGGAGATGCATTTGGTTTTACTATGGTACTTCATCCTGAAGTTCTTGGTGCGCTTATTCCAGTTGATAACGAAAGAAGATGGATTTACCATGTATCCTACGATCCATTAAAAGGAGAGCAACCAGAAGATTTCACTATAGAATGTTGTAAACAAATTATTCAAACCGCAATAGGAAGTACAAATGTTGAGTCAGAAATAGTAAGTGTTTTACCGTGGGAAGCGACTGAAAGTACTGCTACAAAATTTCAAGATAATCGCATTTTTTTAGTTGGTGATTCTGCACATATTATGCCGCCAACAGGAGGGTTTGGTTCCAATACAGGAATACAAGACGCACACAATCTAGCCTGGAAATTAGCGGCTGTTATAAAAGGAAAGGCAAAACCAAAATTGTTAGAAACATATCATGAAGAGAGATATCCTGTTGCAAAATTAACGACAGATTATGCGAGTAGTTTACTGTTTCGTGCTGCGAATAGAGAAGAAGGTATTTTAAATAATATGGACGGTTTAGCTGTTACAGTTGGATATCAGTATTGTTCAGAAGCGATTATAGATGACTCAGTCACTCCACATAGAATGGATAGCGTAGAGTTGAACGGGAGACCTGGAACGCGAGCGCCACACTTTTGGGGGATGTATAAAGGGAAAGAAGCTTCTATATTAGACTTATTTGGTAACAATTTTGTATTACTTACTGGAGTAGACAATAGCTCTTGGGCTGAAGCTGTATTTGATGTTTCATCTAAATTAGGAATAAATATTAAACTGTATCGAGTAGGTGGAAGTGGAGACTTTATTGCTCAAGAAAATGTTTTTCGTGAATTATATAGGATAGAGAATGGAGGAGCTGTATTAATTAGACCAGATGGCTTTATTGGATGGCGTTTGGCAAAAGCAGTGGTAAATCCAGATGTAATACTGGAGAAGGTAATGAGTAATTTATTATGTAGTTTTTAAGTAGCTATGGAAGTATATTGTTTTATATGCTTCACCTTACTGAAAAAATAATATTCACAAATATTAATAGGTTTGGTATGATTAATTTCGACAAGTTAATCGAGGCCGGAGATATTTGAGATAAGCCATAAATTTATTTAAGGATACAGAAGTGTCCTCTAAATAATTTATGGCTTTTTTTATTGATGAAATGTAATCAATAGGAAGTTACATGTGAATAGGGGGATATGGAAAATAAATAGTATAGTAATAACATAGGGGAATTATATTTGTAAGATTGGAATTTTAATATAAACTTATAAAAATGATGAAAGTATATCTTCTATTTCGTGTAAATCTCATTAACTTGTTGAAATTTGTAACGTAGGAAGGGTTAGAAGGATGAGAAAAATTATTAGCGTTTTAGTTATCTTCTTTATGACGGGAAGTATCTTTGCTGGGGGAGCTGTTCATGCGAAAGCAGAAGGAAAGCATGAGTGGAATAAGAATAAGTTTTTAAATATTGCACATCGCGGAGCAAGTGGACATGCACCTGAGCATACTTTTGCTTCTTATGATTTAGTGAAAAAAATGAAAGCGGATTATTTGGAGTTAGATATTCAATTAACTAAGGACGGCCAGTTGATTGCAATGCATGATACGGCAGTTGATCGCACGACAAATGGTACAGGTGAAGTACGAGATAAAACATTAAGTGAAATAAAGAGTTTAGATGCAGGATCGTGGTTCAATAAAGCGTATCCAGAAAAGGCTAAGCAAGAGTACGTTGGTCAAAAAGTTCCGACTCTTGAAGAAATTTTCCAAAAGTACGGAAGAAGCATGAAGTATTACATTGAAACAAAATCACCAGATGTGTATCCAGGAATGGAAGAGAAATTATTAGCTTTATTAGAAAAATATAATTTAATAGGTCAAAACATGTCTTCTAGCCGTGTGATGATTCAATCATTTAGTAAAGATAGTTTAACAAAGATTCATAGTATGAATGAAAATATTCCGTTAGTTCAACTGCTTTGGTATTATCCAAATGAAAACAATGAGATTGTTGAATGGTCTGCTATTACACATGAACCGAAACATGTAACGAATGAAGATTTTCAAGAAATTAAAAAGTATGCAGTTGGTATTGGACCAAACTTACGTAATGATAACGGAGAATTAATTATTGATGAGTCATATATGAAAATAGCTAGAAATAATGGACTGCTAATTCATCCTTATACAATTAATGAGAAACCAGATATGAGATTGTTAATAAAATGGGGTGCTACAGGAATGTTTACAAATTATCCTGATCGATTACATAGTGTGTTAAAAGAAAAATAAATAGGAGAAAAGGTATACCGACATTTTGGTATACCTTTTTTTATTATGCTAGATTATAGTAATAGGATACATATTCTTCTAAACCTTCAACCTCATTTTCAGGTGGCTCAATGCCGCCCTTTCTACCGTAGCAAACATTTCTCAAGTATTCTCCAAAAATCATAGAGCGACTTTTTTCATTTTCCATCCAATTATATCTATTAATGATAAACTCACCATCGAAACTTGTATCAAATGTATATGGGATACAAGTAATAGTTTTAGGTAAATGTTTTTTTAATACTCGATATTGCCGACCAGCGCCTAAACTTTTGCAAACAAATAGTAGCTGATTAATCTTTGTAAAATCAAAAATCTTTTTCGCTTCCATTACATTAGCGATAGAATGGAGGGAGTTTTTCTCGAATAGGATAGCATCTTTTGGTACGCCATGTTCAAGTAATTTATTTACAATTACTTCTGCATCTGACAAATCCCCGTAATTCCAGCTCGGATGTTTCATGCCATGTAAACTAGTACCACCTGTAACGATAATTTTATTTCCTAAACCTTGTCGATAAGCTTCTAGAGGAGCTTGCCAATTGCCAGGGTGTGAACCGCCGAAAACGAATATTGCATCACATTTTTGTGGTGTTATTTCTTTTAGAAAAGTGATTTCTGTAATTTGATCGATTTGTTTTTTCGTAAGAGTAGGGACATCAGGATATTTAGGTATTACCATTTGAAAACCTCCTATATAATAAAATGACAAATTCATTATATAGCGATTTTAATAAGTGGAAAAAGGGAAGCTTTTCATTTGAAAGTACCCCTTTTAAGATAACTCTCCAATAAACCAAATCTCTTTTTTATCGATTGTATCTTCATCATAAATGACTTCTTGAAAGTGAAACAGTTGGGCAGTAGGGCGAATTGAAATTCCCCATGTTTCCCAAAAATTAATTTCATTTGAAAGAGGGATCCATGTTTGAAATTCATTATTTCTATTGAAAAAATTTTGAAAGTAGTCATCGTTTTTAAATACGATAATTTGCGATCTCCATAAATTTTCTATAGAAATTATAGTAACAACTCGATATGTATGTGTATCATTCGGTTTTATTTTTATTAAATGATTCACTCGATCTATTAAGGTTTGTATACATAATCGTTTTACTTTTCTAGGTGTTTTATGAGACTCGATAAAAGCTTGAGAAACTGGTAAAGGCATATACCAATATTCATCGTTATAGAAAGTAGATGGGAATATTTTTGTATGTTCCTCAATGCGTTTAATCATAGTGTTTGTTTTTCGTTTTATACCACGTATTTTCTTTTCATGCATTGTGAGTCATCTCCATAAATTTTTGTAATGCAGCTGAGCGAAATATAT
Organism: Bacillus cereus group sp. Bc061; assembly: GCF_027715825.1. Lineage (NCBI taxonomy): Bacteria > Bacillati > Bacillota > Bacilli > Caryophanales > Bacillaceae > Bacillus > Bacillus cereus group sp. Bc061. The sequence continues at coordinate 162,238 of NZ_JAQFTZ010000005.1, forward strand.
CGTTTCTAGTAATGAAAGTAGTAGGAACCTTTTTGAAGCTATTTGGTAAAGGGTTGAATGATACGTCATGTTCATGTCCCTTTAAAATTGATTTCATCATAATCGCTACACCTATATTTGATTTTACACATGCAAGTATCGCTTCGATTGTTCCGAATTCTAATACTCGTTTAGGCGAGATGTCTTCTTCTTGAAGCCAGTCTTCTAATAAACTTCTATAATAGCACCCGTGACTAAAAGCGAGTAAATTCATATCTTCTATGTCTGTAAGAGAGGATAAAGGTTTTTTACTAATGAGAACCAATTCTTCTTCATGAAATACAGTTGTATGGAGTTTATTATGCTGAGTAGAGCCAGCTATAAACGCTCCGTCTAGTTTTCGCTCTAATACAAGCTTAATTAGTTGTTCAGTTGTATTTGTTTCCAAAATCAATTCGACTTCTGGGTACCTCTCATAGTAGGCCGTTAATATAGAGGGAAGCCTTACCGCAGTTGTAGATTCTGTACATCCAATTTTTAAAGTACCTTTAGGATCAGTTCCATTACTTTGAACCGCTTTTATAGATTGATCCATTAAGTGGATAATTTGTTTGGCGTACGTTAATAAAATCTCACCGTTAGAAGTTAAAGTTACACCTTTTCCGTTTCTGTAAAATAAAGGAACACCTAATTCATTTTCTAGTTGTTTCATACGCATCGTTACGCCTGATTGCACATAGTTCAAATTTTTCGCTGCGTGAGAAATATTATTTTCCTTCGCGACTTCGTAAAATACAGTTAAATCTTTTATGTCCACGTATCATCCCTCCGAAAAGGTATCAATTTTTTTGATGGATTATATGATGAATCTTTATTTTATATGATATCAGAACTTTCATACAATGGAAGGGGGAGGGATTATTATGTTGATTGAAGAAAGGGTGAATAGTACTTATAAATGGGTTATGTTAATTGTTGCGACGATTGCTCAAACCACAGCGACACTTATAACGTATGGTGTCGGGGTTTTCGCTTTATTTTGGAAAGAAGAATATGCACTTACGAATACGGAGAGTGGATTATTAGTAAGCGTTGTAAATGTTGGACCGTTATTTTGTATGCTTTTTGTCGGTCGGCTACTTGATCAATATAATGAAAAAATATTAATTTCTATCAGTTCATTTTTGCTAGGGAGTTCGCTTTTACTGACTAATATAGTAAATGGATTTAATGGGTTATTATTTGTACTTTTATTAATAGGAATGTTTTATAGTGTTTCCCAGCCAGGAGGAAGTAAAGTGATTTTAAAATGGTTCCGAAAAGAAAATCGCGGATTAGCGATGGGAATAAGGCAAGCGGGTATACCGATTGGTGGCGCGTTAGCGGGAGTGTTAATCCCGTTTCTTACAGTACAATATAATATGACTTACGCGATCAATAGTATCGCATGCATTTGTATAATGGGAGGAGTATTATTTTTTGTGTTTTATAAAGAGCCATATGTTCAGGAGGAAGCGAGGACAGGACATAATAACATTTCCTTTTGGATGGAGCTAAAAGTAGTGATATGCAAAAAAGAGTTGTATCCAATTTATATAACGGGTATTTGCATGATTTCATTACAAATGGTGTTAGTTGGGCACTTCATGAAATTTTTAGCAGGGGAACAATCGATTACATCTATTGTAGCCGGAACAGTATTTTCGGTTATGTTCTTTTCTGGAATGATTGGTCGTATTGCATTAGCAGCTATTAGTGATGTGTTGTATAAGGGGAATCGGCGTATACCTTTATTTATAGCTGTCTGCGCTTCTATCGGCTTGATTTTATTGTTAGTAATGAATATACATACAATAATGAGTGGAGTCTTGTATAGTGTAAGTGCATTGTTAGGATTCTTTTCAATTGGATGGTTTAGTCTTTTTATAGCCGAAGTTGCTGAATTGGCAAGTGAAGAATCTGTAGGAATAACAGTGAGTGTAGCACTTACATTAAATCAAATTGCTATTATTGTTGCACCTGTTTTATTTGGTTATATTGTGGATGAGAAAGGGTATGCGTATGCGTGGTTATGTATAGTAGTATTGTTAAGTATCTCGGCAGTCAGTTTATATAGAAAAAACAAGAAAATAAAAGAAAGTTAGCAATGTAAATTTTTTATGAAGAAAATATAAAGAAATGCCGAGTGAGCGACATTTCTTTTTTTATTTGTTGTATAATCAAAGTATAAATGAGATTCATTTTCAATGAAGTTCATTGCCTGTAATTTTAGCTATAATGATTTGTTTTTCTTTATCGTTATTTACATGATTTATTTTGTTTGAAAATTTTTAGTATCATTTCCTTTTAAAGTTGTAATCTATTTTACTTAATATTAAATTATAACTATATTTTATTGTAGGATAATGAAACGTCATATCATCTAAACGATTGTTTTTATCTGTGTTTTTCATCTTAACAACTCCGTTTCTTATCTTGTGTAACAAATGTTACATAAGATGTTGAAATTATAGTAGGGTGCATCCGATTGTATGGTGGAAATTTTGCGAGAAAGAAATACAATAGAGAGTAGCCGAAAACTGAATATGAGAAAAAGGAATCTAGTTCATTTAGGTGAATAATAGGTAGTATTATAAAAAATTTAAAAATTAATAGATATAGAATAGAATGGATGCGCGTTAAGTGAAACTATATAAAAGAGGGTTCCTATTATGCTAAAGAAATGGTTAATCGTTTTCTTTGTTTTTGCTATTTTTTGTGGGAGTGTCGTTGCACTAATACATGCAAATAAAGGTAAGAAATATGATATAAAGGCATTTTCTAATTTAAATAGTAAGCAAAAGGACGATATGCAAGAAGTTGATGCAACTGAGAAAAAACGCTATGAAGCTGTAGCTGGAAAACTAGATCAATATTTAAAAGATAAAGGATTTAATGGGAGCGTTCTTGTAGCTAGTAAAGATCATGTGATTTTACGAAAAGGTTATGGATATGCGAATGTGAAAGATAAAGTAGTAACAACGCCAAGAACGAAATATCGTATTGGTTCTATTACGAAAACGGTCGTTGCAATATCTATTATGCAGCTAAAAGAAAAAGGGAAATTAAATATTGAAGACAATGTAAATAAGTATATCCCATCGTTTCCAGCAGATAAAAACATTACGTTACGAAATCTATTAACACACACATCTGGCTTGCCAGATCAAGGACAAGGTAGGGTGGATGCAGGGTCACGTTTAAAGTTAGTAACGTGGATTGGAGCGCAAAAATTGCAATTTCCTGCAGGGACAGGCTGGAAATATACAGACTATAATTATATGGTGCTTGCATATATTGTAGAAAAAATTACGAATAAACCGCTCGCTGAATACGTGAAAGAAAATATTTTTACTTCTGCTGGCATGTATGAATCTGGAATGGGGGCGACTCTCCCAGAAGATATTTTTTTAGCAGAAGGTTATACGAGAAAAGATAATGAATTAATAGCTGCCCCCCGCTTAAAAATGAACTGGTTGTATGGGTGTGGTGAAATGTATACAACTGTTGAAGATATGAAAAGATTAGATGAGGCAATAATGGATGGAAAGCTGTTATCTAAACAAAGTGTATTAGATATGTTTACTGCATCACCTGCAAGAAAATATGGATTTAGTTTCTATACGTATCCAGATTATTATCATAACCACGGGGTATTAGCAGGCTGGAATACTTTTAATAATTTTAACTGGGATAAAAAAACATTCGTCATATTGTTCTCTAACGTTCAAAATGGTATGAATGATACATTTAATCAAGAGTTTAGGAAAATGGCGAATGATTTAATAGAAGGAAACGGAGCATGAAAGAGAAAGAGCCTCTAGCGAGAGGCTCTTCTTTTTTATAAAGTTGAAAACTCTTCAACAAGTTCACTAAAACGATTTAATGCACTTTCAATCGGTTCTGGCGTAGTTAAATCAACGCCAGCTTTTTTCAGTAGATTTAATGGATAATCTGAACTTCCACCTTTAAGGAATTCGAGATAGTTTTTCTGTGCATTTGGATCGCCGCTTAATAATTTATCAGCAATTTGGATTGCAGAAGCGAATCCAGTTGCATATTTGTACACGTAAAATGGACGATAGAAATGCGGTATTCTAGCCCATCCGTATTTTACTTCTTCGTCAAATACGAGGGAGTCGCCGTTATATTCTCTAAACAAGTTTTCGTAAACCTCGCTAAAGGTTTGGGCATTTAATGATTTACCTTGCTGTGCCATTTCATGCGTGATTTTTTCAAACTCAGCGAACATGATTTGTGTAAAGAAAGTGCCTTTAAATTTCTCGATGAAGTGATTTACTAAATGGTTACGTACATTAGCATCTTTTGCTTCTTTTAATAAATGATGAATTAATAGCACTTCATTTACTGTAGAAGCGACTTCTGCGACGAAAATAGTATAGTGTGCAGAAATTCTTGGTTGATATCCGTGTGAGTAGTGCGTATGCATGCCATGCCCACATTCGTGAGTAAGGGTGAAAAGGCTATTTAAATCATCGTGATGATTTAAAAGAATGAATGGATGAACGCCGTATACACCAAAGTTATAAGCACCGGAACGTTTTCCTGGCGTTTCTCTTACGTCAATATAACGTTTATCTTTAAAGCTTTTTAATGTTTCAATATATTCTTCACCTAAAGGAGCTAGTGATTCAATCATGATGTCAAACGCTCTATCGTATGGAATATCTTGTTTTACACCTTTTACTAAGTCGACACTTAAGTCATATTGTCTTAGTTCATCGACATTTAATTTCTCTTTTCGAAGTTCATTATATGTATGTAAAGATTGAATGTTTTTTTTCGTCGTTTCAATTAAATTTTCATATACTTCTTTCGGAACCATGTCGCCAAATAATGATTTCTCTAACGCTGATGGATATTTTCTTAGCTTAGAAACAGTAACATTATTTTTAATAGCTGCAGATAAAGTAGAAGCGATAGAATTCTTTAATTGAACGTATGGTTTGTAATAAGCTTTATAGGCTTCTTTACGTTTTTCGCGGTTCTCATCTTCTATTAACTTTGCATACATTCCTCGTGTTAAAGTAACTTTTTCTCCATCATTAGTAGTCACTTCACCAAATAGTATATCTGCATTATTTAGCATGCCATATGTATGTTGCGGAGAGGAGAGTGCTTCGCCCATTTGTGATAAAATCTCTTCTTGGTCCTTATTCAATACGTGTTTTTTATAACGGTATAATTCAAATAAATCTTCTTTATAATATTGTAAGCCTTCAGCTTCTTCTATGTAAGTGTGTAATGTGTTTTCATCTACGCTAAGTAAGAATGGAGAAAAGAAAGATTTAGCTGCACTTACTTTCACTTGTAATTGTGTTACTTTATCGACAAGAGATTGAGCGTCAGTATCGCGTGTATCAAGATCAGATTGTAATCGTGCATAAGCGAATAGTAAAGATATGATGCTAGAAATTTCTTCACTCTTTGTTAAATAGGCTAATAAACTATTGCCATCGTGAATATTTCCATTAAACTCGTGTAGTTCTTTCGTTAATACTTCAATTTTATGAAAATCACTTTCCCAATCTTCAATGGTATCATAAATATCCGTTAAATCCCATTTTTCTTTCTCATCTACTTGTAGTCGATCTTTAAGTTCTGTCATAATCATTTCCTTTCTAAATATGTAGTTATATTTCTATATAACTATGAAATACAACAAATTGCAAAAAATCCCTGCTGAAAATTAAAAAGCCTTGCTAAAAGGCAAGGCTTGAAAAATTATAATGTAATTCCGAATTTTGAATGTAAAAGGTTTTTATATTGCCCATCTGTAACTTTTTCTTTCGTTTTTTTACCGTTTTTCGCTATTGTGAGACTATCCTTCGTTAAAGAGGCATGCCCATCTTCAGTTAGTTTTACAATAAGAGGTACTTTGTTAAATGGTGAGCACTCATGTTCAACGATAATTTTTTGTGCTGCATTTGCTTTTTCTTCATCCACTTCTTCTATATAAAATGCATAGCCTAACGTCCAATCATCAGTAGAAGATTGATCCAAAAACTCATTGTTTTTACGCATCTCTAACATGTAGTTTCCTTTTTCGGTCATTTCTTTACGAATACGATAATCTCCTGTAACGGAGTGAATGACTTCACCTGAGAAAGGAACAGGTGCAAGTGGTAAGTATGATCCGAATCCAACTTCAATTAAATAAAGCTCATTATGATGTGTTAAAACGGTTGCGATATGGCCAGAATCAACAGCCCATATAGAATTTGCAGCGTTATACACTGTTCCTGAAACGAGATGAACATCGAATCCAGCGTCTTTAAGGAAGTGATACATAGTAGGATTGAGTTCATAACAAAGACCACCACGATTGTTTACTAAAATTTTTTCTTTTAGATTTTCTTTTGATATTTCCTTAAAATTCTTTTCGAGAACATTTAAGTTTTCAAATGGGACAGTTTGTGCCATCGCGTACATAATGTTAGGTAAATCTTCAAATGAAACTTTGTCTTTTTCTTCTATATGTAATCGTGCGAAAAATTGTTTTTGAAAGTCTGTCATAGAAACCCCTCCGTTAAACGATTTATATATATTGTATCTAATATCGCAAGAGGAAACATCTGCATATGTGCGTACGACTAAAGTATGACACCTTTACTTCTTGCTATACATATAGTATGATGATTTCAGTAAATTAGATTTCAATGACCATAATATAAAATAATGAGAGGTGCTTTTTGTGAGTGCGGTAGGTACTAAATAGGAAAAATTGAATGAAATAAATCGGATAAGAACAGGGGATTTTTATGTATACCATACCCCTAATTTTGTCATGGATTTATTTCGATACCTATGAAGATACCTACAATACTTTATAAAGCGTGTAATAAGGGGATTGCCATCCGTTTTTTATGGTTTATTTCCTCATATGTTATTACTCATGCCTTGTAAATGTAAAAGCTGCGGTATCCCCGCAGCTTTTTTGTGTATATTTTTAATGTTTAAAAAGGGTAATTGAATAATGTAGAACTCATTGGAATCTAATGAGTAGGTATCTTCATTTATGATAGAAATCAATCATAGTGAGGAGAAACAAAATGAATACAATGACTTTTGAAAAGTTACAATATAACGAATTAAAGGATATAGTGAAATCTTATTGTGTAAGTGGATTAGGAAAAGAATTAATAAATAAATTAGAGCCGAGTGCAAGTATAAAAGTAGTAAGGAATCGATTGAATGAAACAACCGAAGCGCGAGCTATATTAGATGCAGAAGGGCATGTTCCTTTCTTCGGTATTTCAAATATCGCAAGTACAATTCAAAAATTAGAAAAAGGGATGATTTTAGATCCAGAAGAATTAGTCAGCGTTTCAGACTTTTTACGCGGATGTAGAAAGATTAAAAAATTTATGTTAGATAAAGAATTTTTTGCACCAGTATTAGCTTCTTATGCAAATTCAATGACTGAATATAAAAGTATTGAAGAAGAAATTAACTTTTCAATTAAAGGAAATAGTATTGATTCTGCCGCTAGTAAAGAGTTAAAACGAATTCGAAATAACATGGATTCGGTAGATGGGAAAATAAAAGAACGTTTAACGAAGTTTTTAAATAGCAGTGCAAATAAGAAGTATATTCAGGAGTTCTTTATTAGTAAAAAAGATGATCGTTATACGATTCCGATTAAATCTTCTTATAAAAATCAAGTTGCCGGAAGTATTGTTGAAGCGTCGGCTAAAGGTTCTACTGTATTTATAGAACCGCATACGGTTACAAAGTTAAATGCGGAACTGGCAAGTTTGAAAGCAGAAGAAGCGATGGAAGAATATCAAATTTTAGCGACTTTATCAGGAATGGTAGTAGAAAATATATATCATATAAAAATTAATATGGAATTAATTAGTCAGTATGATATGGTGTTTGCGAAAGCGAAGTTTAGTAAATCGATTGATGGAATAGAGCCGAAGTTAAATGATCATGGCTACGTTCATTTAGTAAATTGTAAGCATCCGCTTTTAAGTGGAAAAGTAGTACCATTAAACTTTGAAATCGGTCAAAACTATCGTAGTTTAATTATTACAGGGCCGAATGCGGGCGGGAAGACAATTGTGTTAAAGACGATTGGATTGTTAACATTAGCGACAATGTCAGGTTTGCATATTGCCGGAGATAAAGAAACAGAAATTGCTATTTTCGAAAATGTATTTGTAGATATTGGTGATAATCAAAGTATCGAAAATGCACTAAGTACATTTTCATCACATATGAAAAATTTATCTGAGATTATGAGGATGTCAAATAATAATACGTTGCTATTATTTGATGAAATAGGAAGCGGGACTGAACCGAATGAAGGAGCAGCACTTGCAATTTCTATTTTAGAGGAGTTTTATCTTGCAGGATGTATTACAGTTGCGAGTACGCATTACGGTGAAATTAAACGCTTCTCAGAAATGCACGATGATTTCATGAACGCAGCCATGCAATTTAATAGTGAGACGCTAGAACCGCTTTATAAATTAGTGATCGGTAAATCAGGTGAAAGTAATGCACTTTGGATTGCAAATAAAATGAACGTAAGAGAACGTGTACTGAAAAGAGCGAAAGAGTACATGGAAAATAAAGAATATACTTTAGAAAAAGTGAATGAAAGTAAAATTAGAAAGCCGAAATTCCTGCAAGAAAAAAGAGAAAATCATTACGAGTATAAAATTGGCGACCGTGTAAATTTATTGGATCATGATGATTTTGGTATCATCTATAAGGAAAAAGATAACTTCTATAATGTCGTTGTATATTATAACGGTGAATTCATTGAAGTGAATGTAAAACGTATTACTTTAGAGGTATCAGCAAAAGAATTATATCCAGAGGGATACGATTTAAATACGCTATTTGTCGATTATAAAGAAAGAAAAATGCAACATGATATTGAGCGGGGATCGAAAAAAGCACTTCGTAAAATTCAAAAAGAAATGAGAAAGAATAGAGGGTAATCCAGAGTGGTAACGATTAGACAAGAACGACAAACCGATTATAGAAAAACGGAAGAAGTTGTACAACAAGCATTTTTAAATGAAGAATTTAGTGATAAAAAGGAACATGAACTTGTAAAACGTATTAGAGAGTGTGACGCATTTATTCCAGAGTTATCAATCGTTGCAGTAGATGAAGAAATAGTCGGTCATATTATGTTATCTAAAATTACGATAGAACAAGATGGAGCTTCTGTAGATTCATTAGCGCTTGCACCAGTATCAGTTGCTACGGGATATCAGAAAAAAGGAATTGGTGGAAAGCTTATAGTAGCTGCGTTAGAAAAAGCGAAAGAACTTGGATACGGATCAGTTGTAGTATTAGGACATCCAGAGTACTATCCGAAATTTGGTTTTAAGAAAGCCAGTGAGTGGAATATAAAAGCACCATTTGAAGTGCCTGAAGAAGTGTTTATGGTAATGGAATTAACAGAGAATGCTCTTGAAAGTGTAGAAGGAGTTGTACAATATTCGAGTGCATTTGCTGAGTAGGAGTATCGGTTAAGAAATATAATCATAAAAGACGCTATCTTTTGGTATGGATATACAGAAAGGTAGCGTTTTTTATTAAGCGAAGCTACTTACATATATTTTGCTCAATGAATAATTGAGGTGTTAAAATTGAGATAGAAATGTAAAGGGAGAGAAAAAAGAATGAAGAATCGAGAAACAGATAGCAACGTAGTTACGTTATATGTTACAAGACATGGTAAAACAATATTAAATACGAACCATCGCGCGCAAGGTTGGGCAGACTCTCCGTTAGTAGAAAAAGGTGTGGAAGTTGCCTCTAATTTAGGAACGGGATTAAAAGATATTCATTTTACAAGTGCGTATAGTAGTGATAGCGGCCGCGCGATTGAAACTGCTAATTTAGTATTAAAATATAGTGAGCAATCAAAATTGAAACTTGAGCAAAGAAAAAAATTACGAGAATTAAATTTTGGTATTTTTGAAGGTGAAAAACTTGATAATATGTGGGATGCGGTTGGAAAAGCTGCAGGCGTTGCATCACCAGAAGAACTTATGAAGTTTTCTATTCAAGAAGTTATTGATCTTATTAGAGCAGCAGATCCTACGAAACAGGCGGAAGATTGGGAATTATTTTCTACTCGTATAAAAGCAGAGATAGATAATATTAGTGAAGAAGTAGCTAAAGATGGCGGCGGTAACGTTTTAGTTGTTGTTCATGGGCTGTTGATTACTACCTTAATAGAAATGCTAGACAGTAGTAAAACAAAACTTGGAGTGGAAAATGCTAGTGTGACGAAGATTTTATATCAAGATGGAACATATACAGTCGAGTCAGTTGGAGATATGAGCTATGTTGCAAAAGGGAAAGAAAGTGTGGAAATATAATCCTATCTCAAATAGATATAAGAAAAGGGAGTTAGTAAAATCTAGCTTCCTTTTTATTTTTTAGTGCATTATTTGAAATATTGTATCTTTATATTATGATTTTGTTTTTAATGTGTAGAATGTTTCTTTGTTCAACAATTGGGTCATTTAATTGAATAAGGGCGTATTTTTTTGAATAGGACCACTTTGTTAAAAAGGATACATCCAATTTTTAGCGAATACAGGGTTATAAATAAGAAAAGTGGTGAGGTAAATAGGAAAAGAATGTAATTCCTTTTTGGACAATAAAACAGAAAAATGTATAATTAACAGGCTTCAGAGCGCGGGGTGTGTTTTCGCAGAAGAAGAGACCAGGTTACTTATTTCAGTAGCCCAAACTCCAGAGGACCTCAAGAGAATGGTGGAAATGCGAGCCGATGGTTTACCACTTGAATATGTTGTTGGATACGCAAAATTTTGTGGGATGCGGATAGAAGTGGAGCGGGGTGTTTTTGTGCCTCGTCAACGAACCGAGTTTCTTGTTCACCAAGCAGAAGCGCTGTCATGTTTTGGTGATATTGTCGTTGATCTCTGTTGTGGTTCAGGTGCTGTCGGTGCAGCTCTAGCGGCAGCTTTAGGAAGAGTTGAATTATATTGTGTTGATATTGACCCTATTGCGGTACGATGTGCAAGGCGCAATGTAACGAGTTTCGGTGGCCATGTTTTTGAAGGTGATTTGTATAAATCGTTGCCTCATTCACTTAAAGGCAACGTGAAGACCATACTTGCAAACGCACCTTATGTTCCTACTGATGCAATAAAACTGCTCCCACAGGAAGCTCGCCTACATGAACCAAAGGTGGCGCTTGATGGGGGAGAGGATGGACTTGACATTCAGCGAAGAGTAGCGAAAGAAGCATTTCTCTGGCTAGCACCTGGAGGTCATCTTTTAATAGAGACGAGCGAAATGCAGGCAAATCAGACCTTTGAAATCTTTGCTGGTGCTGGGCTTACCACGAAAGTAGCTCGAGATGAGGAATTAGATGCTACTGTTGTTATAGGATCGAAAGCTAGTTTTTAGTTTAAATCGGTACGTAGCCTTATTCATAAATAAAGTGATAATTTCCTAGCGATATACAAATAAAAAACATATGCTTTTAATTGAGAAAAGAGATCGAAAATTATCCGAGCGATTTGAAGAAGAAAGGACATAACGTATTAGTTATGTCCTTTCATTTATCAACTTTTTTTACTATAGGTTTTCATAAAACTTAACCTAGATTCCTTTTCATTTTGTGAATTATGGAATCAATAAAATCTTCCCTGTACTTTTTCTGCTCTCTAATAATTTATGAGCACGGGCACCGTCTTGTAAAGAGAATGTAGTAGGACTTGCAATGTTTAATTTTCCAGTAGCGATCCAATCAAATAATTGAGTAGAGCGTTTTTTTCGTTCTTCAAAAGTAGTAAGCACGTTCCAAAGGTCTCCGCCAGTTAAAGTTTTTGAAGTATCCATAAGCATACGCGGATCAACGGGAGCAGGATTACCGCCAGCCATTCCGAAAAATACAACAGTACCACCAACTTTAGTAGCGTTAAAACTTTTCTCAAGTGTAGAGCCTACTGATTCATATACAACATTTACCCCGGTACCATTTGTTATTTCAAGTACTTTCGTAGCCCATGATTCCGTATATAAAAATATGTGATCGGCACCAGCTAATGTGGCTACTTTTCCTTTTTCGTTTGATGAAGTTAGGCCGATTACTTTTCCGCCTAGCAGTTTAATCATTTGAATAAGAAGTTGCCCAACACCGCCAGCTGCAGCGTGCACTAAAGCTATATCACTTTGTTTTATTTGATAGCTATCTTTCGTTAAATAATGTGCTGTTAAGCCTTGCAATAAGACAGAAGCGGCTGTTTCAAAAGAAATTGAATCTGGAAGCGGGATTGCTTTTTCTGATGGAACGGCAACTAATTCTGCATTTGCAAATGGAACATCAGTAAATGCAATACGGTCTCCAGGATTGATATTTGTAACGTTAGCTCCTACCTCTTCAACAATACCAGCCCCTTCATAACCTAATATATAAGGTGGATTGCCAGCAAGATGATAATCACCGCGGCGTCTGTAAATATCAGCGAAGTTTAATCCAATTGCTTTTGTACGGAGAAGAATTTCATTTGGATTTATGATTGGATCATGTATTTCTTTATATTGTAGTACATCTGGACTTCCAAACTGTTCGAAACAAAGTGCTTTCATATGGAATACCTCCATTATATTGTTTGTCGATGCTCTTTATCATACAATACAAATATCAATAGACAAAGAGGATTATTTCGATGAAATCAATCGGGAATTCCGATTGAAAAGAGGGATGATAAATGGAGATAAAACAATTAATTACCTTTAAAATCGCCGCGGACACTTTGAACTTTACCCAAACTGCGAAGAAATTAAACTTTGCTCAATCAAGCGTAACGGCGCAAATTAAAACGTTAGAAACTGAGCTAGGTACGCCGTTATTTGAAAGATTAGGGAAACGTCTTTTCTTAACCGAAGCAGGAAGAAAGTTTCAACTATACGCGGACAAGATAATCGCACTTAGTAACGAAGCGAAGACGGCTGTGAAAGATGATGAAGAAATAGCTGGTACGTTAACGATTGGTGCGCAAGAAAGCCAATGTACATATAGACTTCCTTCTATATTAAAGAGATTTAAAGCACAATTTCCTCAAATAAAACTTATATTTAAACCCGCACATTCCAATACAGATGCGAAGGAACAATTGATGGATGGAAAAGTCGATCTTGCATTTATTTTGGATGAATGTAAAACAGAAGATGCTTTACATGTTGAGCCGCTTATGAAAGAAGAATTAAAAGTAGTAGCTGCTCCAGGGCATCATTTACTCCAGCAAACTTCTGTTTCCATAAAAGATTTAGGGACGGAAACACTTTTATTAACAGAACTAGGGTGCTCATATCGGACTTTATTTGAAGAGTTATTTCGCATCCAAGATGTGTATCCAGCAAATAAGATTGAGTTTGTTAGTGTAGAGGCAATAAAACAATGTGTTATTGCAGATTTAGGTATAGCCGTTTTACCGGCGATAGTAGTAGAAAAAGATATACGAGAGGGGACGATAAAAGAGTTACATCTAGAAAATACTATCAATCCAATTTTCACACAAATTGCTTGGCATAAAGACAAATGGATGACAGTGCCACTGCAGCAATTTATTGATGTGACGAGGGAGTTTTTTACAACGGATTAAGTGGAGAAATATTTATTTTCTATAAAAGAAGAAATGGTAATTTTGTATTGAGAATCGATGCTTGCATGAAACGAGTATCGGTTCTTTATGTTTTAAATAAAGGATGTTTTCAAATGTGTATTTCTCAACTTTTTTTCTTACAAGGGTAAGTAAATTTCTTCGTATATTCCAATAATCGTAAGGGAATTTACAACTTTTATTCGTTTCTGTAAGATGCCTCTAGGCAGCATGAAAGGAGGGGCGTACATAGGGGATAGATATACGTACTTATTTTGAGGGAGGAGATTTACAATGTTTAAAAAGTTAATGAAAGTATGTGTGTTAAGTGTAGCGAGTGTAGGGGTATTATTTAGTTTTCAAGGAAGTACATTTGCAGCTACCGATCTGAGTAGTTATTATGACGGGAAAAATCCAGCAACAACGAAAGTATACGGGGGAAGTACAACGTGTGATGCAGATGGATTTAATGCAAAGTCTACAGCGGTATACGAAGGTAGTAAAAAAGTAGGGACAGTGTATTTACGTTACAGTAATAAATGTCATGCAGCTTGGGCTAAGTTTGTTTTAGATCAACCAGCACCAGCTGTTTCAGGAGGAGTGTATGCATACGCTGTTGTGAATAAATACAAAAATGGTGTGTTTCAAAAATCAGTCACTTCCAATCAAGGAAATGGCACAATTAAAACTGGTCAAACGAGTACTTATACAGGAATGGTATTTGATTTAACTGCTGATTTCGGATACACAGCAGATGCTGAAGCAGTTACGTTTAATAACGGTTACGGGAAAACAGCACGTTATTAATAAAGGAGTGAAATTATATGAAGCTATTAAAAAAGGTGAGTGCATGTTTATTGTTATCTTTACTCGTTGTAACTAATATGTTTAGTACGACTAATAGCGATAAAGCATACGCAGAAGACCACTCATATGATGGGAAAAGTCCTTATTATAATAGCTGTGATCAATCAGCAGTAACGAAAGAGAAGAAGTGGATTGATTCAAATTCTTATGTGGAATTAAAATTTAGCACGACGTGTAAAACAGCATGGGCAAAAGTTACTATAACTCGCCTGGCAGTTTATAATAACGAAGCTGATGCAAGAATTGTTAGAAAAACAGATGGAAAGGCATATACTTGCGGAAGTGCTGGAGGAAATGGTGTTGTAAATAAAGGGCAAACATCATGCTATACACCAATGGTATATGATTTAGATCCAAGAAAGGCACAAGCACAAGGGAAACATGCTATACCAAATAGTGATGCTTATAATTATGCCGAGACTATTTGGTATTGATGAGGATATGGAGATTGTAAGGTAGAATATTTTAAGAGCATGTTTTGATTGGTTTTCAAAACATGCTCGATTTGTATTCATCCTAAGCTTTTTGATATCAACTAATCAGGTCTGTATCAGGAGGAACATATCCAAGGTGTCTAGCCATAGATACAATTTGTCCTTTATGGTGAAACTCATGCGTCTCCGTATGAGTTAAAAGCCATAGCGGCGTTGTACTCCAAGATTCTTTTTGCCATTTTACTTCATTTGCTATATTGTCGAGCCATCGGTCATTGTATTCATCTAAAAAGCGTTGTACAGTTTCATCTACTAACTTAAATCTAGCACGGACTTTCGTGACATCTGCATGCTCAATTTCATAATCGCTAGCAAATGAAAAATCTGCCCGTTTTTGCTTGAATGCGAATGATCCAAGCCAGTATCGGTAGCAATCGGCTACATGAATATGTGTCTTTATAATGCTACCGCTCCCGAAATTCGGAATTGTGCTATGTAATTTTTCTAGTGGAATTTCTTCCAAAAACGAAAATAGAGTTTCTCTTGTAGAGCTAATAAGATTATATTGTTGTTTTAAAATGTGTAACATGCAAGTACACTCCTCCTTTATTTACATAGTAAGTAATTCTATATTTACGAGGAGTGAACCTTTTTATTATTTTTAATAAGCATATTAGATGTATTTCTTATTTGTTTCTGATAGATTAAACAAGGTAAAACTTTAATAAGTTGAACATTCTTAGTTCATAATAAATGGTACATGAAGAAGGGGAACGATAAAATGAATAGACTAGTTGGCTTAAAACAATTTGAAATAACGCGCGGTGCGTTACTTACATTTATGGAGACGCTAGATGATAAAACTGCAGATACGCAGCCAAAGGGTTTTAACAATACAATTCGCTGGCATATCGGTCATGTGTTAACGGCAGCAGAAGTTTTCATGTTTGGAAAAGAATTCAAACAATTACCAACAGAATATCCAGGTATGTTTGGATATGGATCAAGACCATCTAAATGGACAACAGCAGGACCATCGTTAGAAGTGTTAACGGTTCAATTAAAAGAACAAGCAAAACGTATTAAAGAAATTCCAGCAGAAGCATTTGAAAATAAACTGCCAGAGCCGTTCCTAGGATTGGAAACAGTAGGGGAACTTTACGGTATGATGCTTTATCATGAAGCTGATCATATTGGGCAAATGAAGGCGATGGAACGTATTATTAAAGCTCTTTAGTCTTAATTGCATATAACAAGCAATACAAGTGTAATGTTAAATAATATATACAAAAAAGGTAGATAAATTATTATCTACCTTTTTTGTATAACTTCTTGAAGGATTAGGGATTATCATCGTGATGCTGATGAAGAAGGACTGAAAAACAATATATAAGGATAAATAAATTATTATTTTTATGATGGATTATTAATTATAGTATTCCTAAATATGGAATATGCGTATAATAATAGAGAGGAACTAGAAATAGGGGTGAATACTATGATTACATTAGAACAAAAGCTGGAGCAATATACACATACATATGCACAGTTAAAGGGAGAACTAAAATGGAAAACGAGTGATTCTCGAACAGGAATGATGATTGCTGCTATGTATGCAAGTAGTGATAAATTGCTTGATCTCGGACGTTTTTTAGAAATTAGTAGTTATATTAAGAATGAGGTAGGGATGTTTTCATACTTAAAGTCTTATCATCGCTTTGTAGTGGCCGCAACATTAGATATTCACTTTACAGATTATAAGAAAGCTTTTCGAGAGTTTTTAGACTTATATGAACAATTGGTCGCTGGTGGCTTTAGCCGCAGTATATTTACTTATCTTGCAGCAGCTGTGCTTTTAACAGAAGATAATGAGCATCATGGCACGCACATTCAGCGTTCAATGCAAGTATATAAACGTATGAAAGAGGATCATCTTTTCCTAACAGGTACAAATGATTATCCGCTCTCCGTTTTATTAGCAGGACAATCAGAGCATGTAGAAACACTTATGGACCGAGTGGAGCGTCTTTATCAGAAACTAGCAAAAGCTGGCTTGCGCAAAGGGAATGACCTCCAATTTCTAAGCCATATTCTTTCACTAAAGAAGGATGTCAGGGAAGAAATATTAGTTGCAACATGCACAAACATATGGAATTTGTTAAAGCAAGAAAAGGTAAAAGTGAAACAGATGCATTACCCAGCAATCGGGCTATTAGCGTTACTTGAGGATGGAGAAAAAGAGATTCATTCTATTAAAGCGTTGATTGAAAAATTGCAGGGAGAGAAATTATTCCGTTGGCATACAGATACGAATATTCTTATTGCTATTCAACTGTTCGTAAGTCAGAAAGGTGAGGAAAGTAAAGCTACTAACACAGGTTTACAAACTATGATAGAAGTCCTTATCCAAGCACAACAAGCAGCTATGATGGCAACGATTGCCGCTTCATCTGCAGCAACATCTTCAGCTAGTAGTAGTTCATAATGTGCAACTGCTTATGCTATTGTAAATTATAACTCCTTTGATAAGGATGGTTTAAAAAATATTACTAAAAAAAGCCCATCACCCTCTAATGAGTGATGGGCTAACTATTTTTATATAATCAGTATTATCTTTTCAACTGCTTCAAATGTTTGAGTTGTGTAACAATCATAATGCTAATAACAACGAGTAAAAACCATGAGCTGATTTTACTTAAGTGAACGAGATTCCAAGCTTCCCGTTGGTTTGGATATTGCCATGCACCGAAAAATGTTGCGATGTTTTCTGCAATCCAAATAAAGAATCCGATAAGAAAAAAGGAGAGAACGAGCGGCATTTTATATGTAACGCCTCGTAATGAAAATTCCACAAATGTTCGAAAGAAAACGATGAATAGAAGTAACGTTAAGAACCATCTAAAATCGTATAGAAAATGATGTGTGAAAAAATTGAAGTAAATCATTGCTCCTAGAGGTATTACAAAAATAGCTTTCGGCCAATGATACATTTGTAAATGTAGTCTTCTCCACGCTTGGCATATGTAACTTGCAACACTTGCATACATAAAGCCGCTGTAAAGTGGAACTCCAAAAACCTTTGAATATGCCTCTTCCGGATAACTCCATGAACCGAAATGAACTTTATATATTTCTAGTAAAAGGCCGATGAGGTGGAAGACAGTAATTACTTTTAATTCGTCTTTCGTCTCAAGTCCAGTCTTGTACATAACCCATTGCATAAGAAGGCATACGATGAGTATGAAATCGTAGCGGTATAACCCTGGGATCGAAACGATTTTTGAAAGGGCTAGTGTTAAGAAAATAACGACTGGGAATAAGCAGGATAATGCTTGTTCATAGGTAAAATAGAGTAGTTGTTTTATATATAACATTGCATCACCTTGGGTGTTTTTATTTGAAAACTCAAAATAATGATTAAGTATACTACACTTTTAAAAATAAGCTAGTAGTCTATTTTGCGTGTATTTGTAAGTTTTGGAAGGGAATTGTAATAAGTATTTTAATATTTAGCGAAGTGAAAAAATAGTTTGCTATTTAAAAAAAGTGGGGATATAATATCTAAATGAAAATGATAATTATTATCAATATTAATTATAAATAAAAAATAATTATAAAAAACAACTGAATATAAAGGATGAAATGAAACATGTTACATAAGCCTGCTGTATATGCTGGCAATAATCGCTGGCTACATATTAAGTTCATATGTTTCATGAGCTTAACAATTGTATGTTTAATTGGCTCTATATTTTTAGCTGTTGCATTTGGTGCAAAGGATATCCATTTGCAAACCGTATGGACAGCGGTTTTTGATTATAACCCGAAATTAACGCAGCACCAAATTATTTATGAATTAAGGCTCCCCAGGGTAATTGGTGCAGCAATTGTAGGAGCTGCTTTTGCAGTGGCTGGCGCTGTTATGCAAGGAGTAACACGAAATCCTTTAGCGGATGCAGGTGTGCTTGGCATAAATGCAGGTGCGATGTTTGTAGTAGCACTTAGTTTTGCCTTTTTCCCGCATATGCCGTATTCCTATTTAATGATTGTCTCCTTTATTGGAGCGGTCTTAAGTACAGTGCTCATTTTTATTATCGGATCAGCAACATCAGGCGGATTAACACCGATGAGATTAACGATCGCTGGGGCAGTTATGGCTGCGCTTTTACATTCGTTAAGTTCAGGTGTCGCGATTTATTATGACTTAAGTCAAGATTTAGCTTTTTGGTACGCTGGTGGTGTTGCAGGGGTTAAGTGGGAACACTTGAAATTTTTGGTTCCTATTATTCTCATAACCATTGTTTTTGCGACAATTTTAGGGCGGTCTATTTCACTCATATCAATGGGTGATGATGTCGCTACGAATTTAGGAGTAAAAACGAACCGAACGAGAATACTAGGGATGATTATAGTAGTCATTCTTGCAGGTGTATCTGTTTCAGCTGTTGGCTCTATTGGATTTGTAGGACTAGTTATCCCGCATATTGCTAGAAAATTAGTTGGTGTTAATTATCGACTCATTATTCCTATGTCAGCATTTTTAGGAGCCATGTTATTAGTTGTAGCTGACTTAGGGGCAAGAACAGTAAATCCTCCTAAAGAACTTGCAATAGGAATTATGGTGGCTCTTGTTGGAGTTCCGTTCTTCCTCTATATAGCACGTAAAGTTGGGAGGGAGTTGTAAGTGAAGAAGATTTTAAACACAGATAAAACGAGAGCCGTTATTGTAACTACAATATTCGGTTGTATTGGTATCGCTGTCATTTTGCTTAGCTTAAATACGGGGACACTTAGCATTGCACCGCTCAAAGTAATTCAAACGCTTTTCGGTCATGGTGATTTTGAGAGTGCAACCGTGCTATACGATTATCGTATGCCAAGAATTATAATCACAATGTTAGCTGGTATTGGCCTTGGGATTTCCGGTGCGATTTTGCAAGGGTTATCAAGGAATGCGTTGGCCGATCCTGGTATTCTTGGACTGCATTCAGGTGCATCTTTCGGGCTAATTATATTCGTTACTTTCTTTCATTCTATTAATGAGAATGCATCGATTTTAATACCGTTATTTACATTTGGTGGAGGAGTATTAGCTGCATTTCTTATTATTTTACTTGCGAGTGATCGTTCGAAAGGTTTACTTCCCATTAGACTTATTCTCGTTGGTATTGCTGTTTCAGCTGGCTTTAGTGCAATTTCGTTATTTTTCTCTCTCAAGTTAAATGATGAGACGTATACATTCGCTTCTAGATGGCTAGTTGGTAACGTGTGGGGAAGGGATTGGATTCATGTCCTAGCATTATTACCTTGGATTTTCATACTTACCCCGTATGCATGGTTAAAATCTAAAACGTTAAATGCATTGTCACTAGGTGATAGTGTGGCAGCGGGACTTGGTGTTTCTGTTCAAAAAGAACGGTTACTACTTTTAGCTACAGCGGTTGGATTATCTTGCGGGAGTGTATCGATGGCAGGAGGGATTGGTTTTATCGGTTTAGTTGCTCCGCATATCGCCAGAAAGTTAGTAGGTACTACCTATCAACATTTCCTTCCACTGGCTGGTATTATCGGAATGATTATTTTAGTACTAGCAGATACGATAGGTCGTTCTATATTTGAGCCAAATTCTATTCCAGCTGGTGTAGTAGTGGCCGCATTAGGAGCACCGTATTTTCTTTATTTACTTACAAAAACAAAATAAATACTTCAAAGAGGAGAACATATGAAAAAGAAACTTACTATTTTATTTAGCATCATGTGTATTTTAGTATTAGCAGCATGTGGTCAAACGAAAGCTAATGAAGAGGAAACGAAAAAAACAGAAAAAAGTAATGACCCAAAAATTGCTTCAATGTCTATTCATTTAACGAATAATTTACTTGCATTAGGAATTACACCAGTAGGTTCTGTAATTGGTGGAGATTTAAAAGATTTCTTACCACACGCAAAAGAACAACTGAAAGATACGAAAAAACTGGGTGTTGTAACTGATCCGAATATGGAAGCATTACTTCAATTAAAGCCTACTGACATTTATGTGGATGAAAAATACGCGGGTAAAGATGTAGCGAAATACGAAAAAATTGCAAAAACGCATACTTTCAATTTAGATGAAGGTACGTGGAGAGACCATTTAAAACAAGTTGGTAAACTTGTAAACCGTGAGAAAGAAGCGGATCAATATATTCAAGATTACGAAGAGCAATCAAAACGAGTAAAAGGTTTAATAGATAAAGAGCTAGGTAATAACGAAAAAGTAATGGCAATTCGCGTTACTGCAAAAGAATTACGTGTATTTAGTACGAAAAGACCGATGGGACCAATTTTATTCCAAGACTTAGGATTACAACCTGCAAATGGTGTAGAGAAAATCGATGGAAACCGTCCTTTCGAAGTCATTTCACAAGAAGTATTACCTGACTTTGATGCAGATGCTATTTTCGTTGTTGTAAACAGAGACGATAAAGCAAAAGCTGCATTTAAACAACTTCAAGAAACACCAATCTGGAAAGACTTAAAAGCAGTTAAAGGCAAGCACGTATACATTATCAATGACCAACCATGGCTTGACTATTCTGCTTTAGGAAACAAAATGGCAATGGATGAAGCGGAGAAAATGTTTACGAAATAATATAGTTTTGCTATTAGGGAAGGCCCTCTAAATTTGGAGGGCTTTTTATTATTGTTAGAATAAACGAAAAATTATACAATGAAGTTAATTTCGTGTAGAGGAGATGTGCCAATGTCAGCGCTTATTGTAAGTATCCCGTTTATAAAGCAGTTTATGGAACAAGGGGATAAATAGGCTAAAATAAGTATCCCCGTTATTAAAAAAGGGGGAGTTTGAAATGACGATGAATTTTATCAACATAAAACGATTAAATTAACAGCTATGAGAGAAGCAGTTCAAAGAGATGGGAAGTGTTTTGACCGTATGATTATGGGGATATTGCGGGATGAATGGATAGAGCTACAAGGTTAGAAAGTATATTCGAAATTATATATGTAGTATGCAGGAGATATAATAATAATTGGCGAATTTTTACAGTGTACTGATTGCATTGATAAGGAGCTATGTGAGATGAATTTAGAAAAAGCAAAACCAGTAAATGAAGAGGTCGCTGAATTAAAGGAGTTAATTAAAGAATTGCACGGAAGTGTACATCAATTGCAAAGCGAAGTGCAGCAACTAAGGCACGAAAGACCAGTTGTTGAAGTGAGAAAAGGTGTTCAACTATCACCAGCAATCGTTGGACAAATTGGTGGTATGATTTTAGGTGGATTAGCAATTATCGGTATATTTTGGTGAACGAAAAAAGGTATGCAGTTTAGCGCTGCATACCTTTTTTCGTTGTCGTTATTTGTCGGTAAGTCGATATTCTCTGTCGAATCGTCGATATACTTAGAAAATCGTTGATATATTTTAAAAATCGTCGATATAATTTCATGCAATACAACTTTTACATTAAATAACGTAAATATATATAAGCATGTGATAATAGTAATGCAATGATTGTTAACGGCAAACCAATTTTTAAGAAGTCCATATAAGAGAAAGCATGTCCTTCACGTTTAGCGATACCAGCAACGACTACGTTTGCTGATGCTCCGATTAACGTTCCGTTTCCTCCTAAGCAAGCTCCAAGTGATAATGCCCACCATAGTACTTCGATTTGCGGAGAATCGACAGATAGTCCGAGCCCTGTAGCTAAATCTTGAATAAGTGGGATCATCGTTGCGACAAATGGGATATTGTCAATTGTCGCAGATGCGATCCCTGATACCCATAAAATAAGTATAGCGGCAAAACCGATATCACCATTCGTTACGTCGAGTACTTCTTTTGCGAGTGAAGAAATAAGTCCGATATCAATTAACCCGCCAACGAGAACAAATAGTCCAGCGAAGAAGAAAATAGTTACCCATTCAACGTGGGCAAATACATCTTCAATATCGTGTTCTTTTACTCCAATTAGCATAAGAAGTGTAGCGCCTGTCATCGCGACAACCGCAGCGTCTACATGAATAACAGAATGAAGGATAAACCCTAAAATAGTTAGTCCCAAAATCGTGATCGATTTTAAAAGGAGGCTTTGATCTTTAATATAATCTTTTTCGTTTAATACCATAAGTTTTTCGATTTGCTCAGTTGTTGTTTTTAGTTTATTGCGATACATAAAGTAAATAATGCCAAGTGTCACGATAGAAATAATAATTACGATAGGAGCTAAGTTAAGTAAAAAGGCATTAAAGTCTAAATGCTTATTTGCTGATCCAATCATAATATTAGGTGGGTCACCGATTAATGTTGCTGTTCCGCCTATATTTGAAAATAATACTTCTGAAATCAAATAAGGAACAGGATTTACTTTTAAAATACGTGTAATAGATAGTGTAACAGGTACGATTAATAAGACAGTCGTTACATTGTCCAAAAATGCAGATCCGACAGCAGTTAATAGGGATAGCAATAATAAAATGCGGATTGGTTTTCCGCCAGCTGCCTTCGCTGCTTTAATGGCCACAAATTCAAAGACGCCTGATTGACTCGTAATATGTACGAGAATCATCATCCCAATTAAAAGGGTGATTGTTTCCCATTGAATATGTGATGTGAAAGCGGTATGTAAATCTACAATTCCAAAAATAATCATAATAGCAGCACCGAATAGTGCAATTACAGCACGATTCAATTTCTCAGAAATAATAAATCCGTACGTGACTAAAAATACGGCAATTGCAAAATAATATTGCCAATTTGCTACTTCATGTGCTGATTGTTCCAATCATGTCACCTTCTTTAAAGTATGTATTCAATTGTAAACATGCATCCTTCTGCATAATTTATATTGTAGCAAATTCAAAAAAGAAAGAAAACTATTTAACAAAGTGAAGGAAAAAATGATGATTTTACAGATTTTCCGAATAGGAAAGCCCACTACGGTGCGATAGTACCCCCTTTAGGGGTGGATGATAGTGAGGTCAAATGCGATGTACAGATAAAATACCGAAAGTATGTTCTGTACATCAAGTATTTGAAATGGTATAATTTTCATAACAGACAAGTAAAAGTCTCTAAAACAATCTTGTTCTCTGAAAACAGAATACATATGAGGTTGGAGTAACAAATTCTTCTACTCCGTAAAATGTATTGAGTCGTCAAGTACAAGACGCTAAAACACATTTGAGAACTCACAATCTGACTCGTTTGGTAATAGAACGAGTGCCGTATCTGCTAGATGCACTGGATACGGAGTGGTGATGGCACACCGCAATCTTGCACGTCAGCGATACTAGAAATAGACGTCGCCTTTGGTAGCAAGAATCCCATTGACGTTAGTCAGCTTGCGGCTTTAGCCGTGGGAGTGTCAAATATGATATAAAAAAATGAAGAAACACAGTGCAAATTATTAGGAAAAGTGGGCGTTGTCCTCTAATATAGAGATAGCAATTTACATTATTTTTGCGTAAAATGGTTTAAAGAGGTGAATTCCGATGGAAATAGTAAAAGATAGTTCTCTTATTCAAAATGAAATTGAACGTTTTGTAAATAAAGATGTATATATTCATTTAGAAACGACGAACGGAGCGTACGCGTCACACTTTAATGAAAAGATGATGACAGTTGGAGCATTCATTCGAAATGCAATGATTCGCTTTGAGCGCGGGAAAATAACTGGAACAAACCCATACCGAGTTGGTTTAAAGATGGATCACGGCTGGGTATATGCAGAAGGTATTACGCACTGGGAAGTAGACGATAAAGAGCGTTTATTACTTGCAGGGCACGATAACCAAGGCCGCTTAGCAGTAGCGCTTGAGTTAAGCTTAACGCCATTTAAGTAAGAAGGAGGGAAACTTATGGAGAGACATGTACTTGTTGTATTTCCGCATCCAGATGATGAAGCATTTGCGGCGGGAGGAACAATTCGCTTATTAACAGATCAAGGAGTACCTGTAACGTATGCGTGCGGTACGCTAGGACAAATGGGACGTAACATGGGTAAGAACGTATTTGCTAACCGTGAAACGATTCCAAATATCCGTAAAAAAGAATTGAAAGATGCATGTGAAGCGATGGGGATTCAAGACTTAAGAATGCTTGGTTTCCATGATAAAACGTTAGAATTTGAAGATGTTGATTTCGTAGCAGATAAAATTGAAGCGATCATTCAAGAAGTAAATCCATCTCGAATTATTACATTTTATCCAGAGCACGGCGTACATCCAGATCATGATGCATTTGGCCGCGCTGTCGTTCGCGCCGTATCACGTATGTCAAAAGAAGAACGGCCAGTTATTCATGCGGTTGCGATTACGAAAAATCGCGAAGCTGTACTAGGTGAGCCGGATGTTGTAAATAATATTAGTGAAGTATTCGAGCATAAATTAGCTGCACTAGGTGCGCACCGTTCGCAAACAGAAGCGATGCTTGAAGAAACGCATGTAAAAATCAAAAACAAAGATGCAGCAACATTAAAATGGCTGCAACTGGAACAATTTTGGACTTATAAATGGGAGTAGACTAGAAGGGTATCTTCTAGTAGCTCTTACATAGAAAAAGCACCGTCATTTGTGACGGTGCTTTTTTGTGCTATTAACAATATTAGCATCATCCCTTTCTAAAGATAGGACAGCTTTAGCTACTTTCTTACTAGAATGAGGATGTTATAAGAAAGTTTGTTGCTTTTATCATTATTTGGAATCTGTATTATTACATAAAGTTCGAGTGGAGAAGAGAGTATACTTTTTGTATGGTGTAATAAAGATATAGCCCGCCTACAGAAATAGGCAGGCTATTTTTTATAAAGAAAAGACAACTTAAGGCTAGAGCCCTTGTTAAGAAATAGGGTGAAAACAAGATTTTTTAACGAGAGATAAGGTCGTTCAACAGATAAAGATATCGTATTTGAAACACGTGAT
The DNA here is from genome assembly GCF_027715825.1 of Bacillus cereus group sp. Bc061. Classification (NCBI taxonomy): domain Bacteria; kingdom Bacillati; phylum Bacillota; class Bacilli; order Caryophanales; family Bacillaceae; genus Bacillus; species Bacillus cereus group sp. Bc061. Next base: position 188,111 of record NZ_JAQFTZ010000005.1, read on the forward strand.
TATTCGTGGGTTAAGTTATATTTTTGATAAAAAATCTTTAAAAAGCATTACAATTCCTAGAAGAGATAAGACTTCAATCGAAAACCAAAATACACTTTTTTGAGGTTTTTTAAATTCCATTATTATGGAGAAAAATAAAAAGATAGCAATGAGAAAAAAAATTAAGAGACGAAGTATATCAAACATCAATAGCACTCCTAATAGTTAATTTGTTTCACTATATAGTTATTTCCAATATTACAGAATTTAAGAAGCGACTAATTAATATTAAAGCAAAAAGTTCTCAGAATCCATGAATTAAAAATGAAAAAATTTGAGCCACTGAAAACAGGGGGATTATATATTAATTAGTTTAGCGATTGAAAGAGTAATTTTTTAATCTTGTAAATGTCTGGTTAGTTCAACTAAACAATTAGTGGGGGATAGATACCCCTCTTAATGATTAGAATTTCACTTTTTTTGTTTTCTTTTTTATATAAAGCCTTAGAACTGGAATTTAGTAATGGTTTATAAGAAACATATATTTTGAATTGTTTAATAGAATAATATATATTTATATAGATTTAATGATTTTAGTTTGTTAAAAATGGGGAAATCGATATGAAGGTTAAATTTGCTGTAATAAAAGATGAAAACTTTGACTGTAGTTTATTAAAAACAAAATTACTGAAAACTTTTAAAGAAGTAGATTGTGAAGCAGATATTGTAAAGGTTGAGGATGGAATTTTTGAAAACAATGATATACAAACACATCTATCAGAAATAACCATTCATGTTACTGGAAAAAATATTGGGTATAGGTCTGTTTCCGCCAGTATATTTATTGTTCTAGAGAGTTTATCAATGGAACTATTTCGTATTACTATTAGTATACATTAAGCAGCTAACAAAGTAGACTCTTCATAAAATCATACTGACTATATTGAGTTAGTAAACATGAAAATGGTGATGAAAACAATAGAAATTATCTTAGGTGCTCTCATATGCTGGAGAGCACCTTGTTTGCTGTTACATAAACAAGGGATTCCTTTTCTATATTTAATTTATCCTAACGCTAATTTAAATATAGAAGAATGGAAACATAATTAGATTGTACAAATAATTTGGTGCGCACATATACGGAATGTATTCACCGGTAAGAGGGTTGTCTCATAATATATATAGATTTTTCTATTAAGATGAACAGAGGGTGTGAATATATGGAAGATGTTTACGCTAAAATTGACAGTCTCAAGGCGGAGCAAAAAGAAATGATGAGAGACATTCGAAATTTAGAAACGCGTACCACTATTAATGAGAAAGACATAGCAACAATTAATAAGCAATTAGAAAAAATAAGTACAAATACAACTTGGATTTTGCGAATTATTATTAGTGCGATAATAATGTCAGTTTTAGGATTGATATTAAAAGGGATGATTTAAAAGAAAGAGGGGAGCTCCCTCTTTCTTTTAAATAAATAAGAAACTATAAATTTTCCGTTTCCTTTTCATCTGCATACTTATCCTCTAAGGAAATTAATAGAGGGATTGATATAGTTACAAGAATGATTAAAGTAGTTATAAAAGATTTAGAAAGAGAAAAAGAACCTTCAATTAAAGGTGATAAAAACTTGAATGAAAGTATACTTGTTAGTAAGGAAATTACTAAAAAGCTAAAAAGAGATATATTTTTATTCTTTATAGATGTCTCTATAAAGTCTTTAACGCAGGTTATTAAGACAAATATAGTTAATATGATAAGAGAAACAAAATAATGTGTTACATTCGTCATACTAATAGTAGGGTCGTCTATTATGTAAGCAAGTAACTTAGATACTAACATGCCTCCAAACAATAAAATAATAAAAGCGAGTAATCCTTCCAATATATAAGTGCTGAAATTATCTTTCTTGTTAAAAAGCTTATAGTTCAGAGTAGATTGGGTTATTTGAATTAGGAATAGGCTAATAATCCATACATAATATACAATTGGTAATTCTCCTGAGAATAGAGAAATTAGGAAGTTTAATAGTGTCCTTAAAATTTCAATCATTACGAAAGTCCTCCTGTTTGTAAGCTTGGCGAAATTAGAAATATGCTAGTCTATCGTTTAATAATTAAATCTATCGATTCAAACTATTTCTAATTATTCCATAAAAAGGTTGTTGATTCAAGGTATCTCTTTAATAAATCTGCCAAGGCCGAATAATAGAAAAAGAAACGCAATATGTAATATAATTGAAAAAGTGTATTTAAAAAATCAATGTTAATATTACCCTCCTATAAGTATTAACATACGTAATTGAGGTGTTTTCTTTGTTGTTTTATGAGCGAATTTCTATCATGGCCCCTCCTGTTCCGTAGCTAAGGAAAGTCTTTTTATTTCTGAGATTTTCAAAGTTATAGGAGGGTATGAAAAATGAAAAAAGTCTCAGTACCATCACTTTTGTTAATGATTATTCTTGTCGCATTTCCGCAAATTAGTGAAACGATCTACACACCGTCTTTACCGGACATTTCAAAGGCGTTACATGTAAGTAATAATGAGGTACAGTTAACGCTTAGTGTGTATTTTGCTGGATTTGCTTTAGGTGTATTTTTTATTGGATGGTTATCAGATATAATTGGCCGTCGCCCAGCAATGTTACTTGGAATTGTCGTATATGGCGTTGGGAGTTTCTTATGCTTTATTACAAATTCCATTGAAGTTTTATTGGTAAGTCGTTTTATTCAAGCGTTTGGAGCAAGTGCAGGATCAGTTGTGACACAAACGATTCTACGTGAAAGTGTAGAGGGGCATAAGCGCCACGTTATGTTTGCTCAAATTTCGGCAGTTATTGCTTTTACACCAGCGATAGGACCGTTAATTGGTGGCTTTCTTGATCAAATGTTTGGATTTAAAATCGTATTTTTAAGTTTAGTAGTTATGAGTATCGGTATTTTTCTGTATACGTTTGTTTCTCTTCCAGAAACAAAAACGGACTCGGTAACGAATAAAATAAATGTGTTTGCAGTCTTAAAGAAGTTAATTACAAATCCGAAAGTAGTAACGTATGGGCTATTAATTGGAGGAGCAAATGGTGTTTTATTTAGCTATTATGCAGAAGCACCGTTTATCTTTATTGAATACTTTCAATTATCGCCTAGTATGTATGGATTTTTAGGGATTGTTGTTGCTTCTGCTTCTATTATTGGAGCGAAAGTTTCGAAACGTTTACTTGCTACTTATAAACCAGAGAAAATTATATATATCGGTTGTCTCGTAATGACAGGAGGAGCTATCCTTTTATCTGTTATTACGTTTGTTGGACCAAATCCGAATGCAATATATATGGTTGTATTTTTAGTAGCGATGTTTATATTGCTATTAGGAATTGGGGTGGCGTTACCTAACTGTTTAAGTTTAGCATTAGTAGATTTTCAAGATGTCATTGGTACAGCGGGCGCATTGTTTAGCCTAGGGTACTATATAGTAGTAACAATGATAATTTTGGGAATGAGCGAGCTTCATACAGGCTCATTAATAGTGATGCCACTTTATTTTCTAGCTATAGTCGTTATCATGATGGTGTTTACTAAAGTGTTTATTTTAGGTAAACAAACTTCAAAAACGATTTAAATATGTAATGGTAAAAGGGTCTCATTAAAAATGAGACTCTTTTATATTTTATCCCGCTGTTTTGAGGCAGTAAGATTCCTGCCTCAAAATTAGATTAAAAAAGTTAGTAGTTTATTAATATATTAAATTTCTGGTTGGTATATGAATTGGACGCGTGGGAAATTACGTTATCAACTATAACAATTGAAGTACATGAGATGTGAAACCGAAGGAAAAATGCTCTCCTCGGTTATTTATATTGTAATAATATACATACCGGAATCATATTGAATAGATGTATTTTATTGTTAATTCAGTTAAAATTTAAACGTAATCATGCATATTAATTTATTGAAAAAATAATTGAATTTTTCAGATTAATGAATTAATATAAGGTAAGTAATTTTAAGATTTATAGAATATTGGAAGATGAAAGGTTTTGAGAATTTTATTAGGAGCACAAAACGATTTTAGGATAGCTTTAAAGCTAGTGTAAAATGACGTTTGCTTCATCATTTTCAGGGCCGAAAGGAATTAGGGGAAAGCATCTTGTTTTAAAATGCGGCTATGAATCATCTAAGAGGGGGAAGTGAAGTGGCAAACAAAGAATTGAAAAGAGGTTTAGAAGCACGTCATATTCAAATGATTGCTTTAGGCGGAACAATTGGTGTTGGTTTGTTTATGGGGTCAGCCAGCACAATTAAATGGACAGGTCCGTCAGTTATGCTTGCGTATGCAATTGCAGGTATTTTTATCTTTTTCATCATGCGTGCCATGGGAGAAATGTTGTATATGGAGCCAAGTACAGGATCATTTGCAACGTTCGGTCATAAGTATATTCACCCGTTAGCTGGTTACATGACAGCGTGGAGTAACTGGTTCCAGTGGGTTATCGTTGGGATGTCAGAGATTATCGCGGTGGGGGCGTATATGCAATATTGGTTCCCGGATTTACCAGCTTGGATACCAGGTGTAATCGCAATGGTTATTCTTGGCGCAGCTAACTTAATTTCTGTTAAGTCATTTGGTGAATTTGAATTTTGGTTTGCGATGATTAAGATCGTTACGATTCTATTAATGATTATTGCGGGATTTGGACTTATTTTCTTTGGAATTGGTAACGGCGGAGAAGCGATTGGTATATCAAATCTTTGGTCAAATGGCGGTTTCTTTACAGGTGGTTTCTCAGGATTCTTCTTTGCTTTATCACTTGTAGTTGGAGCATATCAAGGTGTAGAATTAATCGGTATTACTGCTGGTGAAGCGAAGGATCCGAAGAAGACACTTACAAGAGCGATTCAAAGTACAATTTGGCGTATTTTAATTTTCTACATCGGTGCGATTTTCGTTATTGTAACTGTGTATCCGTGGGATCAATTAAGTACAATTGGAAGTCCGTTCGTAGCAACTTTTGCGAAAGTTGGTATTACGGCAGCTGCGGGACTTATTAACTTCGTTGTTATCACAGCAGCAATGTCTGGTTGTAATAGTGGTATTTATAGTGCTGGTCGTATGCTATATACGTTAGGTGTAAATGGACAAGCACCGAAATATTTCACGAAACTTTCTGGAAATGGTGTACCTTTATTCGGTACAGTTGGCGTAATTATCGGTTTAGCGGTCGGTGTAGTTCTAAGTTATATTGCACCAAAAAACTTATTCGTATATGTATATAGTGCGAGTGTACTTCCTGGTATGGTACCATGGTTTGTCATTTTAATTAGCCAAATTAATTTTAGAAAAGAAAAGGGAGCAGAGATGAAAGATCATCCGTTCAAAATGCCGTTTGCTCCTGTTACAAACTATTTAACAATTGCCTTTTTAATTATGGTATTAATCGGAATGTGGTTTAACGATGATACGCGCATTTCACTAGTTGTAGGTATTATTTTCTTAGCTATCGTTACAATTAGTTTCTATGCTTTCGGAATAGGGAAGCGAACTCCGTTAGACGTTCAAAATGATCAAGAGATTTCAAGTAAATAAAGATAGTAAAAAGTCCGATTTCTTATTTGGAAATCGGACTTTTTGTTATTAAAACTTTTCTAAAACGATCTTCCCAATTGTACTTCCGCTTTCAAGCAGGGCATGTGCTTTTTTTACATTTTGAGCGTTAATTGGTGTGAATGTTTCATTTAAAGTAGTCTTTAAAATGCCTTCATCTAGTAGTTCGCTTACTTTATTTAATAGTTCGTGTTGCGTAATCATGTCTCCAGTTTCATACATCGCTTTTGTAAACATAAATTCCCAAACGAGTGTAGCACTTTTACTTTTTAAAATGCCCATCTCAAGAGGGTGTTCATTTTCTACGATAGAGCAAATTTTGCCTTGCGGTTTAATGAGGTCACATATTGCTTGCCAATGTTGATCTGTATTGTTTAGGCAGAAAATATAATCTACATCTTTTAGCCCAAACTCTAATATTTGTTCTTGTAAAGGTTGGTGATGGTTAATGATATAATCGGCACCGAATTTTTCAACCCAGTGTATCGTTTCATTGCGGGATGCAGTTGTGATAACATTTAGTCCGGCCCATTTCGCAAGTTGAATGGCAATTGAACCTACACCACCAGCACCGCCTATAATTAAAATGTTTTTAAAGGAGTTCGTATCTTTCTTATTATAATCAATACCTAAACGTTCGAATAAACCTTCCCAAGCTGTAATAGCTGTTAACGGAAGTGCTGCAGATTCAGCATCACTTAACGTTCTTGGTTTTTTACCAACAATTCTTTCATCAACTAGGTGGTATTCACTATAGGTACCTTGTCTCGTAATACTTCCAGCGTAAAACACTTCGTCGCCTTCTTTAAATAACGTACAACTTTCGCCAGTTTGTACAACAACACCACTCGCATCCCAGCCAAGTATTTTCGCTACTTCTTCTTTTTTATCTTTCGGAGAGCGAACTTTTGTATCAACTGGATTAACGGAAATAGCGTTAATTTTAACGAGTATATCTCTTCCTGTAGCAACAGGTTTTTCAACTTCCATATCAATTAAACTGTTTTCTTCTTCAATAGGTAAGTATTCATGTAAACCAATTGCTTTCATTTGTATTCCCTCCATTAAAGTAAGAGTCATTTACTCTTTTATTTTTATTATAGTAGGTGGAGTGTCATTATGTAAAAAAGTTAAGTCCCTTCTATTTTGTAAAAGGCCTGTTTCAGCATCATGTAGTACCGTGTAACTGGAGAGGATCCGCCATCGTTTTGATTTTATAGGCGTTGGATGAAAGTTATACTTATTTTTCCAGTGTACCTTGCAATGAACAATACCAAGTGTTATATTATACTTGTGGTTACTTATTATAAAACAGTACTGAATAATAAATAGTAGTGAACATCAATTAGAATAGGGTGAATGAATATTGAATGTACAATTTAAAAAAGGAGTTTTAGAACTTTGTGTTCTTGTCTTACTTGATAAGCAAGACCGTTATGGGTATGAATTAGTTCGAAGTATTTCCAATCGAATTGAAATATCAGAAGGGTCTGTTTATCCTCTACTGCGTAGATTAACTAAAGAAGAATATTTTACAACGTATTTACAGGAGTCTTCAGAAGGTCCTTCAAGGAAGTATTATACGCTGACGGATAAAGGTAGAACGTATTTGTACCAACTTTTGAGGGAATGGAATGAGTTCTCACAAGGTGTCAATCAATTAATAAAAGAAGGTGTAAGTAATGACGAAAAATGAATTTTTACAACAATTAAATGCATCTCTAAAAAGATTATCTGAAAAAGAGCGTGCAGATATTTTAAAAGATTATGAAGAACATTTTACTTTCGGATTAGAGGAAGGGAAAAGGGAAGAAGAAATTGTAGCTTCATTAGGTTCTCCAGCTCAAATCGCCAAAGAGTTATTAGCAGATTATCATATTGAGAAAGTAACAACAAGTGCAACAACAGGAAATGTTTTTCGTGCAATTTGGGCAGTAATTGGATTAGGTTTTTTCAATTTGTTAATCGTACTTGCACCTGCAATTACATTAGCGGCATTGATTTTTTCAGGTTGGGTTCTAGGTATCTCATTTTTAGGTGCACCATTACTTGTTTTAGTTGATACGATTATACATCCAAATACATTCTTGTTATTTAATCTTTTCGTTTCTTTAGCACTTTGTGGACTTGGATATTTCATTGTTATTGCTATGTTATTTTTAACGAAGTTAGCAACGAAAGGATTTGTTCGTTATTTAAAGTTCAATATAGCACTAGTAAAAGGTGGTTTGAAGCATGATAAATAAGAAGAGTTTCTCAATCATTGCAGGTATTATTTTCATTATTGGTATTATCGGAAGTTTATTCACTTATCGTTCAATTGCTGGGGTACCAATTTCAGAAGAAAAGGTCATTAATAATAATGTGTCAAGCGTCATTATCGATACGAATAATGTTCGTGTTAACATCAACCCTACAACAGGTAGTAACGTGAAAGTAAAATTAGATGGTGAGGTTAATCCAAACGTAAAAAGAACATTAGCTACGGATGAGAAAGATTCAACGCTTCTTATTTCTTATAAAGAAAAACAACAGAGTTGGTTCAACTTTAATATTTCTGAAGTGTTGGCGCCATTAACATTAAATGTGTATCTACCTGAAAAACAATATGAATCATTAAAAGTTTCCAATAATAATGGCTATGTTTCTGCTAAAAAACTAAACGCAACAAATTTTAATATCAATACAAGCAATGGACGTGTTGAATTAAGAGAAATCAATTCGCCAAAAATTATCGCGGAAACAAACAATGGAATTATGGATTTCAAAGATGTATTGGCACAAAATATTCATGTGAAATCGAACAACGGACGAATAATGCTAGACCATGTTGAAGGTGAAATAGAGGGGCAAACTAAAAATGGAAGTCTTACTCTGAAAACGAATGAACTGGATCGAAATCTCAATTTTACGACTCACAATGGAAAAATTAATATTGAAACGGAAAAAGAACCAACTAATGTTCAATTTAATGTTGCTGTTGATAATGGTAGAGCGAATATCCTTGATAAATATAATGGAAATACCGTTATTGGAAAAGGAGAAAATGTAATTAAATTAAATACACATAACGGAAATATTACAGTGGAAAAACAATAGCGTATCTTCCAAATTTAAACTGCAAAATTATTGAAGGTGATTATGAAGTGGTACCTGGTGTTCGGTTATTGTATACACCAGGACATTCTCCAGGACATCAGTCATTATTAATTGAGACGGAAAAAACGGTCCTGTACTATTAACGATTGATGCATCTTATACGAAAGAGAATTTTGAAGATGAAGTGCCGTTTGCGGGATTTGATTCGGAATTAGCTTTATCTTCAATTAAACGTTTAAAAGAAGTTGTGACAAAAGAGAAACCAATTATTTTCTTTGGACATGATATAGAACAGGAAAAGGGTTGTAAAGTGTTTCCTGAATATGTATAGTGCAAAAAGTCATGAGCTTACGTGCTCATGACTTTTTCGTTTAAATAATTTTTTTGAATAAGTTATAAACCTTTTTTGAGCTATCTTCATTTAATTGATAGTACTTGAGGTTTACATCATCAGGAGTATCTTGCTGAGCAATCATCACTTCGTTACTGTGATGATCAACTACCCATATGAAATATTTTTTATAAGTTCCATCCTCAAAGGTAATCCACATATCACAATCTATTAAATCTGATCCTTCTTCATCTAATGTTAATTTTCCTTTTTTTGCGGTATCCATACTATTAATAAACGTTTTTAATTCATCTGTTTTTGTGAGGAAGATATCCTTTTTTGTTTTAATGGATTCGACATGTATATCTTTTATTTCCTGTTTTCCTAAGAAGACAGGGGGCTCATTTGAATCCCTTTGCGTTGAAATAATAGTAGCTTTTTTCTTTGGCTTATTTTCTGTATAGAAGTCTTGAATAGATTTTCCAGAGTTTACAAACCATATGATCCCACAAATAATCAATGTGCTACAAAGCAGTAAAATAATTTTCTTAATAGAATATTCTCCTCTCTATTACTTCGTATGAAGAGCTTTTCTATTAATATATGATAGGTAAGCGTAAAGTATTATAGTTGAACGTGGCTATTCTTAACAGTTTTAAGAGGGCGATCAACGAGTAAATTGTAAGTAAGCCCAATTAATACGAAAACACCTCCGATAATCTTTCCAGTTGAGAGTTCATTTGTTAGGAAGAAATCAATGATAGTTCCTGCAAATAATTGTCCGATAAAGATAAGTAACGTTAAATAGAATGCTGATATTTTAGGGGTAATATAGTTGGATAATGAAATGACAATAACACCTACTAATCCGCCTAAATATACAGCGATAGGAATGGACTGTAACGTATGCATTGGAATGTACAATGAATCTGAACTGAACATTAAAAATAATATAGAGAAAAATAATCCAGTAATATAATTAAAAAAAGTGCCTTCCCAATTTCCAATTTCTTTTGCTAAATTCGCGTTAATAATTCTAGCAACGACGATAGAAACACCAGCTAAAATAGCGATCGTAACATATAACATTTTCTTGCCCCCATTAATAAATTGTCATGATTATAATTCCAGAAGAGATGAAACATAATCCAATTAGTTTTTTCTTTTCAAACTTTGCAACTTTCATTCCTAATAAGCCGAAATGATCAATAACGATGGAAGCAATGGATTGACCGAGTAAACTTAATGCAATCGTAATAGAGGCACCAAGGACGGAGAAGCTTATATTGTTAAAAAGAACAGTGAATACTCCAATCGCTCCAGCGCTATATAAAAAAAATGGAATGCTTTTATCAAAATGGATTTTATGTTTGTTTATGATTAAAACGAAAATAACTGCAATTAAACCGACAAGGTGAATGACGATACTTGCTGTATACTTGCCAATTAACTCAGATAAAATCCCATTCAATGGAAGCATAACGGCGATGAGCACACCAATAAAGACAGAAAGAAAGTTATACAATGTAATATCCCCTTTGTATTTCATATTTGTAATGACTGTATCATGCTAAAATTGTGTATTACTATGACATATGTCATAGTGGAAGGAGAAAATTTTGATTACAATGAGGAGTAGTTGTAAAGGCGGGGGAACTATGAAGAAAATATGTAATTCTATTAAATTAGCAGAGTATATGAAACAAAATAATATTGACTCATTTTTTAGTAATGATATGAAACCATATATGGAACTTATATTTTTTAAGAAGAATGAGTTTATTTGTAGAGAAAATGAAGAGATAGATTATTTATTTTTCTTCGTTGAAGGAAAAGCGAAAGCGTTTAATACATTAAGTAACGGGAAATCTGTATTATTATGCTTTTATGATAGCTTGCAGCTGTTAGGAGATGTAGAGTTAATTCATTCTCAAAAGACAACTTCAAACGTACAAGTGATGGCAGATTCATATTGTGTTGGTTTGCCTTTAGGGAAAGTGAGAAATCAACTATTTCATGATGCGAAATTTTTACGATGTATTTGCGGATCGTTAGCGCATAAGTTAAATCGGCTTTCAAAAAATAGTACCATTAATTTACTATATCCTCTTGAAAATAGACTTGCGAGTTACATGTTAGCAGCAGGGGAACGGGCAGTACAGCACGGAAATAGAATTGTATTTAGTGGGAATTTAACGGAAACAGCGGAATTGTTAGGAACGAGTTATCGGCATCTATTACGTACATTAAATATTTTTTGTGATAAAGAGATTATAAAGAAAAACAATGGATGCTTTGAAGTAGTGAATGTGGATGTTTTGAGAGAATTGGCGGCAGATGTTTATAAATAATATAGTAAAGTGGGGATTTAGATGAAAATAGCAATCATTTCAGATGTTCATGGAAATAGTCACGCTTTACAAGCAGTATTAAAAGATTTGGAACGTCGCAAGGTCGAAATGATAATAAATTTAGGAGATAGTGTGTATGGGCCGTTAGATCCTTTAGGGACCATTGAAATATTAATGAAGAACGAGATGGTACATATTAAGGGAAACTGTGATCGCATGCTTTGGGAACCTATACAAGAGCAGTCGGCTACACTAACTTTTGTCCAAAATCAATTAACAAAAAATCATATAGATTGGTTACAACAACATCCGTCACAATTTATTATAGAAGATATGTTATGTTGTCATGGTACGCCAATTTCAGATGAAGTGTATTTGTTAGAAGAGATGAATGAAAATGGTGCGATATTAAAGAATGAAAAAAATATAATGGATCAACTCCAAAATATTGAGCAAAAAATAATAGTATGCGGTCATACGCACATTCCTAGAGTTGTATATTTAGCAAACGGAAAAATCGTTATAAATCCGGGGAGTGTAGGACTTCCAGCATACAAAGATGAGTTACCTGTTATGCATAAAATGGAATCAGGAACTCCGCATGCAAAATATGTAGTGATAGAAGAGGTTTTGGGAGAATGGATAATTGAACAAATTTCAGTTCCGTATAATTGGGAAGAAGCTGCTCGGTTAGCTACTCAACATGAAAGGCATGATTGGGCACAGGCGATAAAGACTGGGAAGATAGAATGAAGGGGAGCTTACTTTATGGTAAACTGCTCTTTTTTATTTTGAGTACATATTGAATTATATAAAAATAAAATGTTATGATTATGGAAACGTATGAATATATGAACAAGTATTCATATGTTTGAGAAGAGGAGGGATTAGAATGAAAGACCTAATTATTATTGGAGCGGGTCAAGCTGGTTTAACAATGGGATATTACTTGAAACAAGAAGGGTATAATTTTTTATTACTTGAGGCAGGAAACCGAGTTGGTGATTCATGGAGAAATCGATATGATTCTTTACAGCTTTTTACTCCGCGGTCTTACAGTAGTTTACCAGGTATGGCGTTAATAGATGAAAAAAATGAATTTCCATATAAAGATGAAATTGCAACGTATTTAGAAGAATATGCAAGACATTTTCAATTACCGATCCAATTGCAAACTAAAGTTTTTAAAATAAAGAAAGAAAGAGATATATTCGAATTACATACCCCTACAGAAATTTTACAAACGAAAAAAGTTATTATCGCAACAGGTGGTTTTCAGCACCCGTTTATTCCCTCAGTTTCAGCAAATCTATCATCACATGTTTTTCAAATACATTCATCACAATATAAATCACCATCACAAATTCCTAAGGAGAAAGTACTCGTAGTAGGTGGCGGGAATTCAGGAATGCAAATTGCAGTAGAACTGGCAAAAACTCATGAAGTTACACTGTCTATTAGTCATCCTTTAACGTATTTACCGTTACATCTTTTTAGAAAAAGTATTTTCAATTGGTTAGAAAAATTGGGTTTATTGTACGCCGAAGTAAATACAAAGAGGGGGAAATGGTTTCAAAAGAGAAAGGATCCCATTTTTGGATTTGAAGGTAAGGAACTCATTCGTAATGGATCAATACAACTACAAGAAAAAGTAGTAAGTGCATCAGAAAATAACATTATGTTTCAGAACGGTGAAACATATAGTGCAGAAAGCATTATATGGTCAACAGGCTTTATTCAGAACTATAACTGGATTGAAATAGAAAAGGCAGTGGATGAGAATGGATTGCCTAATCATGTAAAAGGAATAAGTCCAGTAAGAGGATTATATTATATCGGCTTGCCATGGCAGTCTCAAAGAGGTTCTGCACTTATTTGTGGTGTAGGAAAGGATGCGGCGTATTTACTTTCTGAAATCAAAAAAATAGATCAGTAGCAGCGACTACTGATCATCCATATGTACATGAATTAGGAGAGGTCAAACATTTATTGACTTTATTATAATTGATTTTCATGAGAATAAAAACTGAAAATTCTAATTTCGTGTTGAGAAAGTTTTTTGTATCGAAATATATAAAAGAATAGGGGGTTTTTAGTAAAAAGAAATATGATATTTATATTTTAATAAATTATGATATAGTTTATAAAGAGTGGATTACATAAAATGTTATTTTATTACATATAAAGTAAGGGGGATGACTGTGAAGTTTGATGATCAACGCCTACTAGGAGTACGATTAGGTTCTGTACTTGTAACAGAAGAAAATCAATATTTAGTAATAAAGAAAAAAGATCATTATGCACTTTTAAATATACATAATTTAGAATGCACACATGTTGAAGTGCAGCTAGAACATATTGAAGAAATGTTGCAGGAAGATTTCCAAGAAAGTATAACGGAGATTATCGCACCAGAACATATAAAAATTGTTGCGAAAAATGTAATATAGAGAATGAGAGAAAAAGAAAAAACTTCATCTTTTATCGATGAAGTTTTTTTAGTTAATTCGAAGTGAATGTTTTAAAAAATTTATCGCGGTACATGTACATAAGCCATGAGGCTGTAATTAATGAAATAATGATTTGTTTGTTTTGAATTGGTGCCTTGAAAACAAGCCAGCCAACGATATCAAATAATAAATGTAGTGCAATTGAAAGAACTACAAATTGTAGTAACGTCTTAAAAAATCTTTTCATAAAGTGTCCCCCTGAAATAAAAGGTTTATCAACAGTGTTGTATATTACTATTATACATTAAATGTGTTTCGTGGTAAAATTTACATAAGTTAGTGAAATAAAACAAATGAAAGCTAGTGAGGAGGAATAGTCATGGAATTTTGGATGATCATACCGATAGCGATCTTTGGGTTTATTTATATCGTTGAAAAGTTAAATAAAATTGAAAAGAAAACGGATGCGCGTTTAAAGCGAATGGAAGATAGGTTACAGCTAATTACGAAAGAAATGGGAATTGTAGATAGAGAACCGGAAATTAATAAAGAGTTGCGGCAGCTTATGGAAGAAGGAAAAACAGTTACAGCAGTTAAGAGAGTAAGAGAAGCTTTTGGTTTTTCTTTACTAGAAGCGAAGCAATATGTTGATAAATTATAAAAAGATCATCCGTGTGGGTGATCTTTTTTCACTGCACCATGCGTGTATTTACATAAGCAGCGATTATAAAGTGTCCAATTATAATGATAGGAAATAAGATTTTTACATTAGGAGTAAGGAAGACGCTACCAATTGTGGCAATAACACCAGCAGTTAAATTATAAAGACCAACTATTTTTGATAACTTATCTTTTTCTGGTACACGGCGTTCATTGAATCCTGATAAGAGCCAAGTGTATTGTTTTACTCCGATGAAATAAGCTAGTGCAAATGAAATGATTGCTAGTATGAATAATGATGGGGAAGCGAAGAGAGTCATTGAGAACACCTCCGTTAAAGGGCTATAAATCAATTATAGTATGAATGTTATAATTTAACAAAATATAAGTGTAATAGAAAATGGAGTATGTATCATGAAGGGGGATTAAGTATGAATATTGTGGAATTCCAGAGATATGTATCAAATTTCAGTGAAGAAAAAGGATTTCAAGATACAACAATTGAAGAGCGTACAATGTATACAATGGCGGAATTAGGGGAATTAGCGGAAGTTATATTAAAGCGCGATAAAATACAAGATGCAAAAAGAGAAATCGGTTTAGAAATGTTTGATGTCATTTGGAATATATGTGATTTAGCAAACAAGTTAGAAATTGATTTGGAGAAGGCATTTGAAGAAAAAATGATGATTAATAAAAAACGTGAATGGTAAAAGGGAAGTTAAAAAGCGTACAAAATTTTGTGCGCTTTAATTAATGGTATGAAAAATAGTAAGAAAAGATGGAACAAACACTGAAGATGAATTGTCTATTATAGGTAATAACTATTTCGTTTGAAAGAAAGGGTGGAGAAAATGAAAAATACATTATTAAAATTAGGGGTATGTGTTAGTTTGCTAGGAACAATTCCATTTGTTAGTACAATTTCTTCTGTACAAGCAGAACGAACGGTAGAGCATAAAGTAATAAAAAATGAGACAGGAACTATTTCGATTTCTCAGTTAAACAAAAATGTATGGGTTCATACGGAGTTAGGTTATTTTAGCGGAGAAGCAGTTCCTTCGAACGGTTTAGTCCTTATTACTTCTAAAGGGTTAGTACTTGTCGATTCTTCTTGGGATGATAAGTTAACGAAGGAATTAATAGAGATGGTAGAAAAGAAATTTAAGAAGCGCGTAACAGATGTCATTATTACACATGCACACGCTGATCGAATTGGTGGAATGAAAACATTGAAAGAAAGAGGCATTAAAGCGCATAGTACAGCGTTAACTGCGGAATTAGCAAAGAAAAATGGATATGAAGAACCACTTGGAGACTTACAAAGCGTTACAAATTTGAAGTTTGGAAATATGAAAGTAGAAACATTTTATCCAGGGAAGGGACATACAGAAGATAATATTGTTGTTTGGTTGCCACAATATCAAATTTTAGCTGGAGGCTGTTTAGTTAAGTCTGCGTCCTCGAAAGATTTAGGAAATGTTGCTGATGCTTATGTAAATGAATGGTCCACATCGATTGAAAATGTGCTGAAGCGATATGGAAATATAAATTTAGTAGTGCCTGGTCATGGAGAAGTAGGGGATAGAGGATTACTTTTACATACATTGGATTTGTTGAAATAAAAAAAGCGAGGAGAAACAATTTTCTCCTCGCTTTCTTCTAACTATATTTAAATGCGAAGTCCGCATACGTTACTGAGATTTTAATTCCAAGTATACAAATACCAGTACCGTCATAATTGCGATAACAACGTAAGTAGCATCAAGCATAATAAGTGTTTTTAAAGTTTCAGTCATCCTCATTCACCCCTGGCATGAAAATATAACATAATCTCTTATCAATTAAATCAGAGATTATAAAGATAACAATGTACATGAAATTTATTAAGTAGATTCTATATAAATATATCATATAAATAATGTAAACGATGTTAAGAAAGTGTAAATGTATTGTAAAGAAAGGGGTGACTCATCAGTCTATAAATTTATTTATCCCGCTTTAATGGGCAGTAAGACCCCCACCTCAAAATTCAGCGAAAGCAAAGAAGTTAGGTGGGGGATCAACTGCCCATAAAAGTCCGATTGGTTCAACTAATAATTAGTGGGGGATGCCCCCCCACTGATTAAAGTTTCACTTTATTTGTAAATACTATGTATCTCTCGTGTGCCGGATAGAACGCAGTTATAATATGTGAAAAATAGATTCATTTTGATAAATCAATCACGATGCTAGATGTTACTACATTTTCCTCTATTACTTCTACCTGTACTTGTTCATCGTTTCTCCAATTGATATTGAAGTTGTCTGTCGTATACATTTCCTTAAGAGTGACCTCTTTATATTTTTCTAAAATGCTACCTCTTTTCCCATAATAGATTCTTACAGTTGAGCTGGGACTTGGTCCTTTTGATTTTATTGTTTCTCTAAGCTCGATAATATTTATGAGATTTGGAGATTCACTTTTTTGAAAGGTAAAGGAACTGACCACTTTTTGTACCTTCTTAAAAACAGGACCATTGGATTTATTTGATATGTTAAATTCCACAACTTCAGGTACGGATTCTTTTCCTCGTAGTGTTATCGTTGCTTCATAATCGTTTTTCCAATCTACGAAAACGTTTGAGGAATCGAGGCGTTCTCCCTCATTTGCAATACTTATGTCAAAATGTTCCCATAAGCCGTATTTAATTCTGACAGGAGAGGAACCATGAGAAGAGTCTGAATCTATTTTCACTACTTTAATCGTATTTTTATTATTTGGAGAATGACTTTTTTCTAGTGTAATGTCCTGTAAATACAAAATGTAAGACAAACAGCCTACTACTAAAATAATCGAAATTACAATACGTAAGGCAGTAATTGGACGGATTCTTTTCCTTTTTTTCTTAGTGCTTTTACTATCTTGTTCAAGTTCTTTTTCAATACTCGTTTGAACTGTTACTTTTGGCGGGCAAATAAACCACCAAACGAAAGCTATAAGTAGTAAGAAAAGAGGTATTCCTTGAATAAAGAAAAATCCTTTCCAAAAATCAAGTGCAGTACTATATGGAGAATCTGTTGCCATCCCCCCTATAAAAAGTGCCACTGGACTTGCAAGTATATTTATCCCTAAACCGATCAATACGAATGAAAGATTTTTATTCCTAATTTTTCGTGCCCCAGCCATAATAAACAGAAATACTGCAATACCAAGTATAAGAAACAGTATTCCGTAATAAAACATCATATATACCATCATATTGTCCCTCCATAACTTTAATTGTACCATTAGTAAGGAAAAATTTGTGAAATGTTAGGTGGATAGGATATTTGTATTCCTTAAAAGTGTACCGATATATGATGCAAATAAATCATGTGCAAGTATGAATGCCAGGATATAGTAAAAATATTATGTCAACAATATGAACTGTCACAAATCTTTATATATTATTGTGATTGATATCACATCACTTTTTTTCAATGGATATTATGCTTAGGGTGTAATGAATGATTGGGAGAGGGTGGGATGATATGTTTTGTTATCAATGTGAGCAAACCCCAACAGGCGGATGTAAAGTAATGGGTGTTTGTGGCAAGAATGAAACGATTGCGAGTTTACAAGATACGATTGTTTTTGGGTTAAAAGGAATTGCAGCTTATCGCACACATGCTGCTCAGCTAGGGTATACGGATGCTTTTGTAGATGCTACGACGCAAGAAGCATTGTATATGACATTAACCAATTCTAACTTTAATGAACAAGAACATGTTGATATGGCTATGAAAGTTGGGAAATCAGCTTTACGGGTAATGGAGTTGCTAGATGAGGCACATACGAATCATTTTGGTGTTCCAGAGCCTGTTCAAATTACACAAAACCGTGTAGAAGGTAAAGCTATTGTAGTTACAGGCCATAATTTATTTGCGTTAGAAGAATTATTAAAACAAACAGAAGGAAAAGAAATTAATATTTATACGCATTCGGAAATGTTACCAGCACACGGGTATCCGCAGCTGAAAAAATATAAACATTTAAAAGGAAACATCGGTAAGGCATGGTATGATCAAAGACGCCTTTTTGAAAAATTTACAGGTGCCATATTAGCGACAACGAACTGTGTTATGCCAATTAAAGGATCATACTCTGATCGATTCTTTTCATATGATATTGCCGGCTTAGAGGGTGTACAAAAAATTGAAAATGATAACTTTGCATCATTGATTCAAAAAGCGCTAGAACTTCCAGAAGTACATATGGAGTCGGATGAACAGTTAGTAACAGGGTTTCATCATAATACAGTCTTATCATTAGCTCCAGAAATTATTGAGGCAGTAAAAGAAGGAAAGATTAAGCGTTTCTTTGTCATCGCAGGTTGTGATGCACCAGGAAAAGGCGGGGAATATTATCGTGAATTAGCAACGTCACTTCCGCCTGAAACAGTGATTTTAACGACTTCTTGCGGAAAGTTCCGCTTCAATGATGTGGATTACGGCGTTGTACCTGGTACCGAGATTCCGCGCTACATCGACTTAGGACAATGTAATAATTCCATTTCTACAGTGAAAATAGCGGCTGCTTTAGCTGATGCTTTCCAATGCGAAGTGAATGAATTGCCAGTAAGCATTGTCTTATCTTGGTTTGAACAAAAAGCGGTTGCTATTTTGCTTGGGCTATTTAGTCTTGGAATTCAAGATATTCGCATCGGTCCAAAGGCACCTGAATTTATTTCAGCTGGCGTGCTCGATGTATTACAAGAAACATTCGGTTTGAAATTAATTACAACTGCAGCAGAAGATATGGATATGATGTTATCGTAACAAGAGGATGATTGGTCTTATTCAGAAGAAGAGCTAGCTTATAGCGCCCCAAAACAATAATATAGAATTATTGTTTTGGGGTATTTTCTTTTCTTAGCGGGGTGGGTAGTAGTTGATTTTAGAAAAATATAAAAATCGAGTTGACATTTACAACTACTCAGTCATACAATGTAGTTGTAATAGGTGATACTGAGTAGTGTTGTTTCTTAAAAAACTTTTCACTAAATAATAGGTAATAGCGGATTTTAGAAGAAATTTGAAAATCAGTTGACATGTACCACTACTTAGTCATACAATGTAGTTGTAATAAGTAATACTGAATAGTGTAGTTTTACTCAAAAGCTATTCAGTAAAAATTCGCCTTAGTACTCTGTAATACTGAATATAAGTCAGACAGAATAGGGGGTAAAGGAGGATCAGAACATGGAAAATTTAACTGAAATGTTGAAAGGTTCACTGGAAGGGTGTGTGCTGGAAATCATTAGTCGCCGTGAAACGTATGGTTATGAGATTACTCGCCACCTGAATGATCTTGGGTTTACAGAAGTCGTGGAAGGAACAGTCTATACTATCCTCGTACGATTGGAGAAGAAAAAGCTTGTGAATATTGAAAAGAAACCATCAGATATGGGACCGCCTCGTAAGTTTTATTCATTAAATGAAGCTGGACGTCAGGAACTTGAATTGTTTTGGAAAAAATGGGATTTTGTATCGTCAAAAATTAACGTCTTGAAGTCAAACTAGCCTCATAATATAAAATGTTTCGGCTCATATGTGGAGAGTTTCTGGTTCTGCTTTATAAAAAAAGGAGGAAAAAAAGATGTTGGAAATATTCAAAAAATTAATTGGTGATAAAAAAGAGTACAGAATGATGATGGCACGTGTTGCAGCACTGCCAGAGGACTATCAGTTTGTGTTTAAGAAAATTCAAAACTACATGTGGAATTTTTCGACCGGAAACGGGATGGATATGCTGCACATTCAGTACGAATTAATCGATTTGTTTGAAGCTGGTGCAGCGGAAGGCAGACAAGTGTTAGATATTACTGGGGAAGATGTGGCATCTTTTGCTGACGAACTAGTGGCAAACGCTAAAACGTATGTTTCTAAGTATCGTGAAGATTTGAATGAAAGTATTATGAAGAAATTGAGAAAAAAATAAATGCAACAAGTAATACCGACTGATTAGCTGGTCATAAATGTGAATTAACGCCATCGCTATTCAGTTATATTTTTAAACCACTACTAAGTAATACAGATTATCAGTGGTACTAAATAGAGGGTGCAGGTAATTTAATTTTATAAGGGGGAAAAAGTATGAGTAATGCAGCGATTTCTGTAAAAGGGTTAAAAAAAGCTTTTAGAGATAAAGAAGTCTTAAAGGGAGTGGATTTTGAGGTGCAGCGTGGAGAAATTTTCGCGCTGCTAGGCTCAAATGGAGCGGGAAAGACGACAACGGTTAACATCCTTTCGACGCTACTGAAACAAGATAGCGGTGAAGGAAGTATTTGCGGATTTGATATTAAGCGCCAACCAGATCATGTTCGTCAAAGTATCAGTTTGACAGGACAATTTGCAGCTTTAGACGGCATGCTTACCGGGAGGGAAAACTTAATCATGATTGCCAAGTTACGTGGTGTTTCCAATCCTGCTCAAGTTGCTGACGATTTGCTTGATAGATTTAGCCTGACAGATGCGGCCAATCAAAGGGCAGATCAGTATTCAGGTGGGATGAAGCGCCGGCTTGATATCGCGATGAGTTTGATCGGGGCGCCAGCAGTTATTTTTCTTGACGAACCAACGACTGGGCTTGATCCTGAAGCGCGCATTGAAGTGTGGGATACAGTTAAAGAGCTTGCTGGTGGAGGAACAACTATCTTACTAACAACCCAGTATTTAGAGGAAGCAGAACAATTAGCTGACCGTATCGCTATTTTACATGGTGGAAAAATTATTACGACAGGTACTCTTACTGAACTGAAAGAGATGTTCCCGCCAGCAAAAGTGGAGTATATCGAGAAGCAGCCTACATTGGAAGAAATATTCCTTGCGATCATTGGCAAAAAGGAGGAGATGTAAATGAAAAGCAAAACAGGGGTATTACTTGGGCGCTTAATGCGCAATATTATGCGTAGTCCAGATACAATTATTACGGTAGCGATTACACCGATTATGATGATGCTATTGTTTGTATACGTATTTGGTGGGGCTATACAAACAGGAACAGATAACTACGTCAATTATTTATTGCCAGGAATTTTGCTAATGGCTATCGCATCTGGTGTCGCTTACACTTCTGTACGATTATTTACGGATGTAAAGAGTGGGCTTATGGCACGTTTCATTACGATGCCTATTAAGCGCTCATCGATATTGTGGGCTCACGTTTTAACCTCTCTTGTTGCGAATGTACTTACTATCTTAGTTGTTATTCTTGTTGCGCTCTTAATGGGTTTCCGTTCCAGTGCGAATATTCTAGATTGGCTTGGAGTAGCTGGGATACTAGGGATGTTTACGTTAGCGCTAACATGGTTGGCTATCATTCCAGGGCTGAAAGCGAAGTCTATGGAAGGGGCGACAGCATATTCGTACCCACTCGTTTTTCTTCCATTTATTAGTTCGGCCTTCGTACCTACCGAAACGATGCCGAAAATTGTTCGTGCATTTGCTGAAAACCAGCCTGTAACTTCAATCGTGAATGCGATTCGTGCTCTTTTATATGAAGGATCTGTTGGAAGCGATATTTGGATTGCGCTCGCTTGGTGCGTAGGGATCATGATCATCTCTTACTTTTTCGCTAGTAAAGCATTTAAACGTCAGTTAGGGTAAGTGAAATAAATCGTCCGAAATAATATATATCTTTGAAAAAGCACGGAAAGATTTTCCGTGCTTTTATTATTTGTTGTGCTCTCGCTGTAGTAAATAAAATGATATTAAAAAAGGATATCTACCCAGTGACAATGGCTCACTGCTTATGGAGTGTAAAAGCACAATTGCTTTTGTAAATTCTCTAGTATTTCTTCAGGCATTTCCCTAATTGTAATATCTTTCCCTAGGAAAAGTAGCCAATTTACTATTTCCGTTACTTCATCCGAATTGTTAACATTGATAAATGTTTTTAAAATGGCTGTGGATTGGTAAGGATTTGTATAAGATATTGAAATTTTGAAAGGGTGGTATTTTTTGAATTGGGCAATTGCTTTTGGACCAAGTTCAAGTATAAGGTTAATCACTTCATCCTTCTTACTTAGTTTTTCTAAAATCTTTTTCTTATTTAGCTTTTTTTTCGTCGTGTATGGTTCGATATGGATGAGATGATCGACAGGAAACATTCTCTTCTTTTCTTCTTTTAAGTCAAAACCTTCAATGATCCATTGACTTTTTTCTTGATACAGGTGTAATAGATAAATGGAATAAGACTTGATTTCTTTCTCTTCTTTAATGGAAATCAATAAATGTCTATCCAAAAGAAGGATTTGGATGAGTTTTTCTAACATAGGGTGAGGGAGGTCAGAAAGCTCAAGTAGATCAGGGTTATATGGGTTAGTCCCTTCAAACAGCAAGAGTTGATTTAAAAGAACGATATCATCTTGCTGGGTTTCTGAGATGAGTCCTAACAGTTTTTCGGCTAAAGATTGACGACTTTTTAAATAGGGAAGTTGTTGATTTCTTGTAGCCATAAAGGCAATAAAAAGAGCTTTCACTTCGTTATCAGTAAAGCGAACAACGGGCAGGATAGAGTTATGCATAACAAAATATCCCCCAGTCCTCCCAACTTCAGCAACAAGTGGCATGCCCATAGCTTCTATTTCTCTAATGTCCCTAATAGCTGTCGATCGAGAGATGTTAAATTCTTGTATGATTTCTGAAATTGTAAAGTGGGAGCGGTTGTTGATATACCGCATAATTGTATTAATCCGTTCAACTTTTTTCATTTGGTTCTCCTAAACAGTATCATTTTTTGACATGATTTAAAGTTATTATAAACTCATCAGATGAAAAGATAAATCATTTGATTCATTTTAAAAGAAGGAAGGTTTTGAATATGAAAAATTATACGATTGAAGAAAAAGATAGCTTTATTGTGTTAGGTATTGGAACTGAAATTAAGAGTGAATATACAGATTTTGTTGGAATAAAAAAAGAAAAGGAAGACTTTTGGTCGGCTGTTAAAGAAGATGGAAGGTTGGATACTTTAAAAGCTCTAGCTACAAATGATTACATTTTTTCTGTGAGCGAAGCGGTGAATAACAAGATGATGTATTATGCGGGCGTCATGACAGAAGCACAAATAGAAGAATCTAGAGTGATTCAGTTTCCTAAGGGAGAATACTTAGTAGTAAAAGGAGAAGACAAAACAGCTGAAGAGCTAAGTAATAAGCTTACTGGTATCGCCTTCGGTCAGGCTTTACGAGAAGCAACAGATTTTGCTTATGTTGGTGGACCAAATACGACGGTTGAGATGGGGAAAAGAAACGGTTTAGTGTTTGGTGAAATGTGGATTCCGGTTGTTAGGAAGTAAATAGTTAAAAGGAGAGATGAAATTGTCCTGTATCGTTGATTTTAAAAATGTAACTACAGTTGGTTTAGAGTCTTCACCTATAGTAGAAGCGCTAGCTGGTTTACGTGCTCATGAAGCCCGTTACTTTATGAATAAATACAAGCATGAATTTATAGTTGTACCAGCTAGTGCAAGCCAGAAGACTCTTGATTATGTGAACCGCATTTTGAAGGAAGAACGTGATATTGAATTTGCGGCGAAACCTTTAGAAACATCGTATTTTCAAGTGGAAAATATTAAGTTTGCATACGTCTTTTATGAAGATGGTCTTGTGATTAACGTCATGTATACATTGGATAACCCGAAGAAGAGGGCTGTTGGATTTAAGCTTTCTGATGGAATGGAGGTACCAACAGAATTGGCAGAGAAATTTAAGTTTGCTAGGCAGAAGTCTAAATTAGCTGGAACAATTCGGGGTTCGTTTTTTGTAATTAAAGGAGAATATAGTGTAAGTTGAAGAATCCAGTCGTTTGTAGTATTTTAAAATGCACGATTATGGAATATGGAGGCTAACAATCTTGAATTGTTGGCCTTTTTTACATTCTTTTAAATAGGGAAGCGGCGCATCGCTATCAAGCTAAGAACATGTGAGATTTTATAAAGTTTTTGGTTAACCAGTAACAAATAAGAACCTAAAATCCACGTCAAGATAGTGAGGAGAGGTATGTAAAAAAATAGATTGGTTGTATGCATAATATACAACGCCTAAAAAGCTACCTTTGCTAAAAACTATTCACCCCTCACATAAATAGAAAGCATTCTTTATGTGAGGGGTTTATTCAATTTAAGTCTATAAAAATTGAATGAAAGCAATGCAAGTTCTCACTTATTTAGAATAAGAGAAAAGATGATGTTTTATTTGTTCAATAAAATAATGATGGTGTATATTATCGTTAGAGACACGACTTGCCATAATAGCGCCCTCCATTGAAGAGGCAAGGAAAGAAGCGAGCGAAATAATGTTTATCTCTTCTTTAAGTTCTTGTTTCTCTATTCCTTCTTTTATGAGAGAAGCCATTAACATTACTGTATCATCATAGCCTTTTGCTGCTGCTTTTTGTAATTCTGGAAATACTCCAGTACTTTCAATTGCGCTATTAAGCAATGGACAGCCTCCGGCGATAGGGGGGTTATTAGCTGCATCTTGATATACAAGGAAAATTGCAAGGATTTTATCGATTGCTGTCTTTTTATTTTCCATTGCTTTATGAAAATGACTCCACATAATCTCACCACTTTTGTCGTAGGCAGCAAGAACAATTTCTTCTTTATTTTTGAATCTACGATAAATAGATCCTTTCGGTAGTTCAGTGGCTGTCATTATATCCTGAATGGATGTGCGAGTTATCCCATTAGTATTAAATAAATATAAAGATGTTTCAATAATCTTTTCTTTTACTGTATCAACTTTAGTCATGCTTTATAGTCCTCCTAATAAAAACGAGCTTAATATTCCAGGTAATGTTTACCCTCTATTTCCTTGATTTTTTTGTAAGTAGAAATAAGTTTGGAACAAAAAATATCTTATCAATTCCTATCTGATGGAAACCTCAAACTGTATTATCCATACTATTCGAATGAATTTTCTGTCAAAAACAATATGACCAGTTGGTTAATTCAGTCATATCATGCAACTAATTTTACCGTATCGACATATGAGTATTATATATAATTTTAATTAATATGTTTAGCTAAAATGTTTGAACTACTCTCATTTTCACTTCGTTTAATTAGGAGATCTTGCGGTTAAAAGCCGTATCACTTCATACTATAAAAGATTAATTGTTAATAATGAATGAGTACTGGAATTTGATTGTAAATCAGGAGCTGAAATATAAATTTATTTGCTTTGTACCGTTTTGATTTTGTAAATAATTTATAAAGGGGGTTTAAAAAACTAGAAACTTATAGTATCATTAGTTTTCGGACCGAACCGTCCGGTTTGGGATTTATATAAGTATATTTAGAAGGAGAACGTTATGCAGAAAGAAAAATCAAAGATTCTAAGTAATTTCATTATGGAGGTAATAAAGTGAGCTTTATAAAAACGAATACAAAAGAACTTATTATGCTAATAGTTTATATACTGTTTGCACTACTTCAAATTGGCTTGTTCATATTATTTGGCATATCCCTTTTAACTAACAGCAACTTAGTTGAATCAGAATTTGCTCTTAGTGCCATCGGTGTGACTGTACCTGCTATTGTAGGAATCATTTTCTTTAGGAAAGAAATTATTGAAAGTTTTACTTATTTTAAAGAGAAAACAATTTTGAAAATAGTAAGCATTCCTATGGTAGTTTTACTTATGATAATTGTGGAAAATTCTATTATGCATTTTCTAAATACAGGTCAGCCAGAGAACCAAGAACAGATCCTTACAAATGGCGCAGAGATGCCTATTATATTCACATTACTTGTATTTGGGATTATAGGACCAATAATTGAAGAAATTATATTTCGCCATATATTAGTAAATCGTTTTTCGGAATATGTTGGTACTGCTATTGCATCCATCGTTTCGATTATAATTTTTACACTTCTTCACACGAACCAACTTTCGGATATTGCTATCTATTTACCTGGCGCGGTGATGCTTACTGCAGCTTATCTTATTTCTAATAGATCCCTTGCATATGTTATAGCGATACATATGTTAAACAATTTTATTCCTTTTATTTAATTGCATATGTCATAGAGAGACACATGCAGTTGAATATTATAAAAAATTAGGAGGGTGTCAAACATGATTGTAACAACAACGTCTGGAATTCAAGGTAAAGAAATTATTGACTATATTGATATTGTAAATGGTGAAGCTATTATGGGGGCCAACATTGTACGCGATTTATTCGCTTCTGTTCGTGATGTTGTCGGTGGTCGTGCTGGTTCTTATGAAAGTAAGCTAAAAGAAGCTCGTGATATCGCAATGGACGAAATGAAAGAACTTGCAAAACAAAAAGGTGCGAACGCTATCGTTGGTATTGACGTAGATTACGAAGTTGTTCGTGATGGAATGTTAATGGTTGCGGTAAGTGGTACAGCTGTACGTATATAAGTAAATAAAAAAACGGATTCCCTCCTTGGAATTTATACTTTCAGGAGGGATCCTGGTTCTGTTGCAGATTTTAAGACTAAAAACAGAAGTTGATAAATCATTGTACGTCAAAAAACCACAGTTTGGGTGTAAACTGTGGTTTTTTATATAGAGGCCCCAACACGTCCCTATTAAGCTAAGCTTATGCAACGTCAATTTTTGTTAGCTTAATAGTAGCCCTATTACAATTAAAATAATATGTCTATATTGTTTTAAGTACTTTTTTATAATAAAACTTAATCAATTTTAATATATGTTATGTATAACATATATTTATCTAAAATAAGGGGGAATATTATGACTGAAATAAACGAATCTTCAGGAAGCGATTTACAAAAAGATGTGAAGTTTTCTATTATAATCCCTGCACATAATGAAGAAAAGTACATTAGAAAATGTTTGGATTCAATTGCAAAAGCATCAGTGGCATATAAAGAGCAAACGGAAGTTATAGTTGTTTTAAATCGTTGCACAGATAAAACAGAGGAAATAGCAAAATCTTATGATTGTATTACATTAAAAAATGAAGATAAAAACTTATCTAAAATCCGAAATGCAGGGGCAGAAATAGCTAGTGGAGAAATAATCGTTACTATAGATGCTGATACGATAATGACAGAGTCTTTGTTATCTAATGTAGATAAATATTTATCTTCAGGTAAATATATTGGTGGTGGGGTGAATGGGAAGTTCGAAAGAATGTCTTTTGGAATATTCTTTTCTGCAATTCTAATTATAATTCCCTTACTTTTTAAGTACGGAGCTATATCTGTGGGGATTTTTTGGTGTTATAGAAAAGATTTTATGGCAATTAACGGATTTAATGAAAACATGCTTATGGCAGAGGATGCAGATTTCGCGAAACGCTTAAAAGAATGGGGAAAACGAAATAATAAGAAATTTGGTACCATTAAAAATGGCATGATAACTTCATGCAGAAGATTTGATACATATGGAGACTGGGCTTTACTTAAAAATCCAAAAGTAATATTAGCTTATCTAAAAGGAAATGATCAAAAATATGCAGATAAGACATATTATGATAATCAAGAAAGATAACGATGGAGAAAAGCGGCAGGAAATAGGGAGAACAGCAGATTTTTTTATACATAATGAGAGCCGAACTTAATTTAATAGATATGATAAGAAAACCATCAATTTGATTAGTCCTTTTCAAATCAATGGTTTTTATTTTTGAAATAAATATGTATTTTTTATAAAAAATATTTTTTGACCCCCATAAAACTTTGTATTCCTCCGAATATGTATAGTGAAGAAAATAAATAGAAGAAAATTGATTATGAAAGAATATTGACGTGTTAATAAAATTACTAGATTAAGTGGGGCATCCGAAATAAAAGGGTGAAATTACCAATGATATAGAGAAGAGTTATTCAAGGATTGCAGATAAAATAGAAACAGAGCAAGCAAAACAAGCGGAAGAAAATAAGAAAGTAGAGTGAAATGTAAGCCTAACTGTAAGAACGATAGAAAAGTTGGCTTTGAAAAATATGAACAACAAGAAGACAAGCCTAAAGAAACTGTGGTTGAATGGTCACTTGTTTAGTGACCATTTTTCTATTTCAAGCAGAAGGAGGGAGAGAGATTACCCGTGTTGAGTTTAGTAATGAAGATCTTAAGAAAACCGAAAATAGAAGATATCGTATGTAACATACAAAATAATGAAGAAGATAAAGAAGCTTTTATCGTACAGTATCAGCCGTTTATTAGAAAATCAATCTCGTCTGTCTGCCGCCGATATATTACAGAACAGGATGATGAATATAGTATTGGATTGTTTGCGTTTAACGAAGCAATTGAACAGTATTCATATAAAAAAGGGAAATCTTTTCTAGCGTTTGCTGATCTTCTTATAAAAAGAGATGTAATTGACTATATACGCAAGGAGTCTAAGCATAACCTTGTCTTTTTAAAAGAAGATGAGCAAGAGGAAATGTTAGAAATGCAAGTATCGCTTACGGAGTATATGAAGGAAATAGAAAATGGTAACCGTAAGGAAGAAATTCTCCATTTTCAAAGTGTGTTAGCTGAGTTTAAAATCACATTTTCAGAGCTTGCTAAAGAATCTCCTAAGCATCGTGATACGCGTGAACACTTAATAGAAATTGTAAAGATGATTATAAAAGAAGAGGAAATGATGGAGGAGCTGTTCCGGAAGAAAAAGTTACCGCTTAAACATATTGAACCGCGTGTTAGGGTAAGTCGTAAAACGTTGGAACGGCATAGAAAATATATCATTGCAATGTGTATTATCTTCGCAAACAACTATACATACATTCTTGATTATATAAGGGGAGGGAAGCATGATGAATAAAGGAATTGTGATGGATATAAAAAAACATAGCGTAGTTGTTTTAACGCCAAATGGAGAGTTTATTACGTGTAAAAGAAAAGGGGATTCTTGCATGATTGGAGAGGAAATTTCATTTGATGAGCAAGAACAAAAAGCATCGCGTTTTTCAATCCCTTATTTCTTAAAGCCGGCATCCTTACTTGTTGCTTGTTTTCTATGTGCGCTGTTATTTTTCTACAACCAACCGGAAGAAAAAGTATTCGCTTACGTCTCAGTTGATATAAATCCAAGTTTAGAAGTGAGCGTAACGAAGGATCTTCGCGTTATAGATTTACAAGCTTGTAATGATGATGGAAGACGTATTTTAAAAGAATTAAAGCAATGGGAAAATAAACAATTGCAAGAAGTAATACGTACAATTATAAAGCAGAGTCAAGAGGATAAGTATTTAACGAATGATAAGCAAGTTATGCTAACCGCTATTGCAAAGGATAAGTTGCTAGAACCGAAGTTGGAAAAGGTAATGAAAGAATTAAAGAAAGAATATGAGCTAAAACATATTACAGTCGAATATCAAAATAGCACGATGCAAGTACGAGAGAATGCTAGAAAAGCTGGAATGGGCACAGGTGTCTATATAAAGCAAGAGAATGAGAAGAACAAATCGGTTACGCCGCCCGCCACGCCGTCTAATCCGGTGGAAAACGAAGAAGAGAGGCAATCGCAGCCGGATTCATCTCCTGATGTAGCGCCAGATTTGTCTTCTGTAAAAGACAAAAAATATGAGAAGCCAGAGCATAAAGAACAAAAGAAAATAGAGGAACAGCCAACGAAGCAAATAAAAGAAAACAATGGTAGAGGATCTCAGCAAGAAAATAGAGGGAATAAGCAGGAGAATAACGGTAGGGAATCCCAACAAGGAAATAATGGGAATCAGCAAGGAAACAACGGTCGAGAATCCCAACAAGGGAATAATGGAAATCAGCAAGGAAATAACGGAAGAGGATCGCAAGGGAATAATGGGAATCAGCAAGGAAATAACGGGAGAGGATCACAAGGGAATAATGGGAATCAGCAAGGAAATAACGGGAGAGGGTCCCAAGGAAATAATGGGAATCAGCAAGGAAACAACGGAAGAGGGTCCCAAGGAAATAATGGGCACCAGCAAGGAAACAACGGAAGAGTACCCCAAGGAAATAATGGGAATCAACAAGGTGACAATGGTAGGGGATCTCAACAAGGAAATAATGGGAACCAGCAAGGTGACAATGGAAGAGGATCCCAAAAAGAAAATGTTGGGAACGAGCAAGGAAATAATGGTAGGGGATCTCAACAAGAGAATAGAGGCCACCAGCAAGGGAATGAAAAGAAGAATCAATAGAAATATAGAAGTGGGAGATTCATTTTAAAGTGAAAAGGAGTTATCTCACTATTGCGGGCAGTAAAACTCCCATCTCAAAATTTGGCTAGGGTAAAGAAGTTAGGTGGGAGTTGGGCTGCTTAAAGTTGCACTTTATTATTCTATCGTTCTATTAAGAAGGAGTATGTGAAAAATATAATGGAGAAAAACATTCAACAAGAGAAAGATAAAGTAAAACCTGTTTTTTATGATCCGAAAGGAAGAAGAAACATAGCTTTTATTTCGTTTCTATGTATTTCAATAGTTAGCGTAAGTATTGTATTTTATTTTTTCTTTCAAAGTATTTTTTCAACACCAGAAATTCCA
The DNA here is from genome assembly GCF_027715825.1 of Bacillus cereus group sp. Bc061. Classification (NCBI taxonomy): domain Bacteria; kingdom Bacillati; phylum Bacillota; class Bacilli; order Caryophanales; family Bacillaceae; genus Bacillus; species Bacillus cereus group sp. Bc061. The sequence continues at coordinate 219,083 of NZ_JAQFTZ010000005.1, forward strand.
AATATGAATACCGCTGTACAACAAGATAATAAACTTGTACCAATTAATCAAAAACTTAGTGATCAGCAGTTAAAGAAGGAAGAGTTTAAACCAAATACCGAAACGAAGGATAATAAAAATTTGGTGAATTCGCCGAAGGATAGTAAACAACGTAAAGAAGTGTATGGTTTTTATGTAAACTGGGATGAAAATAGTACCGCTTCTTTAAAAGAAAATATCGATTCATTAACCACGCTAGTACCAGAGTGGTATCATTTAAAAGCAGATTTAACGATTAGAAGTGAGATAAAACCTGAGATAGTAAAGTTAGCAGAAAAAAATCAAGTGAAAATTATGCCTTTACTAACTAACTATACTGAGGAAGCTTCTGGTCCGGATAGTGGGCTAATTCATAAGTTGCTGAATTCCTCAAATGATGTAAAGACAAAGTTTATAAATGATTTAGTAAAGCAAGTTGAAAAGAATCGATTTGCGGGTATTAATATTGACTTTGAGGCCGTACCTGAAAGTGATAGAGAAAACGTAACAAATTTTATGAAAGAACTTACTACGGTCTTTCATAAACATGATTTGCTCGTTACACAAGATGTTCCAGCTAATGATAAGGCTTTTGATTATAGTGCGTTAGCAAAAATAATAGATCGAATGATTGTAATGATGTACGATGAGCACTATGGAGCAGGAGAGCCAGGACCAATTGCTTCAAATAAATGGTTTCAACACACATTGAAAGAACTGAATATTCCGTCTAATAAACTTATAGTTGCTTTCGGTAACTATGGATATGATTGGAAAGTAAATAGTAAGGAACCGGCGAAATCTTTAACTTTTTCAGAAGTTATGGTAATGGCTCATAATTCAGATATGAATATTCAATGGGATAAGATGAGTGGAAATCCTTATTTTAGATATAAAACAGGAGATAAAGAACATACTGCTTGGTTCTTAGACGGCGTTACTCTCTATAATCAAGTGAAAATCGCAATGGACAACAAAGCAAAGGGGTTTGCGTTATGGAGATTAGGAGCAGAAGATCCTACAATATGGAAAGTTTTAAAAAATCCGATTGAGGCACAAAAAAATCCTGATGTATTACATAAAATCACTAGTTTAGATGAAGTGAATTATTCTGGACAAGGTGAAATTTTACAGATTGAGAATGAAAAGCAAAATGGATTGAGAGATTTTAAAGTAGGTAAAGATGGTTATCTTACAGATGAAGTATATCAATCCTTACCATCTGCATACGAAGTGCAACGATATGGAAAACCGAAAGGGAAACAAGTAGTACTAACATTTGATGATGGACCAGACCCGAAATATACGCCGGAAATCTTAGATATATTAAAAGAGAATAAGATCAAAGCTGCTTTTTTTGTACTTGGTGAAAACGCACAACTAAATACTAGTATTGTGAAAAGAATATACGATGAAGGGCATGAAATTGGCAATCATACTTTCAAGCATCCTAACGTAGCTGATACGTCTTTACTACGAACCAAAGTAGAACTTAATACGACGCAACGTCTGATCCAGGAAATAACTGGGCATTCTACAGTTTTGTTTAGGCCACCATACGAAGCGGATGCTAACCCGGATTCCTCAAATGAAATATTGCCTATTTTACGGGCACAAAATATGAACTATACAATGGTAGCAGAAAAAGTGGATCCTGAGGACTGGGCAACACCATCAACAAATGAATTAGTAAAGCGTGCTCTTAATCCCGTTTATAAGGGAGAGGGAAATATTATTCTTCTCCATGATGCGGGAGGGAATCGTACCCATACGGTAGAGGCGTTGCCGATCATTATTAAAGACTTAAAAAAGCATGGATATAGTTTTGTAACAATTTCAGATTTAATGAATAAAGAACGTGATGAAATTATGCCTCCTGTTTCTTCTGAGGGGAAGCAATATTTACTTTACAATAAAGCTGTCTTTTCAGGGGCGGGATACTTTAAACATATATTAACAACTATTTTTTATATCGCTATTGGATTAGGGATTTTTCGATTCTTATTCTTAATTTATTTTGCATGGAAGCAGAAAAGAAAAACGCTACCTCACACTATTCATTCGTCCTATCAACCTTTTGTTAGTGTTGTCATAGCAGCATATAATGAAGAAAAGGTGATAGCTAAGACGATTCGCTCAATTTTGGATAGTAAGTATGGAGAATTTGAAGTTATTGTTGTGGATGACGGATCGACAGATGGTACGTCAAAAGTAATGCAAGAAACATTTTATAAACACTCTAAAGTTCGTTTCATTCAGAAAGAAAACGGCGGGAAATCATCGGCAATGAACTTAGGGTTTCAACAATCGCGAGGAGAGATTATTGTCACTTTAGATGCGGATACTATTATTGCGCAAGACGCCATTTCCCTCATGGTTAGACACTTTGAAGATCAAAATGTAGCAGCAGTTTCAGGTAATGTTAAAGTGGGGAATAGACGAAACTTGTTAACTACTTGGCAACATGTTGAATATATAACAGGATTTAATTTAGAACGTAGAGCTTTTGATGAATTAAATTGTATTACAGTAGTTCCAGGGGCTATTGGGGCGTGGCGTAAGAAGAATGTAGTTGAATCGGGATATTTAAGCGAAGATACATTAGCAGAAGATACAGATCTTACTATTACATTTTTACGTCAAGGACATAGAATTGTATATGAAGAAAAAGCGTATGCTTTTACGGAGTCACCTGAAGATGTGAAAAGTCTCATTAAACAGCGATATCGTTGGTCATATGGTACACTCCAATGTCTTTGGAAACATCGAAAAGCGTTATGTAATTCAAAGCATAAAACGTTAGGATTTATTGCATTGCCTAACATGTGGTTATTCCAATATGTTTTGCAATTCATTGCTCCTTTTGCAGATATATTAATGATTATGGGGTTATTTAGTAGTGATCCGCTAAAAGTTTTAGGATTTTATTTTGTATTCTTTTTAATGGATCTTCTCGCATCTCTATTTGCATTTAAATTAGAGGAAGAGAATCCGAAACCATTAGTATGGTTAATTTTACAACGCTTTATTTATCGTCAATTTATGACTTATGTTGTCGTTAAATCTATATTCTCATCGATTCGAGGAGTAGCGGTAGGTTGGAATAAGCTAAAGAGAATAGGAAGTGTAAAACATTCCACGGAACATAAGGAGGCATCTTAAGAGAGCAGGTTATCTGCTCTCTTTTTTATTGATTTAGTGAGCTGAGTGTAGAGTACATACATCTGTATCTATAAGAGTTCTAATAGTGAGACATTATGTGAAGATACTCCTTTAGTTTCGAGAAAAAGTTTTTTTATATTTTTTTAAAATGACGGACATAAAATCGTATATACCTTCGAATTATATATATGGATAACATAAATATGTATATAAAAGGGGAGCAATAAGATGAAAGAACAAAAAGAAATGTTTGAAGAAATCTCTGAAGTACTAAAGGTATTGGCGCATCCTGTTCGTTTATCATTAGTAAAAATAATGCTTGCAAAAGGTCCTACTAATGTAACAACAATGTATGGGGATTTGGAAATGCCTCAAAGTACAATTAGTCAACATTTATCTAAACTAAAAGCTGCTAAAATGGTTACAGGTACTCGGAAAGGATTAGAAATTTATTATGAAGTAACTGACAATCGCACAAAATCAATATTAGCATGTTTAGTTTAAATGCTGACTTCTATTTCAAAATAAGAAACGCTATTCTTTTCTATGATTTTACAGAGAGAATAGCGTTTTTTATTTTTAAGGAGTATCTTTTTATTAGCTTGATGGTGATATGGTATTATCTCTAAAATAAAAAAATATTGATTTCGCTTTTATTCTTTCTCAGGAGTTTGAGCTCAAAAGGCCGACTATCACTTTGTTTCCAATGCAGTGGACAGTGGAAGAACTTATATTTTTGAATAGAGGGAATTATATGTTTTTGATATATTAATAGTTAGGAACCACAAATAAGGGGTGAAGATATAGAAATGGAATTATTTGATTACTATAAACGAAAAGGAAAGTTGAAACTGTTAATTGGGACGGGTATTTTTATTCTTGCTTTATGCGCTGTATATGAAGATTGGGGACATATTAATTGGGGGCAGTTTATCTTTTTTGTTATCGCTGCTTCTATCTTTTTTGGGATTGGATTTTGGCAGTTAAGAAAAGGAAAGTTGATACAAAAGAATATGATAAAAAGTAATGCAACATTTTGGGATGTTGATACTTTGGTTGTATTAGAATTACCAAAACGAAACAAGCAATTTGGTCTATATCATCCTGATGGTAAGTATATAGCAGGAACAAAGATGGTTTCATCAAATATTCTTTTTTCAGTAATACCCTTTTTACATAATAAAGATGTTTACGGATTAGAAACGAGTAGCGGGGAAATTCTAGCTTATTTTCATACTGAAGTGGACGGATATGATTGGGTAGTCTATGATTCAAATTATAATCAGATTGGTATGTTTAAAGAAAAAATGATACAAGGATTTACTATGATACGAGGTACTTTGATGACAGATAAAGCCACAAAATTGTCAGATGTAGAAGTTGAGTTTGATTTTATTCAAAGTACTCTCCGTACAATAGATGGACGTACATTAGTAATTGGTAAGCAGGGATATATGCCTATAGAATGGAGTGAAAGGTTTATGGGTTTAAATGTACCTACTATTACCTTAGGTTCTAATGCGTCTAATAACGAAAAAATTCTCGGTTTAGGTGTGCTCCTTTATAGTTTACGTACAATTGAGATTAGAAAAAGTCGGGCAAGTGTTTAATGAGGTAGAAGTAGTGTTTATATGCGAAATTGTATAGAAATCTCATTTTTCTAATTATATCTTTTTAGATCGATGGATGTGGGGTCACGTCCATCAATCTAAGAAAACAAGTTAGCCCAAAAACGATAAAAATAAAATTTATAAAAACACAAAATATAAACATTGAGGATTAAACAAAGTATATAGTGCCTTTTTAGTCATGTAATCTTTTGAGCTGATGATCTTTTCCCCATTCAAATAGTTCATTCATAATTTGCATTAAAGATTTCCCGTATTCGCTTATTGTGTACTCAACCTTTGGTGGTACTTCTTGATATACAGTACGATGGATAATCCCATCAGCTTCAAGTTGCCGAAGTTGTTGAGTCAGAACTTTTTGCGTAATGTTTGGGATTTCTCGTCGGATTTCATTTGTTCGCATTTTTCCATCCATCAAAACACATAAAATATGAACTTTCCATTTTCCACCGATTACATCGAGCGTCGTTGCAATTGGACAGTTATCATTTTGATTCATATAACACCTCCAAAGGTACCTCAAGGTTCCTATAGCACCTGAAAGTACGTACTTTTCAATTATATGTAATGCATTCATACTAATATGTAAAGGATTGATTCATTTATAAAGGGGATGGAAAATGATGAGAACACTTGTAATTGTAGCACACCCTCATATTGAAAAATCAAAAATTAATAAAAGATGGATAGAAGAACTTGAGAAACATTCAGATGAAATTACGGTGCATGAATTATATAAAGTGGCACCAAACTGGGAGTTTAATATTGAAGAAGAGCAAAAGTTATTAGTAGAACATGACAGATATATATTTCAATTTCCGCTTTACTGGTACAGCACACCGCCATTATTAAAAAAATGGTTTGATGATGTATTAACATATGGATTTGCATACGGATCAAAAGGGGATAAAGTGAAGGGAAAAGAGTTTGGTGTAGCAGTTTCTATAGGTGGATTAGAAAAAGATTATGAAAATAGCGGAATTACGATGGATGAGTTGACGAAACCATTCCAAGCTACATGCTTATATACAGGTATGGAATTTATACCTTCATTTTATTTATATGGTGCAGAATATAAACTAAGTGATGAAGAGATTGATAAAAGTGCACCTGAGTATGTGCAATATGTGATGAACAAGAAGTATTCTAATATATAAGAGGAAATAGCCATTTACTTGTGAAGTAAATGGCTATTTTATATTCTTATTATATTCACTAAGTATAATCTTTAGTAAATTAATAGTTAATCTGGTAAAATAAAAAACCTAACATATATAAAGGGGAGTTTTACTTGAGAACGATGCAAAAATTATTACAAAAAAGAGCAATGCAATCACCAAATTTGGAAGCGCTTGTAGGCGGAGGGAAAAGATATTCGTTTCAGCAATATAATGAACGAGTAAATCAGCTTGCACATTATTTATTACATAATGGTGTGCAAAGAGGAGATCGTATAGGAATACTATGCAAAAATAATCACCCATTTCCAAGCGTTATGATGGCAAGTTTAAAAATTGGAGCGGTATGTATTCCGCTAAATCATCAGCTTACTGTATATGAATTAGAAACGATTGTAAAAGAAGCGAAATTAAAAGTGTTAGTTATTGATGAAGAATTTAGTGAAGTGTTATTAAATGTTGATGCTGTTAAAGAAATTCCTTATGTAATTCAAACGACAAAAGAAGGCTTTGGTTCATTTGAATTAGAGTTGCAAAAACAGCCAATGACAGAACCGAACGTAGAAGTTCATGAAGAAGACGATGCCATTTATTTATTTACTTCAGGAACGACTGGACAGGCAAAAGCATGTGTAATTGGTCATAAAAACTTACATCATTATTTTGATGAGATTGCAGGACAAAGAGAAATTCCAGCAGGTGAACGCTTTTTATCCGTGCATCCATTATTTCATATGAGTGGCGTGCTTTCTATTTTAAATTGTATTTATCATGGTGTTACGATGATCTTCTTAGCTGATTCGAATCCTACTCTTATTTGGGATAAGATTGAAGAAGAGAAAATTACTACGATGCTTGCATTCCCAGCTGTTTATAGCTATATGCTTGATGAACTAAATAAAAAAGAACGTAACATCTCTACTTTTAAAGTAGCACAAAGCGGTGGAACAAAAGTGCCAGAAACACTCATCCAAAAATATATGGAAAAAGGAATCTATATGGTGCAAGGCTATGGTAGTACAGAAGGTTGGGTTGTAACATCATGGCATCCAATGATGGGAAAAGAAAAGATGTCTTCTGTTGGAAAAGCCTTGAAAAATGTAGAGGTGAAAATTGTTCATCCAGAAACAGGACATGAACTTAAAGCAAATGAAGTTGGAGAGATTCATGTAAGAAGTCCATACATGTTTAAAGGGTATTGGAATAATGAAAAGGCGACAAAGAAGGTAGTAAAAGATAATTGGTTTAACATGGGCGATGCTGGCATGATAGATGACGACGGATTCTTGCATATTATGGGAAGATATAAAGACGTTATTATACGCGGTGGTGACAATGTATATCCAGACCAAGTAGAAGATGTTATTCATGAAATACATGGTGTTTTAGAAGTTGCAGTAGTTGGAGTTCCAGATGGATTTTGGGGAGAGATTCCGACAGCGTACATTGTAAAAGACATGCAAACGTTTTTAACGGAAGAAGAAATTATACAGTATTGTAAAGAAAAACTAGCAAGCTATAAAATACCCAAAGTTGTATTTATGAACAAATTACCGAAAAATGCTTTAGGGAAAGTACTGAAAAGGGAATTAAGAGAAAATATACTTGTAAAATAAAAACGATTAAATGATGAGGAATCCAGTTATGTATAAAGCATAACTGGATTTTTTGTTTATGATTTTGTTGGTGGATATTGTAAATATTTAAAACCTTTTATGTTTTTTTAGTGTAATATTGAAAATAAAGGGAGCTAACTAATTTCAGTACTAGGGGGAGAAACTATGGCTATAAAATTAGAAACTGAGCATTTATGTATAGAACCTTTTACTAATGATGACGTGTTTAGAATTAAAGAGTTAGCTAATGATAAGGAATTAGCTAACATCCTTGGGCTTCCACACCCATATAAATTAGAGTTCGCGCAAGATTGGGTTGATATGCAACCAGAACTTATAAGGAAAGGAATCGAATATCCTTTAGGAATTGTCTCTAAAGAATCGAGAGAAATTGTAGGTACAATTACACTAAGAATTGACAAGGGTAACAATAGAGGTGAACTTGGTTATTGGATTGGTAAGAATTATTGGGGAAAGGGTTTTGCAACTGAGGCTGTAAACAGAATGATTCAATTTGGCTTTATCGAATTAGGTTTAAATAAAATTTGGGCATCTGCCATTTCTAGAAACCGATCATCGATTAAGGTGTTGGAGAAGTCGGGCTTACGTAAAGAAGGCACGTTGAGACAAAATAGACTTTTATTAAATACATATGAAGATGTTGATGTGTATGGAATATTAAAGACAGAATACAAGGTTTTAAATAGATAAGATTGGTAGTATGATGACAAAAGGAAACCCTTTAGAACAGGGTTTCCTTTTGTATTTTAATAGAACCTTGTTTATCAAAAACATAATAATTTACTAGATTTTGTATTTTGTGTAAGATAATAAAGAATATTCAAATATTAATCAAGGGAAGAGATGTAAATGAAGCTGCCGCTATTACAGGTAGAGACAGAGAGACTGATGATCCGTCCGTTCCAAAATGATGATTATGAAAGTTGGTTAGATGGATTTCATAAGAGGTTACCATCGCAGTATAAATATGACGATGGTTATCAAGTTATGGCATCATCAACGAAAGAATGGTTCACGGAATGGATTAGAGGCTTTGATGAAGCAGCACATCGAGATGAGATGTACGTATTAGGTATTTTTCGTAAAGAAGACGGAGCTAATATTGGTAAGCTAGAGCTGATTAAAATTTTACGTATGGACTATCAATGGGCGATGATGGGATATTCCATACATAATCAATACTGGAAAAACGGATATGGCATAGAAAGTGTGAAAGCTGCAGTATCGTTATTTTTTAATCGTCTTCATTTTCATAGAATCGAATTACATATACATGTTGGTAATGAACCATCCGTTCGTCTTGCGGAAAGAGCCGGTTTTTCTTTTGAATGCAAGAGAGAGGCGTTTTCATTAGAGAATGGTAAGTGGATGGATTTTCTTATTTATTTTAAAAATAAGGAGATGAATATATGAGAGTTCTAATTACAGGTGGAAATCGCGGATTAGGGTTACAGTTAGTAAAAGTGTTTCATGAAAATGGACATATCGTTTATCCGTTAGTTAGAACTGAGGTTGCGTTAACACAATTGAAGAAAATGTTTAGTTGCAGATGTTTTCCTATATTGGCAGACTTATCGGTTGATGAGAGTACGGAGCAAATGAAAAACCAGCTTGAGGAATATACAGAGTATATTGATCTAGTTATAAATAACGCAGGAATTACTGGAAAGGAGACTGAGGTTTTACATACGAATTCAGAAGAGTTAACGGACTTATTTAATATTCATTGCTTAGGTGTAATTCGAGCTGTAAAAGGTACATATGTGGCTTTAGCTAAATCGGATCATCCGAGAATCATAAATGTGTCCTCTCGGTTAGGTTCATTGCATAAAATGGCCAACAAAGAGTTTCCGCAAGGCCATTTCTCATATTCATATCGAATTGCTAAAGCTGCACAAAATATGCTAACACTCTGTTTACAACAAGAGTTTGAGGATAAAGGAATTCGTGTAACTGCTATTCACCCTGGAAAATTAAAGACTGAAATTGGTGCTTTTGATGCGAATATGACCCCGGCTGAAGGAGCAAAAAATATATATGATTGGATAATAGATTCAAATGAGGATGTTTCAGGGAAGTTTATTGAGCCAGGTGTAGGTGAATTAAAGTGGTGATATACGATCTTGCAATCATTCAGAATTTGTTTGGCCCTTCTAAAAAAGTATTAAATGGCTTACCAAATGCAGTAACGATTGAAGAAATCGAAGAAGACGTTTTGTATAACGTACAAACATATAAAGAAAAGATAAGTAGATTTGAAGAGGTTTGTTTTAATTGGGAGTTAAAAAGAGCGAGTATTGTATTAAACAAAAGGTTTAGTAGTTATAACTCAAGTGTGAGAGTGTTACTTGATGCCGGTTTTTCTTTGCACGCAGCAAAGATAGAAGTATGTAGAGAATTGAACAATATAGAAGAACTTGAAAGACAATATACATATCGATCAATAGCAGAAGGAACGTTATCGGAAAAAGAATTTAAATATATTTGGGAACAATGTATGTCGGGTTCAGGGAATCAAACTTCAATTTTAACTATCGATGAACATTTTTATTCCGTACAAACAGAGTTAGGTAAGGGTTGGGAAAAGTCATGTATTGTTTTTTATGATAAAAATGAGCCGATTGGTATGTCCATACCGCATATAGAAACTGGAACAGAAAGTGAAGGACGATTATTTTATTTTGGGGTAATGCCTTATTATCGGGGGAAAGGAATTGCTTCCCGGCTGCATCTTCAATCTTTACATATGTTAAAGGAAATAGGGGCTACTTATTACATCGGAAGCACACATACTTCAAATGAAAAGATGCAGAGAATATTTTGGAGAAATAATTGTTCGTTGAAAACGGAGATAGAGCTTTATTATAAAATTTTTAAAGAAGGTTAGGAGAAAAGAAAATGAAGACTATAAACGTATTTCATTATGACGCATTTACGAATAAATCGAATATGGGTAATCCAGCAGGTATTGTATTAGATGCAGATGGATTAACAGAAGAGGAAATGCAGCGTATTGCTGAAAAAGTTGGATTTAACGAAACAACTTTTGTTCTTTCCTCAGAAGTAGGAGATATAAGAATGCGCTACTTTACACCTGGTTTTGAAATAGATTTATGTGGTCATGGGACAGTTGGGACAATATTTGCTTTGCGTGAAAGAGGTTTATTAGAAGAGAAAGCAAGCCTTACGATTGAAACGAAGGCCGGGATTTTACCGATACAAATAGGTGTAAATGAAAATGGAGAAACCTTTATTAAAATGAGGCAGGCAGCACCTCAGTTTAAAGAATTTACAGGTTCAAAAGAAGAATTAGCTCATAGTATCGGTTTAGAAGTAAATGATTTAGATGTAAGTTTACCGATTGTATATGGAAGTACGGGGAACTGGACCGTAATTGTACCGGTTAAAAATCTAGATGTATGTGAGAGAATGAAACCTAACAATGAGGTGTTTCCATCGGTATTAAAAGAAATACCTAACGCTTCTATTCACCCAATTTGTCTAGAAACTTATGACGAGAAGGTACATATGCATGGGCGTCATTTCTCATCAGCTTATGCTGGAACGATTGAAGATCCCGTGACAAGAACAGCTTCAGGTGTAATGGGAGCATATTATGCGACGTATGTGGAGAAAGATTTTGACCATGAAATGGAGTTAATCGTTGAACAAGGGCAAGAAATACATAAAGATGGTCGTGTAACGGTATATGTAACGAAAGATGTAGAAAATGAGAAGTTACAAATAGATATTGCTGGTACAGCTGTGTATGTGAAAGAGTTTGAAGTTTTACTATAAAAAAGAAAGCCCGGCATACATCCGGACTTTCACTATCTGTTCAATACTTCAATATACGAAGCATCTCCAGTTGTTCTTAAAGCAGAGCGGAAATTGTTATTTTCTAACGTTTTAGCGACTTGTTGTAACTGCTGTGCATCATCATGATGGATGAGTAAGCTGTCAGCACCGCTTTCCTCTATATGAATGTGTTCGACATTTCCGATGGCATCATGTACAGCTTTTAAAAATTCAGGTTTCATATTGTCCTCCTATATGTATGTAACGTTGTTGTTAGTATTTCCTTATTTTTGAAATATAAAAGTAAATGAAAGGAGAAATAAAAATGAATATAACGCAGTTTAATGAATATATAACATCATTATTTGGAGAGCATCTTCATAAATACGGTGATGGTGAATATGGATTTACTCATATAAGTAAAGATGAATTTCACAAAATTGGTTACACAACAAATTTGACGTTAGAGACGATTGAAGAAGGGTATAAAAATGGAATCGACATGATAGTTACACATCATGCACCGTGGAGTTTTTTATTTGGAATGGAAGAGGCTTGTATTGAGAAATTAAAACAATATGAAATGAATCATTTTTGGATTCATTTGCCGTTAGATTTTATTGAATTTGGTACGTGTACATCATTATTTAATGAAATTGCGATAGATACAATTTTAGAATACTCTACGTATGAGGAAGAGGAATTACCTGGAATAGGAGAATTTAAAGCACCGATTGCATTTTTAAACTTGGTTGAAAGACTTGAAGAAAAAATGGAAGAGAAAGTGAAGAGCTGGAGAAACCATGATAAACCAGTAAAACGAATTGCGATTTTAACTGGTGCAGGGAACAATACAAATTTGATTGAACGTGCATTAGAAAAAGGGTGTGACACGTATATAACTGGAGAAAAAACATTATACACAGTGCAACATGCGAAATTTAAAGGCATTAACTTAATAGTAGGTAGCCACACATTTACAGAAGTTTTTGGTGTAGAAAGTTTAGCTCGTAAGTTAAAAGAAAGAGATAATTTAATAGAAATTACTAGATTAAATGAAGATCATTTGGAGTGAAGAAATTGTATCACATTATCATAAATGGAATGAATTATTTGATGAAATATTGAAGGAAGCAGTTGCAATGAAATAAAATTATTTTTTGTTATATTAAGATTTTTAGGAGGAATTCCCTTGTGTTTGTCAAATAATAGTAAAGTTGTCTTTTGAATTGAAGAAATCTTCGGGATTAAAGGGTGAGGGAATGGACATTTCAACAATCGCTGCACAACTAGTTAAGGAGAAAGTGATTTCACATTATCCAACTAGCGTAAAAGTGCTGAACGGGGGAACGGCAAGTACTGTATATTTGTTGGATGAAAAATACGTTGTAAAACTTAATGAAGCGGAAGTAATACGTGAAGAAGCTATTTTTCTTTCTTTTTATGAAAGGAATACTTTGTTTGCAAATCTTTTGTATAAGGAACCTTTACATACATATATTGTGTATTCTTTCCTTGAAGGTAGTACTTCGTGCGGACGAGGACAAAAAAGAATTACGCTTAGTACCCTTGTAAAAGAAGTTATTAATAAGTATGAAATAGTTTCACGTATAGATGGCTGGGGTTGGAAAGAAAGTCCGGTTCAATCTTGGAGTGCATTTTTAACGAAAAATGTGGTGGAAGCTCATAAAAATGTAAGACCGTACATAAGTGAGGAAGAGTATAGAAAAGTTCTTAAGTTAGCGAATAGGGATGCTGGAATAAATCAGCCATTTTTATTACATGGTGATCTTGGATTTCATAATTTTATATTTCAAGGAAATGAGTTGCATGGTGTAATTGATCCCCTACCAGTGTTAGGAGATCCTATATACGATTTAATTTATGCGTTCTGTTCAACCCCGGAAGATGTAACGAAAGAAACGATTGATTATGCGATGAAACAATGTGTATTTCATAAAAAAGAACGTGATTTATATGAAGAAATAGTTATAGGATTATATTTGCGTATAGATACGTGTTTAAGACATCACCCGAAAGATTTAGAAGATTATTTAGTAGCTTGGCGTTATTGGATGGACGAGGTTGAGGTGACTTTATAGTACAAATATTTTTGGGGGGATCGTGAAATGAATGTTTCAGAAGCGAAAAAGGATTTAGCAATCAAAACGAAGCGAGGATTACCGATTATATTAGCTGGTGTTTTATTTTGGATAGTTATGAGTATAATGGGCTTTGTTCTTTCTGAAAAACAAGTGGTGTGGGTATATTTAATCGGTATGGGATGTGTGTTTCCTTTTGGATTAATGATAGCTGCTATATTGAAAATTGATATGTTTGCGAAAGGAAACCCGTTAGGGGTTTTGGCAGGATTAATTGGTGGGATAAATGTATTGAATATTCCGCTTGTATTACTTGCCTATTTTCAATTTCCAGAATGGTTACCTTTTGTAGTAGCGATGTTAATAGGTGTTCATTTTATCCCGTACGTATGGATTTATGAAAGCAAAAGTTATGGTTTATTATCCGTAGGGACTGTATTCGTAACGTCAGTTTGCGGGATTCTTTTTGCAGAAAAAGGATTTACTGTCATTCCATTATCCGTTACAGGTGTTTATTTACTTACTTTTATCAGTTTATTAATTGAAAATAAAAAAGCAGATCATTATCAACAAAAATCAGCTTAATAAAAATAGAGGGATAGGGGAAATTATGATGAAAAATTTCGTTTGTACAACGTGTGGCGTGCAGTATGCAGCGGGTGTAGAAGAACCAGTGAGTTGTCATATTTGTGATGAAGAGAGACAATATGTGAATCCGAAAGGGCAGTCTTGGACGACGCTAGAAAGCTTACAAACAAGTGATACATATAAAAATGAAATAATCGAAGAGGAAAATGAGCTTTTTAGTATTACAACAAAACCAGGATTTGCGATTGGTCAAACGGCATATGTAGTGAAAACAGAATCATATCGTTTACTATGGGACTGTATTACTTATTTAGATGAAACGACAATTGCGAAAATAAAAGAGCTTGGTGGACTAGATGCAATTGCCTTGTCTCATCCTCATTATTATTCAACACAAGTAGAATGGGCAGAGACATTTGATGTACCGATTTATATACACGAAGATGATAAAGAGTGGGTGATGCGCCCGAGTAGTCGTATTATTTATTGGTCTGGTGAGTCTTTACAATTAGCGGATGGATTGGTTATTCATCGTTTAGGTGGTCATTTTAAAGGTGGATCTGTCTTACATTGGGAAGAAGGTAATGATGGGAAAGGAATTTTGTTAACAGGTGATATTATTCAAGTTGTAGCGGATGAACGATGGGTAAGCTTTATGTACAGCTATCCAAACTTAATTCCATTACCAGCGAGAAAAGTGGAAGAAATGGTGAATCGAGTGAAGCCGTTACAGTTTAATCGTTTATACAACGCTTTTCATCGAGTAGTAAAAGAGAATGCAATTGAGGCAGTGGAACGTTCTGCTGAAAGATATATTAAGGCGGTAGAAGGAAAGTTGTTTCATACGTAAAAGGAGAGTTAGTTTTATGAAAACGTTAGTATGCTTTGGGGATAGTATTACAGCTGATGAAATGTTTTTCAATGGAACACCGAGGTTAACACCACGTTTGCGAGAGATGTTTCCGAATTGGAACGTAGTGAATGCAGGTGTTCCAGGTGATAATACGTTTGATGCGTTAAAAAGGATTAAAGAAGATGTATTATCACATAAACCAGATTTCGTAACAGTTTTTCTTGGTACAAATGATGCAGTCTCTTTTTCGCAAGGGTCATTACAAGCATACAAAGAAAATTTAGAGAAGATTGTGAACCATATTTCTTCAGGTAAAGTACTGCTTATTAGTCCTGCCCCAGTTGATGAAGAAAGACAGCATAATAGAACAAATGAAGTACTCGGTCAGTATGCAGACGTGGTAGAGGAAGTGGCGAAAGAAACAGGAAGCTATTTTCTAAATTTGTATGCTGAAATGATTCAAGAACGGAATTATAAAAGGTTTGTAGAAAATGATGAAAGAGATGGGCTACACTTTGGACCAGAAGGCTATGAGTATGTAGCGAAGTTAATTGGTGAAAAGTTAAAAGGGATTTTATAAAAAAGCAAAGCGATATCGCTTTGCTTTTCATTGTTTTTAATAGCTCAATCTAGAAATGCTTGTTGCAATGCTTTCAGTCCATCACTGTAAATACTATGAAAAAGGTTTATTGCCTCTTCATCACTAACTTCAACAGGAGTGAACGTACCAGACCACTCTACTACCGATGTGTTACTTTCAGTACCTTCTTTCACCTGGATTGTAGATAAATAATTAGTGACTGGGAATGGTGCATTCATGATTGAATACGTGTAGTATCGTTCTTTCTCATTGAATACTTCTAATCGTTCTATAATCGTGTCACCATCTGGATTAGCTAGGTGACGTACACGACCGCCTTCCGTTAATTTACTGTTAGGTATATAAGGTAACCAGTCTGGAAGGGAGTTGAAACCTCCGATTAATTGCCATACTTGTTCAGGTGAACCGAAAATTTCCATAGATGTAGTAGTCTGTGCCATGTTCATTACGCTCCTTTTCATCCCGGTATTTGCGGGTAAATAATCAGTGGGGATTGCCCCACTGATTAAGGTTTCAATTTATTTTACGTTGATTGGTAGTGGTGCATTAGGTGCTACTAGTTTTTGTTCGCGCATTTCTTCCCAGAATGCTGCTGGAATTACTGTATTTAAGGCGTTTTGGTCTTCTACAATTCGTTCCGGTTTACTTGCACCAGGAACAACGGCAGCAACTGCTGGATTCGCTAGTGAAAATTGTAATGCAGCAGCTTTGATACTGATTTCGTGACGATCTGCAAGAGCTTTGATTTTCTCAACTTTTGCAATGATTTCTGGTGATGCTTTTTGATATTCGAAGTGAGCACCCCCAGCAAGAATACCTGAGCTATATGGGCCACCAACAACAATATCCATATTATGCTTAACAGCTGCAGGCATTACTCGTTGCAATGCACGCTCGTGGTCTAGTAATGAATAACGACCAGCTAGTAAGGATATATTTGGCTGCGCTTCTTCTAAATCAAGCATCAGTTCAATTGATTCTACTTTGTTTACTCCAAGTCCCCAGCCTTTAATAACGCCTTCTTCACGTAAACGTGTTAGTGCACGGAATGCTCCTGTTCGAGCTGTTTCAAATTGTGAAATCCACTCATCACCATAAAAGTCTTGTGCTAAATCATGAATGAAAACAAAGTCTAGACGATCTGTTTTTAAACGTTTCAAACTTTGCTCGATAGAACGAAGTGTTGCATCTGCACTATAGTCATTGATCATTTTATTTTTGCGGCCAAATTCGAAAAGTCCGCCTTTTTCACCTAAATCACGTGCAGATGGATCTTCTAGTTCATCTGAAATCGTTCGACCGACTTTTGTGCTTAAAAAGTAATCATCACGATTTCTTTTTGATAGTGCTTCGCCAAGACGAATTTCTGCTAAACCAGATCCATAAAGTGGAGCTGTATCAAAGTAACGAACGCCATTATCCCAAGCAGCATCCACTGTAGCGATTGCTTCTTCTTCTGGAATATTACGGTACATATTTCCTAGTGGTGCTGTACCAAAACCAATTTTTTCTTTTAGTAATTTACTCATTATTAATATCCTCCTAAAATGTATTTGAAAATTAATTCATCATTGTGAATGGATGTGAAAATGAAAATATGTCATTTCATCGTCGGACAAAATGTATGATAAAAATACTCACTTTAAAGTACCGGAACAAGAATGTAATTTCTAATACTGCATGACTCACTCAACTCTTACAAATGCTATTATGAAATGTATTTTACATAATGAAAAGTACGTACTTTAAAGTGATATAGATACTAAAAAGTAATACAGGTACTTTTTAGTACCGTACTACTCATCTGC
Organism: Bacillus cereus group sp. Bc061; assembly: GCF_027715825.1. Taxonomy (NCBI): domain Bacteria; kingdom Bacillati; phylum Bacillota; class Bacilli; order Caryophanales; family Bacillaceae; genus Bacillus; species Bacillus cereus group sp. Bc061. The sequence continues at coordinate 236,456 of NZ_JAQFTZ010000005.1, forward strand.
TGTTTACGTATGCTATTATGAAACATGTTTAATAGGATAAAAAGTACGTACTTTAAGGTGCTATAGATACTTAAAAGTAATATTTAAATCTTTAGCTTACTTGCCTTATCACATTATTAAAGGAGATTTTTATATGAAAACATACAATATTCCTGTAGAGGCGACTTTACAGGTTATCGGTGGGAAGTGGAAAGTAGTGATCCTTTGTCATTTAAAGAAAGATAAAAAGAGAACGTGCGAATTAAAACAATTAATGTCTGGTATTACACAAAAGATGTTAACGCAACAATTACGTGAATTAGAAGAAGATGGTGTAATCGAGAGAAAAGTGTATAACCAAGTGCCGCCAAAAGTAGAGTATTCGTTAACGGAATACGGTCATTCTTTAGATGCTATACTCGATTCTCTTTGTAACTGGGGAGAACATCATCTTGAAAAGAATGGCAACACGTCTATGCTTATTACAGCAGAATAAACAAGAAAAAAACGAACGAGAATACGTTCGTTTTTCTTTTTGTATATAGAAATATTTTTAAACGGCATAATTACTTTTTGGTAATATAGGTACTTTTTTGTGCTGTAGGAACTAAAATGTGCCGTATAGAAAATTATTTGTTTTTACGTAACAATAGAGAAGAAATTTAGAAAAAAGGAGGGAGATCGTGTGAAACAATACAATATACCGATAGAAGCAACTTTAGAAATTATCGGGGGAAAGTGGAAAGTCGTCATTTTATGTCACTTAACGAAAGGAACGAAGCGAACGAGCGAGTTGCAGCGTCTAATTCCTGAAATTTCTGTTAGAATGTTGACGCAACAATTACGTGAGCTCGAAGATGATGGTGTGATTACACGTGAAATCTATAAAGAAATTCCACCCCGAGTAGAATACTCCTTAACTGATTATGGGTGGTCTTTGCAAAATGTATTAAATCAATTGACCGTATGGGGAGAACGATGCATAGATAGAAAAAATAGTAAAGTTAAGTGAAATCTATATATGTAATATTGAAACGCCACCTATTGATGAGGTGGTGTTTTTTCAGTATAAAACTTTAGAAAGTTACTACGGTGAAAAGTAGGGATCTATACCAGAATAGCAGTTGTTTTAGCCGTGATGAATAATGGATTAAAGTTTTCATAGGTACTTAAAAGTGCCTTCATCACTTTAAAGTACGTACTATGCTTCATAATATAACCGTTTTATAATGACACTCGTAGCAAGAAGTCATAACGGTTTTAAGCTATGTTCAAAAAGACTTATTAACTAGTATAGTTTTTTGTTCAATTTCTTTAGTAGGAGATGTTTATATGGTTGAAGAACTTTTTTATAAAAAAATACTTAAAAATCTTTTTTCAGATCCAGTTCAAATTACACTTTGGAATGGAGAAACAATACAATATGGAGAAGGGGAACCTCAATTTCATGTAACATTCCATAAGCCGCTTTCAAAAAAAGAGATTGCTAAGGATCCTTCTATCGCATTCGGTGAAGCATATATGAATGGAGATCTTGAAATAGAAGGGAATCTTGAAAAAGCAATTCAATCAATTTATAAAAGGCAGGATAGCTTTTTAGGTGATAGTAAGTTGCAATATTTCAAAAGTAAATGGAATTTCTCAAAACAAAAAAATAAAGATGATATTGCTCATCATTATGATATTGGGAACGATTTCTATAAATTATGGCTAGATGAAACAATGACGTATTCTTGTGCGTATTTCCAAAATGAGCAAGATTCTTTAACGACAGCTCAGCATAATAAAGTGAATCATATTTTGAAAAAGTTGAACCTTCAAAAAGGTGATACGCTATTAGATATTGGTTGCGGGTGGGGTGAGCTCATTACAGCTGCCGCTAAGCAGTACGGTGTGAAAGCGATGGGGGTAACGTTAAGTGAGGAACAATATGCTAAGACTTCCGAGCGAATTAAACAAGAGGGACTTACGGATTTAGTTGAAGTATCTTTACTTGATTACCGCGATATTAAGAATCATAAATTTGATAAAATTGTTAGTGTAGGTATGATTGAACATGTAGGAAAAGACAACATTACACAATACTTTGAGACAGTGAATGCACTACTAAATGATGGTGGGATTTCTCTACTTCATTGTATTACTTCCCCGGCCAATGGTGGTGCTACGAATGGTTGGATTGAAAAATATATATTCCCTGGCGGATATGTTCCTGCTGTTAACGAATTAATCACGAACATGACAAACGAACAATTTTACATTGTTGATGTGGAAAGCTTACGTAGACATTACGGGAAAACATTACAGCATTGGGCTCGAAATTTTGAAAACGTACTGGAGGAAGTTCGCAAAACGAAAGATGAGCGATTCATTCGTATGTGGCGCTTATATTTAAATGCATGTGCAGCTTCGTTCTTTACAGGTAATATTGATTTACATCAATTTGTATTTACAAAAGGTATTAACGATACAATTCCGATGACACGTTCTTATATGTATGAATAAGAGCATGTAATGAAGCAGCTCTGTAACTACTCATCGAGTGTAAATAAAATGATGGTAGGACATAAGTCTATAACTTAAAGTCGAGATCGGAATCAGAAAATGATTCCGATCTCGACTTTTGTATATAATTTTAAAAACAAAACTATATACTTTTAACAATAAAAATATATAATAAAAATAGAATCAAAAATTTATGAGCAAGGAAGTTGAAGAATATGACATTAACAATGGGCTTTATTGGATTTGGAAAATCAGCTAACCGCTATCACTTACCGTATGTGAATATACGTAAAAATATAAAAGTAAAAACAATTTTTGCTCGCCAAATTAATGAAGAATTAGCAGCTCCATATAAGGAAAAAGGTGTTAGTTTCACTACTGATTTGGATGAATTGTTGAATGATAAAGAAATTCAAGTGGTGACCGTCTGTACGCCAGCACATACGCATTACGAATTAGCGAAAAAAGTTATACTTGCTGGAAAATCAGTTATTGTGGAAAAACCATTTTGCGATACAGTGGAACATGCGAAAGAATTGTTAGCCTTAGGACGAGAAAAAGGTGTAGTAGTTATGCCTTATCAAAACCGTCGATTTGATGGTGATTTCTTAGCTGTGAAGCAAGTTATAGAACAAGGATTCCTTGGTGATATTGTTGAGGTTGAATCACATATTGATTATTTCCGTCCTGGTTCAATCACTCACGAAGGTCCAAAAGAAGAAGGTTCATTTTACAGTTTAGGTATTCATACGATGGACCGTATGATTTCACTGTTTGGCCGTCCAGATACGGTGACATACGATATTCGTAATAATGAAGTGGAAGGTGCGGTTGATAATTATTTCGATGTTGGTCTACATTACGGAAATAAGTTGAAAATTAAACTGAAAACGAACCATGTTGTAGCGAAAGATTATCCGCGCTTTATCGTTCATGGAACAAATGGATCGTTTATTAAATATGGTGAAGATCAGCAGGAAAATGATTTGAAAGCGGGTATTATGCCTGAGAGTGCAGGATTTGGTGAAGATTCACCGATGTACTATGGAATTGCGAAATATCGCAACGCAAACGGTGATTGGATTGAAAAACAAATTAAAACGCCACTTGGTGATTACGGTCGTTTTTATGATGCAGCGTATGAAACAATTGTAAATGGTGCACCAAAGCTTGTGAAAGACGAAGAAGCGGTAACGAATATTGAAATCTTAGAAAACGGATTTGCTGCGCCATCACCTTCCGTTTACAAACTTGAGGCTTTAAACTTAAATGAGTAGAAGAGGGAATACAGCATAAAGGAGGTATGGAAATGGCAAGCGGATCCACACAAGTAAAATACCTCGGCATTTATCAAAAAATGAAACAGCAAATTTTAGACGGCGAATATAAGATTAAAGAAAAAATTCCAAGTAGCCCCGTCCTTGCTGAAGAATTTGATGTTTCTGTCCTTACTATAAAAAAGGCGCTGGATCTGTTAGTTAGAGACGGCTACATCATTCGCCGGCGCGGAAGTGGAACGGTCGTTCAAGATTGGCGTCAACAGGAAAAAGCACGAATGATTCAAACTTTAACAGGTACGAAAGCTGTTTATGGCAGTGAGGTAGAAAGTAAAATTATTGAGTTTACGATTGTCGGTGCCGATGAAGTCATTGCTGAAAAATTGGGTATTTCAGTAGGGGATTTTGTATATAAAATCATCCGCCTCCGCATCATTCACAGTATTCCAACGATTATGGAGCATACATGGATGCCGATTTCGGTCATTCCAGGTGTTGATGTTTCTGTTTTAGAGGAATCAATCTACTCCCACATTCAAAATAAACTAGGTCTTCAAGTGGGAACATCCGTTGTTAGGGTTAAAGGAATTCGCCCGGATGATAAAGAAAAGCAGTTTATGAACTTAACAAATCAAGATTTCCTAATGAGAGTGGAACAGGTGGCCTACTTAACGGATGGACGCACTTTTGAATACTCTTACGCCGATCATTTGCCGGAAACCTTTGAATTCGAAACAGTTATTACTGCAAAAAGTTATAAAGAGGTATAAAAAATAGGTTGGGGCACGTATTGCCTCAACCTATTTTCTGTTTTCAATATAGTAGGAACAGTTATTATTCATCTGCTGTAATCAGCATGGATGTGTTCCCGGTTTTTTCAAGATGAACTTCTCCCCAGGAACAGAGGGAATCGAGTATAGCTCCTAAAGACGAACCGTAATCCGTTAAAGAGTACTCTACTTTCGGTGGCACTTGGTCATATACCTTCCTTTGGATTACACCATCTTCTTCTAGTTCCCGTAATTGTTGTGTTAACATTTTTTGTGTAATACCAGGCATTAAACGTTTTAATTCACTCGTTCTTTTTGTTCCTTTTTTTAAATGGCAAAGGATAACAACCTTCCACTTTCCGCCAATAACTTCTAAAGTCGCTTCTACAGGAATATTGTATGTCTTCATAAAAAAACTCCTTTGATGAATGTAGATTACAGTTTTGGACTTACATACGCTTTAATAATAAAATTATTTCTTTTTAGTGCCTATAACACTTTAAAGTGCGCACTATTTATTGTGCGAAATATCGTTCATAATAACCGATGTAGAACTGCACTAGAAAGTTTATATGTTACTTTTTAGTACCTATAACACTTTAAAGTACGTACTTTTTATTATGCGGAATATCGTTCATACTAACACATGTAAGTAAGAAATGAATAAAATGTACTTTGAAGTGCATTTGGAATGGGTCGGCATAACACTATGGGGACATTCACAAAAAATGATTAATTAATCCAAGACTTAACATTTGATTAATAGAACTGTAAGGTTTAAAATTACAGTATAGATTTAAGAAGTGAGTTGTCATCATCTGTAAAATGTAGTTTCAACTATTTTATAAAAGAAGCATGCAAAGAACTGAGTAGTAAAAAATAAACGAAACATTGCCGAATAACTAACATTACGTGAATTTGATTCTAAACTGTAATTTTTTTTAATACATTTCAACAAACGATATTTAAAGTGTACATTTTATAAAGAACATTAAAGGAGTGAGTGAAATATGGTGGTTTTATATACAACAGCAAGCTGTGGTTCATGCCGAAAAGCGAAAGCATGGCTGGAAGAGAATCAAATTGATTATACTGAAAAAAATATCGTATCCAATTCTATGACAGTGGATGAACTTAAATCCATTCTTCGTTTAACTGAAGAGGGTGCCACTGAAATAATTTCAACTAGATCCAAAACTTTTCAAGACTTAAATATAAATATAGATGAGCTTTCGCTGAATGAATTTTATCAATTAATAATTGAGCATCCGCTAATGTTGCGTCGCCCAATTATGCTGGACGAGAAAAGATTACAGATTGGTTTTAATGACGAAGAAATTCGTAAATTTTTACCACGTAGCGTTCGAACATTTTTAAATATTGAACTGCAAAAGTTGGCTAATTAATAAGTAATATTTTTTAGGAAAAGTTTTTTGAAAGGAGAAAGCAGGAAATGATAGAAGTATGTGTTACAGTCAATTATAACGATAGAAATTATCAAACAAATGTTATTGTAAGTAAAGGTACGATATGGACAAAAATTAAACAATTGGCAGAAGAACAAGTCAAAAAGCAGTGGGGCTTTTAAATTGGATTACTTAAAAAGTGAAGTTACAAGTTAGAGGCTTTAAATAAACCCAAGACTTTTCAGGACTTAAATATAGATAAGAAATTTGTTTGAAAGGAGGAAGCAGGAAATGATAGAAGTATGTGTTACAGTCAATTATAACGATAGAAATTATCAAACAAATGTTATTGTAAGCAAAGATACGATATGGACAAAAATTAAACAGTTGGCAGAAGAGCAAGTGAAGAAACAATGGAGTCTTTAAATGTATGTTTAACTTAAAAAGCTAAAGGGAGTTATGGAATTTATTTCTTTATGCTAAGAGTGGTTCTTATATATTTTAACGTTTGACTAACCTATCTGTAATATTTATGGCTACAGTATGTTAATATAGGAGAAACAATATTTTTGATCGTAGGAGGAAAACAATGAGCAGCGACTTTACTTTGGCCATACACAGTTTAACTTATTTAGCTTTACAGCCAGACCGGATGTCAACAAGTAATGCGATTTCAGAAAGTGCAGGTGTTCACCCAGTACGTATTCGCAAAGTGCTAAGTTTGTTAAAAAAACATAAGTTTATACAATCGAAAGAGGGGACTGGTGGCGGTTTTATTTTCGCCCGAGATTTAGATGAAGTTAATCTTTGGCATATTTATCAAATAACCTCTGAAGGTGCATTGCAGCCTAAGTGCCCAGAATCAAATGATCAGTGTATTGTAGGTTCAAACATGCGAAAAGTGCTGTTCACTATTTTCTTAGGTGCGGAAGAACATCTAGGTGAATACTTAAAGAATTACACAATGAAAGAAGTTGTTGATCTTATCAATCAAGAACGTTAAGCGGCTTACTTGTTATATAGAGCCGTAAGTTCTTACCATTGAAATGTAATGGAAAATATTACAGTTTAATTTCGTTTTTATCGTCACAAAAAATATTTATAAGAAGGTGAAAAAGTATGATGTCAAATAATAATCAAGTTGTAAAAGTAGGAGATTGGGTTCGTGGAATATCAAATGAGGGCGAATTCATAGTTGGTTACATTGTATCACTTGATGAAGCGGAAGATATAGTTACAGTTAGTATTGTGAAACGCGACGACAAGTACACAAAAAACGAAGCGATTTTACTCTTTAGTAAACATGTTAACAAACTCCCTGAATCAAAGGTAATCAATAAGGAGCAAATCCTTTATCTGATAGACCTTGCATTATTAACAGGAGACGAAGAATGGTTTATCGAGCTCTCTTCAAAATTAAACTCGATAAAAGAGCTAGTTAACGAGGGGTTTTAAAGATTAAATGATTGGCTTTTAATAGGTTGAAACGTGCAATAAGCAATAATATCATCTCTAAGGAAATGATGTAAAAACGATTCATTATAAATATAGAAATATTCCTGAAGAAGAGTTGAAAAAACTCGAATTAAGATTACATTGCATTGAGTTGTTTGCACACCTCTGATAACAATTGTTATGTAAATAAGCTGCCCGATATGGGCAGCTTATTGTATTTTTGCGTTTAACGTAGGTTTTTGTAAAATGTTAGCGGTCCTCTTATTGCCATCAAGTAAAAGGTAGCTTCCTAAAAATGTATATGAATGCAATGTCGATAATATATATCCTGAAAATTGGTTGGTATATTCAAAAAGATATTTCTTTTTAACCACATTAATTATTTATTAGAATATCTTTTTAAATTAAAATAATTTTTTTTGACAAAGAAGAATATAAGTATCTTTATAATGAGTAACTTGGATAAATAATATGTGACTGTGTTTTATGCTAATTCATTCAGTTTTAAGCGATAGGAACAAGGGTTGCATGCGAACTGTAAAATGTTATCCATGTAAAACTATATCCAATTAATATTTCTGAAAATATAAAAATATTAATTTTATAAATATACACGTTATAATGAGGGCGTCGAGAGAAATTTTATTATCTCTGGAGAAAATATAAAAAATGCGATTATTAGTAAGAAAGGTGTGTGATTAGAGGCGAAATGTATGTAAAGTACTTCAGTGGCTTGTGTAAGCAATATCATCAGTGCTACCGAAGTTATGAAAGTTAATGTATAGAATTGAGAAAGAAATGCCTCGCAAATGAAGAGAGGCCGGTTTAGCTAAAATTACTGTTAAAAGTAAAAAAGAGAAACCATGAAAGTAATACACTGTTATTAGAAATGTTGCAACGTATTTATGAAGTCTATTCTATATTGTTCTCTTAAGGGGTCTTTATATAAAGAGCGGATATTACGAGTAAACTTTTTTGTGAACGCTAACAATTATATTAGGACGCTAATTAGCGAATGTTTCAATTTGGATTCATTATGATGAAGGACATACAATGTGGGGCAACTTGTAAGGAATTCATTTTCCAGAAAGGGAATATTTGTTAGATGCAAAGAGAGATGCAGGAATAGATACAAGGGGGAGTTATTATATGAACGGGAATACTGCAAAGAAAATAGAAGTTCAAGCTGAAAATACCGCACTAAACAATGAGCAATATGCAGATCCGAAAAAGTGGCATAAGCAGGATACTACATGGGCACTCAGTCTATTTGGAACTGCAATTGGAGCAGGGGTGCTCTTTTTACCGATTAATGCAGGTTCAGGTGGTTTATTATCTTTACTGCTAATTACATTGCTTGCATATCCAGTTATGTACTACTCACATAGGGCGCTTGCTAAAATGATATACGCTTCTAATTCTGCTGATGAGGGGATCACAGGTACAATTAGAGAGTATTTTGGAAATAAAGCGAGTATCATTTTTAACATCGTATATTTCGGTTCAATTTATACAATCGTACTAATGTATTCGGTTGCGCTTACAAACACTGCAAGTAGTTTTATCGTGCATCAATTGCACATGCCAGAACCTCCAAGAGCAATTTTATCACTTGTATTAGTTCTTGGTCTTATCGCTATACTAAATTTTGGTCAAGATATTACTGTAAAGGTAATGAGTATGTTAGTGTATCCTTTCATCGTTTCTCTACTGTTTATCGCAATATCTTTAATTCCACAGTGGAATACGTCAATGCTTAGTTTTTCAGCTGTTTCAACTGCTTCAACAGGAACAGGCTATTTTGGGACGATATTGATGATTCTACCAATCATCGTATTCTCATTTAATCATTCACCTATGATTTCATCATTTGTTGTGAAACAGAGAGCTACGTATGGAATCGAAGCCACTGATGCGAAATGTGCGCAAATACAAAAGGTTTGTTATATCATGACATTCGCTGTTGTTATGTTCTTCGTTTGGAGTAGCGCATTGAGCTTGACTCCAGAGGATATAAAAATGGCAAAAGAACAAAACTTATCAATTCTTTCATATCTTGCGAATGAGCTTAATTCGCCTGTAATCACGATTGCAGCTCCAATTATTGCTTTTGTGGCTATTACAAAGTCATTCCTTGGCCATTATATCGGAGCATTTGAAGTAATGCGTGACATGATTATTAAGTTTGGTAAATCACGTGGAAAAGATATTGAAGAAAAAACAATTAAGACAATAATCCTTACTTTTGTTGTATTATCATGCTGGTTTGTTGCTTATACAAATCCAAGTATTCTTGGACTTATTGATTCTCTAAGCGGTCCATTAGTTGCTGCTATCTTATGTCTATTACCGATGTATGCGATTCAAAAAGTACCGGTATTAGCTAAGTACAAAGGGAAAATGAGTAACGTATTTGTTATTATTGTAGGTGTACTTACTGTTTTAGCAAGTATTAAGTCATTATTCTAATTCACGATTTTTGATTTTAGTGTCAAAGTAGTGGAATATGAAATATCTATTTTGGGACAAACTTCTCACGTTGGAGAGTTTGTCCTTTTTATTTAATCTATCAACAAACAGCCACCTTTTCAGAGATAAGGTGACTGTTTCGGTATTAATTTGTTTTAATTATTCACGTCTAAATGGACCTTTTGGAGCAATTAGCTCTAAATTAGTACCATCTGGATCACGGAAGTAGGCAACGCCTGTACCAAATCCAGATTTCAAGCCATCTTCTTCTTGGAAGATAATTGGCTCTCCATCTGGTTCTACCCCAATTGCTTTTAGACGTTCTACAGCGGCATCGATATCTTCTACTTCAAAACAAAGATGCATCGCACTAATTTGATCATTTGAGTAAGATGCTTTATCTGATTTAGGGGCAACGTATTCTAGAATGTCGATGTTCAAATTGTCTAAGTGTAGATTGGCATATTTAATACGAGTATCTTCAAGTCCTTGTGTTTGCGCCATTCTTGTTCCGCCAATTTCATCAATGTTTGATACTTTCTTACCTGTTAATGCTTCATAAAAAACGATAGATTTTTCTAAATTGCTTACTGTAATTCCGACGTGATTTACTTGTGAAAAGCCTGCTGTTTTTTCACTCATTTTTGTTACCTCCTATTTTTAGGTGGTGTAATGTATCGTTTCACCAATCTTTTACTGTAATTAAAATGGGCCTTTAGTTGAAGTTCTATTCTAATTCGTTTTTAACAACTCAAAAGAAATATAAGAGTATTTTGTAGATAAGAAAAGAATCTAGTATCGGCTAGGTTCTTTTATTTTTCGTTTGTTTTTATACAAAAATTTGATGGGCTTGCATTACAGCCATTGAGCAAAAAAGTTTGATATGAAAAATATTATTCTTTAGTACATACATTTTTAAGATGTTAAATATATTTCATAATAGTCTCTGTAAGATAGGGATAAGTAAAATAGTACTTTAAAGTACCTATAGCACTTTAAAGTGCGTACTTTTTATAATTTTGAATATCATTCATAATAGCACCAGTAAGAAGAAAACAAGCTTTTCGGTACTAGTTACCACCGATGTTACAGCATTTTATTTAGAATCAAATTGATTGAAAGGTTGTACTATGTGGCCTAATAATTTCAAAAAATGCCGCAGTGGCATAAAACAATTATGGAGGTTAAAGATATGAGTTCTTCAAATTTAAATGAAATAAGTAAACAAATTTTAAAAGAGGAGGAAACACTTCAATTTACCTCTTTTACAAATGAAGATGCCTTGCAACTAGGTTTATTTATCGTGGAAACAGCAAAGCGAGAAGGAAAATTGATTGCTGTTGATATAACGAAAAACGGTGTGCAATTATTTCATTTCAAGATGACAGGGACAAATGCGGAAAATACGAAATGGATTGAGCGTAAAAAGCGAGTCGTTTCCCTGCATGATCGTAGCTCGTATTATATGCAGATACAAAGTGAAATAACTGGAATTTCATATAATGAAAAATATCTTTTAGATACTTCAGAATATGCTGCGTTTGGCGGGTGCTTTCCTATCAGAGTAAAAAACGTAGGGGTTATTGGAATGATAACAGTATCAGGATTACCACCAGAAGAAGATCACGAATTGGTAGTAAGGGCAGTTAAAAATCATTTAAAGCAATAGTTGTAGCTAGTGAATAAATAATTAATTAACTTTAGGGGGCAATACTATGCCATTAATTGAACTAAATACTTGGCCAACGATGTCAATAGAAGAAAAGAAAGAATTCATTTATAATGTAACGGAACTTACAATAAAACGATTAAAAATTGTCCCTGACAAAATTCAAGTGTTGATAACGGAACTTGAGAAAGAAAATTGGGGGAAAGCTGGAGCTGTAGCAAGTGATGCTACCTTTGCTGAGAAAAGTAGGGTGTCCAATTGGGAGACAAAAGAGTCCTACGATACATCGTCTGGTAACGTTGATGGAATGGCTATTATTAAGATTGATATATGGAATACATTTGATCAAGAGACGAAGGATAAGTGGGTAAATGAGCTTACACAATTAACCTCTAAATATACGCATGCACCTTTGGATAAAGTGCTAATTCTTATTCGTGAAATGATTCCAGGAAACTGGGGGCAAAGTGGTGTAACGGGAGCCGATAAAGATTTCCTTTCCAAAAGTCGTACATTTTAATTGTTAAATAAAAAAGGCAAAAATGAACAAATTTCTGTTCGTTTTTGCCTTTTTATTATTTCTCTGTGGTAATGAGCATGACCTTAATATGTTTAAGTAATGTCCTCTAAAGTTCCCTCTACGGGAAAGGGTATTTCTTCATTTGAAAGTCTTTTTCATGGAATGTAGATTTCAATTTTTGAGCAAAATAAGCTAGGTTATATAAATGTTACTTTTTAGTACCTATAGTACTTTAAAGTACGTACTTTTTATTATGTTAAATATGATTCATAATAGCACATGTGAGAGGGAAACAAGCTTTATGGTACTAGTAATTAACTATGTTACTTTTTAGTACCTACAGCACTTTAAAGTGCGTACTATTCATTATGTTAAATATATTTCATAATAGTACATGTAGGAGAGAGACAAGCTTTACGGTACTAAAAAGTATCTATAGTACTTTAAAGTGCGTTCTTTAAAAAGAGAATGAGACCATTCATAATAGCGTTTGTAGAGATTAAATATATGTTTTGAAAGATAAAAGGGCCTTTTTATCGCACTATTATGATAGGAATTATAGGGAAGAGGGGAAATCAATTGAATTCATATACAGCATCGTCTTCAGAAGTTCAGACGAATCGAAGAAGTATATTTGCGTTATTAGCGCTAGCAATTAGTGCGTTCGGGATTGGGACAACTGAATTTGTTAGTGTCGGTTTATTACCATCTATTTCGGAAGATTTACATGTGTCGGTGACAACAGCTGGTTTAACAGTTTCTTTATATGCGTTAGGCGTAGCATTTGGTGCTCCGGTATTAACGTCGTTAACAGCTAATATGTCACGAAAAACGTTATTAATGTGGATTATGATTATTTTCATTATTGGTAATGGAATTGCAGCTGTCGCAACAAGTTTCACTGTATTACTTATTGCGCGAATTGTTTCTGCACTTTCGCATGGTGTGTTTATGTCAATTGGTTCAACGATTGCTGCGGCACTTGTACCAGAAAATAAACGTGCTAGCGCCATTGCCATTATGTTTACTGGTGTAACAGTTGCAACTATTACAGGAGCACCAATTGGAACATTTATTGGTCAACAATTTGGCTGGAGAACATCATTTTTAGCAATTGTAGTAATTGGAATTATTGCCTTAATCGCAAATAGTATTCTCATTCCATCTAATATGAAAAAAGGTGCGTCTGTATCATTCCGCGATCAGTTTAAATTAATTACAAACGGAAGACTGTTACTAGTTTTCATCATTACTGCATTAGGATATGGGGGAACATTCGTAACATTTACGTATTTATCTCCGTTATTACAAGAAGTAACAGGATTTAAAGCTAATACGGTTACTATCATTTTATTAGTGTATGGAATCGCCATTGCAATAGGGAATGTGATTGGCGGGAAATTATCGAATCATAATCCGATTCGAGCGCTATTTTACATGTTCTTTATTCAAGCGATTATATTATTTGTTTTAACATTTACAGCACCATTTAAGGTAGCGGGGTTAATCACAATTATTTTTATGGGACTATTCGCATTTATGAATGTTCCAGGGTTACAAGTATATGTCGTAATGTTAGCTGAACGATTTGTACCGAGTGCTGTCGATGTTGCATCGGCAATTAATATTGCGGCGTTTAACGCCGGGATTGCTCTTGGTGCTTATTTAGGTGGTATTGTAACGAATTCGTTAGGGTTAATTCATACAGCTTGGGTAGGCGGTCTTATGGTAGTAGCCGCTGTGATTTTAACAGCGTGGAGCATGACATTAGAAAAAAGAGATCAAGTAAAATAAAAGGAGAGAAAATAAAATGAAAAACTTACAAAGTAAAGC
>NZ_JAQFTZ010000006.1:0-214503 GCF_027715825.1 Bacillus cereus group sp. Bc061
ATAAGAGCAAGCTCTTAATCCATTCGCTCGACTTGCATGTATTAGGCACGCCGCCAGCGTTCATCCTGAGCCAGGATCAAACTCTCCAATAAAGTTAGTTTGTCTAGCATCATAAAATAAAAATTGACGTTTCACGTTGTTTGTTTCGTTCAGTTTTCAAAGAACTACTTAGTCGCTCATTTGCGACTTCCTTATGTTAACATCTTCGTTTTTCGATGTCAACTAAGTTTTTTAATTTCTTTTTTATCGTTTTCTGCGTTTCCGCATCAGCGACGGTTATTAATATATCATGCAGTACATACATGGTCAATACTTTTTATAAAAAAATTTCACATCCCGTTAAAAGTTTAAAAACATGTTTCAAAAATCATTATAATCTCCCTTCCTTCTGCATTTCATATCTTATCACTTTACCATATTTCTGCACGATAGAAAATTCTAAATTTTATGTTATATTATTGTTATAGGAGCGTGGTGAGAATGAGCATTAAGTATTCAAACAAAATCAATAAAATCCGGACCTTTGCATTAAGTTTAGTATTTATCGGCCTCTTCATTGCATACTTAGGAGTCTTTTTCCGTGAGAACATTATTATTATGACAACATTTATGATGGTTGGCTTTTTAGCTGTTATCGCTAGTACAGTCGTTTATTTTTGGATTGGTATGTTATCTACTAAAACTGTACAAATTATTTGTCCAAGCTGCGATAAACCTACAAAAATGCTCGGTCGTGTCGACGCATGTATGCATTGCAACCAACCTTTAACAATGGATCGAAATCTAGAAGGAAAAGAATTTGATGAAAAATATAATAAGAAGAGCTATAAATCATAGGCACATATGAGTACAGTAAGGAAAATGTATCCTTACTGAGCTAAACATTAAAAGGTGATTTCTTGGTTAAGAAATCACCTTTTGTATTTATTCTTAATTAAATTAGATCTCCACTGAACATTTTAACTCCTTCTGAACCTAACGTAATTCCCATATATAATAAAGAAAGAGGTTGACGTAAAGCCGTCAGCCTCTTTCTTTATTATATATTACGCCTTATGACACTCTGGACAAACGCCATAAATTTCTAAGCGATGACTATTAATAACGAAGCCTGTTGTTTTTGCAGCTTCCTCTTCAAGTTGTTCCAAACCTCCATAAGGAAAATCAACAATTTTACCACATTTTTCACAAATCACATGATAATGTTGACTTGTAACATAATCAAATCTACTTGAAGCGTCTCCATAAGTTAATTCCTTTACAAGCCCAACCTCTTTAAATACACGTAAGTTATTATAGACAGTTGCAACACTCATATTTGGAAACTTACCTTCTAATGCTTTATAAATATCATCCGCTGTTGGGTGCGTCATTGATTCCACAAGGTACTCTAAAATAGCATGACGCTGTGGAGTAATGCGTACACCCGTATTTTTCAGCATTTCTAGCGCTTCTTTTAATTCTTCTTTGACCACCGTCATGCACCCCGATTCTATACGGATTATTATTTTATAATTCTTATAAAGAGTGTACTCCTTTTCTTATAAATCGTCAATATTTCTACTATAAGTATGTGGTTTATTTTTGTATATAGCCTTATTCTTATGTATCTTTCCCTATTTTTTATGCATTTACAATAGAAAAAAAGTGCGACATAATCGCACTTGGAATACTATCATCTGAGGAGGTATGCCCTACACTTCACTTTATGTAAGACAATAAAATATGTATAGACACTCGCCTTACTTCTGTATATTTTATCTCCACAATGGATTTACTTTATATAAGAAAGAACATCTTCAATATGTCCCTTCACTTTCACTTTACGCCACTCTTTTACAAGCTCACCGGCTTTATTAATCAGGAATGTAGAGCGCTCAATTCCCATGTACTCTTTCCCAAAGTTCTTTTTCAATTTCCAAACATCGTATAATTCTGCTACTTTATGATCCTCATCTACTAAAAGTGTAAATGGAAGTTCATGCTTCTCAATAAATTTCAAATGTCTATTTGCCGAATCCGGACTCACTCCAAGAATAACCGTGTCCTTCTCTTGAAATAATCCATAAGAATCACGGAAATCACACGCTTCAGTTGTACACCCTGGAGTCATATCTTTCGGATAAAAATATAGAACTACATTTTTACCACGAAAATCAGCTAAGCGAACTTGTTCCCCGTTACTTCCCTCTAATGTAAATTCTGGAGCCATTTCTCCTACTGTGATCATTGTTATCACTCCTACTCTTTTCTTTTACTATAACAAATGCTTCCTTATTTTTCATTGTCTATTACAGACCTCATCACGAAAGCAAACGGTAATGTATATCCAATTAGCGCTTCTCCAATTGCAATCCACCGCCCAATTCCAATTGGAGATATATCACCATATCCAACAGACAATAAAGTAACTGCGCTAAAATATAAACAAATTTCAACGAGTTGAAAAGAGTGAGCGTTTAAGCTTTCTCCATCCTCTTTCAAAACTGCAAAACCCATTTCTTCTAATACAACATAACTTAATCCAAACGCAATTAGTACAGTTGTATAAATCAAAAATAATGTGGCTAGATTATACAGCGAAAAAAAACGCGTTGAATCTGAATAGGAACTCCATAACAATTGGACACTTCTCAAAATAGCAATTGCTACAATTAATAGAATAAATCCCCATAACATGTCCTCCACCTCATTTTATATGTATGAGACAGCCATTGGATTTATCCCTTAGAAACAAACAAGCTTTTATAATTAATTCCCTGCACCACGGTACCTTTTTACCCCTTGATTCCAAAGAGTAATTGCAATCGTAAAACAGATAACACCAACGAGCGGTGTTGCAAATGCATAGCTATTCCACTCTGTTTTTCTTAAAAAGTACGCTGCTGGATACACTCCGACAAACGCAAATGGTAAGACAAACGTTAAAATGAAGCGAATCACACGGTTATAAATATTAACAGGATAGCGGCCATAATTCCCTATGTTATACATTAGCGGCATAATCGAACTTTTCGCGTCCGACCAAAAACCAAGACTTGCAAGCGTAACAAATATTCCTCCGTATACAAGTGCGCCCCCTCCTACCATCAACAAGAATAAGAAGATATCGTACCAGTAAAAAGATAATTGCAACTCCACTGCTGCGTAGCCCATTACAATCATTCCCGTAATTGCTCCAATTAAAGATTCAAGCTCCATTCTTTCTAAAATAATTTGAAATAAACTATGAATCGGTCTCGTTAATATGCGATCCATTTCTCCTTTAATAATGTAACGATCATTAAAGTCCCATATGTTAAAGAAAGCTGAGAAAATGGCAAACGGCACTAAAAAGAAACCATAAATAAAGATGACTTCTTCTCTACTCCAACCTTTTAATGCTTGCGTATGTCCAAACACAACAAGAATAAAGATTAAATTAACAGCCTGTAGTGATAAATCAGAAAGTAATCCAACGATAAAATCGCCCCGATACTCCAATTTTGTTTTTATATATTGACTTGCATATTGCAAAAATAGTTTTATATATATCATCTCATCATCCCCCTTGTACAATTAGACGTTTTCTCGCCGTTCTCCACATGAGTACAATCGGAATAATAAGTACAATGGCCCAAATTACTTGGAATAATAATGCCTCATACAATTTACTTCCTTGTATACCTTCTGAGAAAATCATACTCGGAATATAACTAATAGCCTGAAACGGTAAAAACATCATTGCCTTTTGGGCCCATAACGGATAAAAACTAATTGGTAATAATAGACCTGAAAACAAATCAATAACAACACGTTTTGCATACATAATTCCACTATTATTAAATAAGAAGAATGTGAGCATTCCCGTCATTAAATTAATTTGTGTATTAATAATAAAACTAAATATTAAAGATAAGAAGAAATATAACCACGTTTGAAAGTTCGTTGTAATTTGCAATGAAAATAATAAGGTAACGATGACCATACCCGGAATGGAAAAGAAGGCAAAGCGAAATATTCCTTCACCAAGACCTTGCATCACTTTCATCCCTAAATAGTTATATGGACGTATCAGTTCTACCGCTACACGTCCTTCTTGAATCTCCATCGCAATTTCCCTGTCTATATTATTAAAATAAAAAGCACGTGCCATCCACGCAATTGCGATATACGTAGTCATTTGCGAAATAGATAAACTTTCAATATTCTCTTTTCCGCTATAAATTGCTTGCCATAAAAAATAATACGCACCGATATTAATCGTATAAATTAAAATCCCGCTATAATAATTTGTGCGATACGCAAGCATCATTAAAAAGCGAATTCGAATCATTTCAATGTACTTACCCATGTTTAATACCTTCTTCATAAATGTTACGAATAATTTCCTCTGTAGACACTTCGTTAATTTTTAAATCTTTAATTTGAAAGGCTTGTACCACTTTAGAAATAAGCATTGAAATAATAACTTCTTCATTCGGTATTTTGGCAATCCACGCGTTTTCCTCTTTCGCTTTCGACCAAACGACATGACTATCTGGCATAACCATTGATAAAGCCTGATAGGAAACTGGTGCGACAAACTGAAAATGTATTTCCTTCTCTGCTCCCCACTGCGTACGAAGATTATGTAAAGAACCGTCATACATAATATTTCCTTCATCCAGCATGATAACGCGCTCACATAATGCTTCAATATCAGTAATATCATGGGTTGTTAATAAAATTGTTGTTTTATAACGTTCATTCATTTCTTTTAAAAATTCACGTATTTTCAATTTCACAAGTACATCTAGCCCAATTGTTGGTTCATCTAAAAATAATAACGGTGGATTATGAATTAATGCCGCCGCTAATTCACAACGCATTCTTTGACCTAAAGATAACTTTCGAACTGGCTTGTCTAACAAAGGACCAATATCTAACGTTTCGATTACGTGCTCCATATGTTCCTTATACTGAGCGTCTGATACACCGTACACTTTTTTTAATAAACGAAACGATTCTTGCACGGCAATATCCCACCAAAGCTGCGAGCGTTGACCGAAAACAACACCAATTGTTCTTACAAATTCTTCCCTCTGCTTATGTGGGTTCATCCCATTTACTAAAATGTCTCCTGATGTCGGAGTCAAAATTCCCGTAAGCATTTTAATTGTCGTTGATTTACCGGCACCGTTCTCACCGATATATCCAACCATTTCACCTTGTTTCACAGTAAAAGATACATCATTTACTGCTGGTACTATTTTATAATTACGATTTAATAAATCGCGAAATGCACCCTTTAAACCTGGACGACTTGAATAGGCTGTAAATTCTTTACGTAACCCTTGTACCTCAATTACCGATTTCATAACCGGACCCCCTTCCTAAATGTCACAACGAATAGTTTACCCAACTGCCTTCTCTATCACAAACAATACGTCTTTTCGAAAAACATGTTAGAATAATACATAGATTTTTGTAAGGAGATGAATGGTAGTGAAATTCACAAAATCAGAAGCATTACATAAAGAAGCTTTAGAACATATCGTTGGCGGTGTTAATAGTCCTTCTCGTTCTTTTAAAGCAGTTGGTGGCGGCGCTCCTGTTGCTATGGAACGTGGAAAAGGTGCTTATTTCTGGGATGTAGACGGAAATAAATATATCGATTATTTAGCAGCATACGGTCCTATTATTACTGGACATGCTCACCCGCACATTACAAAAGCAATTACAACAGCTGCTGAAAATGGTGTACTTTACGGAACTCCAACAGCGCTAGAAGTAAAATTTGCAAAAATGTTAAAAGAAGCAATGCCTGCATTAGATAAAGTTCGCTTCGTAAACTCTGGTACTGAAGCTGTAATGACAACAATTCGTGTCGCTCGCGCTTACACAGGCCGCACAAAAATTATGAAATTCGCTGGTTGTTACCACGGTCATTCTGATTTAGTACTTGTAGCAGCTGGATCTGGCCCTTCTACACTAGGAACTCCTGACTCAGCAGGTGTACCACAAAGTATCGCTCAAGAAGTTATTACCGTTCCATTTAATAATGTAGAAACTTTAAAAGAAGCATTAGATAAATGGGGACATGAAGTAGCAGCTATTCTTGTAGAACCAATCGTTGGAAACTTCGGTATTGTAGAGCCAAAACCTGGCTTCCTTGAGAAAGTGAATGAACTTGTTCACGAAGCTGGTGCACTAGTAATTTATGATGAAGTTATTACTGCTTTCCGCTTCATGTACGGTGGTGCTCAAGACTTACTTGGCGTAACACCAGACTTAACAGCGCTTGGTAAAGTTATTGGCGGCGGACTTCCAATCGGTGCTTACGGTGGTAAGAAAGAAATTATGGAACAAGTTGCCCCTCTTGGACCTGCATATCAAGCTGGTACAATGGCAGGAAATCCTGCTTCTATGGCATCTGGTATTGCTTGTCTAGAAGTTCTTCAACAAGAAGGGCTTTATGAAAAATTAGATGAACTTGGTGCAATGCTTGAAAAAGGAATTTTAGAGCAGGCTGAAAAACATAATATCGATATTACATTAAACCGCCTAAAAGGCGCTTTAACTGTATACTTCACAACAAATACAATTGAAGATTACGATGCAGCACAAGATACAGACGGAGAAATGTTCGGTAAATTCTTCAAGCTTATGCTGCAAGAAGGAATTAACTTAGCACCTTCTAAATACGAGGCATGGTTCTTAACGACAGAACATACAAAAGAAGATATTGAATATACAATTGAAGCTGTAGGTAGAGCATTTGCTGCTTTAGCAAACAATAAATAATCCCGCCATTAAAAGGAAAAAAGAAAGCACACCTTTCTTTTTTCCTTTTTTCTATTTCATAAATCCCTCATTAATAGTATAATTATTCATAATTATCTGTTTAATTTTATTTTATATCCTTACTATCTTTGTATACAAGGCTGCTCACGCCTCAAATAGTAAGATTATTCAAACTTTCATAAGAGGGGGGATTGACGGATGCTCAATAAAACAAACACATGGACACCGTCTTTATTTCGAGATTACAAAAATGCGGAACACGATGCGTGTGGAATCGTTTCCGTTATGGAGAAACGAAAAATTCCTACAAAAGAAAATATTGACCTTTGCATACAATCGCTCGTCAAAATGAATCATAGAGCTGGTTTCATTAATGGCGAAGGCGATGGAATCGGTATTCACATTGATGTACCAAAATCACTTTGGAATGAAAAATTAAAAAGTAGCGGATATAATCCAACGATCGTGGATCATCCCCACTTTATCGTTGGACATTTTTTTCTAAACAAAAACGAAAATATAGTTAATTTAAAAAATCATATTCGTACACAACTAAACAACGAAAACTTTGCAATTCTTTTCGAAAGTGATGATGTAATAAACTCCGATGCACTCGGTCCACTTGGTAAACAAGAAGAACCTTTATTTTGGCAAGTTGCTCTTATCGCAGAAAATGAAGTTGCAAATATTGAGCAAACATTATTTACAGTAACGATAAAAATAGAAGAAAATGAAGCGATTCATGTTGCTTCCTTAAGTCGTGATCACGTTGTATATAAAGTTCTCGGTGCTGGGGATACACTTGTTGCCTATTACAATGATTTACAACACCCACTTATTGCTTCAACTATGACACTAGGACATAATCGCTATTCTACTAATACATTATCTAACTTCTTTCGTGTACAACCATTTAGTATCCTCGGACATAATGGTGAAATTAACACAATTGCAAAATTACGCGATCAAGCTGAAATGATTCACGTTCCACTTACTGCTGGGGGCAGTGACTCCCAAGATTTAAACCGCACCTTAGAAACTCTACTTGTTCAATACAACTACAGTTTATTTGAAGCAATGGATATACTATTCCCGCCAATTATTAATGAAATTAAACTTTATGAACCACATTTACAAGATTTATATACGTATATACGTGAAGCATGGGGCCATTTTGCACAAGGTCCAGCTGGCATTATTTCACGTTATAAAGATGAAGCTGTTTTCAGCGTGGATTCCCTCGGGCTACGACCAGTATGGAAAGTAGAGACAGAAAGCTCTTATATTTTCTCTTCTGAACCTGGAGTTGTATCCCCAACTGAATATGTAGCAGAACCAAAACCACTCGCTCCAGGGGAAAAAGTCGGACTAAAGTGGAATGAACAAGATGAGCTTGTTCTTTATGAATATGACAAATACCAAGCTCGAGTATATGACCGTTTTAAAAAACGAGTGGATACTAAAGATTATCATTTAAACTTATCTACCCCTGAAACGAAAGAAATCCAAGGATTATGTGATTCTATGCAAGTTGACACAAAACAATACGTTGCTTTCGGATGGGATCGTGAACATATTCAGCTTCTTGAACAGATGGCAACAAAAGGTGTGGAACCAATTCGCTCACTTGGGCATGACTCACCACTCGCTGCACTTGATACTGATAGACGAAATATCGCTGACTTCATTAAGGAAAGTGTAGCTGTTGTTACAAATCCAGCAATCGATCGCGATCGAGAAGTTGAACACTTCTCCACACGAACGATACTTGGCAAACGTCCAAGTTTATTGGCTGATGCTAAACAGCCATTTGTAGTTGAGATGCTTTCCCCAATCATTTTAGAAGGAAGTGTAGCACAATCTATTGTAGAAGAATTACACACAATTACGTACGAGCAACTTATACAACTATTCAATACTCATAGCTCTATCGCTACAATCTCTGCTACATTCAGTCAGGCAGAAACTTTACAATGTGCCTTAAGTCGAATTAGTTCTGAAGCGATAACAGCCGTGAACGATGGAGCTTCCCTATTATTAATAGACGATGCTGACGCTCACCTAAATGGACGATTATGGATTGATCCGCATTTAGTTACCGCGAAAGTACATCAAGTATTAAGCGAAAATAAGTTACGCCGAAACTGCTCTCTCGTTATACGTTCTGGTGCCCTTCGCTCCTTACACGATATCGTCACACTGTATGGATTAGGAGCAGATAGTATCAATCCATATTTACTATTTGCAACCGTAAATGATGGGACAAAAACACCAATTACGAATTTATATCATGCACTTAATAAAGGACTGGAAAAAGTCATTTCAACAATTGGAATTCATGAATTGCGTGGTTACGGTCGCCTCTATTCTTCTATCGGGTTACATGAAGAAATCGCAAATATATTGCAAATTACAAATTTCTTAGGTTCAAATGATTTAGCTTTTTCTCTTGAATCACTTGCTGAAGATGCACAAATGCGAGCGAACGATTATAACAATCCTAAAGTTAGAATGCGAAAATCTTTTCATATATTCCCGCGAATTTGGAAAGCAATCGGCGATGTTGCAAAGGGAAACTCTTATGATGATTACCGTGAAAAATTAAGTGAATTAGAAGAAAATAACCCAATCGCAATTAGACATCTTGTTCAAACGAAAGAAACAAAACATGTCGTTCCGGCTGAAGAAGTGTCCATCAGTATTCAAAATCATGATTTACCATTTATTATTAGTTCCATGTCATTCGGTTCTCAAAATGAAATTGCCTTTCGTGCATATGCAGAAGCAGCCGATCAACTAAATATGATTAGTTTGAACGGTGAAGGCGGCGAAATTAAAGATATGATTGGAAAATATCCACATACACGTGGACAACAAATCGCGTCCGGACGATTTGGCGTAAACGCCGAACTACTCAATTCATCAAACTTAATTGAAATAAAAATTGGGCAAGGTGCCAAGCCTGGTGAAGGTGGACATTTGCCAGGTTCAAAAGTAACAGCCAAAATCGCTGAAGCGCGTAATGCTACAATTGGCTCTGATTTAATTTCACCTTCTAACAACCATGATATTTATTCGATTGAAGATTTGGCTCAAATGATTACAGAAATTAAAACGGCTAATCAGCTTGCAAAAGTAGCTGTAAAAGTTCCTGTCGTCCCTAACATTGGAACAATTGCTGTCGGTATCGCTAAAGCTGGTGCTGATTTTATTAACATTAGCGGATTTGATGGTGGTACAGGTGCCGCACGTATTCACGCATTGCAACATGTAGGGCTTCCTGTAGAAATTGGTGTGAAAGCCGCTCACAATGCTTTATTAGAAGCAAATATGAGACATAAAGTAGAAATTTGGGCTGATGGTGGTATTCGAAGTGTGAATGATGCCTTGAAAATTATGCTCCTTGGAGCAAACCGCATTGGATTTGGTACATTATCCATGATTGCAATTGGCTGTACAACTTGCCGCGGATGTCATCTAGATACTTGCCACGTTGGAATCGCAACACAGATTGAATCTGAAGCTCAAGCGAAAGAACACGGATTACGCCGCTTCGTCCCGCGTGAATTAGAAAGCGCCGTGGCTGGATTATTACATTTATTCACTACTTTTGGCGAAGAACTAAAACGATTAACAGGAAATCTCGGCTATACAAATTTACAAGAAATTGTCGGGCGTTCCGATTTATTAGAACAAGTTCGAGGCAAAAATTTATTAAACTTATGTAATTTACTACAAACGATAGAACATCCATCTGGTACAAAAACAGAACACGTACTAGAAAAACAATTTGAAACAATTCATTCTCCTCATTCAAAAGAATTAGTAGGCGTTGGCGTAGAGCAACGCGTTATGGGTGGTCTAGAATCTTGTTATCGCGTTCGTAGTAAATTATATGAAGACACGAAGCTTGAACCACTTACATTAAAGTATACGAATGGCTCGATTCCTGGAAATGGATTAGGTGCTTACAATAGTGAGAACTTATTTATACACGTAAACGGCGGCGCACAAGATGGTATTGGTAAAACCTCCTTTGGTGGTGGTATTTATATAACAAAAGCAAAAGGAAAAGACGGTCTATATTATAACGGTTCTGTCGGAAAAGGTTTTGGATACGGTGCACAAAAAGGGGCGCTATACGTTCAAGGTAACGCTGATGCTCGCGCTGGCATTCGCCTCTCTGGAGCAGACATGATAATTGGCGGACGCATGATAAAGCCACTCCGCGAAAAAGAACAAGGGAATATAGGAGCATACTCTAATATTAAAGGTTTCGCTTTTGAATATATGACAAATGGGCGCGCGCTTGTTTTAGGAGATCCTGGTCCATGGATTTGCGCTGGTATGACTGGCGGTGTTGTTTATTTACGCCATGATTCAAGCTTAGGTTTAACAGAACAGGCCTTAAAAAGAAGAATCGCAAAAGGAGCAAATGTTACATTACAACCACTTAGTAAAAATGGTGTGCAAGATGTGACCGAGTTATTACTAGATTATATCCGTGTATTAAATGAACATGAGCAATACGAGGAAGTTGCTTTATTGACACCGTTATTCGATGATATGCAGCAACAGTTTTTTGAAATCATCCCGAAAAAAGAGCAGGCTGATCCATCTATCTCAACAGAGTGATATGCCTAATTTTCATCTTCAAGAAAAAAATTGACGAAGTACACTTCTCATAGTAATCTATAGTAACAATTTGAAACCTGCTGAAATTCAGCAGGTTTTTTTACTAAAAATTGATGTTTAAAAAGAATTAGGAAAAAGTATAAAATGAATCTTAATTTCTTATTAACGTCACTAAAATATCACTTGCTAACATATTGTAATGAATGTATAGTATCATGTTGTACATTCATTATGACAAGAGAAAGGATCTTATTAAGGGTATGAAACTTGGTGCTCGCATTTTAAAAACGGGTATTGCCATCACATTAGCTTTATTTGCTTGTATTTTACTTAACTTACCGAGTCCAGTATTTGCGGGAATCTCAGCTATCTTCGCTGTTCAACCGTCTGTATACCGTTCGTATTTAACTGCACTTGAACAAATTCAAGCAAACGTCATTGGTGCGGTATTCGCTATCGCATTCGCTACTGCTTTTGGACATAATCCTTTTATTATTGGATTAACATGTATATTAGTAATTGCTCTTACATTGCAATTACGATTAGAAAACACAATATCAATTGCTTTAGTAACAGTTATCGCTATTATGGAGTATCAAGGTGAAGATTTCTTTAGTTTTGCCTTACTTCGATTTGCGACGATTATGGTTGGAATTATTGCGGCTTCACTTGTAAATTTAGTGTTTATGCCGCCAAAATACGAAACAAAGTTATATCATCGCATCGTTGATAATACAGAAGAAATTGTAAAATGGATTCGAATGAATAGCAGGCAAGCTTCTGATTTTACAACATTAAAAACTGATATTGATCGTATGAAAGAAAAAATGATCAAACTAAACCATTACTATTTGCTGTATAAAGAAGAAAGAAGCTATACGAAAAAAGTAAAGTTCGCAAAAATTCGTAAGCTTGTTTTATTCAGACAAATGTTAGCGACAACAAGTCGTGCTTTAAGTACGTTAAAATCATTACATCGTACTGAAAACGAACTGCGCTATATGCCAGAAGAATTCCAGGAATCTATTCAGAACGAACTTGATTCATTAACACATTATCATGAACAAGTTTTATTAAAATTTATTGGTAAAGCAAAAAAACAACAATCTGTTGAAATGCTTGATGAAGTTGAAACAGGTAAACAGGAATTAATTGATATCTTTATGGAATATCAAAACAAGGATGATGAAGAGGCATATAAAACATGGCTACATCTCTTCCCTCTTATTTCTGCTATTATTAACTATAGTGAAGAAGTAGAGCATTTAGATTTACTTGTGGATAGCTTCTACACATACCATAAACCAGAAGCAGAACTCAAAATCGATGATAAAAAAGAAGACGAATAAAAAAACAGCTCCTTTTACGCTAAAGGAGCTGTTTCTGTTATATGTTGAAGTTGATATAAATTGTGGTAATATCCTCTTTTTTTCATTAATTCTTCATGAGATCCTGTTTCTTTAATTTCACCATCTTCAATGTAAATAATCGTATCCACATGCGTAATCGTCGCCAATCGATGTGCAATTATGATCGTCGTTCGATCAGCAGCTAACGTTTGAAGCGCCTCTTGAATATATCGTTCATTTTCTAGATCCAAAGCGGAAGTCGCTTCATCTAATATAAGTAACGATGGATTCTTTAAAAACACGCGTGCAATCGCTACACGTTGCCTTTGCCCACCAGATAACTTCACACCGCGTTCCCCGACGACAGTATCATAACCATCAGGTAACTCAATAATAAAATCATGAATTTGCGCAGCTTTGGCAGCTGCAATTACTTCTTCCTCTGTAGCTTTCGGATTCCCATATAAAATATTTGCCCCGATTGTATCGCTAAATAACAAATTATCTTGCAGTACAATTCCAATATGGCTACGTAAATTTCTCATATCATACTTTCTAACATCTATCCCATCTACATAAACTACGCCTGAAGAGACATCATAGAAACGCGGGATTAAACTAGCAAGAGATGACTTCCCTCCCCCACTCGCTCCTACAAGTGCTACCTTCTCTCCTGGTAACATAGTTAACGAAAGGTTATGTAATACCTCTTTTTCATCCGAATTGTAACGAAAAGATACATTATCAAATATCACTTCACCATTTAATTTTTTCGTTTGTACCGCACTTGGCACATTCACAATATCGTATTTTTCATCTAATAGTTCAAACACCCGATCCATCGATGCAAAAGACTGTGTTAATGTCGTAGAGGAATTGACAAGGCGGCGAAGTGGACTATACAAACTATCCATATATCCAACAAAGGCAACCATAGTTCCTAAGGTTAACTGCCCCTGAATCACTTCATACGCCGCAAAACCGATCACGAGTAACGGCCCTAAATCTGTTAACGTATTTACTGCCGAAAATGTTCTCGCCGTCCAACTCGTATGTGTTAACGCTTTCGTCAAAAATTCATTATTTCTTTTTTCAAATTGCTTCCCTTCATACTCTTCTAATGCAAAGC
Organism: Bacillus cereus group sp. Bc061; assembly: GCF_027715825.1. NCBI lineage: Bacteria > Bacillati > Bacillota > Bacilli > Caryophanales > Bacillaceae > Bacillus > Bacillus cereus group sp. Bc061. Next base: position 13,879 of record NZ_JAQFTZ010000006.1, read on the forward strand.
TACGTGTCACTTGCATCCCTTGAATACGTTCATGTAAATACCCTTGCATCGTTGCTAACGCTTGTGAACGCTCTTTCGTCAATTTTCGAAGACGCCCGAAAAAATATTTCACTGCCACTACATAAATAGGTAAAATTAATAGCGCAACAAATGTCAATTTTATATTCATAGAAAACATAACAATGATAGCGATAGCAATTGTTGCCGTGTCTAACCAAACATTCATCAAACCAGTAATTACAAAATCCTTCGTTTGTTCTACATCATGAATGACGCGCGAAATAATCTCCCCTGTTTTTGTATTCGAATAATAACGTAAACTCAACTTTTGTAAATGACCAAAAATATGTTTTCGCAAATCATATAGTATTGTATTTGCGATACGCTGCGCAAAATATTGACGATAATATTCAATCGGTGGTCTTAACACTGCAAAAATAAAAAAAGCAATCCCAATCGCTGTTACTAGTTGAGACGTCTTATCTTGAAGTGACCCTCCGCCCTGAATGACATCATCAATAATATACTTTAATAACCACGGCATAATGAGCGGGATGCCGAATTTAACTAGACCAATCATAATCGTAATAGCAATAAGCCATCGATATGGTTTAACAAATTGCAAATATCTTTTTATACCTTGCACATAATCCCCCCTCTAATAGGACAAACCTGCGGGGAAATCCCCTGCAGGTTTGTTTTAATTTCTGTACATTAAATATCTCTCATACCACATATCTACAAAGTCTGGTGCGAATGGCCCTTTTCTTTGATGAATCCATTGTGTTAATTGTGCTACATTTCGTTTTAAAATCGTATCAATCACAGGTGGATATTGCATAATTTGACTATGTTTTTCATATTCATCTTCATCTAAAAGCGTATATGTCATATCTGGATACACTTTAATATCTAAATCATAATCAATATACTTTAACGCTTCAGAATCATATGCAAAAGGTGAGCTTAAATTACAATAATAATATACTCCCTCTTCCCTTAACATTCCAATTACATTAAACCAATAGTTTGCATGAAAATAACAAATTGCTGGTTCACGAGTAATCCATGTTCGGCCATCTGATTCCGTCACTACTGTACGATCATTCGCTCCGATTACAAGGCTCTGTGTCCCTTTTAAAACCGTTGTCTCTTCCCACATTCTATGAATGGAGCCATTATGTTTATAACTATGTATTTGTACTTTTTCTCCTTCTTTGGGAAATCCCATATATGCTCCCTTCCTTCAACTGCAAATGCCCTTTGAACTGCATTCACTTTTTTTCTATTATAACTTTTTTGTCGAAATTTTAAAACTAAAGCGATAAGACTCTATATTTTACACTGAATACGATATCCTTAATCCTATTAAGAAACAAGGATCTTCGCTTAACATTTTATAAAGGAAGAAATGAGAATAAAAAAAGTCCTTCCTCATTTCCATGTAAAGAAGGACCTTTCACCTAAAGGTAACGATATATCTTATCCTAAATTTGAAATCATTTTTTCAGTTTCAAAAGATTGAATTACACTATTTGTTTGCTCTTCAAATTTCTCATGTAATAGCTTGAGCGCTAATTCTGTTCTATATATTTCTTGGCGGATAAAATGTAATTCTTTTTTATCGCACGTATCCTTTTCGCTCATTTCAATTTGCTGATACTTCTCTAGGTGAGCTTGTAACTTCAACAACTCATCCATCGTTTCCAATTGCTCTCCTACCAACTTATCAAAATCGTTCATTACTTACCCCCTTTTGGACTTATTTATCATTTATTATTCCTCATTACATATTTCTAATCTTTAACTTCCTTCTCCTTTGACTACATTTGTTGACTTATTAGAAGTTATGTCGTTCGTTTTATTTTCATTCCCATGACCAAAGCACAAAGAAAACACTTCTCTCGAATTAGAGAAGTGTTTTTCTTTCATTACTGATTTGAACTAGAAGATTGTGATTGTTTTGCAGCTGATTGTGCATTTTGTTTTTTCACAGCATGCACGTCTGTTTCAGTTGCAAATTCAGTACCATAACTAGCGTTTGCACTTTGTGCACCAGAAGCTTGTGCTTTCTTCGCTTCTGATTGTGCGTTTGCTTGTTTTACTGCTTGCACATCTGTTTCAGTTGAAAACTCTGTACCATAACTAGCATTTGTACTTTGAATGCTAGCACCAGAAGTTGCCTTGTTATAACCTTGTTGTTTTTTACTCATCTTTCTCACCTCCACAATCAATAATGTAACCAATTCAACTAGAAGCTATCCGTAATTTTCTTTTGAAAAAATTCCGCATATATCTCTTGTTACTCATTCAAACTATAGAAAATGGAGGTGGGAATATGTATGTAGGACGCGATATGACTGAACTAACGATGGTTTCAAAAAGTGAGTGGAAAGAAGATGAATTGGCTTATTTTCATCATTCATTACAACAGATTTTGCCGTATTTAAATGCAGAAGGTCAAAGTATCTACAAAGAAATTGTAATAGAAATTGAATCAAGAGGCGGCTTACAAGAAGGTGATGCTAGTTGGACTCATGGGACAAAAATTTCTTACGATTAAAAAAGTGTTCCCAACCTGGGAACACTTTTTTTGTTTATCCCGCTTTAATGGGCAGTAAGACCCCCACCTCAAAATGCAGCGAAAGCAAAGAAGTGAGGTGGGGGTAAGGCTGCCCATTAAAGCCCGATTGGTGAGGGCTGATAATCAGTGGGGATGAAGAAAACCCCCACTGATTAAAGTTTCACTTTATTGCATTGTAATTTTCTCAACACAATTCTCATAAATCGTACGATGTGATTTAGAGAAAGGTAACTGCTCAAATGCTTCTTTCGATACAAATTTCAATGTATCTGTTTCAACGATATCACCAGTTACTTTTCCGTAAAATACGAATATATCCCATGTGCGATGTGTAAATGTATGTTGTACATTCATTGCGTATTCATCAATAGAAATCGAGAGCTCAAATTTTTCTTTCATATAATCTGTAAGCTGTTCTTTCTGACTTCGAATCCCTTCGCCAAGTTCAATATTCGGAAACTCCCACATGTTAGCTAATAAACCGGTACTTGGACGTTTATTAATGACGTAACGACCATCTTCAGTTTGAAGTACTCCTGCAACGATCGGTACCATCGTAGGGGCTTTCGCTTTACTTTTTACTGGTAATTCCTTTTGAACACCTTCAGCATATCCCCTGCAATGCTCACGTACAGGACAAAGTAAGCATGCTGGATTTTTAGGAATACAAATCAATGCTCCTAATTCCATCAAACCTTGATTAAAATAAGATGGATTTTCAGCCGAAATAATTTCACGCACAATCTCTTCAAACACTTTTCTCGTTTTTGGTTTTGCAATGTCATCCCATACTGATAAAATGCGAGATAATACACGCATAACATTTCCGTCAACTGCCGGCTCTGGTATACCATATGCGATACTTAAAATAGCACCTTTTGTATAGGGACCGACTCCCTTTAATTTCTCAATCTTCTTTACATCACTTGGTACAATCCCGCCATATACTTCTTTTACTTCTTTTACGGCTGCATGTAAATTTCGCGCTCTAGAATAATAGCCTAAACCTTCCCATGCTTTTAACACTTCTTCATCATCAGCATTTGCCAAAGCTTCTAGAGTAGGAAACTTCCCCATGAAATTTGCGTAATATGGTTTTACAGCTTCTACCCTAGTTTGCTGCAACATAATTTCCGAAACCCAAACACGGTATGGATCTTTATTTTTACGCCACGGTAAGTCGCGTTGCTCTTTTTCAAACCAACCAATTAAATCATTTTGAAACTGCTCTATGTTAAAATTATTTAATATTTCAAGTGTCAAACTTGGTCCCCCTCATTTTTTTGCATATAAGTACTATTATAAAGATTTTAGGAAAAAATTTAAGTAAGATGACATAGGAAATAGAAGGCAAAGGACTTGAGGTATCGAATAAAAAGAGTTACATTAATAAAAAACGGAGGTGGATTTCTATGGACACAGCCACTCACCTTGTTATGGGCGTTACTCTAGGCAGTTTGGCCACGTTAGATCCAGCCATAGCACAAAGTGATATTGGGCCACAAGCAGTTATGCTTGCTACAATTGCCGGCTCCAATATTCCTGACATCGATACAGTTTTAAAATTGCGTAATAACGCTAAATATATAAGAAATCATCGTGGGATTACTCATTCCATTCCTGCAGTGATTCTTTGGTCTTTCCTTATAAGTGGCATCTCTTTCGCCTTCTTTTCAGACGCTCCATATTTGCATCTACTACTTTGGTCCTTTATTGCCGTCTTTCTTCATGTCTTTGTAGATATTTTTAATGCCTACGGTACACAAGCATTACGGCCCTTCACAAAAAAATGGGTAGCGCTCGGCATCATTAATACATTTGATACCGTCATTTTCTTTATCCATATACTCGCAATTGCTTGTATGCTCGTAGGTTCCCATAAAGGATATACTGCCTTAGCAGCGTATATATTAATGATTGTTTACTACATCGGACGGATTATGATGCATAGAAATATAAGAAGTGTTGTACAAAAACGTTTCAAAAATGTTGAGAAGATAATCATTTCTCCTTCTTATCGATTTTATCATTATCATTTAGCAGTCGTTACAACCGATTATTACTACGTTGCTAGATGGCATCGTGGTAACATTATGATCTATGATAAGTTCGATCGGGTACCGTTCCCAGATAATGCTATTATGCGCGCAGCTAAACAAGATGAAAACATCTCAGCATTTTTATCTTTCTCCCCTGTATATCGCTGGGACATTTTCGATTATGACCATTATTATGAAGTTCGATTCATTGATTTGCGATATCGTAGTAAAGACTATTATCCATTCGTTGCGATCGTTCAACTCGATCATAATTTAAATATTATTAGTTCCTATACAGGATGGATTTTTAGTGAAGAAAAACTTCGAAAAAAACTGGAGTTACTTCCACATTAAAAAAAGCGACTTCAGTCGCTTTTTTTAATGTTTCAAATGATCTTCTTGATTGATTAGATGGCTATATTTCGGATTATTTGTACGCATTTCATGAAGGCGTCCTCCATGATTATTAATCCATGATCGCACAACTTGTTCAGTCATTTCTTCTCCTTGATAACGACCTGATTTCGCATAAGTCGTTTGAAAATCTTCCCACAGTAATTCAACCCAAGCACGCGCTTGTGCATAAGAAAGCTTGTCATTTTTGTCTAATAGTTCTTTCGTTAATGCTTCATAAATATCATTCATGTTCTAGTCTCCTTTACCTAATTATCCCTTCATTTCTAAAGGATAGTTTCTTCTATTTTGCACATTCTATAATTGATACTTCTTCAAGAGGTATCAACTGATGATGAGGAGGGCGTTCGCAATGGGTAAACAAGCCGAATTTTGGTCTGAGTCAAAAAACAACAGCAAAATCGACGGTCAACCGAAAGCGAAATCACGCTTCGCTTCGAAACGACCTAACGGCACAATTAACACGCACCCACAAGAACGTATGCGTGCTGCAAATCAGCAGGAAGAGTAGTAACAAAGTAACTTAACTTCCTACACGAGGTGATAAAGATGAGCTACCGTGATCGCTTAGATAGTCGTTCTGAATTATTTAACCATACGTGGACTCGTCCGAAACATGCAAAAGCGCAAGTTAACGGACAGACGCAACAAACCCAGTCTCTCATTATATTGGCGAATGAATGTAAAAAACGCCAATTTTAGAATCTCCTATCTCCTGTAACGCCTACCAAAGATGAAAACCAGAGAGATATTCGCTCTCTGGTTTTTATTTTTCTTGCAATAAAGAAATCGGTATTCCAATCTCTTCATTATCATTTTGCTTATGTCCCCAAGCAAATACCCCATTGAAATACGTAATTTCAAATAATATACCAGGTTCTTCTACTAATTCATATGTCTCACCGATATGGAATTTGTTTATGTCAGTCATATAAGCGCGAGCCATTGCTATCTTTCGCATTAATACATCGAACTCATTTACAATTCCAAGTTGCTCAGCTTTTATCGCTTGCTCTTTCAAAACCCCAATTTCTTCCCTTAGCTCATATGGTGTCATTTCACTGTAGCGTTTTGGCATATTCATTTTATTCCCTCATCCCTCTTCACGTTTCATTTGCAAAAATATCTCTATCTCATCGATAGAGAATCCTTTGCGATATAACGCTTGTTTCATCTTATTTTCAAATGTCCATCCATCATACTTCTTATATTTCTCATAGTATTTATTCCCATGATAGTGTAACGCTTCTCGTTGCTTTTCGTCATCTTTTTCGTCTTTCAATTCTTCTAAACAAATTTGAATCACATCTCTAGAATATCCTTTACGAACCAGCATTTCGTCTAACTTTAGCTTCATTTGTAAAAAGGAATGCTTTTGATAAGATTTCTTCTTCTTTTCTATAAGAATTAAAGCATTCTCAATTTGCTTTTCCTTCGGATATTCTTGTAAACTATGCGTAATAATTAAATCCTGAACACCTTTATTTAACAACTCTCTTTTAATAACCGTTGGACCTTTTCGATTCACATTACTTTGCGTTCTCGTATATAAAATAGCATACTCTTTATCATTAATATATCGGTCATGTAATAATTTCGAAACGACCTCAGAGATGATGGCTTGTCCAACTTCTTTTTTTCGTAAAAAATCTTCTATTTCTAGTTTCGTTCTCATTTGATAGGATAAATAGGAGATTGCTTGTAAATATGCTTTTTGTACCTCTTCATTGTACAAAATATTTCCTAAAGCTATTTCATCAATTTCTAAGCCTTTTTGTAATCCATGTTTTATTAAGATTACTTCATTGACACTAAATCCGTATTCTTCACCTTGACCTTTATCGATATAAATATTAAACCGTTCTTTCGATCGTTTTTGCACTTCTATTTTTGTAATGACAGCCATACTCTCACCTCTCTATTATTTTAACATAGTCAAGGAACGTTTTTGCTTTTCAAGAATATATATAATGAGGAGGAAATAATTGTGAAAATCGCAATTTCTGGTGGTACCGGCTTTATAGGTAAATACCTTTCTACCTTTTTTATTCAAAAAGGATATACTGTTTACATTCTCTCACGAAAAAAAACTGCTGAAACTTCCGATCCTAACCTTCAGTATGTACAATGGACACCAGATTTACAAACCTTCCCCCTCTCTTCTATTGATGTAGTTATTAATCTAGCTGGAGAGTCTATTAATAGTAGATGGACAAAGAAACAAAAGAAAGTCATTTTAAACAGTAGAATTCAAACAACAAAAGGACTCATTAAACAATTGCAGGCACTCCCTACAAAACCACACACATTTATTAACGCAAGTGCAATTGGATACTATGGAACGTCTGAAACCGAGTCTTTTACAGAACAGCATGTGACTCCTGGAAATGACTTTTTAGCAAATACAGTATATTCATGGGAACAAGAAGCATCTAAAGCACGTGCTCTCGGAATACGGACAATCTACGCAAGATTCGGAGTCGTATTAGGTCCAGACGGAGGAGCCCTTCCAAAAATGCTACTTCCCTATCAATTCTATATCGGAGGTACAGTTGGATCTGGAAATCAATGGTTATCATGGATTCATATAGACGATGTCGCTTCCATGATTGATTTCATCATACACAAAGAAGAAATTGATGGACCTCTTAACATTACAGCTCCTGATCCTATAAGAATGAAGGAATTTGGAGAAATCATTGCAACTATAATAAAAAAACCTCATTGGTTACCTGTCCCTTCATTTATGCTTCATGCTTTATTAGGCGAGATGAGCATACTTGTACTAGAAGGGCAACATGTATTACCTAGTAAAGCAATTGAGTATGGGTATCAATACACATTTCCGTCAATAGACCATGCATTACAAAATATACTTTCGCATACAATGTAGTACTTCTAAAACACAGTTTTACAGAGGGCCCTTTCAAAACTTTTATTTTCTAGCATCCGGAGCATTATTACACAAATAATCTTTCAGTTACTTTCCCTTACATTCCATTAACATTATAAAGTAACAGAAATGAGGTACCTATGAAAATATTGCTCAAACAAGCCATTGTCTATCCTATTACATCCCAAAAATTTCAAGGGGATGTACTCGTTATAGGAGAAAAAATTGCTGAGGTCAAGCCTTCCATTCAACCTACTCAAGATATGACAGTTATAGACGCACGTGCTCTTCATCTCTTACCTGGATTTATTGATGTCCATACCCATCTTGGTCTCTATGATGAAGGTACTGGTTGGGCTGGCAATGATGCAAATGAAACGTCTGAAGTTTCAACACCCCATATTCGTTCTTTAGACGGAATCCACCCTTTGGATATTGCATTTCAAGATGCGGTACAAAATGGAATTACAACTGTTCACGTTATGCCAGGAAGTCAAAACATTATCGGTGGTACGACTTGTGTAATAAAAACAGCCGGAACTTGTATTGATCATATGATCATTCAAGAACCTGCTGGCTTAAAGATTGCCTTTGGCGAAAATCCTAAAAAAGTCCATAGTAATGGAACAAAAGAGTCCATTACGCGTATGGGAATTATGGGATTACTTCGGGAATCATTTTATGAAGCACAGCACTACGGGCATGAAGCAGATTTTCGAATGCTTCCTATTTTAAAAGCATTACGCCGTGAAATACCCGTACGTATCCACGCTCACCGAGCAGATGATATTAGTTCCGCTCTACGCTTTGCAACAGAGTTCAATCTTGATTTACGTATTGAACATTGTACAGAAGGACACTTTATTGTTGAAGAACTTTCAAAACACAATTTGAAGGTTTCAGTTGGCCCCACGCTTACACGCCGTTCTAAAATCGAACTAAAAAATAAAACATGGGATACTTACCATATATTATCAAAAAATGGAGTGGAAGTTTCCATCACAACAGATCACCCCTATACACCCATTCAATATTTAAATGTTTGTGCTGCTGTCGCAGTAAGGGAAGGATTAGACGAAAAAACTGCACTAGAAGGAATCACTATATTTCCAGCGCGAAATTTACGTTTAGAGGATAGAATTGGAAGCATTGAGGCTGGAAAAGACGCTGATCTTGTGCTCTGGACCCATCATCCTTTCCATTATTTAGCCAAGCCTGTACTAACTATGATTGATGGAAAAATAATTTACAAAAAAAATAAAAAAAACTAGTTTATTTTTTTGACTAGATAAAGTATTATACGATTATAAACTGAATGAAACCATAATCAATTTGTGTCGTGATTATCATTTTCAAATTGATGAATGGGGAAGGCAAATGGTGCGCCACCAGCGTTAGAAACTGGTTCTAGTGGGTTCGATTCCCACCCCGAAATTTTTTAAAGATTGATATAAAAATTTCGAGGGTGGGGTGTTTTTTCGTCATGCTACCCTCGTGTGAGGAGGAGTTAGTATGTTGAAAAAACGCGACTTACACGACAGCCACGTTCTATACGAGTTAATGGTGGATCCAGCTGTCTTCCCTTTTGTGCGTCAAAAGGCTTATTCTTATGAGGAATATTTATTTTTAACGAAACAAACGATTGAAGCTGAAGAGCGTGGGGAATTAATTTCACGCACAATTTTAGATGAATGGGGTAACCCTATCGGAACAATTACTTTATTTGATGTGCAAGAAAAAGCTGGATTCCTTGGAACATGGCTTGGCAAACCTTATCATGGAAAAGGCTACAATAAATTGGCAAAAGATTCATTTTTTAGCGAACTTTTCTACGAGCTAGATATTGAAACAATCTTTATGCGTATTCGCAAAATAAATATTCGTTCTATTAAAGCTGCAGAGAAATTACAATATGTAAATCTAGCAAATGAAACAAGAAAAGCTGTTTATGATGAAATTAATGCGAATGAAGAAGTATATAACTTATATGAAATTCCAAAAGATCAATATACACTTGCTACAATGCGCGATACAACGTTCCAAGATGCACATCACTTAAAAGAAGCATAATCTAAATTTTCAGAAATAATAATTAACCATTAACATTTTGATATATACGTATATCACCCCATGTCTTTGGAAACGATAGATAGTAACTTTCGGACACGAGGTGATTTGTAATGGATAAAAAGAAACGTGACAAAACAAAAAACGCGTTATCTAGTACACAAGAAGTTCTCTACCAACGAGAATTTCGTAAAGCAGATCGCGCAGCGGGTTATCGCTCGAAAAGTATTTAAAGTGAGAATGAATAATTAGAAGTTCTCCCCCCTAATTATTCATTCTCATTACATATTTTTTCTACGTGATAGAGTAGAAAAAAGGTTCCTTATAAATAAGGAACCTTTTTTTATGTGGATAACGTTATCCACATAATTTATGGAATTGTGCATAAATTCAACAAACCTTTCACAAGTTTATATATTGCAACGTACATTAAATGTTAGAATTGTGGATATTTTTCTAAAAATTGTGGATAATGTGGATATAGTTGTTAATATTCCGACTTTACTGTTTAATGAAAACGCAATCTTCATGTGGATAAGTCTTTATCTTAGAGAACAATAAAGAACCCTCTTTAAACATACAAAAGAGGGTTTCATATTAAGTAAATGATTGTGCAAGAGCAGGTGATTTAATAGGTATATGATTCGGCTTTACATGATTTTCTGCCAAAATTGTATCCACAATATGATCAGCTGGCTCTGGACGATAAATGCTTTTCATCGCTTCTTTCATTTGAAGAAGCCTCATATCATCTTGTAATAACGCCTCTGTTTTTGCAAAAACCTCACTATCATCACGAATGACAACTGCAGCCCCTTTTCTTTCAAAGTACATCGCATTTTCATTTTCTTGTCCTGGAACAGGCTTATATAAAATGACAGGTACTTGCAATGCTGCCGCTTCACTTAACGTAATACCGCCTGGCTTTGTAATCATACAAGAAGTAACACGGAATAGTTCATCAATATTTTCTACATAACCAAATACTTTTAATGCATCAGGATTTTTTTCCTGTAACCCTAACAAATCCTGTTTTAACGCTTCATTTTTCCCACAAACAACAACTACTTGTAAATCAGGTACTGACATAAATGATTGGCATAGTTCTTTTACACTTCCTAATACTCCATGAGCACCTGCTACAATTAGTAAAATCTTTTTATTCTTACATAACTGATATTTATTATATATAATATCTGAATTGATCTTTAACTCAAAACTACTACGAATCGGAATTCCAGTTTCAACAATTTGCTCCGCAGGCACACCAATATCAACCATAACTTCTTTTACGTGATCAGTTGCTACAAAATAACGATCTACTTCCCGATGAATCCATATTTTGTGCACACAGAAATCCGTTAATACATTATACACAGGAATTGAAATACCTGTTTGCTTTTTTAATTCTGGTACAGCTATAATCGGAAACGTATTAATAACAATATCCGGTTTCTCCGCTTGTAAAAGTAATTTCAAACGTTTTCTTCCAAAATTAGCATACCAAGATGCTATTTTTTTATCATAAATTTTTTCCACGCCATAATAAAACAAGCGGTACAATTCTTTTCCTATTGTATAACTTTTTAAATATAAATATTTTGTAATATCGGTTATAACCGGATGTGATTCTCCGAACAAATCGCATACAATTACATCTTTAATTCCTTTTTGGCGAAATGTTTGTTCTAATGTTTTCGCTACTTGCACATGACCGTTTCCGTAATGTGCAGTTAATATTAAAACCTTGGGGTTTTTTATCAAACAAATCCACTCCTAGCTTATTGTTTCTCCATATTGCATATACGACAATAGGAAAAACATTTTCCTTAAAAATTACATAAACAGACTCTAATATTTCTCTTTCAGCTATGTACCTGTCGTGGATATGCAAAGCATATAAGATTGACCCCTTAATCCTATCTGTGCTCATATCTTTACATTATACTTTCCTATAAGAGCTTTCGCAATAACTTACAAATGTTCTCTATTCCATGATACTCACTCTTTTACTTCTTAATTCTTTTTACTATTTTGATTTCCCTTTACAATTATGTAAATTTCTCCACTTATTCCTTACAAAAATATGGATATTCTATTTTCAGTATACTCTTTTCTCCATATATACTCTAGGTTTTATTGTAAAGAAAGCAAAAAGCCTAACCCAACATTTGGATTAGACTGCTTGTAAAATATGTCTTGCTTCTTCTACATTTTTTTCAGTAGGCGGTTCTACATTTGCGAGTGGATACTTATGCCCAAGTGCCTCCCATTTATATACACCAAGCTTATGGTATGGTAGCACTTCAACTTTCTGAACATTAGACAGACTTTGAATAAAACTAGATAGTTTTTGTAGATCCTCCTCATTATCAGTAATACCAGGAACTAATACGTGTCGTACCCAAATCGGTTTATTTTTATCCGATAAATAACGAGCAAATTGTAAAATATGTTCATTTGGTTTTCCTGTTAATTTACGATGTTTCTTTGAATCAATATGTTTCAAATCCAATAAAACTAAATCTGTGTACTCCATTAAAATATCTAGCTTATTTTGGAATTCTGGTTCTTCAGAATAACAACCACCCGAAGAGTCAATTGTTGTATGAATTCCAATTTCCTTACATTTCTTAAATAATTCAATTAAGAAATCTAGTTGTAATAATGGTTCCCCACCACTAACTGTTATACCGCCTCCGGAAGCTTCAATAAAAGGAAGGTAACATGTCACATCCTGCATTACTTCTTCGACTGTTATTTCTTTTCCTTTACCGATCTCCCACGTATCAGCATTATGACAATATTGACAACGTAATAAACACCCTTGTGTAAATATGACATAACGAATTCCTGGGCCATCAACAGTACCACAAGACTCTACAGAATGAATTCTTCCTTTTACCATGTTACTTCCTCCTTTATTGAAACAGCCTCCCTCTGCTATTTATAAAATGCAGAGGGACACTTTTTTCATTTACATGCTTTCATGCATTGTACGGTTAATTACATCGATTTGTTGTTCACGAGTTAATTTAATAAAGTTTACAGCGTAACCAGATACGCGAATTGTTAATTGTGGATATTTCTCAGGATGTTCCATTGCATCCATTAATGTTTCACGGTTAAATACGTTAATATTTAAGTGATGTCCTTCTTTTACTGCATAACCATCAAGCATTGATACTAAGTTACGTACTTGTACTTCATCCTCTTTACCAAGTGCTTTTGGAATAATAGAGAATGTATTAGAAATGCCATCTTGTGCATCTTCATATGGTAATTTAGCTACAGATAATAATGAAGCTAACGCACCTTTTGTATCACGTCCATGCATCGGGTTCGCACCTGGTGCAAATGGTTCTCCAGTACGGCGACCATCTGGAGTGTTACCAGTTTTCTTACCGTATACAACGTTAGATGTGATTGTTAAGATTGACATTGTATGAACAGAATTTCTATATGTTTTATGTTTACGAAGTTTATTCATAAATGTTTTCACAAGATTTACAGCAATTTCATCTACACGGTCATCATTGTTACCGTATTTAGGGAAATCTCCTTCAATTTCAAAGTCAACTGCAATTCCGTTTTCATCGCGAATTGGTTTTACTTTTGCGTATTTAATTGCACTTAAAGAGTCTGCTACTACAGATAGACCCGCGATACCTGTTGCCATTGTACGAAGAACATTTGTATCGTGAAGTGCCATTTCAATACGTTCATAGCTATATTTATCGTGCATGTAGTGAATAACATTTAATGTGTTTAAATATAGACCCGCTAACCATTCCATTGTCATATCAAACTTATGCATAACTTCTTCATAATCTAATACTTCAGAAGTAATCGGTGCGTACTCAGGACCAACTTGTGCTTTAGATTTTTCATCTTTACCACCGTTAATCGCATATAGCAATGCTTTTGCTAAGTTTGCACGTGCACCGAAGAACTGCATTTGTTTACCGATTCTCATTGCAGATACACAACAAGCAATCCCGTAGTCATCGCCGTAGTCAGCACGCATAATGTCATCATTTTCATATTGAATTGCTGATGTTTTAATAGACATTTTCGCACAGTAGTTTTTAAAGTTCTGTGGTAATTGTTTAGACCAAAGAACTGTTAAGTTTGGTTCTGGAGCTGGTCCTAAATTATCTAGTGTATGCAAGAAACGGAATGAGTTCTTTGTTACTAATGGACGGCCATCTAATGCCATACCGCCGATAGACTCAGTTACCCAAGTTGGGTCACCAGAGAATAATTCATTATAATCAGGTGTTCTTGCAAATTTCACAAGACGTAATTTCATAATGAAGTGATCCACAATTTCTTGTACGTCTTCTTCTGTTAAAGTACCATTTGCTAAATCTCTTTCAATATAAATATCTAAGAATGTAGAAGTACGTCCAAGACTCATTGCAGCTCCGTTTTGCTCTTTAATTGCTGCAAGATATGCGAAGTATAACCATTGGAATGCTTCTTGAGCAGTTGTTGCTGGCTTAGAAATATCAAAGCCATGAGAAGCAGCCATTTGTTTTAACTCTTGAAGTGCACGTATTTGTTCAGATAACTCTTCGCGTAAACGCATTGTATCTTCACTCATTACACCGCCAGTTAAATTTAAATCTGCTTTCTTCGCTTCAATTAAATGATCTACTCCATATAATGCTACGCGGCGGTAGTCACCGATAATACGTCCACGTCCGTATGCATCCGGAAGACCCGTAATAACACCTGATTTACGAGCAGCTCTCATTTCTGGTGTATAAGCATCAAATACACCTTGGTTATGAGTTTTTCTCCAATCTCTAAAAATACGACTAAGCTCTTTATCCATTTCGTATCCATAAGATTCACAAGCTTGTTCCGCCATACGAATACCACCATACGGTTGTAAAGAACGTTTAAATGGTTTATCAGTTTGGAAACCGACTACTTTTTCAGTCTCTTTATTTAAATATCCTGGTTCATGTGATGTAATAGAAGAAACAATTTTTGTATCCATATCAAGAACGCCACCGTTTTCACGTTCTTTCGTTGTTAAATCCATTACTTGATCCCAAAGTTGTTTCGTTGCTTCAGTTGCTCCCGCTAAGAAAGATTCATCTCCCTCGTAAACGTTTACATTATTTAAAATGAAATCGCGAACATCAATCTCTGCTTTCCATTTTTCACCTTTAAAGTTTTCCCATGCATTTTTAACATTTTCTAATACTTGAGTCATCCTAATCTCCTCCATTTTTGATTAGTACAGGACTAAGATTTTTTATATAACAGCTTACACACTTAGAATACTACTTTTTTACGAAAGTGAACGAAATAGTTGTGACATGTTTGTGAAATGTTGAGCAAACTACTATATACATAGTGTTAACTTCATTTTAAAGTCTTTAAAATTAACCCTTTCCTTAATTGTATTTTTTTGGTATTCTTATATACGAGTCCTATTTTGTAATATAAAAACAATACCCATTGTAGAGCTGTAATACTCTTATCTCCTAATCTGTTATAGTTTTTATAACAGAACAAAAAAGTGTACATATGTTGTACACTTTTTTGTTACCTATAAAATATCTCTTTTTCTATTTCCATCATGGAATCCACCACGACTGCCTGTTAATGCAATTAATTGCTCTAACCCTTCTATATGATCACCAATAATTCGAAGTACAGCTGGTGGATGACCTATTTTAGCAAAATGTTCACTGGGTCGAATACGGTTCATCTTATCGACTTCAACACGACTTACACATGCAACTTCAAATCCTGAAAGAATAGCTTTCACTTGAGCTACACACGGTGCCAGTAAAGATCTATATCCAATTTCTTTCAAACACTTACGACTAAATGCATTCGGTACAGCAATAAGAGAGCCTACGCCTAGATCTTTTCTATCACAAGCTAAATTTAATGCATATTTAAATGCAGTTACAAGATGAAGCGGTACTCTTAAATCTAAATAATGATTTAGATCATTTAATGCAACATCTGTTCCATCTGCAATAGCTTTCGCAAAAGGATATAACTCACTCGCTGGAATAACAAAATCGCCGTCTATAAATAATACAATTTCTCCTTTTGCGAAATACGTTCCAAGTGAGCGCCCCACATCATTTCCGAGTGCTTCTTTATATACGATTGTCGTTGCTCCCTTTTCTTTTGCAATCGTTGCTGTTTGATCAGACGAACCATTTACAACAACGATAATTTCAAAAGGTTCAATTTTGCGAAGTTCTTCTATAACGTTTCCAATTGTTTTCTCTTCATCTTGTACAGGAATAATGACCGATAATTGCTTTCCCTTATACAAATTCGATGTAACGCCCCATCCTTGATAAAAATCTTCAAAATCTAAAGTATGATAGACACTATCTCTTTTCCTATTTCCATCATAATACCCTCCGCGCTCATCGCTACCTACTATTCGCTCCGCTACAGCTTCTATATGGTCACCTATCATCCGTTTTTCAGAATGAGAAAGACCCGTGCCATACGCAGCATGCTCGGTCGGCCGAAATTTATTTGGTGTAATAACGTCAATTGCACAATGTCGACTAATTCTCCATTTGCTTTGAACAAGACGTAAATGAGCGACAATAGGATTAACAAAACATTCATACCCAATGCTTTGAACAACTTCTTTCGTCAACGCATGAGGTACAGATAATAAAGAGTCAATTTTTAACTCCTCACTCTCTAACATTGCATTTAATATTTGGCGCCACACTGTCACTGAGTGCGGTTTTTGTTTCTTTAAAAATAACGCATCCAAATTATTTAAAACGATGTCGGCCTGATCATGTAAAATTGGATTTAGGAATAATTGTAACTTTGAAGTTTGAATAACAAAATCTCCATCTATAAATAGTAATACATCACCTATCGCGTGTTTTGCGCCAACTGCACGGCCCACATCATTCCCCAGTAGCTCTGTATACTTGATTACTTTACACCCTAAACGATCAGCAACCTCTTCTGTACCATCGTTACAACCGTTTGCTACTACAATAATCTCTACTGGATTTAATCCTTTTGCCGATTGAATAACGTCTGAAATCGTATCCACTTCATTACATACAGGTATAATAATCGATAGTGACTTAGCCATTGTTTTCTTCACGAAACCATTTAATAGTTTCTTTCAACCCTTGTTCCCACGTTACTTTCGCTTGAAATTGAACAAGTTCTCTTAATTTCGTTACATCTGGCCTTCTATTTGGAATTTCTTCAAAGCCATGTGGATATACCTCTTCGAAAGGAACTTGAACAATTTTTGAAGAAGAATTCGTTAATTTTTTTATTACTGCTGCTACTTCTTTTATACTCTTTTCATTCTCAGAACCTATATTAATAATCTCACCATTTACCTTCTCATCCATTGCTCGAATCGTTGCCTCTACCGCATCACTTACATACGTAAAACAACGTGTCTGCTTTCCATCTCCATATACGAGAATGTCTTCTCCTCGCAGTGCTGCGCGGATAAATCGTGGGATTACCCCTGCATACGGACCATCTTTCGCTCTTGGACCATAAATATTAAAATAACGAACAATCGTTACAGGTAAACCTTCTAAAGCGTATCCTAAACATAATGTTTCTTCTAACGTTTTACAAATTGCATAACTCCAACGTATTTTAGAGGTTGCACCGTATAATCGATCTCCTTCTTCAGAAAAGGGTGGCTTTGCCTTACCATATACTTCTGAAGTAGACGCAAAAACTACTTTCTTCTTTCCTTTTAGCGCTGCTTGTAAAATGT
Source organism: Bacillus cereus group sp. Bc061 (assembly GCF_027715825.1). NCBI lineage: Bacteria > Bacillati > Bacillota > Bacilli > Caryophanales > Bacillaceae > Bacillus > Bacillus cereus group sp. Bc061. The sequence goes on from NZ_JAQFTZ010000006.1 coordinate 31,641, forward strand.
TTCTCGTTCCATCAAAATTCGTTTCAATAAGCTCTATGCTCTTTTCCATTGTCGTTTTCACACCTAAAATTGCTGCTAAATGAAACACTACATCATGTTGATTTACTAATTCATAAATAGAATTTTTATCTAAAACACTTATTGGAATAACCCGAATTTCTTTCATTAACTCATCATGATATTTATTTTTCCCTTTATAGAAGTTATCAACGATAGTGACATCATAACCTCTTTTCACCAGCTCTTCAGCTAAATGCGATCCAATAAATCCTGCTCCACCTGTGATTAAACATTTCTTACTCATACACTCACCTTCTTTATAATTCCACGTGTATCTACGACTTGCTTTATCCCTTTAAAAACCTTCCAATCGATATTAGAGTGGTCTGTTAAAATTAAAATACAATCCGCTTGTTTAACGACTTGTTCATCCAAAGAAACAGATTGATACACCTTATCTCCAAATTTTGCAGAAGAAATATATGGATCGTGATACGCTATCTCATATCCTGCTTTTATTAACAATTCAATAATTGGCAACGCTGGCGATTCTCTTAAGTCATTTACATCTTTTTTATATGCAATCCCTACAATTAAAACCGTTGCAGGTGATTGCACCACACCTTTTACTTTCCGGACCACTTTCTCTGGCATTTCCTCATTAATTACATGTGCCGCCTCAATTAATTGACTAATTGCTCCATTCTTTTTTATTCTCCACTGGAAATATAAAGGATCTACCGGAATACAGTGTCCCCCTATCCCTGGTCCTGGCCAATACGGCGTAAATCCAAATGGTTTTGTAGATGCCGCTTCAAGTGCCTCATAAAAATCAATTCCTAAACTTTCACATAGTGTATTTAACTCATTTACTAATGAAATATTGACTAAGCGCTGAATATTTTCAAATAGCTTACACATTTCTGCTACTTTTGGAGAGCTAACTGGAACAACTACATCAAATATAGTGCTATACAAAGCCTGTACTTTTTGTTTACACATTTCTGTTTGTCCACTAATGACTTTTGGAATCGTTTGAACTGAATATTGACTATTAGCTGGGTCAATTCTCTCAGGAGAATACCCAATATAGAAATCTTCTCCTACCTTTTTTCCTGTTTGAGAAATAATCGGAATAATAACTTCCTCGAGCGTACCTGGATATGTGGAACTTTCGAAAATGAAGGTTTGTCCTTTTTGAAGGTTTTGTTGTATATAATGCGAAGCTGAAATGAGGGCACTTAAGTCCGGTTCTCTTTGTTCATTAATTGGAGTTGGGACAGTGACAATAACATAATCACTATTTTGAAAATCAGCAATACCTTGATCCGGTGTATTGACTATTAATTTTTTTCTAGTCAATAAACTCTGTAACAATTTAGAAGAAACATCTGGAATATAACTTTCTCCCTGTATAATTGATTCTATTTTTCTAGTATCTTTATCTAATCCAAGCACTGTATGTCCTCTCTCTGCAAAATGAACTGCCAAAGGAAGACCAACATATCCTAATCCGATAATGGCAACTGTACTACTAACATTCATCTGTATTCTCTTCTTCCTTTCTCAATTGTTGAATGATATTTCTATTCCGCTCTCCATCTGTAAAACCCCCGCGCTCGTCTGTGGATTGCAATAAATATGCAATCGCCTCAAGTTGATCACCGAAAATACGATCAAATGCTGGAATACGCCCATTTACAAATCCATGTTGCTCTGGGCGTACTCGATTTGTTTTTATGACATCTACAAAGTCTACCGCTGTAATAGAAAATCCCTCCAAAATAGCTTTCATTTGAGCGAGTGGTGGAATGATAAGAGAATCATATCCGATTTTCTCTATTACCTTTTTATGCATAGCATGTGGTACTGCCGTTAATGAGTTATTCCATAAATCTGGTCGTTTCGCTACCAAATTCACAAAATATTTTCCCATGCTAATTGGGTCTGCCGGATGAAAAATATCTAATAAACACTGTAAATCATTCAATGCCACATCATTTCCATCTTCGATAGCATGTAAAAATGGAATTAGTTTTTCCCCTGGAATAACAAAATCACCATCGACAAATAAACAAATATCGGCCGTAGCATGCATAGCTCCTATCGCTCGGGCTACATTATGTCCAAGCGCTTCCTCAAATTCAATAACAATGACATTCTCTAGCTTTGCTTGTTTAACTGTCTCAACGTCCGCTCCATTCGCAACAACTATAATTTCATCTACACCTGATTTTTTCACTTCTTGTATAACAGATCTTATAGTCATCTTTTCTTCTGATACTGGGATAATTGCACTATATTTCGCTTTTTTCTTTTGTAATAAAACTGGTTTATACTTTCCTATAAACTCTCTATCCCTATTTCCTTCCGAAAAACCACCACGCTTACCATATATTTCGATTACGTATTGCAAAGCACGTAAATGATCCCCCATAATACGACTAGTCGCTTTCGGATAAGGAGAGCCAGGTGATGTACCAGTATGACCGGGACGCACTTTATTTGTATGAATGACATCGACAGAAGCCATATCAACAATATCTACTCCTCTAGACATCGCTATCGCTTGAAATAGTGCTGGATCCGCTAAATTCCACCAACCAAACTTTTGAATAACTTCCCTACTCATTGCATGCGGAATTGCGATTAAAGATCCAACAACAAGCTCTTTTTTATTCAAATAACGATTCAACATAAATTTGCCAACTGTCGTATAATGCGGTCTCATCTTTAAATAAACAGACCATGTTAAATTATTCACAACAATTTGGTGACCTTGCTGAATGCCTTTTATAAAACGTTGTAGCTCTTTATTATCAATGACGATATCACCGTCTAAAAACAAAACAATGTCGCCTTTCGCTTCTCTTGCACCAATTGCCCGTCCAACATCATTACCAAGAGAATATTTATAATAAATGACATGGCAATGATGTTGTAAGGCTATTTCTTTTGTTCCGTCTGTCGATCCATTATCTACTACGATAATTTCATATGGTTTCAATTTCTCCACTTCTACTAAAACTTGTGATAAAGTACTCGCTTCATTATGCACTGGAATAATAACTGATACCCTCATACTTGTACCACGCTTACCCTTCCAAGCGAACATAAGAAATGATAGGAATACGTACAACTACATCTTCCGGTGGTCCATAAGAAGGAGAAGTACGAACACTTACTGCCCCGTCTGTCACAGATAACAGAATACCTGCAACAATTTCGGCCGCTGTCACAACTTGCACTAGCTCACCAACATGATTACGTAATTCTTCAGTAAATAACATATATAAGTCTCCTTTCTTACGCTTCTTTAATTGATATAATACTTGTAAATGGTAATAAAACTTCTGTTCCTATTCCTTCTTGCAGTGTTAAGAAATCATCACCAACTGCTACAATTACACCTGTTAACTGTCCAACTGTCACCGTAATTTCTACATTTTTACCTAAATACTGCTCTGCAATTTCTTTAAAAGGTGATGTATTACATTCTTTTAAAATGTTACAAATAATAGATTGAAATCTACTTGATTCAATAAATTCTTCCGTAGCTTGCTTGGAGTTTCTTTGGATAAACCTCGCGAAGTTTTGCGAAAACAAAAGTCGTTCCATAGCAGGCAATAACTTATTATCTAAAAAATAATCTAATTGTCTATTAAACAATCTCGATAACTTTTTCCAATACTTACCGAATAAACACATACACTTCTCCTCCTATTATTTTTAAATTATAAAAATATATCCATACATCTTAATGTATACAAAGCAGACTCTTTTTGTGATAGGTAAGACATACATTTTTCAACGAAACAATATGTTCTAACAATAAAAAAGATAGATGGCATTCCATCTATCTTTTTTACCTCTTAATTTTTAATTGTAACTATCGCAGAGACACTGTAATAAATCGCTCGTGGTAATTCTGCCCGTTCACTTATAGAAGCTGTAACAAGTGAACCACCGCTTGCCGAGAAATACTTAACAGCTTCTAACGGAATACCATCTTCTTTCACATCAATATGCGTTCCATCTCGCCATTCTATTTTCTGCATTGTTGCTGAAAAGTCCCCAGTCACTTTACCAAATTCCTTACCATCCGATCCTAGAAAGATCCATTCCCACTTTTTTAAACTTAGTACTTGTTTCAACTCTCCTAATTTCTCTCCATCTACATTAGAAAAAATATAAAAGTTGCGTACTCCCATCTTCTTTTGAACACGCAATAATCTTTCTCCCGATTGATTATATAAATAAAATTGTTGCTTATGTAGTCCCTTAAAAAGAAAAGAGAGTACAGCTTGCCATACACTTTGAATAACAAAATCATACTCTTCTTTTAAAAATCCTACTGTATTTCCATCTAATCCAAAGTATGTAATTACTTGAAATACTCCTACCTCTTTGCGAACGACAAATTTTTGTTGCTCCAATAATTCAGAGGTCTCTATATTATAATGTTCCTGTTTGAGCATTTTTGATCTTCGTTTTTCTATAAAGCTATATATTAATAATCCAAATGCCGGTAGTACAACACCTATTAATTTCAGATTTTCTTTCTCCGAAGTGAATAGCATCCCTTTTTTATATTCCATCACTAATCCAATTGCGACGATAATCCATACAATAACAGATAAAAAAAAGATGCGCTTTGCATTACGTTCATGATGCTTATGTATACTCATACCCCTCCCCCTTTTCCATTTATTTCATTATCTCATTGCACATACACTTCCTCAATAAAAAAAACTACCCAAAAGGATAGTCTCTTACACTTCAATATTTCGTAACATCGTATAAATGTCATTATTCACTTTACCAAAAGATTTAATGTTGTTTTGAATGTTAGATAATAAAACAACATACACACTACCATTTTTACTAAATCCATTTAAACAGTTCCAGCCTGGCATTACACCGTGATTCGAATAACTTCCCGGGTCTACGTACCATCCAAACCCGTAATCTTTTTTTCCACCTGTAAACATTTGATCGTAGCTTTCTTTTGAAATCAACTTTCCAGAGAAGAGCGCTTCATTAAATAAATATAAATCATGGGCACTTGTATATATATCACCACAACCATAAAGTTGTGACATACTTGGAATATTAGGTGTTGTCATATTGTTATTTACTATTTTATAACCTGTCGATGGAAATCTCGTTTGTTCTAGCTCTCTACCAAAACCAGAATGTTTCATACCAGCAGTAGCAAAAACATGTTGTTTAATATACTCTTCTAACGGTTGTCCGCTTACCTTCTCAGCAATATAGGCAAGTATCGAATAGTTAGAATCGGAATACTTCCATTTCTCTCCTGGACTTCCAATACGCTTTTGCTTTCCTATTCGTTTTATCAATTCTTCATGAGAGATATCCTCTGTTCCCTGCTCGTACTCTGGAATTCCTGATGTATGTGTTAGTAAATGTTTTAACTGAATGCCATTACCTTGAGGGAAATCTGGAATATACTTCGCAATCGTATCTTCTACGTTTAATTTATTTTGATCTTTTAATTGCATAATAGCAGTCGCTACAAAAGCCTTTGAAATAGAACCAATATAAAAAGTTGTCTCTGAATTATTCGGTACTTGTTTCTCTTTATTCGCCATACCGTATCCTTTATTCAAAAGAACCTTTCCGTTCTTCACAATAACCGCTGTCCCGCTAAATCCTGTTTTTTGCAAATATTGATCTAATTGAGCGTTTTCATTAATTTCTTGAGGTGGTCCCTCAGCAGGCTGTTCTGCAGCTTGTGCTTGCTTCACTTGTTCTTCCTGCTCTATTTGTTTTTTTGCTTCTTGCTTCTTTTTTTCTTCTTTCTTTTTTAGCTCTTCTTGTTTCTTCATTTCTGCTGCTGCTTTTAAAGTTTCTTCTTTCTTATTATGCGCAATAATTTTTGTATACATGAAATATACAAGTGAAAATAGTAAGACGAGAATGATTGTTCTTTTTATGTATACAATCGGCCGACGTGATTTCCCATTCGCATTATTTTTTTCGTGATCCATGATTACTTTTTTCCCCTTATTCACCAATAATTTAATCTCTCTACTAAAGATTTATTTTAGTAGATTATGGATAATCCATTCTATGTCATCCCTACTTTATCACGCACTGCACATATTACCAACCTATATGTATAAAAAAGAAAAAGAAAATTTACAAAAGTAAGATTCCCGTTAAATTTTTAACATAAAAAAAGAGGATATCCTCTAAAAACTGATGTTATCAATCTTTTTGGATATCCTCTTATCTAATTATTTATACGTGTTTTTTCATATCATCGGCAACAGATTCAACATTTGTACCTACGATAACTTGGACACTCGTGTTACTTAATTTCATAACACCTTTTGCACCAGCACGTTTTAATGCTGCTTCGTTTACTTGACCAGCATCTTTCACTTGTAAGCGTAGACGTGTTGCACAGTTATCAATAACTGTTAAGTTTTCTTTTCCACCTAAAGCTGCTACGTAAGTTTCACCAATTGAACCTGCAACTGGAGCTTCTTCGCCTTCAGCCATTTCCTCTTCATCTTCACGACCAGGAGTTTTTAAGTCGAACTTCTTAATTAAGAAGTAGAATACTACAAAGTAAATTGCTGCGTAAATTAAACCGATTCCTGCTAGTAACAATGGTTTTGTTGCAATACCGAAGTTTAAGACGTAATCGATTGCCCCGGCACTAAATGAGAAACCATCATGAATGCCAAGTGTTGTTGTAATGAATAGAGACAGACCTGTTAATACAGCATGAATTCCATATAGTACTGGTGATAAGAACATGAATGAGAATTCAATTGGCTCTGTAATACCAGTTAAGAATGAAGTTAATGCTAGACCACCTAACATACCTGTAACCATTTTACGTTTTTCTGGTTTAGCAGCTGCAATCATTGCGAAACATGCTGCTGGTAAACCGAACATCATAACTGGGAAGAAACCAGTCATAAACATACCTGCTGATGGATCTTTTGCAAAGAAACGTGCAATATCACCATGAACGATATCGCCTGCTGCATTTGTAAAGTCACCAAGTACGAACCAGAAGTATGTGTTCATTACGTGGTGTAAACCAATTGGAATTAATAAACGGTTTAATAATCCAAATAAACCAGCACCAATTGAACCTAAGTTCACGATACCATGTGCCACTGCATCAATACCACTTTGAATTGTTGGCCAAATTTGACCGAATACCAATCCTAAAAGTAACATTACGATTGAAGTAATGATTGGTACGAAGCGTTTTCCTGCAAAGAATCCTAACCATTCTGGTAGTTTAATCTTATGGAATTTGTTGTATAATAATCCCGCAACAACCCCTGCAATAATACCACCGAGTATGGCCATGTTTATTTTTGGCGTTAACGCCGCTGCTTTTGAAACCTTTGTCATTGTATCTGCTAATTTAGTTGGATCTACTGAACCGACTAAATCTTGAACACTTTTTAATTTATCATTTAACTCTGCTGCTGAATACGTCTTACTTAGAGCATTCGTTGTATTTTGTAAAACAAGATATCCGATTGCTCCGGCAAGTCCAGCTGCTCCACTACCGTCAACAGACAAACCGATTGCAACACCAATTGCAAAAATAAGTGCTAAATTATCAAAAATTGCTGCACCGGCCTGTGCCATAACAGGAATGTTAAATACGTCTTCTTGTCCTAAACGAAGCAATAATCCTGCTGCTGGTAGTACGGCAATTGGAAGCATTAACGCTTTACCAATACGTTGTAGAAACTGCAACATTTTAATTCCCCCTATCAAATTTATGAAATCGTTATCATTATAAGTACGCCTTAGAAAACGCTTTCTATTTACATAACCATAATAACATATAGTTGTATAGATGTGTAGTTTTTATTTTTGAATTTTTTATGGATAAATCTCCTATTTCCAAACTGTTATATAAAAGGAAATTTCTCCTTTTTCACTACAGAATATTCAAAACGAAAGACCCTCTATAGAACATGCAACTTTCGTTTTATCATTCCACTTTTTCATGTTATTATTTATTTCCGAGCATATCGGGAAAAGTAAACTTAGTTAATTCGAAATAGGAGCGTTGGTACTATGCAGTGCATTGAAACAAACAACTTACAACAGTTGTTAGAACAAGTAAAACCATATACGAAAAAAGGAAAGCTTGCTACTTATATCCCCGAACTAGGAAATGCCAATCCAGATGATTTAGGGATTGCCATTTTTCATAAAGAAACAGAATACATCCATGCTGGCAACTCACAAACACTATTCACTCTTCAAAGTATTTCAAAAGTAATTACACTTGCACTTGCCCTTTTAGATCGTGGTGAAGAATATGTATTTTCTAAAGTTGGAATGGAACCAACCGGTGATCCATTTAATTCTATTATTAAATTAGAAACGACAAGTCCTTCTAAACCACTTAATCCAATGATTAATGCAGGGGCACTAGCCATTACAAGCATGTTAGCAGGAAAAGATAATGAAGAAAAAATGGATCGCATTCTTCATTTCGTACGTGAAATAACAGATAATCCTACTATTAATTATTCTTCTAAAGTTGCCAATTCAGAATTAGAGACAGCTTACTTAAATCGTTCACTTTGTTACTATATGAAACAAAACGGAATTATTGATTGTGATATCGAAGAACTGATGGATTTATACACTCGTCAATGTGCAGTTGAGGTAAACTGTATCGATTTAGCGCGTATCGGTTTAATTTTTGCGATGGATGGATATGATCCATATAAGGAAAAACAAATTATCCCTAAGCATATTACAAAGATTTGTAAAACATTTATGGTTACATGCGGTATGTATAACGAGTCTGGTGAATTTGCGATTCGTGTTGGTATTCCCGCAAAAAGTGGTGTAGCTGGTGGCATTTTCGGCTGTGTAAAAGGCGAAATGGGCATTGGTATTTTCGGACCAGCTTTAGATGCAAACGGAAATAGTATCGCTGGCTTTAAAATTCTTGAACTTCTTTCTGCCCAAGAAGGTTGGAGTATTTTTTAATTGAGAGCTATCCTGCTATACTAGCAGGATTTTTTCATTTCATAAAAACCTTAACTGTATCAACTATCCACGCCCGTACAAAAACCGTGCTGAAAGTTTCTCTATATCATGCATATTTGCTCCCCCCTCTTGAATAATATAGTACAACCTAGCGCTATATGTGGAGGTGTGAAAGATGAAACTAATATTTCAAATGGGAAAACAACCTGTTCTTGAAAAAACAATTCTTCTTTTTATATTGAGTATTGTAGAAAGCTTGAAGTTAAAAGTCGTTTCACTCGATGAAGCTCACCGATACATATTCAATTTAGAAGTACTTGAACTATTAATGGATCGGAACATCGATGATCAAGTACTGGAACTTATTCATTTCGGAATGGGACTTGAAGACATTCATCATGTGCTTCCTGAAGAACTTGAACATACAATTGAAGAATTAAAGTGGCTTTGTATCCAAGTATTAAGTGAGTACAGTATGCATGAAGAATCGGAACAATTAATTGAAGATATACGTTAAAAAAAGCACCTATGTAGGTGCTTTTAATGTTTTTTCAAACTATTTTTATACGCTTCAATATTTACTGGTAGCTCTTCCTCTTCCAAAGTATGTTCATTTACATCTTTATGAATGAACGCACCTTTAGGTGGTTGGTGATCATGCCCTTTTTTCTTATGATCAAATGCTTTCCCGCGTCCCATACAAATCCCCCTTTCTTAAAAGAAATCCGTATTAGTATGGAGAAAAGTACGTCGATATATGCAATCCCTTGCTGTATTTCCAAGGAAATACTCGAACCTTGTTTTCTACTCTCCTTACAACAACTGATCTATCCCGATAAGAATTAATAACACGCCCGCAATAACCGTAGCCCATTTCCCTAAGTATTCTGCTAAATATCGTTTTCCTACATACGCAAAACCACTTATGCAAATAAAACTAAACACCCCAGAAATAGTTGCTGTAAGCCAAAGGTTCAAGTTTGTTACTCCAGCATCAAATCCACCTGCAATATTATTAATAGACAAAGCAATCCCTAAAACAATTGCTTCTGAAAAACTAATCGTTTTAGAACCATCAAAATCTGCTTTTTCTGGATCACGTAAAATTCCCATAAGTACATTACCATCTTTAGAGCCTACGGTATTTCTTTGCCCCAAGAAAGGCTGGCACAAAATAAACACACCGATTATCCCTAAAACGATTGCTCCAATCAAGTTTGCTGTAAACTCTGAAATAAATAACGCAATCCAGTTCCCAAAAAATCCAGCTAATAAAGTAAATAAAAAACCAAAAAATGCGATGATAAAATTGTTGAACCACGAAATTCTAATTTTACGAATGCCATATGCAATCCCAACACCTGCATTATCTAAATTAGAAGCAATCCCAATTAAAAAAATTGAAAATAGACCTGCCGTACTCATAAATAGCCACCCCTTTTTCTCACTTTTCAATGCATCTTATGAAAATGTTGAGCAACTGTGCCTGTCTGTTTCATATACATGTAATAAATGCTCAACATTTTTTCAACAATAAAAGGAGTGCCTTCGCTATGCCTAAAGAAAATCCAAATGAGCGGCTTAGTAGATTAATAAAAAAACTTTTAAAAGAACGTGCCTTATCTATGCGCCAACTCGGAATGCTTACAAATATTGATCCCGCAACAATCTCAAGAATTATGAATGGTAAACAACCGCCAAAACAAAAACACCTACAAAAATTCGCAGAATGTCTGCAAGTTCCACCCCAATTGTTATTTGATGAAATGTATCCTGATTCTCCTCACATTAATAAAGAAAAGACGGATATGTACACATCTCTTGATACAATTCAGCAAACGCTGCAATCCTCTAACTTATTCGATTTCGACTACACAACAACCCGCGTAAAACAAGAACTTGAAAACTATGAACGATATGCGCAAACAACAGAAGGTGAAAAACGTATTCATGAAAGTTTTGCAAGCAAGTTAGAACAAATTGATAGTGCTGGTCCTTTCATTGAACAATTAACGGATATGTATCAACAATTTTGCAATGAAACGATTCCAAAAGAAGAGCGTGCAGTCCTTGGCGGCGCATTACTGTATTTCATTTTATCGACAGATATTATTCCCGACTATCTCTTTCCAATTGGTTATTTAGATGATGCAATTGCTGTTGAATTAGCGAAAGAGAAATTAATTGAGCTAAAACGAAAGACATAGAAAAATAAAGAACTATTTCAGTTGTTTCTATCCAACTCTGAAATAGTTCACTAAAAAATCGTACAAGTATACATACCTGTACGATTTCAACATACTAATCTATTTTTTTCGTATGACACCATTCGTATATAAATGCTGTTATTACTTTTGTAAATTCAATTAACTGTTCTATTTCTACTTTCTCATTTATTGAATGAGCTTCCTCTAATGTACCTGGTCCGTAAATAACGGCCGGAATATGAAATTCACTAAACCAACCACCATCCGTTACCGTTGCAGACATATCTAAAATTGCATTTTTAGAAAGAATTGATTCGTGTACTAAGCTAAGCGTTTTTACAGCTGCATGTTCACTATCTATTTCTAAAGAAGGGAAAATTTCGCCACGATCCACAATCATTGATTCTCCGCCCCACTTAAAATGTGGTGGATTTTCAGTTAGCCATGGATCAGCAGCTGCCACTTTCCCAATATACTCTTCAATTTCTTTTATTATTTGTTCATGTGTTTCATTCGGATAAAAGTGTACTGTTATCCATAACCGGCACTCATCCGCAATAAATGCTGCATGTCTTCCGCCTTCAATAACAGCTGGATTAATTGTTGTTGTTCCAAATGGATAGCCTTCATATGTTTTCATAACTGCCCAGTGACGCTCTAATTCTTGTAAACTTTGCACAATTTTCATCATTTTTTCAATCGCGCTCGCTCCGAATAAACGACCCCCTGCATGGATCATTTGCCTACGTGTTGCATCATGAAACGTTTGCGGGCTTTTCACAGTAATCCACCCAGTAATTACGCCGCCCTGTCCTTGCATATGTAAATCACTCGTATCTACTACGACTGCAAAATCAGCATCATACCCTCTTTTGCAGCATTGAAGTGTACCCGCTTCTCCCACTTCTTCCCCAATTACGGATTGAAAGATTAGATCTCCAGGTAATTCAATACCAGCTTCTTGTAATAGCTGAATAGCAAATAGTGCCCCAGCCAGTCCCCCTTTCATATCTGCTGCACCACGTCCAACTAACCAACCATCTTTTATAAATGGCTCAAACGGATTCGTTTCCCACGCCTCACCTGCTGATATTTCCGCTACATCCATATGCCCATTAATAATAAGACTTTTATATGTGTCACTTTCTATCCCTTTTTTCACCCCAACAACGTTCGGATCATTCGGATATACATCCCATTTATCAACACTAAAATTTCGTTTTCTTAAAAACTGTGCAACAAATTCCTGCGCCTCATTTGTGTTTCTCGCCGGCGGTGCTGGTGTTTCAAAACGAATTAAGGTTTTTGTAAGCTCTAGTAACTCATCTTTTCGTAAATCAATCTGTTCTAATAGCTGTGAAACTTCTTCATTCATCGCTAATCCCCCTTTGCATACATAGTATGTTTCCAGCTTTATTTTCACAAAAAAAGAGACTGTTTACAATTTTACAGTCTCCAAATTACTCAATATTATAAACTTTCTACTTCTGTTGTATCTGTCTTTTCAATATGTTCTACTTTATGTGCCTTATTTCTTGTCGCACGGTAAAACAGTAAGCAAACAATCATAAATGGAATTCCACAATACAATGCCATTCTTTGTTCTGGAATAAAGGCCATACCTACAATTACCGTTATATTTAATACTAACGCAAGCAGTGGAACGAATGGATACAGCGGTGTTTTAAATTTCAAGTCTTTCACATCTCCGCCCTGCTTTATATATGACCTTCTAGCTAATAAGTTAGATAGAGCAATAGATGCCCAAACTAATATCGCTCCGAACCCAGCAATAGAAAGTAGCCATAAATAAACTGTATCTTCCGCATAAATACCTGATAGTAATGAAAGGCAACCTACAATTGTACTTACAATCAATGCATAAATAGGAACACCATTTTTAGATAACTTACCAAAAATCGGACTAATCATTCCTTGATTAGACATAGACCATAGCATACGAGAAGTTGCATATAATCCTGAATTCGCAACGGATAGAACCGCTGTAATAATAACGAAATTGATAATATCGGCTGCATAAGGAATACCAATTTTATCAAATACAACTACAAATGGACTTTCTATTACTCCCGCCTGTTGCCAAGGGAATAATCCTGCAAGAATGAAAATAGATAATACAAAGAACACGAGTATACGCCAAACTGTATTATTAATTGCCTTCGGAATTGTTTTCTCTGGATTTTCACTCTCACCTGCTGCAATACCGACTAGTTCTGTTCCTTGGAAGGAAAAGTTAACAGCAATCATCGTAATTAAAATAGCGGATAATCCATTTGGAAACAATCCACCATAATCAGTAAAACTAGAGAACATTGGTGCTGGTTCATTTCCTTTCATATCTAGAAAACCAAACATCGCTGCCCCGCCCAAAATAATAAATGCAATGATTGTAATGACTTTAATACTTGCAAACCAAAATTCAACTTCTGCAAAACTTCTTGAAGATAACGCGTTAATAGCAAAAAGTAGTACCGCAAACACTACGCACCAAACCCAAGACGGTACATCAGGAAACCAGCGTTTCATTAAAATACTAACTGCAATTAGTTCAATACCTATTGTAGCCGACCAGTTTAGCCACGACATCCATCCGACTACATAACCCGCTGCAGGGGAAATATGCTTTGTAGCATACGTTTGATAAGATCCTGCGTCAGGCATCGCAACAGCTAATTCTCCGAGACAGAGCATCGTTAAATACATAACAAATCCTCCAACAAGATAAGCTACAATCGCTCCTCCAGGTCCAGCTTCATGAATTGTATACCCCGATCCTAAAAAAAGTCCGGTACCAATAACTCCTCCAAGTGCAATCATAAATATGTGTCTGCTTTTCAATTCCCTTTTTAATCCTTGGTTTTGATCCATCATACAAATCCCCCCTTTTCCCTTTGGAAACCCATTTCATGTAAGCGTTTTTATTTTTTTTATACGAAAAATAATTATTGAAAAGAGCAAAATACATAGTATTAATCACTACCTGTTATTAAAAGATCATCCCTCACTGTTATTAATAACTTTTTATCAGCGATAGCTTGTCCTTCTACTACTTCTAATGACTCGATATACCCACTGATTCCTACCTTAATTTCTACTTTCTGTTTATCTATTGTTTCAATTAACGCTAATTTCTCCCATTCGTATACGTAAGAACTTTCCGTAACAAATAACTTCTCTACTTTCCCGTAACAAGGACTATACACGCCTTCTATAACCGTCTTCACTTTATAAATTCCTCCTTCTTATTAGTTGGTACTGAAACGTTGCATATCCCTCCTTTAAAAATTTCAATTATTATTTATGCAAAATGCGTACCAATCTCCAATTCCTATTTAAAATGAAGGTTTCTCACAAAAAAAACTTCATAACCGCAAAATTTTTCTAGCATTTAAGAAGTTTTAAAAAGAAAATAGCAAAAAAATTTTGCGGTTTTATAAGAATTTTAATAAAATTATAAAAAGTCAGTCTTCATAGGGTGAAATGAGGAGAAGATAATCTATGCGTACAGAAGAAATTAATTTAAAACAGATCATTGAAATGAATATGCTATATGAAACTTTACTCAATGAACTCGATATCGGGATTCATATTATTAATGAGGAAAGTAAAACGATTATCTATAACCGCAAAATGATGGAAATTGAATCAATGGAACGCTCAGATGTGTTATATAAAAATCCTTTAGAAGTATTCGCATTTGAAGAAAATAAAAATAGTACTCTTATAGAAGCATTAAAATTAGGAAAAACAAACAAAAATATAAAACAAACATACTTTAACAATAAAGGGCAAGAAATTACGACGATTAACAATACTTTCCCTATAATAGAAAATGGAAAAATTAAAGGCGCTATTGAAATTTCAAAAGAGATTAGCAATTCTAAACAAACAATGAAAACAAACCTTTCCCGAAAACAAAATAATAAGTTTACCTTTGATCACATAATTGGTGATTCTGAAGCCATTCAATCAATCATTGCGGAAGGGAAAAGGGTAATTCGTACATCCTCCTCTATACTTCTCGTAGGAGAGACAGGCACTGGGAAAGAACTATTTGCACAAAGTATCCATAATGAAAGCCAGCGTTCAGGCAAACCATTTATTTCACAAAACTGTGCCGCTATACCTGATACACTCATGGAAAGCTTATTATTTGGTACGAACCGCGGTGCATTTACAGGAGCTATTGATAAAGCTGGTTTATTTGAAGAAGCAAACGGAGGAACTTTACTATTAGATGAGATTAACTCATTAAGTCCAGCGCTTCAAGCGAAATTACTGCGAGCTATACAAGAAAAAACAATACGAAGAATCGGAGGCACACAAGAAAAAGAAATTGATGTTCGCATTATAGCAACTATTAATGAAGACCCTCTTGAAGCTATGACACACAATCGATTACGGGAAGACTTATATTATCGATTAAGTGTCGTTACTTTATGCCTCCCGCCTTTACGTGAACGAAAAGACGATATTCCGGCTCTTGTTCAACACTTTATCGAAAAATACAACATTCAATTTGGACTTAGTGTAACAGATGTAGATGTGCATGTAAGAGAATTTTTGTATGCATATGATTGGCCTGGAAACGTAAGAGAATTGGAACATATCATTGAAGGTTCAATGAACTTGGTTGAAGATGAAAATATTATTACAGCGTTTCATCTTCCCACTCGCTTTCGCGAACGAATAAAAAAAGAATTCAATACGCAACCTTTCCTAACTAATAACGATACTGATACACCTAAAACATTAAAACACACAATAGAAGCAATGGAAAAGAACTACATCAATCAAATTCTAAAAGAATATCACGGTAATATCTCACAAGCTGCAAAGTTTTTAGGATTAAGTAGACAAAACTTACAATATCGAATTAAAAAACTGCATTTACACATATAAAATAAGACTTTAATCAGTGGCGGTTTTGTCCATCTTCGACTGATGACTAGCCCTCACCAATTAGTCTTTTATTGCCTATTAAAACGGGATCAATCTGTTTCCAAGTACAAATAAAAAATTGGTAAAATATGATATAATTAACATATAACATACTTGAAAGGAATGATATATATGAGTAGTAATACAAAGTTAAAGTTATTACAATACTTAGCCTTTTTCCCTACCATTGTATGTATGATGTTACTAGTTGATATAAATGCCTATCCTTATGCAAAGCTACTAGCAACACTTAGCGGCTCTTTTGCAGCTATTATGCTTGCTGCTTTTTGGAATTTGAAGATACGTATGAAGAAAGAAAGATCTTCTTAACGCTAAAGCATAAAAAAATCGAGCCTACACCGCTCGATTTTTTTACTGATTATTAAAACTCAACATTCTCCAAATACAAACCACTTGCCTCAGCAAGGCAATTAATCTGATTACGTTGTTTCGCCTCTAAAATGTGTGGAATCGCCTCTGCATCTAATTGTCCTAATCCAACTTCAATTAATGCTCCAACAATTTTTCGTACCATGTTATGAAGGAATCCGTTACCACTTACTCTAATTTGTACAAATCCTGCCTCTTCCATCACATCAAGTGTATATACTTCTCGCACCATAGACTTTTTCTTTGATTTTGCATTTGAAAAAGCAGTAAAGTCATGTGAACCAACTAAATGTTTCGCAGCTTCTTTCATGCTTTTCACATTTAATTTTTTATTCACATGCATGCTGTATTTACGCATAAATGGGTTCGTATGCTCTTCATTCCAAATTTTATACAGATATGTTTTTGCTTTAGAATTGTAACGAGCATGGAATCGATCATGTACTTCTTCCACATTTGTAATGCTAATATCATTTGGCAAATATTGATTTAAATATTTTTTTACTTTATGTTCCACTAACTTCTCATCACTTTGAAAGTTAGCAACTTGATTCAAAGCATGTACACCAGCGTCTGTTCTACTACAACCGATAATTTCAATTTCTTTTCCGACCATTTCGGAAATGACACTTTCGATTTTTCCTTGAATCGTATTATCGTTATTACCTAGACGTTGCCATCCTTTAAAACGTGCACCATCGTACTGAATCGTTAATTTATAATTGTTCATTTTATTCTCCTTCATAGAAAATATTCCCTCATATCGTGAGGGAATATAAATACACTTTACTTTCTAACAAGCTTCACTACATTTTCTACATGAGCTGTATGCGGGAACATATCAACTGGTTGTACATATTCCACTTCATAGCTCTTCATTAACGCTTGTACATCACGTGCTAATGAAGAAGGGTTACAAGATACGTAAACAACTTGTTTCGGCTTCACTTTTAAAATTGTTTCCAGTAATTTATCATCGCAACCTGTACGAGGTGGATCGACAACAATTACATCTGGACGCCATCCTTCTTTTACCCATTTCGGTAGCCATTGTTCAGCTTTACCTGCTTCATATTTCGTATTTGTAAATCCGTGACGCTTCGCATTTTTTCTTGCGTCTGCAATTGCTTCTGGAATTACATCCATACCACGTACTTCCGCTGCATCATTTGCAAGCCAAAGTCCGATTGTACCAACACCACAATACGCATCTACAATTTTCTCATTGCCAGTTAAAGCAGCGGCTTTTTTCGCTTCATTGTATAAAACAACCGTTTGTTCTGGATTCAACTGGAAGAATGCACGTGCTGATAATTCAAATGATAAATCACCAAGTGTTTCTTGAATTACTTCTTTTCCAGCTAATTTAAATGTTTTATCACCGAAAATAACAGATGTTTTACGCCAGTTTACATTTTGCATAATTGATTTAACAGCTGGCATCTGTTTTTGTACTTCTGCAATAAATTGTTCTTTATTTGGCAACTCTTCTTTTGTTGTAATAAGTGTAACTTGTACTTCCCCTGTTTGAACTGCAGTACGTGTCACAATTGTACGTACTAAACCTTTTTGTTTTTTCTCATTGTAAATAGAAACATTTAATTTTTCTAAAATACGTCTTACAACTTTTGTCGCTTCATTCGTTGCTTTATGTTGAATCATACAATGAGCAATATCAATTAACTGATGTGAATTTTGTTTATACAGTCCTGTAATAACCTTTTCGTCTTTACGCCCCACTTGTAGTTGACTCTTATTACGATAATGCCATGGATTTTCCATGCCAAGCGTCGGACGAATTTTCTCTTCCAAACCGTTGTTCATATACTTCTGGAATGCTTGTACAACGATATCACGCTTTTGATTTAATTGTTCTTTATAGTCTAAATGTTGCAATTGGCAACCGCCACACTCTTCATATACCGGACATGGTGCTTTCACACGATGTGGTGAAGCTTTACGAACTTTTTTCACTTTCGCTTCAGCGAAGCCACGCTGAATTTTCGTTGTTTCTGCAACAACTTCTTCTCCTGGTAATGCCCCTGGAATGAAAACAACTTGTCTCTTAAAATAACCAACGCCTTCTCCGTTAATCCCAAGACGTTTAATTGTCACAGGGAACGTTTGACCAACTTCCAACTTACTCTCATGTTGCTTTTGTATCATTATTACACCTCTACTCTATACTTTTCCATAAATATAACGCTGCATAACTGCAGTATGGTTCACACTCTTGTTTCACTTTTTCTAAAAATGCATCATCAGGCTTATCATCTAATTGAAATACACCTTGTACTGCACGCTGAATCCCAATGTCCGCTTTCGGAAACATGTTTTTCCGTCCAAGCCCAAACATTAAAAAATTTTGCACTGTCCATGTACCAATCCCCCTAATTGGTAACAATTGTGCTGAAATCTCTTCTTCCGCCTTGGTTTCTATACTCGCTAAATTTAATGTACCGCTGGCAATACTTCGACCTAATCCTACTATATATTCAGCCTTTCGCTGACTAAACTTCTGCTCTCTCAATTCCTCTATTGAAATATTTGCTACTATTTCTGGAGTGGGGAAAAAGAATACACCGTTCTTTTCTGTTCCATATCGTTTCACAAACTGTTCTGTTAACACAGTAGCAAATTTCAAATTTATTTGTTGATGAATGATACAGCGAAGAAGACAAGCAAAATAATCAAATTCTAAAATAATTGGAGTATAAGCATATGTTTCAAATAGTGGACGTAATGATGTGTTTAAAAAATGATTTTGTATATCTTGAAACGGTTCATTCCAATGAAAAATGGCCCTCATTCGTTTCATAACTTTCTCTGGATCTCCTGTCTGACTAGAAATCCAAAACTGTGGATTTTGAACAGTACCAATTCCTTGCAGGCGAACAACAATCTGTTCCTCGTCTATACAAAGCGGGACATAAATAACTTTCTCATCTAATTGAATGACGTTAAGAGGATCAAAAGATAAACGTTTTAATACTTCTTCAAAATGATACGGATACTCTAACGTAACATGTTCGCTCCACATACGTTTCCCCATCCTTTTTACACATCATTATAGCATGAGAAAACCGCAAGCATACATGCTTACGGTTGATTGCTTTTTACTAAGTCATCTAGACTTTTAAAATGATACCCTTTCTCGCGCAAATCATCAATGATTTTCGCAAGTGCTTCTGCATTATCTTTTGATATTGCATGAAGTAATAAAATAGATCCTGGATGAATCATCGTCATAACATTATTATGCGCATATTGCCATCCTCTTTGCTCATCCACTTTCCAATCCAAAAATGCAAGTGACCAAAATACATTATAGTAGCCCATTTCTTTCGTAAGAGCTAACGTTCTTTCACTAAATACGCCGCGCGGGGGACGTACATATTTCACTTCTTTTTGCCCGGTTACTTTTTTAATTTCTTCCGTTACACTCGTTAATTCTTGACGAAGTTTCTCATCATTTACCGCTGTGAAATCAGGATGGCTCCACGAATGGTTTCCAATAATGTGTCCTTCATTCTTCATTCTTAACAATAAATCTTTTTGTGTTTTAATATAATGCCCCGTTACAAAGAAAGTTGCTGGTACTTTTTTCTCTTTTAATACGTCTAAGATTTTTCCTGTGTATCCATTCTCATATCCATTATCAAATGTTAAATAAATATCCTTTTTCTTCGTATCCCCTAAATAAAAACCACCATTTTTTTGTAGCAAATCTGTATATAACTTTCCTGCATCTGGTACTGTTTCATTTTTAGGGCGCGGGATTCCCCAGTTATGTGGAGTATTTGTATAAGCTAGTGCCGAAACTGGAACAAGTGCCATCATAATTGAAAAAATGAGACCGATATATAACCATTTATGTTTCATAAATAGTCTCCTTTCCATATATAATCGTACTCGTAGTTTCTGTTGCTACGCATTCTTTCATGCTGAACATGTTTTTCTATATATACCAAAAAAATGCATCTCGAATCGTTCGAGATGCATTTTTGTTTACTTAAATACTGGCTCTTTAAAGCTAGCTAATTTTTCAAGTGATGTTTTATCAACATCTGCATGTAAGCTATTACCGTGAGAATCCATCGTTACAACTGCTTTAAATCCATCGATACGTAAATGCCACATTGCCTCTGGAATACCAAATTGTAAGAAATCAACATCTTTCACTTCTTTAATACATTCAGCATAATATTGCGCTGCACCACCGATTGCGTTTAAATATACACCACCGTGTTCTTCTAAAGCTGCTAATGTTTTCGCACCCATGCCGCCTTTTCCAATGACAGCTCTAATACCGAATTTCTTCATAATATCACCTTGGTACGGTTCTTCACGAATACTTGTCGTTGGACCTGCCGCTTTAATTTGCCAATTGTCATTTTCATCTTTCACAACAACTGGACCACAGTGGTAAATAATTTGTCCATTTAAATCTACTGGACAATCGTTATCCATTAAATGCTTATGAATTGCGTCACGACCTGTATACATCATGCCATTAATTGTTACAACATCACCAACGCGAAGTTCACGAATTTGCTCTTCTGTAATTGGCGCTTGTAATACAATTTCACGCTGCTCCGTTTTTTCTTGTACTTCTTGCTCCAGTGTATCTTCACCTTCTTGATATAACCAATCCATAATTTCACCTGTTTCAGGATGGATTGTTACACCAAGGCGACGGTATGCCCAGCAATTATACGCCACAGATACGTAGAAACTAGCTGGCAGACGGTTATACACGCCAATTTTACAGCCAAGTAAAGTTGTTTCTCCGCCAAATCCCATCGTACCAATGCCAAGCTTATTCGCATTTTCTAATACATATTCTTCAAGTTGTTGTAATTCTGGGATTGGATTGACATCATCTAATGTACGGAATAATTGATTTTTTGCTAATTCGTAACCTGATGTGCGGTCTCCCCCGATACCAACACCAATTACACCTGCACTACATCCTTGACCTTGTGCTTGATATACCGCATGAAGAAGGCATTTACGAATCCCTTCTAAATCACGGCCAGCTCGTCCAAGTCCTTCTAGTTCACACGGTAAGCTATACTGAATATTTTTATTCTCACAGCCACCCCCCTTTAGGATTAAACGTGCATCAATATAATCTTTTTCCCATTGTTCAAACTTAATAACCGGTGTACCTGGTCCTAAATTATTTCCACTATTGTCTCCAAAAAGAGAATCAACAGAATTTGGACGAAGTTTACCATCTTTTGTCGCCCGCTCAAGCGCATTATAGATAGCTTCCTTCAACTTTAATTGATTCACACCAACTGGTGTATAAATTTTAAACGTTGGCATCCCTGTATCTTGGCAAATTGGCGAGATGTTATCATCAGCCATTTTAATATTATTTGTAATTGTGCCAAGTGCCATCGCAGAACGAGTCCCTGCATTTTCTCGCTCTTTCGCTTGTTGAATCGCACGACGAACATCTTTCGGTAAGTTCGTTGACGTTTCAACAATTAGTTGATACATGCTTTCTTGAAGCTTTTCCATTGTTACTTCCCCCTCAATTGTGAACGCTACCAAAACGTTATGAACTGAAATTTCCACTATTATGCTCTGCAGCTTTTTATTTGTTTCACGCTATTCAAGCATACATGAAATTTTTCACAACTTGATTATACCTCTTTTTCTATCGTCCTTCTATTATCCGCACAGAAAAAGGCTACCAAATTGGAATTGGCAGCCTTTTTAATATATTATTCGTCTTTTTTAAATTGCTCACATTTTAATTCTAATTCATCTAGCATTGCAAGAAGACGATCTACATCTTCTAATTCTACTTCTTCAGGTTCAATTGTATCAATTACTTCAATGAACATATTTAAACGTTCTTTTAAATATACTAATTGTGTATCTTTATCTTGAATTGCTTTTCCCATGAAGGCACTCTCCTTTTAATTCGAGTTGCTTTTATTATACCGCAAAAATGATTACAATGGGTATGTAATTTCATCAATTTTGTCACGGTTATTCACTATAATGTAAGCCCTCTCTCTTTTTCCTCTAAAAAGTTTCGCTTTATAAAAAGCACATATTCTTCTATTATAGAGGATGGACAAATTGTTATTTCAATAGTCAAAGGAGTATTTCATATGACGATATCACAAAAAATGAAGCCGATTACTCCTTCTTACGATCCATGGGAAGCGTATATGGACCTTGAAGAGTACGGCAAACTACTATTAACAAATGTTGAGTTTACAACAACGACGTTATGCAATATGCGCTGTGAGCATTGCGCTGTTGGTTACACGTTACAGCCGAAAGACCCGAATCCGCTTCCGATGGATCTTTTATTAAAACGATTAGATGAGATTCCTCATTTACGTTCTTTAAGTATTACTGGCGGAGAACCTATGCTTTCAAAAAAATCCGTCGACAACTATGTAACACCACTCTTAAAATACGCCCACGAACGAGGTGTTCGCACTCAAATCAACTCAAACTTAACTATAGATTTAGCACGTTACGAACAAATTATTCCCTATTTAGACGTATTGCATATATCTCATAACTGGGGAACAATTGACGACTTCGTTGAAGGCGGATTTGCAATGATGGAGCGTAAACCTACGTATGAACAGCGTGCAAAATTATTTGAACGTATGATCACAAATAGTAAAGCTCTATCAGATGCAGGTGTACTCGTATCAGCCGAAACGATGTTGAATAAACGAACTCTACCACACATTGAGCATATTCATCGTCAAATCGTTGATGAAATGGGATGTAAACGTCATGAGGTTCACCCAATGTATCCAAGTGACTTCGCGAGTAATCTAGAGATTTTAACAAAAGCTGAAATTCGTGATGCAATTGAGCATTTACTAGAAATTCGCGATGAAAATGTATGGATGTTATTTGGAACTTTACCTTTCTATGCTTGTAGCGATGATGAGCGAGACATTGCCACATTTAAAAAATTACAAAAGAGCAAAAATGTAACTGTTCGTAACGATCCAGATGGCCGTTCTCGTTTAAATGTAAATATTTTTGATGGAAATATTATTGTAACGGACTTTGGTGATGTTCCACTTCTAGGTAACATTCAAACAAATACGTTACAAGAAGCGTATGAAAAATGGAGCGCTTCAAAAACAGCAAAATCATTAAGCTGTCACTGTCCAGCAGTAAAATGTCTTGGACCGAATGTTCTTGTAAAAAACAGCTACTATCCAACCGAAGATTTCTTATCAAAAACAGCAAATATTACATTATAAAAAAACGTCAGCTTATAAGCTGACGTTTTTTATCTTATTGCGAATGAGAAGAAGAAATGAATTTAAAATATAAATGATCATGAATTGGGATAGCGGCTCCAATTCCTTGAGAAGTAATATTTTTTACAACAAGCCTTTTTTGATTTCCTTTTAATACGAGATATACTTCTCCAAATGTTACTTTTCCTTTTTCATTTACCGCTGGTGTATAAGCGTATAAATATCCAAGTTGACTCGGACTAATATTATACACACGCTCATGCCCTGTACCATAACCAATAGTCGTTTTAAATGAAAGTGGCAATTGTACTTTTTCAAGTGCTTTGAGAAGCATCATTTTTTTCACATCTGCAGCATCTTTCATATCTGCTGTTAAATCACCTTCAACCGTCTTTTGTGTTTCTTGCTTATAGCGTAGTGGATATAGGCGATCTCCTCCGCGATTATCGTACACATTGCGATTCACTTGTTTATATTCCCAATTAACCGATGTATCAATCGATTCATAATGTAAAGCCCATTGCCCTAAATAAATCTTTGCTCGGTACCCTACCGCAAGCGGCGCATTCGAAATTGTTGTTTCATTAAACATTCGAATTAAGTCCGGATTTTCAATTTTAATATTTGCTGTTTTTAATAATTCTTGAGCAAACTTACTCGGCTGTAAACGCGGTAAATCTTGCGCATCATTTGGAAACGTATTGTCTTTAGAAATATTTAAAACAGATGAAGGCATTTTTGTTTCTACTGTTGTCTTTGCAAAGCCACTGTTAGGAAATAATAAAATAAACGAGACCATAGTTGAAAGACATATGCTGTATACTCGTTTCACCTGTCTGGCTCCTTCCTACATAAAGGTATATATACTACTTCGTTTATTGTTTTCTCTGAGCACAATTGTTATGCCTATTTTTCATAATAAATAAAAACCAATTCCCATAATGACATACGCAGCTAATAAAGTACCGCCTTCAAACCAGTTTGTATCTCCATCATTTGAAATCGCAATCGTTAAGAAAACAGCTGTAATCATAGAAA
The DNA here is from genome assembly GCF_027715825.1 of Bacillus cereus group sp. Bc061. Lineage (NCBI taxonomy): Bacteria > Bacillati > Bacillota > Bacilli > Caryophanales > Bacillaceae > Bacillus > Bacillus cereus group sp. Bc061. The sequence goes on from NZ_JAQFTZ010000006.1 coordinate 56,512, forward strand.
CAAGTTCTGGTATTGTAAATACTAAAGGCATCCTTTGCGTGAAAAACATAGAAAGCAGTACTAATACAGGAGCAACAAACATGGCAATTTGTAATGTAGAACCTATCGCAATCTCAACTGCAATATTTACTTTATTTTTATACGCCATAATAATTGCAGATGCATGTTCTGCTGCATTTCCAACAATCGCAACGATAATAACACCTATAAACAATTCTGACCAACCAAATGATTTTGCAACTGTCTCAAATGTATGCACGAGCGCCTCTGACACATAAGCTACCGCAATTGTTGCTATCGCTAAAATGAGTAATGCTTTCCCTTTCGACCACTCTGGTTCTTCCTCATGAGCGACTTCATCACTTTTCTGCTGATATACACCACGGTGCGTAACTAACTTAAATAGCAATGCAGCAAGGTACATAATAATCATAATAATCGAGACACCTATACTTAACTGATACGTCTTTCCAGCGTCCATCTTCATTGAAAAAATCTCTGGAATAACAAATGCTACTACTACAGCAAAGATTAATAAAGCCGAATTATGCCTTGCATCATATACATTAAAACTTTGTCTCTTATATTTAAGCCCTCCCACAAAGAAGGATAGCCCTCCTACTAATAATAAATTTCCAAGTACAGAACCCGTTAAAGAAGCTAACACAACTTCAATTAATCCTGCCTGAAGGGCAAAAATTGAAATGATTAGTTCAACGGCATTACCGAAAGTAGCATTTAATAATCCACCTATTCTAGGACCAGATACAATTGCCAAACTTTCTGTCGCTCTCCCCATAAAACCCGCTAATGCGATAATCGTAATACAATACACAGCAAACATAATTGTTTGAGGCCAATGAAGTGTTTTCCCAAGTACAGACAGTGGTACACCTATAAGCGCCACTATAAGAAATATTTTATTAAACATGCTTTCCATCCTTCCATCGTATGTATTTCTCCTCGATATTATTATTATTCTTCTCCTAACTTGTCCGATTTCATCACAATTGCGTTTAAAAAATCGGATTGAAGAAAACAGTATGAAAGATATTTAAATTACCTTGTTGAAACAGACAGAATTATAAATTATGAAAAGGGGTTAAAATTATGCACTTAAAAGAAAAAATCGCAACTATTATTCAAGGTCAACGTACCGGTGTATTATCTACAGTACGAAATGAGAAACCTCATAGCGCCTTTATGATGTTTTTCCACGAAGATTTTGTACTGTATGTTGCAACAGATCGACAATCAAAAAAGATAACAGATATTAAAAACAATCCAAATGTACATGTACTACTTGGTCGTGAAGGAAAAAAATTAGATGAAGATTATATCGAAGTGGAAGGCTTAGCCTCCATCGAGGAAGACTCCACATTAAAAAACAAGTTTTGGAGTAATAGCTTAAAGCGTTGGTTACTCGGTCCTGAAGACCCTAATTATGTACTAATTAAAATCAACCCCGATACAATTTATTACATCGATGGTGCGGGTACGACGGAGCCCGAGTTTTTACGACTATAAAGTGAAACAAGCCCACCTTTAGGTGGGCTTGTTTTGTCGAAAAGTTCTTCTGAAAAAAACAATAAAATAGGTGGAACTTTCTAAAGATTCTGTTATATAATAGCAGTAACTTAAATAAACTGTATTAAAACAGATTGAGAGGAGAAATAAAATTGATGAAAAGAGAAGAACGCAAAAACATGATTGAGTTTATCGAAAAGAAAAAAGGGATTGAGCGTGACGAATTATTATTTATGACAGACGATGAAGTAGAACATATTTATAATGTAACGTATTTTTTATATGAAGAAATTGCAGAGTAGTATAATAATCCCCACCTTATGAAAAATATAAGGTGGGGATTATTATGTTATCTATCCAGCTCGTTGCGAGGCGGTAAAACCCCATTCACTTTATACATGAGAATGGTTTTCATGTATAATAATGTAAGATTGGAGGAATTTTACTATGAGTTCATGGCTCTTGTTCGCACTATTATCAGCAATTGCTGCTGCCCTTGTATCTATTTTCGGTAAGATTGGTTTAGATGGAATCGATGCCAATGTTGCTACGACGGTTCGTTCTATTATCATGGCATTATTTATGGTAGGCGTTATTATTATACAAGGTAAATTTCAAAATATTGGCGATGTACTTCTAAATAAAAAAGCACTGCTCTTTATCACATTAAGCGGAATTGCAGGTGCTTCGTCATGGCTATTTTATTTTCTTGCCCTTAAAACAGGAAAGGTTTCACAAGTAGCTCCTGTCGATAAATTAAGTGTCGTATTTTCTATCATTCTCGCTATGATTATACTCGGCGAAAAGTTAAACTTTATGACTGGTATTGGTGTTGTCTTTATTACAGCTGGTGTACTATTTATCGCTTTCAGCTAAAAAACCGCTACTCGCGGTTTTTCTTTTTCTTTATGTAAAACCATACGACACATGTAACAACTACTGAAATGGATAAAATCCATATTCCATAATGATGCAAACTATACTCAACGAAACGCCACTTCTCTCCTAACTTCCAGCCAAGTCCAATAAAAACACTTATCCAAATAAGTGCACCACCGTAAGCGTACAAACAAAAACGCCAAAGTGTTAAATTCGACATCCCAGCAAAATACGCTGTTAAATGACGTACTCCTGGGATAAAATAACCAACTATTAAAAGAAATGGGCCATATTTTTCAAATAAAATATGTGTTTTTTCAATGTGATGTTCTTTAATTCTAATTTTCGGTCCATATTTTTTTAACACAGGGAGTCCAAGTTTTAAACCTAATATGTAGCTTAATGTAATGCCTAACATCGCACCAGCCATCCCACTTAAAAACGCAGCTGTTCCTGACATAACGCCTTTTGAAACGTTATAACCAACGAAGGTCAATAAAAACTCGTCTGGTATCGGTAATCCAACAATCCCGCCAGCTAAAGCTATAATAATTCCAAAATACCCATAATGTGCGATTAACTCGCCAATATGTTGTTCCATTCGGAAGACACATCCTATACACGATCGTTATTCCACATTGTGCCCTTTCTATCTTTCAGACAAACATGGTATACATATTCACTATACATTGTTTTTATAATGAACTCTACTTCTATCCATTCCTTTAGCAGACAGAAATTGAACTATTAATCAGTGACCTCGCTCATTCTTAGTACACATCAATCACGTGCTAGACTCCCGCCTTCTTTCCTTATATCCATCTCCTCTTGAAGGACTAATCTTACTATCCACAAATACCATGATTAAAAAATAAAAATTCATATGCTTGTTTTTTTGTTACAATAAAGGAAAGTTACTTTTCGCAACGGTTTAACTCTCAGGAAAAATGATATACCTAGCAAAAACATAGTTTGGTCGATATAATGCAACTTCTACCTATTAAAAGAACATGCACCCTTTACATACAACATCATTTTTCTAAATTATACAGGGGGAACGAACATGACCATTGAAAATCAATTTATCCAAAAGGTTTACTATAAAACATTTTTAACAGAAAAAACTTCTACTCCAGTATCAGAAGTACTCGGTGAAGCATATATAAATGAATCTACAAATGAATTCTCCAACATTTCTAATATTCGCTTTGCTCAAGGTGAATTGTATTACCAAAATAAAGACTTTGAAGCAGCAATATTTAAATGGGAGAAAGTAAATAATGAGCTTGCACTTTGGGCAACCAAGAATATTGCAGATGCTTATTTTGAACTAGGATTCTTACCAAAGGCAGAAGAAATGTATCAATCTATCCAAACGGAAGATACAACTCTTACAATGGAAGTTTCCTTACAACTTCTTTCTCTTTATATCGAACAAGATCGTTTAGGTCTAGCATTTAAGACGATTAGTGAGGCTGTTGCATTTCAACCTGACTATCCAAATATTACTTCAATTGCTCGTTCATTCTATGAAAAACAAGAAGATTGGAATAACGCCATCGAACTTGCCGTTCAAGAAGGAATTCGAACAAAATCATTACACTGGTTCGATACTTTAATTAATTATGTGAATCAAGGATTTACGAAACAAATCAAACCAGAATATTTCTATGAATCTTTAAAAGCTTTATATGCAATTGATCAAGTCCAATTTAAGGAACTTGTTATTGCTCTTTGGAACAGCTATCAAAATGAAAAATCACATCTACCTTGGATTCAAACAATCAATCATTTATTCTTACATATTGAGACAGACAACAATGACGATTGGCATGAAATTGTTGAACGCTATCAAGATACGTACTTTGAATTAATTACTGGTGAACATTTCATGCATGAAATGCAAGGACTTGTACCTGACTTATTAACCAATTGGTTTAGTTTAACGAGAGCAAAAGACGCCCTATTCGTCTCTGCTGCAGTGTTAGCGTGGAATGAAGTTTCACCTACAACTTTAGAGTCATTACTCGTAAAAAGTGCGGGAGCCCTACTCTCTAATTCAACAGCTGAAACAAATGTGAATATGGAAACTGTTTCTCATTTATTCGAAACAATTGCTGTATGGGCTGAAAAAAATGATGTAGATTTAAGTCATCAATTTACGTTACTCGTTCATGAACTATGTGATTTAAATGTTACAAAATTACTAATTTCGGGAACTAGTGACTATGATAAATTATCATTCGTCAATTCAATATTAGGAGAGAACATCTTAACTGAAACTATAACAACTCCTATTCTATTTAAAGATGATAGCCAAACTGAAATAACAGAATTCACTGCGTTAGATGTGCACAATATACCGAACTTTGATGAATTCCATCAAATAATGGCTACACCTGAACAATCAGAACTTGAGAACAAATGTATAGAAATTAAATTACCAAGTAGATTTTTGAGAAAGAATAAATTTGCATTTCTTGTTACACCATCTGTTCGAGGACAAGTGGATAAAAACAGCTCATATTTTGAATACTTACAAGCCGCAGATAGCCTTATTTACGTATTAAATTCTGCTTCATCGTTACATGGTGAAGAACTTGATACATTACTTTATTTACGTGAACAAGTACCAAACTTACAAATTCATTTCGTATTACATACAAATAATGCGGATACGAATGAAAAACTAATGAGTAAGATGAAAGTCCATTTCCCAAATGCGCAGTTCTTCCCATACTCTCCTTCACAAGAGGGGAGCCAACAACTTGGGGACGTGACAGAGTCTATTCTTTCTAATCTAGCAGAACGCGATATAGAACAAGAACGTATCGAAAAACTAATATGGTTTACTCAAAAGACAATCGCATATCTTGTAAATGAACGTGTGGAATTAGAAAATACATTAGTCAAATCAGTACGCTGGAATAAACATATCTCAGTAAAACTAAACGGATTTATTAACAATCTTACTGCTCTTGAAAAAGATAAAATTCGTTCTATTACAGAATCTTATCTTTTAACGAAAGAAGAAATCACAAGAGATATCCATTCTCAAATTCCTGAATTATTACAGAGCTGCTCTGACCTTGTTCAAGAAGATAGTGATTTCAAATTAGTTCATGAAGAATTAAATACTGCGATGAACGAACGAATTCAAAAACATGTACAGCAAGTGCTTCTCCCTAAATTTACTGGGTTTATTCAAGAGTGGATTGAAACAGCACATAATGAATTTATTCAAGCTCAATCTTATTTAGATGAAATGAGTGAAACGTTTAATAAATTATATAAAGAAGAACGAATGAAACTTCCTTGCGATTTCAAATTACTAGATGATTGGCATCGAGATGTTGTACGCATGACCAATAGAATTACAGTATCGAATATCAATATTTTATTACGTTTTACACCGACACAATTTTTCTTAAAGAGTGCAGGAAAACTATTTGGTAACATGCAAAAAAATCAATCTATGCTTGCAAACAAATATAAACAATATATTGAAACGGAAGACTATACGGAAATTGCTCAAACGATTTCAAAACAATTCTTCCTTCAATTTGAAGTATTTGAAGGCGCATTAGAACGAGATATCATGATGTTCTTTAAAGATCCACTTAGCATACTGAAACAAAATGTAGAAGCCGCTCAACTTGAAATACAGGAAGACGAGCAAACATTAGCAACGTTAAGAAGCAACCCAGAAACTTATCACGATCCGTTAGCATTCTTTAAACTGCAACTATTGCAACACAAATTCGTTTTAAGTACGCACAAAAACAATGAAGACGTCTATGAATTTAATGAGTCTCCTACGATTTAACATAAAAAACCAAGCAAACTGAAATTTGCTTGGTTTTTTACTTTAATTCATTATTTTCATATGTTCAAATGGATAATAAATTGCCGCTAATTCTCCTAATACATCAGCTTTATCAATGAGTCCTAAACCATTTCTACTATCTCTGCTTATTAAGCGATTATCTCCCATAACAAAAATCTTGTTTTTAGGAACTGTAATTGGTCCAAAGTCCTCCGTTAAATTCATAAGTTTTTTTTCAGCTTGTTTTTTATTACTATACAAATACGCTTCCTCTATCACTTCATGATTCACATATAATTGATCATTTCTCACCTCAATAACATCGCCAGGCAAACCAATAACCCTTTTCACATAAAAATTATCTGTCTTTACAACAATAATATCTTCTCTCCCATAACTTTCAAATTTCTTTGCCAACTTATTCACAATCACCTTATCCCCATCTTGTAACGTTGGCTTCATAGACGCCCCTTTTACAGTCGTAGGAAAAAATACGAAAATTTTCGCCAAAAACACGAGCAAACAAGCAATTGCAATTGTTCCAAAGAATTCACGCAACCGTTTTTTCTTTTGCATCATTCCACCATCTCATCGTCTTTTTACTTTTATTATAAAGACTTCAACTGTATGTTTTCCACAAAATTCTGAATTGCGAAATTATAATATTACAAAAATACAAATAATAATATTCAAGAATGTATTATTTTGATATACTATACCTTGCATTTATCATTATATTTTTAGTTACTCAGGAGGACTTTTTCTATGAAAGTTATGCTTAAAAATGAAAATACCGGTCAAATTAAACAAGCAAAAATTGGTTTTAGTTGGACTGTATTTTTCTTTGGTTTCTTCCCTGCTATATTCCGTGGAGACTGGAAATGGTTTTTAATTATTTTAGTCGCTAGTATGTTTACATTCGGATTCTCTAACTTAGTCTTCTGCTTTATTTACAACAAGCTTTACATCAATGATTTATTATCCCAAGGTTATAAAGCAGCAGATGAATACAGCCTTTCTGCTCTACAACAAAAAAACATTGTAGCATAGTAACAAAAAAGATACTCTTCAAATAGTCTATACACTATTCGAAGAGTATCCTTTTATATTCCCACATATACAATACACATTTGAGCCGCTACATATGTAAACCAAATCCAAAGTGGTTCATACTTTAATTTGCGCCCTCCAATATCTGTCACGCCAATAATAAAATCAGAAATCACAAATAGTAAACCACCAAAAGCTGGTATCCACCATATTCCTGTATTCTCATAGTATAAGGCGAATGCAAAGCAAGCCATTCCTCCAACCCACAATCCGTAAATTAGCGCTCCTATCGTAAACAATTTATCTTGTTTCTCATTTCGAATAAAAAAGAACCATCCTATAATGAGAAAGAGTCCGTATGCGAGTAAACCAATCCAAAAACCATTCCATGAAATGCCTGTTTGCAAAAATGCTTTTACATAAAAACAATGCGCAAGCGCGAAAGTAATCATCCCTCCAATTAGCCTGTGACCAATTGGAATTAAACCTGCCATAAATAAATCCCCTACAGTTGATAACGTCATACCTAGTGCAACCCACGTACTATAATCTACTGATGGATCTTGTAACCATATCCAAATTGCACTTGCTGTTAAAGAAAAACTAAGAATAAGACGCACCGCTAAAGGTAACGGCATATTATTTCTTTTCTTTTTTGTCTGTCCTATTGCATAAATTACACCAATTAAAAAAAGAATGATTTGTGCAATTAACACCATGTAAAGTAGATTCATAATATGTTCTCCCCAATAAAATGCTTTTTGTATCTTTTTTCGTTACACCTAGTCTATTATCCTTTTTCTACATAAAAAAAGAAGAACAGTACTGTTCTTCTTTTTTAATCGTTTTCCTGTTATTTATGCTACTTGTTTTTCTTGCTCCATTTTCTGCTTAGCTGGCGTACGATTCACCACGATAATTCCCGCGGCTACACATGCTAAACCGAATAATACAAATGAATGAATTGCTTCTCCTAAAATCATGCTCGATAATAACACACCAAATACGGGTATGAAGAACATGTACATTGATACTTTTCCAACCTTGTTGTACTTCATAATTGTATTCCAAATGCAAAATCCTGCTGCGGATAAGAAAGATAAATAGATAAGCATTAGTATTGCATGTATACTAAATGTAAATGGCATAACTCCAACTTGCACAGCCCCTATACATAATAGTCCGATAGAACCAAAAATCATTTGGTAGGCTGTCATATAGCCAATATCTAATGTTTTACTACCTTCTTTCGCCAATATATTCCCATACGAGTACAACATTGCTGCAATCAGAAGTAATAAACTACCAATTCCGAAATGGAATGACAAACTACCATCACTCGGTACATTTACTAAAATGACACCACAGAAGCCGATAGAAACTCCAATTACTTTTCTCACATTAAGAGCATCATCTTTATATAAAAAATGTGCGAGTAAAATTTGAAAGAATGATGAGGTTCCTGAAATGATAGCTCCTTCAATACCAGAACTATAGCTCATTCCAATATAAAAGCATATATATTGAAGAAATGTTTGAAATAAACCAATTTGTACTAACTGCTTCCCCGTTCCTTTTTTGAAATTCATATCTTTTCCTAACGCTTTAAAGAAGAATAAAAGCATAACCCCAGATAAGAAGAAACGATAACCAGCAAATAATATTTGCTCCCCAACTTCTTGTGGCTGAATTCCAAGTTCAGCATAACTTAATTTAATAAAAGGGAATGCGCTCCCCCATAAAAAAGTCGCTACTATTGCAGCAATAAACACGCCAATCGGATGGGTAAAAAATTTCTCTGTCTTCACTTGTTGTCTTCCTTTCCGATCTTTTTACGAACAATATTCATATATACCAAAGGAACTGTGAAAACACAAGTTTTCAGTTTATACGCAAACAAAAACATATCATCTAACGAAAACATATGCTATACTATAGAATAATTACAACATAATAACTGTTAAAAACAGATTCAACAGAAATGCTGCTATCCATTATGGATGGCAGCTTTCGTCGTTTTATAGGGGTTTCGATTTTGATTATTTTTCTCAATAAGAATTTGGAAGGAGCGAGTAGTAATGAACTCAGAAGTAAAAACATTACAAGTACAAAAGTCTATTTCTCATCCCTCTTTATGGGATACATTAAAGAAACATTATGAACTTATATTTGCAATCGCATCTGGTATTTTCATTTTAGCTGGTTGGTTATTCACAAAGAACGATGTAATGAATGTAGGCATTACTTGCTATATCCTTGCTTATATAGTTGGTGGATATGCAAAAGCAAAAGAAGGTATTGAAGATACAATTGAGGAGAAAGAGCTAAATGTCGAAATGCTTATGCTCTTTGCTGCTATCGGTGCTGCAATTATTGGCTACTGGGCAGAAGGCGCGATTTTAATCTTTATTTTCGCACTAAGCGGTGCAATGGAATCTTATACATTAAGTAAAAGCCAAAAAGAAATTTCAGCGCTTCTTAATCTACAACCTGAAGAAGCATTACGTATTTCAAATGGAACCGAGGAACGTGTTCCTGTTGGACGATTACAAATTAACGACATTATTTTAATTAAGCCAGGTGAGCGCGTTCCTGCTGACGGTACGATTCATAGCGGTGAAACAAATATCGATGAGGCAGCGATTACTGGTGAACCTATTCCAAATGAAAAAAAACATGGTGATGAAGTATTTGCTGGTACTGTAAACTTACGCGGTGCTATCGAAGTTAAAATTACGAAGCCGAGCGATCAAACATTATTCCAAAAGATTATCCGTCTCGTTCAAAGTGCACAAAGTGAAAAATCACCATCACAACTATTCATCGAAAAGTTTGAAGGAACATATGTAAAAGGTGTACTACTCGTTGTTGCGCTTATGATGTTCGTCCCTCATTTCTTACTAGATTGGAGCTGGAATGAAACGTTTTATCGCGCTATGATTTTACTTGTAGTCGCATCTCCTTGTGCACTCGTTGCTGCCATTACACCAGCAACGTTATCTGCTATTTCTAACGGCGCAAGAAACGGAATTCTCTTTAAAGGTGGCATACATTTAGAGCGTCTCGCTTCAGTAAAAGCAATTGCTTTTGATAAAACAGGAACATTAACAGAAGGAAAACCTACTGTAACAGATGTATATGTTCGAGAAAATATGACAGAAAAAGAAGTACTTTCTATTACAGCAGCAATTGAAAGTCACTCTACACATCCTTTAGCTGAATCTATTGTGAAGTATGCAAAACATGCGTATGACATTACATTAAAAAAACCAGAAAACGTTGAAGATATAACTGGTTTTGGGCTAAAAGGAACATTCGAAAACAAAGCTTATAAAATAGGTAAAGCTGATTTTATTGGTGAAGAAACAAAGACATTTCATAATGGTATTTCTGCTTCCCTTGAAAAAGAAGGTAAAACTGTCGTTTATATTAGTGACGAGGATGGCATCCTTGGGCTTATCGCTTTAAAAGATACACTTCGCCAAGAAACGATAGCTGCTATTCGCGAATTACAAAGCATCGGTGTCGAAGCAATTATGATTACTGGTGATAATGAAGAAACAGCAAAAGCAATTGCCTCTGAAAGTAATATAAAGGAATATTACGCATCATGCTTACCAGAAACAAAAGTGGAAACGATTAAAAAGCTAAAAGAAAAATACGGGACAGTAGCAATGGTCGGAGATGGTATAAATGATGCCCCTGCACTCGCTACTGCTAGCATTGGTGTAGCGATGGGAGAAGGAACAGACGTAGCTTTAGAAACGGCAGACGTTGTACTTATGAAGAACGAGTTATCTCGACTTTCACAAGCAATTCGTTTATCAAAACGAATGAACCGTATTGTAAAGCAAAACGTAATCTTTTCACTAGCTGTAATTGCAATGCTGATTTGTTCAAACTTCATGCAATTTTTAGCTCTTCCATTCGGTGTTATCGGGCATGAGGGAAGTACGATTCTTGTTATTTTAAATGGCTTACGATTATTAAAAGGAAACAAATAAAGACGGGTCCCTTAGAGGACCCGTTTTTTCTAATGGTAGCTATTATGCCCGTTTGCACTACCACTCGTTTTATGCTTTGGATGCGAACTACTCTTTTGTTTATTGTTATTTTTATTGTTGTGATTCTTTTTATTATTACTCATGAAATATCCCCCCTGTTCCCTATTATTATGGAACAAGAGCTCACTTTTCATTACGGGAATTATTGTCACCCGTTCTATAATGATGGAGTAAACCATTAATTTCACCGCCAAGTAAAATTACCCATCCAGTTAAGTAAAACCATAACATTAAAATAATAATACCACCGAGACCACCATATGTATTGGCGTAATTCGCAAACTTATCTACATAATAAGCAAATGAGTACGATACCACAATCCATCCTACAGTAGCAAATGTTGCTCCTGAAATGACTTCTCTTCTTTTTAATTTTCGATCTGGTGCAAATGTATATAAAAAACTAAACAATGCAAATAACACGAAGAAACTCGCTACTAAACGCGTAATACTCCACACGTAAGAAAAACTATCCGATAAACCAATTGCTTTAAATACAGCTGCCCCAATGACTTGTCCAAACACTGGAACAATTAGTGCAAACACAATCATAAAAATAATCGCTAATGTAAATACAATTGATAACGCCCTCGTTTTAATAAAAGAACGTGTTTCTGTTACATCATACGCACGGTTAAAAGCATTCATCACCGCATTTACACCATTTGAAGCAAACCATAGCATTGATAATAAACCAAATGATAATAAACCACCATTTTGCTCATTTACAACTTTATCCACGTTTACTTCAATTAAAGACATTGCATCTTCAGGTACGTACGGTTCTAATAAGTTGAGCACACTTTCTGTTTGAAGGTCAATGAATCCAAGAAGCGTAATTAAGAAAACAAGCCCAGGAAAAATCGCAAGCAAGAAGAAATAAGCGAGCTGTGCTGCCAAGCCCGCTACATCATCGCGCATCGTTCGGTCATATAAATCTTTACCAAACGAATAAGTACGATTTCTTCTCACCTTTTCTAAAATTTTTCTCATATATGGTTAAACGCTTTTCTTCTCTTCTTTATCTTGCTTCAACTCAATGTACGCTTCAGTTTTTTTTTCCTCTACATTGGAGTCTTTCATAAATAGTTCACGCGCTTCTTTCATACCGCCATCTTCAGCAACTACCGGCTCTTCTTCTGCTTTCAGTTCATCTACTTTTGGAGAAACAGCTTGAATTTCAATCGTTTCTGGCTTCTCTGCTGGCTCAACCTTTTTCTTACTAAAAATTTCTTTCGTTTCTTTTAACGTCTCTACAACAGACGGCGTCAATTTTTTAATTTCTGCTACTTTTGCTTTCACTACATTTAAATCAGCAAGTTCGCGTCCTTTATCTGTAACAGTTTGCACTTTTTCTTTGATTTTTGCATTTTCACCAATTTCAATCATCTTTGTTTTTGCTTTTTCTGCAGTATTTTTTACTTTTTCACGGTTTTCTTTCTTCAACATAGATACAGCTACACCTGCAGCTACACCAATCGCAATGTTTCGAGCAATATTATTTTTCTTTGCCATATTCCTTCACCCTTTCATTTCTTATGTTAGAAAGTATTTCTTTCTAAGCTTCCTCATATTCCTTGTTCTTTTCGAATGAAAGCTAATAGCTTTGCACACCCTTCTGTTACAAGGTCATATACTTCTTGGAAATTCCCTGTATAGTAAGGGTCGGGAACGTCTGTCCAGCCACCGTCTGGAACAAAATCGGACAGCCTACCAATATAGCCTCCAGTTTTACCTAAACTTTTTAAATCTGCTATATTCTTGTTGTCCATGGCAATAATATAATCAAACTTTGTTAAGTCTTCTTTTTCTACTTGCCTTGCTTTAATTCCTTCAAAAGTGACTGCATTTTCTTTTAAAATTTTTTGTGTTCCTTTATGTGGCGGATGGCCAACATGCCAATCTCCAGTTCCTGCAGAATCAATGACAATTTTCTCTTCGAGTCCCTCTTTTACGACAAGATCTCGAAAAATCGCTTCTGCCATCGGAGAACGGCAAATGTTCCCAAGACAAACAAACAATACTTGAACCATATTTTTGTTTCTTCCTTTCTTGGTGCATTTCTTTATATATACTTATAGTATAAACAACCAATTAGTGAATATAAAGGAAATCCCTACTAATTTAATAGGATTGAAAAGATTCATTAACGAAAATGATAAAAAATGTTAAGATAGCCTTATGTTATTTTAAAGGGGGACACTTCGGTGGATTTATCCGTAAAGTCAGAAGAAAACGTTGAATATATGGTTGAAGCTATTAAAGAAAAATTACGTATGGTTAATGCTGGAGCGATGAGAGCTGCTAGCTTTAATGAAGAAATGTACGAAGACTTACGTGACATTTATGAGCATGTTATGAAACGTGAAACATTCAGCATTAGTGAAATGCAAGCTATTACAGAAGAATTAGGTACATTAATTAAAAAGTAAAGGAGCCTCGCTTATGGGGCTCTTTTTTACTTCCAACAAATTCATGACAACTCTTCTCTTTCCCTCAATCAACTGTAAAATATTGTACAATAGAAGTAGAACCTCACCTTAGATTTTTTCTCCATACATACTACTCACAAATAATAGCAACACTACCATTGCTAACTGTTTTTACTGGAGGTGCTTACTTATGAGCAATTGGTACAGTAAGACGAAAGACCAAACATTAATTGACTTAGAAACAAATGAACAACACGGTTTAACAGAAGAAATTGCAAGTGAACGTTTAAAGCAATACGGTTTTAATGAATTAGCTACAAAACAAAAACGCACTTTATGGCAACGTATTTTCGCCCAAATTAATGACGTCCTCGTATATGTCCTTATTATTGCTGCCCTTATTTCAGCCTTTGTAGGTGAATGGGCTGATGCAAGTATTATTGCGCTCGTTGTAGTTTTAAATGCTGTTATCGGTGTCGTCCAAGAATCGAAAGCAGAACAAGCTTTAGAGGCATTGAAAAAGATGGCGACACCTAAAGCTATCGTCAAGCGAAATGGTGAACTAAAAGAAATTCCATCTGAGCACGTCGTTCCAGGTGATATCGTTATGCTCGACGCCGGACGATATATCCCATGCGATTTACGCCTGATCGAAACCGCAAATTTAAAAGTTGAAGAATCTGCTCTAACTGGTGAATCTGTCCCTGTTGATAAAGATGCAATCTACCACCCTTCCATGCAAAGTGATGAACAAGTACCACTCGGTGATCAAAAGAATATGGCCTTTATGTCTACTCTTGTTACATATGGACGAGGCGTTGGTGTTGCTGTTGAAACTGGAATGAACTCACAAATTGGTAAGATTGCTACCTTGTTACATGAAGCAGACGATGATATGACACCACTTCAAAAAAGCTTAGCACAAGTCGGAAAGTATTTAGGCTTTGTTGCTGTAGCTATTTGTATCGTGATGTTTCTCATCGGCTTTTTACAAGGACGAGATACACTAGAAATGTTTATGACTGCAATTAGTTTAGCCGTTGCAGCTATTCCAGAAGGTTTGCCAGCTATCGTTTCCATCGTTCTTGCAATTGGTGTGCAGCGTATGATTAAACAAAATGTTATCATTCGGAAACTACCAGCTGTTGAAGCTCTCGGTTCTGTCACAATTATTTGTTCAGATAAAACAGGTACGTTAACACAAAATAAAATGACCGTTACTCACTTTTATAGTGATAACACATACGATCAATTAGAAAATTTAAACGTAAATAATGATGTGCAACGTCTATTGTTAGAAAATATGGTGCTATGTAATGATGCATCTTACAATAATGACTCACAAACGGGAGACCCGACTGAAATTGCTCTTCTCGTTGCCGGGAGCACCTTTAATATGCAAAAAGATCATTTAGAAAAAATACATGAACGTGTAAATGAGCTACCTTTTGATTCAGATCGTAAAATGATGTCAACCGTGCATACATATGATGAAAGCTACTATAGCATGACGAAAGGTGCTATCGATAAACTCTTACCTCGATGTACCCACATATTTAAAAACGGTAAAATCGAGGTTCTAACAGATGCTGATAAAGATCAAATATTAGAAGCCGCTGGGTCAATGTCTCAAGAAGCTTTAAGAGTACTTTCATTCGCATTTAAACAATACAATTCAAACGATGTGGATATAGATCATCTCGAAGAAAATCTCATCTTTATTGGTCTTGTCGGTATGATTGATCCACCGCGAACTGAAGTAAAAGATTCAATTACAGAATGTAAAAAAGCCGGTATTCGCACAGTTATGATTACTGGTGACCATAAAGATACCGCCTTTGCAATTGCTAAAGAACTTGGCATCGCTGAAGAAATATCTGAAATTATGATTGGAACTGAATTAGACAACATTTCAGATACAGAACTAGCAAACAAAATTGATCGCTTACATGTATTCGCTAGAGTCTCTCCAGAACATAAAGTAAAGATCGTAAAAGCATTACGTGCAAAAGGCAATATCGTTTCTATGACTGGTGATGGCGTCAATGACGCTCCATCTTTAAAACAAGCAGATGTTGGCGTAGCGATGGGCATTACAGGAACAGATGTTGCAAAAGGGGCAGCGGATGTCGTATTAACAGATGATAATTTCTCATCTATCGTGAAAGCTGTTGAGGAAGGTAGAAACATTTATCGTAACATAAAAAAATCAATTCTCTTCCTACTCTCTTGTAACTTCGGAGAAATTATCACTTTATTTTTAGCCATTTTACTCGGCTGGGCAACACCACTACGACCTATTCACATTTTGTGGGTGAATTTAATTACAGATACGCTGCCTGCATTATCACTTGGGGTTGATCCTGAAGATCCTGATGTGATGAAGGAAAAACCACGACATGCGAAAGAAAGCTTATTTAGTGGTAGCGTTCCTTTCCTTATTTTCAATGGGGTTGTCATTGGCCTTTTGACGCTAATAGCCTTTATCGCCGGAGCAAAGTTCTATACTGGAGATACACATCTATTCCCTCTTTTCCCAGAGCAAATTGATGAGGATGCTCTATTACACGCTCAAACGATGGCATTTGTCGTTCTTAGTTTTTCTCAGCTCGTTCATTCATTTAACTTGCGTTCAAGAACGAAATCGATCTTTTCAATTGGGATTTTTACAAATAAATATTTAGTCTTCTCCCTTCTTATCGGTGTTCTTATGCAAGTTTGTATCATCTCCATTCCGCCCCTTGCAAATATATTCGGTGTGCATGCATTAACGATGCGAGATTGGGGATTTGTTCTCTTATTAAGTATCATTCCGCTTGTTGTGAATGAAATCATTAAATTAGTGAAGAAAAACTAAAAGGCAATGAGGACTATTCCTCATTGCCTTTTCATTTACCCCACTATTCACCGGCAGTAAACATCCGATCGGTGAAGGCTAATAATCAGCGGGAATGAACAAAACCCCACTGATTAAAGTTTCACTTTATCCTTGTAATTCTTTTTTAATGTTCTCTGTTAATGTAGCCATACGTTTGCGGCTTTCTTCACGCTCACGTTTATTTTGTTCTTCAATTTGTTGTGTTTCTTGCATACCTCTTGAAATAATGTTCCAAGTTTCCTCAAGTGTTTCCATCTTAATACTAGAAGAACCTGATAACCTCGCTACTTCCACACTTTGCGTCGCAATATTTTGTGCATTTTTCTTCAGTAATTCATTTGTACGGCGATCCAGTTCAGCCATAGAATCTGCAACAAGCTTTTGACGCTTCGCATTTACCGCTTGAATGATACCATTTTTAAAGATAGGAATCGTTGTAATAAATGCTGTATTGATTTTACCAATTAATTTATTATTACCACGTTGAATCATACGAATTTGTGGTGCTGTCAGTAACGCCACCATACGTGCTTTTTCTAAATCATCGATACGTTGTTCTAAAATTTCAACAGAGTTTTTAAGCGACTCTAATTCAATACCTGCTAATTGATCATTATTACGTACACGCTCCTCATACATCGGAACTAACTCTGTATTTAAACGCTCTAATAACATTTCTCCTGCTACTACGTATTTTTCTAAGTCTAAATAATATTTTAAGTTTTGCTCATATAAACCATCTAACGTACCAATTGATTTTTTCATTTCATCTTGATACTTCGTAATTTCCACATACACTTTATCAATTTCACGGCCCATCGTTTGATACTTGCTAAAGATTTGTTCAATCATTTTATCCGCTTTTTTGAACATACGTGAGAAGAAACCGCTTTTCTCTTCCGCAAAGTCTTTGCTATCGAATCGGTCCATAATTTTACCAAGTTGTTTTAATAATTCACCCGAATCTTCTATTTTTGATAATGACATTGTATGTAAAATTTGATCAGCGAAACGTGAAATTTCCATAGAAGGTTCTTTTCCAAGTTCGATTAATTCTAATTGATCTTTAATATCTACCGCATTATAAATACGTTGTACATCTGCATCTTGTCTAAGCTGCAAGCGAACATCTTGTGCTGTTTGCTCATTTAATTCTGTTTTCGAATCTAGTACGACTGGGTTATTCATATGGTAATCTCCCTTTCCTTATAAAAATGGACGAAATAGTCCTTTTATTGTTTGTGATAAATTTTTATAGGCTGATGAACCATGAAACTCAAGATCGAAATTAACTTCTTCAAGCCAATGTGAATCAAATGCCTCCGCTTCAATATACGGTTCAATGTCGTTTCTTCCTGTTGGATTGAAATGGAATACATCTACTCCAATTTGATTTAAAAATAGTAATAAAACAGCATCAGAACGAGTTAACTCTCCACTCTTCTCATTATTAAATATAACAATTTTCGGTACATCTTGTGAATAATCAAATTTCTCAAGCTGTTCTAAAATATTCGGTGGTATTTGAGAAAGTTGCGCGAAAACATATAACGCTACATCTTGTTTCGTCTCTTTTGCAATTGGTTTACACATTTCGCTTTCACACGTATGGATAATCGCTTCTGCAATACCATGTTGTAATCCTTCTGGCAATCGTTTATGTGGCCACCAATGACTGTTCATAATTAAATCTGGATGCAATTTTCCCCCGCGGTCTAATGCATCTCGATAATGGTATTGGAAATTTGCTTTTTGTTCTTTCGTAAACGGAAATGTATTAATTAATAAACTGTTATCAAATGATGTAACAGCCTTTAATCGTTGAAAATACTCTTTATCATTCTTTGAAACACCTGATATTTTCGCAAATAAAGAAGGGATATAAATGTGTTTATTTTCAACAAAGAATGTCGGGCGTACAAACGCCTTTTCTTTCGTAATTAAAAAGAGTTCATCATATGTTGTTTTTAATGTACGAGCTACAGGCGTATAGGAACGGAATTGCCACGGCTTGTACAGCAGTGAATTATCGTGGTGAAGTACTTGCTCAATTTCTTTTGAAGCTTGATACGCTACTGTTGCAACACGCTCACGGCGGCGATCTGGAAATGGTTCAAGAGCAATACGGCCTGGATGAGACATAATAAATGTCCTTCCCTCTTCATCGACATTCTCAAATCCATCTTTTCCTTCTGGGTGATAATAAAGTACATCGCAGCCGAGCATAATAAGAAAGTATAAGAAATATATACGGCTTTCCTGTGCATCACCGTACCAAACAATACGCGGCATTTGTTTCTTATAGTTAATCGTAGAGAACCACTTCGCTACGTAATTTTCGCTTAATTTAATCATGTCGATTAAGAAACGACGGAAGCCTTCTGTCTTTAAAGATTGATTATGTTGTTTCTCATATAATTTCAATACAGAAATAAATGTCGTATGTATATAATGTTGTAAATCAGGATTATCTACTTTCGGCAAAAGTTGTTTCCCAGATAAGTGTGCCACTAGCCTATTTACTGTTAGACCATTTGGTGCTTCTTGATGTAATCCGAACACTTCTTGAATATGACGAAGTTTTTCCGAATCGATTACTTTATTTAAATTTTGTTCATGTAAAACTTCAATTCCTTTCGCTTCACTATAATCAAATAGTTCATTGAAATATTCATCTACATCATTAGGAACGCCAAGGATTCGACATGCTATATAACTAAATTTCATCTCATTCTCTGTCAGCTCATATTGTGGACGTTTTTCTAAAAGCGTTTCAAATTGCTTTAAATCTGATTCATCTTTTAATGCATATGGTTGAAGTGTAAAACGTGAAAACACAACAGTTCACCTCCAAAAACATTTACTTTTTCTAAGTCTTTCTTCTATTATAAACTATTTCTGTCTATAAAAAATGGGCGCTCGTAAAACGAGCAAACCCATTTCAATTATTTATTGTCTTCTTTAGTAGCTGCAACTTCTTCTTTAGCTTGTCCAGAATTCTTCATGTAGTGAAGTATAAATGTTGCTCCAAATGCTACAACTAAAATAATGAAGAACACTGTATGGCTTATTTCAATATGAATGACAGACAATAACATTTTTGCTGCGATAATTAAGATTAAAATATATGCTGTCGTTTCAAGTTCTGGAATACGCTCTAACAATTTTAAGAATACACCAGCGATACCGCGCATCATTAAAATACCGAGCATTCCACCTAATAATAGAATCCAAACTTCATTTGATACACCAAATGCAGCAAGTACGCTATCTACAGAGAATGCGATATCCATTAATTCAACCATCGCAACTGTTCCCCAGAAGACACCAAACATTCTGAAGAGAACACTGTTTTGGTTCATACCATGAGCTTCCTCTTCTTCTGCATTACCTTTTCGTTTATCAATAAAGTATTTAACTGAAAGCCATGCTAAGTAAAGTGCACCTAACACTTTTACCCATGCTAATTTAATTAAGAACATTCCAATTCCAATTGCGATAAATCGAAATACATAAGCTCCAATAAGTCCATAGAATAATGCTTTTTTACGTTTTTCTTCCGGAAGGTGTTTTACCATTACCGCTAATACAAGTGCGTTATCAGCAGATAACAATCCTTCAAGTACAACAAGTGTACCTATTAATCCCCAAGATACTGGATCCTGCAACACTTTAATCCACATGTCCAAGTCGAAAAATTGAGCATACGTATCAAGGATTCCTTGCAAAATACTCATCTTACCTATATCCCCTATTCTTTGCTAGATTTATAGAAAGGTCAAAAAAAGGAAACGAATATCGTTTCCTTCCTATGCATCCAAGCCATACGCTCTTACAAGCGCACCTAAGCCACCTTGGAATCCACTTCCTACTGCATTAAACTTCCACTGTCCATTATGACGGTATAATTCACAAAAGACAACTGCTGTTTCGATGGAGAAATCTTCCCCTAAATCAAAACGAAGAACTTCTTCATTCGTTTCTTCATTTGCTAAACGAACGAAAGCATTTCCTACTTGTCCAAAGTTTTGACTACGGCCTTCCGCATCATAAATCGTAACTGTAATAGCAATTTTGTGCACATCTGCTGGAACTTTCTTTAAGTCCACAACAAGTTGTTCATCATCGCCTTCACCTTCACCTGTACGGTTATCACCTGTATGTAGAACAGATCCACAAGGAGACTGTAAATTATTATAGAAGATAAAATCAGTTTCCTTCGTACATTTTCCGTTCGCGTCTAATAGAAAGGCAGATGCATCTAAATCGAAATCTGATCCACCATCATAAGATTTAATATCCCAACCAAGACCAATTACTGCTTTTGTTAAGCCAGGGCTTGTTTTACCTAAATCGATTTTCTGTCCTTTTTGTAACTGAATGGCCATGTATATTCACCTCTATATTTTAATCTTTAAAAACATATCCATTAGTAAATATATACTTACTAATGGATAGTTAAATCTATTACTCTACATCTAAACCGAAATTGTTACATAGAGACGCTAATCCACCTTGGAATCCACTTCCGATTGCATTGAACTTCCAGTCACCTGCATGGCGGTATAGTTCACCTACTACAACAGCTGTTTCAATAGAGAAATCTTCTCCTAAATCGTAACGAATTAACTCTGCATTCTTTTCTTCATCTAAAATACGTACGAAAGAGTTAGAAACTTGACCAAAGTTTTGGCTACGACCTTCTCCATCGTAAATTGTAATTGTGAAACAAATACGTTCGATATGTGCAGGTACATTTTTCAAATCTACTTTGATAGATTCATCATCGCCTTCACCTTCGCCAGTTCGGTTATCTCCTAAATGTTCTACAGCACCATTCGCACCTTTTGGGTTATTATAGAAAACAAAATCTTCTGCTCCTGAAACTTTACCGTTAGCACCTACTAAAAAGATACTAACATCTAAATCAAAATCAGCTTGTCCATCATAACGATTTGTATCCCAACCAAGTCCTACAAGAACTTTTGAAAGACCTGGATTCGTTTTTGTTAAGTCTACCTTTTGTCCTTTTTTCAATGAAATTGATGCCATATACAATTCCTCCTCGGTTTATATTATTGATAACGTGATACAATCTCACTTAAGTTTTTATCTTGTGTTCCTTCTCCAACAGCTGAAAACTTCCATTCACTTCCGTGGCGATACATTTCACCTGCAATTAGAGTCGTTTTGCCAGCATAATTATCCGATAAATTATAGCGTGCGAATTCTTCGCCAGTTTGCGGGTTTTGAATACGAATATATGCATTACGAATCATCCCGAAATCTTGACGACGATTTACACAGTCATAAATATTTACAACGAATACTAAACGATTAATACGGCTCGGAACTTTATGTAATTCTACGAAAATTGTTTCGTCATCACCAGCGCCTTCGCCTGTTAAATTATCTCCTGAATGAATAATACTACCACAAGTAGAAAGCTTGTTTCCGAAGTAAACTAAATCGTTTTTGTTTAAAAAACGATCTTCTTCTAACATAACAACTGATGCATCACAATCTACATTTGGTTTACTTCCAAATAATGAAGACAGAAACCCACCTGATTGCCCAATTGGATCCCAGCCTAAGCCAACCTGTAGTTTTGCTACTTTGGGTTGTCCTTTCGTTAAATCGATCTTTTGACCTTTTTCTAAAATAATAGGCATGCAGTTTCTTCCTTTCTACAAAGCATTTTCCAATACGGAAAATATTGTATTCTCCTCTTATATTGTAGCATTATTTACCTAGTGATAAAAAGGATAAATTCTCAGTTATATGAAAACATTCATATAATTTACTTATGATGATGTAAGAAGTGGTAAATAGCACCAATCATTCCTGCACAATTACCGTTTTGTGCAAGTTCAATCTCACAATTATTATAAATCTCTTTTTGTAAATATTTTTCTACCTCTTCTTTTACTTCTTTTAAGAACTGATTTCCTCTATCAGTAATTCCGCCACCTATAACAATCATTTCTGGATTGAAAATATAAGCAAGGTTACTAATTCCAATCGCTAAATGTTTAAAGAATACCTCAACTGCTTGCGTAACTTCCCTATCTCCTTTATCATACAGTTCGAAAATCGTTTTCCCATTCCAATCACCTTCTCCTTTATATTTTCGGACAAGATGAATTAACCCTGAAATGGAAGCGACCTCTTCAAACGGCTTTCCTTCTATTAACATATTTCCCCATTCACCAGCACTAAACGAATGCCCTCTATATAACTCTCCATCTATAAAAATTGCTCCTCCAATACCAGTTCCAAGGGTGAACATAATAAAATTTCCTTTCTCTCTTCCACTACCATTCCACTTTTCTCCAAACGCTGCACAATTCACATCATTATCAATGGATACAGGAACTTTTAATACCTCTTGCAATCTATTCATAATAGGAATCATACTATAGCCCGGAATATGATCCACACCTCCCGTCACCACCCCTTTATTAACGTCAACAATTCCCGCCGTACTAATACCAATTCCCCAAACCTTATGTTCCCCCATTAATTTTTTTGATAAAAGAATGAGTTTTTGAATGATTTGTTCTCCGCCCAAATGAATTTCTGTTAGAACTGTTTTATGCTTTAGTACTGTTCCTGTTTCTGAAACAATTCCATATTTAATGTGTGTACCACCAATATCAAATGCAATATACTCTTTCATCTGCTGTCACTTCCTCTACTGTAATGTGTGTGAAATTCCCACTACTCTACTATTATAAAGAATTTACACTAACTCTTTTCTCTCTTTAGAAATACACCACCTTTTTCTATATATAGATTTTTTTGTATAAAACTCTTTTTCCTATGAAATATTACAAAGGGATGTATTTTAGATGGAATATTAATTTTTCAGGAGGAAATCAATGACGAAAATTTTTATTTTAGCATCAACTCTTTCTTTATCTTTTTTTAGTGGTTTAAATATTGGTAATGCAGCAACAGAAAACTTCTCTCCAGTAACAAATGCGATTGTACAAAATAACGATCATTTCGCAGAAGGTAACTCAAAAGATAATAATAAACCACCAGGAAACGGTGGTTCTCAGGACGATAGTGGTTCTGGTGGCAATGGTTCTGGCGGCAACGGCCCTGATGGCAATGGTTCTGGTGGCAATGGTTCTGATGGCAACGGCTCTGGTGGCAATGGCTCTAGCGGTAGCGGTTCTGATGGCAGTGGTTCTGATGGCAGTGGTTCTGGTGGCAACGGCTCTGGTGGCAATGGCTCTAGCGGTTCTGATGGCAGTGGTTCTGGTGGCAATGGTTCCGGCGGTAGCGGTTCTGATGGCAGTGGTTCTGGTGGCAACGGCTCTGGTGGCAATGGTTCCGGCGGTAACGGTTCTGGTGGCAATGGCTCTAGCGGTAACGGTTCTGATGGCAATGGTTCTGGTGGCAATGGTTCCGGCGGTAACGGTTCTGGTGGCAATGGCTCTAGCGGTTCTGATGGCAGTGGTTCTGGTGGCAATGGTTCCGGCGGTAGCGGTTCTGATGGCAGTGGTTCCGGCGGTAATGGTTCTGGTGGCAACGGCTCTGGCGGCAGTGGCTCTGGCGACAACAGCTCTGGCGGCAATGGCTCTGGCGACAACGGCTCTGGCGACAACGGCTCTGGCGGCAATGGCTCTGGCGACAACGGCTCTGGCGGCAATCGTGGTAAAGGCGATAGCAGTTCTCAAGGGGGAAATGACTCTCATGGAGGTAACCGTGGTAAAGGCGATAGCAGTTCTCAAGGAGGAAATGGCCCTCAAGGTGGCAATAGTTCCAAAGGTGGTAACGTAAAAGATAACGCGAAAAAACAAGGCGATAAGTTACCGAATACTGCAACACATTATCCTGCATCTATTTTAATGGGACTTTCAACATTCCTAATTGGTATGTTACTATTCATTCGCCGTAAAAACGCAAAATAAAAACATATCCTTCCATCTTAAAAATACATGAAACAAATTGTAAAACTAAAAAGGACTTTGGATTGCATTTTATTATGCAGCCTAAAGTCCTTTTCATCCTTCCTATCCAAAAGAGCATTAATACGCTTTTCCCCAATACACCATTTGTTTTGCTTCTTTACCACAACAAATACATTCGTCAGCTAAATGCTCTTGCTCAAAAGGCATACAGCGAGAAGATACTCCGACTTCTTCTTTTAATTTCTCTTCACAAGCTAGTTCCCCGCACCACATCGCCTTAATAAATCCTTGCTTTTCATCAGCTAATTTTTTCATCTCTTCAAACTTCGTCACACTATACGTATTTTCATCACGAAATACTTTTGCTTTATTAAATAAAGAGTTATGAATTTCCTCAAGTAGTGCTGGAATGCGTTCTTCTAATTGATCCATTGATATAAACTCTTTTTCTTTCGTATCTCTTCTTACGAGTACAACTTGATTCTTTTCAATATCTTTAGGACCAACTTCTAATCGAATTGGAATACCTTTCATTTCATACTCATTAAATTTCCAACCTGGTGTTTTATTACTAGCATCTATTTTTACTCGTGCAACCTTTTGAATATGTCCTTGTAACTCTAGCGCTTTCGCCAAAACTCCTTCTTTATGCTGAGCAATCGGTACAATAACAACTTGCACTGGTGCAACTTTAGGAGGCATTACAAGCCCATTATTATCACTATGAACCATAATCAGTCCACCTATCATTCTCGTTGATACGCCCCAAGATGTTTGGTGTACATATTGCCACTTACCGGTACGATCCAAAAATTTAATATCAAATGCTTCAGAGAAATTCGTTCCAAAGTTATGGGATGTTCCTGTTTGAAGTGCTTTCCCATCATGCATTAAGCTTTCAATCGTATAAGTTGCCTTTGCTCCCGCAAATTTTTCTTTTTCTGTTTTTTGTCCTTTAATTACCGGTATCGCTAAATAGTCTTCACAGAAAGAAGCATATAGATTTAAAATATTTAATGTTTCAGCTTGAGATTCTTCTGCTGTTTCATGAATTGTATGACCCTCTTGCCATAAGAATTCCGTTGTGCGAAGAAATGGCCTCGTTGTCTTTTCCCAACGAACTACTGAACACCACTGATTATATAACTTTGGCAAATCATTATAGGATTGCACAATTTTTGAAAAGTGCTCACAGAATAAAGTTTCAGATGTAGGGCGTATACAAAGTCTTTCTGCTAACTTTTCATTCCCGCCATGTGTCACCCATGCTACTTCAGGAGCAAATCCTTCTACATGATCCTTCTCTTTTTGTAATAAGCTCTCTGGGATAAACATTGGCATATACACATTTTCATGACCGGTTGCTTTTAACTTCTCATCCATAACTTTCTGCATATTTTCCCATAAGGCATAGCCGTACGGGCGTAGAATCATACATCCTTTTACACTTGAATAATCAACAAGTTCTGCTTTTTTTACAATATCTGTGTACCACTGTGCAAAGTCCTCTTCCATCTTCGTAATCGCTTGTACTTGTTCTTTTGCCATAGTCAGTCTTCCTCCTTCTAGAAAATACAAAAAAGCCCGCGTCCCTAAATAGGGACCGAGCTTTGCCGGCGTTACCACCCTGATTCATGCACAAAATTGTGCATGCTCTCTTTTTGATAACGGGAAATTCCCGCTGCATATGCAGAACGCAAAGGTAGGTTCCATGTTGTCTTTTTAAGAATCTTTCAGCCTGACGGATTCTCTCTCTGCTAAAAAGGTTGAACATATACTAGTCCTTTTTCATCGTTATAACAAAATAAATTTGTTGAATATCATAATATAAATTTCACTTCAAAACAAGAGTGAATTTTCTTATTTTTATATATTCTTTTCATTTTTTACAGTTTTATACGTAGCTTTTTCGTGATATTTTTAAAAGTTGATGTGCAATCATACCAATAAGTGTACCAAGTAGGACGAAGAAACCAATAAACCCATACCCCATTCCTTCCCATCCACCAATAACCATCATTGTAACAGGAAAGGATGCTAAACAAAGAAGTATTAGACTAAGTGCAAATATAATATCGAACTGCTTGTCTGGAAACCGTTTCTTTAGTAAATACGAAATAGCAAATACAAGGATAATCGTGATTCCGCCAATGATGTAAAATATACCAAATCCATCTAACCAGTCCATACCATTCCCTCCTTCCATAGATTCCCTTATACTTATTATATGTTCAACTTTTCTGAAAATAAATAATAAATTTTATTTAAAAACATATTTTTATTACTAGGTATTAATAGTAGTATATAGTAATAGGTTTTATATAATTAGGAGGATTACTTTATGGATAAAGCATTAACGAATCGTGTCATCATTTTATCATTCGACTGTTTATCAGCTTTAGATTTTCCTATACTACAAAAATTACCTCACTTCCAATCTCTAATCAAAAAGGGTACGGTTGTCGAAAAAGTAGAACCAATTTATCCTTCTGTAACATACCCAAGTCACTCAACAATCGTAACTGGTAATTACCCTAATAAACATGGTGTTGTTAGCAATACGTTACTTCAACCTGGACGTGAATCACCCGATTGGCATTGGTACCGAAAATCAATACAAGGAACAACGTTATATGATGAAGCACATAAAGCAAATTTAACGACAGCTGCCCTTCTATGGCCTGTTACCGGCAGAGCAAATATTGATTACAATTTACCAGAAATCTTTCCAAATAGACCGTGGCAAAATCAAGTTTTAGTTTCATTATTTAGCGGTAGCCCGCTATATCAATTAGATTTAAATCGTCGTTTCGGCCATATACGAAATGGAGTGTCACAACCTGAACTCGATGATTTCGTACTTGCTTCTGCTGTGCATACAATCCAGACGAAAAAGCCTAATGTCATGTTTGTACATTTCACCGATTTAGACACCCAAAGACACTATCACGGCTTTGAATCAAAAGAAACAATAGCCGCAATTCATAGACATGATGAGCGACTAGGGAAAATTATTCAAGCTTTAAAAGACAGTGGACTATACGAAGAGAGCACTATTATCGCTCTTGGTGATCATAGCGCTTTAAGTGAAAACAAAGCCATTCAATTAAATGTACTATTTCATCAAAAAGGGCTTATCTCTATAAATTCAAAAGGAAAATTAGTAGACTGGAATGCTTATTGCCAAAGTTGCGATGGGTCCGCCTATGTATATGTGAAAGACAAAAACGATACCGATACAATTCGAGAAGTACAACTACTCCTTGAAGAACTGCTTCAAAATAAACAAAACGGTATTGAATTTATACTTCATGATGAGGATGCGAAGGAATGCGGTGCAGATGGTAATTGTTTATTTATGTTGGAAGCACGAGAAGGATATTATTTCACTGAAAACTATACAGGAGATTTTATAAAAGAAATTACTGAAAAAGATGTTACGCCTAGTAAAAAATATACATTTGGTACGCATGGATACTCTCCAACAAAACCTAACTATGAAACAATTTTTATAGCTGCTGGGAAAGGAATAAAAAGCGGCATTACCATACCGTATATGAGACTTATTGATGAAGGCCCAACTATCGCTAGACTACTCGGTTTACACTTAGGTGAAACAGACGGATCAATTGTAGAGGATTTACTCCAATTGTAAAGAACTGTGTATATATGTAAAAGTTATGTAAAATTCATCATTGTTTCTCTTTTTATAATTTTTATTTTTGTACACTGTTAGTAGAACAAATTTGAGGGGGAACATTATATGAAAAAAATGTCCAGACAAGAAAAAAGCTGGATATTATACGATTGGGCGAACTCCGTATATTCGCTCGTCATTACAACCGCATTATTCCCAATTTACTTTAAAGCAGCTGCAAAAGAAGCTGGGTTATCTGGTGCAACTTCAACAGCATATTGGGGATATGCAAACTCGTTCGCAACACTTTTAATTTCTATACTTGCTCCTATTCTCGGCACAGTTGCTGATTATAAAGGATTTAAAAAACGATTTTTCACATTCTTCTTTGGACTCGGTATCGTATTTACAAGTATGCTAGCAGTCGTTCCAACATCTCAGTGGTACTTATTACTAGGATGCTATATGCTCGCATTAGTCGGTTTTGCTGGAGCAAACATTTTTTATGATGCATTTTTAGTAGATGTCACTTCTGAAGATAGAATGGATCGAATTTCTACAAGAGGTTTCGCTTTAGGCTATATTGGGAGTACTATTCCATTTATCGGTTGTATCGCTCTTATCATTCTTGCTCAAAAAGGAACTATCCCTTTATCAGTCGGCATTGCTAGTCAAATTTCATTTGCGATCACAGCTCTTTGGTGGGGATTATTTACAATTCCAATGCTAAAAAACGTAGAACAAACGCACTATATTGAACGTCACCCAAGACCAATTACAATGAGCTTCAAACGCCTTGCTGATACTTTTAAAAATATTAAAGAATATAAAACGGTCTTTATGTTCTTAATTGCTTACTTTTTCTATATTGATGGGGTCGATACAATTATTACTATGTCCACCGCTTACGGAACAGACCTCGGTATTAGTGCAACAAATCTATTAATCATATTATTCGTCACACAAATTGTAGCTTGTCCATTCGCTTTATTGTACGGAAAACTATCGGAGACATTTACCGGTAAAAAAATGCTATATGTCGGTATTATTATTTACATCATTATCTGCATATATGCTTATTTCTTAAAAACGACACTCGATTTCTGGATTTTAGCAATGTTAGTTGCTACTTCTCAGGGCGGGATTCAAGCACTTAGTCGTTCCTATTTTGCAAAACTAGTACCTAAAGAATCTGCAAATGAATTTTTTGGATTTTATAATATATTTGGCAAATTTGCCGCGATTATGGGTCCAGTATTAGTCGGTGTTACAACGCAATTAACAGGAAAAACAAATGCTGGTGTTCTTAGTATTATTGTGTTGTTTATTATCGGTGGATTTTTATTAACTAAGGTCCCTGAAAATAATACATCCGTTACACCACCTAATCCGAAAACTAAAACGCTATAAGAAAAAGATCCTCTTCATGCAAGAAGAGGATCTTTTTTATCTATAACGTCTTACAATTAAAAACTCAACAGCCGGCTTTACAACTATCGCAGCACATAACGCAAACAATAACGGTATGTTATGAAAATCAATCCATCTATTAAAGCCTACCGATGCGAAAAACAAGCCAAAAATTAATACAACGAGTACATAATATGTAACATTGGCACTTATTTTTAATACATGTTTTTCTAAATCATCTTTCTCCTCAGTATCCCCTTCGACGCTATGTGATGCCAAACTTTTAAATAGATAATGTAACGCGATGCTACAAATAAATAGTGCATACCAGTTTACTTGAAGTTCAGTTAACCAATAGTAAAGTGCATACACTAACGTACCTATAGCAACTAATATAGTAACGAAAAGGCTTATCTTTTCTTTCCCCAACAACTACTCCCCCTACTGCTTGTACAAAAATAGTTTATCAACAGTTGTTCCTAATACTTCCGCTAAACGAAAAGCTAACGCTAAGCTTGGATCATATTTATTATTCTCAATTGCATTTATCGTTTGTCTAGAAACCTTACATTTATCAGCTAATGCGCCTTGTGAAATATTATTTTCAGTGCGTAATTCATAGATTTGATTTTTCACACCATTTCTCCTAACCTGTAAAATCGTTTTTACATCATCAGTATATAATTGGCTCATATAGTTGTCAAAAGTTCGCCAAAGAAAAAGGGAGCACTTCTGCTCCCTTACAATAGTTATTTCGACGCTAACGAATTTGTTAGTTCCTCTTTATTAGTGACATCTTCTTTCTTTATTTGCATGCGTAGAACTGGCCCTATTGCTAATAAAATAAGTGCCATTGCTATACAAAACACAATAACTAGTGATGTCATTTCCTTTAATCCTCCAGCTAAAGCAGTACCAATTAGCATAGCTCCCATAAACAGCGGTAAAATCGTCCCATTTACTCTTCCAACCATATTTTCTGGTACAAGTTGAATCATAAGCGTACCGACAACGATATTAACACAGGCTAAACAAATACCTGTTCCAAATCTCATGAAACTAGTAATCCAAAATGATGTAGATAGCCCTTCTACTAAAAATGACATCGCTAATATGCCCATACCGAATACGAACATTTTTTTCGGGTTCACTTTTGAAGCGAAAATCGCAGCAACAATACCACCAATTAACATACCTATTCCATCAGCTGCAGCTAAATATTGAACTGCTTCCTTTTCCATTCCAAGGCGTTCTATTACAAGAAACACTTCTAATGGCGTTGTTAATCCAACAGCTAAGCCTATAATGGTGAAAGTAATTGTAATCATACGTAAATTTTTCGTATGAAGAACGTATTTCCACCCTTCTTTTATATCATTTTTTAATGAATCTCTCGCCACTTGCTCTTGTTCAACCCATTTCGGTAAAAATGAAAGAGCGATAGCAGATAACAAAAATAAAATGATTAAGCTATATAGTGACGTAAATAAACCAAGTTGTGTATACACAAGTGATCCTACCACTGGTCCAAAAATCATAAATAATGACTGTAATGTTTGGTTAAATGCAATCGCATTCGCTACCTGTTCTTCCTTTACGTAGCGCTTAAATATACGCGAAGATGATGGCTGAGAGAACTGGCCTACAATCGCTGAAATGAGTGTTGCAAAAAATATAGCCTGCCAATAATCCAGTTTTAACAACAGGACAATTCCTATAATAGACATTACACTTAATACATCTCCAGCGACCATTGTTCTTTTCGGATTCCAGCGATCAGCTAGCGCACCACCGATAAACGAGAAAATAAAAATAGGTGCATATTCCATAACCGATAACAATGAAACGGAAACTGGATCATTATTCGTTCGCTCCATTATGAAATATAGAAGGGCCATATTTCTGATCCAAATTGCAAATTGTTGTAAAATATCAGACGCCATAACGAGCATAAATGCTCGGTTTTTAAATAAAGCGTTCATTTTCATTCCCCTTTCATAAACCGACCGTTCGGTCTAATTTATTTTATAGAAAAGCAACTGACTTATTATTCAGCTGCCATTCCTTTTAACAATACATCTATTGCCTTTTTATAAATACGTTTCAACTCTTTATAATCTAACTCGTAGTAAAGTACTCCAAGCCCTGATAATAATCCATTCACAATATACATAAGATCGCGCGTATTATCTTCACGAAACTCTCCAGACTGTATGCCTGCTTCAATTAGTTTCTCAAACATAACATATGATTCTCTAGTTAAAGCTAATAGTTCATCCAAAATCTCTTTACTTACAACTTGGCTCATAGAGAATTCCTCTATTGCATTTGAAATTGGTTGCTGTATGTCCTCTACATGATATTCCGCGAGACCATATAATTTTTCAGTATTCGTACTATACGACTTCTCTTTTTCATTCCATTTTTCAAGCCAATCATACGTATGCTGTTTTACCACAAATAAAAATAATTCTTCTTTACTTTTAAAGTGATAATAAATACTTCCTTTACTTCGTTCTGTAATTTCACAAATCTCTTCCATAGATGTAGCTGCATAGCCCTTCTGTGAAAACAGACTTTCTGCTTTATATGCAATTTCTTTCTTTATCTCTTCTGCACTTCTTCTCATATTCACACCTCTTTAAACCGACCGTTCAGTCTAATGATAACAAATTAAAAACCTCTATTACAAGAGGCTATATTCCTTATTTAAGAAAACGTACTCTCAAACCACGTTCGAATCATGTGTATAATTCCAATTTTAACTCCTAATTTAACAAGAAATACGCCTCCCGCAGCTAATAAAAATAACATTACTTTCCCCTTGTTTTTCACTTTCGGCTCCCTTTTCATTTCCATTCCCCTTAGTATGTTAAAAGTATTTAATCAAACGTTTGTTTAAAAAGAAATACGCCTATATAAGGCGCATTTTCATCAATCACCGCCACCACCGCAGCTTCCCCCACTATCTCCACCAAAAGACCCTCCACAATCATGTGAACCTCCATCATACGAGCTATCATTATCAGATCCAGCAAAGAAAAATAGCGGTGATGAGTTGTTAGATGAATTATGAATGTTATTTTGTTTTGTAAGATTTACCTTCTTTTTGTTTGATCGAACTGCTGTTAAGATTGTTACAACTACAACAAATAATAGTATGAAAATAATAAATTCCATATAAAAGCCTCCCCTATTCCTCGAATAATTGAATGGTTCTCTCTAGATTTTCAAGCGAAATGAAGCGCGATTCACGAAGAATCTCTTTTCCATTATGAAATAATAAAATTGTCGGTCCAGTAAATACTGCATATCGCCCTGCAACCTCTTGCATGTCTTGCAGTAATATCTCTATTTTCTCTACGTAATCATAATTCTCTAATACGTAATTTACTTTCCTTAACATGACATCACAAACACCACAATTTTCCGTTTTAATAAACAGAAGTACTAATTGTTGTTCTTCAATATATGTTACTAATTCTTCTATTGTTTCAAAGTTTTTCATCTTATCCCTCTTAACGTAGTTTATGAAATACTTTATCTTGATACATACGAAATGCTGAACTATCTTTAATCTTTCTTTTTTCCATTACTTGCTGAAAACGTAGCGTTTTTGCCGTTAACTCTTCTTTTAATTTTTTTCTCTCTTCTTCATCATAACAGCAAGCAATTAAATCCTCTATTTTTAATATATCTTTTTGCAGTTCCATTTCTGGTGGAATCATGCCCGCGTTTTTTAAAATTTTATAACTCATTCTAAGTTCTGGAGGTACCATTGAAAGGTCTTCTAATTGTAGTGGTTTTCCTTTTCCCGGAATATGATCAAGGTCTCCATTCCGTATTGCTTGTCGAATTTTTTCTTCGGCAATATTCAAAAACACATCCACATTACTCCCTCCCTTACATATTTTTACTATTATTTTACATGAAATTTCATTATCTTGCTACGCTATTACAAATTGACCTCATACAATTTTTTCTCAAATTTAACTCCAAGAAGCCCTTTCCTCTCTAATCGATATTTTATTTTCATGTGTAATCTGTATTAGAGCCATTTCATATTGAGAAAGTCTTTTCGAATTCAATAAAGCGTTTACACCAAATCTTACATTTGCTACGATTTAATCAGCTTCAGCTCCTTGTATAGACTTCGTGATGTCTGATCATTTTTATCTAGATTCATTTTGATTTATTGGCGCATGCCTTTAAATATATCTTTTATTTTGAAAGGAGAAATGGCTATGAAATCAAAAAAATTCACACTGCTATTACTATCCCTACTACTCTTCTTACCTCTTTTTCTCACAAACTTTATTACTCCCAATGTCGCATTAGCAGATTCACAAAAGCAAGGTCAAAAAATTGTTGGGTATTTTCCTTCATGGGGCATTTACGGACGTAATTATCAAGTTGCAGATATTGATGCATCAAAGCTAACTCATTTAAACTATGCTTTCGCTGATATTTGCTGGAATGGAAAACATGGAAACCCTTCTACTCACCCCGATAATCCAAATAAACAAACGTGGAACTGTAAAGAATCTGGTGTACCACTGCAAAATAAAGAAGTCCCTAATGGTACTCTCGTACTCGGTGAACCATGGGCCGATGTCACAAAATCTTATCCTGGCTCAGGTACAACTTGGGAAGATTGTGATAAATACGCACGCTGCGGAAATTTCGGCGAACTGAAACGATTAAAAGCTAAGTATCCTCACTTAAAAACAATTATTTCCGTTGGTGGCTGGACTTGGTCTAACCGCTTTTCTGACATGGCCGCTGATGAAAAAACAAGAAAAGTATTCGCTGAATCTACAGTCGATTTCCTACGCGAATATGGATTTGACGGCGTTGATTTAGATTGGGAATATCCGGGCGTAGAAACGATTCCTGGTGGTAGTTATCGTCCTGAAGATAAGCAAAACTTCACCCTACTCCTTCAAGAAGTTCGAAATGCATTAACGAAAGCTGGTGCAGAAGATGGTAAACAATATTTACTAACAATTGCATCAGGTGCAAGCCAA
Source organism: Bacillus cereus group sp. Bc061 (assembly GCF_027715825.1). Taxonomy (NCBI): domain Bacteria; kingdom Bacillati; phylum Bacillota; class Bacilli; order Caryophanales; family Bacillaceae; genus Bacillus; species Bacillus cereus group sp. Bc061. The sequence goes on from NZ_JAQFTZ010000006.1 coordinate 91,164, forward strand.
CGTTACGCTGATCATACAGAGCTAAAGAAAATCTCTCAAATACTGGATTGGATTAATATTATGACATATGATTTCCACGGTGGATGGGAAGCTACTTCTAACCATAATGCAGCTCTATACAAAGATCCAAATGACCCAGCAGCGGATACGAATTTTTACGTAGATGGTGCGATAAACATTTATACAAATGAAGGGGTTCCAGCAGATAAACTCGTATTAGGTGTACCATTTTACGGACGCGGGTGGAAAAGTTGTGGAAAAGAAAATAACGGACAATACCAACCTTGTAAACCAGGTAGTGATGGAAAGCTCGCTTCTAAAGGTACTTGGGATGACTATTCTACCGGCGATACAGGTGTGTACGATTATGGTGATTTAGCAGCTAATTATGTTAATAAAAATGGCTTTGTTCGCGGATGGAACGATGTGGCGAAAGTACCTTATTTATATAATGCAACTACAGGTACATTTATTAGCTATGATGACAACGAATCTATGAAATATAAAACAGACTATATAAAGACAAAAGGTTTAAGTGGTGCAATGTTTTGGGAGCTTAGTGGTGACTGTCGCACCAGTCCAAAATATAGTTGTAGTGGACCAAAATTACTTGATACGTTAGTAAAAGAATTACTAGGTGGACCTATTACTCAAAAAGATATTGAGCCACCAACAAACGTAAAAAATATTGCTGTAACAAATAAAAATTCAAACTCAGTTCAATTAAACTGGACGGCATCTACTGATAACGTAGGAGTTACGGAATATGAAATTACTGCTGGAGAAGAGAAGTGGAGTACAACAACAAATAGCATTACAATTAAAAACTTAAAATCTAATACAGAATACACATTTTCAGTAATTGCCAAAGATGCTGCCGGAAATAAGTCACAGCCTACCGCTATTACAGTTAAAACAGATGATGCTAACACAACACCTCCTGGTGGAAATAGCAATGCTACCTTTTCAGTCACTTCAAATTGGGGAAGTGGTTACAACTTCTCGATTGTAATTAAAAATAGTGGAACGACCTCTATTAAAAACTGGAAATTAGAATTTGATTATAACGGCAATTTAACACAAGTTTGGGATTCTAAAATTAGTAGTAAAATAAATAATCATTACGTAATTACGAATGCAGGATGGAATGGTGAAATTCCTCCTGGTGGATCGATTACAATCGGAGGAGCAGGAACAGGCACTCCTGCTGAACTTGTAAATCCATCCATTAGCGAAAACTAAACGTAACTTCCAATAATTATTTCACTAAAGTTTGAATTTAGGTTTGATTCCTCTCTCCTAAATTCAAACTTTTAATTTTATGAAAAATCACAAATTAACATTATAATAACCTATTATAACTATATTTAGTTTACAATATGAAGTTCGTGTGAAGTTCACCTGAATTTTACATGAATTTCCTTTAAGCTCTATTGTCTTCCTATACTAATCACATTATCCTTTACATATAGGAATTATTTTCATTCCATTTCAAACTATCTATATATACATAAAGAAGGATAGTCGCCTATTAGGGAAAGGCATCTAGTATTATTATAAATATAAACATAACAAAAGAAAAAGCACGCTTATAAGCGCACCATAAGAGTGCTTCTTCATACAATTCTCATGTAAGAGTTCTCGAAAATCATGTTAATCACAAAGAAAAGGCATTAGCTTATACAAGCTAATGCCTTTTCTTTATTCATATTGTTCAGCGTTCCATTCTTCTATATTCCACACTTTTGTTATCCATGCTTCATAGAAAGAAGGCTCATGTGATACAAGTAAAACGGTTCCTTTATATCGTTGTAGCGCTTCCTGCAACGCCTTCTTTGTTTCTATATCCAAATGATTAGTTGGTTCATCTAAAATTAAAACATTACTTTTCGTTACGATCAGTTCACATAAACGTACTTTCGTTTGTTCTCCGCCGCTTAATAAAGGAATAGGTTTTAATACATGTTCTTCTCGCAATCCACACTTTGCTAATGCTTGGCGCACTTCTTTCTTTGTCATATCTGGTCGCTCTGCCCAAACTTTCTCTAAGGGTGTTGTTTCTGAAGCAAACTCTTCCTGGGCAAAGTACGCAGGATTTACTCGTTCTCCAACAGAAATTGAACCGCTTAGCGGCTTAATTTGACCTAATAATGTTTTTAACATCGTCGTTTTTCCAATTCCATTATGACCAATAATCGCTATCTTTTCTCCTTTTTTCACTTGTAAATTCAACTCTGGACATAAAGGATCACTATAACCTATCCTTAGTTTCTCAGCTTGCAATATACGACTCACCGGCTCCTCATAAACACTGAAATCAAAACGGGATCGAGTTACAGAATGAATCTTTTCAATCCTTTGCATTTTCTCTAATACTTTCTCTCGACTTTTAGCCTGTTTCGCTTTTCGAATTTTATTTTTTTGAATAAATATTTCTAACTGAGAAATTTCTTTTTGTTGTTTCGCATACGCCGATTGTAATTGTTTCTTTTGCACTTGGTAACTTTGCACAAACTTTTCATAGTTTCCTACGTATCGCTTCACTTTTCCTCCTTCTAGATGAAAAATAACATTTGTAATACTGTTCAAAAATAATTCGTCATGCGAAATGATTACATAAGCTTTTTCATATAGTCTCAAATATGATTGCAACCATTCTATATGAGCTGTATCTAAATAATTTGTTGGCTCATCTAGTAATAAAACATCAGCTTTTTCTAAAAGAAGCTTCCCAAGTAATAACTTTGTTCGCTGTCCCCCACTTAACTTCGATACATCCTTTTTCAAACCTATTTCAAATAAACCTAAACCGATTGCTACTTCTTCAACTTCTGTATGAATGTGATAGAAATTAGAGCTTTCCAATATAGTTTGTAATTCTCCATACTTTACTAACAGTTTTTCTACTTCTCCTGCTCCATTCATTTCTTCAGCAATTTTTAACATTTCGTATTCAATCGCATACAAATCAGCAAATGCACTTTGCAAGTATCCCTCAATTGTCATCCCTTCTTGTAAATCCATATGCTGCTGCAAGAAACCTACCTTCACATGCGGAAACCATTCAATGTTCCCATCATCATGTATAAGTTCTCCTGTTAAAATCCTTAGCAATGTTGATTTTCCAATTCCATTTTGCCCTACTACCCCAACATGCTCGCCCTTCAATATTCGAAAACATGCATTATATAAAATGGTTTTCTCACCATACGAATGACTTAAATTTTCTACCGTTAATATACTCATTATTTTCTCTCCTTTACTTATGATTCATAAGCTAAATAGAGAGAGCAACAGTATAAAGCCTTATTTAATTGTGCATATAAAAAATGGGTAAGGTGAATACACCTTACCCATTACATATTATCGTAAGAAAGGATTAAGGTTCTTTACCTGCTGTCTTCAATTTAGCTTAATCGATAAAAATGGGCAGACTTCTCCCATATCAAGCTAAAACCATTTGAAGAACAGTTGATAAAGTCATTTTATCCTTTCACTCCTTTAACATTTGTTATATTAAGAGTATAAACTACTCTGTTATATTCTATTCTCTATTTTTCCTTTTGTTCCTTCCCCATGTTATCGTTTTCTACATAAATTTCTTTATACATCTTTTCTAATGCATATGGACTTGTAAAGATGAGCGTTAACGATTTCCACATATAAATTCTTCTCTGTAATTCTATTCCGTATCCTTTACTCACCATACTTTTCACTTCTGAAATATGGTCTTCAGCTTGAAATTGTTGTACAGACTTCAATTCACCCGTTTTAAAATCTGTTAAAAGACCTATCACAACTCGTCCGTGTTCCTGTGATCTTTCTTCTAAATCAAACTGTATTGAATGAACAAAACCTAAAACGTGAAAAATTTGAGCATGTAAACCAACAACAGCACGCTGTTCCATTAAATTGTAGCACTCTCGTTTTAGCACCTCTACCATTTCCAAAGAATTTCTATCAACTTTCATTTTGCCGACAAACATAATTTTTACAATATGAGCGACTGCCCCCATACTTTTTAATACACTCTCTAGAATTTCTACCGCGTCTTCTACATAACCATTTGAAACTATGGAATGAATAAATTCATCTAATACCGCTTGAAACTTTTTAATTAAATGTAAATCACGTAACTCCGGAACATCTTTTCTCAATTGATCTCGACCTTGAACCCACCTTAAAATTTCTGTCATTTCTTCTTCTTTTAATTCATGATGTTCCATACCATACTTCATTAATAAAATATGATTTTTTAATACAGCTTTTCTTTCTTCAAGATTATCTGCCGTTAATTCATCCACTATTTTCTCTATAGTTTTCATCTTTCTCCCCCTATATAAAAAAGCCTCTTAACAGTAATTATACTAAAAACTGTTAAAAGGCTTTTTCTATTTTTTCATATAAGGAGCTAATACTCTCAAAATTTCTTCCTTATCTTTCTTTAACTCAAGTGATGTTAACATATCCATCGTTCTCGGCCTAGGTAATTTCACTTGTACCTCACCAACTATTGATGCTGGTCTTTGAGATAAAATAAATACGCGATCCGAAAGCAAGATTGCCTCATCTAAGTCGTGTGTAACCATAACGATTGTTTGCTTCTCTTGGTGCCAAGAGTTTAAAAGCCAGCTATGTACTTCCATTTTTGTAAAAGCATCTAATTTACCAAAAGGCTCATCAAGTAGCATAATTGGCTTTTCACATAAATATGTGCGCAGAAAACTAATTCTTTGACGCATCCCTCCAGACAATTCATCTGGATAATGGTCTGCATATTCATCTAGTTCAAACTGCTTTAATGCTTCCATTCCTTCTGTCAGCCTTTGTTTTTTCGGCTTCCCTTCAATTTCTAACGGAAGAACGATATTTTGCAAAGCTGACCGCCACGGTAGTAATAAATCCTGTTGCGGCATATAACTTACAACATCTTGCTCTTGCATTTGCTTATCGTTATACGTTACACTTCCACTTGTTGGATTTTCAATATTTGCGATCATATTTAATAGTGTACTTTTCCCACAACCACTCGGTCCTACAAAAGAAACAAATTCTCCCTCTCGTATAGAAGCACTAATATTTGCTAATACATTCTTGCCATCGAAAGATTTCACAATATCTTTTATTTGTAATCCACTCATTTTTCACTTGGAAGGAACTCATTTGTAAAGGCATCTTTCACATCAATTTTCTTCTTAATAACTTTGTTATCATATAAGAAATTCATGTAATTCGTCCAAACTTCTTCCTTCTGTACTCCCCACGCTTTTGCATCATCTTGATACTTCGTACTTAACCATTTTTGACTTTCTTGTACTAAATCTTTATTTACATCTGGAACAGCTTTAATTAAAATATCAGCAGCTTCTTTCGGCTCTTTAATTGCAAAATTATAACCCTCTGTCGTTGCACTCATAAACTTTTTCACAAAGTCTTTATCTTGCTTCGTATGTTTTTCACTCGTAATCATAACAGGACTATAGAAATCAAGCGCTGGATCTAAGTCTTTCACCATAATCGTATTTAACTCTTTTCCTTGGCGCTTCGCTTCAATTCCATCCCATCCGTAATAAATCCATTCAAAGTCTGCATCACGACCAATTGATTTAAAGAAATCTGTTTGTCCTAAAATGATTTTTTCAACTTTATTAAAATCGGCTTGGTGCTTATCCATAATTGTCTTTAATGTCGCTTCTTCCGCTGGTCCGCCCCAGCCACCGTAACGTTTCCCTTCAAAATCTTTCGGTGACGTCATATTATCTTTCTTAAGCGATGCAAAAGCTGAAGTGTTATGCTGAATAATCGCACCTACAGATACAACAGGAATACCTTCCACACGAGCCAACGTTACATTTTCTTGTGCGCTTATTGCGAAGTCAGCTTTTCCTGAAGCTATCATTTGCTCCGCCGTCACATTATCACCAGGCTGAATGATTTCTACATCTAAGCCTTGTTTTTTATAATAATCTTTCGCTTGTGCTACATATAAGCCAGTATGATTCGTATTCGGAAACCAATCTAATACGACTTTTACTTTTTGATCTTTACTTGCACTTTCTTCTTTCTTCGCCGGATTACATCCAGCTACACCTACTGCTAATAAGGCAGCCAACATAACTTTTAAACCTTTTTTCATTTTCTGCCGTCCTTTCTATATATCCATGGTGCTGTTATTCTTGCCATAAACTCCACGATAAAATACAGACATAATGTCACCATTACAATAATTGCTGCAACACCAAAGACTCGGGCTGTTAAAAAGGATTTCGTAGCCCTTGTAAGCATAACTCCTAATCCTTCACTGGCACCGAGCCATTCTCCAATAATCGCTCCCATTACGCTATATGTAACTGCAATTTTTAAACCGGAGAAAAAGTATGGAAGCACTGCTGGAAACTTTACTTTCTGGTAAACTTGCCATTTCGTTGCCTTCATCGTTTGCAACAACTTCAACATATTTTTATCTACCGTTTGAAAACCTTCTAAAATGCTAAGCGCAATCGGGAAGAAACAAACGAGTATGACTACCATTACTTTCGGTAGCATTCCATATCCAAACCAAATAATAAATAACGGTGCAAGTACAACGATTGGAATCGTTTGCGAAATAACAAGCAACGGATTTATTAAAATACGAAATAAAGGGATAACGTCCATAAGAATTGCAATGCTTGTCCCAATTAAAATCGCAAAGAACAGTCCAATTATAACCTCTTGCAGCGTCTGCATCGTATTCGGTAATAGTAAATCTTTCATTCCAATTAATTCTTGAACAATGGCAGAAGGCTTCGGTAAAATCCACGGTTCAATTTTAAATAATGAAACAGATCCTTCCCATATCGCAATGAGAAGGATAAGCCAAATTGCTGTAATTATTTTAGATTGCTTCTGGTTTTGCATATTCATCACGGTACTTCCAAACTTTTTCATCTATCGTTACACCAGTGCTTGGACGATAATGGATTTTAATAGAAGTAATCACTTCTTCTGCTCCAGCGTCCACACAAGCTTGTTGTGCACGTTTAATGATATCAAGAAGTACATCTAATTCTCCTTCCAGCGTCGTTTCCATTGCCCCTACTTCATAACGAACTCCCGATTGTTGTACAACCTCAATCGCTTTATCAACAACAGAATACACATCTTTGTTCTTTGCTTGTGGTACTACTGAAAACGAAATTGTAACTTGTTGTGACATAATAAAATCCCCCTTATGAAATTAAATTTTAAAACAAGAAAAGGCTTTCCTACTGCGTAGGAAAGCCTTGTATGCAAGTTATTATAGAATAACATATGCTACATCACTTTAAGTAACTCCCTACGCTGGCATTATCCAGATCAGGTTGAGGGTCGATGTTTGCTCACATCCTCTCAGCCAATTGGCTCCCCGGTCCTTAATTCGTTTTCATTGTAGCATGATTTATTTTATTGAACAAACAAAAGCATGTATAATCATTTCATTTAACTTTTGAATTCCCCAATTAACTCTTGTAACTCCTGTGAGAGCCAGCTTAAAGAACTGGCTAATTCAGCAATATCCTGTACAGACATTTCCTGTTCTTTCATGATTTCTTCAACATTACTACTACTATTCGCATACTTATTTGCAATAAGTGATAGTTCATTTACAACACGAACAATATTTTGGCTATTTTGCAATATATTATTTGAATTGCTAGAAACAACTCCAACTTGATTGGTAACAGTTTGTGCTGATTTCGAAATTTTTTCAAAGAAAGCACCACTACTTTCAACAAGTTTCATTCCAGACTCTACTTCTTTTGAGGTTTTTTGCATTGAAACAACAGCTTCTTCCGTTCCTGCTTGTGTTTCCCCTATTAATTTTGCTATATCTTTTGCTGATGCTTCCGTCTGCTCTGCTAATTTACGCACTTCATCAGCAACAACGGCAAATCCCTCTCCTGTTTCCTCAGCACGTGAAGCTTCAATAGTAGCATGTAAAGCCAGCGAATTCGCTTGATTTGAAATACTTGTAATTACAGTTACAATATCACTAATTTCTTTTGATCTTACTTCCAAAGAATAAATGATAGAAGATAAATCTTGTACTGCATTTTGTATTATGTTCATTTGATTCATCGTCTGTTCAATAATACCATTTCCTTTTTCTGAATGATGCTTCGTACCTTCAGACTCTTTCGTCATTTGTTTTGCAATATTAGTTATCTCTTCCATCCTATCTTCCATTTCATATACAATATCTAAATACTTTGGTACTGACGTTTCTTGCAATTGAACGCCAGCCCTTAACTCAACTATAGAACTTACGATTCCTTGGACTGCCATGCTATTTTCTTTCGTACTCACTGACAATTCTTGTGAAGATGAGGAAACCTGTTCTGCTGTCTGCTTCACTTTATCTATAATTCCTTTAAACTTCTCGATGGTATTATTAAAATACGCATTAATAATACCAATATCATCTGGTCTTTCCTCTAATTTAATACTTAAATCACCTTCACCAACTCTGCGTAATCCTTCACGTAAATCCCGCAATGGAGCAAGTGCGTTACGTACGATTAAGAATTGAATAACAGTTGCAATTAAAACAGAAATACAAATAAACATTAAACCTTGTATAATGAATTTTTCCTTTGTAATAGGAACAATAGAAGCATCTACATCGGCTGCAACAATTGCCACAATATTTCCGTCTCCATCTTTAATTGGCTCTAATATCGTTACCCATGATCCTAATAGATCTTCATATACTACTGTCATGTTTGCTTTTTTCGTGCTCATTACCTTATCGTATGCTTTCATCCAAAGATCTGGTTGTTTATAATATTCTCCCGGCCTTACTTCAACAACATTTGCTAACTCTGTAGACAAGTCGACGATTAGTAACTCACCTTTTTCATTTTTTTTTGCTCCAACAATATACGTTTGTCCAACACTATTCAATTCTTCCGTTGCTTCATCTAATTTCTCTGTTAACTTCTCTCTCTTTTCTCTTTGTGCCACTGGATCCTTTGTAACATCTCTCACTATTTCTTCGTCTAATTTATGTAATACCGTATCTCCTGTTTCAAAAGAATGCCTTTCAAATATAGACATCATGCTATTTTGAAACATGTTAAAACTTAACGCACCCATAGTACCAACAAGCGTCAAAATAACTAACACAGTTAACAATACATTCTTTTGAAGAAATGATAGCTTGTGCCAATATTTTTTCATTCACATCACCTTTCTTAATTAACTTAATATAAAGGAAAACTATTAAAATAGAAACCTTATCAACAACTGATAAGGTTTCTCATTTGTTTGCAAATAAAAAAAGACCAATGAAAAAGCATTGGTCAAGACCAACCCTATCCGTCCGGTAACTGGCTAGCGTAGCCTTTCGGCCTTAGCTCCTGTAGTTTTGCGTCCTAATGTTTCCATCAGTTTGCCTTTCTCGCTGAACGAGTTGAACGATATGGGAGTTCTATGAGAATTACATTATTCTCTATCAAAGATTACAACATAAAAATTAAAATGTCCACCTATTTAGAGATACAAATGTAAAATTTGGCTGTATTATTTTTTCAAAATAATTTAACAAAGTACGTGAATGTTACATTTCTTGTGTTATATAATAAAAAATGTATATAATACAAGGATTGTTTTGAATATTTATTTTAATTTTCTTTTAAATTAAATTATTCGAATATATCTTAACTAATGAATTTCGGAGGTAGTTTATCATGTTTTGGCTACAATTTCTTACGTTACTACTCTGCATTTTTATTGGCGCACGTCTAGGCGGAGTTGGTCTAGGAGTAATGGGTGGCGTTGGTATGGCAATACTTGTTTTCGTCTTCCACTTACAACCTACAGCTCCTCCTATCGATGTCATGCTTATGATTTTAGCAGTAATTACAGCTGCTGGTGCACTCCAAGCCGCTGGAGGAATGGACTACCTTGTTCATCTGGCCGAGAAAGCATTACGAAAAAATCCAAAACGCATTACATTCTTTGCTCCAATTGTTACTTATCTATTTACACTTTGTGCAGGAACTGGTCACGTTGCTTATTCTGTACTTCCTGTTATCGCAGAAGTCTCTCGCGAATCTGGAATTAGACCGGAACGACCAATGTCAATTGCCGTAATTGCTTCCCAACAAGCAATTACAGCTAGTCCTATATCAGCTGCAACAGTTGCACTTTTAGCAATGTTAGCTGACTATAAAATCACCTTATTAGATATTTTAAAAGTAAGTATCCCTTCTACTTTTATCGCTTGTATGATAGCTGCATTTGTTGCTAGCAAAATGGGGAAAGAATTAAATGAAGACCCTGAATACTTAAAACGATTAAAAGAAGGAATGATTCCTAAGATTGAAGAGAAAAAAGAATTTGTTGATGTAAAAGGCGCTAAATTATCAGTTATCCTTTTCTTAGTAGGAACTTTCCTTGTCGTACTTCTCGGTTCATTTGAAGCACTTCGTCCAGGATGGATAGTTGATGGGAAGTTAGCCCGTCTTTCCATGCCAAACACAATTGAAATGGTTATGTTAACGATCGCAGCTCTTATTATTATTTTCTGTAAACCAAATGTAGAAAGCATCGTGTCTGGTAACGTCTTTAAAGCGGGGGCAACAGCAGTTGTTGCTATTTTCGGTATCGCTTGGATGGGAGATACTTTCTTTAACGGAAACTTAAATATGATTCAAGGATCAATTCAGCATCTAGTAACAAGTGCGCCATGGCTATTTGCCATCGCATTATTCATTCTATCTATTTTACTATATAGCCAAGCCGCAACAGTACGTGCTTTAATGCCTCTTGGATTATCACTCGGTATTCCACCAGCACTACTGATCGCGATGTTCCCTGCAGTAAATGGATATTTCTTCATTCCAAACTACGGAACAATTGTTGCTGCCATTAACTTTGATCGTACTGGTACAACTGGCATTGGTAAATATGTTTTAAATCATAGCTTTATGATTCCAGGCCTAATCGCAACATTCACTTCTATAGGAATTGGAATGCTCTTAATATCAATTATGTTTTAAAGAAAAAGCACAAACCTACAAATTTACAGGGTTTGTGCTTTTTTAATCAAACGTTTGTTTAAATATTTTTAGCTGTCCATTCTGTTCTTTACTATTTTTGTGAAGTTCCCTTTTCCTACAAACTCCTACTTACTTCCTCTACTAATTTCTTCGTACTTTCATAAGCAGATTCCGCTAAACTAATCGCTGAAATAACTGAAACACCGTCCGCACCTGCTTCTATAACCGAAGCGGTATTTTCAATTGAAATGCCCCCAATTCCGACAATCGGTATTGTAATTCCTTGTTCTCTAAAATGAGCTAAACCTTTCGTTCCTTGCACTGCTTTCGTATCTTTTTTCGTACTCGTTGGAAAAATAGGTCCTACACCTAAATAGTCAGCCCCATTTTCAATTGCCCAGCGTGCTTCTTCAATTGTATGTGTAGATACACCGATAATTTTATCCCCCATTTTTTCACGAACAGAGGTAATTCCTTCATCATCTTGCCCAACATGCACACCATCTGCATCTAACTCGAGGGCTAGTTCCACATCATCATTTACGATGAATGGTACGCCGTATTCCTTACAAATTGCTTGTAATTCTTTTGCGAAACAAATACGTTCTTCTCCCGTTAAAGCCCCTTCTCCCTTTTCACGAAATTGAAAAATTGTTATACCGCCTTCAAGTGCCTCTCTCAATACTTGCAGTGGATCCTTCGTACAATTGTTACTTCCCATAATAAAATATACTGATAATAACTTAGACATTTCTGCCTTTGAAATACGTGACATTTATTTTCCCTCCTTACTATATAACCTCAATTTTCCCATACTTTTCTATATCACTCGAAGTCGTATTGGCTAACTGATTTAAAAATTCAATTTGGAAACTACCAGGTCCCTTTTCTACTGTCTTAGCAGCTGCTAGTTCCGCGGCTACACCATAAAACGTTAATGCCGCTACTGCAGCCTTTACATAATCCTTTTCTACCGCTACAAATGCTCCTATTACAGAAGTTAGTAAACAACCAGTTCCCGTAACTTTCGTTAAAATAGGATGGCCATTTCGAATAACAATCGTTCGCTGCCCATCTGTAACAACATCTTCTTTCCCAGTAATTACCGCAACTGTATTCAATTCATCCGCTGCCTGCTTTGCAATACTTACGACATTACCATTTCCAGCACCAGCGTCTACCCCTTTAATTTCCCATCTCTCATTAATAACGTTCGCTATTTCAGCTGCATTTCCGCGAATAATCGCTAATTCAATTTCAGCCGGAATATGTCTCGCAACTTCTGTTCGATACGATGTTGCTCCTGCACCAACTGGATCAAACAGTACTGGTACATTGTTCACATTTGCTGATTTACCGGCAAGTAACATCGCTTCTACTTCTTCCGGACGAAGTGTTCCCATATTTAATACTAACGCTCCAGCAATGCTAGCCATTTCTGCCACTTCTTCTTTTGCATACGCCATTACAGGCGATGCCCCTAACGCTAACAAACCGTTAGCTGTAAAATTTGTTACAACAACATTTGTAATATTATGAACGAGCGGATTAGATTCTCTCACCAAATCCACTACTTTACTAATTTCTTTCATATTCATCCTTCTCATCTCCTAACTATAGTGATGGGAGATACACAAAAAGGCACTTTGCGCGTACGCAAAGTGCCTGAACATGTGCTTTTACACTCTCCCTACGCTGGCATTATCCAACAGGTTCAAATGGTCAATGACGGACTAGTCATACTCTCAGTTTGTATCCACAAACTCCCATGTGTTTAGTATTCTTCTACTTCAAAGTCTACTCTTATTCTACTAAAATAACAAGTTCTTTACTTTTCTATTTAATATAGAAGCAACTAATAAAACAATACGCATAATAACTATCTATTTCTCACAGTCTCATCATGGTGCATATTATGTTCTGTCACGATTATTCACTTTCAAACAGATGTTATCCCATTAAAAAACGTTCAAATCTGGAGCGAAACTGAATCTCAAGAAGATGTATGCTATAGTTAACGTATGGAAATTTGAAAGGATGTTTTAAATATGTCAAAAAGCGTTGTAATCGCTGAAAAGCCTTCCGTTGCACGAGATATTGCACGTGTACTGAAGTGCGATAAAAAGGGAAACGGCTACCTTGAAGGTAGTAAATATATTGTGACTTGGGCTTTAGGTCATCTCGTTACATTAGCAGATCCAGAAAGCTACGATGTGAAATATAAAAAGTGGAATTTAGAAGATTTACCGATGTTACCTGAGCGTTTGAAATTAACAGTTATTAAACAAACAGGGAAACAATTTAATGCTGTAAAAAGTCAGCTACTTAGAAAAGATGTACATGAAATTATTGTAGCAACAGACGCTGGGCGTGAAGGAGAATTAGTCGCTCGTTGGATTATTGATAAAGTTCGAATTAACAAACCAATTAAACGTCTATGGATTTCATCTGTTACTGATAAAGCAATTAAAGATGGTTTTGCAAATTTAAAACCAGGTAAGGCATATGACAATTTATACGCTTCAGCAGTTGCACGTTCAGAAGCTGACTGGTATATCGGTCTTAACGCAACTCGAGCTTTAACGACTCGCTTTAATGCCCAACTGAATTGCGGCCGTGTGCAAACACCTACTGTCGCAATGATTGCTAATCGTGAAGATGAAATAAAGAACTTCAAAGCTCAAACTTACTACGGCATCGAGGCTCAAACGACAAATCAGTTAAAACTAACTTGGCAAGATGCAAACGGCAATAGCCGCAGCTTCAATAAAGAAAAAATTGATGGTATTGTAAAAGGTTTAGATAAGCATAATGCTACTGTTTTAGAAATTGATAAAAAACAGAAGAAGTCATTCTCTCCTGGTCTTTACGATTTAACTGAATTGCAACGTGATGCCAATAAAAAGTTCGGTTACTCTGCGAAAGAAACATTGAATATTATGCAGAAATTGTATGAGCAGCATAAAGTGCTAACATACCCTCGTACAGATTCGCGTTACATTTCATCTGATATCGTTGGAACACTTCCAGAACGTCTAAAGGCGTGCGGCGTTGGGGAATATCGTCCTTTAGCACATAAAGTATTACAAAAGCCTATCAAGGCTAATAAGTCATTTGTTGATGATAGTAAAGTAAGCGATCATCACGCAATTATTCCGACAGAAGGATACGTTAATTTCTCTGCCTTCACAGATAAAGAACGTAAAATTTATGATTTAGTTGTCAAACGTTTCTTAGCCGTTTTATTCCCAGCATTCGAATACGAACAACTAACGTTACGCACAAAAGTTGGCAATGAAACGTTCATTGCACGCGGAAAAACAATTTTACATGCCGGCTGGAAAGAAGTATACGAAAATCGCTTTGAAGATGATGATGTAACAGATGACGTAAAAGAGCAGCTTTTACCTCGCATCGAAAAAGGCGATACATTAACTGTAAAGTTAATTATGCAAACATCAGGTCAAACGAAAGCACCTGCACGTTTTAACGAAGCGACTTTACTTTCAGCAATGGAAAATCCTACAAAATATATGGATACGCAAAATAAAAAACTTGCTGATACGTTAAAATCAACTGGTGGATTAGGTACTGTAGCAACACGAGCTGATATTATCGACAAGCTATTCAATTCATTCTTAATTGAAAAACGCGGTAAAGATATTCACATTACTTCAAAAGGCCGTCAGTTACTTGATTTAGTACCAGAAGAGTTAAAATCACCTACACTAACTGGTGAGTGGGAACAAAAGCTAGAGGCAATTGCAAAGGGTAAACTGAAAAAAGAAGTATTCATTTCCGAAATGAAGAACTATACGAAAGAAATTGTTTCTGAAATTAAATCGAGTGATAAAAAATATAAACATGACAACATTTCAACGAAGTCTTGTCCAGATTGCGGTAAACCAATGCTAGAGGTAAACGGCAAAAAAGGAAAAATGCTCGTTTGCCAAGACCGTGAATGTGGTCATCGTAAAAATGTATCTCGTACAACAAACGCTCGTTGCCCTCAGTGTAAGAAGAAGTTAGAATTACGTGGTGAAGGTGCAGGGCAAATCTTTGCATGTAAATGTGGCTATCGCGAAAAATTATCCACATTCCAAGAAAGACGTAAAAAAGAA
Organism: Bacillus cereus group sp. Bc061; assembly: GCF_027715825.1. Classification (NCBI taxonomy): domain Bacteria; kingdom Bacillati; phylum Bacillota; class Bacilli; order Caryophanales; family Bacillaceae; genus Bacillus; species Bacillus cereus group sp. Bc061. The sequence goes on from NZ_JAQFTZ010000006.1 coordinate 106,309, forward strand.
TCTGGAAACAAAGCTGATAAACGTGACGTTCAAAAATATATGAAACAACAGAAAAAAGAAGAAGAACCATTAAATAACCCATTTGCAGAAGCATTAAAGAAATTAAAATTTGATTAAACAAAAAGGTTCCTACCTCTATCGGTAGGAACCTTTTATGTTAGTGAATGATTTTACTTCCTTTTGCGTTCTCAACGAATTTTTCGCTCGATTTGTTAATTGGTGTTTTCAGTAATAACGCAGCAACAATCATAACTACTACGAAAGCACTTAATACAAGTAAATCTCGCGTTACAATATCCCACAGCATTCCGCCTACTGTTTCACGAATTGCACTAATTGCATATGTGAACGGTAAGAACGGATAAATTGCTTGGAAGAATTTCGGTGTCATTTGAATTGGGAATGTTCCGCCCGACCCTGCTACTTGTAGTACAAGTAAAATGATCGCCATCGATTTCCCAACGTTTCCAAAAATAGAAACAAGTGAGTATACGATACAAACGAAGACCCCACCAATAAATAAACTAAATAATACAAACCAGAACTTATCGACTACGTACGTACCGAGTAAGAATATATCTCCCATTGATACGATAAACGCTTGTGAAAGACCTATCGTTAAGAATGTTAATAAACGTCCGAAGTAAATTTCATGGCTCTTATAATTCGCGCCCTCTTCATGTACTTCTACTGTTAATAATGAAACCATTAATAATGCGCCTACCCATAATGCAAGCACTGTATAGAATGGTGACATTGCTGAACCGTAGTTCGGCATTGCAAATAATTTATTCTCTTTTAAATTTACTGGATTCGCAAAATAATCACTTTGCTTCTCAACATCGTTTTTCAATAAGCGTATGATATCTTTTAAATCCTCTTCAGATTCAAAATCACGAATTTTATCTGCCAATTCTTTAATCTTTTTCTCAGTAGCTGGCATTTCAGCTTTAATGTCTGTTAATTTCTTTTTACCGTCTACTAAGCCTTTTGATGAATCTTCTAGTATTTTTTTAACATCTGGAAGCTTTTTGTCTGCTTCTTTTAAAATTTGAGATGTGTTTTTAGACATCTCTTTTGTACGAGCAATTGCTTCATTAAAGTTTGGAACGATTTCTGAATCGTATTTAGCTAAGATGTCACCTATTTGACCCGAAACATCTTTAGATACTTTATTAATACTCTCAATAACATCTGTCGCCGGTTTTTGACCTTTATTAATAGCGTCAATTCCCTTATCAGTTAAATCGATTCCTTTTTGAAGACCATCTTTTACTTTATTCAATTTAGAAATCGTGTTATTCGTGTTCTTATCACTATTTACATCTGCTAAAACTTTATTTGTATTTTCCAGAACTGGAATCATATCATTAACTAAATTCCATGCTGCTTTGAACTGTCCATTTAAATCATTTAAGGCTACTTTTGTAGAGTCTAATCCATTAACACCTGCGTTGCTTAAGTCTTCTCTTGCTTTTCCAAGTTCTGTTTTTACTCTGCTGTAATCACTTACAGCCTTATCGTACTTTTCTCTACCATTGTCTAATGCCTCATTGGTTTGATTTACTAACTCATTCGCTTTTTTTATATCTTGATTTAAATTACCTCTAAGTTGCTGAGCATCTTCTTTTACATTTTCAGCTTTGTCTTTCAATTGCTCAGCTTGGTTTTTCAATTGCTCAGCTGTGCTTACTGCTTTTTCGAAATCTGCTACAAACGTAGCATTATAATCTGCTTCTGCTTGATTTACCAAGTTATTTATTGCATCTAGCTTTTTATTAGTAGCATCTCTTACATCTTGTTTCACTTCTTGCCCTGTACCAATAATATTGGCAATATCTTTAACGCCACCATTTGCATTTACAATTGCTGTTTTAAGGTTTGTTAATTTCTCTATTCTCTTTTGGAAGAATTCTTTTCCAAAATCAGTTGATGCCGACTCTTTAAATTTAGTAAAGATATCAATTACATATGAAACACTATCTGCTCTACCTTGTAGCGTCTCAGAAACATTATTAAGATCTTGTTTCGCTTTCTCTGGATCAAAATTACCATTTTGCAACCCGTTTATAACACCTTGTGCGTAAGTTGTTCCGACACGTATCGAACTAAAAACATTATTTACAGTTTGATTAATATTTTTAGCAATATTTTTATACCCCTCACCATTCACTTGCGGTAATGCTGGAATTTCTGGTATTTCTGGTATTTGTGGTATTTGCGGAATAGTTATATTAGGTAACACTGGTAATTTAGCTGGATCTGGAAGTGTCAGATTAAAATCAAATGAAGGATTTTTTAAGTAATCCGTAATTTTCGCTGCAGCATCCAATCCCTGCTTCGTTACAATTAAATTATTCTTAATAGTTCCTGGAGCACGATTCAATGTTTCATCGTTTCTCGCAAAGAATGCATCTAAGCTCTTAAGTGTATCCTGACCATCATTAATAACACTCTCTACAACCGGCAACTCTTTCTGCGCTACTTTCACAACATCCTCTGCTCGAGTCGCATCATCTAACGCCTTATCCATCAATGTATTCATTTCTGGGAACTGCGCTTCTAACTTAAATACAAGATCTTTTACTTTCTCAATACTTGGTAAGTTTGTTTCTAAATCGATTCCAAGGTCATTGAAGATTTTAAAAATCTCACCGTTCGCTGTTTTAACAAAGTTTTTACTAATTTCTTCTGTAATACCTGATGCACCTTTTGCTGTAATCTTCGGTGCAATCGCATTTACCTTTTCATTTACATAGTAATCAAGTTCTGGTTTCTGTGGATTTTCATCCAGAACAGTTGCAATCTTTTCAGAGAAGTCTTTTGGAATTGTAATGCTTGCATAGTAATCCCCGCGTTCCACTCCGTAAATTGCTTGTTTTTCATCTACAAATTTCCAGCCAAGATTTTTGTTTTTCTTCAGAGAATCTACAATCTCGTTCCCGATATTGATATCTTTTCCTCTTAAATTAGAGCCTGCATCTTCGTTAGAAACTGCAATGGGAACTTCTTTTGTATTTCCATATGGATCCCAAGAAGCTTTAATGTTAAACCATGCATATAACGATGGTAAAATCATTAACCCTACAACAATAACAATTGCAGCCCAATGTTTTGCTACATTCCGTAAATCTGTCTTATAAATACGCCAAATTTGTTTCATAGAAGTTATCACCTAATTATATATTTTTCCTTCTTTAGAAAATGATACATACATTTTGCAATTATATCACTTTCTACATCGTGGATTAACCGAAAACGAACTATTTTTTCCCATTAACTTTAACTTACTACATTATATAACGAAGTAAGTCAAAGTATGAATACAAAATGACCAAATCGGTTTTACATTCAATAATAACAAATATATAGGAAATGTCATAAAAAATACAAGTATTTTCTCTTGGAAATACTTGTATTCCTCAAAAAAATCCTCACAGCTTTTTATTATCTGTGAGGATTTCTTCTATTATATATCTACTTGCACTTCTACACCGAAATGATCTGAAATTATATTTCGGTTTGTACCATTAAAAATAACTTTTGAAGAACGAACTTTTTCACTTCGGTTACACAATATTAGATCGATTCGTAGATTATGTTTATTTTCATCCCAACCAGCAATTTCCCCTTGGACAGTTGTTCCTTCATCCTTCTCTATTGCTAGTTCATATGTGTCATGCAAACCTTTTTGCATCATATATTCATAGCCCTCACCTTGCAAACGGGCATTATTATTAAAATCACCCATTAAGAAGGAAAATTCATTGCTATCTACATGCTCCATCAAACGATTCACTTGATCTTTAAATGATTCTTCTTCATCATTCCACCAACCGAGGTGGCAAGAGTAAAACGTGATGTTCTTACCATTATAAGCAATTGTTGCACTTACAATTTTGCGTGTTTTCCAATACGTTGTATCCTTATTTTCTGAAATAAAGAACGTATCTTCTTTTACAACATTATGCTTCGTTATAATCGCTAATCCTTCTTCATACACATCATAACCAATATGAGAGAAATCCCAAGTAATATTGTAATCTTTTACATGTAACGCTTTTAACTCTTCTAATAGTAAAAGTCCAAAATTATCTTCTTTCTTGTTACCGCATACATTTTTAGCTCCTATCGACTGACTTACTTCTTGTAATGCGATAACATCGTACTCTTCTTCTTGAATGACTTTAGCAAGATATTTTATCTTTTCTATTTGATTTTCTTCTTGCCAAGAGTGACAGTTTAAAGTTAGCAATTTCATATTATTACGCACCTAACATATCTTGAATGTCTGACTTTAATACGTCAGCTTTCGGGCCATATACCGCTTGTACACCTTTATCTTTTACGATTAGTCCTAAAGCACCATTTTGTTTCCACTGCGCTTCTGGTGCAACAACATCTAAATCTTTTACTGTTACACGTAAACGTGTCATACAAGCATCTACGTCAGCAATATTTTCTTTTCCACCTAATAGATCAATAACTTTTGTTGCTAATGAACCATCTTGTACATTTCCTGTTCCTTCTGATGCCTCATCTTCGTTATCAATATAGTTACCTGCACGTCCTGGTGTTGGTAAGTTGAACTTTTTAATTAAGAAATTGAATAATGTAAAGTTCAGACCGAAGAATACTAATGAAACGATAACGAAATTGATTAAATCTCTAGTTAGTCCTGCATTAACCATCATCGGTGTACGAGTAATTAACTCAATAAATCCGAATGCGTGAACACGTAAGTTAATTAAATCTGCTAATGCGAATGCAAGTCCTGTTGTAATTGCATATACAACATATAATACTGGAGCAATAAACATGAACATGAATTCAATTGGTTCTGTTACACCTGTTAAAAATACTGCTAATGCTGCTGATAAGAACATTGGTTTATATTTTGAACGTTTTTCTTTATCAACATTACGGAACATCGCGAAAGCAATACCCATTAATGCTGCTGTTGAACCGATAACTTGTCCAGCTTTGAAACGAGCCGGTACAACATTATTTAATAGATCGTTATATGCTTTTGTATCTCCATTTGCTAATAAGTTATTTAAATCTGTAATCCATGCAAGCCATAATGGATCTTGTCCTGCTACAACTTGTCCAATTTTTGAGCCAGTTAACATCGTATATGTTCCGCCCAGCTCTGTATAGTTCATCGGAATTGTTAACATATGATGTAAACCGAATGGTAATAGTAAACGCTCTAACGTTCCATATACAAATGGTGCAACAATTGGTGCACTATCTTTTGAAGCTGCAATCCAGCGACCAAATTCATTTAATCCACTTTGGATGAATGGCCATAAAAGTGATAATACAATTGCAGTTACTGTAGACCAAACAATTACAACGAATGGTACGAATCGTTTTCCGTTAAAGAATGCTAATGCTTGTGGCAGTTTGTTATAGTTATAATATTTGTTATATAAAGTAGCTCCTAAGAAACCTGTGATAATCCCTACGAAAACTCCCATGTTTAATGCTGGTGCACCAAGTACAGAAGTAAAGTAATCTTTTACAATTAAATCTCCCGCTAATACTGAAGAAACTTTCGCTTTTGAATCCGCTAACATTTCAGCGTTTACGCCAAATATAGCTCCTGTAATTCTGTTGGTTAAGACGAATGCTAATAGTGCTGCAAATGCACCACCTGCACGATCTTTCGCCCAAGATCCCCCAATTGCTACTGCGAATAAGATGTGTAGATTAGTAATAATTGCCCAACCGATGTCTTCCATTACGCGAGCGATTGTATGAACTGCGTTAATATCCCCAGCAGACATTCCAATTAACTTACCGATAGAAATCATTAAACCAGCTGCTGGCATTACAGCTACAACAACTAATAACGCTTTCCCGAACTTTTGCCAAAAATCAAAAGACGTAATTTTCATCTGTTCTTCCTCCCCTTTATTTATAACAACATAATGATTTAAATTATAATTTCTGTTTCCTTTATGAAAACGATTCCTTATGTTACTTCATTTTTATCTTTACGCAACCGTTTTCATAAATCTATTTTAATAAAAGCGTTTTCACTTTGCAATAGAAATTTATTATTTTTCATAAAAAAAGATGCTCTAAGAGCATCCTTTTTTATTATGAAATGCGATAAACCCTTGTTTCATAAGGCTTTAACGTGATTGTAGTTACTTGTTCATGTTCCGCAACTTCATAGTTATTTAAAAGCAAACGTTTGCGTTCTAGTGCAAATGAACCCTCATTATATACAGCTTCCTCTTTTGAGATATTACTAATTACAATAATCTTTTCATCATTTAATGTACGAGTATATGCATAAATTTGCGGATCATCTTCTAAAAGTAAATCGTACGTACCGTAATTCAGTACATCGTGCTCTTTTTTCAAGGCAATCATTTTCTTATAGAAATTGAAAATAGAGTTCTCTTCATTCTTTTGCTTTTCAACATTAATTTCTTTGTAGTTTTGATTCATACTAAACCAAGGTGCACCTGTTGTGAAGCCAGCATTCATCTCATCGTTCCACTGCATAGGTGTACGTGAATTATCACGGCAAGAAGCCCATATAATTTCCATCATATCTTGATGTGATACGCCCTCTGCAATTTTCTCACGATATAAATTTTTAGTTGCAACATCATCGTAATCTTCAACATTTGGTAATTGGACATTTGTCATCCCAATTTCTTGCCCTTGATAAATAAACGGTGTGCCATGCATAAAGAAGTACATTGCGCCTAGAGCCGTTGCACTTTCACGCCAATATTGTTTATCATCCCCCCAAGTTGAAACGATACGTGGTTTATCGTGATTCTCAATATATAAGGCATTCCACCCTTTATTTTCTAACCCTTTTTGCCATTTTGTTAATACCTTTTTCAGTCCTACAACATCAAGGTCTTTCTTCTTTTCAGCATCCCATAAGCTTAAATGTTCGAATTGGAATACCATATTAAACTTACCTTGCTCTTCTCCAACCCAAAGCTCAGCATCTTCAATCTTAACGCCATTCGCTTCACCAACAGTCATAATATCGTACTTAGAAAATGTATTTTCTTTTAACTCTTCTAATAACGGTTGAATACCATCCACATTCATATGTTTATCAAAGGATGGTACATACTTTAGTTCTTTTGGATTTGGCATATCTTTAAAGCCATCTTCTTTTTTAATATGGCTGATCGCATCCACACGGAAACCATCAATTCCTTTATCAAGCCACCAATTAACTGTGTCGTATAACACTTCTCGAACTTCTTTATTCTCCCAGTTTAAATCTGGTTGTTTACGCGAGAATAAGTGTAAATAATATTGTCCTGTTACTTCATCATATTCCCATGCCGAACCATTAAAAATACTTTCCCAGTTGTTTGGTTCCGCACCATCTTTACCATCATGCCAAATATACCAATCACGCTTCGGATTGTCTTTAGATGAACGAGACTCAATAAACCATGGATGTTCATCACTTGTATGATTAATAACTAAATCAATAATAAGCTTCATATCACGTTTATGAACCTCATCTAGTAAAGCATCAAAGTCTTCCATCGTACCAAACTCATCCATAATATCTTGATAATCACTAATGTCATAACCATTATCATCATTAGGTGACTTATACATTGGACAAATCCAAATTACATCTATTCCTAAATCTTTTAAATAATCCAGTTTCGCAATAATACCTTGTAAATCTCCAATACCATCGCCATTTGAATCCATAAAGCTACGTGGATAAATTTGATAAGCAACCGCTTCTTTCCACCATGTCTTATTCATAGTCATTCTCTCCTTTTGCATCCCATCGGAATTTTTATGCAAACGTTTTCGTAACACTATCATAACAAAATATGAATGGTTTGCAACTGTTTTCATTGAACTCTATGTAGTTTCTTGATTCTTATGCTTTATTTATTTCTCACAAAGGCAAATCTCATTCTTCTCATCTCCTTGTCCACGCTTATTACAAACCTTGTTCATATATAAAAAAGGAAGAACAAAAATGCTGTTCTTCCTTTTCACATTGAAAATCTTTCAATTGTCTGTTTCAATTCTGTTGCTTGTTTCTCTAAATCCTTTAATAATTGATCGATCGCTATCATATTTTTAGATTGTTGCAACGTTACACGTGCTACTTCTTGTGAACCAGCTGACGTTTCTTCAGCAATTGCTGCTACGGCCTTCGTCTGTGCCCCTGTTTGATGAATGTGACTCACTTGTTCATTCATATAGCTACTAATTTGCTTCGTTGCATCCGCTACTTCCATAACACTTGATGACATTTCTTTTAAAATTAATTCGGTAGCTTCCCCACGTTTCGCCTCTTCCTTAGCTATTTTCACTTGTTCTGTCATTTTCGTTGCAACTTGTTGCACTTCCTCTTGCATATTCCTTAATAACTGCGATATATTTCTTGCAGAATGGTCACTTTCATCTGCAAGTTTACGTACTTCTTCAGCTACAACGGCAAAGCCCCGTCCATGCTCTCCAGCACGAGCAGCCTCAATAGAAGCATTAAGTGCTAATAAATTCGTTTGGCTAGCAATCTCACTCACCACAGATACAATGTGTTCTACTTGTTTCATTCTTTCCTCTAACTTCTGTACATTTTGCATTGAATCTTCATTTTCTTTCGCCAATGTTTGAATACCTTGAATTAAAGACGTAAAGACACGAGTACTATGCCCTAAAGCTTGAACCATTTCTGAAGACAACTCATCAGACTGTTTCGCTTTCTCTTCTACTTCACTTGCAATAGAAGTTGTTGTATCAACAGCGGAAACAATCGCTTGAATTGATGCCGCTGATTGCTCAGCGCCAGAAGAAATCTCTGCAAGAGTTTCAGAAACACCTTGTGCTTGTTTCGTTGCTTCGCCTGTTTGTTTTCTAATTTGCTGTACTTGATTGTTTGTATACGAAAATGTTGTATCAATATTTTTTACCATGCCCCTTAAGTTCCCAAGCATCATATTAAATGCAACACTTAAAGATTTAATTTCATCATCAGTCTTCGGTAACGGAACATCTTCACGAATGTCTCCTTCAGCCGCTTTTCTCGCCGCCTCCTCTAACTTTCGAAGCGGTTTAATTAAAAATACGGCTGCTCCATATGCTAAAATTCCAGACCATACTACTCCTAATAGCATAACGATAATATTATATGTAGTTTGACTTACATAACTTTGAAAATAATCATATATCACATAAATAAAAAATATACTTGTTGAATATGTAATTAAAGCTAAAACTGTAGTGAATAGCATAAGTTGTGTACGTAAGCCAAAGGAAAATACCTTCCTTTCTTTTTCCATCTCTTCTTTCCCCCTTTTTATAAGTAATATAAGTACTACCTATATATTATTATCCATATTTTCTTTATAGAAAGATATACAGATTTCCATTTTTTTATTTACATATTAATTACATTACTTTTTCTGTATATAATATGTAAATAATGTATAATTTTATTTGGATGCCCATTATATATTCAACTAAATAATTTAAGGTTAGGTGATTCTATGTTAAAAATTCTATATCGTTTAAACGTTATAAACAGATTAATATTATTAGTAGCAGTACCCATTATTTCCATATTAATTATTAGCGTTGTAAATTATATGAATTTACAACACATGCACAACCAACTTCAAACAGTATATGTCGATCGGCTACAACCTATTAAATGGCTTGGATCTATTGAGAGCAGCCTGTACCAAGAATTTAGTTATGTAAAGGAACTCATTATTACTGAAGATGAAAATCGACGTACTACAATTTTAAATAAATTAAATGATACAAATAAAGAAACCGAAAAATTACAGACTCAATACGAAAATACATATATAACAGGCGAAGAAAAAAAACTCCTTAGCCAATATAAAGAAAAACTAGAAAACTATAAAAAACATCGTGCTCAAATGCTAGATTTCATTAAAGAGAATAAACTGAATCAAGCATATTCATTCTACCTAACTACAGTTGAACCTAATTTATCAGCTACAGTAGGCGCTTTAAAAAATCTTAGTGATTATAATGAAAAGTTAGCTGAAGGTCTGTATAACGACAGCGAACACTCTTATAAACAAGTGATAAGCATAACTATTATTTTATTCATTGCCTGTTTAGTTCTTTGCATTCTTATCTCCTTATTTACTGCTAAATCAATTATAAATCCAATCAATTCATTACGGAGCATAATGAATACAGCTGGAAAAGGGGATTTAACCATTGCCATACCAAAACAATATCATCATGAATTTGGTCATATGTTTAATAGTTTTGATCAAATGATATCAAACTTACGACAAATTATTAACAATGTGATTCAAACAAGTGCAAAAGTCAAAAGCTCTACAAATCATATTGTTGAAACAGCAACCGTTTCCTCTTCCACTATGGATAACATCGCAAATGCAATGAAACAGTTGTCTCACCATATTAATGATCAGTCTGCAAATATTAAAGATAGTTCTACAGCAATGGATGAAATAGCAAATGGAGTGCAAAGCATAGCTGAATCTTCTACAACGATTTCAAACTTAGCTATTTCTACTTCTGATAAGGCGAATGTAGGAACTGAAATCATTGAAAAATCCATTTCTCAAATGACAACTATCCATACTGTCATGGATGAAATATATAAAGTAGTAGATCAATTGGTTGTTCGTACGCAAGATATCGATAAAGCATTACAAACTATTACTTACATTTCTGAACAAACAAATCTATTATCTTTAAATGCCGCAATTGAATCTGCCCGCGCCGGTGAACATGGAAAGGGATTTGCTGTTGTATCTGAAGAAGTTCGTAAACTTGCTGAACAATCAAAACAAGCAGCTACAGATATTACAAAACTTAATTTACTTGTACAAAATGATACAAAAGATGTAGTCAACGTTATGGGGAAAGGACAACAAGAAATTCAAGAAGGCATTCATACTGTGCAAAATGCAAAATTAGCATTCCATAATATTGTGGATCATATTAATGAAGTTACAGATCAAATACAAGATATAACAGCAAGTGCAGAAGAAATGTCAGCAAGCTCAGAAGAAATAAATAGTGCCCTTATTAATATCTCTTCAATTTCACAAAATATAGTTTCGGAGACTAATCATACATCCCAATCTTCACAAGCTCAGTCAGTATCAATACAGGACATTACAAATATGTCTCTTCAAATGCAAAAACTTGTTGACGAATTAGAAAAGTCTGCAACTCAATTTAAAATTTAAAACTTGTAAGTATATGAAAGACCACCTAATTTAGTTGGTCTTTCTATTTTAATTACACATTCAGATTTACTTATATAATAACTGTCCTCCAAAAAAAATAAAGGATTCTGACAATTTGTGACTAATAACAGAAATAAGGGGCAACATTTGTAAAATATATTTTTGACTGGGGGTTTTGTATGATTCAGGTTCGAAATCTAGTAAAATCATTCGGCTCACTTGATGTTTTAAAGGGAATTGATTTAGAAGTAAATGAAAAAGAAGTTGTCGTTTTAATTGGTGCCAGTGGTTCCGGTAAAAGTACATTACTTCGCTGTCTTAACTTTTTAGAAATGTACGATGAAGGTGAAATTCACTTACAAGGTGAACGAATTGATCCAAAGCATTCAAATTTAAACAAAGTCCGCGAAAATGTCGGTATGGTTTTTCAGCACTTTAACCTCTTTCCTCATATGACCTCACTAGAAAACATCATAGAAGCACCTATTCATGTAAAAAAATTAGAAGCAGCAAATGCAAAAGAAATCGGAAATCAGCTTCTGCAAAAAGTCGGCCTACAAGATAAAGCAGATGTAACGCCCCATCTCCTATCAGGTGGTCAAAAACAGCGTATTGCTATTGCACGAGCTCTTGCTATGAATCCTAAAATTATGCTATTTGATGAACCTACCTCAGCTTTAGACCCTGAACTTGTTGGAGAAGTATTGCAAGTTATGAAAGAACTTGCTGAAGAAGGAATGACCATGGTTATTGTTACTCATGAAATGAATTTCGCAAGAGATGTAGCTGATCGCGTCATTTTTATGGATGATGGAAAAATTGTAGAAGATGCTCCGCCAGCACAATTCTTTTCAGCTCCATCACATGAACGAGCGAAACAATTTTTACGTAACGTTTTATAATATAACTTCTGTTTCAAACGAAAAGAAATACATTCATACGGTGCACAACTAATCATCTAAATAAAATATTTCAATAACATACTTAAAACCATCCGTATGATCAATATATAGGAGGGGTTTTATGAAAAGAAAACTATTAACCATTGTTGCGAGTATTACATTATGCACATCCTTTATACTAGGAGCCTGTAGTAAGGAAAGTGCTACTACTTCTTCAAATGGTGAAAAAGAATTTCGTTATGCGATGAGTGGCTTATATAAGCCTTTTAACTATAAAGAAAATGACGGAAAACTTGTCGGTTTTGATGTAGAACTAGGTGAAGCACTTGCGAAAAAAATGAATATGAAACCAACCCCTATTACAAATCCATGGGAAACGCTAATCCAAGGTCTCAAAGCGAAAAAGTATGATGTAATACTGGGCAGTATGGCAATTACAGAAGAACGCTTAAAAGCTGTTAATTTCTCAAATCCTTATTATCGTTCTGGTGCCCAAATTTTTGTAGCTAAAAAGAATACATCTATCTCTTCTCCAGAAGATTTAAAGGGTAAGAAAATTGGTGTTGTAAAAGCTAGTACCTTTAAAGACCTCGTTGCAAAATATACAGATCAAATTACAGAATACGATAGCGATATTACTGCACTTATGGACTTAGAGCCTGGACGTATCGACGCAGTAATTACAGATCAAATGGTTGGTTTACGCATGATCAAAGAAGGTAAATCAAATATAAAAGAAGCTGGAAAACCACTAAACCTTGATGAAATGGGAATTGCTATTCGTAAAGATGATAAAGAAATGGTCGAGAAAGTAAATAAAGCTTTAGATGAAATTATTAAAGATGGTACGTATGAAAAGATCAGTAAAAAATGGTTTGGGCGTAATATTCTTGGTGAAGAGGAAAAAACAAAGTAATTTAGCCCTTCAAAGTTCCCATAAATCATGCCCCACTTTGTGTGGGGCATTTCATTCTCTACTAAAATCTATACAATATGAGGTGAAACGCATGTTTGAAATTTTTATCTCTACCTATCCCACACTCTTAAAAGCTACTATTGTCACATTACAATTAACACTAACATCCCTATTACTCGGTTCAATAATTGGATTACTATTCGCTTTCTTTCGAATCTCTAACAATAAAGTTTTAAATAGTATCGCTCACGTATACATCGCCATTATTCGTGGAACACCTTTAATTGTTCAAATCGCCATTCTCTATTTTGGGATTACATCCGTTGTTGTTTTTACTCCTTTTTGGGCAGGAGCCATTGCTTTAGCAATTCATAACGGTGCATATATTACTGAAATTTTCCGCGGCTCTATCCAATCTGTCGATCGTGGGCAAATGGAAGCTGCTCGCTCTCTAGGTATGCCGTATCCTTTAGCAATGCGCCGTATTGTATTACCGCAAGCATTTCGTCAATCTATTCCTCCTTTAGGAAATCAATTTATTATTGGATTAAAAGATTCTTCACTTGTTGCTTACGTAGGATTGTCCGAATTATGGGGGTCAGGTTTATCAATCGCTGCAGGGAACTTCCAACAATTAGATACATATATAATCGTTGGTTTATATTATCTCGTGCTCGTTCTCCTATTCACTTACCTTGTTAATCTTTTAGAAAAACGATTACAGCGAAAAGAAACAAACTCTATACAAACTGCAAAAAAGAAAACAAAAGAAATTTCTCTTTGAACAAACTAACAGGTTAAGGACTATTTCCTTAACCTGTTTTTATTTCTTCTCCATACTTTTTACTCCAATAATATTTTTCTATGTATAAGAAATTCATTATATTTCTACAGTCTCCCTCTTTACACATCATAAAATTATCCATAATATAGTAAAGATGGATATGCACATCTAGACGTCTTAAATAGTATAAGGAGGTCACTATGCTGGATTTAATTTATAAAGATTGGCTGAAACAAAAATATCAAATTTATAACCTTCAGCAACTTACAAGCTACATAAACAACTTAATTAGCCTGGCTGAAACATTAGGATTCTATCAATTACAAAAGGATTTACAACAATTATCTACAACGTTAAAAGATTCTAGCTCTGTCTACGATGTAGTCGAGCATATCACAGAAATGATGCTTTCCTTTAAACAGGATGATCAATTACTTAAAATTTATATAATTGGTACTATCCCTGAGGTACTTCAAAATGCCTCCATTCAAATTTTCGACAACATAAATAATGCTGATTGTGTTGTTGTATATAAAGAAACTATCCCTTCTTATTTCATACAACAGCCTATCATTTATTTTTATGAGAACGTAGATGATGAACAAATTGTGCATCACGGAGTACAAGAGGTTTTACATACAAAATTACCTTTTGAAACAATCCAGAAGAGATTACAAAAATATATGTCAGTATCTCGCCAAACCCCTCCACTATTAGTAGTAACCGCTGACGACTTATTAACAAAATTTATAAAAACTGAATACACAACTTTACTAAACGTATATCATTTCACTAGTGGAAAGCACTTTTTCACAGAAAAAATCTATGAACAGTTTCCATTCTTCATACTAATTGTGGATTGGATGATGCCACAAATGGATGGTTTAGAACTTATTAATCGATTAAAGAGATTGTTGCCTAGTCGACATTTCCGAATTTTTATGACCTCTACTAAATCAACAGCCCACCACCTGGAGGAAGCATTTAAAGCCGGTGCTGATGATTTTATTGAAAAGCCGTTTTCACCTTTAGAATTTAAGGTTCGTTTGGCGCACTTATTAGAAGGAAGGAATGAAGGCTATTGATTATAGTTACAATTGTACAATCCATAGTTATCTTTTTAATAGTTGCTATTCTTATAGCGTATATATATTTAATTTCACTAAAATTACGTAGTAGAAATTTCAAAAGAAAAAATAATAAATGGAAAGAAGAAAATAGAAAATCTCTATATGAATTTATCATGCATAATAAATGCCATGATTTCAAAATTGAACATACAGCAGATATTCACGCACTAGAATCTCTCTGCATTAAAGCTACACAGCTCGTATCCGGGATTGATGAAAAACAGCGCATTCATCATTTATTACAAGTCTATTTGTTTCCCCATTATAAAGAAAAATTAGTTCACGGCACTCATATAGAAAAACAAAATATATTAGATATTATTTCTTTCTTCAAAATAAAAGAGTTTGAAAATGAGGTAAAAGATATATGCACTCAAACATCTGGATCTATCCAGCATCAAGCATTTACTACATTAAGTACATTAAACACAAGGCAAGCAATTTTACTTGCTACAAGAGTCCATGACTCTATTCCCATCACTATGATCGCTTTAAGTATTTCTCAAACTGAAAATTTTTCTGTTTGGGTTGAGTTTTTCCATACATTACCTAAACAATTTCAATATGAAATTTTAAATGCAATCGGTACACGGGAAGAAAATAGCTACTATCTTTTCCTCATTCAAAACTTAATGAATGAAGATGAGGAAATTATTATTCGCTCGTTACATGCTATTTCAAAGTTAATGCCTAAAACAGAAACAAAAGAGCACATTGAACATTTATTTAAAAAGGACAGTTGGCAAATTCACCTCATGCTTATTCGTGTAATAACCCCCTTTAAAGATGAAGGATACTTCCCTTATTTACTAGAACAAGCAGGGCATCAATCTTGGTGGATACGTCGTGAAGTCCAACATGCAATTCAATATTATTCAAACTGGCAAGAAAAGTATATTGAAATTGCATTACATCACCCTGATCGTTTCGCACGTGAAAGTGCATTAGAGGCTTTAGCACGAAAGGATGTGACAACATATGCATTATCTTGATATATTTTTAAAAATTTCACAATGGCTCTTCTTACTATACATGGGTGTTGCTATCTTATTCTATACAGCTATATTTCTGATTTCTGCATTCACCTTAAGAAAAAAAAGAGAACGTGATGAAAATAGGGAATTACTTCATTATTTACAGTCTGGTATTACTCGACCTGTCTCTATTATTGTTCCTGCCTATAACGAAGGAGTCACTATCGTATCAAGTGTCCAATCACTTTTAACTTTAGAATACCCTGAGTTTGAGGTAATCGTCGTAAACGATGGATCAAGCGATGATACGTTAGAACAATTAAAAGATCATTTCCAACTATACGAAATTCAGAACGTGGTTAGATTACAATTGGAAACAGAGACTATTCGAAAAATATATCGCTCATCTGTTAATAAACAAATTATCGTTGTCGATAAAGAAAACGGCGGCAAAGCAGATGCATTAAATGCAGGTATCAATATTTCCAACTATCCGTACGTTTGTTCATTAGATGCTGATTCTCTCTTAGAACGTGATGCACTTATGAAAGCTATGAAACCAATTTATGAATCTCCAGAAAAAGTTATGGTAACTGGCGGGAGTGTTCGAATTGTGAACGGTTCTTACATACAAAATGGACAAATGATTGAAAATCGTCTTCCAAAACAACCTCTTGCGCTCATGCAAATTATCGAGTATTTGCGTGGATTCTTATTTGGTCGCTTAGCATGGAGCAAGTATAATATTCTTCCTATCATTTCTGGTGCATTTGGTATTTTCGATAAAGGAGAAGTTATTCGTGTTGGAGGTTATCAGCGAAAAACTGTCGGAGAAGATATGGAGCTTGTCGTTCACCTTCATAAAAAAGCTTTACAGGATGGAGAAGAAAAGAAAATCATTTATAACCCAAACGCAATTTGCTGGACACAGGCTCCCGATGATTTAACAACCTTCCGCAAACAACGGAGTCGTTGGCACCGTGGTTTAGGTGAAACTTTATGGCGCCATAAAGATATTTTATTCCGTCCAAAATATAAAGCTTTCGGTATGATTGCAATGCCTTTTTATTTATTACTAGAATGGCTCGGTCCTATTATTGAAATACTTGGCTATTTACTACTACTGTATCATTTACTATTCGATGAAATTTTCACAGAATATGTATTTTTACTGTTAGCTGCTACCGTACTATACGGATCATTCCTATCCGTAGGAGTTGTTTTATTAGAAGAATGGAGTATGAAAAAGCAAAATAGCATTAAAGATTTCACACTCTTACTTCTCTGGTCGTTAACTGAATCATTTTGGTATCGTCCACTGACTGTTTGGTACCGATTTTTAGGACTGTTTCAAAGTCTTTTCCGAATTAAAGGTTGGGGGAAGATGAAGCGTAAATCGCTTGAAAATCAATCCTCAGAGCGTTTTTGGTGGCTGCGAAGAATCACCTTCATCCTAATTATTTTAGCTGTTATTTTCGGCATAGATGCAACAAAACACCGATTGCAACCAACATTCCTAAAAAACCCTGCAGATAATATTTCATATGGTTTTAAAGCAGAGCGAAATAAGCAAAACCTTCAACATTATACAGGAGGCAAATGGGAAGATTGGACAATTAAAGGTGTGAACCTAGGTATGGCAAAACCAGGGGCATTTCCAGGTGATGCTGCAATTACAAAAGCAGAATATAAAAAATGGTTGAAACAAATTAGCGAAATGGGTGCAAATACGATTCGTATTTATACCATTCACCCTCCTGCTTTTTACGAAGCTTTATTTGAATTTAACCAACAAGCAAAACAACCTTTATATTTCTTCCATGGTGTATGGGTTGAAGAAGAACAACTGTTAGAAACAAAAGATGCTTACAAATCAAAAAATGAACTCTTTAAAAATATTGAAAGAACAGCCGATGTAATTCATGGTAATACAACAATCGCTGCTGAAAAAGGACATGCTTACGGTGAATATAATTATGATGTGTCACAATATTTAGCTGGTTGGATTCTCGGGATTGAGTGGGATCCTGACATGGTCATCGAAACAAATAAAAAACATGCTGATAAAACTTCATTTAAGGGTAAATATTTCGAAGCAAAGAATGCTAGTCCATTTGAAATTTGGCTAGCTGAAGGAATGAATCATATCGCTCAATATTCTATTAGCAAATATGAGACCGCTCAGCCTATCGCTTTTTCCAACTGGGTTACAACAGATTTACTAGATCACCCTGCTGAACCGTTCATCGGTGAAGATGCTGTATCTATAAATCCAAATCATATCTTTGCTAATAAGAATTACCCAAGCGGGGCGTTTGCCTCTTATCACGTGTATCCTTATTACCCTGACTTCTTAAATTTCGATCCAGATAAAGCAAATTTCAAAGACCATCGAGGGCAATCCAATAGTTACGCTGCTTATTTAAAAGACTTGCATGATTCACATGAAATGCCTGTTGTTATTTCGGAATTTGGTATCCCAGGATCCCGAGGTATTTCTCATAAAAATATACATGGAAAAGACCAAGGGCATATGAATGAAGATGAACAAGGGAAACGTAATGCAGAGCTCTTCGAAGATATTATTCAGGCGAAATTGGCCGGCGGTATTGTATTCATTTGGCAAGATGAATGGTTTAAATTCTCTTGGAATACAACTAAATATGATAATACGGAAGAACGCCCACATTGGAACAACGTACAAGTTCCTGAACAACATTTCGGTTTGCTATCATTTGAATCCCATACTATTAATGTCGATGGTGATACGAGTGATTGGAAAACAAAAACAAAAATTGGGGATAAGAATGGTTACACGACTTTCGTAACACACGATGAGTCCTATTTATACTTATCCATTGATCGTCCAAAAGCTAGACCTCTTGAAGAGGAACCTATTACAATTGGAGTAAACATATTACCTGAACAAGGAAATAAAGAATTTAACGGCCTTTCTATGAGAGAAGGCGCTGATTTTAAAATTGATTTGCACGGCGGACAATCTAATCAAGTACTTGTTGATTCTTATTATGATGTATTCTCTTATGAATTTGGTTTCCAACGAAATCTAGTTCCTTATACAAAACCAGAAAAAAATAGCGGACAATTCTCTCCTATTTATACAGCGTTAAGTTTACCAATTACATTACCACTAACTCAGGAACAATTGCCATTTGAAAAATTTAATGTCGGAGCATTAACTATGGGAAATAGTAATCCAGATAGTGCTGATTACAACTCACTTGCAGATTTTTCTACTCCGAAAAAAGAGACAATTGAGATTCGGATTCCTTGGATGTTATTAAATGCGAAGGCACCAAATATAAAAGAATTTATTGGTGATATTTATGCAAATGAAGAAATAGATGGTTTAACTACGAAACAAATTATTAACGCAATTGGCTTTACAGTTCAAATTGGAGCTGAAAACATTACAACTGCACAAGATGGAGAATACGCTATGTATAACTATTCAAAATGGGGTGATGTTGTCGAATATACATCACGACTCAAGAAAAGTTACTACTACATGCAAAAAGTATATCAAGCTACAAAATAACAAAAAGCAAGCTACTTTTCAGTAGCTTGCTTTTTTCAAAATGTATATATATTTACTGATTTACTTTTTTAATACTCTCTTCTTCCTCTATATGTTCCTCACGATATGAAATATTATGAGGATCTAGCCCATTTCCTAAAGAACCATAGAAATGCTCTCTATGCGGATCCACTAATTCACTTCCTTGATAATACACACGTGGTGTATTCCATAGCGCTGCCAAAGCTTTTGTCATCGGCATCTCATGATAGCGTTCCGGCCACATTTCTTTAATTTTCTCTTTTACTAACGGGTAGTATTTAGAGCTCATAGCAGGGAACAAATGATGTTCTGTATGATATGAGAAATTGAAATGTAAAACGTCTACCCAACGCGGCACTGTTACTGATAAACAGTTTGCTAACGGATCATTTACTGGAACAATTGGATTTAAGCGGTGATTTGTTGCGATATATGCCATTACAATAAAGTTAGCAATTAACAATGGAATCACATATGCAAATAACCATTTTCCAGGTCCCATAATAAACAATAAACTAATCCAAACAGTCCAAGGCAAAAGAAGTTGAAGCCATACAGATTTTTGATTGGATGACTTAAACTCTTTTATAAAATGAAAGAACATTCGAGTCGAATGCAATGTAAATTGAATTGTTAGTGACAGAAAACTAAAGAATGAACGTACATGAAGAGGCATGCGATATACCCAGCTCAAAAACTTACTCTTTTTAAGCTTCTCAAGTGTAGGCCATGCATCTGGATCATTCTCTTCATGTTGTGTATGAACGTGATGCGTTGCATTATGCCACTTTCGCCAAAGTTTAGGACCTGTTGATAATGGCATAAATGCAATCGCTCCTAAGAAATCACGAAGCCATGCCTTTCTTACAACAGTTCCATGTAAAATTTCATGCCCTAAAAACCCAAGTGAAGCAAAACATAATCCAAGAACGATCGCAATTCCTAGATTAGCCCACACATTCAATTCAAATACACCAATCGATATTAACCCCGCCAATGCCACAAGTAAATAAGCCAGTCCGCCAAATAAACGAGTAGGAACTGGTTTAAATGCTTTTTTCGGCAAATGTGGTGATACACGTGCTGCATACCACCCAAACGTATGAAGCTCCTTCATCCTTTTGCCCCTTTCTTATGCCGCGCCTTGCGCAACTTACATATATCAATTCTTGCTTCCAGATTGATTTTACTAGGTGATTAAAAAGCATCTAGTATAAGGAAAATATACTCACTCTATCGTCACTTATTTTTCGCTTTTATTATCAATGAAAAACATTTATCTTTTTACTCTCTATCAACCTTTCCACATGATGAATCATATCAATAGAATTTCTACATTGTCAATAACTTTTATGACCTAGTAATAAAAGTTGGTTATATTTTTATAATTATACTTTATTTCAATAAAGAAAAAACACATATTTTATAAGGTTTCATCTATTATACATATACGTACCTTGACATGCTATAGACTCTATCTTATTCAAGAACTCTCTGTGTAAACAACAAATACACTCACTTAAATTTAAGCTTTACACAACTTCTACCTCTTCATACCAACAAGACCTAATAATTATACTGAAATAATTTTATCTTTCTTTTAAATAAAAATAGCCTTCCTCTAAAACAGCACACATGAATTTCATCTCATATGGAAATATTAAAAGGAAAATTGTTCTAAATCAGGAGGTTTCCTTAATGACAAGCGATACATTTCCACAATTCCCATCATCTTATTGGATTGAATCTACTCAACTCCCTGCTTTTCCCCCTTTATCTGAAAATATAAAGACAAAAGTCGCTATTATAGGTGCTGGTATTACAGGTATTACTACTGCCTATTTACTTGCAAAAGAAGGCATCGATGTTGTATTAATTGATTCTGGTCTTATTTTAAACGGGACGACTGGACATACAACAGCGAAGATAACAGCGCAACATGATCTTATTTATGATGAATTAATAAACCATTTCGGTATGGAAAAGGCCGGGCTTTACTATGAATCAAATAATCATGCCCTACAATTTATTAATGAAACTTTGCAAACATATAAAATCGACTGTAATTTCTCAAATGAAGATTCATATTTATATACAACTACTGATAAGGGATTAAGAAATTTATCGAAAGAATATGAAGCTTATCAAAAATTAAATATACCTTGTGACTATGTTCAATCTCTATCGATTCCAATTCCAGTACAATCTGCACTTGTCATGAAAAATCAAGCCCAGTTTCATCCCCTTCTTTATTTGAAAACGCTTTTAGAAAAGTTTGTGGAGATGGGTGGAAAAGTTTATGAACAAACGACTGCTATGGATGTAGAAAAAGGAGATTCTCCACAAGTCATTACAAAGGACGGACATCGCATTACGTGTGAATATGTTGTCTCTTGTTCACACTTTCCTTTTTATGATGCGAATAGCTTTTTCTTTACGCGAATGTACGCAGAACGCTCTTATGCTCTTGCTATTAAAACAAAAACAGATTATCCAGGTGGCATGTATTTAAGTATTGATGACCCAAAACGCTCCTTACGCTACACAACAAGCAATGGGGAAAAATTAATTTTAATTGGCGGAGAAAGTCATAAAACAGGCCAAGGAATAAACACGATGCTTCATTATGAAGCACTGTATTCTTTTGCAGAAGCAACGTTTGGGGTAGATGAGGTTCCTTATAGATGGTCAGCACAAGATTTAATCACGCTAGATAAGGTCCCTTATATCGGACATATTAACGAGAGCAATCCAAATATATTTGTTGCAACTGGATATCGTAAATGGGGGATGACAACTGGAACTGCTGCTGCTCATTTACTGAAGGATTCCATTCTAAAAGTAGATAGTCCATATAAAGAACTATATGCACCTTCACGCTTTCATGCAAATCCAGATATAAAAACGTTCTTCTCCCAAAACATTGATGTTGCGAAACATTTAATTGAAGGAAAGATTGAAACTGCATTACGTAAGCCAGAAGATCTCGAAGTTGGTGAAGGATCTGTCGTACATGTTAACGGGAAACGAGCAGGTGCTTATAAGGACAAAGATGGAAAATTACATATTGTCGATACAACTTGTACACATCTCGGCTGCGAAGTGGAATGGAATAATGGTGATTGTACTTGGGACTGCCCTTGCCACGGTTCCCGTTTTTCAATTGAAGGAGATGTTATTGAAGGTCCGGCAGATCAACCGTTAAAACGAGTTGATAATGAGTAAATAAATAAAGAAGTTCAACAGAATGACTGTTGAACTTCTTTATTTGCTATAAAACTTTTTCATATAAATTCCGACATAAGAAGGGAAATATTAACATCAAATGAAATAATATATTCATCTACAAATCAAAAGGGGTGAACATTATGCAACCTTCAGCTCCACCTCATCCAGAATCTACAAAAACTATCTTTTCGAACTCTATTACAAAGCTTGTTGTTTTTATTTGTTGGCTAGCCATTCTAGCTGACGGCTATGATTTAGGTATTTACGGGGCCGTTCTGCCTAAGCTACTGGAAGACAACAGCTGGGCACTATCACCAGCTCATGCTGGTACAATTGCCAGCTATGCTTTGTTTGGAATGTTTATTGGCGCTATTCTAGTTGGAACTATTACAGATCTAATTGGACGAAAATGGACACTTATATGCTGTTTAGCACTTTTTTCTACTACAATGGGCCTAGCTGCACTTGCTCCTTCTCCTGAATTATTTGGACTATGGCGATTTATCGGAGGAATTGGACTAGGCGGTGTCATTCCAACAGCTTCCGCACTTACTGTTGAATATTCACCCAAAAAGCGACAATCTTTTATTTATGCTCTTATGTTTACTGGCTATCCTTTAGGTATCGTGTTAGGCGCTATTTTGTCCATGTTTATGTTAGAAGACTTCGGATGGAGAATTATGTTTGGCATCGGAATGATTCCACTACTCCTCATTCCTTTCATTATTCGTTATTTACCTGAATCCATTCAATTTTTGTTATCACGTAACCGCCAAGAAGAAGTGGATAAAATTCTTAATCGTTTTCAAATTGAATTCCATGCAAAAGAGAAAACTCATCAACCCCCATCTAATATACGAAAGAAAAATGGATTTCTTACTTTATTCTCAAAAGAATACATAAAAGCAACGCTGCTTTTTTGGATCACTTATATAATGGGGATGTTTTTAATATACGGTTTAAATACTTGGTTACCTCAGATGATGCGACAGGCAGGATATCCTCTTGGATCTAGTTTATCATTTCTACTTATGCTAAATATTACCGCCGCTATCGGTGCATTATTTGCTGGAGCAATCGCAGATCGTATAGGAGCCAAAATTGTTATTAGCATTTCCTATCTTATGGCAGCTGTATGTATTGGACTATTAACAATTAAACCATCTGTTACAATCATTTATCTTTTAATTGGTCTTGCTGGAATTGGATCGGTCGGTATTACTCAAATATTAAATGCATATGTGACACAATACTTCCCATCCCATATCCGAGCTACTTCCTTAGGCTGGGGACTTGGACTTGGCCGAGTTGGCGCAATTACTGGTCCTATTCTTGTCGGTATTATTATGACAATGCAATATGACTTAGTATGGAATTTTTACTTATTCTCATTTGCAGGTCTTCTTGCAGCTATATCTGTTTTCTTTATTCCTACAAAATAAAAAGAGCACAAACTTACTTGTGCTCTTTTTCGTATACCGCAAACAACATATCTCGAAACAATGTATTTAAACTCTCAATATCGATCCCTGATCCCTTTTCAATTCCTTTTACATATTGCTGATAGTAATGAATTTGTTCTTCTAAAAATTGATTCAACACATCAATTTTTAATCCAACATCTAATTCAGTACCTGCCTTTTTCTTTATTAACAACTGTTCAATTTCATCTAATACGCTACGCTCCAATGATAATTCTGTAATTAATCGATCGAATTCTACAGGAGGCAAAGTTGTTTTCTCCTCTAGCCACTTACAAGCCAAAATAGGACGCAATACATAAAAGTACTTTTTTAATTTTACATTCTCACCTTGCAAAAATTCACGATAATTTTTTGAAGCCATATGTAAGTAATGATATATCGTTGCTTTCGGATCGAAGTTCTTTTCACTCATTTGCTGAAGCTGTTCTGGAAAATTAGAGTTTTTCGAATAAAAAATGGGTGATCGAATCCATTCGAGTAAAGCTGGGTTTGACTTTGCAAATAGTTGTAACGCTTTTTTAATATCCCATCCGCTTATATCTAAATCATCACTAATCGGATACTCAATTACATCTCGTTTATCATGAATGGATAAATACCATTCTACCGGGTGCATATAAACGAATCTAACATCATAATCACTATCTTTTGATGGAAATCCCCATGCACGACTCCCTGACTCCACAGCGAATAAAATTTTCACATCATTTTCTTTCTCAATTCGTTCTAACTCCAACTTAATATTCTCTCTCATTTCATACCCTCTCCATTTTTTGATTATTTCCTTGGAAATTCGACAAATATATTACTAAGTTTACTACATACTAAAATAGCTGTCAGAAAATTCCCGACAGCCTGTCAAAATTCGTTATTTTTTACTTGTTCTTTTCAGTTACACTAACCGCAATTCGTTCAAACTCTTTTTGGATCTCCTCTTTGTATGCATCTACTTTTGAAAAGTCCATAGCAGCAATATAAATTCGTTCTAATTTATCACGAACTGATTTCGCTTTCGCTAAAAAAGACATCGCCTCATTCATTTTTGCTTTATATTGAATAGAGACGTCACGAATTTCCTCCGCGTACTTCTCATCCGTCCCTGGTGTTACAATAAGGGCATACATATCTATAATTTCATCACCTTCGCGGCTCGGAAAATATTCATGTGGTGCCGTGCTATCGAAAATCGCAAACCCTAATTCTCTTACGATCACCATATCAAGACTATTTGGATCAAACCCACAATGATATACTTCAACTTCAAATCCTTTTTCTTCTGCTGCCTTAGCTAATTTTTTGAGCATTGTTGATTTTCCAGAACCTGGGCGTCCTTTTATAAAATAACGATGTGGTAATCCTTCTGTTAAATTAGGAACAAAATCAACTGCTCCTTTCGGTGTAGCTGCTCCTAAAAACCGATGTTTCACAAGCGATTGTTTCCCAACTTTATCTGTAAATAATTTCTGAATGAGCTGCTCGGTTAGTTCGTTCGCTTTATTAAAATCAATATTACTAATATATATTTTCTCCCACTCATCATGTATAACTAATGCCTCGTTAAAACGAGCGTAAGCAGCTTGAAAAGCTTTGCTTGCTTCTGAAACAAATCGTTCAATTTCCACTTTCTGCTTTCTTAACTTATCTGAATCCCAAGCAATTCCTAAATTAATATACTCCTCGACAACTCCTGGCATTTTTGGCTCAATAACATGCGGTGATGTTCCATCAACAATTCCTACTTTTAACTTCGGGATAATGACACCATCAACCGATTTATTATCAGAAGAACAGTGTAAAAATTCAATATCATATCCCTTTTCAACCCATTCACGACCTATTACCTTAATTAAAGAAGATTTTCCCGTTCCAGGTCCACCCTTTAAAATAAATAATCTGTTTAGTCCTTTTAAATTCTCTTCATATAAATTATGAAATCCTCTAGCTGTATTTCCACCAGCATAATAATTCAATACATTCCCTGTCACTGCACTCACTCCTTCGCAGCATTCTATTTACATAAGCTACAATATGCGAGCAACTTTATTTGGGTGAATACCTATTTTGTGTTGCACAGAAAAAGGAAATGAATTACAATTTTATTATCACGAAAATTCCGAACTTTGAATTGAATATACCTTTATCAAGAGAGGCAGAGGGACCGGCCCTTTGAAGCCCAGCAACCTCAGTTTATACAAACTGAATAGGTGCTAATTCCTGCAAAATGCATTGCATTTTGAAAGATAAAACGTAACTATTGTGTGCAAAACTCATCTTTCTTGATTATGAAAGGTGAGTTTTTTATATTTCAAAATATATACTTGGAGGTATTTAAAGTGAAAGTAATTGACCTATCCCAAACATTTGAAAACAATATGTCTCAATTTCCTGGAACACCAAAAATCAATTTAGAAGCCATTACAAGCGTTGAAGAAACAGGTTATCAAGTTACAGATTTTCATTCTGTCGTTCATGTTGGTACACATTGTGATGCTCCTGCTCATTTCATTTCAGGCGCAACGACTATTGATCAATTGCCCCTAGACCAATTTGTAGGTGAAGCTGTTCTTATCGACGTAACTCATGTACAAGAACGAAAACTACCTAAAGAAGTATTACACAATGCTGACATAAAAGAAGGTGATATTGTCATTTTCCATTCCAACCTATCTAATAAATGGAATACAGAAGCGTATGAACAAGAAGCCTTTTATCTTTCTGAAGAATTAGCTGAAGAATTAGTTCAATTAAAAGTAAAATCTGTCGGTTTAGATTTCATTTCTCCTGACGAGGTAACGACAGAAACATCGCCAATTCATCACATACTACTTGGGAATAATATTTATTTAATCGAAAACTTAACAAACTTAGATGCCATTAATGCGAAACGTTTCTTTTTCTCAGCGGCACCTTTAAAAATTAAAAATAGCGACGGTGCTTTCGCAAGAGCATTCGCTGTAATTTTTTAAACAAACTATACAAAAAAGCAAAGATCATCATTGACCTTTGCTTCTATTTCTTTTATTTAAACTAAGAAAGAATTGCTCAACGCGAGGACGTAACCAAGCTAAATAATCTTTCTCTTTCTTCTTTGTACAAGCTATTTCTTCCCCATCGACCATTCCGACAAGTTCTAGCTCTAACAGTTGCCTCGTAAATGCTAACATATTTATTTCTTCTTCCGGATACTCTTCTTTTAATTTCTCCTCAATTTCCCCTAATAAAAAACCGTCACGCATCATTGCCAATGCATCAATCCAAAGTGGCGGCATTTCATATTTTTCTCCTGTAATTGTATCTTTTACAATATAATTCTTTTGCTCTTTTCGAAATTGAATCGCGTGTAAGCATACAGTCGAATTTAATGTTAATTCCATCATACCACCTCTTTCATAATATCTGCATAGAAAAAAGGATGCGCGTGCACCCCTTCTTTTTCTAACACTACCGAACCGTTACATGAATAACAAATCTCATGTCGATATTTTCCTCCATTATAAACGAAGTATTTTATAAAAAAAACCCTTCTCGAAACATTTTATAAAATGTTTATATTTACGCAACAAGAACACTTTTCTGAAAAATATTTTCTTCTAGCGCATTATGCTATCGGTAAAAAAATCTCCACCTTCATTCCTAGCTCTCCGCTACTTTGAATCGCAATACTTCCTTGCTACTCCTCATGATCAATACAAAAACTCTACATATTATCTCATTAAATGATAAGGAAATTACTTTCAGAGCAATCTGTAACCTTATAACGAGAAAAGGAAGGAGATTTCCCCTTCCTTTTCATCACAATTTATATCCACCTTACTCGATCATGTAGCAATCCATCCGTAAAGTCATTTCCACCAACTACAAAATCATTCATATATAAATTCAAATATTCTCCGTACTTACTTTCTGTATTTAATAATAATTCCTCTACATAATAGGCACCTTGTTTAAAGTTATCGAACAGTAAACTACACAAGCCAGCATAAATGCCACATCCTACTTGGAAGTATGTCGCATTCGTTTTATATTTATGAAAAACTTGACTGCTATTCATCACGTTATACATATAGGTCTCGCTATTTTCATAAACGAGTAATACACCGACTAGATCCTCGCCCGCAATCTCTTCTTCGGCTGGATTAAATACTTTACGATTCCAATTCCATAGATCTTCTACCTTATCTAAGTTCTGTCTAATTATATTTGTTGTATACTCGTTAATTCGGTAAAGAAACCCTACTTCCATATTAAAGTTTTTCCCTAAAATTAAAACTTCCTCATGCGGCATCAAACAACCATAAAATTCTTTCTCTCCCAACTTTACTTTATACTCTGAAGCATATACATCTTCATAAAAGTAAAGAGGACGATGATGACTCATATACATCGGATAACTCCATATCGCTTCATCTAGAAATCGCTCTACTGCCCATGAAGCATACAGTGTATGAGGCTTTATAAGTGCTGTATCATTCAAAAATGACGTATCATGTTCTACTATATAGCATGCTCTTGGCTTTTCATTCGGGCGTTCCTTCATAAGTTCAACAACCATCCATTGAACGACACCTGGATTCATACCTGAGCCTATAATTGCTTTTGTATTTTTAAATTTATCTTTTTCCTTCTCAAATCTCGTATATCTTTCCGTAAGCTGAAAGCCGATTAAACTATCGTCCTGATCTACTGCCTCGTTTTCCAAAGCTGAATTAATATAACAAATTCCAAGTTCATTACAACAGCTTAATACTCTGATCGTATCTGCCCCTGAAACATCAATCACAACGCTCGTACTACTTTCTTTTAAATGTTTTTTAAATGTCACTACATCTTGGAGATCTATTTCGGATAAAAACAATTGATCTTCCAAATTTGGAAACAACTCGTCATAATACGTCCTATCTTTTTGTTTTATATCAACCAAATAAAATGTAACATTCTTTATCACTTCATAAATCGGGTCTTTTTCATTTACTATCGCTTGATTTAAAATCGCTAAAACTGCTTTTGCTGCTCCACCAGCACTACCAAGTAATGTAATCGATAACGAATTTGGAAACTGCTCCACCAACAAAACCCCTTTAATATATTAGTTAAGCAGTTCTCCCTCAAAAAAATAAATTGAATACATCAAAAGATAGCTCGTACATATTCTTTATAATTTAGTACAAAATTTCCTCTTCAACAGCCATACTAACATATTTATATTCAATTCATTTTTCCCCTCATATTCAGATCAAGCTAAACAAATAGGCTCGACCTTTTCTTCTGCATATAAAAGAAAAAGCCAGCCCTTTCAATTAACTTACGGACAATGGACAGATTTTACATGTTGAATATTTACATACATTTTCGCATCACGCGCTTTTAATATTTCAATATGCCCTTCATCAATCTTCGCCATCTTTCCGATTTTATTATATTCCTCACCTAAATCGAACACCATAATTTTTCCAGACATTTTAATAAGTTGTTCTTCAAACGTTCGAGCTAACGTAATATTTAAGGGATTCACGGGGAGTTCATTTTTATTGAGGGCGTAAGGCACTTGATTTTCTTTATACGGAATTAACCATTTCAAGTGTTTTAAAGATATATATACAGTTTTATAAACTGGACTATAAAAAACAATATAATCGTTCATTACACTTGTAACATACCCATGTATTGGAGCATTTCCTGCTACATAAATTTCCGTAAAAATCCCTTTGGAAGTACTTAATACTTTCCTCAAAGAAATTGAAGGTGACTCTCTCTTAATTACAGAATCCACATCTGGTTTTAAGATTTCTTCATCATGTGATCGTAAAAATTTATAATATTGTACATGGTATAAAGATATATATACGTAGTCTTGTCCATTGTAAAGAACAACGATATCATTTCCTACGTCTATTAATACACCTTTAAACCTTTTTTCACCAATTAATTTAACATATATATTTTCTCCAATACTTTTGTTTAACTCATTCATCTATATCCTCCTTCCTATGAATTTCTTCTTTCCTGTCTTTCATTTCTAAAAAAATAATCAGGGCAAAGTTCTGTTTTAATAGTAAGTAATTCCTTTTCATACTATTGAAATAAGAAATTGTTCTTCTCTTTCCCTCATAATGCCCCTCTTATTTATTAAACATTATTCATCTTCATTCTTTTTACATTTAACTACTTGACTCACACTCTTAATATGAGACTTAACTACATAAATCACTTCATCGCAGTTTACTAGTGTAATGCAGCCATGGTGTACCTCACTTAACAAACCTTCCACACATTCTGGACCACCACGATTAATTTTTACCCACTTATACTTCAAGTCTTTTAATATATCTAGAAAAGTATCCTCATCAGAGCAGAAACATGAACTATAGCAATCACCACATTTACTTTCTTTTACTTTCTTAACTAGACTCTTCACATGCTTCAAGTGATAATATACTAATTCACCATGTGGTAATTGTAACGTTAGATAATCTTTGCCTAACGATACAAGCTCACCAACTCGACTTTCTGGTCCGCGAAGGTTTACTTTGACAGTCTCACCAACTAAACATTTAATTTGGTCACAACATAATACATTCTCCAATTTCGTATCCCCCTTTCTTATTATCTTCCTCTACTTGATTGTCTTTGTGCACGAGCACGACCTGAATTATTGCTACTTTCCTTACTATCGTCGCTCTCATCGCTCTCTCCACAAGCTAAAGCATTATAGTTAACACTTTTAATATGCTTTATTGCAATTAAGATAATTTCTTCTTTTACGATTAATGTTACGAAGTCACAAGAAACATCTTGTAAAATGCCTTCCACTTTCTCTGGACCACCGCGATTAATTTTCACCCAGCAATATTTGAAACTTTCAAGCAGTTCTTCAAAGTCTTCTGCACAGGCGCAATCTTCCCACTCGCAATCACTTGATCCACATTCTTTCGCATTTTTTGTGATACTCTTTAGATGTTTAAGTTGATAGTAATAAAGTTCACCTTTTTCATTCTGCAATACGAAGTAGTCCGGACATACTGATATTATTGTTCCTTTTTGAGATTCTGGACCACCCCTGTTTACTCTCACAAAAGATCCAATTAAGTCTTTCAAAAAATCACAATGAAATAAACTCACGAGAAAACCCCTTCCATTAATTTATAAGCTTTTGCACTGATAGTATATGTATCTGTACAGGTTACGTTCTCTATGTTTGTCCTAGCTAGAAAAAAATATGCTTTTAACATGGTAGACTACTACCTATCAAAATTTGAGGAAAGGCTAAGAACTCCTTATGCTTTTAATATCTTTAAACAAAAAAATCCCTTATGAAGATACATTTCTGCATATCTTCATAAGGGATTTCCCATAGTTTAATCTTCGTCTTTAATATCCATATCTTCTGGAATTGGTTCGTTCAATATTTCTTCCACTAATTGCTTATATTTCTCCATTTGTTCTAAATGTGTATTGAATTGTTCTTTATTTAATAAATATTGCTCTCCATCAAATAGTGCACGAATTTTCTTTTGCTGAATTAACTCTTCAATATACGACTTTGGTAAATTCAAATACTCCGCAGCTTCTTCTACTGTTATATACAACTCGTTCATTCCTTTATTATTTTTTCCTATATACTGTATCTTACTTTATTTTTGTAAACAAATAAAAAAGATTTTGTAAATGCAACCTAAAAAGCAGGTAGATGCATTCCATATATTGTATAATAGTGTATAGTAAGAATTTTTTAAATATAGAATGGTATTACCCATTTACACAAAGGAGAGTTAACATATGGCTACTCGTCACATCATTACAATGTTAGAAAAAACATTACAAATTGAAACAGAAAACACAATTTCTCATTTAACTGCATCTTTATCTGATCGTATTCTTTCTCAAAGCGTAGCAATACAGGAAAACAATTGTTACCATACAATTGGAGAATGGTACAAAAATCATTTCTTATTCCAACAAGATGATTTCCTTTGGGCTAAATACGTTTTCTATGACGCATATTGTGAGGAAATAAAAAAACAAGGTCATCTTACAAAACGTGTTCGCCAAATATTAGAATCATTAGCTCGAATGCATGGAAAACAGTACATTGCTTCTATATTAAACATGCCATTTCCTAACGAACGAGCTAAAGGAACAGCATAATGTAATACAGTTCTGCGTCAGCAAAACATAGATTCATTATTTTCTAGGGAGATTTATAAATAAAACGTTCATGTCACATGAACTGATGAAACCGGTGTCATTATAATGATTGAAAATATAGTAAACAGGAAAACCCCCATTTACCTCTCTCGTCATTCGAATAGAGAAGTAAATGGGGGTATACTTGTTCCTTTACTATTTCATCATCTGCTTAATCAATTCTCGATTTCTCTTCTTAAATACCTCATTATGCGAAGAAACCATTCCATACTCACTTGCATCTGGCTGAATAAATTGTTTCGCTTTATTCACAGCATTTCCAGCATCTTGGAATGCTCCCGCAATTAAGTGTAATTTTCCTTCATGCTTTAAAATATCCCCAGCAGCATATAATCCGTCTACTGAAGACTCACTATTTGCATTCCCTGCAATATAAAAATTATCTATAATCGCAACGTCTAACTCACTATTTTCTAATAATGTAATGTCACGTTCATATCCATGATTAATAATAACTTCATCAATAGGTAAATGAGAAACTTCACCTGTCTCATGATTCGTTAATTCTACATATTCAATCGCTTCATGACTATCACCAGCAATTAATTTTGTAATCGATGTATGAAAGAAACACTCAGCTGAGCTGTTCAGCAGTTGCTTCACTTGTGCTTCATGACCAGATAATTCTTCTTTTCTATATGTTACATATACTTTTTTCGCGATTGGTTCTAATTCATTTGCCCAATCAACGGCAGAATTTCCTCCGCCGGAAATAATGATCGTTTTATCTTTGAAACGCTTTAAAGACTTCACTGTATAATTTAAATTCGATACTTCAAATCGCTCAGCACCTTCAATTGATAACTTTTGTGGTTTCAATATACCACTTCCAGTTGCCACAATAACTGTTTTTGAAAAGTGTTCTTTTCCATCGTTTGCTTTTAACGTAAAAGTGCCATCTTTATTACGAATAATCGATTCTACTTTTGTATTTAATACAACTTCCGGCTGAAATGTTAACCCTTGTTGTACAAGTTGCTCAATTAATTTATCACCTGTAACTGGTAATAGTCCTCCTACATCCCAAATCATCTTCTCTGGATAAACATGTATTTTTCCACCTAGCTGTGGTTGAAATTCTATTATTTTCGTTTTCATTTCTCTGAGTCCACTATAAAAAGCTGAATAAAGCCCTGCAGGTCCTCCGCCTATCACAGTTACATCAAACAATTCTTCTCGATTCATTCGTGCTCACTCCTCAGCTACTAATCATTGATTATCATTCTCAATAAAATATAACCTGTTTCCGCAAAATTTACAATTAAAATTACTATTGACAATACAACTAGATAAAATTATATTATTTAATGAATCAATAGTGATAATCATTATCAATTTGTTAATAATTAGAAAATTTGAGATTACATCTTCTTTTATTAGTATGGTTAATACTATATTGTGACATCTCACATTCAAAATTTTTAATAAACATTTTGTATTACCACTACTCTTTCAAAAAGATTGCAGTTAAACAAATTATTGTATACACATATCATCTATTTAAAGGAGACAGACGATGAAAAAGTTATTTATTTCACTAACAGTTCTTTTCGTCCTTGTTATGAGCGCTTGTAGCAATGGCTCTACAGACAAAAAGAACGATGCAAAAGGTAGTAAATCAGAAACCATTACATACCAATCTGAAAATGGTAAAGTAGAAGTTCCTGCAAATCCAAAACGCGTTGTTGTTTTATCATCATTCGCTGGTAACGTAATGTCATTAGGTGTAAATCTTGTTGGGGTAGATTCATGGTCTAAACAAAACCCACGTTTTGATAGCAAACTTAAAGACGTTGCTGAAGTATCAGATGAAAATGTTGAAAAAATCGCTGAACTAAATCCAGATTTAATCATCGGTTTATCAAATATTAAAAATGTTGATAAGTTAAAGAAAATCGCTCCTACTGTAACATACACTTACGGAAAAGTTGATTACTTAACACAGCATTTAGAAATTGGTAAGTTATTAAACAAAGAAAAAGAAGCAAAAACTTGGGTTGATGACTTCAAGAAACGTGCACAAGAAGCTGGTAAAGAAATTAAAGCAAAAATCGGTGAAGATGCTACAGTTTCTGTTGTAGAAAACTTCAACAAACAGCTTTATGTATACGGCGAGAACTGGGGCCGCGGAACAGAAATTCTGTACCAAGAAATGAAATTAAAAATGCCTGAAAAAGTAAAAGAAAAAGCATTAAAAGAAGGTTACTACGCATTATCTACTGAGGTATTACCTGAGTTTGCTGGTGATTACTTAATCGTAAGTAAAAACAAAGATACTGATAACTCATTCCAAGAGACAGAATCATATAAAAACATCCCAGCAGTAAAAAATAATCGTGTATACGAAGCAAACATGATGGAATTCTATTTCAACGATCCACTTACATTAGATTTCCAACTAGACTTCTTCAAGAAGAGCTTTCTTGGTAAATAATACAAACATGAGGAATTCTTATTTTAAGAATTCCTCTTCCTTTATTCTATGAAAAGAAAAGATGTGAAACGAATGACAAAAGAACATGACAATACACGTTCTATAGCTTTTACATACAAATTAATTTTAAGCATAATTGCATTCTTTCTTATTTTTATGGTAGCAATGGTATTAGGTGCTGCAGATACTTCAATAAAAGACGTATGGTCAGCACTCACTTCCTCCGCTAAAGGGGATAAAATATCTATCATTCGCGAAATACGTTTGCCCCGTGAAGTTGCCGCTATTTTTGTAGGAGCTGGACTTGCTGTTTCTGGAGCAATTATGCAAGGATTAACAAGAAATCCACTTGCAGATCCTGGATTACTCGGGCTATCTGGTGGAGCAAATGCTGCGCTTGCACTAACACTTGCTTTCAATCCTTCCATCAGCTATCTTTACTTAACATTAGCTTGCTTTATCGGTGCTGCAGTTGGTGCAATTATGGTATTTGGAATTGGTATGGTGAAAAAAGGCGGTCTCTCCCCTCTTCGAATTGTATTAGCTGGTGCTGCCGTTTCAGCATTTCTACTCGCAATTTCAGAAGGAGTCGGCATTTACTTCAAAATTTCACAAGATGTATCACTTTGGACTGCTGGAGGCGTAATTGGAACTACTTGGAGCCAATTGAAAGTTATTATTCCAGTCATTTCAATTAGTATCTTTATCGCTATCTTACTAGCAAAAAAATTGACAGTTCTTAGTTTCAGTGAAGAAGTGGCTATTGGACTCGGTCAAAAAATTATTGTTATTAAAACCATTCTATTTATCATTATTATCTTACTTGCAGGTGCGTCTGTAGCACTTGTCGGAAATATGGCATTTATCGGTTTAATGGTACCTCACATGGTACGCCCAATTGTCGGTCCAGATTACCGATTTGTTATACCGATGTCAGCAATTGCTGGGGCTTCCTTTATGCTACTTGCAGATACAATCGGACGTACCATTAACGCTCCGTACGAAACACCAGTTGCTGCTATTGTCGCAATTGTAGGATTACCATTCTTCCTATTCATTGTACGTAAAGGAGGAAAAATGTTCTCATGATACCATCTATTCTAAGAAAACAACGTCTTATCATACTCGCTTTACTTATACTAACCATTACAACTATTGTAATTGGAATGGGGCTCGGTTCAGCATCTTTATCTTATGATCGACTACTCCCAACGTTAATGGGACAAGGAACTTTTAAAGAGGAGTTCGTTTTATACTCTTTAAGGCTACCTAGAATTATCATTACATTATTAGCTGGTATGGCTCTCGCTTTATCAGGAGCTATTCTGCAAGGAATTACCCGAAATGATTTAGCTGAACCTGGTATTCTCGGAATCAACTCTGGGGCCGGTGTTGCTGTTGCTATTTTCTTCTTATACTTTCCAATAGATGTAGGTTCATTTCTTTACTTACTACCTATCGTTGGATTTATCGGAGCGTTTCTGACAGCTGTTCTAATCTACGTATTTTCATATAGTAAATCAACTGGACTTCAGCCGGTGCGATTAACATTAACCGGTATCGGTTTTGCATTTGCACTATCTGGAATGATGATCGTCCTTATTTCATCCGCAGATCGTATGAAAGTGGACTTTATCGCCAAATGGATTGCCGGAAATATTTGGGGAGATGACTGGATCTTCGTTTTAGCAATGCTCCCATGGTTAATCGTATTCATTCCGTTCGTTTTCTATAAAGCAAACCGATTAAACATTCTAGCATTAAACGAACCAGTCGCAATTGGCGTTGGAATTGAAATTGAAAAAGAACGCAGATACTTATTAGTGGCGGCCGTTGCGCTTGCAGCTGCAGCTGTTTCCGTAACAGGAGGAATTAGCTTTATTGGACTAATGGCTCCTCACATTGCAAAATCTTTAGTAGGTCCAAGGCATCAAATCTTCATGCCTATCGCCCTTTTAATCGGCGGATGGCTATTACTATTAGCAGACACAATCGGACGAAATATCGTTGAACCTAACGGTATCCCAGCAGGTATTGTTGTCGCTTTAATTGGTGCTCCTTACTTTATGTATTTGTTGCTTAAGAAGGCGTAAAAAACACCCTCAAGAATGAAATCTTGAGGGTATTTTTATCTCCAGCATTTTATTCACCTTTATACATATCAACGCGTTTTACAAAACCATCAGCGACACTGAAATAGATAGCGTAGCCCTCCTTGCGGTATACAAGGGCATCACTATCTATCCCTTCTTCTATTCCATACGGCTCACCTAACCAACTCTTTAACTCATTTACAGGAATATTCATATGTAACCAAATTTTTTTAACTTTTGAAGGAAACATATCCAGGTTATAATCACCATAAGTAACAGTATTAGCTGCATCACAAGCTGTACACTTTGCTTCCTGTAAAGCATCAGGTGTACCAAATTCTTGTTTCACTGCAGATTGTTCTTGTCCAATCACATTCAATCCAAATGGTCCCAAATTCCCGTCAATTAAAGCTGTTTCTAGAACCTGTTTTAGTTCTTGCTTTGTTTTAACTTTAAAATTATAAGAAGAACCAGCGCTATCATTCACCGATATTGATGGAATTGACTTATCTGCATCCGATTCTTTTGCAAGAGTAGTATTTTCTTGAGAAGAACTCTTCTCTCCATTACTACGCCATACTATTTTCTCTCCATGCCAAGCACTGTTATTGTCCTCTTTCATCAAGTACATTCCACTTATACCAAATAGCATCAATATAACCATGCCAAGTGGAATATAGATTCTTTTATCTTTTTTTATAACCTGTAGTACACCTTTCACCTTATTGAAGGTCTTTGAAAGTCTTTCATTAGTTGTACAAGCGAGTAAATATTTATAGAAAGAATCCCATCCCTGTGTCTTTTTATACAATCTTTTCAAACTAATCATAACAGCGAATGGTACCTCTTTATTTTGTGATATTCGGTAAAAAGAATTTACTTTCTGACGCTTCGATTTCATAAATCGAGCAAGTAAAGTAGCAAGGTATTGAGAAGAGCTAAACTCTTTTAATTCTTCACCAGGATATAAATCATGCTCATCTTTTCGTTTAACCATACGCATTTCATAGTCCAAAATCAGATTTAATTTTTGATTCTCTTTCAAACCATGATGCAAAAATTTCATTGTAAACTCAGTCTTTGTCATCAAACCTAAATTCCTAAGATCATGATCATGAACTACCATCGGTAATTGTTTAAATAACTCTGCAGTAAAGGTGATAAAAGTATCCTTTTCTTTTTCGCATAGTTCTAACGATTTGCACATAAGCGCTGCAAATTTTAATAAGTTCGCATAATATTTAATACTTTTCCCATTCTTTATAATTGTTCGTTCCATAATTGGATACTTGCTAACGTGTTGATAAAACTGGTTAGATACTTGGACTGCTTTGTCAATTTCTTTTTTCTGTAATAAAGATTGTATATGAGAAATCGTTTCTATTGCCCATGTTACTACCTGTCCTTGCTCACCTTTAATTAATTGCAATTTATAAACGTTATCTTGCAAATATAACTTTTGAAATTCTATGCCACTCTTTTTCAGCTGCTTATTAACAGTTACAAATGCGCCACCATATAAACTCAATTGAACATACTTATAATGGGTTTTTAATTGTTCCAGATCCACCTTCAACTGTTCATTATATTTATCCCACATTTGTCGTACATTCTCTTGCGCGTTTACTATTTTTAAAGCATCTGGGTCTAATAATTTTGCAAGTCCTTTAACTAAGAAGGAGCCTCCAAACCCCATAATTAACGATGCCATTATTTGTGATACAAGCTGCACAAATTTTTTCCCTGGAAGCCTACTTTGTATATCTCTTAATAATTCTGTATATTGACCATATGCCTCATAGTAATTTTGAAAGTTTTTAATCGTGGTATCCATTGAAAGGTTCATTCTTTTCTTTAACCCCTCAAAAACATTACCTGTAAAATATAATTTTTTAAATAAATGTCCATGTTGATTTTTTGATATTTCTTCAAGAAATTCATAATACACTTTCCCTAAATATGGAAAACTTAGTATCCCCTTCAGCTCATCTCTAATTTCGCCCACCTGAGTTAATTGAAAAAAACGGGTAATATATTGTGAATACATTTCTTTATTATCTGGATTTTGTAAAGGCTTAAAGACTTCTTCTTCTAGCATTTTATTCCGTTTTTCAATACTTTCATGAATTTTTTGGAAAAGTGCCTCTCCTACTCTCTCGACAAAAGATTCAATTTCTTCTGCTACATTATGAGTAAGTTGCTCATATAATTGTTTTTTGGTTTCTAAATACAGCTCTACTGGATTATCAGCTTGCTCTTTTTCTTTTATATAACTCAAAACAGATTCCCCAACAAATCTAAAATATCTAATCCATCTACAGACGTAGACAAAATAGAACCCGCATCCGTTATATCCACAACACTATTCACTACATCTAAAGCGTCCAAATGAGTAGTATCAATCACATCTATATCTATATTCGGGGATATGAATTCTGGACTTGTATCAATTGTCATCCCTTCCCCTAGTGGATTCGAGTTCATATCATATAATTTTTCTCCCGTAGCTGTATTCATTGTTAAGCCACCCGAACTATTAGGCTGTGAGTACCCTATTATCCCTTCAACATTATCATGAAAAGTTTCCCCACCATACATATTTTGGCTAGAAGAAACGGTATGTCCACCTCCAAAATCAAAGGTCGTTCCATCATACGCATTCTCTTGAACACGAGCAATTGTTTCTCCATGACCATCCATTATAACGCCACCACCTTCAACAGGAGACGGCTGATACTCCGCGACTACTTCTCCGCTTCTGCTTTTCAAATCATATCCGCCAGTCAAATTCGGTAAAATAATCTTTTCTTCCAAACTATCATTAGTAGACTGTATTCCCTGAAATAATTGATTCATTAACATTTCACTATTCCCCAAACCTTATCCATCCCTTCATTCTCTTCACTTTATCAGTTATTCTCCCCAAAATATGTATATACTTTTCTAAACTACTTATATTTTATGCTTCTCTATCCTTAATAAAAGTTACAATATTTACCTCATTATATCATTAAATTAAATTATTCCCTTAAAAGGATTTAATATTTATAAAAAAATCTACTGCAATAGATCCTTTTCCGAATCTATCGCAATAGACAAAACACTCCATAGCTAACTACTGCTGCCCATACCCTTCAAACTTCTTCGCCAAATTCTCCATCTCGTCTTCTGGCAATAGCTTCGGTTCCCCAATGCTTTTCGTTTGATAATAAATTTGCGCACAAAACTCAATTTCTTCCGCAACGGTAAATGCCATTTTTATATGATTTGCACCTGCAATTAAACCGTGGTTCGCAAGTAAAACGGCACGGCGATCAATCATCCCTTCAAAAGCAGCCTCTGCTAATTGCTTCGTACCAAATGTTTCATACGGTGCACAACGAACATTTGGGCCTGCGAAAGC
Organism: Bacillus cereus group sp. Bc061; assembly: GCF_027715825.1. Lineage (NCBI taxonomy): Bacteria > Bacillati > Bacillota > Bacilli > Caryophanales > Bacillaceae > Bacillus > Bacillus cereus group sp. Bc061. Next base: position 146,670 of record NZ_JAQFTZ010000006.1, read on the forward strand.
AATTAAATACGATACTGCGGGCAGTTCCCATCCTAATGATGCAATCGTCTTTGCATAAGGAGAATGTGTATGCACAAGCGCATTTATATCTTCACGCTTTCTATAATAAATAAGATGCATATCCAGTTCGCTTGATGGTTTTCTCTCTCCCTCTACTACATCGCCATCTAAGTTTAATATAACTACATCTTCAGGCTTCGTTTCATAATAATCTAAACCACTTGGGCTAATGGCAACAAGACCTTGCTCCCGATTGAAAATACTAATATTACCGCCTGTTCCCTTTGTTAAACCGCTAGAAATCATTTTCTTTCCATACGCTACAATTTCTTCTCTCTCTTTTTGTAATAACATATACATCCCCCTAAGTATGAAGCTTATGATGACTGACTTTGTATCTATCTACTTATTGAAATAGCTTTTTTAAGTTCTCCGTAAACGGTGCTTTTACAATCCCTTTTTCCGTAATAATCGCTGTTACATTTTCATGTGGCGTGACATCAAATGCTGGATTATATACTTTACTTTCTTTCGGAGCAGAATATTGCCCAAAGCGATTAATCACTTCAGAAGCATCCCTTTCCTCGATCGGAATTTCTTTTCCTGTCGGTGTTTTTAAGTCGATTGTCGGTGTTGGTGCTGCTACATAAAACGGAATGTTGTAGTATTTCGCTAAAATAGATACGCCTAATGTCCCAATTTTATTTGCTATATCACCATTTGCTGCCACACGGTCACATCCAACGATTACCGCGTCAATCTTCCCTTGTGACATGACCATAGCTGCCATATTATCTGTAATGACAGTGACGTCAATTCCCGCTCGCTGTAATTCTAATGCTGTTAACGTTGAACCTTGTAATCTAGGACGTGTCTCATCTGAATAGATTTTCAAGTCCCATCCTTTTTCTTTCGCTAAGTACATTGGAGCTGTCGCAGTACCATACTTAGTCGTCGCTAACGCACCTGCATTACAATGTGTTAATACTCCCATTCCATCATGGAATAATGTTAGTGCATGTTCTCCAATGTGACGGTTAATTTCTTCATCTTCTCTATGAATCTCTTTTGCCTCTTCTAGTAATCTATCTTTCAACTGGGCGATTGATAAGTGTGCGTTCTCTGTCGCGACTGCCTCCATTCTTTCAAGTGCCCAAAATAAGTTTACTGCTGTCGGTCTTGATGTTGCTAAGTATGCACATACCTTTTTTACTTCCTCTATCAATTCTTCCACCGTATTTTGAGTAACTTCCTTGGCTCCTAAATACACCCCATAAGCTGCTGAAACACCAATCGCTGGCGCACCTCTTACTTTCATTACTTGAATGGCATCCCACACACCTTCAGCTGTTTTAAAAGATTCATAGACAACCTCATTCGGTAATAATGTTTGATCTAATAAAACTAAAGCATCATCTTTCCACTGGATTGGTATTAATTGCTCTTCCATCATCTTCTCCCCTTACTTCGCGTAGTGCATTGACTGTTCTTTTAACGTTTCTACAAAGCTTGTACCTGTTTTATATTGATTCGCTCGTAAAATAAATTTCTTCGCTACTTGAAGACAAATACGTTCCGCTCTAGCACGTGCTTCCTCATTCTCAATACAAGTAATGTCTTTTACTTTCGCTAGCCCAACAATACGACGAATTAACTCAAGTCCCGTCACCGCAGCCGTATCCTCTAATACAGATTGTAAATAGATTTCGTTAAAGCCTTCTTCCTTCGCCATAATCTCTGTCACATGAATATCCCAAGCGTCTAAAAACTTCTTCTTAAATAAATCAATTACCTCTATTATTGTCGATTGTAACCAATCCATATACGTATCTTTCTCAGCTCCAGCTGACATCATTGCATCTGCATTTACCCAAGCAAACATTAAATTCGCCATTACATTCCCAACGTCATATCCCATTGGTCCATAAAAGGCAAACTCAGGATCGATTACTTTTGTGGAATCATTTTTTACAAAAACAGAACCAGTATGCAAATCACCGTGAATAAGCGCCTGTGCATTCGTCATAAAAGAAAACTTAAGTTTAGCTACTTCTATACGGAGCTCTTTATCACTATAAATATGTTCTCTAATCCATCCATCATTTAACGGAAATAACTCATTACGCTTATTATGATTTGTAAATGGCTCAGCGTATACGAGTTCTTCTGTAATCTCACATAACTCAGGATTTATATAATTCTTCACAAGCTCCTTCTTCTCTTTATGATTCATTACAACATCCGATGTTAATAAGAGTGTATTTACCATAAAGGTAGTTAAATCATCCGCAAGCCTCGGAAATATTTCATGATTTATAAGTGCTGTACGTAATATTGTGTGATCCGATAAATCCTCCATTACGCAACAATTCATCACACTATCAAACAAATACACCTTCGGAACAAGTCCAGGTGCTAACTCTTCCTCTAACTGCAAAACATCTGATTCTATACGAATACGATTCGTCGACAACTTAAACTCATCTGAAATACGTGCTGTATCCCCAGCTTGCTTTACAATGACAGAAATGTTCTTCTGTTCATCCCAAACGCGGAATACATAATTTAAATTACCATCGCCTATTTCTTTACACTGTAACCCCTTTGCATGTTCAAACTTACATAATTTCTCTTTCACATATACAATCACATCGCTAGCTTCCATTAAAAAATACTTCGTGAACTTAGACATGGTTTCCCCTCCACACTAATTGTAAGCGTTTTCTAAAAGCTATAAAAAATAATAGGATTAAATCTTTCATCCTATAATATATGTTCTTCTTTTTGAAATGTATATCTAGGTTTTATTATATCTTGTTAATATCTTGAGTCAATGTTTCTATATCATTGCAATATGCTTCCTAATTATATATTTGAGAGGACAAAAATTGTTCAAAAAGATTCTAGTTCATTTTATTTTATTTATCACACAATTCTTTGTAAAATAGAAATACGCAGTTCCTTTTCAAAAAGACAACTTCTAAGAAATATTTCCTTCCTAAGAATTTATACTTACATCATATCTCTAACATACACACTACTCATTCAAGCACTCATTGAAAATTTATAAACTTAAAATTACCTTTCCATTCCCTGTTATCCTTAATTGAGAATAAATATTAATTAAATTGATATAAAGTTCGTTTATTCGCTTGACAAAATAACCACTTCTATATGATAATTAATATCGAATTAGAATTATTATAGTTAATTAAAAAATATATTTTATGAGCACACTATTTTTTGATGCTCAAAACCAACATTTAGGAGGAATTTTAATATGTTATTAATCGGCACAGAAGTAAAACCGTTTAAAGCTAATGCTTACCATAATGGAGAATTTATCCAAGTTACTGACGAAAGTTTAAAAGGAAAATGGAGTGTAGTTTGTTTCTACCCAGCTGACTTCACATTCGTTTGCCCAACTGAACTTGAAGACTTACAAAACCAATATGCAACTCTTAAAGAGTTAGGCGTTGAAGTATACTCTGTATCTACAGACACTCACTTCACTCACAAAGCATGGCATGATAGCTCAGAAACTATCGGTAAAATCGAGTACATCATGATTGGTGACCCAACTCGCACAATCACTACAAACTTCAACGTTTTAATGGAAGAAGAAGGTCTTGCTGCTCGCGGTACATTCATCATCGATCCAGACGGCGTTATCCAATCTATGGAAATCAATGCTGACGGTATCGGCCGTGACGCAAGCATTCTTGTTAACAAAATTAAAGCAGCTCAATACGTACGTAACAACCCAGGTGAAGTTTGCCCAGCTAAATGGCAAGAGGGTTCTGCTACACTTAAACCAAGCCTTGACCTTGTAGGCAAAATCTAAGGAGTTCGATCAAAATGATACTAGATGCAGATATAAAAACACAACTATCCCAATATCTTCAATTAATGGAGAACGATATTTTACTTAAAGTAAGCGCAGGAGACGATGACGTATCTAAAGATATGTTAGCTCTAGTAGAAGAATTAGCTACTATGTCATCTAAGATTACAGTAGAAAAAGTTGAATTAGAGAGAACACCAAGCTTTAGCGTAAACCGCCCTGGTGAAGACACTGGTGTCGTATTCGCTGGTATTCCATTAGGACACGAATTTACTTCATTAGTGTTAGCTTTACTACAAGTAAGTGGACGCGCTCCAAAAGTTGAACAAAAATTAATCGATCAAATTAAAAACATTCAAGGCGAATATCATTTTGAATCTTATATCAGCCTAAGTTGTCATAACTGTCCTGATGTTGTACAAGCTCTTAACGTAATGAGCGTTCTTAACTCTGGTATTACACATACTATGATTGATGGCGCTGCATTCAAAGAGGAAGTAGAAAGCAAAGACATCATGGCAGTACCAACAGTTTTCCTAAACGGCGAATCTTTCGGCAGCGGTCGTATGACACTTGAAGAAATTTTAGCTAAAATGGGTAACGGTCCAGATGCATCAGAGCTTTCTGATAAAGATCCATACGATGTTCTTGTTGTTGGTGGCGGCCCTGCTGGTGCAAGTGCAGCAATTTATGCAGCACGTAAAGGAATCCGCACTGGTATCGTTGCTGAGCGCTTCGGCGGTCAAGTAATGGATACTATGGGCATTGAGAACTTCATCAGCGTAAAACGCACTGAAGGTCCTAAGCTAGTAGCAAGTCTTGAAGAGCACGTTAAAGAATACGACATCGATGTAATGAATCTACAACGTGCGAAACGTTTAGAGAAAAAAGAACTTATTGAAGTGGAACTTGAAAACGGCGCTATTCTGAAAAGTAAGAGCGTAATCGTTTCAACAGGTGCTCGCTGGCGTAATGTTGGCGTACCAGGTGAAGCTGAGTTCAAAAATAAAGGTGTAGCATACTGCCCACACTGTGACGGTCCATTATTCACTGGAAAAGACGTAGCAGTTATCGGTGGAGGTAACTCTGGTATTGAAGCAGCTATCGACTTAGCTGGTATTGTTAAGCACGTAACTGTTCTTGAATTCATGCCAGAATTAAAAGCTGATGCTGTATTACAAGAACGTCTTAACAGCTTACCAAACGTAACTGTTCTGAAAAACGTTCAAACAAAAGAAATTACTGGTACTGATAAAGTAAACGGTATTTCTTACATCGATCGTGAAACTGAAGAAGTTCATCACGTTGAATTACAAGGTGTATTCGTACAAATCGGTCTTGTTCCAAACACAGACTGGTTAGGCGAAACAGTTGAACGCGTTCGCGGTGAAATCGTAACAGACAAGCACGGCGCTACAAACGTACCAGGAGTGTTTGCTGCAGGTGACTGTACAAATAATCCGTACAAACAAATCATCATCTCTATGGGTTCAGGTGCAAACGCAGCTTTAGGTGCATTTGATTACTTAATCCGTAACTAATTATATAGACGTGAGTAAAAAAAGCGGGTGCCTTGGCACCTGCTTTTTTATAATCTTAATGTATAAATTAAAAATCTCTCATTCCCATTCTTCTCATAAGCACCTGGCAATCTAACTTCTTTCTTCAGCTCAAACGCAGTCTGATTTTCTAAGAAGAAAATATAGTCCTCAGAAGGATAATACAAAATAATATCCACTTCTCTCCCCGTTTCTTCTACTGAAAGCAAAATGTTATTTACTACATTCATAAACACTTGTACAGAAAATGGATTAAAGAAATAAAAACGGTTATCGCGTGGATCAATTTCATATTCCTGCGCTAAACAACATTGGAATTGAATTTTCCCCTTACTGTTTCGTGCCTTTCGTGCATAACGATCTCGATTATCCATCGCTTCTTTATAAAACTCTTCATTCATTTCAATTCCAACTGCTGAAGCACCACATTTATGATGCATATAAAAGTTTAATCGCCCTTTTCCGCATCCAAAGTCTACAATTCGGTCGCTACTTCGTATTTCATATTGATTCAATAACTCATCTAATCCGCTATACGGCGTCGGTTCATAACGATGATAATGCATAGACTTGTTAAATCCTTTTTGCTCACCGACTGTTTTTATATGTAAAACTGCATCGTAATATTGTTCGTTCATTCGTTTTCTCCTATTAAGAAATGGTACTTATTATTATACACCATGTACTGGATGCTCATTTTTCATCAAATTAATAGGTACGTGAAATTATATCGACGATTTTCTCAATATATCTATCGTAATTTCAAATATATCAACGATTTTTTCAATATATCGACGTTTCGACAAAGGATATCGACTTAACGACAAATTTCTACAAAAAACAGGAGCTCCCTAGCCCCTGTCTTCTAACACTTTCAATACAGTTTGTTTTAATATTTCTACCCCATCCATAATGCAACTATGATCGAACTTCATATACGGATGGTGTAATCCAGGTTGTAGGTCTGCTCCTAATCCAAGCATGACAGCTTTTAAATGTGGTCTCTTCACTGTGTAGTAATGGAAATCATCGCTTCCTGTCGTATAAAGTGGTCCCGTACATTTATCTTCCCCATACACTTCAAGAATGCCTTTACGCATAAATCGCTCAGCTTCTTCTGAAACTTCAGCTCCTGGCGCGAGATCAATCCACTCATATGAAGTTTTCGATCCCATCGATGCAGCTGATTCTATGACATGCTCTATTTTTTTCTTCAATTCTTCTAATAATGTATTACTCTCCGCTCTGACATCTAAGCTAAAATGCCCGTTACCCGGAATAATATTTAAATTATCACCACCAGCTTGGCACCTCGTCATCTTTACTGAATAGGAACTTTGCGGTGGTAGCCATATGTTTTTCAAACCGATATTAATCATGGAAATAACATCAATCGCATTTATCCCTTGATGTGGGCGTGCTCCATGTGCATCTTCTCCGTGAATCGTACCCTCTAAAAATCCTGCTGCTCCGTGACGAATTGATGGGGCAGCCTGTTTCAAAGATAGTTCTTCAATCGGGCGCAAATGAACACCGAATAGGAAATCCGCATCATCCACAGCACCTTTCTCTACCATTTTTAAAGCGCCATTCCCTTTCTCTTCTGCTGGCTGAAAAATAAATCTAACTGTACCACTTTTCCATCTCATATTCTTTAATTGTAAAATAAGTCCCATTACAATCGTCATATGAGCATCGTGACCACACGAATGATTCGCTTTAAATTCTCCATTCACTTCTTGCCAAAGTGCATCCATATCAGCGCGAATTGCAATAACAGGATTTCCGCTTCCAATTTCAGCAATCACCCCTGGGCAATCATCAAATATTTTATATGAAATTCCTTCTTCTTTTAAAAAGTTAGTAATATACGCTGTCGTTTCATACTCTTTCCAACTCACTTCAGGGTTTTCATGTAAATGCTGAAAAATTTCAGTTAAACGCTCTTGTAGTTCTAATGTTTTCAAAGCTACATTCTCCTTCCCAAATTCCAAACCATTCAGGTTAATTATACTTATGAAAAACAGATGTTTTTATGAACATATTGAATTTTAAGAAAAAAGTCAATTGTTTATTTTTAAACACTAAAAAAGCTTACTCTACATCTATATTACAAACTAAACAAACAACTAGAATATTACTTATTTTCTGTCTTTTATGTTGACGCTTACATATATTTTTAGTTATCATAACCTAATAAACGTCTATTTTGCGACAATTCTAAAAATACAAACAAACATACATAACAAGGAGGACATTTATGAAAAAAGAAATACCTTTTGGTGTAGCCATGATCCCTATTATCATTACAGTTGCAGTTATGATGGTCACAATTGTTGTATTAAAACAAAGCCCTCACGTCCCACTTATTATCGGTACAACCGTTGCTTCCATCGTCGCTTGGCGTTACGGTTACAAATGGAACGACATTGAAGAAGCAATGTATAAAGGAATTCGCCTCGCATTACCCGCTATCGTTATCATTATTCTAGTAGGTTTAACGATCGGTGCTTGGATTGGTGGTGGAATCGTCGCAACAATGATTTATTACGGTTTAAATCTATTAACACCATCACTATTTTTAGTTTCAATTACAATTATTTGTTCTATTGTTGCATTAGCTATTGGTAGCTCTTGGTCTACAATGGGAACAATTGGTGTTGCAGGAATGGGTATTGGCCTAAGTATGGGAATCCCAGCTCCGATGGTTGCCGGTGCTATCATTTCCGGTTCTTATTTCGGCGATAAAATGTCACCGCTTTCAGACACAACAAACTTAGCCGCAGGATTAACAAATACAGATTTATTCACACATATTCGTCATATGTTATTTACTACAATTCCAGGTTTAATTATTACTCTTATCGTTTACGCGTTCTTAGGAAGAAGCTTCGGTGCTAACAATATCGATGCAAAAAGCATCGAGCAAACATTACAAGTATTGCAACAAAACTTTGTTATCTCACCTTTCCTATTAATCATACCTGTAGTTGTTATGGTATTGGTCGCTAAAAAAGTTCCTGCTATACCAGCTATTCTCGTAGGTATTATTTTAGGATTTTTATCACAAGTCTTTATTCAAGGTGGTTCTGTCTCATCAGCTGTCGCTGCACTCCAAAGTGGATTTGTCATAGACACTGGCAACAAGCTAGTAGACGAGCTATTTAATCGTGGTGGTTTAAGCTCTATGATGAATACCGTCTCTATGACAATTGTCGCTATGACTTTCGGAGGAGTATTAGAACATACAGGTATTCTTCGCTCCATTGTAAATCAAATTTTAAAATTAGCGACATCAGCAAAAGGACTTATCGCTTCAACTATCGCATCTTGCTTTGCAACAAATCTTACTTGCTCTGAACAATATATTTCGATTGTTGTTCCTTCAAGAATGTACGCGAATGCATACACAGAAAAAGGACTACATTCTAAAAATTTATCCAGAGCATTAGAAGATGGCGGAACATTAACTTCTGTTTTCGTACCTTGGAATACATGCGGCGTATTTATACTCGCAACACTTGGCGTAGGTGCCTTCGAATATGCTCCTTATGCTATATTGAATTTCATCGTACCTATTATCTCGATCATTTACGGTATAACTGGTCTCACAATTACGAAACTATCTGACATTGAAAAAGCAGAACTACTAAAAAAACAAAACACTCAATTAGAAGCTTAAAGATAACGGTAAATTCAGTTCATATATTGCGCGAGGACGCCCTTGTTGATAAGGCATTTCCTCGCCGCAAATATGAGCATACCCGTAATCAACCAATTTCTTTAACAACCTTTCTGTCGATCTTCGAGTCACTTGTAAGTACTCAGAAAGGTCAGCTGCTGTAAACTTTAATGACGGATGCGATTGACTAAATTGAATGATTTTTGATAAATTTGCTGGGCTAAGTTTCGTTTCCTTCGCTATTTTCATTAGTTCCGGATTATCATTTTTCAAACTTTGTACTCTCTGTTCTTTCGGGAACGGACCAAATAGTTCTTTATCACTTGTTAGTATATAAAAACAGTGGTCTATTGGATTATTCTTCGCGAAACCTTGGGCGATTTTAGCATTTTGCTCCGCTTCTTTCACAGTTTTTCCGTAACCAAATCCAATAGCTATCGTTCCTTCTATACTCGCAAATAAATTATTCATCGTATTTGTTTTTATAATGGATTCAATATCACCACGAGTCGTATATAAAATGAACGTCATTTCATCAATTGTTTTAAATGAACCACGTAGTTCTTTTGAAATAACATCTAATTGCTCAAGCAAACCATCTCGTAATTCTAAAGAAGAAATAATACAAGCACCAACAGTAGCTGAATGGCTTCTTGCTAACTCAGCTTTTATTTTTGCATCTTTTAGCCCATGTATAATAGATTGCTTCGGATCTATCATACGTTCTGAAGGAATACCTATTTTTTGAAGTTCATCATAGACAGCGTGAATACTAGTTAAAGCTAAATGAGCTTCTCCAGATTGATATTTAGCTACATGAAAATCAATAACTCTATTTATTTCATCTTTACTCCACAGCATATTTTCATAATCAAACACTTGTGGACTTTCTTTTATGCCAATATCATGGAACACATTTATAATGAATGAACGGTCTACTAAATCAATTGAAATGTTATGTGGTTGAACCCCTTGGTGATACATGACAGAAAGAATAGAAGATGCGACAGTCGTCTCGTCTTGCTGTAAGTACGTACTTGGAATTCGTAATTGTTCTCTTATTTCTTTTGCCATATAATAAGGTAAAGCACCTGAGAAAAAGATGAAATCACAAGGCTTTAAACGCTTTAATAGTTCAGAAGATTCTGCCGGATGAAGGTAAACATATGGATCAATTTCTATTTCTTCTAGTTTATGAGCAATAGGTAAAAGTGTCTCCATAAACTCTTTTGAACCGACAACTGCAATTTTTATCATCATTTCTCTAACTCCTTATCATTAATTAACGACTATTTAACGTCAACTATATCAAATGTACAAAACCATTGTAAACAGGAAGGGGTCTCTACCTAATGAAAATTACAGCTATTCATCTTTATGCAATTCGTTTACCGCTTCGCGATCCGTTTGTTATTAGTTACGGTTCTTATTCTGATATGCCTTCTATTATTGTCAAAATGGAAACAGACGAAGGCATTATCGGTTACGGTGAAGGCGTCGCTGATGATCACGTTACAGGCGAATCTTGGGAAAGTACTTTCCATACTTTAAAGCATACACTAGCTCCTGCTCTTATCGGGAAAAATCCAATGAATATCGAGAAAATACACGATATGATGGACAATACAATTTACGGTGTTCCTACTGCAAAAGCTGCGATTGATATTGCTTGTTTTGATATAATGGGTAAAAAATTAAATCAACCTGTATATCAATTAATTGGTGGACGATACCATGAAGAATTTCCTATCACTCACGTATTAAGTATCGCAGATCCAGAAGAAATGGCTGAAGAAGCTGCCTCTATGATTCAGAATGGTTACCAATCTTTCAAAATGAAAGTCGGTACAAATGTAAAAGAAGATGTAAAACGAATTGAAGCAGTACGTGAGCGTGTAGGAAATAACATCGCAATTCGTGTTGATGTAAACCAGGGGTGGAAAAATAGTGCAAACACATTAACAGCACTTCGTTCATTAAGTCATGTAAACATCGACTGGATTGAACAGCCTGTCATCGCAGACGATATTGACGCAATGGCTCACATTCGTTCGAAAACAGATCTTCCACTTATGATTGATGAAGGATTAAAGAGCTCTCGTGAAATGCGCCAAATTATTAAATTAGACGCTGCTGATAAAGTAAACATAAAACTAATGAAATGCGGCGGCATATATCCAGCTGTAAAACTTGCTCATCAAGCTGAAATGGCAGGTATTGAATGCCAAGTTGGATCCATGGTCGAATCATCCGTTGCCTCTTCCGCGGGATTCCATGTCGCTTTCTCGAAAAAAATTATTACGAGCGTTGAACTTACAGGTCCATTAAAATTCACGAAGGACATCGGAAACTTACATTACGACGTACCATTTATTCGCTTAAACGAACAGCCAGGACTAGGTATCGAAATAAATGAAGATACACTACGAGAACTCACCGTCTTTCAAGACAGTGTACGCTAAAGGAGGGCTAACGCATGACAGTTCTATACGAGGGCAGATTAAAACAAAATAACGAGCTATTTCACGTTACATTACTATCACTAGAGCACATCGAACAAATTTTATTACTACAGAACGTTGTAGTTGAAGCACTAGAAGATAAAAGTCGCTTACAACCACTCTCATTAGAAGAATTTCAATACATTCTAGAAGGAAACGGTATGATGATCGGTGCTTTTATCGAAAACGAACTCATCGCATTTCGCGCCCTGCTCGTCCCTCCTATCGACGATGAACATTTAGGACTCGATATCGGCTTACCAGAAAGGGAACTGTACCGCGTCATCTATCAAGAAATCTCAAACGTGCATCCGAACTGGCGTGGAAATGGTATGCAAAAAATATTAGCGACAGTCATCATGGATGAATTACAAAAAGAAGATAGCAAATACGACTACGTTTGCTGCACCGTTGCCCCTTTTAACATTCCAAGTTTGAAGGATAAGTTCTCACAAGGGATGAAGATTGCTGCGCTGAAGGAGAAATATGGTGGTAGTATGCGGTATGTTTTTGTGAAGGAATTGAGTGGGAACAATGAAAGGGATTGGACCGATATTAAGAGCATTCCAATGACCAATGCTGGTGGACAGCAGGCGTTGCTTTCGGAGGGGTATCGCGGGTATGAGATGGAGAAGGTGGATGGAGATTTTGTTGTGAAGTTTGGGCGATAATTGCTACGCTAGAAAAAAGGAGATGTCTGCTGTGACATCTCCTTTTGCTTTCTCTTCCTTGAACATATCGATTGCAACTTCAAATATATCAGCGATTTCCAAAATATATCGACTTACCGACAAAGATTGACAATAAGTGCACCACTAAACCGTCATCTTCCAACTAGATAACGCTAACCAGTTCTCCATTTCCTTATAATCAGGCATGATTTTCCCGACAAGACGCCAAAAAGAGCGATCATGATTTAAATGAACCATATGACACATTTCATGAACAACTACATAATCAATTACTCGCTGTGGTGCCATCGCTAGCTTCCAATTGAATGTTAGCTGTAAATTTGAACCGCAAGTGCCCCACGTACGACTACTATCTGTAATACGAATAGAACGCGGTTTTGTTTTAAAGTTACTTTGATGTGCTTTAATACTCTTCTCTACTAATGACTTACACTGCTTATAGTAAAATCGTTTTAAAGCTTGCTGTATTTTCTCATCTTTAAGATCTTTCACATAAATATGTAGCTTATCTCCTTCAAACACTGCATTGTCTTGCGTAATATTTGTATCTTGAGAAATTTGTATCGGATACGTACTTCCTAAATACAAAAAGCCTTCTCCTTGATCATAATCCTTTTCCTGTGGTCCACGCGCTCGCTCCGCCATTTCCTTACGTGTTGTCTGAATCCAATCCCACTTCTCTTCTAGCAACTGGACTAAATATTTAACAGGTGTCCCTTTTGGAGCTTGCACCTCAACATTCCCATAAGAATCCACCAAAAAACGCACCGATTTTTTCTTTTTATAAGTTATATGAAAATTAATTGTTTCGCCTAAATATGTATGTACCATTTCATCACCTAGCATATTATTTTTACAAATAAAAAGGAGTAGGATACAAACGTCCTACTCTACCTATTATATCATTTACCGCTTTAACGGAATCATTATCCTCTATACTTTACAGCTAATCCTTTAATGAAATTCCTTGCGTATCTATCGCCGCACTCTTTGTAATTTTTATGGCCTTTTTTTCTTAATAGAGCGCCTAGTTCTCCCTTAGTCACCGTAACGCCTACGCTATCTAATATGTCAAGTACATCCTCACTCGTTAAAGATAGTGCTATTTTCATTTTCTTTAGAAGAAGGTTATTCGCACTTTCTTTGCTTTGTACAGGTGCCGGTTGCCCTGGTTTCGGATCTTGCTTACCTCTTTTTAAAGTAATAAATCCATTTAAAAATGCCTCTAACATCATCATATCGCATGTTTTTACGTACTCATCTTCTTCCACATCAGGGTTTTCAGGTTCGTGCTGAGGCGCTCTCTTTATTTTTGTAAGCATATCAACTACGTCTTCTTTCGTTACTTCCATTCCGCCAAGTTTAAAAATTTCTACCATATCTATATCTTTTATATCTAAAGCATATCTTACTCTTTTTAATATATCGTTGTTGCTCATTGCCATTGGGTTTCCTCCTGAAATGTTGATTATTTTTAACTTTTTATTTGTAATACAGTTTACCGTAACTAATCTAAATAAGATTATTTTTTATTATTTTCATAATTAAATTTAACAAAAAAGGTAGTGCCTTCCGATCCTGTTTGAATTTCTATTTTTGCATTATGACGGGTAGCAATGGCATAACATACGCCTAATCCCAATCCAGTTCCATTATCTTTGGTTGTGTAAAATGGAGTCCCCAGTTTCTCTAATACTTCAGGGCTGATACCTTTCCCTTCATCCCGCACTGCAAGCACCACACAATTTTGCCCTTCCTTATAGGTGCTAATGGTTAGAGTTTTCCCTGTACTCATCGCTTCTAAGCCATTACGGTATAGGTTCATTAATAATTGCCGTATCTCATTACGATTTAAAAGTAATGCTGGAACGTCATTTGTATCGACTTGAATATATTTATTTTGATTATGCGTATCTATCTTTATTAAAGGAATAATATCGTGGATAATTGAGTTTAAATCTAACATCTGCAAATCTGATTTCTTTGTATTACCTATTGAGAGAAATTCAGTAATAATAGAATTGGCACGGTCAAGTTCTTCAACCATTAAATTAAAGTAGTTATTATGTTTCTCATAGTTATTCTCTTCTTTTAATAACTGCAAAAATCCTCGTATTGTTGTCATTGGATTTCTAATCTCGTGGCTGATACCTGCTGCCATTTGCCCTATTAACTCTATGTTGGATAACCTTTTCAATTCCTGCTCATATTGTTTTTTTTCTGTTATGTTTTTACAAATACAACAAATACCATCATCATACGGATATGCAATAACTTCATGCCAATATTCATCAGAAGTAGAAAAAAATTCAAAATGAACTGTAGTTCGCTCTGACATTACACGATGAAGCTCCTTATATATAACTGTATCTACGCTACTTGGGAAGACCTCCCATATATTCTTACCTAATACGTCTTTTGCTGTTTTTCTTTGTGGGAAATGTTGATGTTTATTTACATAAGTAAATTCCCATTTATTATTCAAAGTCAAGAATCCATCCGTAATACTTTCAATCACACTTGTGACTTTTTCATTAGCAGCAGCCAGTTCTCTCGTTCGTTCTTCCACCATGCTTTCAAGTTGATCCATATATAACAAGTTTGAAAACGTAGGAGCTGTGGCATCAACGATAGATTTTGCCAGTTGAATTCGGGAATCATCGTAATTATGAGTTTTTTCCTCTTTGCCAACGACGATTACCCCTAATACTTCTCCCATTGAAACCAATGGCATCATCAGTAAACCCTTACTATCTATATGTTTTGTTCGAATAATCTCTTGAATCTTGGCTTCATAGCTTTTCTCCATCCAATCTGCTTCTATCCAATCACAGCCCGAGCTTAACTTCGTTGTCTTAATCGTTGTTTTGTCTAGCGGATCTAAAAGGTGGGCAGCCATGTTTTTACTCTCTAAAATCTGTCCTAAGTAAAAAAAGCATTTATCAAAACTCTCCTGTATTGAGGAACACATTGATAAATCACGGGTAACATTTAGTAACAGCTGCTTCTCGGCAATAAGATTTTCTTTTTGGGTTAAATTTTTTGCATTTTGAATGGCGACCGCCGCCATGTTTACATAAGCTTCAACACTTTGAATTTCTGAATCTGTTAAGTTCATTGGAACTCCATAATCAAATAAAAAAACAAGACCAAATAACTCTTGCCCAAATGAGATAGGCAGAGCTAATAAAGACTTAATTTTGAACGCATCGACTGGTCTCGGATCCGGTCGATGATCCTTTGAGGTATCAGGAATATAGATGGTTTTTTTAGTTTCAATAACTTCTTTTGCCAGTAAGTCTACTTCAGGGTCAATTACTTGAGTATCGAGCATTACGCCATTTATGGTCTCTGGTTTTCCTGCAAACCCTCTAAATGTTCCATCTTCTTCAGGTAAATAAATTCCAACAGCGTCACACCTAACAATCTCCTCTGATATCGCCATTGTTACACGCTGCAATACTTCACGTAGTTCTAATTTTGTATTTATTATTTTGGTTATATTCGCGAGCCTAGAATATCTCGTTTGATCACTTAACATTTGCATAGCCTCCAATTATAGGCGTAATAAAGTGCAACTTTAATAAGTGAGGGGTGATTCATCCCCCACTTATTATCAGCCTGAATCCAACCTAACCCCTTTGCACTAGCAGAATTTTGAGGTGGGAGTTTTACTGCCTGCAAATAGCGGGATAAAATAAACATGCTAATATCAGTGAAAATCAAGATCAACCTACCATTTTCTCCTGTATTCTTTTCTTACCCTTGTTTTATATAGAATACCTCACTTACTTCTGATACGGTTCACCTTACACTAATAAAATTACTACACTCCATCCCTCTAACTTTCAAAAGTTACACCGTTTCACTACCCTGTGTCTCACTAACACTCGCCTCAAACTTATTAAGCAATGCGCGTACTTCATCCGTTGACTTCGTGCTCATCAATTGATTTCGTAGTTCAGCAGCCCCAGGGAAGCCTTTTACATAAATTTTGAAGAAGCGATGTAATCCTGTTATGGATCTTGGTAATACTTCTGCATATTGATCTTGAAGATCAAGTTGTAGTCTTAAAAGATCCAGATGTTCTTTACTGCTATGCTCTCTTGGTTCTTTTTCGAAAGCAAATGGATTTTTAAAGATTCCTCGTCCGATCATTACGCCATCAATGCCGTATTTTTCAGCAAGTTCCAGCCCAGTTTTACGGTCAGGAATGTCTCCGTTTATCGTTAGGAGCGTATTTGGTGCAATACGATCACGTAATTTTTTAATCTCCGGAATTAGCTCCCAGTGTGCATCTACTTGGCTCATCTCTTCTCTTGTACGTAAGTGAATAGAAAGGTTTGCAATATCTTGTTTGAAAATGTGCGTTAACCAATCTTCCCACTCGCTTAACTCTTTAAAGCCAAGTCTTGTTTTTACGCTGACAGGTAATCCGCCCGCTTTTGCAGCTTGAATAAGTTCTGCCGCAACGTCTGGACGCAAGATAAGGCCACTACCTTTTCCTCTTGATGCTACGTTTGGCACAGGGCAACCCATATTAATATCAATACCTTTAAATCCTAACTCTGCCATACCAATACTCATTTGACGGAAATATTCAGGATTATCTCCCCAAATATGTGCCACCATTGGCTGTTCATCTTCTGTAAAAATTAAACGACCACGTACGCTTTTCATACCTTCTGGATGACAATAGCTATCTGAGTTTGTGAACTCTGTGAAGAATACATCTGGACGACCAGCTTCACTTACTACGTGACGGAAAACAACGTCTGTCACATCTTCCATTGGTGCAAGTACGAAAAATGGTCGTGGTAAATCACGCCAAAAATTATCTATCATTTCAAATTCAAATCCTCTCACTATGAATACAATTTCAAACTCTCAATAAACCAAAAAGCAGATGGTATAGATTTTCCTATATCAACTGCTTTCCTATTATACCAACTTAAGCCAAGCTACACACTCTACATGAGTCGTATGCGGGAACATATCAACAGGTTGTACTTCCTGCGTTTTATATCCGCCTTCTTCTAGTACTTTTAAGTCACGTGCTAATGTTGCTGGGTTACATGATACGTATACAACGCGTTTTGGTTTCATGTCGATGATTGTGTTAAGTAGTGCCTCATCACAACCTTTACGCGGTGGATCTACGACCATTGTGTCAGCGATTACGCCTTCTTTATACCATTTTGGAATAACTACTTCTGCTTCTCCTACACCAAATTCAGCGTTTGTCATGTTGTTTAGTGCTGCGTTACGCTTTGCGTCTTCGATCGCTTCCGGGACGATTTCAACGCCGTACACTTTTTTCGCTTTTTGTGCTAGGAATAAGGAGATTGATCCAATTCCGCAATAGGCATCAATTACTGTTTCGTTACCATCTAATTTTGCGTATTCTAACGTTTTATCGTACAGCACTTTCGTTTGTTCTGGGTTTACTTGATAGAATGAACGTGCTGAAATCGCAAATTTAATATCGCCAATAAAGTCATAAATATATTCTGATCCGTACAGTACAGTCGTTTTGTCTCCGAAGATTACGTTTGTACGTTTCGTGTTTACGTTTTGAACAATCGATTTTACTTCTGGGAATTTCGCTGCAATTTCTTCAATGATTGCTTTCTTGTTTGGTAATTCTGCTGTACGAGTAATGAAGACAAGCATAATTTCCCCTGTTACTTGTCCGTAACGAGCCATTACGTGGCGAAGTGTTCCTTTGTTACGCTCTTCGTTGTACGCTGAAATACCGTGCTTTTCACAAATACGTTTTACTTCTTGGATTAATGTATCGTTTTCTTCCGCCTGAATTAAACATGATTCCATATTAATGATGTCATGCGTTCCTTGACGATAGAAACCAGCTACAAGTCCGCCTTCACGTTCTCCAATTGGCACTTGTGCTTTGTTACGGTATACCCACGGGGTTTTCATGCCAAGTACAGGATGAACAGGAACATCACCTAATCCGCCGATGCGCTGCATAACGTCGCGTACTTGTTTTTCTTTCGCTTGTAATTGTCCTTCATATGTTAAATGCTGAAGCTGACAACCGCCGCATTGATTGTACACTGGGCATTCTGCATCTTTACGATATGGGCTCTCTGTATGAAGCTTCATTAAACGACCGAATGCGAAGTTTTTCTTTACTTTAATAATTTTAATTTGTGCTTCTTCACCTGGTAATCCGTTTTTAACGAAAATAGGATAGCCTTTTACTTTCGCAACACCGGCACCATCATGTGTTAAATCTTCAAATACTACATCTATAAACTCGTTTTTTTCAACTGGTGGCGTCATTTTTGTACTCATTTTCCGACCTCTCTTTTTCATAACACTGCGTTACATTTTATCATACTTATATGGTCTATTTCTATTGGAAGAAAAAAAGCTATTGACGATAGTTCTCCGTTAATGTTACGCTACTACTAATTTGATACGGACGATGTTACCTCATATATACTCGATAATATGGATCGAGAGTTTCTACCCGGCAACCTTAAATTGCTGGACTATGGGGAAAACTAATGAATATTAGCCCATGTGCAAAAAGGACTCATATTGATTAGCTTTCTCTCATAGATGAAAGTGAATCCATATGGGTCTTTTTTTATTTTTATTTTTCTAAAAGGTCAGACATCTTACGTATGACATAAAACCTCCTTGTTTTATTTTTAGTAATATAACGAGCGTTTTATGTACAAACTTTATACGAACTTCTGAAAGGGGCAACTACATGCAATATGTAATGAGCATTATCGGTATTCTTGTCGTTTTAGGTTTATGTTTTGCTTTGTCAAACAACAAAAATAAAATCAACTTCCGTGCAATTGCTATTATGATTGGTTTTCAAATTTTAATCGGTTGGTTTATGTTTGGCACAAAGATTGGTCAACAAATCATTATTTTCATTGGTAAAGTTTTCAACAAACTAATTAAACTTGGTACGACAGGTGTCGATTTTCTCTTTAATGGGATTCAAAGAGATTTTGTCTTTTTCTTAAACGTACTATTAATTATCGTATTTTTCTCAGCACTACTTTCTATCTTTAGTTACTTAGGGGTTTTACCATTCATCGTTCGCGTTGTCGGCGGTGCCATTTCAAAAATTACTGGTTTACCACGCGTTGAATCATTCCACGCAGTAAACTCTGTATTCTTTGGTTCAAGTGAAGCGTTAATCGTTATTAAAAATGATTTACAACATTTCAATAAAAACCGTATGTTTATCATTTGTTGTTCTGCAATGAGTTCAGTTTCTGCCTCTGTTACAGCATCATACGTAATGATGTTAGATGCGAAATATGTACTAGCAGCTCTTCCGTTAAACTTATTCTCAAGCTTAATTGTTTGTTCGTTATTAACACCTGTTGATACGAAAAAAGAAGACGAAGTAGTTCAGAAATTTGATCGTACTTTATTCGGAGACAGCTTTATCGGCGCAATGATTAACGGTGCGCTTGACGGTTTAAAAGTAGCTGGTATCGTTGCCGCATTAATGATCGCTTTCATCGGTGTTATGGAAGTTGTAAACTACGTAATTAGCGCCGCTTCAGGTGCAATGGGATATGCTGTTACGTTACAACAAATCTTCGGTTATATACTTGCTCCATTCGCGTTCTTAATGGGTATTCCAACTCAAGATATTATCCCAGCTGGTGGTATTATGGGTACGAAGATTGTATTAAACGAGTTTGTAGCAATACTTGATTTAAAAGGTGTTGCAGCAACATTATCTCCACGTACAGTTGGAATCGTTACAGTATTCTTAATTAGCTTCGCAAGTATTAGCCAAATTGGTGCAATCGTTGGTACAATCCGTGCCCTTTCTGAAAAACAAGGAAGCGTTGTTTCTAAATTTGGTTGGAAAATGCTATTTGCATCAACACTTGCTTCTATTTTATCTGCGACAATCGCTGGATTGTTTATTTAATAAAAAATCACCTTCGCTTAGACAGCAAGGTGATTTTTTTATTATCATCATTTAAGAAACTGAAGAAAACTCTAATGCCTCTTCCTTATTAATAATTTCTCCCTTATATTTACCTTTCACCGAAATATCAATAATGGATTTATTTCCTGTCTCCATTTTCCCTAAAGAAAAAATATATATTAAGTCATCTTTTTTTAACATCCATTGTTTTCCGTGCCAAGGACCAGTTAACTTCTGTTCTGGCGATGCCAATATTTCTCCAAAATATTCACATTCGCCTAGAGATGTTTTTACTGTATTCTTCTCCGTATCAATAACTATATATTTAAGAAGCTTTATACTTTCATTTGAGAAAATCTCTACTTCATGATCACTTTTTTTCTTGAATTTCAGCTTTCCATCCTTTGTATTAACCAATTTACTTTGATCAATTGCATTCAGTACAAACTCATACTCTTCTTTTGTAACACCGAAATTAGGATGATATGGAAAACTTTTTTTCTCTGCATGCTCTTCTACGTATTTTAAATACCATTCCATATTATTCACTAGATGCTCTCTCATTCTTTGACCAATATTCCCTACCTTTTTAAAAGTATCTGGATCCATCTCTAGCGTCATAATATCCGCCGTAACTTCCGCGTTCATAAGATGCGCTGGAATATACTCTTCCACACTGTTTGCTTTACTTACTTCACTTTGACAACCGACTATAAATAGCGATATGAAAAGGATATATACTATTTTTTTATATTTCATTTCTGTTCTCCACTCCGTACATCATTCTTACTTAATTTTATAGCGTTCTTATTATAGTCTAAAATTCTTATATTTCAATAAAATTCATTAACCATATACAAAATTGCATATTCATAAGTCTTATTACTTTAAAATTAGCTTAAATTACTTTCCAAATTATACAAATAATAAGCTTCAAATGTTATAATTTGTAAAAAAATAATTGGAGGACCTTATGAAAATTCACGCACTTGCCGATTTCTTACATTTACTAGTCTTAACCCTAAAAAGCTATTATGTATGGGGAATGCCTATCTATGTCTTCATTATTCCTCTTATCTTTGTAGTCGGTTATATTATTATTAATTCTAATAAGAAACAAAAAAATACCTCTATTCAAAGTCACTAATCTATTACCTTAATAGCCTCCTAAAAATCATATTCCCCTCATTTTCTTCAAATGATATGATGAACAAGGGTATATCCCCACCACTCTTACAGCGGTGGGGATTTTAAATATAAATATGTAACATAATACACAATAGAAGGTGATTTTATGAGAAAATATGCAGCAATCGCTTTATGCACATCTGCCATTCTAGCAGGTTGTAATACTAGCAATGTAAACCAGGAACCTAAAAAAGAGAAAAGGGTTCAAGAAGTTAAGAAACAAACAGAAACTGTGCAAGAACAAGGTAAAATTTCTTATCAGCCCATTACACACGAATCTACAAATACTACTATTCATATGACAGATATAAAAGATACTTTAAGTGAAGTACAATATAAAATTTGGCGAACAGCTGATGGGAAGGAACACACTAAATCTTTTTCTTCTAAAGAAAAGGAGAAGCAATTTTCACTTCCTTTTGATATAAAAGAATTTGAAGGAAAACGCGGTGAATTTCAAATTGAAGCAATAGGAATAAAAGAAGATGGGAAAAGCATCCCACTCACAAAAGCTGCTATTACTTTCGAACAAAAGGTTCCCGTTCTTATGTATCATGCAACCGATGATTATCACGGACAAGGCATTAAAGATTTATTCGTCTCACCTGCTAACTTTGAAGCCCAAATGAAATATTTAAAAGACAACGGCTATACATTACTAACTTTTGAACGTTGGGGTGATATTAATAAAGTAAATAAACCTATCTTTGTTACATTTGATGACGGTATGAAAAATAATATGAATGCATTCCATGTTTTACAAAAGCTAAAAGACGATACATTTAAACCGGCGGCAACAGAATATATGATTGTTGATAACGTTGATGTAGAAGGATCACTGTCTACTTCTGAAATAAAAGAAATGGTCGATTCCGGCATTTTCTCAGTGCAATCTCATACAGCGACGCATGCAGACTTACCGAAAATTACAAACTATGAAGAGGAATTAAAAGGATCAAAAGAAAAGTTAGAAAAAATAACAGGTAAGCCCGTTATCGCAGTGGCTTATCCATTCGGTCATGTAGATGATAAAGTCGTTGCAGAAACGAAGAAATATTATCAATTTGCGACGACAACAAAACCCGGAAAATTCATTACAAAAGGTGAACCCGATGAATTGTTAAAAATGAAGCGTGTTCGCATACACCATACGACGACCGTAGAACAGTTTGCTTCTTCGATTAAATAACGATGAGGGCTCAATATATTTTGAGCTCTCTTTTTACGCTATATTTATATATATTTTTTGAATTTTCTTGTATTATATATAGTAAGAAATCTTTCAAATTAAAGGAGATTATACATATGTCATTTGAACAAACGTTAGAGAAATATGCTGCCCTTGCAGTCAATGTTGGTGTTAATATTCAACCAGGACAAACATTATCAATTAGCGCACCTCTTGAAGCTGTACAATTTGTACGCCTCGTTACAGAAAAAGCATATAAATCTGGTGCAAAACACGTATATGTGGATTGGAATGATGAGACGTTAACACGCTTAAAGTTCGATCTAGCTCCTGAAGAAGCATTCGCTGAGTTCCCATCTTGGAAAGCACACGCTCGTGAAGAATTAGCAAAAGAAGGCGCTGCATTTATGTCTATTTATGCAGAAAACCCTGATTTATTAAAAGGTGTAGAACCAACGCGTATCTCAACAGCTCATAAAGTAGCTGGTGAAGCAATGAAAGTATACCGTGATTACGTACAAGCTGATAAAGTAAGCTGGTGTGTCATTTCTGTTCCTACGAAAGAATGGGCTGCGAAAGTATTCCCTGACGTTGCACCAGAAGAACAAGAAGCAAAACTATGGGATGCTATTTTCAAAGCTACTCGTGCTGATTTAGAAAATCCTGTGGAAGCATGGAAAGAACACGATAAAACATTACATACAAAAGTTGATTACTTAAACGAAAAGCATTATAAAGCTCTTCACTATACAGGTCCTGGAACAGATTTAACGATCGAACTTCCAGAAAAACATGTATGGGCTGGTGCTGGTAGCTTAAATGAAAAGAACGTACCATTTATGGCGAACATTCCAACTGAAGAAGTGTTTACAATGCCACTTAAAACAGGTGTAAATGGCCAAGTATCTAGTACAAAACCGTTAGCATTTGCAGGTAACATTATCGATAACTTCACGTTAACATTTGAAAACGGACGTATCGTAGATTATAAAGCTGAAGTTGGAGAAGAAGCTTTAAAACATTTAGTAGAAACAGATGAAGGTTCTCACTTCTTAGGAGAAGTAGCTTTAGTACCTCATGATTCACCAATTTCAAACACAAATATTTTATTCTACAACACGCTATTTGATGAAAACGCATCTTGCCACCTTGCAATCGGAAATGCTTATGCATTTAACTTAGTTGGCGGAAAAACGATGTCTAAAGAAGAACTTGCTGAAAATGGCGCAAACGCTAGTATTACACACGAAGATTTCATGATTGGATCAGCTGAGCTTGATATCGACGGCATTACAGCTGATGGCAGACATGAACCAATCTTCCGTAAAGGTAATTGGGCGTTTTAATAAAAGCAAAAGGCTATCTTCCACACTGGAAGATAGCCTTTTATGATGCAGATGAAACCTTAAGCCCAATTACTCCTAACACGATGAAAAGAATACAAAATGCTTGGAATAGGCTAATGTGCTCTTTAAAAAAGTACACACTAATAATCGTAATAAGTAACGTCCCAACACCAGACCAAATTGCATAAGCAATACTTAAATGAATCTTTTTTACAACGATGGCGAACACGCTGAAACAAATTCCGTAAAATACAAAAATAAGTACACTTGGAATGAGCTTTGTTAAACCGTTTGATAACTTCATCGCAATTGTTCCAGCTACTTCAAAAATAATTGTTACAAGTAATAATAGCCAATATACCATACTAGAATCTCCTTCTCTGTTACCTTATAGAGATTCTAGTATACTACTTATAGTCCTAATGAAATATATTTAATTTCTAAATATTCCTCGATACCGAAATGACCTCCTTCACGACCAATGCCACTCTCTTTAAAGCCACCGAACGGCGCTTGTGCAACTGATGGGAGGCCATCATTTAAACCGATAATACCATACTCTAGTGCTTCACTAATTTGGAATGCTTGGCTAATGTCTTTCGTGAAAATGTACGCTGCTAAACCGTATGGCGTATTGTTTGCACGTTCAATTACTTCTTCAACCGTTTTAAATTTCGCAACAGGTGCAACTGGTCCAAATGTTTCTTCATTCATACAAAGCATCGTATCATTCGCTAATCCAATTACAGTTGGTTGAATAAAGTGTCCATCTAGCTCTGTAACCTTTTGGCCACCATATAAAACTGTTCCACCTTTTTGAATAGCATCTTCAATATGTTCTTGTACTTTTGAAACTGCATTCTCGTCAATAAGTGGTCCTACAGTCGTTCCGTCACTGAAACCGTCCCCTACTTTTAACTGCCCTACTGCCTTTTGAAACTTCTCTACAAACGCTTCATACACTTCTTCCTGAACAAATACTCGGTTTGTACATATACACGTTTGTCCTGCGTTACGGAATTTCGAACCGATTACTGCCTCTACTGCTTTATCTAAGTCTGCATCATTCATAACAATAAACGGTGCGTGACCACCTAACTCAAGTGAAACCTTTTTCATCGTTTGTGCCGCACTAGCCATTAACTCTTTCCCAATTTCCGTTGATCCTGTAAAGGACACTTTTCGAACACGCCCATCTTCCATCCACGTATCAGCAATTGCTTTCGCACTACCTGTTACAATATTTATTACGCCTTTTGGAATGTCTGCTTCATGAGCTAATTCAGCTAATTTTAACGCAGTTAACGGCGTTTGACTTGCAGGTTTTACAACCGCTGTACATCCTGCTGCAAGCGCCGGAGCTACCTTTCTCGTAATCATAGCAGCCGGGAAGTTCCAAGGCGTAATAGCTGCCATAACACCAACTGGTTGCTTCATGACTAAAATACGTTTATTCGGATGAGAAGCAGGAATCATTTCACCATATACGCGTTTTCCTTCTTCTGCATACCATTCAACAAAACTATTTGCATAATTCACTTCACCAAGCGCTTCTGCAAAGGGCTTTCCTTGTTCTTTCGTCATGATCGCTGCAATCTCTTCTTTATTTTCCTCAATAAGTGTGAACCATTTTTTTAATTTCGCTGCACGATCTGCCGCTGTTAACTTAGACCATAATTTAAAAGCTTCATGCGCAGCATCAACAGCTTGCTTTGCCTCTGTTACCCCGCCCTTTGGTACAGTCGCAAATATTTCCTTCGTTGCTGGATTATTTACTTCGATTTGCTCTTGCAATGTAATCCACTCACCATTTATATACATCGCCTTTTTCTCTACATTTACAAACGTCGCTTTTTTATCCAATATTCTCTTCCTCCTCTATAAGTTTCTTTATTTTCCTAGTCGCAGCAGATTGACTTATTTTTAAAAACTCGGCTACTTTATAACTCGATCCATATGTTTTATATGCTTTCAAAATAATATTCCGTTCTACTTCTTCTAACATTTTATAGAGACTTTGACCGGACTGTTCAACCGTTGATTCTTGCATCGCTATTGGTAAATCTTCTATCGTAACGATATCATCGGCAGTTATAACAATTCGCTCAATCACATTTTCAATCTCTCTATTATTTCCTTCCCACGGGTAACCAACAAACATTTGTAATGTGCTAGGCGCTAATTTTACATTTCTACCATATTTCTCGTTAAAGTGTTGTAAATAATGATAAATAAGTGGCAAAATGTCTTCTGTTCTTTCCCGTAGTGGCGGGATTACAATGGGAATGACATTCAGACGATAATATAAATCTTTCCGAAATGTTCCTTGTTTCACCATCATACTTAAATCTCTATTTGTTGCCGCTACAATTCTAACATCCACCTTTTTTAATTCTCTTCCGCCTATAGGGCGAAACGTTTTTTCTTGCAACACTTGCAAAAGCTTTGCTTGAGTTTCAAGCGGCATTTCGCCAATTTCATCTAAGAATAGCGTTCCTTTATGCGCTGATTCTAATAGTCCCTTTTTCCCTTCACGATTCGCACCTGTAAAGGATCCGCCTGAGTATCCAAAAAGCTCTGATTCAATTAAATTTGTCGGCAATGCCGCACAGTTAATTTCATAGAAACTTTCATTCTTCCGGTTACTCACTTCATGTAAATGACGCACCAATCGACTCTTTCCTACTCCTGTCTCACCTAAAACGAGAACCGTACTATCTACCACGGATACTTTCTTGATTGTCTCGACTATTTTTTGCATAGCGATACTTTTAAAAATAAGTCCTTCATGTTCATATGTTTCTCTTAATTCTTTTTTATATGTTTTTAACTGATTATCCATTTCTTCTACCTTTTGACGTAATTGATAGAGTTCTGTAAGATCACGAGAGTAACTAATTACTCTTCTTAAATTGCCCTCTTCATCAAAAACAGGCCTTGTACGAACGTGTAAATACTCTCCTGATTTTGTCGTCTGAACGAGTTCGATTGGCCTCTTTTTTTCAATTACTTCTAACGTTGCTGATGGATAAAAGATACCATCTTTCTGCAATTCTTTTACATGTTTACCTACTAACTCTTTTGCAGCCAATTGATAGTGCCTTTCACATGTACTATTTACACGTACAACGATTCCCTTTTCGTCAGTCACAAAAATTTCGTCAAACGCATATTCAAATACATCTTGTAAATCCATTAACACTCGTTCCTTTTCTGCAACCATCCTAGCCACCCCTAACTTCCAATCCGTCGATTCACTTCACTACCTTTATTATAAAGTGAATTTTCTGCATTTTATATAGAGTCAGCTAGAATGTTTGCTGTTTTATTATTTAACTTTTAAACACGAGCAATATTTGCTTTCTCATAACAGACTTGCAACGATTCTTCAATGATTGTTAATCCTTCTTCCAGTTGCTCATCTGTAATCACTAATGGCATTAGCACACGAATAACATTACCGTATGTTCCTGCTGATAGTAGAAGTAAGCCGCGTTTATTTGCTTCTGCGCATAAATTAGCTGTTAACGTTTTATCAGGTGCTTTCGTCTTACGATCTTGAACGAGCTCAAATGCACACATTGCTCCTAAACCGCGCACATCACCGATGCAATTATATTTATTTTTCATCTCTTCGAATCGGTTCATTACGACTTTTCCTAATTCTATCGCTCTATCATTTAAATTCTCTTTTTCTATTACATCAAGTACTGCTAATGCTGCCGCACATCCTAGCGGGCTTCCTGCATACGTTCCACCAAGTTCTCCTGGTGCAGACTCATTCATAATTTCTTTGCGCCCAATAACACCACTAATCGGTACACCAGCACCTAATGATTTAGATACCGTAATTAAATCCGGAACGACATCATAATGATCAATAGCGAAATATTTTCCTGTACGGCTAAATCCAGTTTGAATTTCATCCGCTACAAATAAGATGCCGTGTTCTGAACAAATATTGCGTACTTCTTGCACAAACTTCTTACTTGGGACGATAAATCCACCTTCCCCTTGAACAGGTTCCATTACAACGGCTGCAATCGTTTCTGGTGCTACTTCTGATACGAAGAAATTCTTAAACTCTTCAATCATAAAGTTATCGTACTGCTCTTCCGTTAATCCTTCTGGGCGGCGATATTCGTACGGGAATGGTGCTTTATAGACTTCAGGCGCAAATGGGCCAAATCCAAACTTATATGGTTTTACTTTACTTGTCATCGTCATTGTCATTAATGTGCGTCCATGGAAACCTTTAGAAAATGCAATAATACCAGGTCTTTTTGTATATTTACGAGCGATTTTCACCGCATTCTCAACTGCTTCTGCACCACTATTTAAAAATAGTACTTGCTTATCAAAACTTCCCGGCGCTAATGCCGCAAGTTTTTCTGCTAATTCAATATATGGCTCATACATCATGACATTAAAGCCAGTATGAATGTATTGATCTACTTGTTTATGGAGCGCTTCTTTAACAGCTGGGTGACAATGTCCTACGTTAATTGTTCCTATCGCTCCAGCGAAATCAATGTACTGATTCCCATCAACATCAGTAACAAGAGCACCATTTGCAGATTGTACAAACGTTGGGATGCCGTTACTTACTCCTTTTGGTACTATATTTTGGCGGCGTTCTAGTAAAGACGCTGCTTTCGGTCCAGGAATTTGTTCATTTACTTTAGCAAATTTTTTTATATTCATTACGTACCCCATCCTTTTCTTTACATTGTTTTCTCTTTTCATTGCAAAATGTATGCCAATATTCTTTTCTAGTATTCATCTATTTCGCCATAAAAAATAAGTCTATAAAGACTCATTAAGAGTCTTTATAGACTTATTTTTCTTACACATTAGACTTTCCTTTTTCCCAAACAAACTCACCTGAATGAGAAATAAGGTCCCCAACAGACTGTACTACTAAATCAGCAAGTGGTTCTAATGTTTGACGATCTCCTGTACCAGATAGTACTCCAATTGCATAGCAATCACCGCTATTTTTCGCTAAATATAAATCAGTCGGTGTATCCCCAACGACCGCTACTTCACATGCCTCTAAATGAAACCTCTCACAAAAGGATTCTACAATTCTTTTATCTGGTTTTTGTGCTGGAAATGTATCTGAAGCTACAACATAATCAAAAAAAGACTCTAATTGATACTGTTTTAAAAATAATTCTGTCGGTGCAAAATCATCCGCCGTGACAACACCTAAAATAAATCCTCTATCCTTTAAGCTTTGTAAAATTCTCGGTAAATCTGCCGTCATTTTCATGTAAGAACGATGCTCGTACATAAGGGCAAACAGTTTTTCACTTACCCATTCATGCATTTCCTCTTCTTTAGATGACGTAATATACTTACAAAGCCCCTTTGCCACATCAAGACTTGTTCCTGCCGCTATTGCGCTACGTGGGTGAACAAATACCCCATCCACACCGATTTCTTTTAATAAAGTCGGCTGCATTGATTGTGGCAGTTGGTATAATTTTATACATTCAGCCACAAGTTCTTCAGCCACTTTTATCCAAATTGAATGAAAATCCATTAATGTCCCATCTTTATCAAATAGTATTGCTTTTACTTTCTCCATAACACCCCACCTCTCGTCTCTTATCTCCTCCAGTGTATCAATAAAGTATGGATATAAAATAAACGAATTGTAAAAATACCATGAAAATCAAACTAACTTCCAATTTACAATACAAATCGGATTGTTTGACTATTACGTAACAGAAGCGTAAAATTACTCTCATCTTATTGAAAATTAGCTAATTACTTAACCTCATTAACTATCATGATAGTTTCCTAATTCTTTTTTTAAGTAGGAGATGTTTATATATGGTTGAAGAAATATTTTATAAGAAAACATTAGAAAATCTGTTTTTAGATCCTGTTCAAATTACACTTTGGGATGGAAACACTGTACAGTACGGTGAAGGAAATCCTCAATTTCATATTACATTCCACAAACCTCTTGCCAAAAAAGAGATAATAAAAGATCCCTCCATCGCATTTGGTGAAGCTTATATGAATGGAGATATTGAAATAGAGGGTAACCTTGAAAAAGCGATTGAGTCTATTTATAAAAACAAAGACAGTTTTTTAGGTAATAGCAAATTACAATACTTTACAAGCAAATGGAATTTTTCAAAACGAAAAAATAAAGAAGATATCGCCCATCATTATGATATTGGGAACGATTTTTATAAATTATGGCTAGATGAAACAATGACATACTCTTGTGCATATTTCCAAAATGAAACCGATTCCTTAACAGCTGCTCAACATAATAAAGTAAATCATATTTTAAAAAAGTTAAACCTTCAAAAAGGAGATACTTTGCTAGACATTGGTTGCGGATGGGGTGAACTCATTACAGCTGCCGCAAAACAATATGGTGTGAAAGCAACGGGAGTCACATTAAGTGAAGAACAATATGCAAAAACTCTAGAAAGAATCGAAAAAGAAAATCTCACAGATTTAGTTGAAGTAAATTTACTCGATTATCGTGATATTCACGAGCGAAAGTTTGATAAAATTGTTAGTGTAGGTATGATTGAACATGTCGGGAAAGATCACATTACAGAGTACTTTGAAACGGTCAATGCATTACTCAATGATGGTGGTATTTCCGTTCTTCACTGTATTACTTCTCCTACAGAGGGCGCTACTAATAGTTGGATTGAGAAATATATATTTCCTGGTGGATACGTCCCCGCCGTTAATGAATTAATTACTAACATAACTAATCAGCATTTCTTTATAGTTGATGTTGAAAGTTTGCGCAGACATTACGGTAAAACACTTCAACACTGGGCAGAAAACTTTGAAAATACACTAGATGAAATACGTAAAACAAAAGATGAGCGATTTATTCGTATGTGGCGCTTGTATTTAAATGCTTGTGCAGCTTCGTTTTATACTGGTAACATTGATTTACATCAATTTGTATTTACAAAAGGGATTAGTGATTCCATTCCTTGGACACGTTCATATATGTATAAATAAAAAAGGATGCCTTTACAGGGCATCCTCTTGATGTTCAGGAACAAATAGTTCCAGACAATGATACATATTTTCGAATTCCATCGGTGCATCTCCACCATATTCACCATCTAAATTAATCATTAGTTTATCTGGTGAATGCACTTTAATTCGGTTCGCTTGTGTGTATAGTACTTTTGGATTGTTAATATGTTCACCACGCTGCGCTTGTGTTGCAGCTTTAATTAAGTCGGCAATCGAACCTTTTTTCAGCACTAATAAATCAAATAAGCCATCGTTAATCGATGCATATGGTGCTACCTTTTCAAAGCCACCCACTGAACGAGTATTCGTAATTAAAAACATCGTAATTTCTTCTTGTAGTAATTTTCCATCATACTCAATTTCAACGTATGTTGGATGTAGTGATGGTAGCATTTCGATACCTTTTAAATAATAAGCAAGTTGTCCTAATACAGTCTTTAGCTTACTTGGTACTTCATATGTTAATTCTGTAATACGACCGCCACCAGCGATGTTAATAAAATATGTATCGTTTGCTCTACCAAGGTCTAATGGCACAGTTTTTCCTTCACAAATAATATCCGCTGCCTCTTCAATAGAACGAGGTACACCGATTGCACGTGCAAAGTCATTTGTCGTTCCAACTGGAATAATTCCAAATTTCGGACGGAATTCATGACCAACTAGACCGTTTACGACTTCATTTAACGTGCCGTCACCACCAGCCGCAATAACAACATCAAATTTACGCTCTACAGCTTGCCTCGCCGCCACAGTTGCGTCTCCAGGACCCGTTGTCGCATGACAAGATGCTTCATATCCAGCTTGTTCTAATTTTTGTAATACTTCTGGTAAGCTCTTCTTAAATAGCTCACGCCCAGAAGTAGGATTATAAATAATTCTTGCTCGCTTCATCATTTATTAGCACAGGAAATTTCTTTATGTATCAAAAAAGAACATACCGAACTTCTATTCAGTATTCCCGTGCCTACCTCCTCTCATCTTCCTATCCTTCTTTTATCTCGCTCAAACAGGCAGTAAGAACCCGATTCGTGTAGCCCATCAAAAGTAAATATTCATTTCAATGGTTTTGTTTTATTTGACAAAAAATTTATGTCCATCTATTTCCTCACAACAATTTACATATAACGAATAATAATTATCTATTATTTCATGAGATGAAAAAACCTCTATTTCTAGATTTATCATTATTCCCACCTTTTTGCAACTATCATACCATAGTTGCTATACAAACATTTTTCCACTTTTGACAGTTAATCAAACGTTTGTTTAAATAATTTTCTCTCATTTAAACAAACGTTTGATTAACCTAGAAAAACACCCATGTACGGGTGTTTTTCTGCTTAATCTTTAAAAGTTACTACTATTATCGCTTATTAATCTCTTCAAGTAAGATTTTGTTAACAAGCGGTGGATTTGCTTGCCCTTTTGTAGCTTTCATAATTTGACCAACTAAGAAGCCAATTGCACGGTCTTTACCGTTTTTAAAGTCTTCGATAGATTGCTCATTATTATCAAGAATTTCTGTTACAACTTTACGAAGTGTACCCTCGTCAGAAATTTGAACAAGGCCTTTCGCTTTAACGATTTCTTCTGGGTCTCCACCTTTTTCAATTAATTCGTTAAATACTTTCTTCGCAATTTTAGAAGAAATTGTACCTTTTTCAATTAATTGAACCATTTTAGATAAACCAGCAGGCGTTAATGCAACGTCTTTTAATTCTTTTTGTTGTTTGTTTAGGTATGCAAGTACTTCACCCATTAACCAGTTTGATGTTAATTTCGCATCAGCACCGTCTGCAACAGTTGCTTCAAAGAAATCAGACATTTCTTTCGTTAATGTTAATACGTGTGCATCATAAGCTGGTAAGCCTAATTCTGCAACATAGCGAGCTTTACGTGCATCTGGAAGTTCTGGAATAGAAGCACGAACTGCTTCTTTCCACTCATCGTCGATGTAAAGTTCAACTAAGTCCGGCTCTGGGAAGTAACGGTAATCATCAGATCCTTCTTTCACACGCATTAAGATTGTTTTCTTCGTTGCTTCATCATAACGACGTGTTTCTTGTTGGATGATACCACCAGATAATAATTCTTTTTCTTGGCGAGCTTGCTCAAACTCAAGACCTTTTTGTACGTAAGTGAAAGAGTTTAAGTTTTTCAGTTCCGCTTTTGTACCGAACTTCTCTTGTCCAACTGGACGAAGGGAAATGTTCGCATCACAACGCAAGGAACCTTCTTCCATCTTACAATCAGATACGCCAGTGTATTGAATGATTGATTTTAACTTCTCTAAGTATGCATATGCTTCTTCTGGCGTACGCATATCTGGCTCAGATACGATCTCAATTAAAGGCATACCTTGACGGTTGTAGTCTACTAATGAGCCGTCAGCTGTATGCGTTGATTTACCAGCATCTTCTTCTAAATGAAGACGTGTAATACCGATACGTTTCTTTTTACCGTCTACTTCGATTTCAATCCAACCATTTTCACCAATTGGCTTATCAAACTGAGAGATTTGGTAAGCTTTCGGATTATCTGGATAGAAATAGTTTTTACGGTCAAACTTTGTTTCTGTTGCGATTTCACAGTTTAATGCCATTGCAGCTTTCATTGCAAAGTTAACTGCTTCTTTATTTAAAGTAGGAAGTACTCCTGGGTATCCTAAGTCAATTACACTTGTTTGTGTATTTGGTTCCGCTCCGAATTCTGTTGGACTCGCAGAGAAAATTTTCGAATTTGTTTTTAACTCAACGTGAACCTCTAAACCAATAATTGTTTCTAAATTCATCTATGCTCGCCTCCTTACAGACTTGCTTTTTTTGTATGATGGTCTGTTGCTTGCTCAAACGCATGTGCAACGCGGTAAATTGTCGCTTCATCGAAGTGTTTACCAATAATTTGTAAACCAAGTGGCATGTTGTTAGCACCGAATCCACATGGAACAGAAATCGCTGGAACGCCTGCTAAGTTTACTGGGATTGTTAAAATGTCATTTGCATACATTGTCATTGGATCATCAACTTTTTCGCCCACTTTAAATGCCGGAGTTGGCGTTGTTGGTCCAATAATAACATCGTAGTTAGCAAATACATTTTCAAAGTCGTTTTTAATTAATGTACGTACTTGTTGTGCTTTTTTGTAATATGCATCATAGTAACCAGAGCTAAGAGCAAATGTACCAAGCATAATACGACGTTTTACTTCATCACCGAAGCCTTCGCTACGTGTGTTTTTGTAAAGATCCATTAAGTTATTCACATTATCAGAACGAACACCATAACGTACGCCATCAAAGCGTGAAAGGTTAGCTGATGCTTCAGAAGAAGATAATAAGTAATACGTTGCTAGAGCGTATTTAGAGTGTGGAAGAGACACTTCCTCCCAAGTTGCGCCCATACCTTCTAATACTTTTAAAGCAGCTAGTACTGACTCACGAGCTTCTTCGCCAACACCTTCTCCTAAGTATTCTTTCGGTACAGCAATGCGTAAACCTTTAACGTCGCCTGTTAAACCAGCTAAGTAGTTTCCTACTTCAACGTTAGCAGAAGTTGCATCCATACGGTCAAGACCTGAAATAGCTTGTAATAAGTATGCATTGTCTTCTACTGTACGTGTAATCGGTCCGATTTGGTCAAGTGAAGATGCAAATGCTACTAATCCGTAACGAGATACGCGTCCGTAGGTTGGTTTTAAACCTACAACGCCGCAATATGCAGCTGGTTGACGGATAGAACCACCCGTATCAGAACCTAGAGAGAATAATACTTCTCCTGCTGCTACAGCTGCTGCAGAACCACCACTAGATCCGCCTGGAACGTAATCTAAGTTCCATGGATTTTTCGTAGCGTAGAAACCTGAGTTTTCATTTGAAGAACCCATTGCGAACTCGTCCATATTTAATTTACCGATTGTAATTGTGTCAGCAGCTTTTAGCTTTTGCACAACTGTCGCATCATAAATTGGATCGAAGTTTGCTAACATTTTGCTCGCACAAGTTGTACGAAGACCGTTAGTTACAATGTTATCTTTAACACCGATTGGCATACCGAATAATAAACCATTATCTTCAGCACCAATCTTTGCATCTAATTCTTTCGCTTTCGCGCGTGCATTTTCTTCATCTAATGTAAGAAAAGCTTTTACGTTATCTTCAACATCCGCAATACGTTTATAAGATTCTTCTACTAAATCCGTAACGGAAATTTCTTTGTTGTTTAACTTCTTATGTAACTCTGATACTGAATGATCAAATAATGACATCGAAATTCCCCTCCTCTATTCTAATACTGCTGGAACACGGATTTGATTATCTTTGTGATCCGGTGCATTTTTTAATACTTCTTCTACTGGTAAACCTTTTTCTGGTACATCTTCACGCATAACATTTTTCATAGTTAATACATGAGTTGTTGGTTTTACGTTTGTTGTATCTAATTCATTTAACTGTTCTGCAAAAGTAACAATTGCATCTAGTTGTTTTTGAAATTTTTCTGCTTCTTGATCAGTAATTGCAAGACGTGCTAAATGTGCTACGTGCTTTACATTCTCAACGGAAATTCTTGACACGGCTAGGCCACCTCCATAATATATCGTTCAATCTACAATACTATTGATGATACCAAATTTTCAGTACTTCAAGCAAGTCAACACACGGTACTTACACCATTTTTACATAAAAAAAGAAAGGCAAACGCCTTTCTTTACGATTTACTCTTTATCTAACGGTTTATTTTTCGGAAATCTCTCGTTATCTTCTTCATTATCACGAATTGTTTTTTGTAATACAAAACAAGACATCGTTAAAAATAATGTTCCAATTAAATAGTATCCTTTTACACTAAGCGTTTCATCTAGCGTATAAATACCAATTAGCATACCTGAAAGCGCACAAACAAATGAAGTCCATGCTAAAAACGTGAACGCTTGCGTATTACGTCTTCTCATCGTTCTCCCCCTCGTTAGCAGTACATCCATTATAGATAAGTATATTTACCATGATGGATTTTTATGTAAATTCTAGTTTTATATTTATAAATCTATCATAAAAGAATACTATTTTAAAGAAAGTTTTCTGCCTAATCTGAAAAAACAATTAAAATCATTGACAATTATTTCTATTCTACATAAAATAAAAATAAATATTACGAACCTCGAAATATACGGGAGTGGAATTAATTGTTGCAATATGAACATTTTTTAGACTTACTGCTAGATAACGCCAAGAAACTTTTCTATCCTGAAGAATGGGTAAGCCTAGATTTAACACTTTCTAAAACAGAAGTATTTTGTTTACTTTGGATGGAACGAAATACAGATATTACAATGACGAAAATTGCTGATCTTCTTGATATACCAATGAGTACAACGACAGGTGTTGTAAATCGCCTTGTAAGAAAGGGATATATTGAACGCTACCGTGATGAAAATGACCGACGTATTGTATTAATTCGTTTAACAGAAAACGGCGTAATACTCGTTCAAGAAGTAAAACAAAATGCAGCCCATTACTTTAGCCTAGTAACAGAAGCATTATCGGAAGAAGAAAAAGCATTTTTACTACAGATCTTCCAAAAGATTATGAATCACATTGCTACATCACAACAAAAAACAGAAGAAAAAGTTTCTACACCTAAAATGAAAAACATTCCGATTGAATAAAACCCTAGCTGGGTTTTTATTCAATCATTTATTTCGCCACTCGTAATATTCGATACTCGAAACAAAGGGGATATGAATGATGAGAATTATTTTGTATACAGGTAAAGGCGGCGTAGGAAAAACTAGCATTTCAGCGGCAACTGCACTTCAAAGCGCAAAACAAGGATTAAAAACTTTAGTAATGAGCACAGACCCAGCTCATAGTTTAGGAGATTCATTTGGTATAAAACTATCTTCTGAACCATTAGAAATTCGTGAAAACCTATGGGCACAAGAAATTAATACGATTTATGAAATGGAAAAAGGCTGGGGGAAATTACAGAAATATATTACACTACTCTTCACTTCCAAAGCAGCTGATGATATTACAACAGAAGAGTTAACGATGTTTCCTGGTATGGAAGATTTAATTAGCTTACTTCGTGTACTCGATTATTATAAACAAAACACATATGATGTTATTATCATTGATTGTGCCCCAACAGGAGAAACATTAGCCATGCTCAGTTTTCCAGACATGCTCGGCTGGTGGATGGAAAAACTCTTCCCTATTAAAAGAAAAGTTTTAAAAGTTGTTCGTCCTGTAGCGCAACCACTTCTTGGTGTCCCCCTTCCAACCGATGATATTATGGACGAATTAACAAATACACTTGAACAACTTGGAGAAATGAGAGATATTTTATCAAACCGAGACGTAACAAGTATCCGCATCGTTGTAAATCCCGAAAAAATGGTTATTAAAGAGGCTCAGCGTAGCTTTACGTATTTAAATTTATACGATTATAACGTAGATGCGATTATGATTAACCGCGTCATCCCTAACACTGTCATCGATCCTTATTTTCAAGCTTGGAAAGATACTCAAAAGAAATATAAAACATTAATTCAAAATAGCTTTGATCCGCTTCCTATTTACGAAGCTCCAATGTTTGAACAAGAAGTTGTTGGCTTACCTATGTTAGAACGCGTTGGAGATGCTTTATTTAAAAAAGATTATTGTCCTACTGAAGTAAAATTTAACGGTCGCACTCAATATGTAAAAAAAGATGGCGATGAGTATATTTTCGTTCTGTCCATTCCCTTCTCTAACAAAAGTGAACTTGCATTAAATCAAAAAGGTGACGAGCTTATCATTCGTGCTGGTTCTGTTAAACGAAACATCACATTACCCAAAACGTTAACACACCTTTCTATTCAAGGAGCAAAATTTGAAGATGATGTACTAAACATTCGTTTTGGAGGTGTCGTACATGCATGAAGAACTACTAAGGAAAGTCATCCGTACAAAAATAAAAGTAGGTATGCATATATTAGAAGAGTTACCTGCCCCAATCCAGCAATCAGCTAAGCAAATACTAAATATTTTACAAGAGGAGCTAGCTGCTTATCCGAAAGAACAAGGGCATCGTGAAGATAATTTGAAAAGTATTATAATTGAATGAACATCTCTGGATAGAGGGCCTTTCTAGGCTTTCTATCTCTATATTGGAGTGATGTAAGTTGTTTAAAAAACATTCCACTATTATGCTTTGGAAGATTCCCTTGTTATTTCTCATTCATAACCTTGAAGAATCTTTCCAAATGCCACAATATCTTGCTAATCAATTTTCAATTACTTTTATAACTAGTCAACAATTTTCCATTGCGATTTCTATATTGACTCTCTTTGTTTTACTTATCGTCTTTCTATATCAAATAAACATCTTGTCTTCTATATATTGGATTATTTTTATACAAGGGGCAATTTTCTTCAACTCTGTTCAACATATTATTTTGTTTTTCATTTACCGTTCTTATAACCCTGGCGTAATATCCGCAGTTTTCATTGCCATCTTTTCTATTTTCTTTTTTTTATCCCAAAAACACTTAATTCATAAAAATAAATTCTTAATTACACTCGCTTTCAGCTTATTTTCTTATCCTATTATAATTTGGATTACCTTACTATTCGCTAGCTACTTTCATTCATAAAAAAGACCAGGAAAACTCCTGGTCCATTACTCTACTTAACAAACATTGGATTCTATGTTATACAGAATTGGAAGGTACAGAATTAGGGTTGTTTTGTTTGTTAAGTAGATTATATGTTGAACGAACTAACAGCGGAGGGGTTCCTTCTGTTAGTCCATTAAACCCAATCATTATTTTACGATTTTTTCAAGCTCATCAA
Source organism: Bacillus cereus group sp. Bc061 (assembly GCF_027715825.1). Classification (NCBI taxonomy): domain Bacteria; kingdom Bacillati; phylum Bacillota; class Bacilli; order Caryophanales; family Bacillaceae; genus Bacillus; species Bacillus cereus group sp. Bc061. The sequence continues at coordinate 185,476 of NZ_JAQFTZ010000006.1, forward strand.
GTGAAAGATCTACTGAAATTGAACCATCATTTGTTTCTTTCTTAATTGCATCTGTTACTTCTTTTGAATGATATAATTCAATTACTTTTTTCAGTGTTGGATCATCTTTATCTTTCGTACGAGCTGCGAAAATATTAATATATGGCTTCGCATTTTCATTCTTTGGATCTTCTAAGAAAATTGGATCCTTCGCTGGATCTAATCCAGCTTGACCAGCAACACCGTTATTAATAACTGAAGCTGCTACATCTTTTAATACACGAGGTGTTTGCTGTGCGATAACCGGTGTAATTTTTAACTTCTTCGGATTTTCAGCAATGCCGCTTGGATCTCCAAATAGACCAAAGTCTTTTTTAAGCTTTAATAACCCAGCTGCATCAAGAAGTTTTAATGCACGTGCTTGGTTCGTCGGATCATTTGGAATCGCAATTTCTGAACCATCTGGAATTTCATTTGCTTTCTTATGTTTTTCAGAGTATAAACCCATTGGTGCAATTTGCGTTGTACCAACAGCTGTAATATCTAGCTTATGCTCCTTTTTAAATTGCTCTAAGAATGCAATATGCTGGAATGAATTTAATTCAATATCTCCATCAGCTAACGCTTTATTTGGCGTTGTGTAATCAGAGAACTCAACCAGTTTAATTTTAATTCCTTCTTTTTCAGCTTTCCTCTTCAAAATTTCCCAAGCGTCTCCATCCGTTCCAGTTACACCGACGCGAACTACTTTTTCTTTCGCTCCTGCCCCTGTGTCTCCACTTGAGCAGCCGCTTAATGCTGAAACCCCTACAATCGCTGATAATGCAAATGCTAAAATCTTCTTCATTCTCTTTTCCCCCTCTTCCTTTTATGATCTGCGTAAAAAGACTTTCGCAAAGTAGTTTCCTAAGTTTTGAGCTAACTGTACAAGAATGATAAGTAAAACGACCGTTACGAACATAACTGATGTATCAAAACGTTGATAACCATATGTCATTGCTAAATCACCAAGGCCGCCACCACCGACAAGCCCAGCAACTGCAGAAAATTCAATTAAACCAACTGTCATAAATGTAACACCTAAAATTAATGGTGCTAACGCTTCTGGTACAAGGATTTCAAAAACAATTCTAATTGGTGAAGCACCCATCGCTTGCGCTGCTTCAATTACCCCTTTCGGAACAGAAACAAGATTTGTTTCAACCATTCTAGCGATACCAATTGATGCAACTAACGTCATTGGAAAAATTGCTGCCGCCGTTCCAATTGTCGTTCCGATAACACTTCTTGTTAGCGGGCTTAAAGCTACTAAGAATATGATGAATGGAATTGGACGAATTGTATTAATGATAATATTAAGAATAGAAAAGACCCATTTATTTTCTAAAAAGTTTCCTTTTCTCGTTACATATAAAAGTAAACCTAGAGGTATACCAAGAATTGTAGCGAATATAAGGGTTACAATTACCATTAAGAGGGTATCCCCCGTCGCATCTAATATGCGCGGCCAAAATATACTCCAATCAACTCGCATGAGCTTCTACCTCCTTCAGCTGCACTTGCAGTCTTAGATGTTGTAATGCTTTTTGAATTTCCCTCTGTTCACCTTGCAATTCTACAAGAAGATTTCCAAATAGCACATTTTGAAGTTCAATAATATTTCCGTACAGTACATTTACATCGACATTATAGTTTTTTGCGATATATGATAGTACCGGCTGTCCTGTTTCCTCACCAGTAAATGTTAGGCGATAAATCTGACCACCATTTTGAATTTTCGCTAAAACACTTTCCGGTAAATGATCATTAATAACAGAACGTACAAAGTTTTGAGTCGTCGTTGTTTTTGGTTGTGTGAAAACATCAAACAGTTTTCCTTCTTCAATAACTTTTCCTTTTTCCATTACAGCTACACGGTGACAAATTTCTTTCACAACATGCATTTCATGTGTAATAAGAAGAATTGTTAAATTATATTCTCGATTTACTTTCTTTAATAAGTTTAGAATTTCTGTCGTTGTTTCTGGATCTAAAGCTGATGTTGCCTCATCACATATAAGAATATCTGGTGATGTTGCAAGTGCTCTAGCGATACCTACACGCTGCTTTTGTCCGCCTGATAGCTGCTCTGGGTAATTGTTTGCTTTATCTTCTAACCCTACAAACTTCAGCAATTCATTTACTCTTTCTTTTATTTCATTCTTTGGTACTTTTGCTAACTTTAATGGATAAGCAATATTCCCAAACACTGTTCTTGAATTAAATAAATTAAAGTTTTGAAAAATCATCCCGATTCTTTGTCTTAGCTTCCGTAATTCTTTCGTCGATAATGATGTAATATCTTTATCATCTATTGAAATCGTTCCTGCCGTTGGTCTCTCTAACATGTTTACTAGGCGTAATAATGTACTCTTTCCAGCGCCACTAAAACCGATAATGCCAAAAATTTCGCCTTTCTCAACTGATAACGTTACATCCTCCACCGCATGAACAGATTGCCCACCTGATTCATATACTTTACTTACATTATTAAAAGAAATCATTTTTCCCCCTCCTATATGCTGTAAAAACTTGAAGTAGAGCTTTCGAGGTAAAATAAAAAGTGCTCTCCTTCTTATCAACCATAAAGATAAGAAGGAGAGCACTTATATGTACTCGGTCACATCTTCTCATCTTCCAAGCCTTTCATAGGCTTGCTGGAGTTAGCACGGTATTAAAAAACCCGTTGCTGAGGTATCGTAGGGCCAGTCCCTCCACCTCTCTGGATAAGAATGTATCGATTTAATTATCGTTTAATTAATTCTCATTATAGAACTCAGAATAATAAGAGTCAATACATTTTTTAGAAAAATATTAATTATTTCTTTATTAAAATTTTCAGATGAAAAATTCAAGAAAAAATAGTAATCTTTAAAGTTATGTAAAATTCTCCTCTTGCATATTTTTTAAAAGGATAATCTTCTCTACTAATTGAATACCATTATTTGAATATGAAATTGGAGGAAGGTAAATATATGAAAACGGCTCTTTTACTCGTTGATATTCAAAATGATTATTTTCCACATGGAAAAATGGAATTGCGTAATCCAGTAGAAGCAAGCGAATATGCTAGTCAGCTATTACAATTCTTTAGAACGAAAAACGAACCTATTTTTCATATCCAACATGTAGCAATAAAAGAGGACGCTACTTTTTTCCTACCCAATACAGAAGGTGTACATATTCATGAAAGCGTACGCCCACTTAAAGAAGAAACCGTTATACTCAAACATTATCCAAATAGTTTTCGCGAAACCGATCTTCTAGAGCAATTACAACGTTTAAATATTGAGCACCTCGTCATATGCGGGATGATGACTCATATGTGTATTGATGCTACCGTAAGGGCTGCCTTTGATTTCGGCTTGCAATGTACTGTTATACATGATGCTTGTGCGACAAAAGATCTTTCTTTTAAGAATGCTACGATACCCGCTGTTTATATTCATAATACAATTTTAGCTAGTTTAAATGGCGTATATGCAAATGTAATGAGTACAGAGGAGTTTTTAGCTACAAAAAAACACTCTCTTCAGTGAGCAAAACCGAAAAGAGTGTTTCTTGTCAAACCATAGATTTTCTTTCAAATTGTATTATACAGGAAATCCTTAAAATGAATACAAAAAAATGTGACTAATAAGTCAACTTTTCTCATTGTTTTATTTCTATTTACATGTTTATCCCGATATGAATAGGGTTTAGCTAGTTCTATTTGCCTAATGGTAATATATAGCATTTTAAATTCGAACTAGTTTCCCCTATTATTTATCTGTTTGTTTTTGTTTCTTTTTCAAATACTCCGCACGCAATTTTTCAATTTGCTGCTTTTTATCAAATTTGACAGGCGTCTGTTTTTCATGGAACTTTGCGACAGCTACCTGACCTTTGTAATCCAATTGATATTTTCCCACTTTGTTCACCTACTTTTCTTCTCTTTAAAGAGAATCTATTCAACAAATATAATATACCTTATTTTACTGAAATAAACCTTAATACTTAATCAGTTTTTCTACTGACACCTATCTTACTCCACATATAGAAAGTTTTTCAAAAAAAGAGATCTTCGCAGACTGCGAAGATCTCTTCTACTATTTCTTATAAAGTTTCAGAAGTAGTTTTTGCTTGCATGTGAAGCGCTAAGTAGTCAGGGCCACCAGCTTTAGAGTCTGTACCAGACATGTTAAAGCCACCGAATGGTTGGTATCCTACGATTGCACCAGTACATCCACGGTTGAAGTATAAGTTACCTACATGGAAGTCTTCACGTGCTTTTTCAATATGGTCACGGTTGTTAGAGATAACTGCTCCTGTTAAACCGTATTCTGTATTGTTTGCAATTGCAAGTGCATGGTCAAAGTCTTTTGCTTTACAGAATGCTACTACTGGTCCGAAGATTTCTTCTTTCATTAAGCGAGCATCTTCTGCAACGTCAGCAACGATTGTTGGTTGGATGAACCAGCCTTTAGAATCGTCTCCTTCGCCACCTGCTAAAATTCTACCTTCTTCTTTACCAATTGCAACATAGCTCATTACTTTATCAAATGCAGCTTGGTCATTAACAGGACCCATGTTTGTACCTAATACAGCTGGGTTAGCAACTGTTAATTCTTTTGTTAATTCAACAGCACGATTTAATACGTGATCGTATACATCTTCGTGGATTACTGCACGAGAACATGCAGAACATTTTTGTCCTGAGAATCCGAATGCTGATGCAACGATAGATTTAGCTGCTAATTCAAGATCTGCTTCTTTATCAACAACGATTGTATCTTTACCGCCCATTTCAGCGATAACGCGTTTTAACCAAATTTGGCCTGGGTTTACTTTCGCCGCGCGCTCATAAATACGGATACCTACATCACGAGATCCAGTGAAGCTAATGAAACGTGTACGAGGGTGATCTACTAAGTAGTCACCAACTTCAGAACCATTACCTGGTACGAAGTTTACTACGCCAGCTGGTAAGCCAGCTTCTTCTAATACTTCCATGAATTTCGCTGCTACTACAGGAGTTGTACTAGCTGGTTTTAGTAATACTGTGTTACCAGAAACTAAAGCAGCTGTTGTCATACCTGCCATAATTGCGAATGGGAAATTCCAAGGAGAAATGATAACACCTACTCCTAATGGAATGTAAGAGAAACGATTATATTCAATTGGACGGCTTTCTACTGGAATTCCGTCTTTTAATTTCAACATTTGACGACCATAATATTCCATAAAGTCGATTGCTTCTGCTGTATCAGCATCTGCCTCATTCCATGGTTTACCTGCTTCTTTTACAAGAATAGCAGAGAATTCATGTTTTCTACGACGAACGATCGCTGCAGCACGGAATAAAATGTCTGCACGCATTTCTGGCTTTGATTTTCTCCAAGTTTGGAATGTTTCATCCGCTACTTGCATTGCTTTTTCAGCTAACTCACGGCTTGCTTTTGAAACACGACCAACAAGTTCCTCTTTATTTGCAGGGTTTACAGAAACAATTTTGTCTTCTGTAGTGATTTTTTCTCCCCCAATAATTAATGGATAGTCTTGCCCAAGATAAGATTCTACTTTCTTTAAACCTTCTTCAAATGCTAATTTGTTAGCCTCCACTGAAAAATCTGTAAATGGCTCATGTTTGTATGCTACTACCATTATTTTTAGCCTCCCCTTAGAAAAACGTTTACATTTTACAACATTATTCTACACGATAATTTAGATTTATTCAAATATTCCTAGACTTATATTTTAAAAATTAATTAATTTTTAAAATATAATAAAAAAACAGAGTTATACAAATGTATAACTCTACAAAATATGAGTATATTCCAAAACGTTTTTGCTAATCAATAAAATAGTTACTAACAAAAATAAAGTCCTTACATATCCAACACCTTTTTGAACTGCAAACTTCGATCCAAAATAAGCGCCAAAAATCATCGATAACCCCATAATAATACCGTATTCAAAATGAATTACGTCTAAAAATAAAAAAGTGATTAACGATACGATATTACTAACAAAGTTCAAAAGTTTTCCAGATGCTGCCGCTTGAATAAAATCCAAACCAATTAATAAAAATGCAAAAATTAAAAAGGATCCCGTCCCTGGTCCAAAAAATCCATCGTAAAACCCTATCATTAAAATAACAAAGAAAAATATTAATGTTTTTCTTTTCGTCATCTTCTTATAGGTAGACACACTTCCCCAATCCTTTTTCGCAATAATATAAATAGCAATAAATACCAACATTACAAGCACTAACGGACGTAAAATATCTGGAGGAATAAACTTTACTACTAAAGCACCTGCTACTGCTCCTATAACAGTTAACGGGATTAACTTTCCTACAATTTTAAAATCGACCTTTCCCGATCGAATAAAGTAAATCGCACTCGTAAACGTCCCCATCGTTGCAGCTAATTTATTCGTTGCAATTGCCGAAGCTGGCGGTAAACCAACAAACATAAGTGCCGGAAGCGAAATTAACCCTCCACCGCCAACAACTGAATCAATAAAAGCTGCTAAAAAACCGAATGCGATTAATAAAATAATGACTTGAAAACTTAATTCGTCCATGCGCTTTACCCCTTACCCCATTATTTATAACATTTTAAATTATAACAAAATTACCCAAGAAAAAAAGCCGTTCCATAAAGGAACGGCCCTTCTATTTAATCTAAAATTTTCACATACGGCTCATCTTGCTTCGCCTCACGTATAATAATCGCTTCTGGACGTTCTACAGATTTAATCGTTACTTGTACTTTCATATAATTCGGGAAGTATTCCATAACAAGCCCGGCTACATATTGTGTAAAGCCAATTATTTCTGCTTTCCCATTAAACTGGACAGGAATATCAAGCTTTATTTCTCTTAATTCATCGTCTCTATACATACCAGTACCGATAACAGCTGTATAGTCACCTTGGAAATAATCGCTTAATTTTGCCTTGAAGTTTGATACTCTCGCCAAGTCTTCACGTTTATTATCTGTTTTCGCTTGTTCAGATGGGAACAAATAATATTTCTCATTAATTTGTTTCCAATCCTCAACCGTTTCACTACCTTTTTCGACATTCGCATAAGAAACAAAGTTACCTGGCACGAGCGAAGACTTCGGAGCCTGACGATAAATTGCAAATGTTATCGGAAGGTTTTTTGTCTCAGGATCTTGTTGATGCATAACTTTCAAGATTTCTGGCACCATTTTTTTCCCTTCAGCTAACATCTTTTCATTCGAAATTGCAGCCTCACGCGGGTACCCATGCTCTTCCTCATAATAATGAACCGAATTCATTGCTAATCCAACTACAATGCCACTACGCTCATCTTTTTCGCCTTTGTTCACATAATAATCATGCTCTAAAATATTTGAAATATATATTGGATTTTTTTTATTTTTCACTTCTAATGATTCGGATCCTGTACCTAATGCAGGATTTAACCCTATGTTCGGGAATTTAACCGCATCTTTTTTTAATGTATCTTCTAGTTCCTTTTGTTCTGCATCTGTACGTTTTCTTTTAACAAGCATCTGTATATACTGAGTAGTTAGGGATTTTCCGCCTTTGAAAACATTATCTTTCGTACTAAATGATTCTTTCGCAATACGCATTAATCCTGTTTCAAATTCATCTATATCAAGACGATTACTTACTCCTTGCACAACTAAGCCACGTGCGTTTCCTCCCTCAAATGGAATAGTCGTCTTATAATATTCATCCGAAATAGAGTAATTCGGGACGATTGCTTGCTCTTTTGCTTTCCCCGATTTCTCAACCACTTTTTCATCTTTATCGGCACCTGCACTACACCCACTTACAAGTAGGCCAAGGCTTAATACCGCTAATGCTATTTTTTTCATGGTAAGTTTGCACCTCTTACTTATTTAGCTCTTGTAAGAACCTCTCTTCATTCCAAACCTCGACATTATGTTTCTCCGCTTGTGCTAATTTCGAACCTGCCGCTTCACCTGCAACAACTAAATCTGTACTTTTACTAACACTTCCTGTTACTTTTCCACCTAATGCCTCAATCTTTTTCTTCGCTTCACTACGTCCCATAACTTCTAATTTCCCTGTTAAAACGACAGTTTTTCCTGCGAAGTACGACTCAACGTTTTGTAAATCAGCAATTTTCATGCCTTTATATGTCATGTTCACGCCGTATTCTTTAAATTGTTGTAATAACTCTAATACGTCTTCATTATCGAAATACGTTACTACGGATTGAGCCATTTTTTCACCAATTTCATTAATTGCTTTTAGTTCTTCTTCCGTTGCCTTCACAAGCGCATCCATCGTTTCGAAATGCTCTGCAAATGTACGTGCCGCTTTCGCTCCAACATGGCGAATACCAAGACCGAATAATAATCGCTCTAATGAGTTTTCTTTAGAATTTTCAATTGCTTGTACTAAATTCGTTGCTGATTTTTCTCCAAATCGTTCTAGCTGTAATAATTGCTCTTTCGTCAACGAATATAAATCAGCAAATGTACGAATATAATCTGCCTCAAAGAGTTGTGTAATGACACGTTCTCCAAGTCCATCAATATTCATTGCATTTCTTGAAACGAAATGGATTAACCCTTCTCGAATTTGAGCAGGACAAGTTGGATTTATACAACGAAGTGCTACCTCTTCTTCTAAACGAACTAGTTCACTCTCACATGCTGGGCAATGCGTTGGCATATGATATTCTTCTTCCTCACCAGTACGCTTATCGAAAATAACATTCACAACTTCAGGAATAATATCTCCAGCCTTCTTCACAACAACGTAGTCACCAATTCGAATATCTTTTTCACGAATTAAATCTTCGTTATGTAAAGAAGCACGACGAACGATCGTACCAGCCACTCGCACTGGCTCTAGCTCTGCAGTCGGTGTTACAACCCCTGTACGACCAACACTTAATTCAATGCCTGTTAATCTTGTTACAACTTCTTCAGCTGGGAATTTATAAGCAATTGCCCATCTTGGACTCTTTGCTGTAGTGCCTAGACTTTCTTGAAGAGCAACATCATCTACTTTTATAACGATCCCGTCAATCTCATAATCAAGATGCGGACGTTTTTCTTGCCATTCTTCTACATAAGCTATAACTTCTTCAATTGTTTCACATGTGCGTCGATTTGGATTTGTTTTGAATCCAAGTTCACCTAAGAAATCAAGCGATTCACTATGTGATAGGATTGTTTTTTCTTCTACATTCGCAAGACCGTATACAAACATAGATAAGTTACGCTTCGCTGCAATTTTCGGATCAAGTTGGCGGATTGAACCTGCTGCCGCATTACGCGGATTTGCAAATACATCTTCACCATTTTGCTCTTTTTCTTCATTTAACTTAACGAATGAACGCTTCGGCATGTAAGCTTCGCCTCGTACTTCTAACGTTACTTCTTCATTTAAACGAAGCGGGATTGCTTTAATCGTTTTTAAATTTTGAGTAATATCTTCACCTGTTACACCATCACCACGTGTTGCCCCTTGAATGAAGCGTCCTTTTTCATAATGAAGTGAAACTGCAAGTCCGTCAATTTTTAATTCGCATATATATCTTACATTCGCATCATCAATTCCTTGACGTACTCGTCGGTCAAAATCACGTAAATCTCCTTCGTTAAATGCATTTCCTAAACTTAACATCGGTGACTTGTGTGTTACTTTTTCAAATATATCAAGAACCGTTCCCCCAACGCGAACGGAGGGAGAATCTTCACTCATAAACTCTGGGTTCTCTGCTTCTAATTTTATAAGCTCCTGCATATTACGGTCATACTCCGCATCAGAAACAGAAGGATTGTCTAACACGTGATATTGATAGTTAAATGTATTTAACAAATCACGTAGTTCTTCTATACGTTTTTTTGCTATCTCTTTTGACATATCCTCATTCCTTTCCTATTGTTTCGTCACAGGTGCAAATTTTGCTAACAAGCGTTTAACACCAATTGGGCTTGGGAACGCAATATCTAATTCTTTTGCATCACCTTCACCTTTTACACTTACAACTGTACCGATTCCCCATTTTTGGTGGGAAGCTTTATCGCCTACTGCCCAGCCGATTTGTTCGCCGCCTGTCGTCTTAGCTGCAGGACGCGCGAAAGCTGAGCGAGAACGTGTTGTAGTTGTAGTTGTCGTTTTACTGCTACTTGCCACTCTTCCTTTTGCACCAAACGAAGTTTCACGCTTCGGCGCTGTTTCATTTAATGATTCCACTAGTTCTGTCGGGATTTCTGTAATAAATCGAGATGCGGCATTCATACTTGTTCTACCAAATAAAGTACGCATTTGTGCATTAGATAAATACAACTCTTCTTCTGCACGAGTAATACCTACATAAGCAAGACGACGCTCTTCTTGCATTTCATCTTCTTCCATTAGAGAACGAGTATGCGGGAATATTCCTTCCTCTAAACCAACAATAAAGACAACTGGGAATTCTAATCCTTTCGCTGAATGCATCGTCATTAAAATAACTTCCTCACCAGCAGTTGGGTCTTCATCTACACGATCAATATCTGCAACAAGTGCTAAGTCTGTTAAGAATGCAACAAGACTCTTATCTTCGCTTTGAGATTCAAATGTTTGCGTAACAGATAAAAACTCATCTAAGTTCTCTAGACGACCTTCTGCTTCTAACGTACGCTCATTTTTCAACATATCGCGATAACCTGTTTTCTCAATAACTTCTTCTACCAATTCTGTAACAGATAAATACTCTTGCATATTTACCCAGTTGTGTAATAAACCTGCGAATTCCTTTACTGCCTTTGTAACCTTTGCACTTACTCCAACATGCTCAATCTCATCGAATACAGCTGTTAATGAAATTCCATTTTGTACACCGTAATTAATAATTTTGTCGATAGAAGTCGCACCAATTCCACGCTTTGGCACGTTAATAATACGTGCGAAACTAATCTCATCATCTGGATTACCAATTAAGCGTAAATACGCCAAAATGTCTTTAATCTCTTTACGGTCGTAGAACTTCGTACCGCCGACAATTTTGTAAGGAATATTAGATTTCAGGAAAATCTCCTCGACCATACGAGACTGCGCATTTGTACGATATAACACTGCAAAATCAGTATATTTTCGTTTTCCCATTTGAATATCGTCGCGAATTTTTTTCGCCACAAAGTATGCTTCGTCCTTTTCCGTTGCAGCACGATAGTAAGAGATTTTGCTTCCAACTTCATTATCTGTCCATAATTTCTTCGGTTTACGATTCGTATTTCTTTCAATGACAGCATTCGCTGCATTTAAAATATTTTGTGACGAACGATAATTTTGTTCTAACAGAATAACTTGCGCATTCTCATAATCTTTTTCAAATGACAAAATGTTAGAAATGTCCGCACCACGCCAGCGATAAATTGACTGATCTGAGTCACCTACAACACATAAATTTTTAAAACGTGCTGCCAAATGTTTAACAAGAAGGTACTGCGCTTTGTTCGTATCTTGATACTCATCCACGTGAATATACTGGAATTTACGCTGATAAAACTCTAGCACTTCTGGAACACGTTCAAATAGTTGAATCGTCGTCATAATTAAATCATCAAAGTCTAGTGAGTTATTTTTCAAAAGACGTTTTTGATATTCTGTATATACATCGCTCGTTAATTTTTCATATGGATCAGCAATTGTAATTTTCTTTGCATATTTATCCGCAGATAACAATTCATTTTTCGCATTACTAATACCAGCTAAAATAGAGCGCGGTTCAAATTTCTTCGGATCAATATTGCGCTCTTTCATAATTTTTTTGACTACAGTTAACTGATCACCTGAATCTAAAATTGTAAAGTTACGATTAATACCAATGCGATCGATATCACGTCGTAAAATACGTACACACATAGAGTGGAACGTAGAAATCCAAATATCTTCAGCTTCTGGTCCGACAAGTGTATCAATACGCTCGCGCATTTCACGAGCGGCTTTATTTGTAAAGGTAATAGCTAGTACATTCCATGGTGCTACTCCTTTTTCACCAAGTAAATACGCAATACGATGTGTTAACACACGTGTTTTACCACTGCCTGCGCCTGCCATTAATAGAAGTGGTCCGTTCGTTGTTTGTACTGCTTTTTGTTGCTGCGGATTTAAACCATTTAATAATCTATCTGTCATACTCATATATGCCTGCACCTACTCTCCTTTTACTGCTTTAACCGTTTTTAACGCTGCTTTTATATCATCATAAATAATATTTCCGACAACTACTGTATCAGCATACTGCGCCATTTCCTTCGCTTGTTCAGCATTAGAAATACCACCGCCATAATATAACTTAGCTTGTTTCAATTCTGCTTTCACATTTTTAACAAGTTCAACATCTCCATACGTACCGCTATATTCTAAATAAAATATCGGTAAACGTAATAGCTTGTCTGCTAAACGCGCGTATGCAATTACATCATCTTCTGTTACATCACACTTTGCATCTGTAAGCTGGGCTACTTTCGCTTCAGGATTTAAAACACAATATCCTTCCATAAAAATTTCGTCCCAATCCATAATATCCCCAAATTCTTTCAAAGCCTCATGATGAACGCCTGTTACCCATTCCACCTTTCGGCTATTTAAAACGCTTGGGATATAATAAAAATCGAATCCTGGTGTAATTGCTTCCACATCAGAAACCTCTAACACACAAGGAACTGCATATCTACGAATGCTAACTAGCATGTGTAGTACATTATCAATTGTCACCCCATCACTTCCGCCTACAATAACAGCATCTGTTCCAGACTCACAAATCATTTCTAAATGTTCGTCACTTAATTCCTTATTCGGATCAAGCTTAAATACATGTTTCCATCCGGAAATATCGTACATGAAAACACCCTTTCTTTTCTCAAGTTGTATATATTTCTGTTTAAAATAACAGTTTATTTTCATCATTATTGTTTTAACTTCATCTTAAATATTTGTTTAAAACGGAGAATTAAGTTTGGAATTACCTCTTCCATATTTTTTAAACTAGAGGATTTAATTTTGAAGTTCCTTTTATGCATTCTTTCATTATAACAAAAAAAGTTACTTACACACACGCACATTCCAACATCTTTTTCCACGTCAAATGTTGGATTACATATCCGAAAAATCAAAAGGGATACTAATAAAAGAAATAGTATTATCTATTTCAACTTTCATAAAAAGGAGTGTTTTTCTAATGAAGCAAAATATCGGTACAATAAATGCCCTAATTCGAATTACACTCGGACTTGTCCTCTTCGGTTGTAGTGCAACGAAACTCGTGCGCAAACCTTGGTGCACTTGGTCTAACATTTTGCTATGGATTGGTGCAATGAAAGTTGCAGAGGGAATTGTTCGTTTCTGCCCTATTGTTGAAATGTGGAAATTCGGAAAATACATGAACATGGGGGCATTTAAAATGCCTAGCATGGATTTTGCTAAAAAGGGACATACTAAAGAAGAAGCGAATCAAACTTCCAATCACGACAAACCACAGTCAAATGGAAGTTATGACGCTTCTGACAAAGAGATTGAGTCAGCGATTGAAGATATAATCCTGGCAAAACCGCTTTGAATCATTTGTCACGATGTAAGATGCTCTCAAAGGGACTTAGCTGCTGCAGTGGGCGGTTAAGTCTTCTTTATTTTACCATGAAACAGAACGTACATTCTTATTTTAAGTATTTAAATATACATAATCAATAAAATTCAGAAAATTAGGTGTAAACCCCTTGCTTAAAATGATATAAAAGTGATATCATTTTTATATCAGGAGGCGATCATATGAAAGAAAAACAAGTATTTTACGTTAATGGTTTTCTTGGGATTATTGGAATTTTAATTTTAGCCGCTATCGGTGTATTTTTCCTTGTACAAGAAATTTTCATAGGAGCAGCATTAACTATTATTTTAGCTGCAGTTCTTGCTACAGGTATCGGGATTGTTCAGCCAAATCAAGCAAAAGTCATTACGTTTTTCGGTAATTATTTAGGAACAATTCGTCAAAACGGTTTATTTTTAACGATTCCGTTCGCGTTCCGTCAAACTGTATCGTTACGTGTTGAAAACTTTAATAGTAAAAAATTAAAAGTAAATGATGTCGACGGCAACCCAATTGAAATTGCAGCTGTTATCGTATATAAGGTTGTTGATTCTGCAAAAGCAATGTTCGGCGTTGAACATTATGATCGATTTGTAGAAATTCAAAGCGAAACGGCAATCCGCCACGTTGCAACGAAATATCCTTATGACAATTTTCAAGATGAAACTTGCATTACGTTACGTGGAAACACTGAAGAAATCTCTGAAGAATTAAAACGCGAGTTAGAAGCACGCCTTGAAATTGCTGGCGTAGAAGTATTAGAAACTCGTTTAACACATTTAGCTTACGCAACAGAAATTGCCCATGCAATGCTACAACGTCAACAAGCAAAAGCAGTATTAGCTGCTAGAAAAGAGATTGTTGAAGGTGCTGTGAAGATGGCAAAAGATTCAATCCATATGTTAGATGAAGAAGGCGTACTAGAACTCGATGACGAGCGTAAAGCAAATATGGTGAACAACTTATTAGTTGCCATCGTTTCAGACAAAGGTGCGCAACCAGTTATTAATACAGGAAGCCTATACTAAAAGGTTGTAAATCCTTATGGCTAAAAAGAAAAGCTTTCCATTACGTATTGATCCTGAATTACACGCAGTCATCGAAAAATGGGCGAATGATGAGTTTCGTAGCGTCAATGCACACATCGAATATTTACTTCGAGAAATGGCAAAGCAAAAAGGGAAATTAAAAAAGGATAAAGATGCATAAAAAATCCCGCTGAGGAATCAGCGGGATTTTTTTACATATTAATTTCTCGTCATCTCATGCCCAATTGCACGATATCCTATATCACTTCGGTAAAATAGACCATCACTCTCAATTTTACCGATTTCTTTATATACTTTATCTTTTGCTTCTTGTAAACTATTCGCCTTACAAGCAACAAATAGTACACGGCCACCGTTTGTCACAAAGTCACCATGTTTCATTGCTGTACCCGCATGGAAAACAATTACATCTTGCAATGCATCTAGCCCTTTAATAATTTCACCTTTTTTATATGCTTCCGGGTATCCTTTCGAAGCAAGCACAACACCAATTACCGATTCCTCTGACCATTGTAACGTTAACTCACTTTCATCTAATACAGCGTTACATACATCCACTAAATCATTTTCTAAACGGGGTAATACAACTTCAGTTTCAGGATCGCCAAAACGTGCATTAAATTCAATTACCTTTGGACCATCATTTGTTAAAATAAGTCCCGCATATAAAATTCCTGTAAACGATCGATTTTCTTGGATCATCGCTTTAGCAGTTGGATGTAACACCGTTTCAATCGCCTCTTGAACTGCTGACTCCGAAATTTGTGGTACTGGAGAATATGCACCCATTCCGCCAGTATTTGGACCTTTATCACCATAAAAAGCTCGTTTATGATCTTGTGCAATTACCATCGGATGTACAGTTGTTCCATTCACAAATGCCATTAATGAAAATTCTTGTCCATCTAAAAACTCTTCAATAACAACTTTCTTACTCGCTTCCCCGAACTTTACATCTTGCAGCATTTCTTTCACAGCTTGTAATGCCTCTTCAAGTGTCATTGCTACCGTTACACCTTTACCAGCCGCTAAACCGTCTGCCTTAATAACAATTGGTGCACCAACCTTTTCAATGTACTTTACTGCTTCTTCATAGTCTGTAAAAGTTTCGTACGCTGCAGTTGGAATATTATATTTTTTCATAAGCTCTTTTGTAAAAGCTTTACTACCTTCAATAACAGCAGCCGCTTGATTCGGACCAAATACGCGAAGTCCCTCTTCTTTAAAACGATCAACAATTCCATTCATAAGTGGAATTTCTGGTCCAACGAAAGTTAACTCAACATGATTCTCTTTCGCAAATAAAACTAATGCATCAAAATCATTTTCATCAATATCAATTGGTGTTGCAACATCACGCATACCTTCATTACCTGGTGCTACATATACCTTTTCTACTTTTTCAGATTGTGCAAACTTCCAAGCTAAAGCATGCTCACGCCCACCGCGGCCAATTACTAAAACATTCATATTTCATCCCCCAATATTTAAATAAGTACAAACTAGAAGCTATGCTCCTAGTTTGTTTTTTCATATCAATCAAAGTTTAAAAAGGAAGGTTATCTTAACCGGACTTTTTAAACTTCCATATCAATCAAAGTTTAAAAAGGAGGATTAAGAGAACCGAGCAGGTCGAGGCGCATTTGCCAGGAGGACACGGAGTGTAGTTTTCCTACATGAGTACCGCACTGGCATTGCAACGACGACATGCGAAGGTGATCTTAACCGGACTTTTTAAATATCCTCTATTAGTGTTTGAAATGACGTACGCCAGTGAACACCATAGCAATCCCATATGTATCCGCCACTTTAATAGAATCTTCATCACGGATTGATCCGCCTGGTTGAATGATTGCTGTAATTCCTGCTTTTGCTGCTTCTTCTAATGTATCTGGCATTGGGAAGAAAGCATCAGATGCAAGCGCGCTACCTTGTGCTTTTTCACCAGCTTGTGTAATTGCGATTTTTGCAGAACCTACACGGTTCATCTGTCCCGCACCGACACCAATTGTCATATCATCTTTCGCTAAAACAATTGCATTTGACTTCACATGTTTTACAACTTTCCAAGCTAATTTTAAATCTTTCCATTCTTGCTCTGAAGGTTCACGTTTTGTTGGAATTGAAATTGTACTTTCATCTAATGATAACGTATCTTCCTCTTGAACGAGAAGGCCACCTTGTACAGAAGTTAGTTTTTTGCTCGCGCTTGTCGATTTTTCAATATTTACAGTTAGTAAACGTAAGTTTTTCTTACTTTGCAATACTTCCAAAGCTTCTTTTGAGAAAGAAGGTGCAATAATAATTTCTAAGAAAATTTCATGTAACTTTTCAGCTGTAGCTTTATCAATTTCACGATTCGCTGCAATAATGCCTCCAAAAATGGATACTGGATCCGCTTCATAAGCACGTGTGTATGCTTCATGAATATCCGTACCTACTCCAACACCACATGGATTCATATGTTTTACCGCTACTACTGCTGGTTCTGTAAATTCTTTCACGATGCTAAGCGCTGCGTCTGCATCATTAATATTGTTATACGATAATTCCTTACCGTGTAATTGTTCTGCGTATGCAACAGAAGAAGTTGCTGCGAATGGCGCTTTATAGAAAGTTGCTTTTTGATGTGGGTTCTCGCCATAACGTAAGTCTTGCTTTTTCTCAAATGTCACAGTTAATGTTTCAGGACTTTCTTCACCCATTTGCTCTGTTAAGTAATTAGAAATTAGTGCATCATATGCTGCTGTATGACGGAATACTTTTGCTGCTAGTTTACGTTTTGTTTCCTCTGCTACTTCACCGTTCTCTTTTAATTCAGCTAATACAACATCATAATCTACTGGATCTACAATTACAGATACGAATTTATGATTTTTCGCAGCAGAGCGAATCATTGTCGGGCCACCGATATCAATATTTTCAATTGCATCAGCAAATGTTACATCAGGCTTAGCGATTGTTTCTTTGAATGGGTATAAGTTAACGACAACAAAATCAATTGGCTCTATACCTAACTCATTCATTTGTGCTACATGCGTTTCATTATCACGAACTGCTAATAGACCACCATGAATATTTGGATGTAATGTTTTCACACGACCATCCATAATTTCTGGGAAACCAGTTACTTCAGAAATACCGATTACTTGTAAGCCGTTTTCTTCTAGTAATTTTTTCGTACCACCTGTTGATATAACTTCGATCCCTTGTTCTAGTAAACCTTTAACAAATTCTACTACTCCTGTTTTATCTGAAACACTTACTAATGCACGCTTTTTCATTTACCCTTCACCCCTGGTTGTATGTTAGTTAACAGTTGGTTCTTTCGTAGATTGAACAATTTGATTCACTGTATTTACGTATAATTTATGTTCAACTTGTTGAATTTTCTTTTGTAAGCTTTCTCTCGTATCCCCTTCAGAAACAACTACTGCTTCTTGTGCAATAATTGGCCCTGTATCCATACCTGCGTCTACATAATGAATCGTTACTCCAGTTACTTTCACACCTGCTTCTAACGCTTGACCAACAGCATCTTTCCCTGGAAAACTCGGTAATAGTGATGGATGAATATTAATAATCCTTCCGCCGTAAGCTTCTAGTAAAGTTGGTCCAATTAAACGCATATATCCAGCTAAAATAACATAATCAATTTCATACTCTTCTAGCTTCTTTAATATCTCTTTTTCAAACGCTTCTTTTGACTCATATGCTTTCGCTGAAAAAGCGAAACACGGGATATGATGATAATGTGCTCGCCCAACAGCGCGTGCTTCTGGTTTATCACATACTAATAAACTAATTTCTGCATCCAATCTTTTTTCTTCTACTGCATTAACGAGAGATTGAAAGTTAGATCCGCTTCCAGAAGCAAAAACTGCTAATCTACTCATAGCGCTGTGCCTCCATTAAAAGTAACGCCAGCTCCTTGTACAGTGCGTCCAATAATACGAGCAGTTTCTCCTTGCTCTTCAAGAAGACGAACAACATCTTTTGCATCTTCTTCCTTCACCGCTACTACCATACCAATACCCATGTTAAAAATATTGAACATTTCTTTCTCTTCCAGCTTGCCAACTTCTTGAAGTAAACTAAAGATCGGCTGAATTTCCCAAGATCCTAATTCAATTTCTGCACCGATTTCTTCTGGTAACATACGTGGAATATTTTCAATGAATCCGCCACCTGTAATATGTGCCATACCGTATACTTCATATTTCTTCAATAGTTCTAAAATAGGTTTGACATAAATTTTCGTTGGTTTTAATAATTCTTCACCAAGAGGTAGCTCTAAGCGTCCGTAAATGCGATCTAAAGATAGCTCTCCATCTTCTAGTAATACTTTTCGTACTAAAGAATAACCGTTACTATGAATACCGCTAGATGCCAAGCCAATTAATACGTGACCAGCTTCAATTTTTTCACCTGTTACAATTTTCTTTTTATCAACGATCCCAACTGTAAAACCAGCTAAATCGTATTCTTCTGTAGAATACATTCCTGGCATTTCAGCTGTTTCTCCACCAATTAAAGCACAACCTGCTTGGCGACAGCCCTCTGATATACCTTTGACGATGTTTTCAATTTTACTAGGTTCAGCTTTACCACAAGCAATATAATCAAGGAAGAAAAGCGGCTCTGCTCCTTGGACAACAATATCATTTACACACATTGCTACTGCATCAATACCAATTGTGTCATGTTTATCTGCCATAAAAGCGAGCATCAATTTCGTTCCCACGCCATCTGTTCCAGATACTAATACAGGTTCTTCTAATGCAAATTTTGATAGATCAAACATACCTCCAAAACCGCCTAAACCGCCTAGTACTTCTTTTCTCATTGTTGTTTGTACGTGTTTTTTCATGCGAGATACCGCTTCATATCCAGCTTCAATATCTACTCCTGCTTGCTTATATGCATTCGCCATCGTTATTTACACCTCGTCTTTTAATTTCTCCCTATCCTGTGCGGGCCGTTTTAAGAAAGAAGCTAGCTTCTACATCAAAAGAAGTAGAAGCTTTTTTCTTCTTATTTCATACTTTCTAAAAGCTCTTGCTCATAATCATAAAGAGCTGTTGGATAATCTCCATTGAAGTACGCCATACAAAGGCCACCGTATTTCCCTTCATATGGACGTCCAATTGCATCTACTAATCCATCTTCACTTAAAAATGTTAATGAGTCTGCACCGATCATTTCACGAATTTCTTCTACCGTATGATTTGCTGCAATTAATTCTTTTCTCGTTTGAATATCAATGCCATAGAAACATGGATATTTCAAAGGTGGTGAAGCTATTCTTACGTGAACTTCTGTCGCTCCAGCCTCGCGAAGCATACGAACAATTCGTTTACTCGTTGTTCCTCGTACGATAGAATCATCAATCATAACAACTCGTTTCCCCTCAACCACACCTCTTACTGCTGAAAGCTTCATCTTAACCCCTTGCTCTCGCAGTTCCTGAGAAGGTTGAATAAACGTACGTCCAACGTAACGATTTTTAATTAATCCTAACTCATATGGAATGCCTGTCGCCTCCGCATAACCAATTGCTGCTGAAATGCTAGAGTCTGGTACACCAGTAACAACATCAGCTTCAATAGGAGCTTCTGCCGCCAGACGTTTCCCCATGTTTTTACGTGCTGCATGGACATTAACACCAGCGATATTTGAATCTGGGCGTGCGAAGTAAATGTATTCCATACTGCAAATTGCATGTTCTACATCATTTGTAAAACGATCTACGTGAATTCCATCATCATTAATGATAAGTAATTCACCCGGTTCTACATCACGAATGTATGTTGCACCTACTACATCAAAAGCACATGTTTCTGATGCTACAACATAAGCATCTCCCATCTTTCCAATTGAAAGGGGACGGAATCCATTTGGATCTAGCGCAACAATCATTTCATTTCCAGTTAGTAAAAGATATGCAAACGCACCTTTCACTTTATTTAAAGCTTCTTTTACACTTTCAATTAACGAATCTTTCGTACTACGTTTAATAAGATGTAAAAGTACTTCTGTATCTGAACTTGTTTGAAAAATACTTCCCTCTGCCTCTAATTCACGACGAAGCATTTTGGCATTAATTAAATTCCCGTTATGAGCTAATGCCATACTATGATCAGAAAAACGGAATAGTAATGGTTGAACGTTAGCCACTTCACTTCCACCAGCCGTCGCGTATCGTACGTGTCCGATTGCTGATTTTCCGTTCAATCCTTCTAGCTCTCCTCTTGAAAACACTTCTGATATTAAGCCTAACCCCTTGTGACCGACGATTTTTTCTCCATTATTTACGACAATGCCTGCGCCTTCTTGTCCACGGTGCTGTAAACTGTGCAATCCGTAGTATGAAACTTGTGCCGCATTTTCATGCCCCCAAATTCCGAAAACGCCACATTCTTCGTTTAACCCCTTTATTTCAGCAAGCATGGGATTGCCCCTTTCCAAGCCTTTCTCATTTCATCTACATTTGCTGTAAGTAATACTTCATTTTCTTCATTATGAATTGTTACTTCATTTGTATTTGTTACTTCTCCAACTTGAATTGCTTCTACCGCTTTTTCGAACGCTTCTTTATTTTCACGTTTTACAGTTATTACGAAGCGGGATTGTGATTCCGCAAATAATGCCGCTGTTGCTTCCCCGTCTAATTTCACAGTAGCACCTAAGCCGTTAGCACCAATTGCACTTTCTGAAATTGCAACTGCTAAACCACCTTCAGCAACGTCATGTGCAGATTGAACAAGGCCAGCTTGAATGGCTGCTAATATTTGTTTTTGACGTTTTAATTCTACGTCTAGATCGATACTTGGTGATTGACCGAAAATTTTGCCGTGAAGCATTTTCTGTAATTCACTTCCACCAAACTCAGCTTTCGTCTCTCCGATAACATAAACTAAATCGCCAGCTTGCTTAAACTCTTGTGTTGTTACATGTTTTAAGTCATGTACTAGTCCGACCATCCCAACTGTCGGTGTTGGATATACCGCTTCACCACTACGTTCGTTATACATTGATACATTTCCGCCAATAACTGGTGTTTGTAATGTGCGACAAGCTTCACTCATACCATCTACTGATTTCTCAATTTGCCAGAAGATTTCTGGTTTTTCTGGGTTACCGAAGTTTAAGCAATCTGTAATTGCAAGTGGCTCCCCGCCAGAACATACGATATTACGTGCTGCCTCTGCTACTGCAATTTTACCGCCCACTTCTGGATCTAAATAAATGTAGCGAGAGTTACAATCTGTCGTCATTGCTAATCCTTTTTCTGTACCGCGTACACGTACAACTGCTGCATCTGAACCTGGTGTAACAACTGTGCTTGTGCGAACTTGATAATCATATTGATCATAAACCCACTCTTTACTTGCAATCGTCGGTTGTTGTAATAGAGCGAATAACGTTTCTTTATAGTTTTCTACTTTCGGCGTTTCCATTTTCATTTCTTGGAACTCAGCAAAATATGCTGCTTCTTGTGATGGTTTATGGTAAATTGGTGCTTCTTCTGCAAGAGCATCTGCTGGTACTTCAGCTACCATTTCACCTTTATGGAATAAACGAAGCATTTTGTCTTCCGTTACTTTCCCCATCGTAACGGCTGCAAGACCATACTTCTCAAATAAATCTACTATCTCTTGTTCTCTACCTTTTTTCACAACAATTAACATACGCTCTTGTGATTCAGATAGCATCATTTCATATGGTGTCATTCCTGTTTCACGCTGTGGTACATCATCTAAGTACATTTCAATACCCATGCCTGCTTTACTTGCCATTTCTGCAGAAGATGATGTTAAACCAGCTGCACCCATATCTTGAATTCCAACAAGTGCATCCGATTGAATAAGTTCTAAGCAAGCTTCGATAAGAAGTTTCTCCATAAATGGATCTCCTACTTGAACTGCTGGACGCTTCGCTTCTGAGCTTTCAGATAACTCTTCAGATGCGAATGTTGCACCGTGGATACCATCACGACCAGTTGATGCTCCTACGTACATTACTGTATTTCCAGCACCGTGCGCTTGCCCTTTTTTAATGTCCTCGTGGTTAATTAAGCCTACGCACATTGCATTTACAAGTGGATTTCCTTCATAACATGGATCAAACTGTACTTCGCCGCCAACCGTTGGAATACCGATACAGTTACCGTATCCTGCAATTCCTGCTACTACTTCTTCGAATAAGTATTTCACACGTGGTGATTGTAATTCTCCAAATCGAAGTGAGTTTAATAGAGCTACTGGACGTGCTCCCATAGAGAATACGTCACGAATAATACCGCCAACACCTGTTGCTGCTCCTTGATATGGCTCAATAGCAGAAGGGTGGTTATGACTTTCCATTTTAAATACAACCGCTTGATTATCACCGATGTCTACAATGCCAGCACCTTCCCCAGGCCCTTGCAAGACGCGCTCACCTGTTGTTGGGAATTTTCGAAGTACTGGTTTTGAATTTTTATAACTACAATGTTCAGACCACATAACAGAGAATAATCCTGTTTCTGTATAATTTGGCAGACGGCCTAAAATCTTTTCAACCATGGCAAACTCTTCGTCTGTTAGCCCCATTTCCGCATATATGCGCTCTTCTTTAATTTGTGTTGGATTTGGTTCAAGCATTAACGACATATGTTTCCCTCCACTGTTTTAAGATAGATTGAAAGACTTTTAACCCTTCAGCACCGCCAAGTAATTCATCTACAGCACGCTCTGGGTGTGGCATCATACCAAGTACATTTCCTTTTTCGTTTACAATACCAGCAATATCTGAAACGCTTCCGTTCGGGTTTTCTACGTAACGGAATGCGATTTGATTATTCTCTTCTAATTGTTTAAGAGTCTCTTCATCACAATAGTAATTCCCCTCACCATGTGCAATTGGAATATTGATTACTTCATCTTTTTCATATTGTGATGTAAACATCGTTTCATTATTTTCAACACGTAACTGAACTGTTCGACACATAAATTTTAAGTTTTCATTTCTCATTAATGCTCCTGGTAATAATCCTGATTCAACAAGAATCTGGAATCCATTACATACACCTAAAATTGGCTTTCCTTGCTCAGCAGCTTTTTGTACTGCTTTCATTGCATTTGCAAAGCGAGAAATAGCACCGCAGCGTAAGTAGTCACCGTAAGAGAAACCACCTGGTAGTAGAATTGCATCATATTCATCTAAATTCTCTGTATCGTGCCAAACGTAATCTACTTCTTCGCCAAGCTCATCTTTAATTGCATGGAACATATCGACATCACAGTTCGAACCTGGAAATACTATTACGGCAAATTTCACTGTGCGACAACCTCCTCAACTTCATAACGGAAGTCTTCCATTACAACGTTTGCTAATAGTTTTTCACACATTTCCTTTACCTTACTATCTAAGTCAGTTACCGATTTATCAATTGTTAGTTCCATGTACTTTCCAATTCGAACATCTTGTACTTCTGTGAATGAAAGGCTATGAAGTGCTCCTTTTACTGCTGTTCCTTGTGGATCTAATACGCTTTCTCTTAATGTTACATATACCTTAACTTTATACATGTGAAATTCCCCCTAAACGTTTTAAAATCTCTTCATAAGCATCTGTTAAATTTCCAAGATCACGACGGAATACGTCTTTATCAAACTTCTCATTGCTCGTTTCATCCCATAAACGGCAAGTATCTGGTGAAATTTCATCTGCTAAAATGATTTCTCCTTCATCCGTTACACCAAACTCTAATTTGAAATCTACTAATCTTACACGACAGCTTGCGAAATGATCAATCAACACTTGATTGATTTGTAGAGCCATATCTCGTAATACGCTTACTTGCTCTGGCGATGCAACGTTTAATACACGAATATGATCTTCCGTTACAAGCGGATCTCCTAAATCATCATCTTTGAAGTAAAATTCTACGATTGGTTCTGCAAGTACAGTTCCCTCTTCCATTCCTAATCGTTTTGAAAGACTTCCTGCAATTACATTTCTTGTGACAACTTCTAAAGGAATAATACTCACTTTTTTAACAAGTTGTTCTGTTTCAGATAGCTTCTCAACAAAGTGTGTTTTAATTCCTACTTCTTGTAACTTTCTGAACAATAAAGTTGTAATCTCATTGTTCAAACGACCTTTTCCTGTAATCGTCTCTTTTTTCTCCCCATTGAAAGCAGTCGCACTATCTTTGTACTCTACCCAAACCATATCTGCTGATTCTGTACGATAAATTCTTTTTGCCTTACCTTCATACAGCAATTCTAGCTTTTGCATTTCGCAAGCCCCCTGTAGTTTGAAAAATGTGAATAATGTTTTTATAAAGAATGGCACAGAATGACTCTATTCTGTGCCATATGAAATTTTACGCTTCGTTTAATCCTAGGCGTTCAAAGATTGTATCAACGTGTTGCATATGATGCTCATAGTTGAAGCATTCATTAATTTCTTCTTGTGTTAACTTGCTCGTAATACGCTCATCAGCTTCTACAAGCTCTTTAAATTGTACTTGTGTTTCCCAAGCTTCCATCGCTTTAGGTTGTACGATATCGTAAGCTTCTTCACGCACCATACCTTTATCGATTAATGTAAGCATTACGCGCTGAGAATAAATTAAGCCGTATGTTCTTGTCATATTGCGTTTCATATTCTCTGGGTATACAGTTAAGTTTTTAACGATATTACCAAAGCGATTTAGCATGTAATTTAACGCGATTGTAGCATCTGGTAAAATTACGCGTTCTGCTGAAGAATGAGAAATATCACGCTCATGCCATAATGGAACATTCTCATAAGCTGTCATCATATAACCGCGGATAACACGAGCTAAACCAGTCATATTTTCAGATCCAATTGGATTACGCTTATGCGGCATTGCAGAAGAACCTTTTTGACCTTTTGCGAAAGCTTCTTCAACTTCACGTGTTTCACTCTTTTGTAAACCACGAATCTCAACTGCCATCTTTTCAATAGATGTTGCGATTAATGCAAGTGTTGACATGTAATGAGCATGGCGATCACGTTGCAATGTTTGTGTTGAAATTGGTGCTGCTTCTAATCCTAAGTTTTCACAAACATACTTTTCTACGAATGGATCGATATTTGCATATGTACCAACCGCACCAGATAATTTACCAACACGAACTGTATTAGCAGCTTGTTTGAAACGCTCTACGTTACGTTTCATTTCTTCATACCAAAGACCAAGTTTTAAACCGAATGTTGTTGGTTCTGCATGAACACCGTGTGTTCTTCCCATCATGATCGTGTATTTATGCTCTTTTGCTTTATTAGCTAAAATACTTACGAAGTTTTCTAAGTCTTTTAATATGATTTCATTCGCTTGTTTTAAGATGTAAGATAACGCTGTATCTACTACGTCTGTAGATGTTAAACCGTAATGAATCCATTTACGTTCCTCGCCTAATGCTGGTGTTTCTGATACAGCACGAGTGAATGCAACTACGTCATGACGTGTCTCTTTTTCAATTTCATAAATACGATCAATATCAAATGATGCATGCTCACGAATTTTCTTAACATCTTCTTTCGGAATATCGCCCAGCTCAGCCCATGCTTCACAAGCTAAAATCTCAACTTCTAACCACGCTTTAAATTTGTTCTCTTCCGTCCAAATTGCACCCATTTCTGGGCGTGTATAACGACTAATCATCTTTTTCCCTCCAACAGTTGTTCTTGATGGTCCCAAATATGCAAACTCTTCGCTTTTTCTAGAGCGACTTCAATATTATCATTTAAAATATTAACATGCCCCATTTTTCGCTGCGCTTTTGCTTCTTCTTTTCCATACAAGTGTAAATAGCACCCGGTTAATCTATTCACTTGTCTTAGGACCCCTTCTATATGTTCGCCTAAAATGTTTACCATGACAACTGGTTTTAACAAATTTGTTTCTCCAAGAGGTAAATTACAGATTGCTCGAATATGTTGACCGAATTGACTCGTTTCACATGCATCCTGTGTATAGTGTCCTGAATTGTGAGGTCTTGGTGCTAATTCATTAATGTAAATCTTACCATCAGCTGTAACAAACATCTCTACCGCTAGTGTTCCCACAAGTTCTAGTTCATCCGCAAGCACTTTTGCATAAGCAATAGCTTTTTGAGAAAGTTCTTCTGTAATGCGAGCCGGAACGATGGATTCATGCAAAATGTTATTTACATGAATATTTTCCGCTACCGGAAATACTTTCGTTTCACCACTTACACTACGAATGACAATAACTGATACTTCTTTTTCAAAAGGCACCCATTTCTCTAAAATACACTCTGCTGCATTCGCAAGCTCTCGCGCTGTATCAACGTCATCCTCACTTCTTAAAACAACTTGCCCTTTCCCATCATATCCGCCTGTCGTCGTTTTTAAGACGGAAGGATATGATAATTCAGCGATTGCTTCAGTAAGCTGATCTTGATTTTGAACTAATCTATACGTTGCTACTGGTAATCCTGCTTTCTCAATCGCATTCTTTTCTGTAAAACGATTTTGTGTTTTACTTAACAACTGACTGCCTTGCGGTAAGTAAGCATGTTTTTCAAGCCATTGTAAACATCTATAATCAATATTCTCAAATTCATATGTGACAACATCACTGATCTCCGCTAAATGCTGAATTGCTTTTAAATCGTCATATGATGCAACAATTTCAATATCAGCAACTTGTGCACATGGTGAGTTTTTTGTAGGATCTAAAACAGCAATTTTATATCCCATCTCCTTAGCTGCCAATGCCATCATTCTTCCTAGCTGGCCGCCTCCAATAATACCGATTGTTTTTCCAGGTAAAATGATTCTCGTCATACTAGCTCACTACCTTCGCGCACATCTTTTTCAATTGCTTCTCTTCTCAATTCTAATGCATCATATATGTCATCATGGAATGATCCAAGTATTTGTGCAGCAAGTAAACCAGCATTTGTTGAACCAGCCTTACCAATTGCAACAGTTGCAACTGGAACCCCTCCTGGCATTTGGACGATGGATAATAATGAATCTAAGCCGTTTAACGCTTTTGATTGAACTGGCACTCCGATGACAGGAAGATTCGTCTTCGCTGCAACCATTCCTGGTAAATGCGCTGCTCCACCAGCTCCAGCAATAATAACTTTCAATCCACGTTCACGAGCCGTCTCTGCATATTCAAACATATAATCCGGAGTCCGATGAGCGGATACAACTTTTTTCTCATACGGTATATTTAATTCATCTAAAATGTCACAAGCATATTTCATTGTTTCCCAGTCTGACGTGCTTCCCATTATGACTCCAACTAGTGATTTCATATTAGAATCCCCCCGATTCAAATAAAAAAAGCCTGAAATAGAACATTTTCTCTTTTACTATGAGAGAAAGCGCTCTACTCAGGCATACGTATCCCTTGTGAATAGAAAAATACCGAGTGACTTTCCCTCATAGTCTAACGAATAACGGTCGTTAGGTAGAGACTTGCAGGCCATATCCCCGCGATTATATGAGGTCTTATATATTATTCTTTCTATGGCTATATTAACAATATTTTATAAACAATGTCAACAAATAATCGAATGTTTTTTTATTACTAACCAATAACGTTCGTGTTTTAGTTATATTCAAAAGAATAATTGTAACTATATACAAGAAGGATAAGCAATTAGAATATATATTTCTAGAGATCTACCATACACAAAACGGTTTGTATATTAATTCTGTATGCTTTTATATAAAGTGAAACTTTAATCAACCCTCACCAATCGGGCTTTTACGGGCAGTAAGACCCCCACCTAGCTTCTTTGCTTCCGCTGAAATTTGAGGTGGGGGTCTTACTGCCCGTTAATGCGGAATAAAGCATATCGTTTCTATTCCTTTGTATCGCATTCATTACTGTAATGATTGAATACTTATTTTCATTCTTATATCATCCCGCTTTTCTTACTCTCATTATGTAAAATATATACTTGTAGTAAGAAATAACAGTTACCCTCAATAGCCTCATTTTCATTCTTTTCTCTCATTAAGATTACTAAATTTACGGATTATGTCATTTGATATATATAAATAAACACAAAAAAACCTAAGTCGAAACGACTTAGGTTTTTGCTTGGCGACGTCCTACTCTCACAGGGACAAGGTCCCAACTACCATCGGCGCTAGAGAGCTTAACTTCCGTGTTCGGTATGGGAACGGGTGTGACCTCTCTGCCATCATCACCAAACTATTGAAGGCATATTCCTTCAAAACTAGATAACATTGCTTCATATTATATGGTTAAGTCCTCGATCTATTAGTATTCGTCAGCTCCACATGTCACCATGCTTCCACCTCGAACCTATCAACCTGATCATCTTTCAGGGATCTTACTAGCTT
>NZ_JAQFTZ010000007.1:0-187722 GCF_027715825.1 Bacillus cereus group sp. Bc061
GTATTAGGCACGCCGCCAGCGTTCATCCTGAGCCAGGATCAAACTCTCCAATAAAGTTAGTTTGTCTAGCATCTAAAATAAAAATTGACGTTTCACGTTGTTTGTTTCGTTCAGTTTTCAAAGAACTTGTCCATCGCTTCAGAAGCGACCTCATCATATTAACATCTTCATTTTTCGATGTCAACTAAGTTTTAAAATTTCTTTTTTGTCGTTTTCTACGTTTCCGCATCAGCGACGTTTATTAATATACCATCATGATTTTTAAATAACAAGTGTTTTTTATAAAAAAACAAAAAAAATATCTATCCTCCTTTCTTCTATAGTAAAACCTTTTATTCTCTCTACTGAAAATAAGTATTTTGATTTTATACCAATACACTCTAATTAACCAAACTGCCTTTCATAATCCCTCCCACCTTTTCGTTCTCTTCTACATTAAAGTCCACATTTAAAAAGAAAATAGCTTCGCCACTTTCTAATAATGCGCACATGTTGATTTTTTGTCCCTCCACACAAATCATTACTAATTGAAAGAACCGGTTGTTGGCAGATAGCTCCACCCCAACCGAATTCGAGGTGAGAATCTTATCGTCCGACCAACGGCGGGATAGATAACGAAATTTCAACAAAACATCAACTTAAGGTTATTGTTAGAATTTTTTTACATTTAATTAATGAAAAATATCCATTTTTTGTTATATAGTAGAAAGGACGTACTCAACTATAAATAACCCAATGGAGGAATTACTTTATGGATAGGTTAACAAAGTTTTCATTAAAAAACCGCGCCGCTGTTATCATCATGGTTTTTCTCATTTCCATACTCGGTGTTTATTCCGGGTCTAAATTACCTATGGAATTTTTACCTAGCATCGATAATCCCGCAGTCACCGTCACAACCTTATCTCCAGGACTCGACGCTGAAGCAATGACAAAAGAAGTAACCGATCCCCTTGAAAAACAATTTCGCAACTTAGAACACATCGACAACATCACCTCTTCTACTCACGAAGGATTATCACGCATCGATATCGCGTATACATCCAAAGCAAATATGAAAGATGCCACACGTGAAGTTGAAAAGGCCATTAATACAATTAAATTACCTAAAGATGCAACGAAACCGATAGTTAGCCAATTAAATACTTCTATGATTCCACTCGCTCAAATTGCAATCCAAAAGCAAAACGGATTTTCAAAAGAAGATGAAAAACAAATCGAAAAGGAAATCGTACCACAACTCGAAAGCATTGATGGCGTTGCCAACGTTATGTTTTTTGGAAAATCAACTTCCGAATTATCTATTATACTAGACCCAAACCAATTAAAAGATAAAAACGTAACAACGGAACAAATATTAAAGGTTTTACAAGGAAAAGAAACTTCCACTCCAGCTGGAGCTGTTACCGTTAATAAAGAAGAATATAACCTTCGTGTCATCGGGGATATAAAAAATGTAGATGACATTAAAAACATCACTGTTGCACCTCAAGTTAAATTACAAGATGTTGCTCAAATTGAACTTAAACAACACTATGACACAATCTCACATATAAATGGCGAAGAAGGCACTGGATTAATCATCATGAAAGAGCCAAGTAAAAACGCAGTTGCAATTGGAAAAGAAATCGATAAAAAAATTAAAGATATAAGTAAACAATATAAAGATCAGTTTTCTATTAAACTTTTAGCATCAACTCATGAACAAGTTGAAAATGCTGTTACTAGCATGGGAAAAGAAGTAATCCTTGGAGCAATTGCTGCAACTCTAATTATCTTAATCTTTTTACGCAATTTCCGAACGACACTCATCGCTGTTGTCAGTATTCCATTATCTATTTTATTAACACTCTTTTTACTACACCAATCTAACATCACACTTAACACTCTAACACTTGGTGGTTTAGCCGTTGCAGTTGGACGTCTCGTCGATGATAGCATCGTTGTCATTGAGAATATTTTCCGCCGGTTACAAAAGGAATCTTTCTCTAAAGATATTATTCTCGATGCAACGAAAGAGGTCGCCGTCGCAATTACTTCTTCCACCTTAACAACGGTTGCTGTTTTTCTACCTATCGGCCTCGTATCAGGAGTAATCGGAAAATTAATGTTACCTATGGTATTAGCGGTCGTATATTCTATACTATCGTCCTTAATCGTTGCACTAACAGTTGTTCCACTTATGGCTTTTTTACTACTCAAAAAAACAAAACACAAAAAGCCAAGTTCTTCACCACGATATACGGCTACATTAAAGTGGGCTCTTTCGCATAAATTCATTATTCTACTTACTTCTTTTTTATTATTCGCAGGATCGATTGCTGCATATGTATTACTACCGAAAGCGAATATAAAATCTGAAGACGACACAATGTTATCTATTAATATGACTTTCCCAGCTGATTACGCTCCTGAAACACAAAAACAAAAAGCCTTTGATTTCGAAAAGAAGCTACTTTCCAATTCAGATGTAACGGATGTTATTTTACGAATGGGATCTAGCGCAGAAGATGCACAATGGGGGCAAACGACGAAAAATAATCTTGCCAGTATATTTGTAGTCTTCAAGAAAGGCTCTGATATTGATCAATATATTAAAGAGTTAAAAAAAGAACATAACGCTTTTGAACCCGCTGAACTTGATTATATAAAAACGAGTTATTCAAGCTCTGGCGGCGGCAATAATTTGCAATTCAACGTAACAGCCACTAACGAAACGAATTTAAAAAAGGCTGCTACTATCGTCGAAACAAAACTAAAAGATATGGATGATCTTTCTAAAGTAAAAACGAATTTAGAAGACTCTAAGAAAGAATGGCAAATCCATGTTGATCAAACAAAGGCCGAACAACTAGGATTAACACCAGAATTAGCAGCTCAACAAGTAGCATTCCTTATGAAGAAATCACCTATTGGTGAAGTTTCAATCAATAACGAAAAAACTACTATTATGATAGAACATAAAAAAGAAAGCATTACGAAACAAGAAGACATTTTAAACACAAACATACTATCACCTATTAATGGACCAATTCCTTTAAAAGACATTGCAACTATTTCAGAAAAGCAACTTCAAACAGAAATCTTCCATAAAGATGGAAAAGAAACCATTCAAATTACCGCAGAAGCTTCAAATGAAGATTTAAGTAAGGTAAGCGCAGAAGTGAACAAAGCGATAGCCGACTTAGATTTACCTAGCGGAGCCAAAGTAAATATCGCAGGCGCCACTGAATCTATGCAAGAGAACTTCACAGATTTATTCAAGATTATGGGGATTGCAATCGGGATTGTATATTTAATTATGGTTATTACCTTTGGACAGGCGCGTGCTCCTTTTGCAATCTTGTTCTCCTTGCCATTAGCTGCTGTCGGCGGTATTTTAGGATTAATCATTTCAGGAACACCAGTTGATGTAAATTCCTTGATCGGCGCATTAATGTTAATCGGGATTGTCGTTACAAACGCTATCGTATTAATAGAAAGAGTACAACAAAACCGAGAACACGGTATGGAAACGAGAGAGGCCTTACTTGAAGCAGGTTCCACTAGATTACGCCCAATTATTATGACAGCTATTACAACAATCGTCGCTATGCTACCACTCCTATTTGGTCAATCACAAGCAGGAAGTATGGTATCGAAAAGTTTGGCAGTCGTTGTCATCGGCGGTTTAGCAGTCTCAACTGTCCTTACATTAGTAGTCGTTCCTGTAATGTATGAACTATTAGATAAAATCGGGAGAAAAAGACGCTCTCGTAGAAAAATAAATACTTCTACAGAAACACCTGATATTTAAACGAAAAAGCGTTATCTTCACGAATGAAGATAACGCTTTTTTCTCTACCTACTCATATAATTCATCATTTTTTCTGCATACCGCTCTAGAGGTTCACTAGAATTCACAATAAGATATTCACTATTTAGAGGTCTTTTACTACCATTTAACCACTTTTTAAAAGCTACTTCCGACTCCACCTTTTCAATTTGACTGACCAGACGCTTACGTGTTTGTAGTCTCATATTAATCTCTTCCATATCATTCAGATAACACTCAATATATTTATATTTCACACCATGTTTATTAGACAGCTTAATTCCTTTTTCAACCATCCCTTTATATAGACATGGACTATCCAATATCACACTATGTCCTTGTTCTAAATATGAATCAATCAATGCCCATTCAGCATCATACGCAAGTCCACCAATAATCGTTGATTCAATACCTTTCACTTCTAGTGATCTTAACAATGCTGATTTCAAAACGTCATGATCTACAATTATAGCACCTGTTAACTCCCCTATATACTTAGAAACTGTAGATTTTCCCGATCCTGGAAAACCTGACATTTGCAGAAAAAACAAATTAAACCCACTCCCTCATTTTCATCTTTTCATCCCACTATTTGTGAGCAGTAAAACCCCACTGTTTAAAATTTCACTTTATCTATATAACGAATTACAAATTCAACAATCGCTATACCTTTTCCTTCTATATTAAAACGCAAAAAGAACCCCCTACTTATAAATAGAGAGTTCTTCTTTATAACTTATGCCGCTTTTACCTTCTTCGTCGTTTTACTTTTTCTTTTCGCTCCTGTAAAACGTTTGTGCAATATAGATGCTACTAAGCGTGAAATAACATTGAATAGCAATACCATAATAATTAATACAGCTGCAGACTTTGTCGCAATTAACTTCGCATCCGGAATAATTCCTTCAGAATTTAACTTCCAAATGTGAACCGCTAACGTTTCAGCTGGTCTAAATGGGTTTAAAGGATGAGCAGGACTTGAGAAGTCCGCTGCTGAATTTAAAATTGGAGATGTTAAACCCGCTGTATAAATTAATGCCGCCGCTTCACCAAATATACGACCTGCCGCTAAAATAACACCTGTAATAATTTGTGGTAGTGACGACGGAATAATAATACGAGTGATCGTTTGCCACTTTGTTGCACCTAATCCAAGACTCGCCTCTTTCACATTAGAAGGAACCTCTGAAATCGCATTTTCACAAACACGAGTTAAACCTGGCAAGTTTAAAATTGTTAAAGCAAGGGCACCACCCATTACTGTGTATCCCCATCCTGTCATTGTAACGAACACTAACAAACCGAATAAACCAACAACAATAGAAGGTAAAGATGCCATTGTCTCAATACATAAACGGACAAAGTTTAAAAAACGTCCTTGTTTTGCATACTCTGCTAAATATATTCCAGCGCCTAATCCGAGAGGAATAGATATAATAAGCGTTATAACAAGCATATAGAAAGAATTGAATAACTGCGGACCAATCCCACCACCAGCTCTTGTATTACTTGGTTCTCCAAACAAGAAATTAGGATCCCAAAAACCCCATCCCTTTTGTAAAATCTCAAACACTAAGAACACTAGTAAAGCTACAACTAAAGCCGCAACCGCATAAAAGATACCTGTCCAAACTTTATTTACCGTTCTTGCATTCATTATTATCGCTCACCTCTTTGCCCAATTGCTCGAATTACTAAAATAAACAGGAATGAAATAACAAGTAAAATCATTGCTAAAGTCCATAGCGCATTGTTCCAAGCAGTTCCGTTTAATGTATTTGTCATGTCCATTGTCAAAATACCAGTTAACGTTGCTGTCGGGCTATATATTCCTTCTGGTAATTTAACCGTATTCCCAATTACCATTTGAACCGCTAATGCTTCACCAAAAGCACGCGCTAAACCTAAAACAATACCTGTTAAAATCCCCTTTTTCGCAGCAGGAACAATCACTCGGCTAATCGCTTGCCATTTCGTTGATCCTAAACCATAAGAAGCTTCTAAATAATCAAATGGAACAGAGCGTATTGCATCAGAAGCGATACTAGCAATAGTAGGCAAAATCATTATACTTAATACAACAATACCTGCAATTAAACTAAAGCCCACTCCTCCAAACGAATCACGTAATAGCGGTACTAAGATTGTAACCCCTAATAATCCGTATACAACCGAAGGAATACCAACTAATAATTCTAAAACAGGCTTCAATACTTTATTTCCAAACTTCGGCGAAATTAAATTCATGAATATAGCAAGAGCTATAGCAATTGGCGCACTAATAATAACCGCACCTAACGAAACCACCGTTGAACCTACAATAAAAATTACAGCCCCGAAAGTTCCCTCATCAGCATTTGGACTCCATTTTGTCGATGTTAACATTTCAGTAAACGAGATACCACTTTGCGTAAATGATTGAATTCCTTTACCGCAAATAAATGCAATAATAGCTAATGTAACTAAAACAATAAAAATACCACAAAACGTAACAAGTGATCTTCCTATATATTCACTTTTCACGTAATTAATTTGTTTTTTCCCCTTCATCACAGGACAGACCCCACTTCATAAATTGAAATGAACAGGACTGGCCTTGCAGCCAGCCCCATAAATTTTATTACTTATTTAATTTAGACATTGGAATATAACCCATATCTTCTACTTGCTTTTCAAAATCTTTACCTTTTACATAGTCAATGTAAGCTTTTGTTGCTTCTTTTGCCTCACCTTTCGTTACCATGTACTCGTAAGACCAGAATGGATATTTACCAGACGCAATGTTTTCAACTTTTGGTTCAGCACCATCAATTTTCACTGTTTGTAGCGCACCTTTTTTCTCGCCAACCATGTAAGACATTGCTAAATAACTTACTGAACCTGGAGTAGAGTTAATCGCTTGTTCTACTGCACCGTTAGAATCTTGTGTAGTACCAGTTCCATCATTAATTTTCGCGTCTTTCATAATTGTTTTTTCAAATGTAGCACGTGTACCAGAAGAAGCTGGACGGTTAATTACGTTAATTTTTTCATCTTTCCCGCCTACCTCTTTCCAGTTTGTTACTTTTCCAGTGAAGATATCTTGTACTTGTTGTACTGTTAAATTATCAACTTTTACATCTTTATTTACGACAAGTGCGAATGCAATACCCGCTACCTTGTTATCTACTAATTCTTTCGCCTTATCAGCATCTTTTATTTTATCTGCAGATGGAACATCTGAGTTACCAATTTGGACCGCACCAGAAGCTACTTGGTTAATTCCAGTTCCACTACCGCCACCTTGCACTTGAATAGAAACGTTTGAATTTTTCTCCATAAATTTCTTTCCAGCTTCCTCTGCAAGAGGTTGAAGTGCTGTAGAGCCTGCAGCTGCTATCGTACCTGACAATTCTTGTTTTGCATTATCGCTTCCTTTAGCCTCTTTACCTGATGTCTCTTCTGCTTTTCCACATCCCACTAATGAACCCGCTACCACTAAAGCTGCTAAAGAAAATTTAATACCCTTTTTCATGACCATGTCTTGTACCCCCATTTGGATTATCACTTTTCACATTTATCTACTTCTTTCGAACACAAATTCATTGTAGGACAATAATATTATGTGAGTGTTAAGCAATTTTTAATTTTAAGTAAATGACGATAATACCCCTTAAAAACTAGAAATCCCAACATTTATAGTTGAAGAACCCAACAAAATCCACACTAATTAAGCTGTAATGTAAATTTACTCTTAACAATGTAAATTAAATGTAAATGTTTTTCGCTCTTTTTCCCTTTTAGTTAAAGTTACATTTACAATTCCGTTGTATTTTGTTACTTTTACGCGCCTAATTTATGTACATTACACAGAATTTCAGTAATATTTTTTAGTACAACTAAATAAATTGGAACAATTCTAAAAATAAATGAATATTTTTAAAGTACCAATTGACAGCATCATCCAATGTAGTCTACTATATTACTAACAAAAAGTTTACCTAAGGAAACTTTTTAAACTTAAACTAACAATATAGAGATGAGGTAACTTTTATGGTATCGGCTAATAAAAAACCACTTTCCGAATTTAAGACTGGAGAGTTTGTACAAATTGAGAAGATACAATTAGAAGGAACTATGAAACGACGTTTATTAGATTTAGGATTTATCCCCGGCGCAACAATTAAAGTATTACAACGCAGCCCACTTGGAGATCCGGTCGCTTATCAAGTAAGCAACACAACTATCGCACTACGCAAGGAAGAAAGTTCCCTTATTTTCGGGGTATTAATAGGAGATGATTTCAGATGAGCAAATATCGCATTGCTTTAGCTGGCAACCCAAATACCGGGAAAAGTACATTATTTAATACTTTAACAGGTTTAAAACAACATACTGGAAACTGGACGGGAAAAACTGTTTTAAAAGCTGAAGGAGAATATGAACATAACGGTAGTAAATATACATTAATAGATTTACCTGGGACTTACTCACTATATTCAAATTCTGCGGATGAAGAAGTAGCAAGGGATTATATTATATTTGAAAAACCAGAAGTAACTGTAGTTGTTGTAGATGCAACAGCAATGGAAAGAAATTTAAATTTAGCACTTCAAGTGATGGAAATGACGAGTAACGTAGTCATTTGTATTAACTTAATTGATGAAGCTGAGAAAAAAGGCATCGTTATCGATGAAAAAAAATTAGCAAAATCACTTGGTGTACCTGTAGTTAAGATTTCCGCTCGTAACCGAGTAGGCATCGGTCATTTACTAAATGTCATTGCTAAAGTAGCAAATAAAAAGCTAATTCCAGCACCAATTAAAGTTACTTATAGTGAAAAAATCGAAAATATGATTCGAGAATTAGAACCACAAATTTATAAAGTATTCGGTGATACGTATCCAGCACGTTGGATTGCATTACGTATATTAGATGGAGATAAAAATTTCTTAACTGCACTTGAAAAACATCATAACGAACCACTTGTAAGGGAGGTCGTAATCAATGGAATCTCACTCAGCCAGTAAAGCTCTTCCATTAGACTATATTATTCAACACGCTCAAACACTTTCAAAAGAAGATATACGAGATGATATTGTCGGAGATATTTATCGAACATCTGCAAGCATCTGTAAAGAATCTGTTCAATATACAAATACGGATAAATTATATCGTTCTGAAAAACTAGATAAAATTTTCACATCTCCAATATGGGGATTCCCAATTATGCTCGGTATTTTATCTATCATTTTTTATCTTACAATCGCTGGTGCTAACGTACCATCTGATATGATTGCTGAGTTTTTCGGATGGGCCGAAGGATATTTAACTTCTTGGTTCCAAGCAGCACACGCACCTGAATGGTTACATGGCATTTTAATACTTGGTTTATTCCGTGGTATCGGCGCTGTTATTAGCGTTATGTTACCACCTATGGCCATCTTTTTCCCTATGTTCGCACTATTAGAAAACTATGGATACTTACCACGCGTTGCGTTTAATATGGACCGCTTATTCAAACGCTCTGGTGCACACGGTAAACAATCTTTAACAATGGCAATGGGATTCGGTTGTAACGCTGCAGCTATTATGTCAACACGTATTATTGAATCACCACGTGAACGTATGCTTGCAATCTTAACAAATAACTTCGTACCTTGTAACGGTCGCTGGCCTATGTTAATTTTAATGGCCTCATTATTTATGGCTGCTGGTTATACAGGTAGTATGCAAACACTTGTTACTGCCGGCGTTGTAGTTGGAATGGTTGTAATTGGTATCGTTATGACATTAACTGTTTCTTGGGTACTATCAAAAACAGCTTTAAAAGGCGTTCCAACCCACTACACACTTGAGTTACCGCCGTACCGTAAGCCAAAGGTTTGGAATACAATTGTACGCGCAACACTCGATAAATCAGTTTATGTTTTAAAACGAGCTGTTGTTGTAGCTGCCCCTGCGGCTGCATTAACTTGGTTACTAGCTAATATTTTCATCGGTGACACAAGCTTACTTATGTATTTTGTAAATTTTCTAGATCCATTTGCTAAAATGTTAGGACTTGACGGCTTTATTCTAGCTGCGTTTATTCTTGGACTACCAGCGAATGAAATTGTTATCCCGATTTTATTAATGTCTTACTTATCAACCGGAGCTTTAACTGAAATAGATGATTTTAATCAAATTAAAAATTTATTCTTAGAAAATGGTTGGACTTGGTTAACAGCGTTAAACACAATGTTGTTCTCACTTCTTCATTTCCCATGCGGAACGACACTGGTTAACATATATAAAGAAACAAAAAGTGCAAAATGGACATTCTTATCGTTTGCAATCCCTACCGTTATCGCCATTGTTGTGACATTCCTCTCTACACAATTGGTACATTGGTTAGGGCTTGTATAAAGCAAAGCATACATAGAAGGTATCCCCCTTCACATATGCTTTGCACGAAAGAAACCTGAAATCATTCAGGTTTCTTTTTTTGTATATCAGTATTCCAAGGCTGTGCTCCATACGTTGTAATTTTTTTATGAATGTAGTATATAGCTCCTGGAAGAACTGCCATTAATATTGTGCAACTAATCCCCAATCCAGTAAACACCTTCCATCACCTTACTTTACTCTTTTTGGTAAAGCTGAACCCGTATGTTCAATTGTTGGATGAACATGAACAGTAACCTCAGCATCACTAAAGTAATTTTCACCTTGATCCCAATTCTTACTTATTTTTTTCCACTCTTTATAATTATGCCGCTTATACACTTCCCCTAATTCTAATACATCTACCTTATATTTTTTTTGAACAAGCTGAACGGATTTTCGGATGCGCGTCTCCATTTCCTTCGAAATATCCTTCTCTAAACGTTTTTCATTCAAGACCTTTTTATGATCACTAAAGTGTAACTCAGCTATTGTACCTTCCAAAAATAAGTGAATATTAAACTTTGGTTTTATAACATTTGTTGTAGATACTTTAATTTTCCGACGCAACTTATGAATTTCATATGTAATAAGTTGATTCTTTTTGCGGATAGTAAAAAAACCTCCAATTTTTTTACCTACTATATAATTCATTCCTAATGTTTCTTCCCCATTCAAACTACCTACACACTTATTATCCTTCCCACGAAACAACGCTGCCCCGTTCATTTGTACACCTTGCTTTGTTAATTCAAGAATAGGTAATACGAAGCTTCGGCTCGCAATCATCTTTTCCTGAACCTCACCAATTCTTGCAGCCTCAATCATTTGGGCATTTTTCGGAGGATGTTCAGCTAACATATCAATATACTGCGCCGGTAAATTTTCAGGTTTTGCACTCTGTTTTAAAATAGATTCGGCATTCTTCTTCGAAACAAACAAACGAATATTTCTCCTCATTTCATGATCGCGAATATATACATCTAACGTATTTTGCAAAACATACGGATTCGCCAGTAATTCTTCCGAAAAAATAATCACTTGTATATGCGGAAAAAATAATGTTCGACTAATTTTTTTAGCAATAATTCGGATTTGCTCAAAGACACTATCTGCTTTCGCACTCACATTAATATAATTTTCACTATCTCCACCACCTTGTCCCCCTTGTTGCGCTAGCTTACTGGGAAGCACCATCTGATACGTCCCTTTCATAATCGGATTCGATTTCTTTTTTTTCACGATATCATAGGCTGCACCTACTACAAATCCTCTTTCTTCTATTTCTTCTAGCTCAGAACACCCACTGATAGATCCAACTAAAACCATAAGCATTATAATTTTAAGAAGGTGTTTCATTTCTACCATTCCTTCTTCTTATTTTATATACAATAAAAACTAACAAAGGTGCTAACACGACAAACCCCATATCTATCCAAGCTAAATAAGTTCCATAATTTGATAAAGCATTTAAACTACTAGGTATCATATTCACCATAAAAATAATCGGGGCACTTACAAAAATGAAAATATGTTTCTTCACTTTGGGAAACATAGCGCAAAATAATAATGATGCGACATCATAATACATGGCCGTAGTGTTATAAATAGTAATAATCCAAGTTGTAAAAAAAATTGCATCAAATCTTTCTAAAAACCCTCCACCAATTTCAATTTCTTTCCCTAATTCAATTGTTGGGTACGTCAATCCACGAGTTGTCATATACGTAAAAACACTAATACAAGTTACATAAATTAAAATGTACGACAACACATTTACCATTACCGCTTTCGCAACTGCCATTGGTGCTTTTTTTGCCGCCTTATCATTCAGCAACACAGCATAAAACAGAGCTACTTCAAATCCAATAAACGTAAAAATAGAATTTTTAACTCCAACAGCATATTGACTCACTTCCGTTTGAAAGGCTGGTAGTAAATTATTTATTTCCATTAAATTTATATTCAATAAAGAAAGAAGCACTATCGCAATTAAAACAATAGGTAAAAATAGAACATTTAACCTTAATAAAGCTGCTCTAGATCCTGCTATTCCATAAATAACAACTAATAAGAAGAAGAAAGACAGTAGTTGTATTGGTGTATCACTAAACAAATACGTTTGGGAAATAATTGAAATCATTCGCGATTCATATGCTGTCAACGCAGCAAACGTTAATACTAAAACGCTGCTAATCGTGTATGCAACAGGCTTTGTCAAATGCGCACTCGTATATTGAACAAAGTTTTGTTTCGGGAATAAAATAGCTACCCTCGTTACAAACCAACCTAAAACTGCACACACCAATCCACCCAAAAGCAAAATAATCCAACCGTCCGAAAATAAAGTTTGGTTAGCGATATCTCTTGGCATAGACAATGCTCCTATACCAATAATGGTCGAAGATACCGCAAACCCAATTTCCCGAGATCCAATCTCTTCATCGCCATACTCAAATGGTTTCAATTATTCTCGCTCCTTTGGACGTATTGTAGAATCCTTCGTTTGTAAATATTCCGGTCTCTCTTTCAACATTGATTTCGGCAAACGAATAAGCTCTTC
The DNA here is from genome assembly GCF_027715825.1 of Bacillus cereus group sp. Bc061. Lineage (NCBI taxonomy): Bacteria > Bacillati > Bacillota > Bacilli > Caryophanales > Bacillaceae > Bacillus > Bacillus cereus group sp. Bc061. The sequence goes on from NZ_JAQFTZ010000007.1 coordinate 12,783, forward strand.
TTTCCAATCTTTATAGAATGCGGGAGCAATTGGAGTTGTATACGGCACACCAACACTTGTTAAATTTGTAATATGAACAGCAAGCGCAATAAGAGCTAGAATGATTCCATACAACCCAAAAGCCGTTGCTGCTAATACAAAGACGAAAAGTAAAATCCGAAACGTAATTGTGATGCTATACACCGGAAGTGAAAATGTAGCAATAGCTGTAACCGCAATAATGATAACTAAAAATGGATTTACAATTCCTGCATTCACCGCTGCCTCTCCAATTACAAGACCACCTACAATCCCAATTGTTTGTCCCATCGGTTTCGGCAACCTAATTCCTGCTTCTCGTATTAACTCCATCGTTAATGCCATCATTAACGTTTCAATATAGGCAGGAAAAGGAACACCTTCTCTTGCTCCAGCAATCGAATAAGCCAATTTAGAAGGAATAAGTCCTTGGTGATACGAGACGAGCGCTACATACATCGCTGGCATTAAAATTGCAACTATACCAGAACCCATCCGCAAAATTCTTAATAAAGTCCCTATTACCCAACGCTCATAATGATCTTCCACAGATTGAAAAATATCAACAAACACTAGCGGAGCTATAAGGGCAAAGGGAGATCCATCCACCAAAATAGCTGCCTTTCCTTTCGTTAATGAGGCCACAATATTATCAGGCCTTTCCGTATTCAAAAACTGCGGAAACGGCGACAAATTATTATCTTGAATTAATTGCTCAATTGTACCCGTCTCAAAAACGACATCTGTCACTATGGATTGAAGACGCCGATCTAGCTCTTTTACAATGTAAGGATTAATAATGTCTTCTATATATACTAAAGTCACTTCTTTTTGGGATCTCTTTCCCATAATATAAGATTGAAATCTCAGCTTTGGGTCACGTAAACTACGGCGAATTAATACTTTATTCACGTTAATATCTTCATTTAATCCAATTCTCGGTCCACGTATTAAATCTTCTGTTACTGGCGGTTCTAAACTTCTTTTTTCCCAAGCCCTACTATTAATTACGATAGCGGTTTGAATATTATCAATTAATATAACTGTATCTCCCGCTAAAATCGCATTTATAATATCCGGCAACGTTGTCTTCTTACCAACTTCTGCAATAGAAATAAAGCGATCCAATAATGTTTGAACAACAGCTTCGTCTTTTTGTATTTCTTCATATTGAAGTGTACGAACTACATATTTATAAACATTATCCTTATCTGTTAACCCACATAAAAAGACAACAGCACAGCGTGTAAAACTACCGGCAAGGGCAACTTCCCTAATTGTTAAATCATTCGGCGAACCTAACTCATCTCTAATTTCTTTCATAACTTCAAATAAGTTACCTTTTAGCTCTAACAAGTCCCCCACCTAACTTCCTTTTCAACAAGTTTTTAGTTAGATTCCGCTAATAGAAGAAAATATATACAAAAAAAGAGCTATCTCTTTTCAAAGATAGCTCTAGCATACGAATTACTTTTCTACTATTATATTGTCTGCTTTTATAGACACATTTTTCGTGAATCCGCTAACGATAAACATCACAATCATATTCATTAACAGCGCGACTATACCTACATTTAAATCTTTTATATATTGAGGGAAACCCGGAAACATCGTAGCTATAGTTGAACCAGATAAAGTAATATACGCAACCACTAACAACCCAATCCCCATCCCTGCAATTGCTCCTTGCTTCGTAATAACCTGACGTGGAAACAAACTACATACAAGTGCCGGGAAAAGTTGTGTCACTATACTATATCCCATTAAAAGAAGTGCCCCTATCGTTTCTCCACCTTTAAAAGTAAACAAAACAGCTACAAGCGTTACTACAGGAACAAATAATTTCGCTACTTTTGCCACTTGTCGATCCGAGACAGATGGGACCATTGTTCGGTAAATATTTTTCGCTAATAATGTAGAAGCGGCCATGACAAGCATAGAACCTGGAACTAATGCCGTTAAAACTCCAGCACTACCAATAACCCCAATAAACCAAGGATCAAAAGTTTGAAGAGCCAGACGGAATAACGAAAGGTCTACATCCCCTCCCTTTAATCCAGGAACTTGCAAGATAGCTGCGAACCCTGCAAAGAACACGAAAAGTAAAACTAAAGAGTACAGTGGCATAATGGCCGCATTTTTACGAAATACTTTTTCATTTTTTGCAGAGAAAGCAGAGGCAAATGTATGGGGCCACATATAGAAACCGAGAGCTGTTAATACAATAGTAGAAACAAACCAAGAAATGCTCATTCCTTCATCAGGTAAAGATAAAAATCCTGGTTTTGCTGCTTCTACAGCTTCAAACATCGGCTGAAATCCTCCGTAATAATGGTACGGTAAATATATACCTAAAAACATAACGATAAACAGGATCATAATATCCTTCAAAGCGGCCGTCCAAGCAGAGCCGTGTATACCTGAAACCATTACATATATTGTTATAACAATTGCGCCAATCCACACTGCGATAACTGGTGATACCCTTCCGTAAGACGCTTCCGAAACGATAATTCCTAATCCTTTTAACTGTAAAACAAGGTATGGGATAATCGAAATAACCCCAATGATAGAAACGATAAGGCCAAGTGCCTGACTCTTATATTTCTTCACAAAAAAATCTGGCTGCGAAACTAGATTATGCTCTTTTGCATACTTCCAAACTGGTGGTAATAAAAAATAAGATAAAATATAAGCTAACGCACCATAACCTAAAATATAAAAAGTAGGTGCTCCTTTACTATACGCCCATCCACTTCCACCTAAAAATGTGAATGTCGTATAAATTTCACCTGCCATAAGAAGAAAAACAAAAATAGTACCAAAGCCTCTTCCTCCAACTGACCATTGCTCTAAATTCATATCTTTTCCATGTTGCGCCCGAATTCCCAAAAATAGTGCGAGAAACAAAAATAAAATAATGATAAGTAATGCGGTCATTTTACATCCCCCTTATTAGCAGGATCAAATACGTACACAATCCCCATACAAAGAGATGTAATAAGCACTGATAATAATATCCAAAATAATAAAAATGGCATCCCTAATATGTAAGGAGTAACTGAATTAGCAAATACGGGGCCAACAACTAAACAAAAAACTGGAATAAGCGCTAATACGTGTATTTTCTTCATCTCATTCTCCTTTACTTATGAAATTCATAATCGATGATACAAAGACTTGCACGCCAATTGGTAATGCATCTTCATCAATCGTAAAACGAGGATGATGGTGAGGATATATAATTCCTTTCTCTTTGTTTCCTGCTCCGATAAAAAAGAATGTCCCTGGTGCTTTTTGTAAAAACGCTGAAAAATCTTCTCCAGCCATCGTCGGCTGTAAACGAGTAACTCGTTCCCTTCCATAAAGCTGTAATGCTGTTTGCTCAATAATCTCTGTCACTTCATAATCATTTATTACTGGACGATATCCATATTCATAAGAAAACGTATATTTCGCTCCATAAGCTTCCGTCACATGCTTTACAATCTGTTCAATTCTTTTCTCTGTTTCTTCTCGCAACTCATGTCTTAAACTCCGCACTGTCCCTTCAATCTCCGCTTGTTCTGGAATCACATTATGAGTTGTCCCAGCGTGAAATTGCGTAACAGATACTACAAGAGAATCTAACGGATTCGTGAGGCGAGAGACAATTTGCTGAAGTTGCGAAACCACTTGTGTACCAATTGCAATACTATCAACAGTTTCATGAGGGATTCCAGCATGTCCACCTTTTCCTTCTATTGTAATTTTAAAAACATCTGGGGCAGCCATTGCAGGACCATAAATTACACCTACTTTTCCAACCTCTAACGATGCCCAAAGGTGAGCACCAATAATATAATCGACCCCTTCCATTACACCCGCTGCAACCATTTCCTCTGCACCGCCAGGAAAGTTTTCTTCAGCATGTTGGAATAGAAAACGAATCTCCCCTTTAATCTTCTCTCTTGCTTCTACTAACTTATGTACAACTCCAAGTAATATCGCTATATGTCCATCATGGCCACATGCATGCATTACACCCGGATATGTAGAAATAAAGTCAAACTCATTTTCTTCATGAATAGGAAGAGCATCCATGTCAGCTCGAACCGCAACTATTTTACCAGGCTGCTTTCCAATCAGCCTTGCCATTACACTATATTTAGTAGGTCTTGATACTTCTAAACATGGGATTTCCCGAAGTATATCGAACACAAACTGCGATGTTTTCTCTTCTTGAAAAGATAACTCTGGATACTTATGAAAATGCCTTCTCCACTCAATCAATTGATTTTTCGATACAACTAGTTCCTTCGCTACATCCATTTCTCTTCTCCCCTTCTTCACCAAGTTAAATGTTATTATAACGTGAATTGTTAACTTTTAAAAGAATCTTCTGAATTTTCTATTATAATTATTTAAAAATAAAAAGCCATCGAAATGATGACCTTTTCATTATTATAAAATAGTAATCGCTTGTTTCCCCATTTGCTCCCACGCTTTCTCAAACTCTGCTCGTGGAACAGCAAAACGTGGATTATTTTTTAGAGGATCATTTACATATACAAAGTTTTGATCGTATCCAACTACTACTACACTATGCTCAAAATATGTAATTTTCACTTCCCCAGAACTTGTATTCCATGTTTCAAAACTACTTTCAGCTAGCGGCTTAAATGTTGTATTAATAATAACCCATACTGGAGAACCAGAACTAATTACCTTATATAGATCTTTCACATCTCTATCTGTTAAATTAATTACTTTTTCAGAAACATATTTTTCTGCTAAATTAAAGATTGGTTTATTGTATACACCATATCCTGGTTCAGCTTTCGTATAAATATTTCCAACAAATCCCTCATACGGATTTCCACGCAAACCATTTTGTTCAAATGGAACTCGATGAATTTCACTAGCAAGTTGCATCTTATCTACTTGCACACCTTTATATTGTAGCAACATAGCTAAGCTTGTCACTTCACATCCACGAGGTAATTCTGGTAACTGCTTTATAAACGGAACATTTTCAATCATAGCCGCTTCTTTCATTTCAGATAGAAAATCTAAGCGTAGCACTTGTGCCTTTTGTATAATCTTATCTTTCCCTATAAAAAACGCTGCAGCAAATATAATTCCAAAAACAAAAAGATATTTTAACTTTTTCATTTTAAACAAAACTCCATTAATTATTATTTTACAGACATACCTCTTACCATTGTACCTTTCTTCTTGCTAGTTTGCTAGAAAGATTCTGTGAATTATTGTTCATAACTACATCGTTATAAAATTCTAATTATTTTTAATAAAAAGAAAAAACAATATACTTTTTAGCAACATTTTGCTAAAATCAAAATTATTAACATGGTGAAGATATCACCTTGTTAATAAACACATTCTTAGAGTATTTAGTCATAGTTCGTTTTTTTACATACTCCATTCATTTCATAGCAAATAAACTGAGTATGTGTCACATCCCCCACTAATGATTAAAAACTCAGAATGAAAACCAGTTAACACATATAAGAAAATAACGGGGTGAGGGGCATATGAATCAACAAGTAGAACAAACAGATTTAAAACGTACAATGAAAAGTAGACACCTATTTATGATTGCACTTGGTGGTGTTATCGGAACTGGCCTATTTATGGGATCTGGTCAAATCGTCCATAACGCCGGCCCTGGTGGTGCTATTCTTGCATTTTTAGTCGGTGGATTTGTTATGTATTTAACGATGTTATGTCTTGGTGAATTATCCGTAGCTATGCCAGAAGCAGGTTCATTCCAAAGCTATGCAAGCAAATTTATTTCACCTGGTTTTGGTTTTGTTGTCGGTTGGATGTATTGGTTAAATTGGGCTGTTACAGTTGGAGTAGAGTTAACAACTGTAAGTATTTTAATGAAACGATGGTTTCCATACGTTTCTTCGTGGATTTGGTGTGTTACATTTGCGGCAGCACTCTTTCTTGTAAACGCTTTATCAGCAAAAGCATATGCAGAAGCAGAATTTTGGTTCGCAAGTGTAAAAGTCGCAACTATTGTTGTTTTCATCGTACTCGGTGGTGCAGTTATGTTCGGTCTACTAGACTTTAACGGAAAACCAGCTCCAATGCTTCACAATTTCACTGAAAATGGCGGCCTATTTCCAAATGGTGCATTAGCTGTTCTTCTTACAATGATTACAGTAAATTACTCCTTCCAAGGAACAGAATTAATCGGAATTGCTTCAGGGGAAAGTGAAAATCCTGAAAAAACAATTCCTAAAGCAATCAAAAATACCATTTGGCGCACACTATTCTTCTTCGTCCTAGCAATATCAGTTGTTGTAGGTTTACTCCCGTGGCAAGAGGCTAATCTAGTCGAAAGTCCATTTGTACTTGTATTTGATGTAGCTGGTGTTCCATATGCAGCAGACATTATGAACTTTGTTATTATTACAGCTGTATTATCCGTAGCCAATTCTGGTCTATACGCAAATTCGCGTATGCTTTGGGCGATGGCAAAACAAGGAATGGCAAGTCCAGCATTTACGAAATTAACTAAAAAAGGTGTACCACTAAACGCATTGATTTTCAGTCTAATCTTTGCAAGTCTATCCCTATTAACAAGTGTATTTGCAGCAGATACTGTCTTTTTAGTTTTAACATCTATCGCAGCAATGGCTGCTGTTGTCGTTTGGATGTCAATTGCGGCTTCACAGTTTTTCTTCCGTAGAAACTTCGTGAAAAACGGTGGTGACATAAATGATTTAAAATATCGCACACCACTTTATCCGCTCGTTCCAATCGTAGCGTTCTCACTCAATTTTATTACATTTGTTAGTTTAGCTTTCATTCCAGATCAGAGAATCGCTCTTTATTGCGGCATTCCATTTATGGTCATTTGTTACATTTTATATCAAGTGAAATATAAAAAAATTGTCACATTTGAACAACAACAGACTATTTCACAATAAATAAACTAAATATACGAAATATTCAGCTATCTTTCTTATGATAAGATAGCTTTTTTCTATTTCTTGGGTATCCTGGTATAACTTTATTTATCTTAAAATTTTCACAATCGCATTTTTCTCTGGAAAATAGTTTACAATGTAATCAAGTTACAAATGATATTCACCTTAAAAAGTGTGCATTTGTGTCTATTTTTTAACAATATCTCAAAAACTATTGCCTTCTATAAATTAATAGGTTTATATTGTTTTATTGGCATAGTTTCAATCCAAGGAGAAAGGAGATTTTCAATCGTGCAACTAAAGAAAGCGTTTTGGAAGTTGGCTTCGCTTCTTCCGTTATCATTACTTCTGTTCCTCGGTGGCTGTGATAAAAAACTCGCAGTATTAAATCCGCAAGGACCTGTTGCAAAAGCACAGTATGATTTAATTGTTTGGTCATTCTTGCTTATGTCATTAATTATCGCAATTGTATTCATCTTGTTTACAGTCATCTTGATTCGTTATCGTGAAAAACCAGAGAATATGGACTATGAGCCACCTGAACAACACGGTAACACATTATTAGAAATCATTTGGACGCTTGTTCCTGTTATTATCGTTATCGCATTATCGATTCCAACAGTAAAAGCAACTTATGCTTCGGAAGAGGTTCCGAAAGAGTCCAAACATATTAAACCAGTGGAGATTTATGTTACATCTGCAAACTGGAAATGGTTATTCAGTTACCCAGAGGAAAAAATTGAAACCGTTAACTATTTAAACATCCCAGCTGGTGTACCAATTCAATTCAAACTGACTTCTGTCGGCCCAATGAATGCTTTCTGGGTACCAGAACTTGGTGGTATGAAGTACACAATGGATGGCATGATTATGGACCTTTATTTACAAGCTGACAAACCAGGTTCTTACCTAGGTCGTAGCGCGAACTTCTCTGGTGAAGGATTTACTCACATGGAGTTCGAAGTTGAAGCAAAAACTAAAGAGAAATATGACAAGTGGGTTAAAGAAGTACAACAAACTGCTCCTAAACTAACAGAAGATAAGTACAACGAAATTGTTAAACCTGGTGTAGTTGGTCGTATGACATTCTCTAGCCATCACTTAAGTTATGTAGATCCAAAATCACTTGAATATTGTGATTACAACTACTACAAAAACAAAAAATAATAGCTATAATTCCAACAGATTGGAGTGAACACAGTGAAGCTTGATGAATTCTTTGTCACAGGTGACCCGATTATTTACGGTGCAGACGCTTCTATCGTTCTTGTGACATTAGCAATCATTTTCGTACTAACTAAGTATAAAAAATGGAAATGGCTTTGGGACGAATGGTTAACAACTGTTGACCATAAAAAGATTGGGGCCATGTATATTATCTCTGCGGTTATTATGTTATTCCGTGGTGGTATGGACGGTTTAATGATCCGTGCACAGTTAACATTCCCTGAAACAACTTATTTAAACGCTGAACACTATAACGGAATCTTCACAACACATGGTACAGTTATGATTCTTTTCATGGCGATGCCATTCGTTATGGGATTAATGAACCTTGTAGTACCATTACAAATTGGTGCTCGTGACGTTGCATATCCGTTCTTAAATGCTTTAAGTTTCTGGTTATTCTTTGTCGGAGCAATGTTATTCAACATCGCTTTCGTAATCGGTGGTTCTCCAGACGCTGGGTGGACTTCTTACTTCCCAATGGCAGGTACAGAGTTTACTTCTGGTGTAGGAAATAACTACTACGCAATTGCATTACAGATTTCAGGTCTCGGTACGTTAATGACAGGTATTAACTTCCTTGTTACTATCTTAAAAATGCGTACACCTGGTATGACTTTAATGAGAATGCCAATGTTTACTTGGTCAATCTTAATTACAACGATTATCATTATTTTCGCTTTCCCAGTATTAACAGTTGCTCTTGCATTAATGACATTTGACCGTCTATTCGATGCTCACTTCTTTACGATGGCGAGCGGCGGTATGCCAATGTTATGGGCCAACCTATTCTGGGTATGGGGTCACCCTGAAGTATATATCGTTATTTTACCGGCATTCGGTATTTTCTCTGAAATCATTAGTACATTCTCACGTAAACGTCTATTCGGTTACAGTGCGATGGTATACTCAATGGTTGCAATTTCTTTACTAAGTTTCGTCGTATGGCTTCACCACTTCTTCACGATGGGTGCAGGTCCAGCGGTTAACTCATTCTTCTCGATTTCGACAATGGCGATTTCGATTCCAACCGGGGTTAAGATCTTTAACTGGTTGTTTACACTGTATAAAGGACGTATTCGTTTTACAGTTCCAATGCTTTGGTCATTGGCATTTATTCCAAACTTCGTAGTCGGTGGGGTTACAGGGGTTATGCTTGGTATGGCAGCAGCTGATTATCAGTACCATAACAGCTACTTCCTAATCGCTCACTTCCACTACGTATTAATCGCAGGTACAGTATTCGCTATGCTTGCTGGATTCACATTCTGGTATCCAAAAATGACTGGTCATATGTTAAATGAACGCCTAGGTAAATGGACATTCTGGATCTTTATGAGCGGATTCAACATCTGTTTCTTCCCAATGTACTTCTTAGGTTTAGACGGTATGACTCGTCGTATGTACACTTACTCTGAAAGTCTTGGATGGGGATGGCTAAACCAAATCGCATCTGTTGGTGCGGTAATGATGGGTATCGGCTTCCTACTTCTTTGCTACAACGTAATTTGGAGTGCTCGTCACGGTGAACGTGACACAACTGGAGATCCATGGGACGGCCGTACACTTGAATGGGCAACTCAATCTCCTGTACAACATTACAACTTCGCGAAACTTCCTGAAATCAAAGAAGCTGATGCTTTCTGGTACATGAAAAAACGCGGAGAAACAGTTACACCAGCAGCAGAAGATATTAAACCAATTCACATGCCAAGTAACTCTGGTGTGCCTATTATTGCGTCTGGATTCTTCGGTCTTGCAGGTTTCGCATTAGTATTTAGCTGGTTCTGGCTTGCAGCAATCGGCGGCATTGGTATTTTAGCTTGCTTAATCTATCGTTCATTCGATTACGATGAAGGTTACTATATTAGTGTTGATGAAATTAAAAAATCAGAACATGTAGCATGAGAGGTGAAATGATATGGCGGCTTTAGACAAAAGCTTACCTTTGGAATATCAATCCGAACAAAGCAGATTGAATATCCTAGGATTCTGGATTTTTCTTGGGGCTGAAATTATGCTGTTCGCAACACTTTTCGCCTCTTATCTAGTACTTGCTGGTCGTACGGCAGATGGCCCAACACCAGCACAACTGTTTGAACTTAAAACGCTTTTAATTCAAACATTATTACTTTTAACAAGTAGTTTCACATGTGGTATCGTGATTCACGAAATGCGTAAGCACAACCAAAAAGCAATGCTTGGATGGTTCGTCCTTACATTACTTTTAGGTGCAGGCTTCCTATTCTTCGAGATTGAAGAGTTCATTATGTATATTGGTGAAGGCGCAACAATTCAAACAAGTGCTTTCCTATCTGGATTCTTCGTTCTTCTTGGAACGCACGGAGCCCACGTAACAGGCGGTATCATTTGGGCAATTTGTGTTATTATCCAAATTTTAAAACGAGGTTTAACACCAGTTACAGCTCGTAAAGTATTCATTATCAGCTTATACTGGCATTTCCTTGATTTAGTTTGGGTCTTTATTTACACACTAGTTTACTTGAACGGGATGGTGGCGTAAATGGGTCAAAATAACAATCAAGCAAACGGGCATGCGCATAGCGGATTCCCTTGGTCACACGTTTTCGGATTTATTTTATCGCTTGCACTAACGTTTCTAGCTCTATACGTGGCACTTTACTCAGACCTGCCACTTTCAACGATCTTAACAACTATTATCGTAATGGCTGTTGCGCAAGCTTTGTTACAATTAATTATGTTCATGCATTTAAAAGAAGGAGAAGGAAGAGTTCAAGTTCTTACTATGATTTACAGTTTCTTCGTTGCAACTGCAACAGTTGGTTTAACTGTATGGATCTTCTTCTCAATGTAATGTACATGAAAAGACTGCTGAGAAATCTCAGCAGTCTTTTTTTATTCCCTCCCCTATTACATCCACATTACGGAATTAACAACAGAATCATGAAAAATATACTTATTATGACAAATGTTAAGAAAACTCTTTCTTTATGAAATCGAATCCATATGCGTTGCTTTTCTACCTATTATATGGCTAAATAAGTACTATATTTATTTGAAGGGAGAGAACGCAATGGAACATCACACTTCTGTTCTATCACTTATGGTTGTCGTTGCAATCGCGTTTTTCGTTCCCCTTTTGTTACAACGCTTTAAATTAAAAGCACTTCCTGTCGTCGTTGCAGAAATCATCGCAGGAATCTTTGTAGGTAAAAGTGGGTTTAATATTATTGAGCCAGATATGTGGCTTCAAGTCTTATCGACACTAGGATTTATCTTTCTTATGTTTTTAAGCGGTTTAGAAATTGATTTTTCTATCTTTAAACAAAAAGGGAAAAAGAATACGACAAACGAACCAAACACATTTCAAGCAGCAAGCATTATCTTCTTATTTATTTTCATCTTATCTTATGCCCTATCACTACTATTCGTATGGCTAGGATTTGTAGATAATGCAATGTTTATGACTTTAATTATTTCAACAATTTCTTTAGGTGTTGTCGTACCAACATTAAAAGAAAATAACTTAGGAAAAACCGCAATCGGACAAATCATTTTATTAGTCGCTGTTATTGCCGATTTAGTCACAATGATTTTACTTGCTGTATTCGTCGGATTAAATTCCGAAAGCGGCCAAAGCATGTGGCTCCTTCTTCTTCTATTCGGCGCTGGTATTGTTATTTACTTCGTTGCAAAACGTTTTAAAAACATTCCATACTTAGATAGCTTAAAAGCTGGTAGTGTACAAATTGATACAAGAGCTGTTTTTGCACTCATCTTAATATTAGTTGGGTTATCTGAATCCGTTGGAGCCGAAAATATTTTAGGTGCCTTCTTAGCAGGTGTACTCGTATCATTATTATCACCAAATGAAGATATGGTTGAAAAACTGGATTCTATCGGATACGGTTTCTTCATTCCTATTTTCTTCGTAATGGTTGGTGTAAATTTAGAGGTCTGGTCTATTTTCAAAGAACCTTCTAGCATGCTCATGATCCCAATTTTAATTGTAGGACTCTTTATTTCAAAACTGATACCATCACTCGTCTTACGAAAATGGTATCCACGTAATATCGTACTGGGGAGTGCCATCTTATTAACATCGACACTTTCTTTAGTTATTGCAGCTGCACAAATTGGTGAAAAACTAGGAATCATTAGTCCAAGTTTATCTGCCTCCCTTATTTTAAGCGCAGTTATTACTTGTATTTTCGCACCTATATTATTTAAAAAGATGTTCCCAAAAGTGGAAACACCAAAACCAAAAGTTTCAATTATTGGTGCGAGCAGAATTACCCTTCCGTTATCACTTGATTTAAAACGAGAAGATTATGACGTAACACTATATATGATGCGTCAAAATAAAATAAATGATGAGGAAGCGAAATCGCACGACTTCCCTATTGTGAAATTAGATGACATCACAATTGCATCATTAACCGAACAAACAGCATTTCATGCAGACCGCGTTGTTGTTGCAACAAGTGATGATGAACAAAACTTACTATTAGCAGAACATGCAAAAGAACTAGGTGTTGAACATGTTATTGCAAGTGTAGAAGATCCGCTTCTACAAGAAAAAGCAACACAAGAACATATCGCCGTATTCTCAACCATTAACTCTACACGTATTCTATTACGTGCATTAATTGATAAACCGAGTCTCGTTCGCTTAATTACAACAGCAAACGAAACAGTCCGTGAAGTTGAACTACGAAGCAATAAATATAACGGCGTTGCACTTCGTCGCCTTCCGTTTCTAGGTGATGTACTAGTCATTCAAATTTATCGTGGGAATAAAGCATTAATCCCGCATGGTGATACAAGACTACAACACGGTGACACATTACTTGTAACAGGCTCAAAGGAACATATCGATACACTAAAAAGCATATTAGAATAGAAAAATGCCCCTTACATAATTAAGGGGCATTTTTTTCCATTGCATATGGTAAAATGTTACTATCACATATTATGAGGATGGATTACATTATGTCTATTATAACTTTAGCTCTCTTATTATTAGCAGAAATACTCGTTGCCATTATTCTCATCGGTGTTAGCATTGAAATTTGTAGTTACGGATGGAAAAGATCAAATGGAATAAAATACTCTTGCCTCTTACTTTCACTCCTTCTCGGAACCGCTAGTATACTCGGACTTTTCGCCGCACCTGCCTATTTCTTTATACAATTAACAGAAAAAGCCTTATAAGAAAGGATGTTAATATGATTACCGTGAAAAATATTGATGGATCTGAAACTTACGTATTACGTCAAAAAATTTTGCGCCCGAATCAAACATTAGCAGATTGTAAATACCCTTCTGACTATGAAACAGATACCTTTCACTTAGGCGCATTTATAAACGATCAACTTATTAGTATCGCTTCTTTCTCAAAGGAAATGCATCCCGACTTACAGGCAGGTATGCATTATCGTCTACGAGGAATGGCCACATTGCCTGAGTTTCGAAACAACCACGCTGGAAGCTCCTTAATTCAGAAAGCAGAACAAATCTTACAAGAGCGTCAAGCAAATATATTATGGTGTAATGGCCGAATTACTGTAGCTGACTATTACAAGCGCTTAGGCTTCCAAGAACATGGTGAAATCTTTGAAATTGAACCAATTGGCCTTCATAAAGTACTGTATAAAAGAATATAAGAAAAGCTTTCCGCAATACGGGAAAGCTTTTCTTATATTTCAATCTTCACTTTTTATCTTTTTCATATATATGTATATAAACAGACTAGGAACTAAAAAACAAGCAAACATAATAAGTCCTGTCATACTAATTTCCTTTATCGAAATATCTGGTGTTACAACGATACAAATAGCTAAAATCCCAATAATAATACTTACCGGAATGAATAATAGTTTCATAAAATAGCTACGTGATACTCCCCCTGTATGCTCATACACTTCCACTGAATTTTTCAGATTTAAAAAGTTAATAACTACAATCCCACCCATAAATACCATTAATAAATCCGAAACACTTTCATATCCTGCATCTTGCAAAACGTAGCGATAAAAAACAATACCTAGTATGAAAATATTTTATAAGATGAAAACTAATCTAATATGTTTTAACCCCTCAATCATTAAACGTTCATCTTTCACAATTTTCATCGAATCACTCCTTTTCCTCCCAAAACAAATCATTCAAAGTTTTATCTACTGCATAACAAATTTTCAAACATAAATCTAAAGACGGATTGTATTTGCCCTTCTCAATTAAACTAATCGTTTGCCTTGTAACGCCTACTTTTTCTGCTAATTGTTGCTGTGTTAAATCTAACTGAACACGCGCGACTTTTATTTTACTTACAGCCATTCATGTTCCCCCTCCATCCATATCGTAACATATATATTCCATTAAGTAATTTATATTTTGCGTGACTGATTATAGTTTCACTTTATTATACACAAAAAAGGAGCCCCTCATAAGAAGCCCCCTCTCCTATATTATAAGAATAAATGACATCCAAATAAAATTGTAAATAAGTAGAGTAACGGATGTACCTCCATCCCTTTCCCTTTCACAATTTTTAAGACTGGATACACTAAAAATCCAATTGCAATTCCATTCGCAATACTAGACGTTAACGGAATACCAACGAAAATTAAAAATGCTGGTAATGCATCTTCAAATTCATTCCAATTAATATCACGAATACTTTGTGCCATTAAACTACCTACAATAATTAATGAAGGAGCTGTAATAGCGGCTACACTTGATAAAGAAGCAATAACAGGGCTGAAGAATGCTGTTATAATCGTTAGGCCAACTACTACAATACCTGTTAATCCTGTTTTACCACCTGCAGCAATACCAGCTGAAGATTCAATCGTCGCTGCTGTTGGGCTTGTCCCAAAGATAGAGCCTGTAGTACCGCCAATTGCATCCGCAATAAATGCTTTACCAAAACGTTTCTCTGTATTATCTGTAATTAAGCCTGCTTGTTTAATTAAACCGAGTAATGCTCCTGTTGTATCAAATAACAGTACAAGTAAAAATGAAAATACAACGCCATATAATCCGTATTCAATTACATCTGAAAAGGCGTTAATTGGATTTGAAACGATAATCCCCTCTGGTAAATGAGGCATCGCAACAATTTTATCCGTAAACTTCAGCTGCCCTGTAAAGAAGGCGATAATTCCTGTCACAATCATACTAATAAATAATGCACCGCTCACACGCAATGTCATTAATACCGCCGCTAAAATCAAACCAATTAAAGTTAAAATAACGGCTGGAGAATGGAAATCACCAATCGTAACTAAGTTAGATGGATGATCAACGATAATTCCAGATAGACGTAATCCAATAAAAGCAATAAATAACCCAATTCCACCTGCAATTGCATGTTTTAAACTATCAGGAATTGCGACAATAAGCTTTTGCCTAAATGAAGTGAAAGATAATAAAAGAAAAATGATACCTGTTACAAATACTGCTGAAAACGCAATAACATATGTAATCCCCTCTGCCTGTTGAACGACAGAATAAGCAAAATACGCATTCATTCCCATAGCTGGAGCAATAACAATTGGATAGTTAGCTAAAAACGCCATACATAGCGTCCCTACAACAGTCGCAATAATAGTTGCCGTAAAAGCTTGATCAAATGGTACACCTGCATCAGATAATATTTTCGGATTGATGACAAGAATATACGCAAATGTAAAAAAAGTTGTGATGCCAGCTAAAAGCTCTTGCTTCACAGAAGTGTTATATTTTTGTAATTGAAACATGGTTATGTACCCTTCCTACATCTGAATTATTATCACACATTCTTTTCTTACTAGTATGTGAGAAAATATAATACTTAATCTTAACAATCAATAAAAAGAAGAGTCAATATATTCGCTAATAGTTCGAATTTTAAGTTTAATTCTGACAAGTACAGATGTAGTACAGTTAATAATGATTATTTTTGTAGCATAACAGATGGAAATGTTTTATAATTTGAAATAGTTAAATATTTATTAAACGCATTCAAATATCGTTCACTCTACAAGGGGGATTCTTCTTATGCAGCACACAAACAAATCTGGAACTTTAAACCGAGGTTTAAAAGAACGACATATTACTTTAATGTCACTCGGTTCAGCTATTGGCGTTGGACTATTTTTAGGATCTGCTTCTGCTATTAAACTAGCTGGTCCTTCTATTTTACTAGGCTATATGATTGCTGGACTCGTTATTTTTTTCATTATGCGAGCACTCGGAGAAATGGCAATTGAACAACCTGTTGCTGGCTCTTTTAGTAAATATGCATATGATTATCTTGGACCACTAGCTGGCTATATTACCGGTTGGAACTACTGGTTCTTATGGGTTGTTACTTGCATGGCTGAAATTACGGCTGCTGGCATTTACATGCAGTACTGGTTCCCAGATATTCCGCGCTGGACTTGGGCTTTACTCGCTCTATTATTAATGAGTGCTTTCAACTTTTTATCTGTAAAAGTATTTGGAGAACTTGAATTTTGGTTTGCTCTCATTAAAATTGTCACAATTATCTGTATGATAGTAGTTGGGGCTGGTATTATTTTATTTGGCTTCGGAAACGGTGGTATCGCTACTGGCATTTCAAACCTTTGGTCACATGGTGGCTGGTTCCCAAATGGTTTTTCTGGGTTATTACTCTCCATGCAAATGGTATTATTCGCTTATTTAGGCGTTGAATTAATCGGCGTTACAGCGGGTGAAGCGCAAAACCCGAAAAAAACACTCGCAAAAGCAATTGATAACGTATTTTGGAGAATATTACTGTTCTACGTTGGGGCTCTATTCGTTATGATGGCAATTTATCCATGGAACGAACTTGGTGAGAAAGGAAGTCCATTTGTATTAACATTCCAGCAAATCGGTATCGCAAAAGCAGCAGGAATTATTAACTTCGTCGTATTAACAGCAGCTCTTTCTTCTTGTAATGGTGGTTTATTTAGTACAGGCCGCATGCTGTATACATTAGCTCAACAGAAAAAAGCTCCGGAAAGATTCGGTCGTTTAAATAAAAATGGCATTCCAAGTCAAGGAATTGTAGCAACAGCAATCGTTTTACTCGTTGGTGTTATATTAAACTATCTTGTGCCCGCAAAAGTATTTACATGGCTCACTAGTATTTCAACTTTCGGGGCAATTTGGACTTGGGGTATTATATTAGTCGCTCAAATTAAGTTCCGTAAAAGTTTGCCGACGCAAAACAAACAAAAGTTATCGTATAAAATGCCTTTATACCCATTAAGTTCATATTTCTCACTTGCTTTCCTTGCACTCGTATTATGTATAATGGCGTATTCAGAAGATACAAGGATTGCATTAATTGTTGGACCAATTTGGCTTATCGGTTTAGCTGTCGTGTATTACATGAAAGGTTTTCATAAAATTGATGAAACACCTAATTCAAAAATTGGTTAAGCAAAACATCCCTTCCTTATTACTTGGAAGGGATATTTTTATGCCTATATAAATATTTCTCAACAAATTTCACGGTATTTTTACAAATTTTTAATATTTTTTATGTTTTCCGTCTTTATTTTTACAGAAAAATAAATTACATTATTAAAGCACATATATTTATTATTAGGGGGATTCTTCTATGAAGAATAAAAAATGGATTACATTTTCTTTAGCAACAGCAATTACACTAAGCATAGGGGCTTCGTTCATACCATCTACTTATGCCGAAAGCTCTGTAGACCCAGCTCCTGAAATTGCTGCAAAAGTTGTAAATCAAAACAATGGGAAAAAAGTATTATTCGATAATACACACGGTCAAACTGCCGGGACTGCTGACTGGGTTATCGATGGTGGCTTTTCTGATTTCGGAAACGGCATTGCCCAAAACGGCTATCATGTAAAAGAACTACGTAAATCAACACCGATTACATACGAAGATTTAAAAGACTACAATGTGTTTATCGTTCCAGAAGCAAATATTCCTTACAAAAAATCTGAACAAGATGCTATGTTACAATACGTGAAAAATGGCGGTAGTATCTTCTTCATTGCCGATCATTATAATGCAGATCGTAATAAAAATCGTTGGGACTCTTCTGAAGTATTTAACGGATATAGACGCGGTGCTTGGGATAATCCAGCAAAAGGAATGTCTAACGAAGAAGCCAATTCACAAGCTATGCAAGGAGTAGAAAGCTCTGATTGGCTATCTGACAACTTCGGTATTCGCTTCCGCTATAATGCAATCGGTGATGTTTCCGCTAAAAATATTGTATCACCTGAACAATCATTCGGAATTACAGAAGGGGTTTCATCTGTAGCAATGCATGCTGGTTCTACTTTAGCAATTACAAATCCAAAACTAGCAAAAGGACTTGTTTATCTTCCAGAAAACCCAACAAAATGGAATAACGCTGTTGATAGCGGTGTGTATAACGGCGGTGGTGTTGCAGAAGGTCCTTATGCTGCTATCGCAAAAGTAGGGCTTGGAAAAGCTGCCTTTATTGGAGACTCTTCTCCTGTTGAAGATGCTACGCCAAAATACGTTCGTGAAGACTCTGGCCAAACAAAGAAAACTTACGATGGATATAAAGAAGAAAACGATGCGATTTTACTAGAAAATATCGTAAATTGGCTATCGAAAAAAGAGACATTTACAAGTTTAGACCAAGTAAATGGTTTACAACTTGATTTACCTACCACTTTACAAACATTTGAACAACCAAGCTTATCAACTGAGCCACAACCTGAACCTTGGAGTGCGCCAAATGCAGGTTATCAATGGTTTAATACAAATACTTTTAAACCTGGTTCATATGGCTATAACGGTGCAGTAACAGCAAATGACTACGTAGTTACACACCCTAGCACTCTACCAAACAATGAAGTGTTCCAAATCAAAATTCAAGTAAATAACTTATTACCAAACACAACATACAATAATTATTCTTTAGGTATATTCACTACTGGCGGTACACAAGTAGCAAAAGTTCAAAATACAAACGGCACTTGGCCATCTACTTTCGGATATAGTAGTGCATTTTCTTTCACAACAAACAGCTTAGGTTCTGCTGAAAAAATTGTGAACGTACAAATCGATCCAAATACGACTGGACAAGCAACACTTCGTCTACGTCAAAATACGACAGCGAAATATAGTGAGACTGTAACGATTAATAAGAAATAATGAAAAAGGCAATCCGGATATGGATTGCCTTCTTCTCATTTCTCTTCTTTTGAAAAAAACATTCTTGAAATAACGATACCTATACTACCTACTATTAAGAATAACACTGCCCTAATCATCATTGAAACTTCTGGTAAGTCTAGAAGAAATAGCTTTCCTATCGTTACGACTAACACGACTAAGCCGGCATATAATATTTCATTCATATTTTTATTCCGGCCAAGCCAAACTGCAAATAATGCATACACCATCCATAATAACGATACAGATACACTTATTATGCTTCCATCTGTGGACAAAACTTCACCGATTCTAGTAATTGTAATAAATACAATCACCATAAACCAATAGAGTGCTATAGAATACATATACTTGCCAAAGCTCGCTAATACTTCTTTCGCTTGTCTCATGCAATAATAGAACGTTCCTATTAAAATAAGATGAGCAACAAAGCCTGCTGAAATAAATTGATCAAACGGGCTAAAAATCGTCTGTATCATTCCAATTGCGTAAACCGTCGCACTAACATACAATTTTATCTGTTGTTTTCCTTTAATAGAAGTAAACATACCGAGGAAGCCTTGTAATAATAGTACAATCGCTGCATTCACTAAACTATACTCATATAAAATCGCTAAACTAAAGGCCCCCATTGCGAAACCAAATAAAAGATTTGTAAATGTAGAATGTCTATTCTTCCTATATTCAAACACGAACATAATAGCGTGCACGAGTGCACTTATCATTAATCCCCATGTTGTAAATTCATGTATTTTTGAAATAGCTAATATAAAAAAGACGGCATTCGCACTAAATATCGCCAAGCGTGGCTCTACTATAAAACTTCTCTCCGTAAACATATGCCAAAATAATAGTAAGTGAATTAAACCATAAACTACTGTTAACTGGACTTGCAAATCCTCTACTAACATTGACATAACAGCAAAGAAGACAAAAAGAACAATAGCAGCAACAACATAAGAAATCATATATAAATACTGATAACGATTTTTCAACGCATACCATAATAAGCTGAGCGTTAGTATCATCTCATATCCAAAGAAAATATACGGATTAGGAGTCGTACTATTTAATAAGAATGGCACGAAGAAAGCTCCTACCGCTACGAATATAGTAAGATATTCCGATTGATACTTCTTCGCTATATAAATACCTAAAATGACCCATGCAATATTACATACAAACGCAACACTCGCTGGAATAAATCCATATAAATAATGTGCCGCAAATGTCGTTAAAACTATACCCGTAATACTTCCTCCTGCTAGTACTAACCCTAATGCTTGCCGCTCGCGTTTAATTTGAATATCCCCTATATAATAAAAACCGATTGATAGGACAATACCAAACACAATTCGTATTGCTGGTGTTAATAATCCCGCATCTATCCCTGCTTTAAATAACCAAATTACTCCAAGCAACATAATACCGACAAATATGCGCGGTAACCACGTTTGGCAAAACTTAATAATATTAAATGGTTCTCGTTTAAAAGCAGATATATCCACTTGTTTTACCTCACGTTCTTGCACAGGTTCTTTTATTGTAACTACTTCTTCTTTTTGTTTTTCTTCCGTCACCGTTTCAATATATTCTTTCTTTTCCTTACTAACATGTTGCTTAGCATTTTCTGCTTCTATTTCTCTTTGTTTGGCTTTCAATTCAAAAAGTGCTTCTTGAATCGTTTCAATTGCCGTTTCGAGTGCTTCTATTTTCTTATTCAAATCCTCCTTCATACGCTCCCCCCTTATCCGTTCAAAACCTATATATTACCAATTACCTTTATCATACTCTTAGTCTATTCATTTTCAATACTATTTTTCCAAAAAAGAAAGGTGTTTTCCGAAATTGGAAAACACCTTTCTTTTTATTTATAATGATACTAACAATTACACTAAGGCAGAAACCTACAAGTGCTGAAGTAATGCTTGCTAAAACAAATTATTACTTTTCATGTATACAAAAGCCTGTTTATCCGCTTATCTTTTATCAATTTTTGCTGCAATCCGATTTCCAATGAATTGGACAGATTGGACAAGAATAACAAGCATAAGTACTGTAACCACCATAACGTCGGTTTGGAAACGATAATATCCAAATCGAATTGCTAAATCACCAATACCGCCTCCTCCAACAACACCTGCCATTGCAGAATAAGAAATAAAACTTACTGTTAAAACGGTTAAGCTTAATACAAGACCCGAACGTGCTTCAACGAGTAATACTTTCCGTACAATTTGAAGCGGCGTTGCTCCCATTGCTTCCGCAGCTTCAATTACTCCTTTTGGCACTTCACGTAATGCCTGTTCTACAAGTCTTGCAAAATACGGAATTGCTGCTACTGACAAAGGAATTGTTGCAGCAATTGGACCAATTGTTGTTCCTAATATGGCTCGTGTAAGAGGTACAAGAGCCACTAATAATATAATAAATGGGAACGAGCGAATAATGTTTACAATCCCGTTTAAAACACGATGAACAATGTTCTGTTCCAGAATTTGTCCTTTACTTGTAAAATATAAAATAACACCTAAAGGAACACCTAAAATAATTGCTGCTCCAACAGAAAGTCCAACCATTAACAATGTTTGCAAAAGTGATGTCCCAATCTCTGGAAGCAATGGGATGATGTTATTGAACATGTGCAATGCTCCCTTCTTGCTCTATGCCTAATAAAAGTTTCGCAATTTCTGAGGTTGGTTTTAATTGTTGATCATACAAATCAAATGATTCAACAACTTCTCCATCTTCCATAATTGCGACTTTATTACAAATTTGTTTAATGACATTCATTTCATGCGTTACGATTACAATTGTAACGCCTAATTCTCTATTTATTTTTTGTAAGAATTGCAAAATAGAAAGTGTTGTTTTCGGATCAAGCGCCGATGTTGGTTCGTCACAAAGTAATACTTTAGGGTTATTTGCTAATGCACGAGCAATTGCTACCCGTTGTTTTTGTCCGCCACTTAATTGTGAAGGAAAATGATGTACTTTATCACTTAAACCAACAATCTCTAAACATTCTCTTACACGATTTTCTCTTTCTTCTTTCGAAACTGATTTTAGCTCTAATGGTAAAGCGACATTATCTAATACATTTTTATTATGAAGAAGATGAAAATGCTGAAATATCATACCAATCGATTGTCTTGCCGTTCGCAAATCTTTCTTAGATAACTTTGTTAAATCATTTCCGTTCACAATGATTGCACCTGAATCTGGATTTTCCAATAAATTCATTGTACGTAACAATGTAGACTTTCCGGCACCACTTAATCCGGCAATCCCGTATATATCATATTCTTCAATTTGCAAAGAGACTGATTTCACCCCGTGAAATAAGCCTTCTTTCGTTTGAAAGGTCTTATTTACATCACGTAATGTTATCATTTCACTCACTCCTTTTCACTTGATTTAAAAGCATCTTCTGCTAGTAACGAAAGCGTTACATCATCCATTGGAGGGTTGTGCAAACCAGCTCGAACATTCAAATAATAGCGGTGTAATGGATTGGTTTCAGATAAGCTTTTAGCCCCTACAATTCGCATCGATTTATCAACAACTGATATCGCTGTATTTGTCGCAATATATTTTGCTGCTGCTAGCTCCGCCTGTAATGATTGTTTATCTTCTACATCATCATATTTTTTTGCGATTTGATATACAAACGTACGAGCTTGTAAGAGTTCTAGCTCTAACTCTCCTACTAACCTTCTAACATTAGGAAGCAAACTAATCGGGTGAGTTAAACTATTCGGTTGATATGATTTTGCAAAATCAATTGCATAATTTCTTGCGGCCTGTGCGATTCCTAAATAGCATGCTGGTATATGAAGTAACCATCCAATTCCTTTTGGTTTCGTCTTTGAATCTTTTATATCGGTTAAATACTTATTAGCAATCTCTACATTTTTTAATACAAGATCATGACTAGCGGTTCCACGCATCGCAACGCTATCCCATGTCTCTTCAATAAAAACGCCTTTTTCATGTCTTGGGATTACAAATTCTCCAATTTCTTCGCGCCCTTCTATGCTGGCTGATATGATGAAATAATCAAGTACAGGAGCCATCGTTGTAAAAGTTTTTCTCCCGTTTATTAGCCACTTATCACCCTTTTGAACAGCTAATGTTTCTGGTTTTCCACCACGCGTAGGACTCCCTGTATTTCGCTCTGTTGCAGCTCGGTTAAAAAGAGCACCCTTTTTTACTTCTTCACAAAGCCAGGAAAACATGTCAGGTTTCCACGACCGATTTTCAGCAAGTTCCTTAATAATTCCAAGATGCCACCCAATTGATAAAGCTGTCGCACCATCTCCTTCGGCAATCTTTTCTTGAAATAAAACAAAATCATATAAAGAAATAGATTCTCCTCCAACATCTTTTGGGAGTGTTAGTTTTGTATAGCCAATATCCTGTAAATCTTTCATATTTTCAAAAGGAAAAGAACCAAGCTCACTTAGTTGATGCTCTCTTCCTGCAAACTGTGGAATTAACTCCTTTAGCTTTTCTAATACAAGCAGTTGTTTTTCTGTTTCTACATACGTGATTGCCATATTGAAGCCTCCTTTTACTTTAAATAATCAGGTAAAACAAAACCGTTAAACTGTTCTTCAGATTCAATCATTTTTTTAAATTCTGGTGAATGATATGCCTCAATTAAATCTTTAACAAACGCTTTCTCTTTATCTTCATCACGAACAGTAACGATGATTCGGTGTTGTGATGGTGTTTTTTCTAATTCAAGCGCCTCTTTTAATTTATGTCCTGATGAAATAACAAGATTTCCGTTAATAATACCGTAATCTAGATCCTTCATAGCTCGCGGGATTTGTGGCGATTCAAGTGGAACCAGTTTGAAATTTTTCTTTTTATACGTCACGTCTTTTTCAGAAACCGTTAAAATATTTACATTGTCCTTTAACTTCACCCAACCAATTCCTTCTAAAATTCGTAATGCACGCTCTAAGTTAACAGGATCATTGGGTACTCCTATTTTCATACCATCTTCCAAATCATCTAATGATTTATGTTTTTCAGAATATACACCTTGGGGTGCTGAAGGGACTTGTATTACCCCTTTAATTTTCGCATTATTTTCTTTTGCGTAAGATTCCATAAAGGCAGTGCTTTGAAATATGTTTGCATCAATATCTTTACTTGTTAACGCTGGATTTGTTTCGTTTGGCGAATTAAACTCAACAATTTTAACTTTATATCCCTTCTTCTCTAAGTACGGCTGTATTGCTTTTTTCACCTGATCACTATACGGACCAGGTGTAAACCCTAAACTAATTTCTTTTTGATCCCCCGTTGTTGTTTGTGTGCAACCTGTAATAACAAACAAACTGCATACAATACTTACAAGTGCTAAAAATAAACGTTTCATCTCTTTTCCCTCCTAAATAAAAAAACAACCTTACATATAAGAAGGTTGTCGTTTTCTCCCTCTTATCTACTCGGAATTAGCACCTTGTTATTTTGTCAGGTTGCTGAAGCTTCATTGGGCCGTTCCCTCCACTTCTCTCGATAAGATTATATTGAATTGTTCCCCCTATTGTGCCACTATTCCGATTTAATTACAAGGTTTTTTTACGTTTTTTTCCATAAAATATAAAAGAACGCATCCAATAAAGCATATTAACCCTACAGGAAAAAGCTTTCTTTATCATTCCAACCTAGTAAATTGTTATACGCACATACACTTTTACCTGTTATTTTGCTTTAATAGTAATAACATCGAGCTATTCACTTTCAATACTATTTTTCAAAAAAGAAAGGTGTTTTCCAAAATAGGAAAACACCTTTCTTTTATTTCTTCTTATTTAATACAACACCAATACAAGCACCTATAATAGCTGGAACAATCCACCCAACACCTTCCATATAAAACGGAATGTATTTCAATACTGATGTCCACTGATTCATCATCACATTTTTATTGAAAATATCAACTGCACTAAACACCGCTACAATTCCAACAGTTACTGTATATACGTATGCATACTTCTCAATATACTTATGGAATAGCCCTAAAATAATAAGCGTTAATGCAACTGGATAAATAAATCCAAGAATCGGTACTGATACTTTTAAAATTTGTGTTAATCCTAAATTAGCTAAAATCATACTAACCAAACTTAATATAAATGCCCAAACTTTATAAGCTACTTTCGGAAATGCACTTGCGAAAAATTGACTACAAGATGTAACAAGTCCGATTGACACACATAAACACGCGATCGTAAAAATAAGACCTAATAAAACGACCCCGCCTTGCCCAAATAATGTAGTCATCACTTGCGCTAACACTTGCGCGCCATTATCAAATGTCCCCAATGAACCACTCATTGAACCGACATATCCAAGTATGACATAAATAATAGATAATAATAGTCCTGCACCAATTCCAGCAATACTCATATATTTCGCTAAACCTTTATCATCTTCAATACCTTTTGCACGAAGAGCATTTGCAATCACAATCCCAAAAATTAAAGCTGCTAATGCATCCATCGTTAAATATCCATCTAAAAACCCTTGGAACATAGGCGCTTGTCCATAATTTCCAGCAGCCTCTTTCACACTACCTACTGATGTAAACATGCTTTTTATAAAGATAAGAGCAATCATACCTAATAATAACGGTGTTAAAACTTTTCCGAACAACCCCATTAATTTAGACGGTGATAAACTTAACCAGTACACAATACTAAAGAAAATAACTGTGTAACATAATAAGACTACGCTACCCGCTTCCGGAAATAGCTGACCCGGTCCCATTTCAAAAGCTAGACTTCCTGCACGCGGAATACCAAGGCCTGGTCCAATAAATACATACACGATACACGGAAAGATAATGGCGAATGAAGAATGAACTCTACCCGCTAGCGTTTGAAAACTTCCTGCTTTTGCAATCGCAATAACTCCCAATATCGGAAGACCTGTTGCTGATATAATAAACCCTACTAATGAAATCCACACATGTTCTCCTGCTTCATACCCAAGAAAAGGTGGAAATATAAGATTCCCCGCTCCAAAGAACATCGAGAATAACATAAGACTAATAAGTAAAATTTCTTTTTTCTGTAACAATTTCATTTCTTTCTCCTTCTTTAATTTCATCTTTTATGAAATCAATTTCACATATAAAAAAGTGCAATAAACCGCTTCTTTACAAAGAAAACATAGTCCATAGTCTAACATAAAAGAAACACTCATTCTATAGCTATATCCCTTTTCCAATTTCTTCTGAAAAATCAACCTTTATTGACTTATAATAGTTAATAAAGTAAAATATTAAATGTACAAAATTATTAACTTTGTTTTTGTTTGTGTCAGGAGGAAAATAACATGGAATCAGCGATACAACTAGAAAGAGAACAACAAAGAAAAAAGAAACATCCTCCAGGTTTATACTTACTCTTCTTTACAGAAATGTGGGAAAGATTTAGTTACTATGGATTACGAGGATTATTAACATTATATTTAACGACAGCTTTAGTAAGCGGTGGTCTTGGGTTTAGTCCTGGATGGGCACTCTCTATTTACGGATTTTACACTGGAGCCTGTTATTTCACACCGATGATTGGTGGATACTTAACAGACCGTTTTCTAGGTAGACGAAAAGCGATCACAATTGGTGGTATAACAATGGCAATCGGTAACCTTACACTATTTGCCTTACAAAACCAAGTCGGCCTATACCTCGGATTAGCGCTTATTATTATCGGTAATGGATTCTTCAAACCGAACATCTCTACACTGGTTGGGGAATTATACGAAGAGAACGATCCAAAACGTGATAGTGCATTTACCATTTTCTATATGGGTATTAATGTCGGATCATTTTTAGCTCCACTCGTTTGCGGATTTTTATCAGAAAATTTATTCAAAACAACGGTTGATGGCGTTGTACATTACGGATTCCGTTACGGATTCTTAGCCGCTTCAATCGGAATGATCATTGGACAAATTTTATTTACAACACTATCCAATCGCTTCCTTGGTGATATCGGTAAAAAACCAACTCGCGATTTACAAACAACAGATGGACAACCATCAGTAGGAGATACACCTTTAACAAAAAAAGAAAAACAACGTACTGCAGTTATCGTCATTTTAACATGCTTCGTTGTCTTCTTCTGGGCTGGCTTTGAACAAGCTGGTAGTTCATTAACATTATATACAAACAAATTTGTAGACCGCTCTGTGTTCGGATGGGAAGTTCCAACATCTTGGTTCCAATCGGTCAATCCATTATTTATTATTTTACTTGCTCCAGTTATTTCGGCATTATGGGCAAAACTTGCAACTCGCAAGCGCGGGGATTTAAAAATCCCAACTAAAATGGGACTTGGTATGATCTTGCTCGGTATCGGTTATATCATTCTCGTTATTGCTACATTAAAAACAGGTAGTGATGAACATAACATTACAGAAAAAGCAAACTTACTATTTATCGTCTTTACGTATCTTTTCCATACGTTAGGTGAGCTATTCTTATCACCTGTTGGACTATCAATGGTTAGTGCGCTTGCCCCAGTAAAACTTGCTTCTTTATTAATGGGAGTATGGTTAGCAAGCTCAGGAATCGCTAACATTTTAGGTGGACAACTTGCAAGCTTCACAACTTCACTTGGATATGCTGAAGTATTTACAGTAATTGGCGCTGTAGCAATTGTATTAGGCTGCGTTTTATTACTAATTTCTAAGAAGTTAGTGAAATGGATGGATTAAAAAAGATGAGGGGAAATCCCTCATCTTTTTTATGCATTCTTACCTTTTTCTATCGCTTGTTCGTACAGATTTTTATGTTCTTTATATTCACTTGGCACAAAATTCTTATAGAAGAATGCAAGCCAACTGTCTCCTTTTTTATATCCTTCTTCTCTAATTTCTGCTGCTTTTTTATTTGATTTAAATCCTTCAATAAACCATTTCTTTAACGATTCATTTTTTTCATATTTAGCAGGAACTTTCAAATCATAGTTTTCAAATGCATACTTATAGCCAGCCTTTTCTACTGCTTTTTTTGTAGATTTATAACCCTTTTCATAAGCTGTTTCATACGCCTTCACGTACACATCTTTCTCTCTATTTCCGGGGTTCTTTCCGGCTAATTCCTTACCTGCCTTTTCCCCTAGTTCAGCTTGCTCTTTTTCAATTTTTTCTGTTCTTTCTTTATTCCCTACTTGGAAACCTTCTGCAAAATTCGGCTTAAACTCTGGAGCAATTTGACTATCTTCCATCGTCTCTTGTGCTAAACCTTGCTCTTTTCCTTTTTCAAAATTCGTTTTCTTCTGCTCTTCTAAAGACCAAGATGCAGCATAAGCAATTTTGAATGCTTCTTTATATGTATCTGATTTTCCAGCTAAATGTGATTCTGCATCATTTTTCCCTGCTTTAAAATCAATCTCTCCATTTTTTTGTCCCTCAAGCTGTCCTTTTTCCATATCAGCTTGACGTTGTGCTTCCTCTTGCTTACGTGCTTCTTCCGCTTTTCTTTGTTCTTCAGCTACACGTTGTCTCTCTGCCTCTGCTTTTCTTTGTTCCTCCGCTACACGTTGTCTCTCTTCTTCAGCTTTACGCTGCGCCTCTGCAGCACGTTGTTTTTCAGCCTCAGCATTGCGCTGTGCTTCTGCTTGTCTTTCAGCTTCTACAGCACCATTATTATTTTGACTAGGAGCTGGACTTGTTGCACCACTACTAGAAGCTGGCTTATTGTGATAATGATATTCCCCGTACTGCAATCCCCATTTTTCACAATTTGTACGACACGTATGTCCCCCATTAGCATCTGTACGTCCTGGATGCGCATAGGCTGAAATTGGAGCTACCAATAACGCTACACTTGTTGTTAAAAGAAGTTTCTTCACCTGTTGTTTCACTCTTGTTCCTCCCAAAATCTTGAATTCTAACTTTATTATACATAAATAGAAAAATACTTAAATACCAACTAAAATATTCTATTATTTCTCAACATTAGTAAAAAAGAAGGTCAACTCTTTAGAGAGTTGACCTTCTTTTTTATTTCTTCGCCTTCGTTCCTACTAAATCACCAGCAACAACATAACGTTTAGAATTATCTTTTACAGATACACATGTAATAAGTGTTATCTCATCTTTCCCATGATCTTCAACAACCTCCCATTTATCAGGAGTTACTTCAGATACACCAGTAACCGCATATTCATATTCGTTTTCATTATCATACAAATAAATTTTATCGCCTTTTTTTAGAGACGCTATATCACTAAATAAAACACCTTTTTTAGACATGTTATGTCCTGCTAATGCATAATTCCCTTTTCCCATTACTTGATTTTCTTTTACTGTTGCTGCACCTGATAATAGGTTTTTCTCAGTAGAAGACTTTAAAACAGGAAGTTCTAATGAAACACTCGGAATCGAAATACGACCAATTACTTGTTTCTTATCTAAAGATGCGTTCGCTACTTCTGCCAAGTCTGGTTGATTAATTTTCGAAGCATCTACAAATTCTGTCTCATGTTTTTCATAATCCATTTTTTGAACAGCCTGTACATTTTCAGTCTGTTTCTTTTCAGCTTGATATCCATCATAAAATGGTTTGCCGATTAATACACCACCTACAACAAATAGGAGGATTGCTACTATACTATAAATTCTTTGCTTATTCATATACAATTCCTTTCCGTTACAAAATCTTACTCTATTTAAAATGATAAGATAATATTGCTATATGTACAAGTGTAAGCTGAAAAGAAACCTTCTTGCTGATGCAAGAAGGTTTCTTTTTAAGCGATTTTATTTCGATATAAAGATACGTGGAAAATTGTCATTTGAATAAAGAAAATACTAAATGCAATATATATTGGATATGCAGGAACATATAGATTAGCAATTGGAGAAAGCGTTAAAAAACCAACCGCACAAGGCAACACGTACCATAGTGACATAAATGTAGTACGACAAGCCTTTTCTGTAATCGCCTTTTCCCGCTCGTCTTCTTGAGGAAATAACAGTGGAAACATCCAATATGATAGCTCTTTATATTTTTTCTTTTGAATTTTATAAAGAACAGTCGATACAATACCAAATATTAAAAGCAATCCTATTGGCATTAAACTCACCGAAACTTCAAATGGTACCCTCTTCGTTTGAATAAAATTAGCAACTTCGATAGTAAAATAATACAACTCAATAAATGCCCAACCTGCTAATACCATTAAAAGTACATTCAACATATAGGAAAATACAAGTCTATTCATCCTCTTCCCCCTCCTTATTTAAAACAAACACATCTTCCATCTTGAGCTCGAACACATCGCAAATCGTAAGCGCTAATAACAATGACGGAACATAATCCCCTTTTTCAATTGCCGCGATTGTTTGTCTCGTCACTCCAACCTTTTCTGCTAATACACTTTGCGAAAAATTAAACCGAGCTCTTAATTCCTTCACTCTATTTAAAATGGTCAAATTTACCACCTCTCACCATCATTGTATGCTATCCTTAACAAAATGTAAACTCAACTTAACATTGTTTTTATAAAAAAATCCAACTCTACGTATTGTAAAGTTGGATTACGTGTTAGTTTAAAATTGTAACTTTAACGATTTTTCTTCCCCATTGACTAGAAGACCCTTTATCAGGCATTAACACATCAATTCTGTTACCTTTAATCGCTCCACCAGTATCTGCTGCAATTGCGACTCCATAACCTTCAACATTTACAGTTTTACCTAATGGAATAACATTTGGATCTACAGCAATTAATTTCATTCCTGGGTTTGCAGTTAGATTATAACCTTTACCACCTGGTCCCCATGCAGAGAATACTTGTTGACCTGGTGCATAACCATTTTCCCCTGGATCAGCTGTATAAGCTGTAGCTTCTACATAAATTTCTTTCCCACCAGCAGTTGGCTTAGGAGATGGTTTAGGTTGTGGAGGTTCTACCTTCGAATTATTATTAGTAACTGGTTCAGCTGGTTTACTAGCTTTTGCTTGCTTTTGCTTTTCAGCAATTTCCGCTTGCGCTTTCGCTAAAGCTTCTTGCTCAGCCTTTGCAGCTGCCTCCGCTTTTGCACGCTCTTCTGCTGCAATTCTTGCTGCTTCTTGCTCACGAGCAATCGTTTCTTGTACTGCCTTCATGTTTGATTCGATTTTAGCCTTTTCTTCTGCAGCTAAATTAAGTTGGCTTGCAACCTGATTATATTTAGCTTGAACTGTTTGTAAGTTAGCTTGACGCTTTTTCAAGTTATCTTGCAAATCAGCTTGTGCTTTTGCTAATTTTTGTTTGTCTACTACTAAAGATGCTTCTTTTTCGTCAATTGTTTTCTTGTCTGCTTCAATTTGACGAAGATCTTGTTCCTGTAGACGTAAAATTTCTTTATCAGCTTCTAAAATAGTAGAAACTGCGTTCATACGTTGTAAGAAATCTGCAAAGTTTTTTGACTCTACTACAACTTCTACTACTAAACTTGTATTTGAACTGTTTTGAACAGAAACCATACGTTTTCTCATAATATCTTTACGAGCAAGGACTTTATCCTCTAAAACGACAATTTCTTCCTTTTTTTGCTCAATCTGCTTATGTGTTTCATCAATTTTACGTTGAATAGCAGCTTGATCCTCTTTATTTTTTGCAATTGTATTATTTAAATTATGTAGTTCGTTTTCGATACCTTGAATTTCTTTACTAACAGCTTGCTTCTCTTGCTCTTTCTTTTGCATTTCTGCATCGTTTTGCTGCAATTGCTGTTGCATGTTGTTAAGTTTCTCGTCGTTTGACTCTGCTTTAACAGCGACTGTACTAGAAAGACTTATAATTCCTGCTAATACTAGACTACTGATTCGCTTAAAATAGTTCATAATCCGACTCCCTTCTTATACAGTTATACATGATTTATTTTACAGTTTGTTTACAATACCATTAAATACAGTTTATTTTTCATGACGAAAAAAAGGGAATTATGCATAAAATGTAATAGATTCTTAAATATTTAACAATTCCTATATTTAAAAATTATAAAAGATGCTAAAATCCAAATATAGAGAAAATATAACTTCTAAAGGCGGTTGAAATAAATATATGTTTACTCAAAAGAAATCACTCCAACATAAAATTGATCAATTAGAAAGTCGTATACAAGAACTAGAAGCAGAATTAAAACAAAAGGATATCGAACAACAAGAGACTATTTCTTCTATCCACGATCGTGTACAAAGCGTTGTTCAAGAGCATCAACTTGTAAATAACCAGCACAATACACTTCAAAATTTAGTTCAACAATTAAGCTCATGTTTCGAAAATGTTTCAACACGCACGACACATTCCAATGAATTAAATAATGAAATGTTACAAAAAGAACAAAGCTTAATTCAATCTATTGAAGAAATCATTGACTGCTCTAATGAAGGAAAAGAATCTGTTCACCGTTTACTTATTGTAATTAACAAATTAGGCGAACAATCTCAACGTACGTCTAATAGTATGAATCATTTAAGTGAACGCTCAAAAGAAATCGAGCAAATTGTAGAAGTCATTCAAAACATTGCAGCACAAACAAATTTACTTGCTTTAAATGCAAGCATTGAAGCTGCACGTGCTGGTGAACACGGTAAAGGATTCGCTGTCGTTGCCAATGAAGTAAGAAAATTAGCTGAAAGTACAGCTGAAAGTACAAAAAACATTGGCAACTTAACGAAAAAAATTCAAGAAGAAATTGAAAAAGCATACGATAATACAAAAGATAATTTGCATTTAGTCGATGAAGGTGTAGAAATGAGTGCCGATACAAACGCTAGAATTGAAAATATTTTAATTATGATTCAAACGTTACAAAACGGTGCTACTAATGTTATTAAAGCTATTGAAAACCAAAAGTCTTGTAATGATGATATATTACGAGAATTCGCTACTACACAACAAATGTTCCAAAAGTTAAATACTACTATTATGAATCACATTCATGATGCTGAGAAAGTCGATGTTCAATTAACGAAAAGTCTTGAAGAAACAGCAGTTTCTCGTTAACAATAAAAATCCCTTATACTGCTATAAGGGATTTTTATTATATTTCGAATATTTATTTCTTCTCAATATTCATCCGTATCTTTGTTATAATGGACAAGTTGTTTCTTTCGACTATTAAACAAGGAGGTTATTATGGAACAATTTTACTACATTTTAAAATATTTAATTCTTGGTCTGTTCCAAGGACTAACAGAACCGATTCCGATTTCTTCAAGCGGTCACCTCGTTTTAGCACAGCATTTGCTAGGACTAAAAATCGAAGGGTTTAGCTTTGAACTACTTGTTAATTCAGCTTCATTATTAGCTGTATTACTTATTTATAGAAATGATTTAATTCGTCTAACGAAGAATGGTCTATCTTATATATTTACAAGAGCAGAAGATGCAAAATCAGATTTCTTCTTTATTATTTACCTTGTTATTGCGACCATTCCAGCAGGTGTTATTGGTGTTTTATTTAAAGATTACATCGATCAATACTTAAAAGGTGTGAAAATGGTTGGGATTTCCCTTCTTATTACCGCTGTCGGTCTTTGGATTATTAGAAACTTGCGTGGACGTAAAAATGATGGCGACCTTTCTATGAAAGACGCAATTATTGTCGGCCTAGCACAAGCTTGCGCACTAATTCCTGGAATAAGCCGATCAGGTGCAACAATCGTAGCAGCGATGTTACTTGGTATGAAGCAAGAAACGGCTCTTCGTTTCTCATTCTTACTATATATCCCTGTTAGCTTAGGTGGTTTATTACTAAGTATTACAGACATTGCAAAAGATCCAAATCTAGATACACTATTCGTACCATATATCGTTGCATTTATCGCAACATTTATCATGACGTATATTTCATTAAAATGGTTTATGAACATTATGGCAAAAGGAAATTTAAAATATTTCTCTTTCTATTGCATTATCGTAGGTGTACTTACTCTTATTTTCTTATAAGGTGAAACTTACAAATCAAAAAGCGAGTCATTCTATTACACTAGAACGACTCGTTTTTTTATGCATATACTTTCTTTTCTTGACAATACAAACGAATAACATGTTTATTTTGTTGAAATACATCATGCGTTAGGCGGATAATAATAAAATTTCGTTTTATTTGATCATCATGAACAAAAATCTGTTCTCCCTCTTGAAAACGCCACGCACTTTCAAAAGTTGTAATATGATTCCCACTTACAGAAAAAAGCTCATATCGCATATCTTGTTCCCTCTTTCAACTTATAATAATCATAATATCCTTATATTAAATTTAGTATAACTTAATTCTATTAAAATTTATAATTTTTTCTATTTCAAAATATTTTAATTTTGTTTTAAGGTTCTTTTAACGTTATAATGGTAAACGAATTTTCATTGAAAGGAGCTTCATTTTGACTGCATATTTATTCCCTGTAAAAACAGCATTTATTTTATTTCCTTTTTTAGCAATGTTTCTATTAATCCCTTTTTTAATATTTAATTATCGAAAGTATGGTTATTTAAATAAATGGCGTTCATTTATTTTATACTCATTATTGCTTTACTTATTAAATGCCTATTTTCTTG
This sequence comes from Bacillus cereus group sp. Bc061, assembly GCF_027715825.1. Classification (NCBI taxonomy): domain Bacteria; kingdom Bacillati; phylum Bacillota; class Bacilli; order Caryophanales; family Bacillaceae; genus Bacillus; species Bacillus cereus group sp. Bc061. The sequence continues at coordinate 47,717 of NZ_JAQFTZ010000007.1, forward strand.
TGATTTTGCCGTTGCCACAAACATATGATACTTGTAGCCTACAACCGGCTAATACGCAGCACATGCAACTATCACCATTTTATTTCATACAAGAAATTAGTAATCGTACTTCGGCAATTTTAACGAAACCAGCTACTTATTTCTACCTATTAAAAGAATCTGCGTTTTTACAAGTAGCATTTAACGTTCTATTAACCGTTCCATTCGGTATTTACTTACGGTATTATTTCCGACGTAGTTTCTTACAAACAATTTGTATTTCTTTTTGTCTTTCACTCTTTTTCGAGCTAACACAAGTGACTGGACTATACGGTATATACAATTGTGCGTACCGCTTATTTGATATAGATGATCTGTTTTTAAATACATTAGGCGGCGTAATCGGCTTTATCATTGCACCAATTTTTACGTACTTCCTTCCGAAAGCAAGCGAATTAGATAGTCATATTGATTTGGAAACGAAACCAGTCGGATTCGTTCGTCGCTTTATCGCGATGCAAATTGATTGGATTTTCTTATCCATCGTTGTACCTGTCATTAAAAACAAAGGAAATTCTTTCTTTGTTTCTAATATTCAATCTTACACGAACATATACGAACTCATTTTCATAACGTGTTCGATCTTTATTTACTTTATTATCATTCCATACTTTACGAATGGAAAGACAATCGGTAAAGCATTGCTTCGTATTTACGTGAAAGGACAATCAGATCGTATTACGTTGAAGGAACTATTCATCCGTTATGGTATATTCTATTTCGTTTTAGGTGGAATCAATTATATTCTTTCTAGTAGCTCTATCTTAAATCTTAAAGAACCTTTAGTATTAATAGTTATATTATTATTCCAACTCGTAATTAACGGTCTATTTATTATTCATGTTTTATTACATGTATTTAGTCGTGATAAGTTACTATTTTACGAGCGAATTAGTCAAACAAGAAATGCGATCGTACTAAAAAAAGCTGACAAGTAATACTTTGTCAGCTTTTTTTCATAATCGTAAATAACTTTTCTGTGTAAGGATTTGAAAACATTTCTGCTTCATCTAATAATTTCCTCACCTTTAGAAACGAATGCAATTCTGGATATATATTTTGTAATTTTTCGTACGTTAACGTATGCATTTTTCCCCAATGCGGGCGTCCTTCATACTTTAGAAAAATTTTCTCCACCTCACCAAAATAAGCAGCATACTTCATACCTTTATACATATGAACAGCTATATACGCAGAATCTCTTCCATACGCTGGACTGAGCCATATATCATCCCTTTTCACATAACGGCATTCAATTGGGAAGTGCACTTTATACTTTTTCTTTTCAATAAGGTTTGAAATTTCTTCTACAACGGCCTGCATATACTTTGAAGGAACACTATACTCCATTTCATAAAATGGAACCGCACGCGATGTAGCAAATACTTCATAACTCGGGCCAATTATTTTTGTATTCGGTACAGCTTTAGCCGATAATCGACTTACTCCTTTACTTATAGAAGGAAACCATTTGCATCCTTTAGATAACAAAGAGAACATCTTATTTTCAAGTAACTCTACCTTTAGTTTATGCCATTTCAAATCACTTTTTTTACCCGTTGTTTCGTTTGTAATTTTCACTTGCACTTCATCTGAATAAGGAAAAACAAAGAATTCAAAGTGGCGATTCTTCTTATATTCTTCTAATTTGTTCATTACAGTAGATAATGCTTGTTTTTCACTTTCATACACAAGTGAATACGCCCTGATAACTTTCAATTTTATCCTTACAATGATACCTAGCATCCCAAGTGACAACTGAAAGGCCCTCCAATATTCTACATTCTCCGTTTCCGAACAAACTATAGTCTCACCTGTAGATAAAACTGCCGTAATCTCTATAACTTGTGTTGATAAACTTCCAAAGGTAATACCCGTTCCATGCGTCCCCGTACTAATTGCTCCTGCGATAGATTGCGAATCAATATCCCCTAAATTTTCTTGCGCATAACCTTTTTCCTCAAGTAACTTCCCTAGCTCATGTAACTTTGTTCCTGCCCATACTTCGGCAACCATTTCTTCCGTATCAATATTCACAATTCCCTTCAATTCATCTAAAGAAACTAAAATTTCTTCCGTTTGCACAAGAGGTGTAAACGAGTGTCCTGAACCGACAACACGAATTTTCTTCCCTTTCTTTCGCGCAAGCTCTATAACTTCTACTACATCTTGTATACTTTCTGGATACATCGTATAATGCGGTGTTCCTTCTACATTCCCTGTCCAATTTCTCCATTTTTGTCCCTTTATAGAAAGCATTGGCCATCCCCCCGATATGTTGAATACTCCCCAACAATCTCTCCTTCTTTCACACGATATAAAAATGGAAACCGCTCACATAATTCGCCAGCTTTACTATGACGAAATAAGATAGAATCTCCTATCTCTACTCGTTCCTCACCGTTATAAAAAATCGGTGTTTGCACTTCACCAGCGCCTTCTAAAGCTAATAGTTTTGCACCATTCGGCCTCCAAATCTCAGGTTCTTTATCTTTCCCAATTGCGCCTGAGGCAATATATCCACCACCTAGACAAGTGTAAATTGTTGGGGCTGGTTTACGCACAACTGGTAAAGCAAACCCGACAGCTGGATGAAATTGCACCTCTTTATAATAATCAAACAGCTTCGGGGCATAAAAAGCCGAACCTATTGTAATCTCTGAAACTGAATGATCTTGCTCAGTTGTTTTTATGCTTCCTGTGCCTCCCCCATTTACGAATCTTAGTTCAATACCCAGATTTTGTATTTCTTTTACGATATGTCCTCTTCTTTCTTTAACTTCTAACACTGATTTCTTCTTTAAATATGAAATCACTTTACTTTTCGCTCGTTGATTCGGTATGTGATCTCCTCCCCCAGCAATTTGGGCTTCATATCCCATTACACCATCTAGTATTAAAAATGATGATTCTTTCAACCTTTTTACTATTTTCAAAGCACCTTGCACATCTTTTACCGGTGATCTTTTGACCCCAAAATGAAACTTAAAAAAACGACTACTCATATCAATATCTAAGCAAACACGAAAACATCCTTTAGACTTCTCAGCAATTTTTTCTAAATAAACAATATGATCTTCACAATCCACCATACAAGTTATAATGAGCCCTTGCTTTGTTAGCAAACTTATTTCATGTAACGCTCTTTCATCATAAGCAGGATATCCGAGCAATAAATCATTGAATCCTTGTTCAATTAAAAATAAGGCTTCCCTAGGTGAAAAACACATAATACCTTGAAATCGTTCATTTGCAGCTAAAATCTTTTGCATAACCGGAACAGAACGTAACGATTTACTCGCTATACGAATCTTCTTATTGCCACTTAATTCTATAATCAATTGAATATTTCTATCTAAAGCTACTTCATCCAAAAATGCACACGGTAATGGCACTTCTTTAAAAATTCCTCGATCCACATTTTTTCTCTCCTCTTCTCTATATGTCTTATACATATTGGAAAGAAAGTTGGAATCTCCTCTACAAAATAAAAAAGTTTCTTCCTATTTAAGAAGAAACTTTTTTAGGACTACTTCATAGAAATAGTTGCTGCTACTGGATAATGATCAGAATAATCATCATACGTATATTTTTTGAGCCATGATGTAACAGTCCACTGTGGAGATTTCGGTTGTAACACTTTATTCTCTACAAATGACGGGTTCGCATGGTCTTTACTTGCAATAATATAATCTAAATACTCGGCAGGGCTATCAGGGAAATTATATTTTGCAATACTGTTTGTCGTCGCATCCCAAGTTGCTGTATGTCCCGTATAAGATGGAATAGAAGCGTGCAATGTTTTGAACATTGATGCGTATTCTGAGTCACTATTGTTCTCAGCATTTATTTTATTCACATTCATATCACCACCAAATAGGACGTACTCGTCATTTGGTATATTTTTATTTTTAATAAAATCTTGAATTTCTTTTAACTGGTTTGTACGTACAGATGCAGGTGAAGTTTTTCCGCACATACTATCTTCTGCCTGCAAATGCGTCCCAATTACATGAACGAAACGATCATTTTTCTTAATCTTCGTGTATACAAATCCTTTATTCGATAAATTATCCGGCCCGCATCCATTTGCAAATACATATTGAACCTTTTCAACGATCGGCCATTTGCTCACGATTGCAACGCCTCCATCTTCAGGCGTTGAAGATGAATAACTACCTAACGTTTTATCCCATTCATTTCCGTTACTACGACCTAATACAGCTGTTTGATTTGGGTATTCTTTCTTCAAATTTCCTAAAAGGCGATCTGAAGCACTATTATCAAACACTTCATTTAATATAACAACGTCTTGATTTTTAATATAATCTGCCGCCCCAATTAAATCAGCACGCTGACTTTGTCCCCAATTCGGATATAAGTTAGTTGATAGCATGTACACGTTATGCGTCATCACTTTCAAAATGTTGTTTTGATCTGTAGACGTATCTGCTTGAGCTGAAGATCCTCCGTATAAAACTCCTAAACCAATCCCAAGGCTAAGTACACCTTTTAGCAATTTGCCTTTCACGTTCCATACCTCCATGTGTATAGTATTGAACTACTCACCACTTAACGTCCTTACGGACTGTTTGAAGTGGGAGATTCCTAAGTACAGAAGCCTAATGGCTTCTAATTCATTAGGCTATCCCCGTAGTTCCTACGGTTAGAAGCCTTAAAGCTTCATTTTTAAGATTGATACTTGCGTTAATATCTCTGTCGTGATGACTATTGCACTCAGGACAATCCCATTCACGAAGATTTAGATTCTTAACGTCTTTATTTTGATACCCACAACAAGAACATAATTGGCTTGAAGCAAATGTTTTGGATACCAGAATGACTTGTTTTCCATACCATTTTGCCTTGTATTCTAGCAACGTTCTAAATTGTGACCAAGATACTTCACTAATCGCTTTTGCTAACTTATGATTTTTTAACATATTCGATACTTGCAAATCTTCTATACCGATAACATCGTGGTTTTTGATGATTTCAGTTGAGATTTTGTCCAAGTAATCTTTTCTAGCATTAGCTATGTATTCATGAATTCTAGCTACCCTTACTCGTTGTTTATTCCAGCGAGAAGATCCTTTCATTCTTCTAGAAAGAACGCGCTGTGCTTTTGCCAACTTCTCTTCCAATGAGCGAAAAAATTTAGGGTTTTTATAGGTTGTTCCATCTGACAAAATGGCGAAATCTTTTAATCCTACATCCATTCCAATATAAGAATGTGTTTTCGGAAGTTCTTGCACTTCTGTTTCAACTAACAATGACACAAAGTATCTGCCAGAAGGGTTCCGTCTAACCGTAGCATTTAAAATACGTCCCTTTACTTCACGACTTTTGGCAAATCGAACAAGACCTAGTTTCGGCAATTTCATTTTGTTTCCGACAACAGCAATGTTTTCATTTGTTTGTTTTGTGGTATAAGATTGTACGTTGTTCTTTTTAGATTTGAAACGCGGGGCACTGTTTTGTTTTTTAAAAAAGCGTGTATAAGCATCCACAAGGTTGCGAACAGACGATTGAATAGCAATACTATCCACTTCTTTTAGCCAAACAAACTCTTTCTTCATGGCAGGAAGTTTGGCAGAGCATGTACCATATGTCAAACCTTTTCCTGTTTCTTTGTATGCATTATCCCATAGAGATAGGAAGTGATTGAATACAAAACGAGAACAACCAATCGTTTTATTGATCAGGATCGCTTGTGCTTTATTTGGATAGATACGAAATTTATACGCTTTATTGATCATCCTTCATTTCACCTCCATTTCGATATATTTCCATTATATACCAAATGCACATTCGATAGTTAGTTAAGTGATTATGACAAATTATCCGGTAACACTTTACATATGTCGAACAATTAAGATGACTTCCTGCCATCTCTTGTTCGAAGCCAATTCATCTCCCACCTACTCGCTGGGCTACGCCCTTCACGCTCCTTGAGGAAGGAGTCTTCTTGGCTAAATTGATAAAAAGGTCAAATACTCTATTGTGAGATTTGACCTTTTTTAAATACTTAACGATCTCCGTACGTATCAAACCAAAGCTGAATGTATCCAGCAGTAACACGTTGTGCATCCATTAATCGCTTACCTGTCATCGGTGTAACTTCAGCACGCCATTTATCTGCATATTCTTGTGACACAGCTGCTTTTACGAACCAATCTTTCGTATTATCATTTACAATTCCAGAGTAATCTTGTTTCGCTACTACTGCCGCTCCATGAATCCACTCTTCTGGATTTGTACCTTTCCAGTTCCAATATCCATTTCCATCCGTCACTTTATAATTATCTTTTATCGTATCTACAAAGTTTTCATATTTAGAATGGAATCCTTGTGGATACGAAAGATTTGTAAAGTTTGCTGCATGCATCGGTTGGTTTACATCTCCTAAATAATGAAGAGATAATCCTAAATAGAAGAATGCTTGTTTCATATCTTTATTTTTATATGATTCACCAGCTAATTTAAAATATTTAGCGCCAGTTTCTTTTGCCTGCTTTGCAAATGGAATATATGTTTTTCCATTGTCTGGATCATAGAAATGTGAAGCAAATGTGCTATTATCATAATAAGGATTTTCATAGTCAGCAGCATAAATACCGTTCTCTAACTCCGTACGCCATTCATTTAATTGTGCAACTCGATCTTGTTTTACAAGTGTTGTATTGCGAGACATAATATCAATCGCACGGTTTACAATCCATAAATGAGAATTTACGCCTTCTTTATGTTTATCTTCAGCAGACCAGCGGTGAACTATTTTTATTTTACTTCCCCCATCGTTTTCATGAGCAAATGCAACGCTTTGTAAAGGAGCTACTACTGTAATAGCTGCTGCTAAAGCAAGTACTTTCTTTTTCATCTGAAATCCTCCATTTTATAATCGAATTATTGTAAACTTTTTGTTAGGATCCTATAATGTCATCCGGTTAACCTATGACTAGAATATCCCACCTTTCATGAAATTTCTATTACTAAATCAAAATATGTAAATGTTCATATCATTATAACTTTATACACAGTGAATATAATGAATGAATACACTTTCATTTTAATAAACTATTATTAAGGCTTCTCTAAACTAATGTAAAAAAAGAGTAAAGCACCCACATGCTTTACTCTTTTTTTCTATTCGATAATATACTCGGCAGTTGTACATTAACTGCCAACTTATGAATAAATCCAAATACTAATCCAATCCCAATAAATATGTATAAGATTGTAAATATCTTCCCAAAATCAGTTTGCGGGCTAAAATTCGCATCACCGACAGTCGTCAGCGTCACAACGCTAAAATACAAAGCGTCAAGAGGACGTAATTCTTCAACTGTACTATAAAAAATCGTACCAGATGTTAATGTTAAAAATGTTAATACGAATAATACTTGAAATTCTTTATCTTTCCACGCTCGTAAACAAGCTTTTAGCATTCGTTTCAATGTCAACATAAATGAAAGCATGAGACTTCCCCTTCCAAACAAAATACCTGTAGTTACAGGAAAGTCTATCACCTTTCTGTACAGAAAAAAAGTAGCCCTCTTCTATTTCTAGAAAAGAGCTACTTTTTACTATTCTATATTATTTAGGTGAAACAAGAATTTTCACTTGTGTTTTATCTTTTACAAGTGCTTCAAATCCTTCTTCAACAACTTGATCTACTGTGATTTTTTTCGTAATTAATTTCTCTGCTTGAATTTGACCAGAGCTAATTAATTTAATAACAGCTGGGAAGATATGACGGTATCCTAAAATACCAACCACTTCTTTTTCTTTTAGTACAAGATTGTTTGGAGTAATTGTTGCGTCTTTTTCCCATACACTAACAATTACAGTTTGTCCTTCGAAACTTGTACTTTCAATTGCTTGACGAAGTACTACTTCAACACCAGTTACTTCAAAGCTTACATTTACACCTAAACCATTTGTTAAGTTGCGAATTTCAGCTAATACATCTTGAGTCGCTGGATTCAATACGTAATCCGCACCTGCTAATTTTGCTAATTCTTGACGTTCTTTAGAAAGTTCAACTGCAATAACAGGAGTTGCTCCTGCTGCTTTAGCTGCTTGGATAACAAGAAGTCCAATTGGACCACAACCAAAGACTGCTACTGCTTCCCCTTCTTTTAATTTACTTTGACGTACTGCATGAACCGCTACTGCTGCTGGTTCTACAAGAGCACCTTGTTCATACGTCATTTCATCTGGAATATGGTGAACCATATCTTCTGGTACTACTGTATATTCAGAGAAACCGCCGCCTTCTCCGCCAAGACCGTGGAAAACAAGTTGTTCACAAACATTGTAATGTCCATGTTTACAAGCTTCACATTTACCACAAGAATAAATTGGTTCTACAACGACGCGGTCTCCCACTTTATGAGATGTAACGCCTTCACCGATTTCAACTACCTCACCGCTAAACTCATGACCTAAAATAACCGGTGCTTTTACATGTGTTAATGGATGCTCTTCTGTCGGAATAAAAATAGGTCCTGCTAAATATTCATGCAAGTCTGTCCCGCAGATACCACACCATTTCACTTTAATCTTAACTGCTCCTGGTTTTACAGTTGGTTCTGGTACTTCTTCTACTCTTACATCACGTTGATTATGCCAAAGTAATGCTTTCATTTTATACATCCCTCTCTATGTATATACTTAACCTGGTGAAGTTTACAAATCTATTATAATACTTCTATCCATATATTTCAAAAAAACAATCTCATTTCCACTAAATTTTAACAAATAACGTTCAATATTTTGTCACTTTGTACTTTTTTCCACATCTGTTAATTCAATTTCATTGCGGTTGAAATTCGCATTATGCCATAATAGCATAGGAGAGGTGAATATCGCTTGAAATATTTTATTTACTTTATTGTTATCGTAGCGTTTCTAGATACGTTTTCACAATTACCTATTATGAGTACGTTCGCTCAAAGTCTTGGAGGATCCCCTCTTATTATTGGGCTAGTTGTCGGCATGTACTCATTCGCTAATATGATCGGTAATATTATTGCTGGCGCTGCTGTCGATAAATTTGGTGCAAAAAAAATACTTTATATAAGCATGGGACTTACGAGTTTCATAGTCTTGTTATACACTGTTGTTCAAAGTGGTGAACAACTATTAGTTGTGCGCTTTATGCATGGCTTTAGTGATGGATTTTTAATTCCTGCTGCCTTTACGTTTTTATCCAAACAAACAAATGCAGCAAGGCAAGGTAAGGCAATGGCTCTATCTGGGGCTGCAGTTGGAACAGCGGCAATTGTAGGACCTGCTTTTAGCGGAATTATGAAAGCAACTGCCGGTATAGAGTGGGTGTTCATTACCATTTCTATTTTAATGGTTCTTGGTACAATTGTATCTCTCTTCTTCTTACCAAATAACGTATCAAGAAAAGATACTTCAAGAACACAAATGATGAACAAAGAAGATATGTTTGAACTATTGAAATCAGAACCGTTATTACAGGCATATATTGGTGCTTTCACACTCATGTTTTCACAAGGAATTGTCACTTATATGTTACCAGTAAAGGTTGAAGCATTAGCCCTTAAAGCATCTACAACAGGCATGATGTTAAGTGTATTCGGCATTACCGCTATCCTCTTCTTCTTACTGCCAACAAATCGTATTTACGATCGATTTAATCGTTCAAAACTAATGTTAATTGGTATTGCAGTAATGGCATTAGCATTATCTTTACTTGGATTATTCGCAACAAAAGGCATGCTCTTTATCGTTATGATGATTTATGGCATTGGATTCGCTATCCTTTTCCCATCGATAAACGCATTACTTGTTGAAAATACGACAGATGATAAACGCGGAAAAGCATTCGGATTGTTTTATGCTTTCTTCTCGTTAGGCGTTGTTGCTGGATCCTTTACAGTTGGAGCAATCGGGGCATCCCCTAGCGTTAGCTTCGTTATCGGAACTGCATTCTTATTAACATTTGCCGGAATGATTTACGTAAGAAGCAAAGTAAAAGGCAGAGACAAAGTAAAAAAGACAATGATAGGATAATTCCATCATTGTCTTTTTTTAATGATAAACTTCTATTCAACTTTTAACTTTCAATAAGCCGTATTTAATAAACAATATGGCATTATATTTTTCATAGAGATAATACAATGGATAACAAAATAAGAAGAAAATAAATACAGTTGGGACATCGTCTATAATAGAAAAATATTTTACTAGCAATTCCTTAATACTCTCTCCAATTATAATAAACAGTGGAATGATACAAATTGCCGCTAATATTAAGCATGGTGTGATCCTCATTTCTTTTAGCCCCACCTTACAGTGTGGACACTTGAATGAAAAAGGATGCGGGAGCTCCATAATATGTTGTGCAGTAATATTCCCTTCACACTGTGGACATTCAATTACTTCTTTCATGTAACTCACTCCTTTCTATCCATAAAAAAGAGCACTATCCAATAGCGCTTTTTTATTGCCGAATATATTACTTTTGTGTGTAGCTAAGTAACAATGTAAATAAATTGAATGGTAAAGGCAATACTACATTTCTTCTTTTACAAAAAAAGTTTATCAATACCAACGATACTTCGACAATTTCCTCGGAAATATTTCCTTTCCCTACATAATTTGATACACTACATATAAACAGACACTTGTATTACATAAGCTAAAATAATAACTTACTGTACAAATTCAAAAGCACATTCTTCATATGAAGAATGTGCTTTTCTGTTATTAACGTTTAATCCAAACAGCGCCTGCTGATTTATCCTCTGCCTGTCCAACAACTTGGAATTTAAGTCCAAGGTTCGGAACTTTTCTTCCTGCGTCTGCAATTTGTTTATTACTATATACTTTTGAATCATCAAAAGTTGTAACACCTTGTAATCCAGAATAGTTAAACTGTCCACGTGTTAATGAATTTACACTCCATGCTGGTGTTTGATCAAATGAAAATGCAGCGTCTGCAATTTGCATACCTGTATTACCGTAAGTTGGTTTTCCGTTTAAATTGCCAACAAGTGCCTCTGGATGCGAATCTACAACACCAAGGAATCCTTCACCTGGATGCACCCCAACCCAGTTATCTTTAAAGCTATCATCTGCATACCAAACGACAAGACCTGTATTATACACTGGACCTTTTCCTGCTTTTAAACCATTATCTGATCCCGCATAGTTTCTCCACTCTAAGTAGTAATAATGAGCTTTTTTCTCTGTTCCATCAGAAACAACGAATCCATTTAACTGCATTTTTGATGTTCCTTCTGCATCATCAGAAAACACTACTTGTCCATCAACTGTTACATTTACATTATCCATCGCGAAACCTTTATACGTTACTGCTGGATCTGTAATATAATCGAATTGCAGTTTTACCTTTTTCCCTTTAAATTGACTTAAATCGTATGACTTATCAATCCATTTCCCATCTGTTGTATCTTTATCTCCTTGGACTACTTTTTCTCCAAGTCTATCAATTAATGTTTTCGTTCCATCTTCTGTTACTGCATGCACTTCAACAAAATCGCACTCTGCTTCTAACTCATAATTTGCTTTATAATCAAACTTTGCATTTGTTCCTTTTGTTAAATCAAAGAACGGTGTTTCTAATGTTGTATGCATATCATCGCCTCTTGTACTATAATATGCATGCTTTCCAAACTCCGGTTTAATTGTTTCAACACTTTTGCCTGGTAAGTTAACACGTACAACACCTGGACGATTTGATTTCGTAACACTTTGATCAATATATGTAGGAACTCCTACACCACGCTTAATTTTATCGTAATCTACTTCTAAAATTTTTGCCCAGTTGCCACCCATATTCTTTTGTAAGAAATCTTTATTTTGTGGTGAGAAACTAGTTGGCTCTGTTCCTGCAATTTTCCCTGTCCAACTACCTCCACTCATTAATGACCAAGCTTCGACAGGTGAACCAGTTCCAGTATATTTCGTATCATATTCATCTGGTAATCCAAGATCATGTCCAAATTCATGCGCAAACACACCTACTGCTCCATCTTCTGGTTCAATTGTGTAATCATGTGCTGCTACTTTTCCACCAAAGTAATCTACTTTTGATTTTGTACCTTCAATCGCTACTGGATCTACTGCTAATTTTGAACGATGTGACCAGATCGCATCATCACCTAATTTACCACCACCTGCTTCTTGACCAACACCAGCATGGATTACCATTAAATGATCAATTACACCGTCAGGTTCATTTTGATTCCCATCCCCGTTTGTATCATATCTATCAAACTGATCAAACTGAGATAAATCTAACCCTTTCTCAGCAGCTGCATGTAAAGCTTCTTTCACTAAATCACGTGCGCCTTTTGGACCTTTGTTATCATGACCACTGCTACCATCAGCTCCATAATCAGATGCTTTTCCTGGAACTGTTAGCCACTCCGTTACATATCCATCTGTCGTATAACTACCGCCAGACTGCTCTTCGTAATATTGTTTAAATGTTTTTACTTTCGAACCATCAAATAACGTATATGGTTCATTACCAAATAACATCTTTTGATAATGCTCTCTACTAAAGTCATTCGAATACATATACCCTGGTGTTTGATCAATATTATTATGTTTATAATCACTAAATTCAACAAGTAACACTAATACCTTATCCGTTCGAACAGATCCCTTATACGGCGCTTGCTTTGCTTTAGATGTTGGAACTTGCCCATTCAATTGTTTTTTATTTGGTTCAGGCTTTTGCTCAGGGCTAACGTTTTTTTCAGGTTTCTTTACCTTTTCCTTTTCTTCCATTTTTTTCTCTTTTATTTTTTTCACGAAATCAGATGCCTCTTTAGCAGTATCAGCTGGAAGAATTTCTTTATTTGCCTGGTCCCCTTGTTTCTTTTCAATATATTTCTCTACAGCCTTTTTCGTCTCTTCTTTAGAAGATGCTGGATTAATTTCTCCTCTTTCTTTCAGAGCTTCCGCTAGACGATCTTCTTGAATTAAATTGTAATCAATTGGTGTTGTAGACACATTTTCTTTCTCTTTTGCTGGTGTTTCTGCGTATACTAATGGGGCACTCATTACAGATGTGCATCCGATAATTGCCGCAATTGCTAATGACGATAACACTTTAAATGGCGCTTTTCTTCTCATTTCATTTCTCTCCTTTTATAAAACTTAAAATTCAGATAAAGTGGGATAAATAAGTACATTTAAATCAAAAGCTCTACTTTCTGCCCTCCCTATATAAAAAGGCATAATTCTATAAACATTAAGCTTTCTGTTATAGAATCATGCCCTCCAGTTTTCTGGTCAGACTCTCTATCTGTCTATATCAAAATATGAAAAATAAAGAGTGATTTGTATATATTAAATAGTTTATATAACAAATTTAAAAGACAATATGCAAAATTGCATGAAAATTCTTTTAAATAAAAAAAGAATCCTAGTCAATTAAACTAGGATTCTTGATTTTCTATTATTTCTCTTGTGTTTTTTCCCAATCAGCTAAGAATTTCTCAATTCCTTGATCTGTTAATGGATGCTTCACTAATGAAGCAATTACGTTTGCTGGGATTGTTGCAATATGTGCACCGTTTAATGCTGCGTCAGTTACGTGAACACTGTGACGTACAGATGCTGCGATAATTTCTGTTTCAATACCATGAATTGCAAAGATTTCTGCGATTTGGCGAATTAAGTCCATACCGTTATGACCGATATCGTCTAAGCGACCTAAGAATGGTGAAACGTATGTTGCACCAGCACGAGCTGCAAGTAATGCTTGAACTGCTGAGAATACTAATGTAACGTTTGTACGAATTCCTAAGTCAGAGAATGCTTTTACTGCTTTTAAACCTTCTGTTGTCATTGGAACTTTTACAACAACGTTTGGAGCAATTTTCGCTAATTCTTTTCCTTCTTCGATCATTTTATCAGCTTCTAAGCTAATTACTTCTGCACTTACAGGTCCTTCTACAACGTTGCAAATTTCACGAATGCGCTCGTGAAAATCTACGCCTTCTTTTGCTACAAGTGATGGATTTGTCGTTACTCCAGCTAATACGCCTAATGCATTTGCCTCTTTAATTTCGTTAATGTTTGCTGTATCAATAAAGAATTTCATTTGTTATTCTTCCTTCCTAATTTTCATTTTATATTTATTTTTCTTAATAAGCTCTAATTCAATCGGAATAGATTTGTCCACTTTTTTACCTTGCGTGATCTCTTTTGCTGTTTGCATCGCCTTCTCTCCGATTAATTCCGGTTTTTGAGCGACTGTTGCAGCCATACGCCCATCGTTAACCGCTTTCACAGCATCTTCAGTTGCATCAAATCCAACGACGACTACATCTGTTTTTCCAGCAGACTTCAATGCTTCAAGTGCACCTAATGCCATCTCGTCGTTATGCGCAAACACCGCTTTAATATCACCATTTGCTTGCAAAATGTTTTCCATAACAGATAATCCTTTTGCTCTATCAAAATCAGCCGCTTGTTTAGCAACTACTTTTAAAGACTTATCGGCTACGTTATGGAATCCTTTCCCACGTTCACGAGCAGCAGACGATCCAGGGATTCCTTCTAACTCAGCAACATTTGCTCCTTCGCCGACTAATTCACGAATGTAATCACTAGCCATTTGACCACCTTCGATATTATTAGATGCAATGTGAGAAACAACCTTACCTGAATTCGCAACGCGGTCTACTGTAATAACAGGAACATTCGCTGCATTTGCTGCACTTACTGCTGAAGCAACAGCATCTGAATCGGTTGGATTAATAACAACTACATCGACACCTTTTTGAATTAAATCTTCAACATCATTTGTTTGCTTTGCTGCATCATTTTGTGCATCAACAGCAATCAATTCGATGCCACTATCTTTCGCTTTCTTTTCTGCACCTTTTTTCAAAGTTACAAAGAAGGGATTATTTAAAGTTGAAACAGAGAATCCAACTTTAATAGTTTTATTTCGACCTTTATCGCTAGAATCCTTTGCCCATTCTGGTGGTTCCATTGAACAACCAGCAGTAATGACCATAATACATGCAACGAGTATAAGTAACCATTTCTTCATGAACTGTCCCTCCATTACGCTTCTTTTCGGCGATCAATTAATACAGCTAGTAAGATTACAAGTCCTTTTACAACTTGTTGGAAGAAAGAAGATACACCTAATAAATTTAAACCGTTATTTAGTACACCGATAATAAGTACACCGATGAATGTACCAACAATCCATCCTCTTCCCCCAGAAAGACTAGTTCCACCTAATACAACTGCTGCAATTGCATCTAATTCGTAAGAAGTACCTGCAGTCGGCTGTGCAGAATCTAGTCGTGATGTTAAGACAATACCTGCAAGCGCTGCCAAAATTCCGGAAAGACCGTAAATCATTACTTTAATTCTCGTAACATTAATACCTGATAATGCTGCTGCTTCTTCATTTCCACCAATTGCAAATGTACGGCGACCAAATGTCGTTTTCTTCAAAATGAAGTACAGCACTGCGAAAGCAATCATCATTGTAACAGCTGGTACTGGAATACCAAGAAAATAACCGCGGCCAAACATTTGGAACATTAAATGATCACCAAGACCAGTGATCGGACGTCCGTCCATATAAACAAGCGTCAACCCGCGAAAAATAGTCATTGTTGCTAAAGTCGCAATAAATGGAGCTACTTTTCCCTTCGCTATGATGATACCGTTTACAATTCCCATTACAAGACCAGCTAATAATCCAACTGCCATCGCAAGGAACGGGTCCATGCCACTTGCCATCATTCCAGCAACAAGTGCACTTGATAATGCTAAAATAGAACCTACCGATAAGTCAATACCCCCTGTTAAAATTACAAAGGTCATTCCGAATGCAATAAGCGCATTAATCGATACTTGACGCAGTATATTAAATAAATTTGGAATTTCAATAAACGCTGGATTTAAAGCCGTAATTACTACAATAATTAGCGCTAGTCCAATTAAAGACCCAAGTTGTTGTAATACATTCCCCTTCTTAGCCATCCTTACTCTCCCCCTGTAGCTAGTGCCATAATAGACTCTTGTGATGCCTCATCTTTCTCTAAAATGCCGCCGACTTTTCCTTCATGAATAACAAGAACGCGATCACTCATCCCTAAAACTTCTGGAAGCTCAGATGATACCATAATAACGGCATCTCCTTCTTCGGTAAGCTTATTCATAATAGAGTAAATTTCTTTTTTTGCTCCAACATCAACACCCCTTGTTGGCTCATCTAAAATGAGTAACTGCGGGTGGATACCTAGCCATTTTGCAATTACAACCTTTTGCTGATTTCCACCAGAAAGAGATTTTACCGCTTGCTCTCCACTAGATGCTTTCACATTAAGAAGCTTCATCATGTCCGCCGTAAACTGTTGTTCTAGTTCGTTACTTACGACATTCCCCTTTGAAAGACTTTCTAAATTCGTTAAAGCCAAATTTTCCCGAATTGAGAAATCTAACACTAATCCTTCAGATTTTCTATCCTCTGTAATGAAAGCGATTCTTTGTCTAATCGCATCTATCGGACTATCAATCTTTACTTCTTGTCCATTTATAAAAATTTGGCCAGAATCTAAAGGTTCGTATCCAAATATCGCTTTCATAATATCTGTACGGCCAGCTCCCATCAAACCAGCAACACCAAGGATTTCACCTTTTCTCACCTGAAACGATACATTTTCAAACTTCCCTTTTTTCGTTCCATTACGCATCTCAAAAATCACATCGCCAATTTGACTATTTCGTTCTGGGTAACGTTCACCAATGCTGCGTCCCACCATCATACTCACTACTTCATCAAACGATGTTTCCGGAATGGATCTCTTTCCGACGTATTCCCCATCACGTAAAATCGTAATGGTATCACATATTGAAAAAATTTCTTCCATTCGATGTGAGATATAAACGAACGAAACGCCTTCTTTACGTAATTTATTAATGACAGTAAACAACGTTTCAATTTCACGATCTGTTAATGCAGCTGTAGGCTCATCCATAATAATAACGCTTGCATTTGTCATTAGTGCTTTCGCAATTTCGATAATTTGCTGTTGTCCAACCGATAACTCTCCTGCCAACATAGCGCCTTTTACATGTAATCCTAACTCTGCTAGTTGCTGCTGCGCAATCGCGTTCATTTGACGCGTACGTAAAATACCTGTCTTCCCATACATTAACTCTTTACCGAGAAACATATTTTCAGCTACTGTTAAATTCGGTAATATGTTCAATTCTTGATGTATAAATGCAATACCGTACTCTTCAGCTTCTTTCGCATTTTTAAAAGTTCGTTCTTGTCCATCAATCGTGATCGTTCCACCATCTCTTTTGTATACACCTGTTAAAATCTTCATGAGCGTTGATTTACCCGCTCCATTTTCCCCCATCAATGCATGGACTTCTCCTGTTTCAATCATAAATTGTGCATTCTTCAAAACAGGATTTCCATTGAACGCCTTTGAAATATTTTTCATTTCAATACGCATTCCCATCACTTCCCTTTATTAAAAAATCACGCCTGCATGTAAAATTACATTGGCATAAGGCGTAGCCTCGCCTGTACGAATAATGGCCTTCGCTTTCTTTGTATGCTCTTTAAATTGTTCATGAGATACATATTCAAACGCTGGCTCTACTAATTTCAGCTCAATCTCTTTATTTATTTCCGCATTATTGTTAATAACCTCTTCTGCTAACGTCACTTTTTCAATTGCCATATCATCAGCTACCACTTGCAATACATCTAAAAAGCTAGGTTTTCCTATTTCAACAGCTAAATCAATTCTTTTTACTCCGTCAGGAATTGGTAAACCGCAATCAGCAATTACAATCGTATCCGTATGCCCAAGTGAAGCAAGGATTGATGCAATCTCACTATTTAATACGCCGTGCTTCTTCATCCGACAATCACCTGCACTTCACGTACTTTATCTCTCGTTGGCATACCGCCTTGCGCCCCAAGTTTCGTTACAGAAAGACCACCAGCAATATTCGCAAAACGAATTGCTTTTTGAAGTGTTTCTCCTTCAGAAAGCGCAACTGCTAATGCACCATTAAATGTATCACCAGCTCCAGTCGTATCTACTACATCAACAGCAATGCTAGGAACATGTACAATCTCCGTACCATTATGGAAACGTACACCGTTAGAACCTTCTGTCATCAATAGTTTGTTTGGATATTTAGCTAGTAAATCTTCAATTGGTGATGTGAAATCATCTAATACGATGCGACACTCATGTTCATTTGGCGTAATATAAGTTGCCTTTTCTAAAATATCTTCTGATAACACTTGTGCTGGCGCTGGGTTTAACATAACCGGGATTTTGTGTTCCTCACAAATAGCTAATACATATTTTACTGTTTCAAGCGGAATCTCTAGTTGAAGCACAACCATATCAGCTTTTATAAGAAGATCTTTTGAACGATTTACAACCGACTCATTGACAAGAGCATTCGCTCCTTGCACGACAACAATACTGTTATCCTCTTCTGCTAAAACGATATGAGCAATTCCGGTCGCTACATCTGTAACCGGTACCACATAGTCGATAAAAACGCGTTCGTTCTCTAAATTTTTCTTCACTACAGTTCCATAATTATCGTCTCCTACCGCTCCAACCATCGCTACATTTGCGCCTAATCTAGCTGCAGCAACCGCCTGGTTAGCTCCTTTTCCTCCTGGAATTGTATGAAATGCTTCACCAATTACTGTTTCTCCTGCTTTCGGACGTTTTTTTGAAACAGCCACTAAGTCCATTGAAATACTACCTACTACTGCAATATTTGGCATCTATTTCATCTCCTTATTTCGTTGTATTTCGTTCTATAATTTCAATCGGTAAACGATAGTGTTTCTCTTCTAATACGTTTCCTTCCATCTGCTCTAACAGCAGTTCTGTTGCAACTTTCCCCATTTCATAAATTGGCTGTGCAACAGTTGTAATAGATGGATACATCATCTCTGTTAAAGAAATTCCATCGAATCCGATAATTTGTAAATCATCCGGAATAGAAATCCCCTTTTGAAGCGCAGCCTTTACGATACCTATTGCAATTAAATCATTCCCAGCAACAATTCCATCAATATGCGGGTATTCTTCTAATAGTTCCACCGCTACACGCTCACTATTAGCTGGATTAAATGTACTCTCTGCAATCATATAAGAAAGATTATTTTGCGTAATAACGTCTACAAAGCCTTCAAAACGTTCATTTGCTGTGCTTACGTCACGCGGTCCACGAATATGTGCAATATGTTTACAGCCCTTATCTATTAATAACTTTGTCGCTGCCTGACTTCCCGCATAGTTATCTGCATACACAGCAGGTATACGCTCATTAAACATACGGTCAATTGCAACGACTGGTACTGACAAGTTCATGTAATTCACACTATTTTGTGGATTTGTCGCTACAATAAATCCATCTACATTATTTTGCCTAAGTACATCAATATATTGCTTTTCTTTCTCTAAACTTTCATCAGAGTTACAAAGTACAACTGTATACCCTTGCTTATGCGCTACATCTTCTACGGCACGTGCAACTTCTGGAAAGAATGGATTCACGATATTTGGAACAACTAAGCCAATTAAACGAGATTTTTTATTATACAGTGAACGTGCTACTGTACTAGGCTTATAGTCTAGCATCTCAATCGCTCGTTCTACTTTCTTTAAAGTATCTTCATGAACATATCCATTTTTATTTAACACTCTGGAAACGGTCGCAACAGATACTCCCGCTAATTTTGCAACGTCTTTAATCGTACTCATTTTCTTTCCTCTCCATTTCATGTAACCGTTTACAGAAAATAATATAACGTATTTCTAGAAATACGTCAATCATTTCTCACGAAAAAGCTTTTAAGGTTATACTCAAAAAAGCACCGCCATAAGGCGATGCTTTTTCATTACGAATAGGATACAGTTTGTTCTTTTTCCTCTGTAGCTGGCTCTTCAGCATCTTTTTTACGATCTGACAGTTTAATCTTCTGTAAGAAAATCGTAAAGATAGCGCCTACTACGATAAATACTAATCCT
Organism: Bacillus cereus group sp. Bc061; assembly: GCF_027715825.1. Classification (NCBI taxonomy): domain Bacteria; kingdom Bacillati; phylum Bacillota; class Bacilli; order Caryophanales; family Bacillaceae; genus Bacillus; species Bacillus cereus group sp. Bc061. The sequence goes on from NZ_JAQFTZ010000007.1 coordinate 67,825, forward strand.
GTTAAGAATACAGTATGAAGTGAGTCTACTAAAGAGTTTTTCAAAATTGGTACAATGCTATTAGCGAATGCTTCTGGCATTTGTTTTAATGCCTCTGGACTAAATAACATTGAATATAAGCCTTGCGGATCTGTATGAATCATATCTTTAAATTTCGTTACCATTTGTCCCGCTTCTTTTGGGAATGTATCTAATACAGGTACTAAATTTTTTGTTAACGTTGTACCTGAAGTGTTATTCATGATTGATCCTAAAATTGTAATACCAAATGTTCCACCGATTTGACGGAAGAACTGACTTGATGATGTTACGACACCAAGATCTTTTTTCGGGAAGCTTTCTTGTAACGCTAATGTTAATGTCGGCATTACAAGACCCATTCCTAAACCGATAACCATCATATAAGAAGTAGCAGTCAATTTAGTTGTGTGCATATCCATCGTTGTTAATAACCAGAACCCTCCAGCCATTATAAGCATTCCTGTAATAATTTGTGGTTTTACACCAACTTTTAATACAAGTTGCCCGCCAATAATACTCATCACAATCATTGTAATCATCATTGGCGTCATAATTGTTCCTGATTCAGCAGCACTTACTCCTACAATTCCTTGCATGAAGAATGGTACGAACATAATCGCACCGAACATTCCAATACTCATAAAGAATCCAATCGCATTTAGTAATGTAAATGTACGATTTTTAAAGAAATGCATCGGTAAAATGGGTTCTTCCGCTTTCGTTTCAACGATAACAAAGCTAACGATACCAATTAAAGCTAATGCAAATAACCCGATAATTTGCCAAGAATCCCATGCGTAATCTTTTCCACCAAATGTTAATGCAAGTAATAAACTTACAACACCGAGAATCATCGTAAAGATCCCAGCGATATCAATTTTAATTGGTCCTGTTTGTTTATGTGATTTTAATCCCATTGCAATAAAGATTGTTGCTAAAATACCAACTGGCAAGTTAATGTAGAATACCCATCTCCAGTTCACTGCATCTACAATCCAACCACCCACTTGTGGTCCAATTACAGAAGCAAGACCGTATAACGCACCAAAAATACCTTGCCATTTCGCACGTTCTTTCCCCGTGAACATATCTCCGATAATAATCATAGCCATTGGCATCATAATACCGCCACCAAGACCTTGAATACCACGGAAAATAATTAATTCTGTCATACCATTTGCCATACCACATAATGCTGAGCCAACCATAAAGATAACTAGCCCTGTTATATATACGTTACGACGGCCAAGTAAATCCGCTAATTTACCTGCGATTGGTACAACTGTCGTTGATGTTAACATATAAGCTGTTGTTAACCACGTCATTAAGCTTAATCCGCCTAGTTCACCGACGATACGCGGCATTGCTGTACCAACGATTGTTCCATCTAAGGCAGCAAATAGCATCGCAATGATTAAACCGATTAACAACAACTTTCTATTTATATTTTCTTGTTGCTCCATGTAATCTCCTCAATTCCTCTTAGTTATTCTCTTTTTTCTCTTGTGTCCCGCAAATAATTGTTTCTAACTTCTCAAAGAGGCGTAACAAATCTTCTCTTTCTTGTAATTCTAAATGTGAGAAATATTTTGCAATGTGCTCATTACGAGCGGTCATTGCCTCTTCTACTCTAGCTTTCCCCTTTTTGGTTAACTCAATGACGACAACACGACGGTCCTCTTTGTCGTGATAACGCTCTACAAGCTCTTGGTCAATTAAGCGATCGATCATCACTGTAATTGCACTAGGCTTTACATACATCTTTTTTGCTAATTTTGTCGCCCTTGAAGCTCCATAATGATCTAAAATCTTTAAAATATAAAACTGCGGTGGTGTAAGTCCTGTTGCTTGCATTTGTTCTAATAACTCTGTCTGCATTTTCTTTCCAATCGAAAAGGCAAGAGCTTGAATTTTATCGATATGCATCATATCATTTGGCATGTTATCCACCTCTTATTTAAACAATAAAATATTTAATGTATTTAAATATTAATCCGACGAATAAAATCCGTCAACGTTTTTATTTATAAAAACGTTTACATTTTTGTCACAAAGTTGTATAATTTTCGACGAAGTTAATATTGACAGTCACGGAGAATCGGAGTACACGGCTATGAATCATAAAAAAGGAAACTTTTTTATATTTCATGGCCTTTTTATATTCTCTCTGACTTACGACACTTCGAATTAATTTGGGGAGGATTTTCATTTTATGTTTTTTACACAATTCTTTAAACCTGCGCCCCACGCGGAACGCTTACCAGCTGACCGCGTTGATAGTGAATACCGTAAACTACGTTTACAAGTATTTTTAGGTATCTTCATCGGCTATGCAGGTTATTACTTTGTTCGAAAAAACTTTTCACTAGCAATGCCATACTTAATTGAACAAGGCTTTAGTAAAGGGGAACTTGGGGTTATCCTTTCAGCAGTTTCTATCGCTTACGGATTAAGTAAATTTCTTATGGGTATCGTATCCGATCGTTGTAATCCTCGCTACTTTTTAGCAGCTGGGCTATTTTTATCAGGTATCATTAATATTATTTTCGGCTCATTTTCTTTCATTACAACGAGTATTATACTTATGTTTGTACTTCAGTTTTTAAATGGATGGGTACAAGGTATGGGATGGCCTCCTTGTGGTCGTACAATGGTTCACTGGTTCTCTATTAGTGAACGTGGTACAAAAATGTCTATTTGGAACGTCGCTCATAACGTCGGCGGAGCGCTTATGCCTTCTCTTGTAACATTAGGCTTATACTTCTTTGCGAATGACTGGAAAAGTATTTTTTACTTCCCAGGTATTCTTTCAATTTTAGTTGGTATTTATGTATTAATTACGATGAGAGATACACCTCAATCTTGCGGATTACCTTCTATTGAAGAACATACTGGAGAATATCCACCAGATGAAAAAGTACAAGATCGCGAACGCGAACTTTCGGTAAAAGAAATTTTATTTACATACGTACTAAACAATAAATTTTTATGGTACATCGCTATTGCGAACGTTTTTGTTTATTTCGTACGTTACGGTGTTGTAGACTGGGCTCCTACTTATTTAGTAGAAGAAAAAAGCTTTACTCATAGTAGTTCACGTACAGCCTATGCTCTATATGAATGGGCTGGTATTCCAGGTACACTTCTTTGCGGCTGGATGAGTGATAAACTATTTAAAGGACGCCGCGCACCTGCTGGTATTTTATTCATGGTTGGTGTATTTATCGCCGTTCTTGTGTACTGGCTAAACCCTCCTGGTAATCCAATGGTTGATAGTATCGCACTTGTTGCAATTGGATTTTTAATTTACGGACCTGTTATGTTAATTGGTCTACACGCTCTTGACTTAGCACCAAAGAAAGCGGCTGGAACTGCAGCTGGATTAACTGGCTTCTTCGGTTACTTAGGCGGAGCAGCTTTCGCTAGTGCCGCTATGGGCTTTATCGTCGATGCATTCGGATGGGATGGCGGATTCATCTTATTACTTGTATCTTGTGTACTTGCAATGTTCTTCCTTGCTCTTACTTTAAAGACAGGATCTCCAAAACAAAAGCAAGCTTAAGCACTAATATTATTCTTATCAAAAAAAGAGAGACTGTTCTTTCCAGAATGTCTCTCTTTTTTCTACATATAATACTTTTTTCTTACAAAAGATTTATTTCCCTTTCTTATACATGTTAGCGTTTTCAAAGCGCTTCAACTACTTATATACATGCATCCAATCTCTATATAAAAAGATTTTTGAATATTTTCTCAACTTATGCTTGTCAAACATTGTCAATTTATATTAAAATAACAACAACATACAAAATATTTAGTCTTTTCAGAAAGATGGAGGGATAGCCATGAAGAATCCACTTCTTCGCATTGAAAACTTACAGACTTCCTTTCGCATACAAGATCAATATCATGCCGCAGTTGATGATGTTTCGTTAACTGTCCATGAAAATGAAATTGTCGCGATAGTTGGTGAATCAGGTTGCGGAAAAAGTGCACTTGCCCTTTCCATTATGCGACTGCATAATGAAGCAAATACAAAATTACAAGGGCAGCTTAACTATAGAGATAAGGATTTACTAACGATGTCAGCCGCAGAGATGAATAAAGTACGCGGATCAAACATCGGTATGATTTTCCAAGAACCTCTTACAGCACTCGATCCTCTTATGACAGTTGGAAAACAAATCGAAGAAAATTTAGACTACCACACAAGCCTTTCAAAAGTTGAAAAGAAAGAACGCACCTTAGAACTACTTCATCAAGTTGGTATTCCAAAACCAGAACTTACATATAAACAATACCCACACGAATTATCTGGCGGAATGAGACAAAGAATTGTTATCGCAATTGCAATTGCTTGTAACCCAGCACTTATTATTGCAGATGAGCCAACAACGGCTCTTGACGTAACCATCCAAGCACAAATTTTAGACTTACTAAAATCTATTCAAGAACAAACGAAAATGGGCATTATTTTAATTACTCACGATTTAAGTGTTGTCGCAGAAACAGCCGATCGTATCGTCGTTATGTACGCTGGACAAGTTGTAGAAACAGGAAAAGTTGAAGAGATTTTTAACAACCCTCTTCACCCATATACTCGTTCTCTATTAAACTCCATTCCATCTGCGTATGCTGAAAAAGAAAAATTGCATGTAATTCAAGGGGTGGTTCCTTCGTTAGCGAAGATGCCTCGCACAGGTTGCCGCTTCCAAGCTCGAATTCCATGGATTAGACCTGATCAGCACGAGGAAAATCCAATTTTACATGAAGTAAAACCAGACCACTGGGTGCGTTGTACTTGCTACAAACATTTTAACTTCCAAGATAAGAAAGGAGATGACGTAACTCATGGCACTGCTTAAAGTAGAAGATTTAAAAGTACACTTTCCAATTAAAGGTGGTGTTTTCGGTCGTACATTAGATTACGTTCGTGCTGTTGATGGCGTAAGCTTCGAACTACAACCTGGCGAAACGTACGGAATCGTTGGGGAATCTGGGAGCGGCAAATCAACAACTGGAAAAGCAATTATGCACTTAACAAAAGCAACAGGCGGTAGCATTCATTTTAATAATAGAGATTTAACAAAATTAAGTCGCTCAGAACTAAGAGAACAGCGAAAAGATATTCAGATGATTTTTCAAGATCCTTATTCATCCTTAAACCCGAAGAAACGTGTTATGGATATTATCGCTGAACCACTTCGGAATTTTGAGAAACTCTCACCTGATGAAGAGCGTAGAGCTGTTCAAGATTATCTTGATAAAGTTGGCTTAAATCCAGAGTCTATTTATAAATACCCACATGAATTTTCCGGTGGACAAAGACAGCGGATTGGTATTGCACGCGCACTTACACTAAAGCCGAAGCTTATTATCGCAGATGAACCTGTATCTGCACTTGATGTGTCAGTACAAGCGCAAGTTTTAAACTTCTTACAAGATTTACAATCTGAACTCGGACTAACATACTTATTTATTAGTCATGATTTAGGTGTAATTCGCCATATGTGTGACCGTATCGGTGTTATGTATCGCGGACGCATTGTGGAAGAAGCAACTAGTGCTGAAATTTATAATAACCCACAGCACATCTATACGAAGCGCCTAATATCAGCTATTCCTGATATTCGTCCGGAAAACCGCGAACAACAGCGTAAATTGCGTCGTGAAGTAAGCACTGAGTACGAAAAATCATACGAAAATTATTTCAATGAAAATGGACGTGCTTACGATTTAAAACCAATCTCGCCAACTCACCGGGTGGCATTACCATAAGGGAGTGATAAATCATGTGGAAGTTTATATTACGGAGATTTTTAGTAATGATTCCGCAATTATTCGTGTTAAGTGTACTTGTCTTTTTACTAGCTAAAGCAATGCCAGGCGATGCCTTAACAGGCAGAGCAATGAATCCAAAAGCGGATCCAAAAGTGATTGAAGAACAACGTGAAAAGCTTGGATTAAATGACCCAGTTACAACACAATATGTTCGCTGGATTAAAAATGCAGTGCAAGGTGACTTCGGTATTTCCTATGCACATAAAATGAAAGTAACTGATTTAATTGGAGAACGACTTGGAAATACAGTATCTTTAGCACTTGTTATTCTTATTCTTACTTATTTAATTGCAATACCACTGGGAGTTATAAGTGGGCGTTGGAACGATACCTGGTCTGATCGACTCATTACCATTTACAACTATCTAGGTTTTGCTACACCACTATTTATATTTGCATTAATTATGCTCTTCCTATTCGGATTTAAGTTTGCAATATTCCCAACCGGTGGTAGCGTAGATCCTCAAGTTGCAACAGGTACATTCGCTTACTATTTAAGCAAATTAAATCACATGCTACTACCAGCTTTATCTGGCGCACTAATTGCAACAGTTGGTACTGTTCAATATTTACGAAGCGAAATTATTGATACGAAACATAAAGATTTTGTACGTACAGTACGAGCAAAAGGTGTTCCAGAGTCAAAAATCTATTCTAGACATATTTTACGAAATTCATTCTTACCGATTGCAGCCTTCTTAGGCTATGAAATTACAGGATTAGTTGGCGGTGCCATCTTTTTAGAAAGTATTTTTAGCTATCCAGGAATTGGACAACTATTTATACAATCTATCTCTCAACGTGATTTTAGTGTAATAACTGCACTCGTTATGTTTACTGGATTTGCAACGTTACTTGGAACGCTCCTTTCAGATATTATTCTAAGCATCGTCGATCCACGTATTCGTATTGATTAAAGAAAGGAGATGACGTTATGTTAGCAAACCCTGAAAAACAAACGGAAGTTATTCATTACGAAAAAAGCCCTTCTGGTTTCTCTATTATGTGGCGAGAACTTCGTAAAGATAAATTGGCAATGTTTTCACTTATTTTCCTAGCAATCTTATTGCTAGCAGTCTACGCAACATCTTTTATTATGAAACAAGAAGATATTGTACGAGTTGATTTATTCGCTATTTATGCCCCTCCCTCTGCTGAACATTGGTTAGGAACAGATTACGGAGGACGCGATATCTTCGGTCAACTTATTATTGGTACACGTAACTCATTTACAATTGGATTAGCAATTACTATTCTTTCTTGTTTAATTGGCCTTTCAATTGGATTAATTGCCGGTTATTTTGGAGGAACTATTGATAATATCATTATGCGCGTTATCGACTTTGTTATGGTTTTACCATTTTTAATGCTTGTAATTGTATTTATTACACTTGTTCCTACATTCAATATTTTCACTTTTATTTTAATTATGAGCGTGTTCTTATGGACAGGAAAGGCCAGATTAATTCGCTCAAAAGTATTAACTGAAAAAGAACTAGATTATGTCTCTGCATCTAAAACTTTAGGAACACCAAACTGGAAAATCATTCTTTTCCAAGTACTACCTAACTTAAGTTCAATTATCATTGTTAGCGTTACATTAAATCTTGCTGGAAACATCGGCATTGAATCTGGTCTAACTTTCTTAGGATTTGGTCTACCAGAGAGTACACCAAGCCTTGGTACACTTGTCAGTTATGCTAGAAATCCAGATGTATTACAAGAGAAGTGGTGGATTTGGTTACCCGCATCAATCATGATTTTAACATTGATGCTGTGTATAAATTTTATTGGTCAGGCGCTACGTCGTTCGGCCGACGCAAGACAAAGAAAAGGATAAGGGGTGGAAGAAATGACAAATAAGCCAAAGTTTTTCAAAGTATTAAGTACACTCGCGGTTTCAACATTACTACTTTCAGCATGTGGGGGCAGTGGTGGTAGTGAAAAAACAAGCAGCACAAAAAAAGTAGATACAAATAAATTTAGTGCATCTGTTAAAAATGATAAAAAGGAAATTAAAGATGGTTCATTAACATATGGCCTTGTTTCTAACACACCATTTGAAGGACTTTTAAATTTCGCTGTATATGAAGGGGACCCTGATAACCAAGTCATTACAATTTTTGATGAATCTTTATTATCAAATGACGAAAACTGGGAATATACGAATGATGGCGCTGCTACATATGAAATCTCTCAAGATAAAAAGACAATTACACTAAAAATTAAGGATAATGTAAAATGGCATGATGGAAACCCTGTTACTGCTGAGGATTTAGAATACTCTTATCTAGTGATTGGTAGTAAACAATATGCCGGTTCTCGCTATGACACTCAAATGCAAATGATTGAAGGTATGGAAGATTACCACAATGGAAAAGCCGAAAAAATTTCAGGTATTAAGGTAACAGATCCGAAAACAATTTCGATTACATTTAAAGAGCCGAATCCTTCAGTGAAAACAGGGCTTTGGGCATACCCTCTTCATAAGAAATACTTAGGAGATGTACCAATTGATAAATTAGCAGAATCTGATAAAATCCGTAAAAATCCAATTGGTTTCGGACCTTTTAAAGTGAAGAAAATCACACCAGGAGAATCCGTTGAATTTGAACGTTTTGATGACTATTACGGTGGAAAACCAAAACTGAAAAGTATGGTTTTAAAAGTTGTTAACCCTTCCGTTGTTAACGCTTCCTTAAAAAATGGTGATATTGACATTGCTGAGGTAAGTGCAGATCAATATCCAAATGTAAGTAAATTAAAAAATGCGCAATTAGTCGGTAAAACTGATTTATACTATAGTTATATCGGTTTTAAATTAGGCCATATGGATAAAGAAAAAGAAGAAGTAGTAATGGATAAGGAGAAATTTAAAGATGTTCGTGTACGCCAAGCAATGGCGTATGCTATTGATCGAAAAGAAATTGGTGAAAAATTATATCACGGTCTACGTTATCCGGCTAACTCACCAATCCCACCATCTCTACCAAAATATCATAACAATAAAATTGGTTCCTATGATAAAGATGTAGAGAAAGCTAAAAAGTTATTAGATGAAGCAGGCTATAAAGATACGAACGGAGATGGATTCCGTGAAGATCCAAGTGGTAAAGAGTTTAAAGCTAATTTCTTATCAATGAGTGGTAGCGATGTAAGTGAACCACTTGCAAAATTCTTTATCCAATCTTGGAAAGACATCGGCCTAAAAGTAGAACTTCTTGATGGTCGCTTACATGAATTTAACTCATTCTACGATATGATTAAAAAAGATGATCCAAAAGTTGATATTTTCTCTGCGGCTTGGGGAACTGCATCTGACCCAGATCCTTCTGGTATTTGGGCTAAAAATGCAGCGTTCAATTATACACGTTGGGCTAGTGACAAAAACACAGAATTATTAAAACAAGGTATTTCTCCAAAAGCTGCTGATGAAAAATACCGTAAAGATGTCTACGACAAATGGCAAAAATTAGTTCATGATGAAGTACCATTAATTCCACTCCATTATAAATTTGACTTAAAAGGTGTAAATAATCGCGTAAAAGATTATAAATACACACCAGAAGATCAATACAAGTGGGGTAAAGTTAGCGTAACAAGCGATAAAGCAGAAACAGAGAAATAAGAAAATAGCTCCTAGCATCTACATACATGCCAGGAGCTATTTTTTATTTACAACCTTTTTAGTGCTATTAATAACAACCAATTCCTTCCCCACTCTAAAATTAAAAGATTTGATGAATCATCTTTATTACAACAGCTAATGTAACAGATGCAGCAAATCCCCCTAAACAAATAAGACCGACACCTTGGCTATATGATAAATTTTGAAGTGCTTTCATCTTTTTCATCCTCCCTATCTCCCCTTCGTTATTTTTATTTTACCAATGGAATAAATTTCATAACATCGATTTTTCTGACAAAAAACTTACAAATTTGTAAGTTAATATTTTCTAAAACTTATGTATCTATTATGTCCACACTCGCCCCTTTTATACGTCAAAAAAGACCTCGAATTATATCAAGGTCTTGCTTACACTACAAAATATTTCACTCAATTTATTTAATAATCATCACCGGACATTTCACACGCTTTGCTATTTTATGACTGACACTACCAAGCACCATTTCTTGCAATGTATTTAACCCTCTACTCCCAGCAATAACAAGATCTATATCTCCTGTATTTACGTATTGAACAATTGTATCTCCTGGATCGCCATGTAATATCGTAATTTTATAAGAAATGTTCTCTTTCTTTAATAAACCTTCAATCTCTTTCAATTTATCTTTTCGACTAGCCGTTATTGTTTCTAAATCTGTTTGACCTTGTATAATATCTGATTTTGCTGTCCTATTATCTACTACGTACACAACTTCAACATTTGCTTCTTCGCTACATTTCGCAATATATGTTGCATGTTCCGCTGCTCGAAGTGCATGTTCAGAACCGTCACATGCTAATATAATTTGTTTATACATATGCTGAATCCCCTTTTCGTTATCCTACTCGTATTATATAATAAAGCCCCCTAAAAAGGAGGCTTCTAACTAGCAATTCTTTTATTATAAGTAGCTAAATTAGTAACAAGTTTTGCACTACGTTCATTTAATCCCGTTATACTTACTTTCACGCCACTTTGTTCATACTTCATGATAACTTTATCAATTGATGCCACTGCTGAATCATCCCATATGTGTGCGTGAGTAAAATTCAACTCAATGTCTTTTACATCTTCCTCAAATGAAAAATTATTTATAAAATCTGCCGTAGATGCAAAGAAAAGTTGGCCGTGAATTTCGTATATTTTCTTATTTTCAATATATAAATGTTTCACGTGAATCTTTGCCATATTGAATGCAAATAAAACCGCACTAATTACTGTTCCGATAATTACACCTAATGCTAAATTATGTGTAATTAAGACAATCACAACTGTTACGATCATAACAAATGCATTCCCTTTTGGTACTTTATGAATCGTTGTTACAGAGTTCCAATCAAATGTTCCGATTGAAACCATAATCATAACTGCAACTAAAGCTGCCATCGGAATATGCACGACATAGTCACCTAAAACGAATAGTAATACGATTAAAAATCCGCCCGCTACAAACGTCGATAAACGACCGCGCCCACCTGATTTAATATTAATAACAGATTGTCCAATCATTGCACATCCTGCCATTCCTCCGAAGAAACCAGCAACAATGTTTGCAATACCTTGCCCACGTGCTTCTTTATGTTTATTACTTTCCGTATGCGTCATATCATCTAAAACTGAAGCTGTTAATAAAGACTCTAGTAAACCGATAATTGCAAGCATAACTGCGTACGGTAAAATAATCCCTAATGTCTCAAGTGTAAAAGGCACGTCTGGAATACTAAAGAACGGTAATTCTTTCGGCAAACTTCCCATATCCCCTACTGTTTTTAACTGTAATCCGCTCATAATTGCAATACTTGTCACAATAATAATGGAAATAAGTGTAGACGGTACAGCCGTCGTAATACGTGGAAATACATATATAATTACAAGTCCTAATGCGACAAGCGCGTACATTTGCCAAGTTGCATTTTTAAAATGTGGCAATTGCGCTGTAAAAACTAAAATTCCAAGTGAATTTAAAAAACCACTCATAACAGATTTCGGAACAAACTTCATAAATGAGCTCAGTTTGAACACTCCAAAAATAATTTGGACAATACCTGTTAATATTGTTGTAGCAAATAAATATTGCAAACCATGATCTTTAACAAGCGTTACCATTAACAATGCCATTGCACCTGTTGCAGCTGAAATCATTCCAGTTCGTCCACCAACAAATGAAATGGTAACGGCAATACAAAAGGCTGCGTACAACCCAACGGTCGGATCCACGCCTGCAATAACAGAGAAAGCAATTGCTTCAGGGATTAACGCTAAAGCAACAACTATTCCTGATAGCACATCCCCTTTCACGTTGGAGAACCAATCATTTTTTATCGTCTGAAACAAAATACCACTCCTCTACTCTTTTACCCCGCTATTTGCCGGGCAGTAAGACCCTACCTCAAAATTCAGCGACAACAAAGAAGTGAGGTGGGGATCAACTGCCCATAAAAGCTCGATTGGTGAAGGCTAATAATCATTGGGAGATGAACAACCACTGATTAAAGTTTCACTTTATCATTCGATTTTCTCCATAAGAAAATCTAGCCGACTGCACGAAGGCTATTATATAACGAGTAGAGGATTTTGCGCTATGTAAAAGTTTCCTAAAAAAGACGCTACCTTCATAGCGTCTTCTCTCATTTCATTAATGTCCACCGTGCCCTTGACCACTTTCCTGAACAATTTCTAACCTCTCATCTAGTATTCCTTGCGTTTCAAATGAAATATTTTCAGTATTCCCTAATAAGAATCCATGATTGTACGGGCCAAGTGTTGGGTCATCTTTAAACTTCGGTTGAATAGTAGCAAGGAAATCATACACTGGTTGTGAAGCTTTTCCTTCCTCTAATAAGATAACGGGGGCATGTTTACCCATATGTGAAAATGGTGCTCCTGCAACTGCTAAGTCTGGTGTTTTGTTTGAAACAAATGATACACCATGGCCTGGTTTCGTGAACCCCCATCCAAATTTTGTTCTTTCATCTTTAAATTTCGCAAATGCAATAGAATTCTCTATCGGATTCTCTCCACTAATACGCGTTACTTTTCCATATTTGCTTAACTCTTTTTCCACTTCTTTTGAAACAACTTTTTCTGGTCCTAATACATATATATTCGCTTTATCTTTTCTCATCTTTAATGCCTCTATCGTCGCTTTTGGCACTTTATTCTTGTCTGTATAAAGTAGTGGTTCTGGCATATGAGAAATCCAGTTTACAGCTGGTGTTGTATATAAACGTCCTTCTTCTTCAGATGAACCGATAATAACACTATTCGGATAACTACCTGTTATATCCGCATACTCTTTATCAACATCTTTTGCAAATGTAGATGGATCCGTTTCTTTTATTTGCTTTACTTTATACTCTTTTAATTGCTCAAGGATAGATGCATCGACATCCCCCATCACCATAATTTGTGTTCCATCTTTCGTTCCGAGCGGATTTAATCGTTTTATTTCTTTTAATGTCATTTCGGGTACCTTTTCTTTTTCTATAAATAGAATCGGTCCGTTATTCGGATGATGAATAAGGTCTGCACTTGCAATACCTAATTGCCACTCATTTACTGGTACTAAAATAACAGCACCGGGTTGATTCTCTTTATGCGTTGCTGGCCATATCGTTTGCGAAGTTAATACTGCCATTTGCAGAGGATCATTTGTGTTTAATCTCGTTACATTTTTTAAACTTGTTGTTAATAAATCATTTGATGCACCTTGATTCATTTCTTTCGGTGCAGTTACCTCCTGATTCATTTTCATTTCCTTCTGCTCTGTTTTCTTCTCTTCTTTAGATTCATGATTTTTATGATCTGTATTTGTTTGTCCACATGCCGCAAGACCAACTGCTGTAATTATTGTTATCCCAAAAACTCGGGTCATTTTTTTCACTATACCGCCTCCGTATAAATCATTTTCGAGCCAATATCATTACCTAAAATGGAATTTCAACTTTACAATAACAAGCAATTCTGAAGAAATTATGCAGACACATTATAATCTGCACCATTTCTTCATGATTTTGACTTACAATTTAAGTAACGATTATAAATATGGAGGGCTCTCTATGATTGATATACTGCTCGTAGACGATGAACCGAGAATGCTTGAATTATTAACGCTTTATCTTACTCCCACTGGATATAACTGCATATGTGCACGATCCGGAGAAGAAGCGATTTCACATATAGAAAATCAAAACTTTAAATTTGTTTTACTCGATATTATGATGCCAACGATGGACGGATGGGAAACGTGTAAAAAAATCCGCTCATTTAGTAACGTTCCTATCATTATGGTAACAGCTCGTGATCAAACGGTAGATGTTGTCCAAGGATTAAAAATCGGAGCAGATGATTACGTAACGAAACCTTTCCATGAAGAAGAGCTTTTCGCGAGAATTGAAGCTGTTTTAAGGCGAACGAATCAACGGACGCAAATCCAATATCACGGCATTTTATGGGATGAGGCAAAGCATTTCGTTTCTGTCTATAACGAAGAACTTCTTCTTACACCAATTGAATTCTCTTTACTCGGATTATTTTTACGTCATGTGAACTACGTATTGAGCCGTGATCAGCTCATTGAACGAATTTGGGGATTAAATACAAATACAGAAGATAGAACTGTCGATTCACATATTCGTAATTTGCGTGATAAATTACGAAAAGTAAATTTCCCTATTGATGATCATTTAAAAACTGTGTACGGAGTTGGCTATCGATGGGTTGATACTCTAGATTAAGGAGCAAAGCAATGAAGCGAATTTCTATTCAGCTCGGATTTTATTTTTTAATTGTTACACTTTTAATCGAAAGTGTTCTATTTGTCTCGCTTTATTATAGTCTTGTCAACAATAGAGTAAATGAAGAAATGACAGCTTTATTAAAGCGCGGAAATAGTCACAGAGATGTCCTTGAAAAGTATTTTGATAAGCAAACAATCTCCCATGTTGCACTAATGGAATCCGAAGCCGAAACCACTGTTGTTATTACAAATGCAAATAAGGAAGTACTAGCTAAATCCAATGAAATAAATACTACTATAAAAAAGCATATTGAAAAGATGCAAACGCGGACAGATCATGACGGAGCAATTATAGAGAATCACTGGAAAACATCTAATTATATATGTACGGTTAGTCCCATCATAGTAGCTGGAAAATATGAGGGGTATGTGTATATGTTTCTTGGGACAGAATCCATTGAAAAGTTGGTGAATGGATTAACAAAACAATTCATTATCGCTGGTGCCATCACGTTTCTACTCACAGTCATTACCATTTTTCTTTTATCTCGGTTATTAACAAAACCATTGTTACACATGAAACATGCCACTGAAAAAATGAGTAAAGGAGATTTATCAGTTTCATTAACGACTACTCGAAATGATGAAATTGGTGAACTAGCATCATCTATTCAAACACTCGCAAATGATTTACATTATATGAAAACAGAGCGAAGTGAATTTCTGGCAAGTGTTGCTCATGAATTACGAACACCATTAACATACGTAAGAGGTTATGCTGACATTGCTTCAAAAGAAGCAACATCTCCTGAGCAACGTTTACGATATTTATCTATTATAAAAGATGAGTCTGATTACATTACAAACTTAGTTCAAGATTTGTTCTCCCTTGCACAAATGGAACAACATAACTTTTCTATTCAAGTAAAGGAAGTGCATTTACACACCTTCCTTACGCGTATATGTGAAAAAGTAAACGCCATGTATAAAGAAAGATACATTAAAGTTTCTTTCTCTTGTCCTCCTACACTGCTAGTAAACTTAGATGAACAACGATTCGAACAAGTTGTGATGAACATTTTAAATAACGCTTATAGACATTCAAAAGAGTATTCTCTTATCCACATTTCTGTTACTGAAGAACATAAAAGTATTTCCATTACAATTGAAGATGAAGGTGAAGGTATTCCGCTTGAAGACCTCCCTCACATTTTCGACCGCTTTTATCGAGTTGATAAAGCGAGATCACGAGCTACAGGCGGAACTGGTTTAGGATTATCTATCGTGAAAGAAATTGTAGAGCTGCACGGTGGGAATATTATTGTAACGAGCGAAGTTGATCACGGATCTTGCTTTATTATTTCATTGCCATCTATACAAAAACACGACTACCATCAGTAGTCGTGTTTCTTTATCATTTTACTTTATAATATAAGTTTACAAATTGCCCAAAACGTTTCGTATCCGTTAAAGTTAAATTAATTTCTGGGTTCTTGTCTTGAAATAACGGAACTCCAGAACCTAATATATGCGGTGTAATCGTAACAACATATTCATCAATTAGATTATTCTTAAAGAACTCTCTCAGTAGACTCCCTCCACCAACCATCCATATTTTAGATCCTTCTTTTGCTTTTAACCTTTTTGTAAACTCCACTACATCTTCATTTACAAACTCTACGTTTCCGTCTGAACCTTTTTCTGAACGAGAAAAAACATAACATGATTTATCTAAGTACGGGAATGTTTCCGTATGCTCTACTACATAGTCGTACGTTTTCTTTCCCATAATTATTGTATCAATTGTTTCATACATTTCTGTATAACCGTTATCTCCCTCTCCTTCTGTTTCCATTAACCACTCTAAATCATCATTTTCTTTCGCAATATATCCATCTAAGCTCGCCGCAATAAATAAAACTATTTCACGTGACATATCTTTTCCTCCTTGCATCTCATCTTGATAACATATGATGTAAACAATATACTAACAATAAAACACGACAATTTATGTCATGTTAAAAAGAAAAAAGGTGATACATTTGTCAAAAGCTAAACGCTTATTAGATATTCTTATATTTGCTTCTGCCAAAAAGACATTTACAGCGCAAGAAATAGCTGATGAATTTAATATCTCCGTTCGTACTGTCCATAGATATATTTTAGACTTGAGTGATATGGGATTACCCATTTACGCTGAACAAGGTCGTAACGGCGGCTATAAAGTATTAACGAATAGAGTCATTCCACCTATCTTATTTACGGAAGAAGAAGCAGTCTCCATCTTTTTTGCTTTTCAATCTTTAAGTTACTATCGAGACTTGCCTTTTAACACAGAAATCAATTCCGTTACACATAAACTGTATAGCTCCCTACAACATGATGCGAAAACGAAAGTTGATAAAATACGTTCTTATATCGCTTTTTGGAATCCGAAGCGTACAATTGATACCCCTCTTTTAAACAAAGTATTAACCGCGGCTATTGAAAATAAAAATTTACAATTTCAATATGAATCTAAATCGGGGATAAAAACAAAACATGTTCATCCTATCGGTGTATATGCTCATGACGGGCTATGGTACTTACCATCCTATGACTTCAGTAGAAAAAAAGTATTACTGTATCGCGTTGATCGTATTCTTTCTATATTATCAACGGAAGAAAATGAAGATACATTCATGAATTTAGAAGAGTGGTTTGCCTCTAACTCTAACGTAATACATAGTCCTACTCAGTTACATGTTTTACTAACAACAGAAGGTGTGCGCCAATGTAAAAGCGTGCCTTACCTTGAAGAATTCGTTGTAGTAAACGAGGACGGGACAGGATATATACATTCAACAATTGATAAAGGTGAAATTAATTTTATTACCCCTTTATTTTATAGACTTGGGAAAGATGCACGAGTTTTAGAACCGAAAGAATTAATAGATGGTTTACGTATACGTGCGAAAGAAATTTTACATATGTATGAAGACGAAAAAAGCTGCTAGATGTAAGCAGCTTTTTAGTCTCTTTGTTACTATTGACGAATATCAATCCACCAACGATGTTTCGCATTCATATTTTCAGTGTCGCCAGTCCCTCTGTAATTGAAAGCATCCAAAAAGATTGAATCTAGTTTATCCTCATCTACAAAATAACCTAAGTTAACCTTCACCGTTTCTCCTGGTCGGATACTACCAATATTGTAGAAGCTTTTTCCATCTCCATGAGGCTCTAAATAATCAACTTCGCCTGTCATAATATTTTTTTCTGCGATTCCATCTTCTTTAGCGTAGTTCCATGCATTACCGTCAAATTTAAGCTGTTTTATAGATGGATGCATATAGATTTCTTCTGTCGACTTTTTACCAATATTTTTTACTGTTGTTTTTAAGTAAACAAACTTAGGATTAACTAATTTTGTTTCTACTAATTTATGAATTGAATCTTTACCATTTCCAAGTTTATATACATCGCGTCTATATGGTATCAATTGTCCCTCTTGATCCAAAGCTTGATTCTTGCTTAATATCTCTAGGCCAAGTTCATTAAAGTTCTCTTGTTTAAAATCTTTGATTGAATCAAAGACTTCAACTTTTTCTATCACATATTCAATTTGGCTGTTATCCATAGATATCGTTACTGGAACCTTTTGCCCTATATGAAATAGTCGTTTGCTATCCTTCTTCAAAGGAATTACCTTAGTTGTTTTACTTTCTTGGCTAAAATACTTTTTATCATAATCGCTTATATATGATGACTTTTCTTTTGACGTGGGCTCAAGTGAAATGCTCCCTAGCACATCTATCATTTGTTCTTCGTTTATATCATTTCCAATATAACTTTGTAACATAATTCCTTCTTCCTCAAAATAGAGAAAAATTACTCTATTAAACATTAAATCTTTATTACCATTTTCTCTATGAACAATTACTGCCTTCTTACCATTTATCTCTTTTTCTTCATAACTTTTCGAGTACAGAGTTGGAAAATCTGAATTCCCTCCTACTCTCCAAAGAACGAATGAAAATCCCCCCATTGCGTAGTTATCTTTAAATGAATATTTCATAGCACTATCATCGATTGCTTCCATATTTTCTGGCAATTTACCTATTTTCAGCTTATACCACTTATCAGCCTTTTTCGAGTCCTTATTTGTTACCGAAACATTTACTTCGTAATTTTGTTTTTGGACAATCATATTATAGACTTTCACTGCACCAAAAACGGTTGTCGGCATACCAATCAATAAGCAAGCAGCAGCGATTAACATACGATGTTTTTTACGCTTTTTCTGTGGCTTCTCGTCTTTCAGCTTCATTTCTTCCATAAACAATTTCTTTTTGCGCGTATATGTATGTGAAAATTCATGTTGTTCTTCGAGTTTATCAAAATCATCTAAAGCAATTTTTTCAGCAAGTTCATATATTTCTTTGGAGTTCTTTGAATTCGTCATGTTGTATACCTCCTATCATATTTTGGACTCTTTTTCGAGCACGCTCAAACTGCTTTCGGACATTAGCCTCCGTTATCCCCATGACGCTTGAAATTTCTTGATACGTTAAGTTATAGAAGACTTTATACTTAAACACCTGTTTGTTAGATTCATTTAACTCTTTTAACAATGCATCAATTTGAACCTCGGACATTACACGTTTTTCCCACTCTTCAATATTTTCATCTACTGCTTCTGCTGATTCTCTTTCATATTCTTCTAAAAATGTTTCATGTCGTCTATTTTTCCGGTAGCTATCAATCGCCTTGTTTTTCGCAACCCTCAAAATGTATCGTTTAAGCTCTTCAGTACTCAAGCTATGGAGCTTTTCCAAGTTCTTATAAAGAGTAATAAACGTCTCTTGAACTGCATCTTCTGCCTGCTGAATATTATTTAAAATAGAATAAGCTACATAATAAATCTTTTGTTCATACAACTCATATAGCTCTTCCATCTTTTCATAATCGTTGTTTGTAACTTTCATATAATTCCTCCTCTCACTCTATATAACGAATGAGCACCATACTTTGTGACACTGCAAAATCTTTTTATAGATAAAATTTAATAATAGAATAAACAAAAGCCCAATTTCTCTATTTTAACTGAGAAATTGGGCTTTTGTTTATTAGAATTTTCCTGAAAACTTCTTTAAAACATCCCTCTTACACTTTTTCATTAAGCAGTATTTGCTCTATCGCCCCTTTTAATAAGCGCTTAGTCTCTTCAAAATTATGATTCTGCTTTTCTCCCGATTGTACCGTATAAAATTCAGCAAACGAGCGCTCTTTATATCTTGGTACGACATGCATATGGTAATGTGTTAACTCGTTAAATACTCCACCATTTTGACAAACTGTAACTCCATCTGGTTTATATAATGCCTTAATCGCTTTTGCAATAAGCTTAGAAGCATCCATAATGGATTTTGCTACAACATCATCTAATTCATCTACTTCTACAACATGCTGTTTTGGCACAATTAAAGTATGTCCTGGATAGAAAGGTGCATGATCTAAAAAACATGTTACATACTCATCTTCGTATACTCTATAAATTTTTTCCTCTTCGTTTGCTAATTTACATCCTAAACATTCCATCATACTTCCCCCCCTCTCTAAAACAGAAAAACGTGAGAGCCATATTCTCACGTTTTTCTGTTTTACTTTATTAGCTCAATTGTTTCCGTAACTTTTATACTATCCTTTACAGATTGAACAATTGTGCAATTTTTCACTGCAAGCTGCAACGCCTTGTCCAACTGCTCTTCTGTAATGTTTTGTGCTTTAATTTTATAATGCAAATGAACACTTTCAACTGGTTTTGATAAAGCATCACTTCTACCAATTTCCGTTTCAATTGTAAACGTATCGTATGTAATACGTTTCTTTTCTAAAATTGTTCGAAAGACAATTGCACTACATCCTGCGATTGAAGAAATAAGTAATTGTAACGGTGAATACCCGTTTTCTTTTCCAATCGCTAATTGACCATACGATAAATCTGCCTCAATATCATCTTGTTTGATGGTTAGTTTCATTTGTTGTCTCCACCTTCATCGGTTTCTGCCGTTTCTTATTTATATAATAATATATGTAGCAGAAAATGATAAATGGAATACCACAATATAACGCCATTCTTTGTTCTGGAATAAACGCTAAACTAATAACAACGATACTATTTGTAATTAAAGCTAAAATAGGAACAATTGGATATAACGGTGTTTTATATTTTAAGTCCTCTAACTTTCCTCCGCCTTTTATATACTGACTTCTAAAGCGCAGTTGCGACAGGGCAATAATAATCCAACTTGATACAGCTGATAAACCAGCTATAGATAATAAGTACATGTATACTGTATCTTCTGCAAGGAAACTTGTTAATAAAGATAAAGCAGCTACAGCAATTGTTACAACTAGTGCTGTAATTGGAATACCACGCTTATTTACTTTCTGGAAAGACTTTGGTGCCATTCCTTCATTTGCAAGTGACCATAGTATACGAGTTGCCGCATATAATCCTGAATTCGCTACAGATAGTAACGCTGTAATAATAACGAAGTTCATAATATCAGCTGCATATGGAATACCGATTTTATCAAATACAACTACGAACGGACTTTCAATTACGCCAGCTTCTTTCCAAGAAATTAATCCTACTAAAATCGTCATTGTTAAAATGAAGAATAACATAATGCGCCATACTGTATTACGGATTGCACGTGGAATTGTTTTTTCTGGATTTTCACTTTCTCCCGCTGCAATCCCGATTAACTCTGTTCCTTGGAACGAGAAGTTAACTGTAATCATTGTAAGTAATACGGCAGCTAGTCCATTCGGGAATAACCCGCCTTCGCTTACAAAGTTAGAGAAAAGAGGTGCTGCTTCTTTTCCGTCATATGATATAAATCCTAATAATGCACTACCACCAAGAACAACAAATGCAAGAATGGTAACTACTTTAATACTAGAGAACCAAAATTCTAATTCAGCATAACTTTTCGCCGAAATTGCGTTTGAAGCATATAAAATAACACCGAATACAAGACACCATACCCAAACATCAACATTCGGAAACCATCTTTTCATCATTAAACCGATTGACGTTAATTCTAATCCTACTGTTACTGCCCAGCCAAGCCAATATAGCCAGCCGATCATAAAGCCCGTTCCTGGTCCAATAAACTTCGTCGCATACTTTTGGAAAGAACCTGAAACTGGCATCGCTACCGTTAACTCCCCAAGACAAAGCATTGTTAAATACATAATAAATCCGCCTACTAAATATGAAAGGATGGCTCCCCCTGGTCCAGCCTGATTAATGGTGTAACCTGAACCTAAGAAAAAACCAGTTCCGATTACACCACCTAGTGCGATCATAAATAAATGTCTACTCTTCATCGTACGATGTAATTTCTCATTCGTTGGTTGCTGCATCTAAATCCTCCCCCTACCAATACCCCTATATCTTGTTAAAATTTTCTGATAATAAAAATATACACGAAAGCGATTACATTTTCTATATAAAATTAAAACTTTTCTGATAAAATAATATAAAAAATTGAATTATTGCAAGATTTAGATTCTATTTAGAGGAAAATAAGGAGAAACAAGGAAAAACCCTTACATATATTGTAAGGGTTAACGAAGTTCTAACCTTCTCGATAAAATTGATAAACTATAGTTTACAATAAAGTACATACAAGCTACTACTATAAACGTTGGAATCATATAATTTACATTTTGTCCGCTAATAATTTGAGCATTATGCATAAGCTCTGGGAGTGATATAACGACTGCTAGCGCTGTATCTTTCAGCAATGAAATAAACTGACTGACAAGTGGCGGGACCATTCTTCTTAATGCTTGTGGTAAAATAATGTGCCAAAGTGCTTGCACATACGTTAATCCTGAAGATCTTGCAGCCTCAATCTGTCCTTTTTCAATAGATAATAGGCCACTTCGAACAATTTCAGATATCATTGCAGCTTCAAATATTGTTAAAGCGACAATTACGGCTGTTATAATTTCTAATTTCAAGCCTGCTTCTGGAAGTGCAAAATATGTGAAAAATATAATTAAAAGTAGTGGTAAGTTTCGAATTACTTCAACGATAACTCCTAATATTTGTGAGAAGACGGGTATTTTTGTGTACCGTACAATCCCTATTACACTACCGATAATAAAGCTAAGTACAATCGCTACGAGTGCTACCTCTAATGTGATGAGTAATCCTTTTAATAAAAAGAGAATATGATCTCCTGTAATTGCTCCCTTAAAATCCATTTACACCGCCTCCTTTGCTAAGCGTTTTTCTAAATAACGCACTAGCATACTGAGCGGAATTGTTAATATTAAATAAAACATCCCGACAAATATATACACATCGAACGTAACAAACGTCTTCGTTGAAATTAAATCTCCTTGATACATTAAATCAGCACCAGCAATAATTCCGAGTATAGAAGAGTTTTTTACTAAATTGAGAAATTGATTTCCTAAAGGAGGGATTACGATTTTCATCGCCTGGGGTAAAACAATATAATACATTCCCTGTACATACGTTAATCCTGAGGAACGTGCTGCTTCCATTTGACCTTTTGCAACGGATAAAATACCAGCGCGAATGACTTCCGCAATAAACGCTGCAGTATATACGGTAAGCGTAACTGTTCCTGCTACAAAACCATTTAAAGTAATTCCTACTACAGGTAAAGCGAAATAGAATATGAATGCAATTAATACGAGCGGAATATTTCTTACAAATTCTACAATAGCAGCTCCCAACCAATTTAAAATGCGAATTGGTGCAATACGCATTACCGCCAATACTACCCCTAAAATAAAACTGCCTATTAATGCGATTACACTAGACAACACTGTATATTTAAAACCCTCTAAATACATATCAATGTTATTCGTTAATATAGAAAAATCAGGCACATATTCTCCCCTCTTTCTTTACAAGAAGAGGATGAGTACTCTCATCCTCTCACTTTTACTATTTATCACTTTACTTCTCTGGTTTCTGCCCAATCCATTTCTCATATAATTTGTCATACTCTCCGCTTGCTTTCATGTCTTTAATTAAATTATTAATCTCTTTCGTTAAATCATCTGCACCTTTTTGCACTGCAATTCCGTACGGTTCATCCGTAAAAATTTTCCCTACCACTTCATAATTTGAATCTTGTTTTGCCATACCGTAAAGAATTGCATTATCTGTCGTTAAAACATCACCTTTTCCTGCTTTTAACGCTGTAAATGCCTCACTGTAATTTTCAAATTCTAATACAGTCGCTTCTGGTGATTTTTGGCGAATGTTATTTGTCGATGTTGAGCCTTTTACTGCTAACACTTTTACGCCCTTTTTCACATCATCAATACTTTTAATATCGCTTCCTTTTTTCACGAGTAACGATTGCCCTGCTTTAAAATATACATCTGAAAAATCGACCTCTTTTTTACGTTCTTCTGTAATTGTCATTGTTGCAATAATTGCATCAATGTCACCATTTTTCAGGAGTGGAATACGCGTTTTAGATGTTACCTCTTTCAACTCTAGTTTCTTTTCATCCCCAAGAATCTTTTTCGCAAGCGCCTTTGCAACATCAACATCAAATCCTTCTACCTGCCCTGTTGAAGGGTTTTTCAATCCAAATAAGTTCGTATCATTCTTCACCCCAACTACTAATTTCCCGCGCTTCTTAATTTGCTCAACAGCCCCGCCTTGCTTCGTATTCGTTTCTTTTGCCTCATCTTTTTTACTTCCGCACCCAGCAACGACAAGTACGAATAGACATGAAAATACGATTAACGTAAACAACTTTTTCATTTTAAGCATAAAACTCCTCCTTTAATGGTTTAACACTCGGCTTAAAAAT
This sequence comes from Bacillus cereus group sp. Bc061, assembly GCF_027715825.1. Lineage (NCBI taxonomy): Bacteria > Bacillati > Bacillota > Bacilli > Caryophanales > Bacillaceae > Bacillus > Bacillus cereus group sp. Bc061. Next base: position 91,956 of record NZ_JAQFTZ010000007.1, read on the forward strand.
AGACGCGCTCTTTCTTGTTCAGGACTTGCAAAAAATTGCGCCGGTGTTGTATCCTCAATGATTTTGCCATCATCCATAAATAAAATCCGATCGGCTACCTCCCGCGCGAATCCCATTTCATGCGTGACAACGACCATCGTCATCCCTTCTTTAGCTAGCGTTTTCATAACATCAAGTACTTCCCCGATCATCTCTGGATCAAGAGCAGACGTAGGCTCATCGAATAGCATAATTTCCGGCTGCATCGCAAGTCCTCTAGCAATTGCCACCCTTTGCTGTTGTCCACCAGATAATTGATGTGGATATACACTGGCCTTCTCCGGAATTCCTACTTTCCCTAAATAAAACATCGCCGTTTTCTCTGCTTCCTCTTTTGAAATTTTATTTACTTTAATAGGTGCTAGTGTAATATTTTGAAGAACCGTTTTATGTGGATATAAATAAAAATGTTGAAAGACCATTCCGATATTTCGGCGTAATTCATTCATATCTGTTTTCGCATTGTGTACCTCCATATTTTGTACAATTAACTCTCCATCTGTAATTGACTCTAACTGGTTTATACACCGAAGCAACGTGCTTTTTCCTGATCCTGAAGGCCCAACAACTACTACCACTTCACCTTTTTTCACTTGTACATTAATATCTTTTAAAACTTGAAAGTTACCATAATATTTATTTACATTACGAAACTCTATCAACATACTCCCCCCTTCCCCTAACAAAGCATGTACATTCTTTTTATATTCAAAAATAAGCAAAAAAATAACTTTGATCCTCATTTCACCCATAAAAAAAGCAAAGGGGTTTCCCCTTTGCTTTTTCATCTCTATTCCATTACGATACTTCTTCTTTCTTATCTTTTCCGTATTCATGCTCCCAGAAATCAGCATTTTTAATTCCTAATGGCCCTGGATCGAATACTGGATCTTTTCCTTCTTTTTTCTGCTTTTCATAATCCTTTAATGCAACTAATGCAGGTTTTTGTAATAGTAAAATCGCAATGATATTTACCCATGCCATAATTCCTACACCGATATCGCCTAAAGCCCAAGCCGTTGCTGCTGTTTTGATACAACCGTAGAATACAGCTCCTAAAAAGACAAACTTTAGTACCATAGACAGCCAAGGGCGATCTTTATCACGGTTTAAGTACGCGATATTCGTTTCTGCAATGTAGTAATACGCCATAATTGTTGTAAATGCAAAGAATAGTAACGAGATTGCAACGAAACCGTTTCCAAATCCAGGGAAAACAGATTCTACTGCTGCCTGTGTATATCCCGGTCCTGGCTGTGCACCATTTAATTTATTTACGATAAAGTTTTTTCCGCTTGCATCAAATACGTTATACATGCCTGTAATAATCATCATAAATGCTGTTGCTGAACAAACAAATAATGTATCAATGTAAACGGAAAATGCTTGCACTAAGCCTTGCTTAGCTGGATGTGATACTTCTGCTGCTGCTGCTGCATGTGGTCCAGTTCCTTGCCCTGCTTCATTAGAATAAATACCACGCTTTACTCCCCAAGAAATTGCTAAACCGATAATACCACCAAATGCTGCTTCTAATGCAAACGCACTTCTTATAATTAACATAAATGCTTCTGGCAGTTTTTCAATATTCATAGCGACAATAACACAAGCTACTAAAATATACCCAACAGCCATAAACGGTACGACAACTTGCGCTACGTTAACAATTCGTTTTACTCCACCGAAGATGATAAGAGCCAATACAACAACTAATAAAGCCCCTGATAGAGTAGTATTAATTCCAAAAGCTGTCTCTAAACTTACAGCAATACTATTTGCTTGCACGCCTGGTAATAAAAGCCCAGTTGCAAGGATTGTCGCTGCAACGAATACTAATGCATACCATTTAACCCCTAAACCTTTTTCAATGTAATAAGCAGGTCCACCGCGAAACTGTCCTTGATGCTTTGTCTTATAGATTTGCGCGAGTGTTGATTCTACATAAGCTGATCCTGCTCCTAAAAAGGCTACTGCCCACATCCAAAATACAGCCCCTGGTCCACCGAAGGCAACCGCTGTAGCTACCCCAGCGATATTCCCTGTCCCAACGCGCCCTGATAACGAAAGTGCTAACGCTTGGAATGAAGAAACACCAGCCTCTGATTTTTCTCCTTTAAATGTCAGCTTCACCATTTCTCCTACGTGCCTTACTTGTAAAAACCTCGTTCGAATAGAAAAATATAAACCTGCTCCTAAACATAAATAAACAAGTGCTGGACTCCAAACAATATTATTTAACCAATTTACGAAAGCTTCCAATATTCCCCCTCCTTTTTATCAAGAATATTCAGAATATATAAAAATTATAAGTGTATACCGAATCTATGACAATATTATTTTAATAAAACAAACATATTTTTGTATAAAAAAACAAAGTATATATTTGTTTTATATACTTTGTTTTGAACAGAATGTATTATATATTCACAATTGCTTCTTTTTTTATAATTCTTTCGTATAGCTCTTCTGATAACTTTCGGAAATTATCTGGCATATCTTTCCCTTTAAATTTCTTTTGGAGCGTGCCGTATAGACCTATGTCACGCAAACGTAAAAATAGTGGTAATGATTCATACCAGCTATCCGCCAGTCTGTGCTCATACTCATAGCCTTTCCGTAACACTTGTAACTGTTTACGAGCAAAGTCTGTCTTCTCTTCCGCTGTCCACGTTGTAAATAGAACAGAGTAATAAAGAACCATTGCTAAATCGTGTATAAAGTAATTATAAGCCGCATCATCAAAATCAAAGATTGTTAGCTCTTTTCCATCATAATGAAAATTACCTGGATGAATATCACCATGCATAAGGCCGAATGTTTCTCTTTCAATTGGAAGAGCCTTTATCTCATCCATTAATACAGTAGCAATCTTTTTCACTTGATCATCTTCTAATTCATTAACAATCCCACTCTCATCTTCTTCCCACGTATCACGATGATCCGTTTTAGGATAGTTCATTGTTAGACGATGCAGTTGTCCAATCGCTTTTCCCCATGCTTCAAAGTAAGCGTCTCCCCAATAAGGCGATTCCGCTCCTTTTACTTGCTCCCCTTTTGCATATGTAAATAAAGAAGCGAAAAAGAAAGTTTCATCCTCTGCTCTGATGTCTTCTACAAGATTTTGAGATGCTGAATAAAGGGGGCCTGCTACCTTTGCCCCATTCTCCGCAACATATCGTAAAAAATCTAGTTCAGCCTCTACCTCTTGTTTAGAGCGATGAGAAGAATGTGTTAAACGTAATACGTAATCTTCATCATTATCACCCTTCGCCTTAAAAATATAATTCTCAAAATCTCCAAGCGGCTTTTCGTCCACTGTTACATGAAACAAACTCGCTGCCCTTTTTAAAATCTCTTTCGTAAAAATACGTTCTACAGCTATTTCCATATGTATCCCTCCTATATATCTTCTTAATTCGACATAAATGTGAGAAGTACTGCTATGAAATTGAATAATGCGTGGGCAATCATAGCCGATAAAATAGAATTTGTTTTCTCATATAACCCAAGCATAAATTTCTCACAAAAAGCAAAAATTAACAGAAGTAACTTTATCTAAAAGAGGTGGAAATTATGACAGAGCAAAAAGAACAACAAAAGAGTACGGATCAAAAGCATATGTTTCCATCACTTCCGGAAAACATTAATTATATCGAAAATAAGCTCTGTCATTCAGACGATATAAAAAAATTAGATCTTCCTTTCCAAAACGGCAAAGGAACAATCTTATATATCGAATCTTTAGCAGATTTAAATTTAATTCACCAATTAGCTCTTGAGCCTTTATTAACTCGGTCGGATTTGTCTTTAGATAAAGCTTTTGCCACATTAAGTATGAAGAAAGAAACAAATTTAAATTACGGTGTGCAACTTTTATTACAAGGCAAATCATTATATTTTCATGAACAAGTCGACAGTTTTTGTATTTTCGAAACAGCTTTATCTTTAAAGAGAGATATAGCAGAGCCTGATAATGAAGGCATTGTACGTGGACCACATACTGGTTTTGTAGAAGATTTAGCAACCAATTTAGCTTCCATTCGTAAACTCATAAAAAGTCCAAATATCGTCGTTAAATATTTCACACTTGGTGAAGAAATGCATACGAAAGTGGCAATTGCTTATATGCAAAACATAGCGAATGACGATTTAGTTACAGAAGTAAAAAGAAGGTTAGAAACGATTAAGACAGATGCACTTATGCCTCCGGGATATATACAAGAATTTATAGAGGATACGTCTTTCTCACCATTTCCGCAGCAATTAAATACAGAGCGTCCAGATAGAGTCGCAGCAAATTTAATGGAAGGACGAGTTGCTATTTTATCTGATGGAGATCCAACAGCGCTCATCGTTCCTGTTACATTATTCGCTTTCTATCAATCACCAGATGATTATAATAACCGCTGGATTGTCGGTTCTTTCGTCCGAATGATTCGCTTAGTGAGTTTTTTGATTGCTTTTCTCTTACCAGCTATATATATCGCAACCGTAGCCTTTCATCCTGATGTATTGCCGCTCGAACTTGTATATACAATTAAAGCTTCATTAGAGAAAGTACCACTTCCTCCTATTTTTGAAGCTCTCTTAATGGAGCTAATTTTCGAGTTATTACGGGAAGCTGGTATTCGTTTGCCGAGCAGAGTTGGACAAACAATCGGTATTGTAGGCGGTTTAGTAATTGGTGATGCAATTGTAAAAGCCGGACTCGTTTCTTACACAATGATTATCGTTGTAGCTTTAACTGCAATCTCATCTTTTCTCGTTCCATCAAACGATATGAGTTCAGCAGTTCGGATTCTTCGATTTCCATTAATGCTCCTTGCTGCCCTATTCGGATATGTAGGAATATCGTTCGGTCTCATTATAACTTTCGTTCATTTATGTCAGCTTCATTCTTTTCATACACCATATCTTTCTCCTGTTGCACCAATGCGGATTAAAGATATGAAAGATTCTTTTGTCAGACTACCAATTTGGTCATTTTGGGAACGACCACATGATCCAAAACCGAAAAAAATGCAGCGCCAACATGTAACGAGAGAGGATGAGGACGGTGACAAACACGCAAAGTAAAATTTCGTTAGTTCAATTTACCTTTTTCGTTATTCAGTGCCAAATCGGAGTAGGCATACTTTCTCTACCGAATCGCCTTCACCCGATTGCTAAAGGCGGTGGGTGGATTTCCGCGCTCATCGCCGGGCTTGCGATTCAGCTTATTATTTTACTTATGTGGCTTTTCTTAAAACGATTTCCTGATGCAGATATGTATGAAAGTGTTTGTATGCTATTTGGTAATAAGTTTGGAAAACTATTAGGTTTTGCTTATGTTTTTTACTTTACTCTTATTGGTATGACGGTTATGTTAAACGCTTGTAATGTCATTAAAGTATGGATTTTGCAAGCAACTCCTTGGTACGCAATTCTCATACTATTTACAATAGCTTGTTGCTATGTAGCTTATAATACGTTTAAAGTGATCGTCCGATTTTATGTCATGGCTTCTATTCTCATTTTTCCAATGGCCCTTTTAATTGCACTGGGGCTTACACGGGCTGATTTTTCTTACATTTTTCCAATTACAGAAGCCGGATGGTGGAATATAATTCAAGCATCCAAGGAAACAATTACAGCCATGTATGGTTTTGAAATCATTCTTATCGCTTTTCCAAAAGTAAATGGCAGTTCTGTCGCAAAACTAAAGGCAATTTCTATCGCGAATGGATTTGTAACCCTTTTTTATACTTTTACTGTTTGGATTTGCTTTATCGTATTTAGTCCAAAACAAATTGAGCTTATTCCAGAACCAGTTGCTTACTTATTACGATCCTTGCATATCGGGATTATAGACCGAACTGATTTACTATTCATACCAATTTGGATGATAACAGTTGTAGCTTCTATCGCTAGTTATTACTGCGCTGCTTCTATAGGAATTGGACATATATTCAATCTTGGTAATCATAAAAAGGCTGTCCCAATCGTTGGTATTATTGCTTTTAGTATAGCCCTATTTATCGATACACCTGAAGAATTAAAAGTGATTGCAACTTTCACAGATAAGTTCACCTATATTTTCATCGTTGTCCTCCCTCTTTTATTTCTACTTTATTCAGTAATAAGAAATAAGAAAGGAGAACAGTATGTTCAAAAAAAGAGTTAAATTACTTTTTGTATTATGCACTAGTGCATTCCTTGCTGGCTGTTGGGATCAAGAACCATTAAGGGAAGCAAGGTTAGCTTATAGTATTGGATCTGATATTACAGAAGAGAATCAACTCCAGCAAACAATTGAGCTCGTAAAAAGTTCAAGCGGCGAACAATCTTCATTCGAGAATGAAATACATTCAGCAACCGGGCATAACATAAGAGATACAAGCGATGCACTGAAAAAAAATGTGACTGGAAATATTCGTTATTTTAAATATGGTGTTCAATTACTAGGAACCAAAATTTTAAAAAAAGGTATACTACCTTATTTAGATGTCAGCTTTCGGGACCCAACAAACCCAACTGCTTTAGTAAAACTTATTGCAGTAGATGGTGAAACATCCGAGATACTAGAAAAAAAGAAAGTAGGAAATTTACTAATTGGAGATTTTCTAAAGAAAAAAGTGAAAAGCTTAGAAGATATGAGTGTATTTCCAAAAGAAACTTTAGAAACAGCTGCTACAAAAATGTTAGATCCGGGTAAAGACTTTACCCTCCCTTCTATAAAAATAAAAGGAAAAGAAGTAATTACAAACGGATTAGCTTTATTTAACAATGATAAATTGACCGGGCATTTACCTTTAAAACAATCTGTTTTATTCGTATTATTAACTGGAAAAATGGGAACAAGTGCCCGTATAACCCAAAAACTTACTAGCGATGAATCCGAGAAGACATCTGACTATTTAACAATGGAAGTGAGCAATCGGAAATTAAAACGAGACTTAAAAATAACAACAGATAAAAAAGGAAATGTTTATGCTCACATTAAGCTTCAATTAAAAGTTATAGCCCTTGAAGCTCCGAGAGATAATCTTTACAAAATGGATGAAAGAAAAAAACTAAATAAGGAACTATCCAAACAGCTCACGAAAGAAGCGAAAAAAATAACGAAAAAGTTACAAAAGGCAAATTGTGATGCTTTCGGAATTGGTAGACATCTTATCGCTTATCATCCTGACCTATGGAAGAAAAAAAATTGGAATAAAGATTATGCAAAAGTAAAATTTAAGCCTGAGGTAGAAGTAAGCATTTTGTATAGTGGTGTCTTAAAATAAAAGGTTGTATGCCACGCAGGCATACAACCTTTTATTTCGTATATCGATATACAATTGATTCATATGGTCTTAAGTCAAGGTTTGTAATATCCTTGCTGGAATCTTTATAATTCGACAGTAATACTTCTTGTTGCATTCCATCTAATTGAACGTGCGCTGGTACAGAGTACGTTATTTCCTCTCCATAGAAGTTATTGATAACAAGTAGCACTTCACTTTCTGTAGTACGAGTATATGCCCAAATTTTAGGATCATTTTCATCCAAAATAGCATATTCTCCTTCTGTAATTACATCATACGTTTTTCTAAGTTCTATTAACTCTTTATAATGATAAAATACAGACTCTTTATCTTCTAATGCCTTCTCTACGTTTATTTCTTTAAAGTTTTCAGCCACTGAAATCCAAGGTGTACTTGTTGTAAAGCCACTGTTCATCTCTTCATTCCACTGCATTGGAGTACGGGAGTTGTCACGAGATTTTTGTTTTAAAATCCCGATAATCTCTTCTTTTGATAATCCTTCTTCCAACTTTATATCATATATATTTAACGATTCCACATCACGATATTGTTCAATAGACTCAAAATTAGGATTCGTCATACCGATTTCTTCGCCTTGATAAATATAAGGCGTTCCTTGCAACATATGCATAGCCGTTGCTAACATTTTTGCAGATTCATTTCTATACTTCTCATCATTACCGAAGCGTGACACAATACGAGGCTGGTCATGATTACACCAGAATAACGCATTCCATCCCCCGCCCTTTTGCATTTCAATTTGCCAATTAGACATAATCTCTTTTAATTTAATAAAATCAAAATCAGCCTTCGTCCACTTATCACCATTCGGATAATCAACTTTTAAATGATGGAAACTAAACGTCATACTTAATTCATTACGCTCAGGGTTTGAATATTTAATACAATTATCAATTGTCGTAGATGACATTTCTCCAACTGTAATTACATCTTTCCCTTCAAAAACATTTCGGTTCATTTCTTGTAAATATTCATGAACACGTGGGCCATCTGTATAATATTTACGGCCATCGCTTGTCGCCGTACTTCCATTATCATTTAAGAACTGTTGATCTTTTGAAATTAAATTAATAACATCTAATCGGAATCCAGTTACCCCTTTATCAAGCCAAAAGCGCATCATATCATATACTTCTTCACGAAGTTTTTCATTTTCCCAGTTTAAATCTGCTTGTGTCTCATCAAATAGATGTAAATAATATTGCTCTGTCTTCTCATCATATTTCCAAGCAGACCCACCAAACTTAGATTGCCAATTATTTTTTTCATCACGCCAAATATAGTAATTACGATATGGACTATTTTTATCTTCCTTCGCTTCTTTAAACCACTTATGCTCCGTCGAACTATGATTTACAACGATATCAAGCATAATTTCAATGTTACGTGCTTTTGCTTCTTCTAAAAGCTCTTCAAATTCTTCCATCGTTCCGTAAGATGGATCAATATTGTAGTAATCACTTACATCGTATCCATTATCATTTTGTGGCGATTGGTATATCGGTGTTAACCAAATATAATCTACTCCGAGTTCTTTTAAGTAATCTAGTTTTTCTGTAACCCCTTTTATATCACCGGTTTCTTTATTGTAATAGCTATTAAAGCTCTTCGGATAAATTTGATAAACTACACTTTTATGCCAATCCTTCATGTTTAACTTCCTCCTACTTCTGTTTTACTCGTTTTGCAAATAACCACGTTAACGTAAATGGAATTACAATTGCGATAACCATTCCGACAATAAACATTGGAATCGATTTCGGAATGATAGAAATAAATGCTGGTAATCCACCAATTCCGATAGCAGGTGCTAATACACCATTTAATGTAATGAATATCGCCGCCACAGCCGATCCGATAATCGCTGCATAGAACGGGAATTTATTTCGTAAGTTTACACCAAACATAGCTGGCTCTGTAATACCGAAATATGCCGAGATTGCTGATGTCGATGCCATACTTTTATCATTTTGATTTTTAGAAATCCAGAACATCGCAAGTGCCGCACTACCTTGCGCAATGTTAGAAAGAGCAATCATCGGCCAAATGAATGTACCACCGTGTTGTGCAATTAATTGTAAATCGATAGCAATAAACATATGATGCATACCTGTAATTACAAGTGGTGCATACAATGCTCCAAATAATACTGCTCCAACTACTGGTACTGTTTCATATACACCTACTAATCCTACTGTTAATAAATCTCCAATATGACGTGTAACCGGACCAATAATCCCTAATGCTAATACACCTGTCACAACGATTGTTGTAATTGGTACAACTAATAATTGAATTGCATTTGGTACATGTTTCTTTAAAAAGATTTCTACTTTACTTAATACAAATGCTGCTACTAAAACAGGTAAAATTTGTCCTTGATATCCTACCTTCTCAATTTGGAACAGCCCTAAAATATTGAAGTACTCAATCTTTTGACCATCTAAACCAGTCGCTGCTTTTCCATAGTCCCAGGCATTTAATAAGGCCGGATGCACAAGCATTAATCCCATAACAATCCCTAGTATTGGACTACCACCAAAACGTTTTGTTGCTGACCACCCGACAAGTGCCGGTAAGAATACGAATGCTGTATTCGCCATCATATTAATTAAATCCCAAAGCCCGCCTAAGTTTGGATACACATCTAATAAATTTTTTCCATCAAAAAATAAGTCCTTTGCGCCTAATAGATTGTTAATACCCATTAATAAACCAGCTGTTACGATTGCTGGTAATATCGGCATAAATACATCTGAAAATACTTTTACAAACTTTTGAGCTGGATTTAACTTTTGGTTTCCAGAATCTTTTACATCAGCTACTGTCGCTTCCTTCATACCTGCAAGCGTTATCAATTCAGCATATACTCGATCAACATCTCCTGGACCAATTACAATTTGAAATACCCCAGCGTTATGAAACGCTCCCTTCACTAATGAAACAGACTGCAATTTATCGTTATCTATTTTACTTTCATCCTTTAAAGCGATACGGAGTCTCGTTACACAGTGCGCAGCTTGTTCAATATTGTCTTTCCCGCCAATATACTGCAACACTTCCTCTGCTGTTTTACGATAGTCTTTCCCCATATTCCCGTCCCTCTTTTCTTTTTTTGATACCGTTTACAATTACATATTAACTCGTATATATAAGTTAGTCAACACTCGTATATACGAGTTTGTCATTTTTTTATAAAAAAAGAGATGAAACATTACGTTCCATCTCCTTATTTTCTCCGCGCCACATCCGAAAAATGAAAAATATCTAAGCGGTGGCGGGATTCTGTATATTCGAACTGACTTCCATCATACAAATGCGTAAAGTTTTTCACGACAACAACATAATCTGTTCCATTTAAATCTAAATACTTTCTATCGTCCTCTGTACATGGTTGCACTTCAATTACTCTCTGTGAGTAACTAATATGAAGACCTAGTTCTTTCTCAATATATTTATAAATGGACCCCGCTGCAATCTCACTCGTTAATCCAGGAATATATTCCGATACAAAATGATTAATATCCAAAATTACTTTTTCTCCATCAATATTTCGTACGCGTTTAATATGATCTATGTCTGTTTTCTCTTTCACATTTAATAGCTTTGCAACCTCTTTTGTCGCTTTTACTTTCTCCATTTCCACGACTTCTGTAATACAATGGCGTCCTAAACGTTCATTTTCTTCTTGGAAACTTACAATACCACCAAAGTTGAATTCAATGTTTTTTCGCTTTAAAACAAAAACACCTTTTCCGTGTATTTTTTGAACATATCCACGTTCTTGTAATAAATCTACAGCTTTTCTTACAGTACCGCGGCTCGCTTCATATTGCTTCATTAATTCAGTTTCTGATGGGATTTTGCATCCCTCTTTTAATTGCCTATTATCAATAGAATTACTGATTTCTGTATAAATTTGTTCATACTTACTCATCATCTACAATAGCCCCTTGTCACCTTCTAGTTCTATATGTATTATACCATGCTACACTCTTCTGCCAATCTCTCACTTATTTTCCAGTATAGGAAAAATAAAGGTAAATATTTAATCTCTAAAACGTATTTTTATAAAAATTTTTATATTTTTCTTTTCATTCAAAAAAACATGTAGTATACTAACTTCAAAATCAGAGGAGAAAGGGAGCAAAGAACTATGCTTACTTATACAACAATTGTAGTTACATTTGCACAAAAACATCATCATCATACGTAACCCTTGAAACCTAGCGGAAAAATTACGCGTAGGTACAAGGGTTATTCCCGTTGTACCTACGCTTTGGCGAAGAGCCATGTAGGTATTTTTTATCTACATGGCTCTTTTTTTATTGCCAAAAAGCTAGTAAAAAATGATGTTTAAGCAAATATTACTACAAAGGAGTTAACAAAAATGGAAACGAAAAAATGGGGATTATGGGTTTTAACAGCTTTTGTTATCGGGAATATGGTTGGCGGTGGCGTATTTATGCTCCCAGCAAATTTAGCACAAGTATCAGGTCCAATGGGTTCTACACTTGCATGGAGTATTACAGGACTTGGCGTATTTATGATTGCACTCGTATTTGGAAATTTAGCAATCCGAAAACCAGAATTAAAAGCGGGACCACAAAGCTATGCTCAAGCGATGTTCCCTTCAAAAAAAGCGGGTAAAGTTGCAGGCTATAGTATGGCATGGGGATATTGGGCTGCGAACTGGGCTGCAACAGCATCTGTTATTATTTCCTTTGCTGGATATTTATCAACATTCTTTCCAGTTTTACAAAGTAAGCAAATTCTCTTTTCAACGAACGGATTTTCACTAGAACTTGGAAAAGGGTTAACGTTCCTCGTATGTAGCCTTATGTTATGGGGAATTCAATATATTCTTTCTCAAAATATTGATCGTGCTGGAAATATGAATCTTCTTGCTACTATTGCAAAAATTATCGGATTTACAATGTTTATTGTAATCACATTATTCATTTTCAATGCCTCTAATTTCGGAGACGGGCAAACATTTATGAATGAAGCAGGACAATCAATTTCGTTAGGTGGACAAATCAATTCAGCTGCTATTGCAACACTTTGGGCATTTATCGGTATTGAATCGGCTGTCATGCTTTCTAATCGTGCAAAATCTCAGCGCGATGTAAAAAAAGCGACTATTTTCGGATTAATTATCGCTCTTCTTATTTACATGTCAATTACTCTACTTACAATGGGCGCTCTCCCGCAAGATGCTTTAAAAGAGTCTCAAAAACCATTAGTAGACGCATTAAATTTAGCAATTGGCAATAAAGGCGCATATATAATGGCTTTACTTGCACTTGTATCTTTATTTGGATCTACAGTTGGCTGGATCGTTGTTAGTTCAGAGGTTCCTTATCAGGCAGCAAAAAATGGGCTTTTCCCTAAATTTTTCGCGAAAACAAATAAAAAAGGTAGTCCTTCAAAATCATTATTTATTACAAATGTGATGACGCAAATTTTCTTATTCTCAACGATTTCTGGTACCGTATCAGAAGCTTATAATTTCGCTATCGTTGTAGCAACATTAGCTTATTTAATTCCATACCTTGTTTCTACGCTGTACCAATTCAAATTAGTTATTACAGGAGAAACGTATGATATAATGCCTGGCTCTCGAATAAAGGACGGCATCATTACTACATTAGCATTCATATATTCTATTTGGGTTATCAAAACGGGAACTGCTGATTTAAAAACGTTCTTCTTAGGAATCGGATTGTTCGTATTAGGTCTTATTCTTTATCCTGTACTAATGAAAGACTCACAAAAAATGAATTAAAAAAGGAGAAGCTTCTGGCTTCTCTTTTTTATTAGAAGTCTATAATTAACTTTTCCTTTAACTCTGCTACAGATAAAGGTTTTGCATAATAAAATCCTTGTACATAATCACAGCCCATCGATTTTAATAAGCTTTCTTGCTCTACTGTCTCTACCCCTTCAGCAACTACTGCTAAATGTAAGCTATGGGCAATTTCAATAACAGATTTTACAATCGTTCGCTCTGGCTGTGCATGATCATAATGAAATTCACGAATAAAATTACGATCAATTTTTACTATATCCAGCGGTAGTTGTTTTAAATAATATAAGGAAGAATAACCCGTTCCGAAATCATCTAAAGCAATTAAAATACCCATATTTCTTAATTCTTGTAATGTAGCAATAATATAATCAAAATGACGAACAGCAATGCTTTCCGTTATTTCTAAAATTAAACGATTTGCAGGAAATCCAGTTCTCCTTAAAATGCTACGTACAGATAAAATAAAACGCTTTTGCATTAATTGTTGTATGGATAAATTCACAGATAACTTTAGTCCTTCTTCATACTCTGGCAATGTTTTAAACAAGCGACATGACTTTTCTAATACCCAGTCTCCTAATTTTATAATAAGTCCAGATTCTTCAGCTACTGGGATAAATTCGCTTGGTGAAATAGGTCCTTCTTCTGTCGAACAACGCGCTAAAGCTTCAATACCAGTATATTTCTTCGTTTTCAAATCAATAATAGGCTGCAGTGCCACATCTAACTCTTCATCACGAATTGCCTTTTGCAAAGCAAATTCAATTTTCATTCTACGATTTATTTTCGCACGTAACTCATCTGTAAAGAAACACGCTGCATTTCTTCCCTGTTCTTTCGCACTATACATAGCTAAATCTGAATTCTTCAATAGAGTTTCTACATCTTGTCCATCTTGCGGATATGAGCACAGTCCTAGACTAGCTGAAATGTATACTTCGTGACCTTCAAGTATAAATGGCGCCTGAAAGCATGACAACACAGATGTCGCTAGCTGCCTCATCTCATCTTGTGTATGATTTTTTGTTAACAACACAAATTCGTCGCCACCCAGCCTAGCCAGAACATCTTTCTCTCCTAGCACATAATGCAACCGTGAAGCAACTTCGCTTAAAAGTAAATCTCCTATCATATGACCTAGCGTATCGTTTACTAATTTAAAACGATCCAAATCAAAATAAATCATACCAAACTCTCTTTTATCTGCAATTAATTCGTTAACAGTCGTTATTAATTGTAAACGGTTCGGTAAACTCGTTAAAGCATCATGATACGCAAGCTCCCTATAACGACTTTCGCTTAACCGTAACCTCTGTTCTGCTTCTTTCCTACTACTAATATCATTTCGGATCGCAATAAATTGATATGGCTCTCCTTTTTCATTTAAAAATGGAACAATTGTTGTTTTAACCCAATAATATGTACCATCTTTTGCTTGATTTCGAATCTCCCCTCTCCATACTTTTCCACTCAAAATACGCTTCCATAGCATTTGAAAAAATGTTTTCGGATGATGTCCTGAATTTAAAATACGATGATCTTTCCCTATTAACTCTTCTCGTGTATATTTGGAGATTTCACAAAACTTATCATTTACATATGTAATAAGACCCTTTCGGTCTGTAATCGCAACAATTGAAGACTCATCTAATGCTAACTTTAAATCTCGCAATGAAGATTCATATAATGCATGACCTCTTTGTTCTAGCATGCGCATCTCTCCTTGCTTCCTATCTGACTAAAACACAACTTGTTTCTTTTCATAGAAATAGAGATATTTCATTTCCTAATAATCGTTCTTTACATACATCACGTTTTGAAATATGTCGATTAAAATAACATAATATTATTTGTAATAAAAAGCAATATAATACCGTTTCGATTATAAATAGTAGTTTTTGAATTATAATAACAAAATATTAACATATTTTCACCTTGATTTTGGAAGAATTTTATAAATAAATACTGTATTAAACAAAAAAGAGGATATCCTCTTTTTTTGTTTAATACGGATATGGTGTTGAATAAGTTACTGGGTACGGTGCTGGATATGGTGCTGGATATGGCGCTGGATAAGTTACTGGGTATGGTGCTGGATAGTAGCCTCCACCTGCTGCACCCGTTAATGCGCCAGCTGTAAGCCCACCTAACACACCTCCAGCAAAACTTCCAGGGAAAAATCCACCGCCCCATGAGCCGCCACCCCAGCCCCATCCACCTCCGTGATGGTGATGATGATCATGGTGATTGTGCCCACCATGGTGGTGATGTCCGCCGTTATGATGGTGCCCTCCATGATGATGATTACGATAATACAATCCGTTATTTTCTATATAATTCATATTTCCCCTCTCCTTTTCCATTTTCTCATCTTAATAGGTATTGTAAGAATAATATGGATCTTGTTGGTAACCTGTATAATAAGAATAATCCGAGTAATACGGATAACCATATCCGCCATAACCAAATCCAGGGCTGAGTAATGCACCGGCTACAAAACCTGGGAAGAAACCTCCACCAAAAAATGGTGAATGTCCAAAACCACCATGAAAACCTCCGTGACCGAAACCACCACCGTGACCAAATCCTCCAATTGGACGACCATACATTTTATTCACCTTCCTTTTCTCTTTAAAAACGTAACAATACACTGTATGTAGGACAAATGCGGAAAGTATGGGGAAATACCTACATTTTGTAAAAAACAGAAAACACTTTATAATAAAGTGAAACTTTAATCAGTGGGGGGCTTACTGCCCATTAAAGTGGGATAAAAATGTCACATTACATCCGCTATTTAGGAAGTCTATATTGAAGAAAGATTAGAGGAATTATATAGAAATGAAGAAACCTATTGTCCAATTACTATTAATATTTACAATTGTATCTATCGTTCTTTTCCTATTAAATACATCGTATATTTCGTTATATACATTTGTCGGCGTTCTCTGGTCCATCACAATTGTAGGAATTTCATTCGTTATTTTTATCGAAAATAGGTCTCCTCAAAGTACCTTAGCGTGGTTTTTAGTATTAGCACTTCTTCCCGTTGTAGGTGTACTTTTATACTCTATTTTCGGGCGTAGCCGTTGGAGAAGAAAAAAGCATCTCCACCGTTCAGAAGAACAAAGAAAATTATTCCGTGAAATATTAGAAGGAAAACGACTAGAGTTATCACTCAAAGTCCCATTAAGTGAACGCTCTACCCATTTAACAGAAGTTGTACAAAAATTTGGAGGCGGGCCTGCCGCAGATAGAACAACTACAAAACTTTTAACAAACGGAGATCAAACATTTCCAGCAATTTTGCAAGCGATCGAGCAAGCAAAACATCATATACATATTCAATACTATATTTATAAATCTGATGAGATTGGTACAAAAGTTCGGGATGCTTTAATAAACAAAGCAAAAGCTGGTGTTATTGTACGCTTCCTTTATGATGGATTAGGAAGTAATACGTTAAGAAGACGCTTTTTAAAACCTATGAAAGAAGCTGGGATTGAAATTGTTGAATTTGATCCTATTTTTTCAGCTTGGTTACTTGAAACCGTCAATTATCGTAACCACCGTAAAATCGTCATTGTAGATGGAGAAATCGGTTTTACTGGAGGACTTAACGTCGGTGATGAATATCTTGGCCGTTCAAAAAAGTTTCCCGTTTGGCGTGATAGTCATTTAAAAATCGAAGGAAAAGCGTTATATAAATTACAAGCAATTTTTCTAGAGGACTGGCTCTATGCATCTAGTGGTTTGAAAACCTATTCTTGGGATCAATTTATGAATAGACAATACTTCCCAGGTAAAGAAATTTCAAGTGCAGAAGGTGCCGTGCAAATTGTAGCAAGCGGGCCAAGCTCAGATGATAAGAGCATTCGCAATACATTATTAGCTGTTATGGGCTCGGCAAAAAAATCTATTTGGATTGCTACACCATACTTTATTCCAGATCAAGAAACTTTAACATTATTACGTTTAAGTGCAATATCTGGCATAGATGTACGCATTTTATATCCTGGTAAAAGTGATAGTATTATTAGTGACCAAGCATCTCAGTCCTACTTCACTCCACTTTTAAAAGCTGGTGCCTCCATTTATAGTTATAAAGATGGCTTTATGCATGCAAAAATTGTACTTGTTGATGATAAAATTGCAACAATCGGAACAGCAAATATGGACGTACGCAGCTTTGAATTGAATTACGAAATTATTAGCGTACTGTATGAATCAGAAACTGTTCATGATATTAAACGTGATTTTGAAGATGACTTTAAGCATTCTACTGAAATTAAATGGAACGCTTTCCAAAAGAGAAGTATCAAAAAACGAATATTAGAGTCTTTTATGAGGCTCATTTCTCCTTTACTATAAGCAATCAATGTACTATTGATTGCTTTTTCTTTTATATTTGTCCCCTCTCCTTTTCTTTGCATACCATATTAAAACAAGTTATCATAAGATGTATTACTTTATGAAAATAATGTTAGGTGGGACATACATGTTAGAACAATTTCATATACATGCTGATTTAAAACAGCAACTTTCTACAATTCACGAAAAGAATAAACAAGAAGCTGGTGAAAATGCACATTTAATCGGTACAAAAATATATAAAGCATCTGATAATAGCATTATCGAAGATGCCATTACAGCACTTCTTCTTGGCAAAAATATTCTATTAAAAGGGCCGACTGGTAGTGGTAAAACCGTACTAGCTGAAACTCTTTCTTCTTTATTCCAAAAACCAATGCATAGCATTAACTGTTCTGTCGATTTAGATGTAGAAGGTATTTTAGGATACAACACACTACAAACGAAAGATGGCGCATCTGAAGTTACATTCGTTAACGGTCCTCTTATGAAAGCAATGAAGAACGGCCATTTCCTATATATTGATGAAATCAATATGGCAAAACCTGAAACGTTACCACTTCTTCACGGTGCATTAGATTACCGTAAAATGATTACAAACCCGTTTACACAAGAAGTTGTATACGGTGATGATGAGTATCGTGTAATCGCAGCAATTAATGAAGGCTACGTTGGAACAAGTGAACTAAACGAAGCGTTAAAAAACCGTTTCGTTATTATTGAAGTTCCCTACATCCAAGGTGATACATTAAAAGAACTATTATTAGCAGAATCAAAACTAAAAGACACTGCAACAATTGAAAAGTTCGTTGCATTTGCAAGCGATCTTATGCCTTTAGCTCGTGATGGCCGCATAAGTGAAGAAGCAGCAAGTATTCGTGGCATTATCGATGCATGTGATTTAGGTGTATATATTCCCGTTATGCGTGCAATTGAACGTAGTATTATCGCAAAATTAAACGATGAAACAGAACAAATGACTGTCCGTGAATTAGCAGAAAGTTATTTCTTTGAGGGATAATTTATGAGACAAATTTTTAGTGACAAAAAAATTGATGCGTCGCTGTTTCTACAAATGGAAAACTTAATGTATGCCCTTCTCAAAGAAGATGATGCCTACCTTGAGTATGGCTATAAAGCATACTACGACGAAATTGAAAAAAAGGTTGTCATTAGTCACTTTTGGGATGATCGAAAAGAAGAGGATACAGTAATCGGATTAAAAAGCGAAGTGTTTTTAAAAGCACTTGGTAATAAACATTACTCGGACATGACTTTAATTCGTTCTTATGCAATTGAATTGCAAGAATCACCCTTAAAAAAGTTTTTAACACAATTATTTGTTCTATTAGAAGATTTACGTGTTGAGGAAATCGTAAAAAACTTACGCCCTGGCACAAAGCATGTTTTTAAAAGAAGAAAAGAAATGTATCGCAATTACTTTAGCTCACAAAATGAAATCAATCGTGTTCGTAACTATCACGGTGATCGTCTATTTTGTCTATGCTATCTTTCATTAACGAGCGATAAATATGAAATGTTTAATAATGAATATTTCGAGCAAATTGAAGCTATTTTGCATGAAACATTCCAAGCTCGTAATACGGAAGATATTATGTATATCGTTGAGAAAATTCGCTATCGCTTAGAGGAGCTTCTTGAAAGTGATATGCTGAACAACTATTTCGGGCATGCACCGCTTTATTTATCTGTCATCGCAGATGAAAAAAACTGTCGCGTCGAAGATTTAGCAAACGATGATACGCAGCTCATAGATGACGATGAAAATAAAAACAAAATGGATGAAAGCTTCTCAACATGGCACCGTGAAAATAAAAACAATGAAAACGAGAACTTTTTACGCTTTGAATTAGAAAGCGGAACAAAAACAAATATGATGGGTGACACTGCTCGCGAATCAGAAGATGGCGACCAAGCACTTGGCTCTGTACAAGGTACTTCTCAAAAAAGTACACAATCTAACTTTGATGGTGCTGACACAAAAGAAGCAAGAGCTTCTCACGCTTCTAGTCAAAATGATGGTGCATATGGTAAATATAACACTGGCGCTTCTCATACATTTAAAGAAGCACGTAAACCAAATCCTGATGAGAAAAAGGATTACCAAGCTATCAAATCAGTCGTTAATAAAGATGTAAAAGAATTAAAGAAAATTATCGAAAAAACGATTGAAAATAAAACGAATGCAAATAGTGATAAATATTACGGAAGACTTCGTAAGAAATTCCTTCGTATTTATACTGAAAAGCAGCCTCGCATGTTTTATAAAAAAGGGCAAGAATCACAAGAGCTCGACGTTGCATTCCAACTATTAGTAGACTGCTCTGGTTCTATGTATAACAAGATGGAAGAAACGAAAAAGAGTGTGGTCCTATTCCATGAAGCGTTAAAATCTTTAAAAATCCCGCACGCTATTAGCGGATTTTGGGAAGATGCTTCTAGTGCTAAACCTGAAGATAAGCCGAACGTTATCCATGAAGTTGTAACGTATAAAAACTCAACGTTACCAAACGTTGGTCCAGAAATTATGCAGCTTCGCGAAGAAGAAGATAACCGCGACGGATATATCATTCGTATCGTTTCTGAAAAGCTTGCAAAAAGACCAGAAAAACATAAATTCTTACTTGTCTTCACAGACGGTGAACCTTCTGCGCTAGACTACCAACAAGACGGTATTTTAGATACGCATGAAGCTGTCAAACTTGCTCGTAAAAGTGGTATGGAAGTAATCGGAATTTTCATCGAAGAAGGCGAAGCGAAAGAAGCAACTTATCAATTAATGAAGAACATTTATAACCATCACTTCTTAGTTGCAAATCACGCTGAAGATTTACGTCTGAAGATTAAACCACTATTGAAAAAGTTATTACTGAAGACGATTGAATAGAAAAAACAGGAGCTTTGCGCTCCTGTTTTTTCTATTCAATCACTTTGTTTCTGGTTGAAACTTATATGGAATGGCTACTTCTAATAATGAATCGAATCCTCCATCGTAGAATGGGAATCGTTCATTTGCAATTGCTCTGTCCACCCACTCCATTGCGGAAATTTCTCCTTCATCTGCTGCAACAAGTTCACCTTTTACTACATGCGCTCGAAATGTAAATAATAGCGCATGATTCCCTGGCTCTTCAAAGAATTTTTCATTAATCGCAACAAGTCCACCTGCCACAGCAGTTAAACCTGTCTCTTCTTTTACTTCCCTTACTAAAGCTTCCTCTAACGTTTCACCCTTTTCAACAGCCCCACCCGGCAATGACCAAACATTTTGTTCTACATTATGTACCATTAATATTTTATCTGTTTCTTCGTCATGTATTAGTGCGTATACGACATCAACCCTTTGCATGTTCCTTTTCTCCTTCAATTAACTCATCCATTGTAAATAAAGAATGTAGTTGTAAGCCATCTTCTAATAAGTTTTCTCTTCCCTCTTTTGTTCGTTCAATTACGCCTAAAACATGATGTACCTTCGCACCTAGTTCTCTTAAATCTTTCGTGCTTAATAATATTTGACCACCTGTCGTAATAACATCTTCAACAACACAAACATTTTTCCCAGCAATATTAACGCCTTCTGCTAACTTACATGTACCGTATTTCTTCGCTTCTTTTCTTACAAATACAACTGGTATACCTGTTTGTAAAGATAATGCTGTTGCTACTGGGATTCCTCCCATCTCTAAACCTGCCAGCACTTCTGTCTCAGGAGGAATGAGCTCTTTCAATTGCTTAGCAATTTCTACTAACAATGCTGGATTAGATTCAAATAAGTACTTATCAAAGTATTGATTTGATACTTGTCCTGATCGAAGTTTAAATGTTCCCGTTAAACGTGACGTATTGTAAATTTCCTTTGCTAACTCCCATTTCTCCATTCCCTGTCTCCCCTTTACACACAAATTAACTCATTCTATCACACTTGTAATTATTTGTATATTCCTGAAATACAAATAAAAAGAGTCGATTCCTAAGAATCGACCCTTCCTATTAATTCATCACTAACTCAGCTGTGAGCTTTTTTTTTAACTTAGCCAACATGTCCGTTGTCATTTTGTCTAAATCGTATTCTGCTTTAAAGCCCCACTCTTTCATTGCTGCTGTTGCATCAATAGAGTTTGGCCAACTATCAGCGATTGTTTGACGAGCTGGATCTACAGCGTAGTCCATTGTAAACGTCGGAATGTGTTTACGAATTGATGCTGCGATTTGCTCTGGCTCAAAGCTCATTGCTGTAATATTAAATGCATTTCTATGCACTAACTTACTTGGATCAGCTTCCATTAATGAAATGATCGCTTGTAAAGCATCTGGCATGTACATCATATCCATGTATGTTCCTTCTGCAATGTATGAGGTGTATGTGCCTTTTTTAATCGCCTCATAATAAATTTCAACTGCATAGTCAGTTGTTCCGCCTCCTGGAGGAGCTACGTAAGAAATTAAACCTGGGAAACGGACACCGCGCGTATCAACGCCAAATTTTTGATGATAATAATCACATAATAATTCCCCTGCTACTTTGTTTACCCCATACATCGTAGTAGGACGTTGAATTGTATCTTGTGGTGTATTATCTTTCGGTGTTGATGGACCGAATGCACCGATAGAACTTGGCGTGAAAAACTTACAGTTTAATTCACGAGCTGCTTCTAATGCATTTACAAGTCCGCCCATATTTAAATTCCATGCAAATAACGGATTTTTTTCTGCTGTTGCTGAAAGTAAAGCTGCTAAATGAATAATTGTATCTACTTCATTGCTCTTTGCGATATCATGTAGTTTTTGTCCATCTGTTACATCTAACGTTTCAAATGGACCAGACGTTACTACTTCACTATCTGTTTCACGAATATCTGTTGCAATAACATTTGATGCGCCGTATACATCACGAAGTTTCATTACTAGTTCAGAACCAATTTGCCCTAAAGAACCGGTTACTAGAATTTTTTTCATTTTCCCCACTCCTCATTTGCAAGCTATTCAAAAGATGTCGTTACTTAAATGATGCCCATTTCTTTCCCTACTTTTTCATACTTACGAATTGCTTCATCTAACATTTCTTTCGTATGAGCTGCTGTTGGCATATTACGAACACGTCCTGTTCCTTTAGCTACAGTTGGGAACACGATAGATTTTGCATATACGCCTTCTTCATTTAGACGTTTACTAAATTCTTGTGTTAATACTTCGTCACCAATAATACAAGGTGTAATTGGCGTTTCACTTTCTCCGATGTTAAAGCCAAGTTCTTTTAACCCTTGTTTTAAATAGCGACCATTTTCCCATAAACGATCGTGCAACTCTGTGCTTTCCATTAAGATTTCAATTGATCTCATGCAAGCTGCAGCATCAGCTGGTGTTAATGCTGTAGAGAATAAGAATGGACGTGAACGAACTTTTAACCAGTCAATTAAGTTTTGTTTCCCTGCTACATATCCACCAATTACCCCAATTGCTTTTGATAATGTACCAATCTGGAAATCAACTTTATCAGACAGACCAAAGTGCTTTACAGTTCCTGCCCCTTTACCAAGTACACCTGAACCGTGTGCATCATCTACGTATGTCATTAAATCTAATTCTTCCGCAATCTCAACAATTTCTGGTAGTTTTGCAACATCTCCATCCATTGAAAAGACACCGTCTGTAATTACCATTAATTTATTGTAAAGTCCTGATTCTTTCGCTGCGATTGCTTTTTGGCGTAAATCTTCCATATCAGAATGTTTATAAACAATAATTTTTGCTTTTGATAGACGACTACCATCAATAATAGAAGCATGGTTTAACTCGTCTGAAAGAATCGCATCATTTTTATCCATAACAGCTGAAATCGCTGCCATATTACAATTAAATCCTGATTGATAAGCAATTGCTGCTTCTGTATGTTTAAACTTTGCAATTGTTTCTTCTAATTTAATATGCAAATCTAAAGTACCGTTAATTGTACGAACCGCTCCTGCTCCAACGCCGTACTTATGAATTGCACCAATTGCTGCTTCTTGCAAACGGCTATCTGTTGCTAATCCAAGATAGTTGTTTGAAGATAAGTTAATATATTCTTTTCCGCCAATTGTAATGATCGGTCCATTTGAACTTTCGAGCGGATCAATTACGTTATAAAGCCCCTTTGATTTTAAATCCTCTAAATTTTCTTCTAAAAATTTCGCAAGTGTTTTACTAGACATCGTGAAGCCTCCCATCGTTCATGTAAGCGAATTATTGTCTTAATAGTTCTAATAATCCCTCTACTAGCTTAACACGTTTTCAGAATTTATTATAGAAAAATAGTTTAAAGTAACCGCTTACAATTCTAGATTATATATGATTCATTACAAGAAATCTATCATTTACTTTTCATATTTGGTAGAATAAAAAAATATGCAAGGGGGCTTCAATCATGGCATTTACTGAATCTGATGTATATAATAACGAAGCGTTTTTTGAACAATATATGAAACGAAGATACCGAGAAAATAGCCCAAATGAATCACTTGAAAAACCAGCCTTCTTTCAACTCATTGGTGATGTGAAAGGAAAGAAAATTCTCGGTTTAGGCTGTGGGGACGCAAAATTTGGCAAGGAATTATTAGAAAAAGACTGCCACTCTTACACCGGTATTGAAGGCTCCGAACTTATGTATGAAAAAGCTAAAAAACAACTAGAAAACAAAAATGGCGCCGTTCATTTTTTAAACCTCAAAGACTACACATACCCTCCTTCTACTTTTGATTTAGTAACATCTAGACTCGCCTTACATTATATCGAACATCTTACTATCATTTTTCAAAATGTGTACGAAACTTTAAAGACAAATGGAACCTTTTCTTTTAGCGTTCAACACCCTATTATTACCTCTTCATTTGAAAGCTTGCAAACGAGCGGAAAAAGAACGAGTTGGCTTGTCGATGATTACTTTAAACTAGGCAAACGGGTTGAACCTTGGATTGATCAAGAAGTTATTAAATATCATCGTACAACGGAAGAATATTTTACACTATTACAACAAGCTGGATTTACAATTACAAATTTAAAAGAAGCTACACCAGATCAAACTTATTTTCAAAGCGCGGAAGAATATGAACGTCGTTTACGTATTCCCCTCTTTCTCTTATTCTCTTGCCGAAAATAAAAAAGACGATGATTTCCTCATCGTCTTTTTCTTTATCTCATTGCATGAGCAACTTCTTTACGTACACGTCTTCCTTTTCCATGCGGGATACAAAGTGGCGTCCCAAATAACGGATCCGTACTAATTTGACATTCCATTCGGAATACATCACGTACTAGCTTCTCATCTACTACTTCTTCTGGCTTACCTTGTGCATATATTTGTTTATCTTGAATGGCTACAATATTGTCTGCATAACGGCAGGCCAAATTTAAATCGTGTAGTACCATAACAATTGTTCTTTGTTCTGTTTCATTTAATTCGAATAATAAATCTAGCACTTCAATTTGGTGAGTCATATCTAAATAGGTAGTAGGCTCATCCAATAAAATAATATCTGTATCTTGCGCAAGCGTCATTGCAATCCAAGCACGTTGTCGTTGTCCACCTGAAAGAGCATGCACATCACGCTCAGCAAATTCTGTCATACCTGTTGCTGCAAGTGCTTTCTGTACCATTTCCTCATCTTTTTCTGACCATTGCTTCAGCCATGTTTGATACGGATAACGTCCTTGCTTTACAAGTTGCAATACTGTAAGCCCTTCTGGCGCTTGCGGTCCTTGCGGTAAAATTGCCATTTGACGAGCGATTTGCTTCGTTTGCATATTTTGAATGGCTTGACTATCTAACAAAATGTCACCAGCTGTTGGTTTTAATAATCTAGCTAGTGAACGTAATAAGGTCGATTTCCCGCAACCGTTAGAACCGATAAAGATGGTAATTTCACCTTTTGGAATTTCTAAATTCAACTCATCAATAATAATTGTTTCACCGTAAGACAACGTCAAACGTTTCGTCTCCAATGCTTTTTGCATATTCATCTTCCTTTATGAATTCCGACTTTTATAAAGTAAATAAATAAAATAAGGTGCACCAATTGCTGATGTAAATACCCCTGCTGGAATTTCAAGTGGGGTGAAAACTGTACGCCCAATTAAATCTGCAGCAAGTACTAAAATCGCACCGACAATAGCCGCAACCGGGAGTAATGCACCGTATAAAGAACCAACTAGTCTTCGTGAAATATGAGGTGCCATTAAACCGACAAATCCAATTCCTCCAGCAAAGGCAACTGCTCCACCAATTAAAGCTGTACTAAGTAATAACATAAATATGCGTGACTTCGTTAAAGGAACACCAAGTCCTACCGCAATATCATCCCCTAGCTCTTGCGCATTTAAATGTCTAGCAGCTATAAATGATATTACCGTTAAAATAAGAACCCACGGCGCAAGTACCATGACGTTTTGCCATGAAGACCCGTAAACAGTGCCTGTAATCCATACATTCGCTTGACTCGCTTGGTAAATTGGCGCTAACAACATAAACAAAGTCGTTGCCGCTTTCGTTAATGCCCAAAAACCAACACCAATTAAAACAAGACTAATCGGTGATAATCCGTCATTTCTCCATGCAAATAAATATACAAAAAGTGCTACAATCGTTGCCCCAATAAAAGCTGCTAACGGCATATAATGAATGCTTACAGTTAGCGCATTATTTTTATCACTAAATATAGCTAAAAATAATACAACTGCAACACTTGCACCACCTGTAATCCCGATGATATCCGGAGAAGCAAGTGGATTTCGAACGAGCCCTTGTAAAATACATCCTGCTACAGCAAGTGCGATTCCTACAAGGATAGCAATTAAAATACGCGGCATACGAAACTTATTTACAACCATATTGGACATCGCATCGCCATTTCCAGTGATTGCTTGCCATACATCATAAGGAGCAATTTTCATGTCTCCCATACCTGCACTCGCAAAAAACAATCCTATTAAAACAACTAGTAAACTGAATAAGACGAGACAAGCTCGTTTGTACATTAAAAACGAGAGCCCGCCTTTTCCTATACGAAACGGAATATACTTCTTCATTTGCTAAGCCCTCTCTTACGTGCAATATAAATAAAGAATGGGGCCCCAATAAATGCTGTCATAACCCCTACTGGTACTTCTTGTGGCATAATGACATATCTTGCTGCTATATCAGCTAAAATCAATAGTATTGCACCTAACAAACCACTATACGGTACTCTCCACCTATGATCTACTCCAACAAGAAATCTGGCAAAATGCGGGGTAACAATACCAATAAACCCAATAGGACCTGCGACCGCAACTGAACCACCGGATAACAGGACAATAATAAGTAGTACGAATGATTTCATTAAAATCGTTCTTTGACCAAGTCCTTTTGCAACGTCTTCCCCCATCATCAATGTATTTACTTTCCCTGCCATCATAATAGATGCAATCCAGCCTATTAATAAATACGGGAATACTGATTGTAACATTTCTAACTTTCTTCCTTGCACAGATCCGGCAAGCCAAAATAATACTTCTTCAAGCGCCTTTTCATTTAACACAAGTAATCCTTGTGTTAATGATGAAAATAACGCACTAATTGCCACTCCTGCTAACGTTAATTTAAGAGGCGTTGTCCCCTCTTTTCCTAAAGAGCTAGAAGCAAATACAAGTACAGCTGCAATTGCTGCCCCTAAGAAGGCAATCCACGTGAAAGCTGATAATGATGTCACGGAAAAAATAACAATTGCTACAACGATGAAGAAAGCAGCACCTGAATTTAATCCAATAAAATCTGGAGAAGCAAGTGGATTCTTCGTTAAAGTTTGCATAAGACAACCTGCAATGGCTAAACTAGCACCAACACTCGCTGCAATTAATGCCCTTGGTAGACGCACATTTTGAATAATAATATGTTCATTGGACCCATTAAAATGGAAAAAAGCATCTAACGCTAATTTCCAACTCGTATTTGTATATCCGAAAATAATACTGCCCCAAATACAAGTAATGACTGCAATGATCCCAACAAATAATCCAACCCATTTTGCTCGATTTGTTTTTAATAACATGCAGCGTTTCCCCTTCAATGTATAATGATACGTTGTAAGTGTATTTCAACTTAATTCTCATTGTCAACGGAAATGAGAATTATTTTCAACCGTATGTATTGACAATCTAAAGATAAAGGCTTAATATCATGCTTGCTATTGAAAAAAATTCTCACTATGTAGGGGGTACATAATGAATTTCATGCGAAAGAAATCGTTTACAGTATTTGTATTTTTATTAGCCTTTTCACTACTTTTAAGTGCTTGTGGAAAATCAAATACGAAAGAAGAATCAAAAGAAGATACGAAAAAAGAAATGATTCCTGTGGAACATGCAATGGGTAAAACAGAAGTTCCTGCTAATCCAAAACGTGTAGTCATTTTAACAAATGAAGGTACTGAAGCTTTACTTGAATTAGGTGTTAAACCAGTTGGGGCTGTAAAATCTTGGACTGGTGATCCATGGTATCCACATATTAAAGATAAAATGAAAGATGTAAAAGTTGTTGGTGATGAAGGACAAGTGAACGTAGAAACAATCGCTTCTTTAAAACCAGACTTAATTATCGGTAACAAAATGCGTCACGAAAAAGTGTACGAGCAACTAAAAGCAATTGCACCTACTGTGTTCTCTGAAACATTACGTGGTGAATGGAAAGATAACTTCAAGTTTTATGCGAAAGCATTAAATAAAGAAAAAGAAGGCCAAAAGGTTTTAGCTGATTACGATAAACGTATGAAAGATTTAAAAGCCAAACTAGGTGATAAAGTAAATCAAGAAATCTCTATGGTTCGCTTCATGCCTGGTGATGTTCGTATTTATCATGGTGATACATTCTCTGGTGTTATTTTAAAAGAACTTGGATTTAAACGTCCTGGCGATCAAAATAAAGATGACTTCGCAGAGCGTAACGTATCTAAAGAACGTATTTCTGCAATGGATGGCGATGTATTGTTCTACTTCACATTCGATAAAGGAAATGAGAAAAAAGGCTCTGAATTAGAAAAAGAATATATCAATGATCCACTATTTAAAAATTTAAATGCAGTGAAAAATAATAAAGCATACAAAGTTGACGATGTGATTTGGAATACTGCTGGCGGTGTAATGGCTGCTAACCTACTATTAGATGATATCGAAAAACGCTTTGTTAAATAGTATTTCCCTAACCAGCTCCCCTTCTATGGAGCTGGTTATTTTTCAATTCACTTAAATGTCACATTATTTCATTTTGTATTTTTATTCCCAATATGTTATATTATAAAAGTAAATAGAATATATTTTCTCTATATCAGAATAAATATTTTAATCTAAATTTTCTGATTAATCACTATTTTATTTTCTTTTAGAATTCAATTATTACATTTGAAAACGCTTATCATCTTGTTTTCAGGGCAAAATACAGTAACGGTCGAAGTAAAATAGAACTTTTTTAGAAATTTTCTTTCTATTTCCATATAATTCTATTGACTTCTAAATATTTTGTAAATTAAAATGATTACATAAATATCCGTTATACAGGATTAGGGGGAAACAAAAATGGATGCAGCTTTAAAATTAGACAAAGCTGGAGAGCAACAATCACCAAAAAAACATCCACCAGGATTGTACTTGTTGTTCTTAACAGAAATGTGGGAAAGATTTAGTTATTATGGAATGCGTGGCCTTTTAGTTCTTTACTTAACGACTGCTGCGGTTAGTGGCGGGTTAGGATTTGATAAGGCGTTTGCAGTGCAATTATATGGTACTTTTACAGCGGCAGTATATTTCATGCCAATTATAGGTGGATGGCTAACGGATCATTATATTACAAGACGTCATGCCATTACTCTCGGCGGAATTATTATGGCAATCGGCAACTTTGTACTATTCTCAATGAATACAAAAACAGGACTATTTCTAGGATTAATACTATTAGTTATTGGTAATGGGTTCTTCAAACCAAATATTTCTACACTGTTAGGTGAATTGTATAGTGAAAATGATTCACGTCGTGACAGTGCATTTACTATCTTCTATATGGGTATTAACGTAGGTGCTTTCTTCGCTCCACTTATTTGTGGATTTTTAGCAGAAGATTTCTTTAAAACAAGCGTTGATGGCGTTATGGTTATGGGATATAAATACGGATTCTTAGCAGCTTGTATCGGTATGATTATTGGACAAATTGTTTTCAACTTATTAGCTCCTCGCTATCTTGGTACAGCAGGAACAACAGTTGTTGGTAAAAAAACAAAAAATCAACCTGCAGTCGAAAAGAAACCTTTAACAAAACAAGAAAAAAACCGCACTTGGGCAATTGTAATTTTAACTTGTTTCGTAGTATTCTTCTGGGCAGGCTTTGAACAAGCTGGTAGTTCTTTAACACTTTATACAGATAAATTTGTTGATCGTACAATTTTTGGATGGGAAATCCCAACATCTTGGTTCCAATCCGTTAATCCAGCGTTCATCGTACTACTTGCACCATTCGTATCTATGCTATGGTTAAAACTTTCTAAATCAAAGCGTGGCGATTTAAAAATACCAACAAAAATGGCATTTGGTATGATTTTACTAGGTATAGGTTACCTTGTTTTAACATTAGCGGTTCTAAAAACTGGAAGTAGTGAAGCTGATATAACTGTTAAAGCAAACTTATTATTCATCGTTATCACTTATATGTTCCATACAATTGGAGAACTATTCTTATCACCAATCGGTCTATCAATGGTAAGTGCAATTGCACCTGTTAAATTAGCATCATTACTAATGGGTGTATGGTTAGCTGGTTCAGGTATGGCTAACTGGTTAGCTGGTAAACTTGCTTCCTTTACACAATCATTAGGATACCTTGAAGTATTTGCAAGTATTGGCATTATCGTTATCGTCTTAGGACTTGTACTCCTTCTCTTCTCTAAAAAAGTTGCGAGTATGATGGAATAATACAAAAACAGACGCTTCTAAAATCAGAAGCGTCTTTTCTATTACTTCTCCTCTAAAGCCGTCACGTTCACGTGAACGCTTTCTCCAGGATTAGATACATCATACACTTGAGCAACCCCACTCTGCTCGTCACAGCTCTCAATCCATACTGGTACACCTTCATATGTAACGTCGATTCTACTTGAAGAAGATAAAATTTGTTTCACACGTTTTACATCCATTCTACTATCCCTCCTTTGACTTATTACACTCCTTTCTATCTTTTCTTTTCCTTTTAGAATATATTCCATATAGCAGCATGTTAATTAATAGCCTTTTCTTCCTTACATTCCAACATTTTCTCTCATGTTACCTTTCTGACAAATAAAAAAAGACGTATGTCCCATACGTCTTTTTCCATAATATTCAAATTTTAAGAAAATAATGTTTTTACAACTTCACTTACTTTATCATTATGAATTTGATAATACACTTCTAGTCCTCGTCGTTCAAAGCGTACTACTTTATTTTGTTTTAATTTCGTTAAATGTTGCGAAACTGTTGATTGCGGAATTTCTAACACTTCCTGTAATTGTGTTACATTACATGTTCCACGTTGCATTAGTTCCATTACTAGGCGTAGACGCAACGGATGCGCTAACGCTCTTAACATTTGTACATCTTCTTCTGAAATATGACATTCGAATTGATTTTGGCTCATAAAGTTCCCCTCATTTTCGTTTTTATTTTCTTTTTATTTATTTATATATCTGTTCTTATATTTCCTGTTACGACATAACTTTATCAACCTATAAAGCTGAAAATTTTTTCCACCTTAACCAACAAAGAACTCAGGAAAAATTCCTTGCTGATTTTGAATATTATACTATATGATATAACGAAAAAGCAAAACAACGGACTGCAAATACTTTGCTTGCAAACGTTGTTTTATCAGGCTTTTTGTTATATTTTCACCTCATTGCAACGTGCAGTAATGATATTGTAAAATACCGTCTATAATTGATAACCTATCGTAACGTTTTTGGGTTATATTTAACCTCTTTGTTATGCTAAAAGGAATTTTCAGTAAAAAGAGATATCATAACATTAAATTTTAACTTATTGCTTTTTAAATAGTATTCAATAGCTTAAACTGTGATGAAATCCTTCCTATTAAATGTATTTATTTCCCCTTTCTTACTTGATTGAATGAGGCAAGCTGTACCAACCTAGCAAATATTACATACTTCAACATACTTTCTCATATTCGATAAAAAGACGTTCTCTACTAGAGAACTGTAGGATCAATAATATATAAACAACTGAAAGAAAAGAATATGCAAATAATTTATCCCACCCACTCAAATAGATTTGGGTGGGCTTTTTGTCTACTTTATGAACAAAATATTTCTTTTAACACTATTATGGAATAATTATACTTTTTCACGTTGACAATAGTGTTGAAGAAGAATATACTAAGCATGTAAGTTGATTGTGAATAGTTTCACAAATAATGTGAATTTCTTCACATATAATAGATAGGAGTTGTCATTATTATGAGTACTTGGACACAAATTTATGACCCATTAAACAATATTTGGTTATCTGCTCTAATCGCAGCACTTCCAATTTTCTGCTTCATCATTTGTTTAATGGGACTGAAAATGAAAAGTTATATCGCTGGTCTTTACAGTGTGATTGTCGCTATTATTCTTGCTATATTCGTTTATAAAATGCCAGCAACAGTAGCTGTAGCATCTGCCGGATTCGGTATTTTATCTGGATTTTATCCAATATGTACTATCGTTATCGCAGCAATTTTCCTTTACAAATTAACTGTTAAAACAGAACAATTCAACATCATTCGTGATAGCATTTCAAGTATTACAAATGATCAACGTTTACAAGTATTATTAATTGCTTATTCTTTCGGTGCTTTCTTAGAAGGCGCAGCTGGTCTAGGTGTTCCAGTTGCTATTACAGCTGCACTACTTGTAGGTATGGGCTTTAACCCATTAAAAGCAGCAGGTATTTGTTTAGTAGCTAATATCGCTGGTGGTGCTATGGGTGCTATGGGTATCCCAGTTACAGTACCAGCACAATTAACTGAACTTGATGCATTAACTATCGGTCGTCAAACTGTTCTTATTTTACCATTCATTAGTATTGTATTACCTTTCTTACTTGTTTCAATGGTCGATGGAATTAAAGGTATTAAAGAAACTTGGCAAGGTATTCTTGTAAGTGGTATTTCTTTCGCAATTACTCAGTTCGTTGTAACTTACTTCTTAGGTGCAGAACTTACTAATATTTTCGCAGCCGTTGTAAGTATGATCTCTCTTGCATTATTCTTACGTGTTTGGCAGCCAAAATCTTCTACTAAAGAAGAAAAACAAGAAGAAAAAGAATCTCATACATTCAATCAAATTTTATATGCTTGGTCTCCATTCGTATTCTTAACTGCATTCGTAACAATCTTTAATTTAAAACCAATTAAAGCGTTATTTGCTCCGGATGGTGCACTAGCAAACTTAGTATTCAATATTCAATTCCCTGGTCTTCATAATGCTGTTATGAAAACTACACCAATTACAAAAGCTGATACACCTTTCGCAGCTGTTTTCAAATTTGATGTATTCTCATCTACAACTACTGCAATTGTATTAGCAATTATCGTTTCACTTATCGTGTACCGCGTTAAAGGTAAAATGGTTAAAGAATTAATGGTTGAAACAATGAAAGAGCTAAAAGCTCCAGTATATACAATCTGTAGCGTTATCGCGTTAGCTTACGTAGAAAACTACTCTGGTATGTCATCTACACTTGGACTTGCATTCTCTTCTACTGGTAATGCATTCCCAATTCTTTCTCCAATCTTAGGATGGATCGGCGTATTCATTACAGGATCAGTAGTATCAAGTGGTTCATTATTCGCACCGCTTCAAGCAGTAACTGCAGATCAATTAAACATCGTTCCTTCTACTCTTGTTGCCTTAAACGTAGTAGGTGGTACAATGGCAAAAATGGTTTCACCTCAATCTGTAGCAGTTGCTTGTGCAGCAGTTGGACTAGTTGGTAAAGAATCTGCCTTATTTAAAACAGCAATGAAATACAGTCTAATCTTCTTAGCTATCATTAGCTTACTTCAATTAAACGCTGTATTTAATATCTTTTAAAATAAAACACCGATCCAAATGGATCGGTGTTTTTTACATTACATCTTCTTATCCTTTAATAAAGAAGCTCCAGCAATTTCAGGATGCGTCATTTCGAATGGATCTAAAATAATATCCAATTCTTCTTCTGTCAGTACACCATGTTCTAAACATAACTCCCGAACAGATTTTCCTGTTTCAATTGCTTCACGTGCAATGCGAGATGCTGCTTCATAACCAATATGAGGGTTAACTGCTGTAATAATTCCAACACTTTTCTCAACATATTGCTTCAGCAGTTCTTCATTTGCTGTAATTCCTTTAATACAATATTCACGGAATACACGGAATCCGTTATTCATAATACTAATAGATTGAATTAAATTAAATACGAGCACAGGCTCCATTACGTTTAACTCTAATTGTCCTGCTTCTGACGCTAAGCAAATTGTATGATCATTACCAATTACTTGGAAAGCGACTTGATTAATTACTTCTGCCATAACAGGATTTACTTTACCTGGCATAATAGATGAACCTGGCTGACGAGCTGGTAATTGAATTTCCGCCAATCCAACACGTGGACCAGATGCCATAATACGAAGGTCGTTCGCAATTTTAGACATATTCATCATACATACTTTTAACGCTGCAGATACTTCTGTGTATGCATCTGTATTTTGTGTTGCATCAACTAAATGCTCTGCACCAACAAGTGGGAATCCGCTAAATGTTCGTAAGTGTTTAACCACTTGTTCAATGTAGGTAGGGTTTGCATTTAATCCCGTACCAACAGCTGTCGCCCCCATATTCACTTCATATAAATGTTGGCGAGATTGTTTAATTCTTTTTATATCACGCGCAAGCACTCTGCTATACGCTTCAAATTCTTGTCCAAGACGAATTGGAACAGCATCTTGTAAATGCGTACGTCCCATTTTAATGACGTGATCGAACTCGTTTGCTTTTGCACGGAAAGCAGCATGAAGTTCTTCCATTGTAATAAGAAGTTCTTCTAACATCATAAGAGTTGCAATATGAATCCCCGTTGGGAACGCATCATTCGTTGACTGAGCCATGTTTACATGCGTATTTGGGCTAATTTTTGCATACTCGCCTTTTTCATATCCCATACGTTCTAACGCTCGATTAGCAATTACTTCGTTTGTATTCATATTAATAGAAGTTCCAGCACCGCCCTGAATTGGATCTACGATAAATTGATCATGGAATTTCCCATCAACAATTTCTTGCGCTGCCTCCGCAATTTCATGTCCAATGTCTTTCGCCAAGTAACCAGTATCGATATTTGCAAGTGCCGCCGCTTTTTTCACAATTGCCATTGCCGTAATGAGTGACGGATGGATGCGATATCCTGTAATCGGGAAGTTTTCTACCGCACGTAATGTTTGTACACCGTAATAAGCTCTACTTGGTACTTCCTTTTCACCTAAAAAATCTTTTTCTATACGTATATCCTTCGTTGCTATCATTTTCATCACCTATACTTTTCATTCTAAATCCCTATTTAAAAAATTCGCCCTCTAAAAATACGAGTATCATTCAGAAGAATTTTTCAGTGTCCACCTTCACTATATAGTACCTTTTTTGAAAGCGCAAACATTTAATTTTCTATATATATCTTTTATAGAAAATCATTCTTCTCCCTTCTTTATTTCCACTCGTTTAATTTGATGCATATCTTTTTCCAGAACTTTAAAAGAAAAGCCGTGTTTTTCAATAATATCTCCTTCAGCAACGATTTGCTTTTGTACCATAATCCATCCACCAATTGTATCTACATCATCAGCGATTAAGTGTATGCCAAATAAATCATTTACTTCACTAATAAGCACTTTCCCCTCTACGATTTTACACCCTTCACTTATATGCTCTATAGGCGGGTGTTCATCTTCATCGTATTCATCTCGAATTTCCCCAACAATTTCTTCTAAAATATCTTCTAATGTAACAATCCCAGCTGTACCACCATATTCATCATACAACACAGCTAATGGAATGTGTTTTCTTTGCATTTGTAATAGTAAATCATGAATTGGAATATTTTCTAGCACTTCAATGACCGGCCTTGTATATGGCATAATCGAGCACTCCTCGTCCCGATTACCATCCATATAACGAATAAATAAATCCTTTACATTAACCATTCCAATGATTTCATCTTTATCTTCACCAAATACAGGATACCTCGTATATTTTTCTTGTGCGATTATTTTAATATGTGTTTCAAATGGTTCGTCCTCATATAAACCTACAACTTCCGTACGAGGCACCATAATTTCCTTTGCCACTCTATTATCAAATTCAAAAATATTATTTACATATTTAAATTCCCTTTGATTAATCTCTCCGCTCTCATAACTCTCAGATAAGATTAATCGTAATTCTTCTTCCGAATGAGCAACTTCATGTTCAGAAGCCGGATGTAATCCGAATAACCCTGTTACAAGCCTTGCTGAACCATTTAAAGCCCAAATAAACGGATACATTACTCGGTAAAAATAAATAAGTGGTTTCGATAATAATAAGCTAACTTGCTCTGCTCTTTGTATGGCGAACGTCTTAGGAGCAAGTTCACCAATAACAACATGTAAAAACGTAATAACTGCAAAAGCAATAATAAATGAAACGGTACTTGCAATTGCAGAAGATAGGTGTAGTTTTAAAAACAACGGCTCTAGTAAATGTTTTATAGTCGGCTCGCCTAACCACCCAAGCCCTAAAGCGGTAATGGTAATACCTAACTGACATGCTGATAAATATTCATCTAAATTTGAAGTTACTTTTTTTGCTGCCAATGCTCCTCGTCGTTTCTCACTAACGAGTTGGTCAATACGACTGCTACGCACCTTAATAATTGCAAACTCAACAGCTACAAAAAAACCTGTTAATGCAATAAGAATGACTACCATCAGTAATTTTAAAATATCCACATATATCCTTTAGCTTTCTTAGCTAAAGTGACACCTCCTTTAAAAAAGAAGTTTCACTTTAGTTTCTTCATTTACTCAAAAGCAACCCTATATAAAATTCACCAATTTCAAACCTCATACAATTCTAAAGGTAAACCATCCGGATCTTGGAAAAAAACAAATTTTTTCCCGGTTATCTCATCAATACGTATCGCCTCAGTTTCAACACCACATTGACTTAAATGTTGCACGGCTTCTTCTATATTTGTAACAGCAAATGCTAAATGCCTAAGTCCAGACGCTTCTGGAAAACTCGGGCGCTCAGGCGGACTTGGGAATGAAAATAATTCAATTTGATACTCTCCCCCTACACATAAATCTAACTTATAAGAATCTCGTTCCTTTCTATATACCTCATTTACCTCTTCAAAACCTAATATCCTAGTATAAAAATCTTTTGACACATCATAATTTGAACAAATAATTGCAACGTGGTGTACTCTACATATATTCATACTCTCTCTATTCCTTTCTTTACCAAAGATGCATATTCTCCCTTGAAATGAAAAACATATATAGCAGAATATCTCTTTTAGGGGGCTTACTATGAAATTTATTACCTTTTTCTTAGGACTTATCGTCGTCTTCTTCCTTGCTTATATCGCTAGTAACAATAAGAAGCATATTAAATTTAAACCTATTTTCATCATGCTTCTTATACAGTTAATTTTAACCTATTTATTATTGAATACAGAAATCGGTCTCATACTTATTCGGTTCATCTCCAGTTTGTTTACAAAGCTACTCGAGTATGCTGCTGATGGTATAAACTTCGTATTTGGCGGCCTTGCCAATAAAGGTGAAATGCCCTTTTTCCTTACTGTCTTATTACCAATTGTCTTCATTTCCGTCTTAATTGGTATACTACAACATTTCAAAATACTACCATTTTTCATTCGTTGGATTGGTTACTTCCTTAGCAAAATAAATGGTCTTGGGAAATTAGAGTCTTAC
This sequence comes from Bacillus cereus group sp. Bc061, assembly GCF_027715825.1. NCBI lineage: Bacteria > Bacillati > Bacillota > Bacilli > Caryophanales > Bacillaceae > Bacillus > Bacillus cereus group sp. Bc061. The sequence goes on from NZ_JAQFTZ010000007.1 coordinate 129,556, forward strand.
AATGCTATCGCATCTGCCATTGTCGGCCAATCAGAAGTTTTTATTACGGTCAAAAAACAATTAGCTCAAATTCCAAAACACCGTCTTTATACACTTTGTGCATCTGCCATGTCAACTGTATCTATGTCTATCGTAGGTGCCTATATGACAATGATCGAACCTAAATATGTAGTAACCGCACTCGTTCTCAATTTATTTAGCGGCTTTATTATCGTACTTATCATTAACCCTTACGACGTGAGGGATGACGAAGATATTTTAGAACTAAAAGGCGAAAAGCAAAGCTTTTTTGAAATGCTTGGAGAGTACATTCTAGATGGCTTTCGAGTAGCTATCGTTGTCGGTGCTATGCTTATCGGATTCGTCGCATTAATGAGCTGCATTAATGATCTATTCCTCATTATATTCGGCATTACTTTCCAGCAATTAATCGGCTACGTCTTTGCACCAATTGCGTTTCTTATCGGTGTACCAAGTTCTGAAATTGTCGCGGCTGGTAGCATTATGGCAACGAAGCTTGTAACGAATGAATTTGTAGCAATGATGGATCTTAGTAAAATTTCTAATAGCCTTTCTCCTCGTACAGTTGGTATTATTTCTGTCTTCCTCGTCTCTTTTGCCAACTTTTCTTCTATCGGCATTATTTCAGGTGCGGTAAAAGGATTAAACGAAGAACAAGGAAACGTCGTTGCCAGATTTGGCCTTAAATTACTATACGGAGCGACTCTCGTTAGCATTTTATCTGCAATTATCGTAAGCATTATGTTGTAATTAGGTAAAATTTTATCATTTTCTTATCCCTATCTTTTGTATACAATAACGAATAGATGTCTTTATAAATAATCAAGACATCTATTTTTTATACATGTACAATCGCTTTTATTTAGCGTACAATATTTTTTATGTGTTTAAATGCGCTTCTAGATGTATATACTTTGATAGTTTTAAAGGAGAAAAAATGATGAAATCCGATATGCACAAAGATACTCGAGCCAAAAAGGGACGCTCAAAGAAAAAACGTCTACTTTGGTTCCTTCTTATTCCATTACTGATTATAGCACTTGGAGCAGGAGGCTACTCCTTCCATATATACAGTAAAGCAAAATCAATTCTAAGTAATGCCTATTCTGAACTTGGTCGCGGAGACAAATCCAGCAAACGTGAAAAAGCCGTTAAACCTATGACTGACAACATTTCCGTACTTATTATGGGTGTTGATGAAAGTGATATTAGGGACAAGAATTATGGGAAAGCAACTCGTACAGATGCACTATTACTTGCAACCATTAATAAAAACGATAAATCTGTTAAGCTTGTCAGTATTCCACGTGATTCACGTGTCTATATTAAATCACGTGATAAATACGATAAAATTACACATGCGCACGTATTCGGTGGTGTAGACAGCACGATTGATACAGTTGAGAAATTTTTAGATGTTCCAGTTGATTACTATGTAAAATTCAACTTTAAATCCTTTATCAAAATTGTTGATTCCCTTGGTGGCATTACTGTAGATGTTCCAGTGGAGTTCACAGAACAAAATAGTAAAGATGAAGCAGATGCAATTCACCTTAAAAAGGGACGTCAACATTTAAATGGAGAAGAAGCACTGGCACTAGCGAGAACTCGTCATATCGATAGTGATTATATGCGCGGTCAACGACAACAGCTTGTTTTAGAAGCTATTGCTGAAAAGGCATTATCTCTGAATTCCATTAATAAAATCGGTGGTTTATTAGACGCTGTTGATAAAGACTTAAAAACAAATTTAACTTTTGATGATATGATGACAATTGCGAAAAATTCAATGGGTTCAAACTTAAAAATGGACAAATTGCAAGTAGAAGGTACTGATAAATATATAGGTGGTATTTATTATTACGTTCCAAACGAAAAAAGCGTCGATAATATTTCGACAACACTACAAGAACATCTCGGTGTTACGAATAAAAATGAACATAAAAAATTATAATAAAAAGGCTGCTAGAACTTTCTAGACAGCCTTTTTATTATAATTTTCAACATATTTCTCGTACATATTGTGACAAAAAGAGACAATTATTACAACAGTGTAACATATTTTATAAAAACATTACACACACAGTGAAAATAATAGTATACTAGTACGTACATAATGTTATTTTCATCATTTTTATACAAAAAATGTAATACATATATTTATACAAAAATTTCTGGGGGGAAATAAATGAAGCTAAGTAAAATACTGATCGGTTCTGCAATTGCTGGAGGCATATTACTTTGTGTTGGCGGTGTTGGCGGATATCAATATGTATCCAAACTAAATAATCAATTAGATACTACTGCATTACCCAATACTACATTTGAAGGTATTTCTCTCGATGGAAAAAATAAAAAAGATATTCAAGCTATTATTAATCAAAAAATCACTGAATTAGATCAAAAATCACTTACGTACATATTCCAAAACGATAAACAAACTTACACATGGAAAGATTTAGGGATAAATTATAAAGAAAAAGATATTATCGACAAAATCTTTAAAGAACAAGAAGGCAACGCAATAAATCGTTACAAAATGCGGAAACAAGCTGAGAACGGTGAATTAAAACGTGACTATAAATTAACACCTCAATTAAATACAACTGCTTATAAAAGCTTTATGAAGGATAAATATAATGAAACATTAAAAAATCCTGTTAATGCAGAATTAAGTATTGAAGGCACTACAGTAAATATTAGCCAGAGCCAAAATGGAGAAAAAATCGATAAAGAAAAGTTAACTGATTTAACGCGGCAAGCCATTACTTCTGGCACATCTGACGTTACATTACCCGTTACACTATTAAAGCCTGAACGTTCTACAGAAGATATACAGAAAATGGGGATTAAAGAAGTAATTGCTGAATATTCAACTCCAATGGCTGGCCGTAATGGGAATCAATCCTTTAACGTAAATAAGTCAGCTAATACTTTAAGTGGAGTGATTGTCGCACCTGATGAAACATTTAGTTTTAATGGCCGCGTTGGCGTAACGGATGCTGCTCATGGTTATAAATCCGCAGCTGTATATTCACAAGGGAAAGTTATACAAAGTGCAGGCGGAGGCGTTTGCCAAGTGAGTAGTACTTTATATAGCGCAGCTTTAAGAGCAGATTTAGGAATTGTTTCTCGAAGCAACCATTCTATGCCCGTAAATTATTTACCACTTGGGCAAGATGCAGCAGTAGCAGATTATGGTCCAGATTTAAAATTTAAAAACAATACAGGCAATCATATTTATATTCAAGCATTTTCAAATGGAGGTAGTATTACTACACGTATTTTCGGCACAAATACTGGTAAAAATGTTGAAGTTTCTTCTCAAGTAATTAGTAGGACTAATGATAAAATAACAGCAGTTACGTATAAAAAAGTAACACAAAACGGTGAAGTAATATCTAATGGACAAATTTCAAAAAGCGTATATAAAAGCGCTCCAAAACAATAAGACACTATCAAACAAAAAAATTTCAAAAACAAAAAAGGCGTGATCTACTCACGCCTTTTTCTTTTGCAATAATAATAAAAAGGTTGCAAGATGGTCTTTCGTTTCTTCTAACGACCACATACGATTTCCTTGCTTCGCAGCTAATACGCACGCCTCTTCCCAAGCATCCTTTTTCTTCATATATAATAATTCATCGCGTAATTTCAAAACAATTTCTTCGTCTTCTTGCTCTATAAACTCTTCCATCACGCCTACTATTTCATCTTCATGGATACTTAACGTACAATACGATTTGAAAAAATATTGTAATGTCGTATACATATTTACTCCCCCTTCTTATTTATCAGATGGATAAGAAGTAATGATTTTATATCCTAAATCCCCTGACTTATCTCTCGCTAAAACAGTAACAGTTTTGACTAACTTGTCTTTTACATTCATATTTTTCTTTATTACCGTTTTTCCAACCGGAAATGAATGTGTTGTATTTAATACGAGACGAGCCTCTTTAGAATTTTTTAACCAATCTTGAATTTCCTTATCATGCTGCTTCAAACTATCTTTTACAGCTTTCGTTGCCGTTTCCTTGTCATAGTATGTACTTGCTGCTGATACTTTATCTGTCTTCAAGCGATTCTTCAAATCTTCTTCTGATTTGCCTACATGTCTTTCAATCGTATGACCATTTTTAGGTGGCCCTTCCATTTCGTCTAAAATATTATCACTAATTTTTTCTACTGATGTCGATTGATTCCCTGTTTGTTTCTCTGTTTTTTGTTCTTTTCCTGCACATCCACTTAAGATCAGTATTAATGCCAATAAACTACTCAAGAAAAGACTACTTATTCGTTTCATCATATCACCTCTTTCATGATTATTATCGTAACTTCACTAAAAGTCAATTTCACACCGAAAAAACATACAACATTTTTTAAATTCCTCATCTATTTTGCCAAATTACCACCCGTTTTTCATAAAACCGCTATTTTCGCCCTTACATAAATATACCCCTATGTTTTTATAATTATTTCCCAAGATTAAATACCTATAAAAACACCAAATAAAACCTTTAAATAAAGGGTTTATTTGGTGTTTTTCAAGTCATTGAAATATACCCCTCATCAGATATACCCAATACCTATATAAGGTATATTAATGGTGTTTTATCAACGTTTTTCTACATTATGTAAATTTGTACTTGCCTATACAATGGAAATATGGTGTAATGCAAAAAAAGATAAAGGATTTTAAACAATGGCTGAAACAATTCAAAACTTCTTAACAGACTATTATTCAATCGCAATTCCACTTAGTATCTTAATCAACATAGTCATTAGTCTTTTAGGTGTTATCCCTAGTATTTTTTTGACCGCTATTAACATACAGCTCTTTGGTGTAGCAAATGGAACTATTATTTCGATCGCTGGTGAGGCGTTAGGGGCTATTATCTCGTTTTATATTTATCGTATAGGTCTTCAGAAATTCACTCACAGCAAAGTAAATAAGTATCCAAAGGTAGAACGCCTACTTTATGTAGAGGGTAGAGAGGCCTTTCTACTCGTCCTATCGTTCCGCCTCATTCCTTTCATTCCGTCTAGTATCGTGACTTTATTTGCAGCTCTAGGCAAAATGTCATTACTATCCTTCAGTATTGCCAGTACAATAGGTAAAATACCGGCATTATTAATCGAGGTATATTCTGCTTATCATGTCATGAACGGAACAAATGAAGCGAAGTGGATTGTAACAATCGCGGGCGCTATTGGATTGTTTTATTTGTGGAAAAAATGGAGAAAAAAATAAAGAAGGAGCCTATGCTCCTTCTTTATTTTTGAGGTATTTTATTAATAGCTATCCTTTAGATCGTTAGTTAATACCAACAGCACTAAATGATTGCTTAACTGCATTTACTTCAGCAGAGTTCGCACCATATAAATCAGCTGCAGCTTGTACTGCACCAGCACGCGCTTGACTAAATGTAGTAGATTGCGTGAAATATTGTGTGTTTGCACGGTAATAAATTGCACCTAGCTTATCTTTACCAATACCAGTTACAGTTACACCGTAATGCGTACCGCCATTTGCTAATAAATAAGCTTGTTTGTTAATAATACCACTGTTCGTATGAACCCCACCGTTATCACTAGTACCAGTGTAACGCTTAGAATAATGATCTGGATCACCATATTTCGTTGGATCACTCATAGAGCGAAGCGCATCTCCTGCTTTACCAGGCGTATAAATATCTTCACCAATTTCCCAATCTGGGTTACGGTTATCATAGAATTCTACTAAAGTACCAAAAACATCTGAAATAGCTTCATTTAATGCTCCTGATTCATTTTGATAGATTAAATCTGAGCTATACTCTGTAACAGCATGCGTTAATTCATGGCCAATTACATCAATTCCACCAGACAATGAAGTGAATGTTACACCATCACCATCTCCGTATACCATTTGAGAGCCATTCCAGAACGCATTATTATATCTACTTCCATAATGAACTGTTGATTTTAATGGCGCTCCTGCATCATTAATAGAGTTTCTATTAAAAGTAGCTTTATAGTAATCATATGTTTTACCCGCATAGTAATGAGCATCTACCGCTGCTGCATCATACGCTGCATTGAAAACATTATCTGCATCTACCCATAATGTTCCTGGCAATGTAGTACGATTTTTCGCATCATATGTGAAAATCGTTGCTCCGCGCGTATTATCTTGTAAGTAGTAAGATGAGCCAGATAACGTTGTATTAAGCGACTTCGTATCTCCTAATACACCTTTACCAGTACCCACTGCATTTGTTCCTGTTACAGGCTTTACAGCTGGTTTCGCTTCCTGTTTAGGCGCCTCTTGCTTAACTGGTGATTTATCTTCATTTGCTACATGATCCAATTTATTATATTTATTTAACACTTTACCGCTGTCTGCTTCAATGAAATAGTAGTAGTTTCCTGGACTCGGGTCTAAGAAGTTTAAATTTACAACGTATGCATATGTTGTTTCTTCACCGTTTTGATATACATATAAGTCCGCTTTTGGTTCTACCTCATATTTAGGTGTTACCCCTAAATCTTTTTGTGCAATTTCAATTGCTTTTGCGCCTTCGATCTTATTTTTATTTTTCAACTTTTCTTTTTTGTCTAAATCAGGTGCAACTGTTCCAGACAATACTTTTAAAGAACCATCTTTACTTACGTGAGCTACTTGCGTAGAACCCCATACAGGTACTCCTTCATATACTTGTTGCAAACGTAATACTGTTGAATCAGTTACAGCATCTTTCTTCACTTGTTTCACTTTGAAAGAATCTTGCGCACTCTTTTCCCCTAACTTGTAATCACCTTTTGCTGCGTTTAAGTAATCAAACACAACAGATTCTGCTTTCTTACCAGTTGCCCCAGTTAGATCCCCAGAAACAAACTCCGGTGACTGTACTGTCTCATTGTACTTCTTCGTAGAGAGCACATTTTTAGAATCTGCAAATGCAGAGCCTGTCCCTCCGAACGTTGTAACTGCCATTCCTGTCGCTAACACTAATGCTAAACTTTTCTTTTTCATGAACCTTCCCCCTAATAAATTATTTTTTGAAAAAGAGTAGTTTCATATTAGCATTATGTTTCCACTATTAATATACTAAAAATTCAATTAATTTTTTTCTCAAGTTTTGTAGAATTTTGAGGAACAAATATTGAAAAACCCCTTTCCGGTTGGAAAGGGGGTTTTTATTAAGAATTTACCAATTCAACTACTTTTTCTCCTTGACCATAGATATCCGATGTCCAAGCATATTGCGGTTCCAATACCACCAGTACAGCTACCAAAGCTAAAGCACCAATAATTATTTTCTTTTTCATACTATTTTCCTCCCTTTTCTTCTAATAAATTAATTGCTAATTTATAATAATTATTACTTTCTCTAAACTCTAATAATTCTTCGTGGTATCCTGCTAGTTCTAAATAAACCAGTTTTAATTCTTTTTTATTTTCTTCGCCTCTAAAAAATGGGATTGCCTCAACTTCTAAAAACTTTTTATAAACATCTTTAGTTTCAAAGTATTTATGCTTAAGCATTAAAAGTATATATAGCATACTTTTATACTTTTCATCCCTCTTCGCGATATCTATCCCTTTATCAATCCAATCTTTCGCTTCTTCAAATTCTTTTAATTCAATACACTGTAAAGCGATTTCATACACTGCATCAATATAATTTAAATCCTCTTCCTTCTTGTACTTTAAGCATTGCAAATAATAATCTTTAGCTTTTGCATAATCTTTTAAGTTGTAGTACAGGAAGCCTAAATTATTTAAAGCAATAGCTGTTATATTTTCTTTATCGGCAAAAGAATTTGCTTCCCTCAAAATATTATTATAAATAGATAGTGCTTCATTATATTGTTTTTTTTGTATATAACTCAATGCAATAAGTAACTGGCAATTTATCACATAACGAAACTTATATTCATTCTTGAATCCTTCCATTGCTACATTAGCAAAATGTAAAGTCATATGTTCAACTTCCAATTCATTATAAACAAGAGCTAAATTGAAATATATTCCATTTTCGTGATAACCTTGTTCCTTTGCCATTACTTCTGTTCGAGTCAAGTATTCCAATGCCCTCTTATATTTATGCTGTAAAAAATAATATAGACCTTTACTATACGTATATAATAATTTCTGGAATGGTGAATACTTTTTGTACATCTTTTTTAAGCTCTCTAATTCTTCTTCAACAGCAGAAAAATCTCGTTTCATAATTAAATAACGCGTATAAAGCAGTTTATAATAATTTATAATTTCAAAATCCAAAACATGCTTCATTTCACCTTGTAATTCTTCATATATGCGCTCTACTTGTGGCTTGTCCAAATGAACTAATGCATTTAACCATTCATCCAGCTTCCCCTTCACATCTTCTTCTACATCTCTCAAATCCGTCACGGCAATTTCTAATCTTGCGCAGAGCAATTGTAGAATCTCTTCTGATGCTTCGATTTTTCCATTTTCGATTTTACTTAAGTATGAGACAGAACAAATGCCCTGACATAATTCTTCTTGTGTCATTTTTTGCTGTAGCCGTTTGTAAAAGACTTGTTTGCCTATTTTTTCTAATGTTTGTTGCATTGTCCTCCTCCATTCTCATTTACCCCCATTACTTTAATAATACATAAAATCTTGAGAAATATAAATTGATAAATGTTAATTTTCTAAAAAATATGCAATATTTCATTTTTTTCCCTCTTGACTATACTTTCATATCTATTCTTTGCTACGATCCGTGAAAAATTGGTATACTATAACCAAATTATGGAGGTGTTTTCGCGATGACTTATTATAAAGACGATAGCTATGCCTTACATACAGATTTATATCAAATTAATATGGCTTATACATATTGGAAAGATGGTATTCATAACCGCCGCTCGGTGTTTGATTTATACTTTCGAAAACTTCCATTCGAGAACGGTTATGCTGTTTTTGCTGGCCTTGAAAAAATTGTAGAGTACATAGAAAACTTCAGCTTTACCGAAAGCGATATCGCTTATTTAGCAGAATTACAATTTGAAGAAGAATTTCTTCAGTATTTACAAAATATGAAATTCACCGGGACGATTCGAAGTATGCAAGAAGGTGAAGTTGTCTTTAATAACGAGCCTTTATTACGTGTCGATGCACCGCTCGGGGAAGCACAAATTATTGAAACCGCCCTGTTAAACATTGTGAATTACCAAACATTAATTGCAACGAAAGCAGCTCGTATGAAGCACGCTGCAAATAACGATGAACTTTTAGAGTTCGGAACAAGACGTGCCCACGAGTTCGATGCAGCCCTTTGGGGTACACGTGCTGCCTTTATCGGTGGTTTCTCATCTACGAGTAACGTACGGGCTGGAAAACGCTTTGGGATACCTGTAGCCGGCACACATGCGCACTCTTTTGTTCAAGCTTATCGCGATGAATATGTTGCTTTTAAGAAATACGCTGAAACTCATAAAAAGTGTGTCTTTCTCGTTGATACATATGACACATTAAAATCTGGTGTTCCAAATGCAATTCGCGTGGCAAAAGAGTTCGGGGATCGCATCGATTTTTATGGCATTCGCCTCGATAGTGGTGATATGGCTTATTTATCTAAAAAGGCAAGAAAACTACTAGATGAAGCCGGGTTTACAAATACAAAAATTATTGCTTCTAGCGATTTAGATGAATACACCATTATGCATTTAAAATCTCAAGGAGCAAAAATTGATGTATGGGGCGTTGGAACAAAATTGATTACGTCCTTTGAGCAACCAGCATTAGGGGCTGTTTATAAACTCGTTGCGATTGAAGATACTGATGGAAAGTTAAATGATACAATTAAAATTTCATCTAACCCGGAAAAAATCACTACTCCAGGACTGAAACGAATTTATCGCATTATCAACCGAGTTAATGATCATGCAGAAGGCGATTATATTGCATTAGATTGTGAAGAACCAGGAAAAGAAGAACGCTTAAAAATGTTTCACCCTGTTCACACGTATATAAGTAAATTTGTAACAAACTTTGAAGCGCGCGAACTGCATAAAGACATTTTCGTTAACGGTGAAAGAACATATGAACTACCTGACATATTGGATATTCAAAAATACAATGAACAGAGTCTCGCGTTATTTTGGGAAGAGTATATGCGAACTTTAAATCCTGAAGAGTACCCTGTCGATTTAAGTCAAGAATGCTGGGATCATAAAATGAATTACATTCAAACTGTTCGAGAACAAGTTGAAAAAAACATACAAAAGTAAACAGAGAAGTTCCCCTTCTCTGTTTTTTCAATACTATATGGATATTTGTAAAAAGTATATTAAAATAATAAGACGAATTTGTTTTATTTTTAAATTTTAATATTATACTATTTTAAAGTAAAATAGTATTTGATATTATTTTATTGAGTCAATTTCAACAGAATAACCTAAAAAAAGAGGACGCAAGTTGCGTCCTCTTTTTTATCCCGCATTAACGGGCAGTAAAACCCCCACAGCGAAAGCAAGGACGTTAGATGGGGAATCAACTGCCCGTAAAAGCCCGATTGGTGAAGGCTAATAATCAGTGGGGGATGAAGCCCCCCACTGATTAAAGTTTCACTTTATAAATCTTTCACTCGTAGTACACGCATTGCATTTAACACTGCCAGTAGTGTCACACCAACATCTGAGAAAACCGCTTCCCACATTGTTGCAATACCGAAAGCACCAAGTAGTAAAACTAATCCTTTTACCCCTAATGCAAAGATAATATTTTGCCATACAATGCGTCTTGTACGTTTTGCAATGTTTACAGCTGTTGCAATTTTTGAAGGCTCATCAGTCATAATAACGATATCTGCTGCTTCAATTGCTGCATCTGATCCTAAACCACCCATTGCAATACCAACATCGGCTCTTGCTAATACCGGTGTATCATTAATACCATCACCAACGAAAGCAACTTTTTCTTTTCCATGCTTTGCTGCATCAATTTTTTCAATCTCTTCTACTTTTTGTTGCGGTAATAGTTCTGCGTGAACTTCATCTAAACCTAACTCTTTACCAACAGCTTCACCAACTGGTTTTGCATCACCAGTTAACATGACTGTTTTCTTAATACCTAGTTCTTTTAATTTTTGAATTGCTTGTTTTGAATCTTCTTTTACTTCATCAGAGATAACGATATAACCTGCATATTTTCCATCTACAGCAACGTGAACTAATGTACCTACTGTTTCTGGTTGCTTAAATGTAATGTTCTCTTTTCTCATTAATTTAGCATTACCTGCAAAAATTTCTTTTCCTTGTACTTTTACGACTGTACCGTGACCAGAAATTTCGTTATAATCATCGATTATTTTTTCATCAACTGATTTTCCATATGCATTTCGAATCGATTGTGCAATTGGATGGTTAGAATACACTTCAGCAAATGCTGCATACTCTAATAATTCTTCATTTGTAATACCTTCGCTCGGTTCCATTTTTGTAACTTTGAAGACACCTTTTGTTAATGTGCCTGTTTTATCAAAAACAATATATTTCACATCATTTAAAGCTTCTAAATAGTTACTCCCTTTTACTAACACACCACTTTTAGATGCACCACCGATACCTCCAAAGAATCCAAGAGGAATAGATACAACTAACGCACACGGACAAGAAATTACTAAGAACACTAAAGCTCGATAAATCCAATCCGAGAATGTAGCTCCTTCTAAAATAAGTGGTGGAATAAACGCCATGATCGCTGCTGTAATTACTACAACTGGAGTGTAGTAACGCGCGAACTTCGTAATAAAGTTTTCTGTTGGCGCTTTTTTACTGCTTGCATTTTGAACTAAATCTAAAATTTTTGATACAGTTGATTCACCAAATTCTTTTGTAACTTCAATTGTTAATACACCATTTTGGTTCACAAAACCACTTAATACATCATTTCCAATTTCAACTTCACGTGGTACAGATTCACCAGTCAATGCTGAAGTATCTACCATTGATGTTCCTTCAACTACTTTTCCGTCTAACGGTACTTTCTCACCAGGTTTCACGATAATATAATCGCCGATTTGTACATCTTCTGGTGATACTTGTTTCGTTTCATTTCCAATCTTTACATTCGCGTAATCAGGACGAATATCCATTAATGAAGTAATTGATTTTCGAGAACGGTTTACCGCAATACTTTGGAATAGTTCTCCTACTTGATAGAATAACATTACTGCAACCGCTTCTGGGTATTGTTGAATTGCGAAAGCTCCTAGTGTTGCAATTGCCATTAAGAAGTTCTCATCAAACACTTGGCCACGAGTTATGTTTCTTACTGCTCTCCAAACGATATCTCCACCAATTAATACATACGCAAGGACGAATAACGGAATTGTGATCATTTGTGGTAAGCCAGCTAATGCAGCAATTGCTGTCAAAATTCCTCCAACCACTAATCGTCCTACCATTTTTTTCACATTTGCTTCTCCATGATCGTGACTATGTCCATGGTCATGACCACCCTTTTCTTCACGAACAACTTTCACATCTGGTTCTAACTTTTGAACGACATTTGTTATATTGGCTACAGTCGTTTCTAATTCTCTTTTATTCGCTACTTCAATTCGTAATTTCTTTGATACGAAATCAACAGTTGCTGCTGAAACCGTCGGCATTTCCTTAACTTTATTTTCAATCTTCATCGCACAATTTGCGCAATCTAAACCTTCTAATATAAACACTTCTTTTGCCATTTTTGTGTTTTTTTCTTCTTGCACTTTAATGTGCGGTTCTAATTTTGTAACGAGTTGTTTTGCTTCTGTAACAACTTCGCTTTCTTTATTTTGCGCTGTTTCTAAAACCATTGTTTTTGTCGCGAAATTTACAGAGCAAGAATTTACTCCTTCTATATTCCCAACGCCTTTTTCAATTTTCATTGCACAGTTTGCACAATCTAAACCTTCTAACATCAGTTTCTTTTTCACTAATGCTTCAGCCATCGTTCTCCCTCCTCGCGTTCTATTTATTCTTCCTCGTTTACGTGTTCAAACGCTTGCTCGAAGATATGAATTACGTGTTGGTCAGCTAACGAATAATAAACGACCTTTCCTTCTTTACGATTCTTTACAAGTTTCGCTTGCTTTAACACACGAAGCTGATGTGAAATAGATGATTGTGTCATTCCTAATAAATACGCTAAATCACAAACACACATTTCAGCTTCAAATAACGCATGTAATATTCTTGTACGTGTACGATCGCCTAATACTTTAAATAATTCTGCTACTTTACTTAAACTTTCATCCGTTGGAATTGTTTGTTTTACTTGATCAACAACTTCTTCATGAATTATCGTTTGAGAACATGTCTCTTGTGGTGTTTCTACTTTATTTCCAGCCATTATAGCTCACCTCTTTATTTGAACATATGAACAATCATTCATATATCTTATACCTTTATTATATGAGCGTCCATTCATATGTGTCAATGAAATCTCATACATTTTTTTGAACATTTCGTTCACATTTTAAAAAGATCTACACATATTTTCCGCATCCATTACATTCTCATACAAAAAAGAATATACACTTTACACAAAAGAAAAAGCCTTGCGCGTTCCCTAGACGCACAAGGCTTACTATACTTATATCCCTTTTAACTAAGCTTTTAATTAGCTTGTTCTAAATTATCCTGCGAACTTCCATCGTCTTTTAAATGACTATGTTTTTTCGAATAAACAAAGTATACAACTACTCCAATTGCTAACCAAATACCGAAGTAGATCCATGTTGTTAATGGTAGGTTAAACATTAAGAATAGACAACATGCGATTGAAATAAGCGGTAGCGTTGGTACAAGTGGTACCATAAAGCCACGTTTTAAGTTCGGATGTGTTTTACGAAGAATAATAACTGACACACCTACCATCGCAAATGTTAACAATGCTCCAATATTCGCTAAATTCGACAATTCTTTTAAATCGATAAATCCAGCAATTAAAGCACTACCAATACCTGTTAACCAAGTTGAGAATACTGGCGCTTCTGTTTTCTTATTAATTTTCGCAAATGATTTTGGTAATAAACCGTCACGGCTCATCGCGAAGAATACACGTGTCGTTGCATAAATGTAAGCAAAGATTACAGCCATAATACCAATTACAGCTCCAACTGCGATTACACCCGCTACTTTATCTTGTCCTACAACTTCTAATACATATGCCATAGCTTCTGGTACATCTAATTCTTTATAAGAAACCATACCTGTCATAACGAGACATACTACAACATAAATAATTGTACAAATAACTAATGAAGCAATAATACCAATCGGTAAATCACGTTGTGGATTTTTTACTTCTTCAGCAGAAGTTGCTAATGCATCAAATCCTAAGAAAGCAAAGAATACTGCTGCTCCGCCGGCAAAGATTCCGCTAATACCGTATGGTGCAAATGGTGTCCAGTTTTCTGGTTGTACGTAGAACGCACCAACTGCAATGAATAAAATAACAATACCAATTTTAATTAATACCATTATGTTATTCACACGCTTACTTTCTTTCGTACCTCTTGATAGTAACCAAGTTAAAACTAATGTAATGACTACTGCTGGTAAATTCACGATCCCACCTTGTGATGGAATCTTTAACAACTCTGTTGGAATTTCTAATCCGAATCCACTCACTAAGTTATTAAAATAACCTGTCCATCCACCTGCTACTGCGGCAGTTGTTACGACATATACAGATAGTAATGTCCACCCCATTAGATGGGCAATAAACTCACCAATTGTCGCATATGAATATGTGTACACACTACCTGAAACCGGAAGTGTAGATGCAACTTCTGCATAACACAACGCTGCAAATCCACAAACAATCGCTGCAATCATGAATGAAAAGATAACTGCTGGACCAGCATCTCTTGCTGCTACTAATCCTGTTAATACTAGTACTCCTGTACCAATTATCGCACCAATCCCTAGCATTGTTAGGTCAAATGCCCCTAGCGTTTTCGTTAAAGTTTTACTTTTACTTTCCCCTAACAATTGCGTAACGGATTTCTTTTTAAATAGGTTGGCCACGATGTATGCCCCCTTTTGCCAAGAAGAGCTAAGAGATATTCACTCTTAGCTCTTATCATGTTGGTTTATATATTGTTCGATTTTGTTTTGTATAATGCTTGTATTAGCAAGATACTGTTTCTGCTTCTAATAATTCTTTAGCACCTTTGTACTCTACACCGTGAGCTTCTGCAACTGCTTCGAATGTTACATAGCCATCTAATGTGTTAATACCTTTTAGTAATGCAGAGTTGCCTAAGCAAGCTTCTTTGTAGCCTTTGTTAGCAATTTGTACTGCGTATGGTACTGTTACGTTTGTTAATGCAAGAGTTGATGTACGTGGAACCGCACCTGGCATGTTTGCAACTGCATAATGAACAACGCCGTGTTTTTCGTAAGTTGGGTTATCATGAGTTGTAATACGGTCAGTTGTTTCGAAAATACCACCTTGGTCAATCGCGATATCTACAACAACAGAACCTGGTTCCATTGATTTAATCATTTCTTCTGTTACAAGTTTTGGCGCTTTTGCACCTGGGATTAATACTGCACCGATTACAAGATCAGACTCTTTTACAGCTTCTGCAATATTGTACGGATTAGACATTAAAGTTTTTACTTGGTTTCCGAAAATGTCATCTAATTGACGAAGACGTTCTGCACTTAAGTCGATGATTGTTACATCCGCACCTAGTCCAACTGCAATTTTAGCAGCATTTGTACCAGCTTGTCCACCACCGATGATTGTTACTTTACCACGTTTAACCCCTGGAACACCTGCAAGTAAAATTCCTTTACCGCCTTTGTTCTTCTCAAGGAATTGTGCACCAATTTGTGCAGCCATACGACCAGCTACTTCACTCATAGGTGCAAGTAATGGTAGAGAACGGTTTTCTAATTGTACTGTTTCATATGCAATAGAAACAACTTTCTTTTCGATTAATGCTTTTGTTAATTCTGGTTCTGGAGCTAAGTGTAAGTATGTGAATAAAATTAAACCTTCGCTGAAGTGTTTGTATTCGCTTTCAATTGGTTCCTTAACTTTCATAACCATTTCCATGTTCCAAGCTTCTTCAGCTGTATCAACAATTTTCGCTCCCGCTTCAACATACTGAGCATCTGTGAAACCAGATCCTAAACCTGCACCCTTTTGAATGAATACTTCGTGATTGTTACGAATTAAATGTACAACACCTGCTGGTGTCATTGCCACACGGTTTTCGTTGTTTTTAATTTCTGCTGGTACCCCAATACGCATAATGAAATGCCCCCTTATAATTAACAGAAAAAAGAAAGTCTTTTTTCTTTTTGTAATAATTAATAACTTATGTCCTTATTCTAGCATAACTTAAAAGTTATGAAAACGCTAACATACCATATTTTTAAAGTTTATATATTTAGAATAGTGTAAATATATAAAACATTGATTCTATTAGCCTCGTTGTTCCATCTCATTATCTATCACTCTATTTTTATTATACTCCTTTAAAATAAGCAGCAATCATTTATTATTCGACAATAATGTAACAATGTAAGAAATACCAATGATGCCGTATACATATACAGTTATAAGTTTAAACAATACTTTAGGGATATATTCTTTCCCTAAAAAAACAGCTGCTAGCATTTAACTAGCAGCTGGATAACTTATAAATAACTTGGAAAATAAATCATCTGTTGTTTCCGTAATTTTATCAAACAGATCACTTTCTTCCTCTTCTTGCTCTTTTAACATCTTAATTGTTTCACGTGCCGATTCAGGATAATCGGTAATGATACCATCTACGTTCAATTTATAATATCCCTTTAAACTTTCCATATCATTTACCGTCCATACGTAAATTGGTTTATTTAACTTCCTTGCTTCTTTTACTAATTTCTTATTTAACATGTATTCTTCCGCTACATAAAAATCAGCCTTTACATTCTTTAAGTGAGCTCTACTTGCATATAATATATATCCTACTTTTATATTTGGATTTGCACGCTTAAACTCTTTTATAAGCGGATAATGTAACGTTTGAATAACACATTGCTTCTCAAATTCATTATCTTTAATCGTTTTTAATACTTTGTTTACAAAGTCTTTTTCGCCCCCATGAAGCTTCACTTCAATATTGAGTTTGATTTTACCCTTTGCCAACTTAATGATTTCATCCAGCGTACTGATTTGTCCTGAAAAACCATCTTGACTAAGGGTAAGCTGCCTTAACTCTTCCATCGTTAAATCCGAAACATGAACGTTAGCATTGGCAAGACGTTTCAACTTCAAATCATGTATAACTGCTAGTTCACCGTCTTTTGTTTGTAATACATCTATTTCAGCGTAGTCTGCTTTCGCATCAATAGCTCCCTGCACAGCTTCTTTCGTATTTTCTACACCTTTTGAAATATAACCGCGATGAGCCATAATAATCGGTTCTTTATATGTGTTTGTAATAAAGGTCACAATGAAAGCAACAACCATTCCCGCCGTAATAATTCCTACAATATATACACCAATAAATTTCCAACGATGTTTTTGGAAGAAACATTTATCTGCCTTCGTCTTTGAATAATCTAATCCTTCTTCTAATAAAACATCTTCGACTGGAACCTTTTGTAAATACAATCTTGTTAACGCCATAATATAGAACGGTGTCATAATAAAGCTAAATAGATACAATGTACTTGTTAGGAAAACTGAAATAGTTGACTCTGCTAGTAGTGCAAATGTCCCTTCTGGGTTTGTAAATTCATATACTCCCCACAGACAAAGTAAATAAACTCCTACACATAAAAGAAAAACAATTCCTACAGATATGAAAAAACCTACTAAAAAGAACAAAACTTTAAAGAAGCTTTCTTTTACTAAGTTTGCGCTTTTGCGTGCTGCCGTACGGAACGGCTTCTCCTCTAAAACGATAATAGGTAAAACAAAAATCCAACGAAGGTTCAAATAGGCAACTACAGCAAAGAAAGTATAATATCCAACTTGCCCCATTGTTGTCTTAAATAGTTCACCTGTAATAAAATTAGGAATTTGAATTTCAGGAATCAATGCAGATTTATATCCCATACTTAATAGTGGTAATAGTACAACTGCATACAAAACAAAGCCAGGTAAGCAATATGTAAACAGAGAAGGTAAATACGTTACTGTTTTATATAAAATCGGACGTAATCTCACCTTTTGCCTTTTATGAGCGAAGTACGAAATGATAATAAGTACTGCAAACTCTGTAAAAATCAGGAACAATGCCAATATAGATAAAATTACGATCGCCAAAATCCCGTATGGGGTTTTCAAAAATGCTAATAACTCATCATTTGTTGCGTTTGCATACCCACCAAAGTACAACAACTTATTGAAAATAATACCGAAAAGTGGGATAAACACAATCGCTGCTAACAATTTATAAGCAAGTTGGAATGTTAACACATTCCAAAAGGCAAATCTAACAGTTTGAAAGGAATGTCTCATTACTCCTGGTATAGATAGTCTTTTACGGTGTTGCATATATTCCTCCACATTCTAAAACGATATTTGAGATGGATTCCACATTTCCATTTCTAACCCATCCCTTTAATAATAATATATTCCGCTTAACATGAACACTCTTATACATACAATGAAAAAAGTGATGGCTACTTCCCATCACTTTTCACTTACTCTATTTTTTCTCTAACCCTTGTCCAAATGCTTTCAAGAAGCTAAATCCGAATGTGATGGCTCTATTGATATCTGGATCTTTTAACACTTTAAAGAAGTCCATCACTTTTGTTTTTTTACCACTCTTTAATTCATCTGTTGCAAATTGCAATCCAGTGACTAAACTCGATGTGATTTGCTTTGTTACTTCTGGGTCAACTGAGGACAGTGCTTCCCCCGCCCCCATCATGTTGTTAAGTGCATTTTTAACTGGTTCACGATTTAATTGCTCCACAGCGATTTTTGAAACATCTTCCTTAGCAGCAAGTAAACTAATCGCCGCATCTAATATTCCAGCCTTCTGTAACTGCGCTAACAGCTGCATCGTTTCTTCTACTGCTTCACGATTATTAGATAGCTCATTTAGAAGTTCATCTGCTACTTGCTGTTTCTGCTCTTCCTCTGTTACAACTTTCTTTTTAATTAAAGTAATCTCTTTCGCCACTATCTCCGCCCCCTAGTCCACGAGTGATACGTATTGTTTTCTTTGCCATTTTTGCTCGATTTCAACACCATTTTGCGGATTACGCTTTTTATCTCGCGGGTTTGAAGATGGTAACGGACGATTTCCTTTTTCACGTAATACACGCATTTTCACCATCGTTTGTTTGTACGCCGGTGTACACGTATAAAGGTCTGTTGCCGTCCCAGTTAAAATATTGATCGCTTCTTCATTTATCGTTGCATGCATCGGTAAGTATAGCTCTTTCCCCGTTACGCGCTCAGTAATAAGCGCTTGTACTTTAATTTTGCCAAATGGTGATGCTAATTCTACAAGACCACCATCTTTCACATTGCGCTCTATAGCAAGCTCAGGTGAAATTTCAACGAACACTTCAGATACTTTAGATAAAATACCAGCCGACTTATTCGTCATATTCCCTTCATGGAAATGTTCTAGCATACGTCCATTATTTAAAAGTAAATCATACTCATCTGGCGCTACAACTGGTGGTACCCATTCATCTAATGATAAACGAGCTAGTTTATCTGGGAAGTTAAATCCGTCTACATATAATAGCGGTGTATCACTACCATCATGACTACCCCAACATAAACTATTCCATCCTTCTAGACGATCGTACGTTGCTTGAGAGTATAACGGTGCAAGCGATGCGATTTCGTCCATAATTTCACTTGGACTTTCGTAATTCCAATCCCCACCGAGTGCACGAGCAACTTTTTGTAAAATCCACCAATCTGGTTTTGAATCACCTAGTGGTTTTAATACTTCATATAATCTTTGAATACGTCGCTCTGTATTCGTAAACGTTCCTTCTTTTTCTAAGCTTGGTGCCGCTGGTAAAATAACATCAGCAAAACGAGCTGTTTTTGATAAGAACATATCTTGAACAACGAGGAAGTCTAAATTCGCTAAAATATGTTGCACATGGTTCGCATTGGAATCGACTAAAGCCATTTCTTCCCCCATGACATACATACCACGTAGTTTTCCTTCTTCTGCCGCAAGTAACATTGCGATATTATTTAATCCTGGTGCTTTCGGAATCGTTGTGCCGTATGCTTTTTCAAACTTAGCACGAAGCGTATCATCCGATACTGCTTGATAACCTGGAAGCCAGTTTGGTAATGTCGCCATATCACAAGCACCTTGTACGTTATTATGACCTCGTAATGGATATGCGCCTGCACCAGGACGACGATAGTTCCCCGTAACAAGCAGTAAATTGGAAATGGCAGCAGATGTTGTACTTCCTCCTGTATTTTGCGTTACACCCATTCCCCAAAGTATACAAGTTCCATCTGCTTCATATACCATACGAGCCATTTCTTTCAGGTTTTCTTTCGAAATTCCCGTAATTTCTTCTGTATAATCAAGCGTATACTTTTCTAACATTGTGCTATATTCATCAAAGTTCTTCACATTTTCAGCTATGAACTTTTTATCATGCCAATCTTGATCAATAATATATTTCGTAATACCAGCAAGCCATACGTAATCTGTACCTTGACGCGGATGAATAAATAAATCCGCACGCTCTGCCATTTCATGTTTACGAAGATCTGCTACAATCAGTTTTTGCTCGTGTAATTTATGAGCACGTTTTACACGCGTCGCGAGTACAGGATGTCCTTCTGTTGGATTCGCACCAACGATAATGACAAGGCCTGCTTCAGCTATATCTTTCACTGTTCCAGCATCGCCGCCCATACCGACAGTTTTAAATAAACCATCTGTTGCTGGAGATTGGCAATAACGCGAGCAGTTATCTACATTATTTGTTCCATATATTTGACGAGCTAGTTTTTGCATAAGATAATTTTCTTCATTCGTTACTTTCGAAGAAGAAATAAATCCAAATGCATCGCTGCCGTATTCTGATTTAATATGTTGCATGTTAGAAGCAACAACTTCTAACGCTTCTTCCCATGAAGCTTCAACAAACATATCTCCTTGGCGAATTAATGGCTTCGTAATTCGATCTTCACTATTTACAAAGTCCCATCCAAATTTACCTTTTACACATGTGGAAATACCATTAACCGGTGCATCTGAAACAGGTTGCACTTTTAATATATGGCGATCTTTCGTCCATACTTCGAATGAACAACCGACACCACAAAATGTACAAACTGTTTTTGTTTTATTCACTTTCGTCTTACGCATCGCAGCCTCTACTTCTGAAACCGCTAAAATACTACTATATCCAGGCTCTACATCCTTTACAAAATCAATCATCGGATCTAACACATCTGGTTTTAACCCTGTCATGAATCCAGCTTCACCTAACATTGATTTTTCCATTAACGCATTACATGGACATACTGTTACACACTGCCCACAACTTACACAAGATGAGTCATTTATACTTACACCATGATCCCATATAACACGCGGACGATCTAAGCTCCAGTCTATCGATATCGTTTCATTAACCTGTAGGTTTTGACATACTTCTACACACT
Source organism: Bacillus cereus group sp. Bc061 (assembly GCF_027715825.1). NCBI lineage: Bacteria > Bacillati > Bacillota > Bacilli > Caryophanales > Bacillaceae > Bacillus > Bacillus cereus group sp. Bc061. The sequence goes on from NZ_JAQFTZ010000007.1 coordinate 151,217, forward strand.
GTCCACAAGCAATACATTGATTTGGATCATACCGATAAAACGGATGTGACATATCCACTTCACAAGCACTTACTTTCGGCTCATACGGATATTTCTGTTCTTCAATTCCCATCATATGTACTGTATTATGAACCTTACAATTACCGTTATTGTTATCACATACGGTACAATACAATAAATGATTCTCTAATATTCGATCCATCGCCTCAGTCTGCGCCTCTTTCGCACGCTGTGACTGTCTTTCAATATGCATACCATTCTCTATTTGCGTTGAACAAGCACGCATTAACTTCCCATCTACTTCTACAATACACGTATCACAAGTTTGAATTGGATCTACTTCTGGTACATGACAAATTTGAGGATGTTCCAAATTACTCTCGTTAAATAATTGTAGTATCGTCTTTTCACCTGATGCTGAAAATTCTTTACCATCTACGGTTACACGGACTGTCTGTTCTGCCATAGTTTCCCCTCTCCTTACAACCAACTGTACAACACACTTGTGAATCCGTTTTCACAAATGAATTACTGTACATATTTTTGAAACGCCCTGCCTAAATACTTTTCTTATGAAGTCGATTCTAGATGTTTATAAGGTATCACTACGAAAGCTTGAAAATTTCACTATTCTACATTTCTATTATATCGTATATATACAATAATAACCAAAATAATCTGATACCTTCCTTCTAATAGATGTTTTTATTTTTTCAATGTTTTATGATGAATGTGGGAGAAAATACATATAAAAGGGGAATTTCATATGGGACCTACGCAAGAGAGTTATACAATTGTACGCTATCACTCTGGTACATTTTCAAAACAAACTGATGAGATTGTTACAGAATCTCCTATTACTATTAAATTGAATGGTGAAGAATATGTAACAGTCGTATGTACACCAAATTATATTGAAGATATGGTAATTGGTTTTTTAATTTCTGAGGGGATTATTTCTTCCTATAAAGATATTGAAGAACTATGGGTTCAAAAAGATAACGGAATTGTCCATGTAACATCATCAAAAATAAATCCGCTCTATCAAAATTTATATAATAAACGATACATCACTTCCTGCTGCGGAAAAGGTAGACAAGGTTTTATTTTCGCTAACGATGCAGCAAAAGCAAAAGATTTACATGCTATACATGTAAAAATTACTCCTGAAGAATGCTTTTACTTAATGAATACTTTACAACAATCTTCTACTACCTTTCGCCAAACCGGCGGTGTTCACAATACCGCGCTATGTGATCGAAACAATATCCTCCTATCAAGAATGGATATTGGAAGACATAATGCATTAGATAAAATATATGGACATTGTTTACGCAACGATATATCTGTTAAAGGAAAAATCATTGCATTTAGCGGGCGTATTTCATCCGAAATTTTACTCAAAGTTTCAAAAATCGGATGTGAAATTGTTTTATCTAAATCCGCTCCAACAAAACTAGCATTGCAACTCGCTCACGATTTAGGCATTACAGTCGTAGGATTTATTAGAAATGACTCTTGTAATATTTACACGCATCCACATCGAATTGATGGTTATCAATCGAATAACTAAAATAACTCCTCAATCGAGGAGTTATTTTAGTTATAAAAATGTAATATATTAAACACTTGAATAGTTAATAAAGTTAATATATAATTTCATTACATATTAAAAAACAAAACATTGTAGCATATATCTTTTCATTCTTTTACAAATTAAAAGAGACTGCTCACAAAACACATACACAATCTTATAAAAGGTTCACTTTATTTGAAATCGACCAAGGAGGTTACAACGATGGAAATTCGCTTATTAACGACAGAGGACGCAGAAATATATTTAAAAGTTTGTATGGAAGGTTTAACGAAGAACCCGGAAGCTTTTAGCTCTTCTTATGAAGATGTTCTTAAACATGAGGATCCTGTAGCTGCTATGGCAAAACGATTAAGCAATCCGGATAAGTATACTCTAGGTGTCTTCAAAGATAACGATTTAATCGGCATTGCTACTTTAGAAACAAAGCCTTTCATTAAACAAGAACATAAAGCAAAAATCGGTTCCGTTTTTGTTTCCCCTAAAGCACGTGGCCTTGGAGCAGGACGAGCTCTTATTAAAGCAATTATTGAAAATGCCGATAAATTACATGTAGAACAACTTATGCTCGATGTTGTAGTTGGTAACGATGCAGCAAAAAAATTATATGAGTCATTAGGTTTCCAAACTTACGGCGTACAAGAGCGTTCATTAAAACATAACGGTCAATATTGGGACGAAGAACATATGGTTCTATTCTTAAATGATTAATACTTCAATCTAGTTTTCCAAAAGCATCTTTTTATTAAGAAAGATGCTTTTTTCATTACAACAATGTAATCTTCATGTCACCTTTATCGATCGTACCAAACCTTTCCATTCATTATACTAAAAATATAAAGTGAAACTTTACTCAGTGGGGAACTACATCCCACGCTGATCGCATGTACTTGATATGTAGAGGAGAATGTGACATGAAACAAAACAAACGAGCTATGCTTTTAATATTTACTACAGCAATTGTAACTTCTGGATTAGCAATTTTACCTTGGTTTATTATATAAAAATACTCCCCCTAACAACGAAAAAAGCTTATTGCTTCTTAAGAAGCAATAAGCTTTTTTTATATTATAAAATCCCCAAAATTTTATTTACACAACTTATAATAATAACCATAGATACGGCAACGCACATGACAACCGTATTACGATCTTGCTTTTCTTTTTTTGAAATTTCTTCTTTTGGATTCATGTGTATGATCTCCTTTTAAAAAAAGTGTGAGATAGGAAATTTTTCTTATCCGATGCGAGGTGAATACGAAAACCCTCTCTATCTCACATACACAATAGAATGGAATTGTCATTTTATAAATAAAATGACATGACGTTATGTCGCAACATAGGGTATTTTGTGTCGCTACGTTTTCTATTATAAAAAATAGTTGTGCAAAACTAGTGCATTTTTTATGTCAATTACTCTGAGCGAGAAATCACTCTTCCACTCAATCACATAAAAAGAGTTTTTTATCATTTTCATGTAAACTATACAAGTAGAATGAACAGTTTGGGGTGCACAAGATTATGGTGAAAATTTTATTAGTAGACGATGAAGAACGTATGTTACGATTATTAGATCTGTTCTTAAGTCCTCGTGGCTATTTTTGTATGAAAGCTACCTCTGGCCTTGAAGCACTAAAGTTAATAGAACAAAAAGACTTCGATATTGTTTTGTTAGATGTAATGATGCCAAATATGGATGGATGGGATACTTGCTATCAAATCCGTCAAATTTCCAACGTTCCAATCATTATGCTAACAGCTCGTAATCAAAATTACGATATGGTAAAAGGTCTTACGATCGGCGCAGATGACTATATTACAAAACCATTTGATGAGCATGTATTAGTTGCACGAATTGAGGCTATATTACGCCGTACAAAGAAAGATGGATTTGTTAGCTTCAATGGTATTGAGTGGGATAAAACGAAACATACTGTCACAGTGTATGATGAAAAAATCTCACTGACTCCTATCGAATTTTCGTTACTTGGACTATTTTTACAAAATACAAACCGTGCTTATAGCCGAGATGATTTAATCGAAAAAATTTGGGGTTATGAAACAGACATTGAATATAGAACAATCGATTCACATATTCGCAATATCCGTGATAAATTACGTAAAAAAGGATTTCCAGTTGAAAATTACTTAGAAACTGTTTATAAGGTCGGATATAAATGGAAAAGTGAATAATTACTTCGGTCAGTGGAAACTAGTATACCACTGACCCTTTATTATGAATAAGGTATGGTGAGAAAATGAGTAAACTTTCACTTAAAATCGGGACATACTTTTTAATATTAGCTTTATGCATTGAAACAATTGCTTTCGTATCTTTTTACAAAAGTATTTCTAAAATGCGCATTGAAGAGGAAACACTCGCTCTTTTAGAAAAAGGTAATCGCTATAGTAACAAAATTACACAACGCGCAAAGTGGAGTACATTTGCTAAAGAAAAGAAACACGGCGAACGCGCTGAATACAATAAAAATCCTAAGCGTCCTATATACCCAGAATTCGATATCGCTGATGAGGCTGAACACTTAGTTGAATCAGAATCAATTGCTAACTCTGATATAGCTATCATTATAACGGACAATAATGGAAAAATTATTTCCACTTCAGAACCTGTAACAAAAGCAATGCAAAAACAGCTTACATGTAAAACAGAACCTATTCCAGCAAACGGATTGGTTGTCGAAAAGAACTGGAAAAAATCAAAATTCATCACAACTGTAAGCTCACTTAATACAGCAGAGTTTCAAGGAAAGTTATATATGTTACTAAAAACATCTTTCTTAGAAAATATGTTACTTAAACTCATGAACCAATTTCTTATCATTAGTGTTTTGACTGTTATTTTAACGACTATTTCTGTCTTTGTTTTTTCTCGTGTTATTACAGAACCGCTTATAAAAATGAAGAGGGCAACAGAAAAAATGTCAAAATTAAATAAGCCAATTCAATTAGGTATTAAACGGAATGATGAACTTGGAAGCTTAGCAAAAACGATTGAAGATTTGTCCAGTGAACTAACTTATATGAAAAAAGAACGCAATGAATTTCTTGCTAGTGTCGCCCATGAACTATTAACTCCATTGACCTATATGAAAGGTTATGCGAAAGTAGCAAAGAGAGACACTTTAACGAAAGAAGAGCGAGAAGAATACTTGCAAATCATCGAGGATGAAACAGATAGTGTAACTGACCTCGTCCAAGATTTATTTATGCTTGTACAATTAGAACAACACCAGTTTGTTATAAAAAAACAAAAAGTACTTCTTAGACCATTTTTAGAACGAATGGTTGAAAAAACAAAAACAACATTAACAAATAAACAAATGCAACTTCATGTATATTGCAAAGATGATTTAGAAGTTTGCATAGACGAAAGACGTATGGAACAAGTTATGTTAAATTTATTACACAATGCTTATCAACACTCACTAGAAAACACTACTATTACGATACGCGTACTCGCAGAAACAAATTCTTTTACAATAAGTGTACAAGATGAAGGTGAAGGTATTCCTGAAGAAGATATTCCGCATATTTTCGATCGTTTTTATCGTGTTGATAAATCTAGAACGAGAGCTACTGGGGGAAAAGGTATCGGGCTAGCTGTTGCTAAAGAAATTGTGGAATTGCATAACGGTGCCATTCTAGTAACAAGCAAATTAGGGGTAGGAACTACCTTTATAATTGAGCTACCTTTTGAATAATATGTGTGTGAAAACACCAGTAATAGTAAAAACTACTGGTGTTATTTTGTTCATAAAATCAGCTTATATAAGCTAAGCTTTTGAAATTATTCTTATTTCAATATAAAATAAAGATACATTTGTCAAAGATTTGGAGGGTGATATAATTGGATATCCATGTATTAACAAAAGATGAAGCGGAAATTTACTTAGAACTTCGTGTAGAAGGTTTAAAGCAAAACCCTGAAGCTTTCAGCTCTTCTTATGAAGATATTATTAATAAAGAGTGTGCGATTGAATATAAAGCACAAAAATTAGCACAAGATGAAAACTATACGCTAGGCGCATTCAAAGATGGAAAATTAATCGGGGTTGCAACACTGGAAACGAAACCATATGTAAAACAAGAACATAAAGCTAAAATCGGTTCTGTATATGTATCTCCAAAAGCACGCGGACTTGGAGCAGGGAAAGCACTTATTAAAGAATGTCTTGAGCTTGCTAAATCTTTAGAGGTGGAACAAGTTATGCTTGATGTTGTTGTTGGCAACGATGGAGCAAAAAAACTTTATGAATCATTAGGATTTAAAACATTCGGTGTACAAGAACGTTCATTAAAATATAACGGACAATATTGGGACGAAGAGCATATGGTCTTATTCTTAGACGAAAATAAATAATAAAAAACATCCTCTCATGTATGAGGATGTTTTTTTACTTTTTTCTAAACCACGCTGTATTTAATAGTTGAATCGCTTTCGCAATTTCTTCTTCTGATAAGATCGCAAACCCAAGTAAAACGACATTTTCAGGTGCAGTACCGTCTTTATAGTACGTAGAAACAGGATATATTTTAATACTATATTTTGCAGCTTCTTGAATGAGTTCTTCTTCTCGCATTCCATTATGTACTTTTAATAAAATGTGTAATCCCGAATCTTCTCCTATCACTTCAATATGATTAGAGAAATACTTCTCTATTTCAAAAACAAGTCGATCCCTCTTTTTCCGGTAGACGACACGCATTTTATGAATATGTTTTTCCCAATAACCTTCATGTAAAAACTTTCTAATCACTTCTTGATCCATTCTTGAAACACTTTGTGTATAAAATAAATATTCTTTTTGATACTTTTTAATTAAATTCTTCGGTAATACTATATAGCTCATCCGTAATGAGGGCAACAAAGCTTTTGATAACGTCCCCATATAAATAACTTTCCCATCTGTATCTAACCCTTGTAGTGCCGGAATTGGCTTTCCTGAATAACGAAATTCACTATCGTAATCATCTTCAATAATATACCTATCTTCTTCTTTCTTTGCCCATTGTAAAAGCTGCGTCCTTCTCGTAATAGGCATAATCATTCCATATGGAAACTGATGAGAAGGAGTTACAAATACAACATTTGCAGTGCTATTTTCTAAATCTGCCATACAAATGCCGTCCCTATCTAAAGACAACATTTGAACCTTCTTTTCTCCCTGTTCAAAAACGACCATTTTCCTATGGTACCCTGGATTTTCAACAGCGTAATTACTTCCCTTCAACAATTGAAAAAGTAACTTCACTAATATTTGTGTTCCTGCACCTAATACAATTTGACTAGCTGAACAACGTACACCTCTAGATTCATACAAATAGTTCGCAATTTCCTCTCGTAAGCTTAATTCTCCTTGAGGGTGTCCAAGAAAAAGTAAATCATTATTACGCGGCTGCCATACATCATTTATAAGCTTGCGGTACATAGTGAACGGAAAAGTTTTTGTATCAACCCCTGTTTGTGTGAAATCAAATGTATAGTTCTCCTCCCGAAACGATACTTCTTCTACTTTCGCTTCGCTTCCTTCTACATCCATCATTTGTTCAACTTTACATACAAAATAACCTTTTCTTGATATCGACTCAATGTAACCTTCTGCAAGTAATTGCTCGTAAGCCGCTTCTATTGTATTCTTACTCACTTGTAAATAGCTCGCCAGCTTTCTCTTTGCGGGTAATTTTGTAAAAGCGGAAATCGTTCCATCCTTAATCTCTTTTTTTATATACTCATACAATTGCACGTACAATGCCTTTTTACTATTCATATTTAAATTAGGCGTTAATTCTAACATAATATCTGACCCCTTAATAAAACTAAAATCTGATACTTTTTACAGTACCAGAAGTTATATATAATTCCTTTTATCATGTCACACATAAAAAATCAAATACTCGAGAGGAGATGCATGATTATGAACAATAGTAGACGGATTGGACTCATTATGATTATTACAGGAGCTACCTTATGGGGATTATCTGGCCCGATGATTCAGTGGCTATTTCAACATACTAACGTATCATCAATTGATTTTTTAACAATTCGCTTGTTGCTTGCGGGATTATTTATTTTATCTTTTTTACTTATAAAGAAACAAAACATATTTCAAATTTGGAAACACTCTAGACATTCTATACAACTTATTATTTTCTCTATTCTCGGCATGCTCGGTGCGCAATATGCCTTTATCGAAACAGTTCATATTAGTAATGCGGTCACAGCGACATTATTTCAATTTCTAGGTCCTGTTTTTATTACCATTTATGTCGCATTTGGACAAAGAAAATTCCCTGCTTCTATGCAACTACTCGCAATTATTACTGCACTAACGGGAACGTACTTTATTATTACAAACGGTTCAATTGAAAATATTGTTTTATCGAAAGAAGCCATTATTTTTGGCCTATTAACAGCAATTGGATTTGCATTTTATACCCTCCATCCAGCTTCTCTTATTAAAGAATGCGGAACAACCATAGTAATTGGCTGGGGGATGCTAATCGGCGGCATCGCTCTGCTTATTTTTAATCGCTCGTTTGGATGGAGTCAACTTTCACAAACCTTTACACCAAAAACTTTTTCTATGCTTATCCTTATCATTATAAGTGGCACTCTTTCTTTCCTTCTTTATATCGGTAGTCTGAAATATTTAGCAGCAACAGAAACGAGCATTTTATCTAGCATTGAACCACTTGTAGCAGCTATCGTTTCAATCGCTTGGCTAAATGAATCATTTGGAGCGTATCAATTACTAGGCGGCGTATGTATCGTTCTTTCTGTTATTTTCTTAACGATGCCTCAAAAAGAACGAGAACCAACCATTTCAACTGAACAAATATAAAAAATGTCAAAAGAGGTCGTACAAAACTTACGACCTCTTTTTATACTTTAAAGGAATTGTCCCTCTTTCTGGCAAATACAATTACACTAACAGTAAAAATTAGGAGTGTGACACCATGAAAAAAATTGGAACTATGCTACTTTTCTCCTTTCTCATCACTGGATGCTCGCAATTGCAGCCTGATTCAGAAGCACCTAAAAAAGAAGCTATCGCCACGTCATCCACCCAAGTTAATGCACCTTCCTTCTTTCATCTTAGCGTTTTAAAAGATGTAAATTGGGAAGAAACACCCTCCTTCATACAAGAAAAAACACCTTTAAAAGGTATCGAAGAAAAAATCGCACTGGCTGATAGCCCTATTATCGCAAATGAAAAAAATGAAATGATGTGGTACTTTTTAGATCCTGAAATGCCAACTGGAAAACTATCTATTATTGCACTAAAACAAGGATCAGTAACCCCAACACCCGTACTCTTTCAACAAGAAACTTCTAAACCAACTTGGACTACTTCAAATACAATTGATTCTACTACAACCGAACTCCCACTCACTATGTCACTACCTTCATCTGGATTATGGGTATTAAATATATACGTGAATGAAAAATATTATGATCAGTTTGTAATCAATGCAACAGAAAATAAATAAAAGGAAGGAGGCTGTTTCAGCCTCCTTCCTTTTATTTACCCATCTTATATGTAACTAATCGCCTGACTCCCCATTTGCACCCATGCCTTTTCAAAACTTTCTCTCGGTACTTTTACATCTAAACTATCACTTAGAGGATCTCGAATATATACAAATTCTTTATCATATCCAATAAGTACTACACAATGTTCATTATACGTAATAGAAACATCTCCACTATTTGTTTCCCATGTAGTAAATTCATCTTTATCTAATGGCGCAAATGTTGCATTCGTAATCATGACTACCGGTTGTCCTGATTTTACACTCTTATAAAGCTCTTCTATACTCTTCCCTGTTAAGTCCACAGCTTTGTTAGGTAAATACTTTTTCGCTAATTGAAAAAGTGGTCCATGATATACACCATATCCTGATTCAGAAAAGGTATAAATATTTCCTACAAATCCTTCATTCGGATTCCCACGTACACCATCGTTCATAAAATCAACTTTCTTTATTTCGTTTGCTAATTTCATCTTATCCACTGTAATACCTGCGTATTGTAACATCATCGCTAAGCTCGTCACTTCACAGCCTCTATCTAACTCTGGTAACTGCTGAATGAAAGGTACATTTGATAAAATGACCTTTTCATCACGATTAAACTCTACTTGTTTTCCACTTTTCATATTGAAGAATGTTAATTTCTCCACATACTTTGTAATTCCATTTGTATAGATCCCCCATACTGCTATAACGAGTAAAGCCATACCTATATACCACTTAAACTTCCGTATCACTTTCACGCCCTTTTTAGTTCGTTAAATAAGAATAAAACGCGTCCGCATCCGTTCGAATCACTGGTACAAAATTTAGTTCTTTTCCTTTTTCAGGCTGATCCTTTTTTATTTTTTCTGCTAATTCTTGAACGTTCCTATTCGTTTTATCCATATTAAGCTCATCTGCCATTTGTAACACTTTTTGTTCATTAATTTCGCTTAATACTTGATATATATCTTTCCCATACAAATCGATATGATATTCTTTTGCTTCTTCCTGTACTTTTTGTTCGTATACTTCTTGCGCTAACACTTCTATCTCTTTTCCTTTTGGTGAAATACCTAACTTGCCTGCTTCCTCTCTTACTTTCGTTCCATAGATTTCTTCTGCAATGTCCTCTATTTCTTTTCCATTTGTCGAAATACCTAATTTATCCGCTTCATCGTTAATTTTAATCGTATTAATTTGAGTAATCAAATTTACAATTGATGTATTTTCTATTGATATGCCTAGCTTTAACGCTTCTTGCTTCACTTTTGTTTCATAGATTTCTTCTGAAAGAGTTCCAACATCTTTTCCTTCAATCGAAATTCCTAACTGTTCTGCTTCTCTTCCTACTTCCGTCTCATGGATTTCTTTTTCTAGCGTAATTTGTTCTTTCCCTGCCGTTTCAATCCCTAAATTCTCCGCCTTTTCTTCTGTATGCACAGCATGTATCTTTCCATTGTTTAATTGTTCTTTGCTGCGCTGTGTGTAATCTGTCTTTCTTTTTGATGTTTCAGAAGGAGAGGCACCCCCTAATATACTTAAACTCATTACTCCAATAGTGAATACCATCATCATTTTCTTTTTCAAAATTAATTCCTCCCTCTTACACTTTCTTTTCCATCATTCCCTATTCATAATCGAAATAACATTATGATCGATATAATCTACTCAAATACCTTTTTATAATCGCTTCTTTTTATAGGGCGAACTTTTCTGTATATAATACATGTTAAAAATAGTTTCTTAACTTTCCCTTAAAAAAAGACGACCTTGTAAAAACAAGATCGTCTTCTCACTTATATTCTTTGGTGTTTAGGGAAAATCACTTCAAAACAAGTGCCCTCTTCCCATTTGCTCTCTACTGATATTTTTCCGTAATGTTTTTCTACAATCCAATTTGCGATTGAAAGACCTAATCCAGCTCCTTCTGACGTACTTCTTGCTTTATCCCCTTGATAAAAACGATCAAATAATTTCGGAATATCTTCTTCTTTCACTCCTATCCCGTCATCTTTCACTTGTATACGAATTGAACTACTCGTTTGCGTGCAATTGATTTGAATATGACCGCCTTCGTTCGTATACTTCATCGCATTATCTAACAGTATGACCATCATTTGATGAATCCGCTCTCTATCACCCATAAAAGATACGCCACGTTCTACTTTTAATATCATTTCTTTTTCTTGATAAGAAGCAATCTCCTTATATGGAGCTACTATTTCTTCTAACAATTTATCGAGTTCAAATGTTTTCTTATCCATCTCAATTTGATTAGAATCAGAGCGTGCTAGCAATAATAAATTACTAACGAGTTTTGATAACCGCCTACATTCTTTTGAAATTGTAGAAATATCCATCGCTTTTTCTTCTATCGTAGCGGATGGTGACTGGAATAAAACATCTGTTTTTGATTGAATAACTGCAAGCGGTGTCCTTAGTTCATGTGACGCATCAGAAACGAATTGCTGCTGTTTTTCCCATGAATTTTGAATAGGTACGAGTGCCCTGCCAGCTAAGAAAAAGCCGATACCGATTGCACAGAGGCTTCCTATGCTACAACCTATAGTAAGAATTAGAAATAAAGTATTTAACATTTCTTCTTCAGCTGTTATATCGCGTACGATTTGAACTATTTTTCCATCTTGTTGAAATGCAAACGTCCTAAAATATAGTCCTTGCACTTCTATATCTTGCAAAATCCCTAATTTCTTTGGCGAAAACTTTTCCAAATTGTCTTCAAAGATAATACGACGTTTACCGTTTTCAACACCTATCTCCACCGTGTTTCCTATCCAAGTTAACTCCATTATCCTTGGATCCCCAATTGGAGGATATCCCCTAATTTTTTTAGGGAATTTTTTATCATCTGCATTCTTTCTATGTTGAACGGCTTTTTCTATCGATTCATTTACTCCACTATAAATACGCTTATATGTGTAAGAATAAATGATACTACCTAATACGCCTATCAAAATGATAAATACTAATGAATTCAATATAGTCAATCGAATACGCGTCTTCTGAAACATACTTCCCTTTTTCATTGTTCTTTTAATATATATCCAATACCTCGAACAGTTTGAATATCTTTCTGATAACCGAATGGCTCTAATTTTTTACGTAAATGATGTACATACACTTCTACAATTGCCACTGTCGTATCTGAATCAAATCCCCAAACACGATCAAAAATTTGTTCCCTCATTAAAATCTTTCCGCTATTTTGAATAAGATACTCTAGAAGCTCATATTGTTTTAATGTTAGCTTCATACTTTGTCCATCTACTTGAACATCTTTATCTTTTCCGAACAGTTCAATCCCTTTATATCGAATAGTCTGCTTTGTTGTTAAACTACCACTTCTGCGTAGTAAAGCACGAATTCTCGCTTTTAATTCAGGGGCCTGAAATGGCTTAACGATATAGTCATCTCCACCAAAGTCCAATCCCTTCACCCGATCTTCTAAAGAATCTCTCGCTGTTAAAAACAGGACTGGTGTTTCAATCTTTTCATCACGTATTCTTTGAATTACTTCAAAACCATCCATCTCTGGCATCATCACATCAAGCAAAATTGCATCATATATATTTTGTAACGCTAGAAATAATCCCTCTTCTCCATTCAATGCTGTATCTACTTCAAATTCATCACACAAAATTTGCACGATAGACTCTAATAACGAAGCATTATCTTCTACTACGAGTAAGCGCATATTCTCACCTTCCACCATATCGTTCGATTCTATTTATAATCACATTCCTGCTTTTCCTAACAAAAGAATATCATTATATTTTGTAACTTCATTTTTAATTCGTTCTTTCTACACTTTTTCTTGATACAGAATTTTAAAGATTAATTATAAAGACTCTTTCTTAAATTTAGCTTAATAAAAAATTGAAAGAAATAAGATTTCCCTTATCTCTTTCAATTTTTTACTACATATACCTTTTTACTTGGCAATTCCAAACAATTTAGCTGACCACCATACACAGCCCCGCCATCAATTCCAATAATTCGATTACTACCAAAATACACGCCACAATTCTCACTACCGTGAAGCGTTTTTGTTTCCGTATGGCCAAATACAACAACCTTTTCGCCACTATATCCATTATGAAACTCATTACGGATCCACATTAACGTATATGGTTCACATTCAGAAACTCGTTTCATAGGCTCAACACCAGCATGTACAAATATGTACTCTTCTGTTTCAATGTAATGATCTAATTCTTGAATAAACTTTACATGATCTTCTAAAACATGCGATTGTAAAATTGGTTTTTGGAAGTCTTCCTCATTAACTACAATATCTTCTTCTACAAATCCATAGCTATATAATGTCTTATCTCCACCATTCCTTTTTACCCAATGGTTCCATGAACGTTCCTCATCAGTCGTTAACGCCTTAATCATCATATCTTCATGATTTCCCTTTAGAACGAGGGCTCCATCTTCTTTTAACTCTTTTACCCTTTCAATTACTGCACGTGCATTTGGACCACGATCTACATAATCCCCTAATAAAATTAGTTGATCCTGTTTTGCATCGTATTGAGCTTCTTCTAATAACTGTTCGAACTTTTTTATTTCTCCATGAATATCACTAATAACAAGAATTCTTTTCATATTATCCCCCCTCTTTCTAATTATAATTCAAAACGACAGAAACTTCAGAATTGTATTTTAAAACCGTATTTATTACAGATACAACGATTATCCTTACAACAATGTAAGTCTCTTGTCATCCAATTCGATAGTTGCGATTGCTATATTTCCTTATACTAAAAGTAAGAAATGAAACAAAAAACAAGGAGAGATGAGATATGAAAAAAGTGATGGAAGTTATGGTAGCAGTGGCAGAGGTTTTCGTAAATGGCAAACAAGTTGCAATGGAGTTAAACAAATAATGAAAAGGACAAGATTCATTCTAGACCCTTTACTCATATAAAAGAGATAAGACTTCTTCATTTTTTTGATCCCTTATCTCCTAAAGAAAGCCGTATCCTTTTTCGGATACGGCTTTCTCTTATTTTTGACTCGTACGAGCTGAAATGCTAATTGCTCTATCTGTCGCTTTGGCAGCTTCATCTAACGCTTCTTTACTATTCTTTCCGTCATACATTGCTTCTAATGCTTTTACAACTGCATCTCGTGATTCTGGGAATACACTAATTAAAGCACCTTGTGTTGCTGGAGATTGTTTCGTCGCTTGCAATTGATCTACTGTTACTTTTAACTGTGGATATTTTTCATATTGCTCTTTTACTAATGGTTCATTATATGCATCTGGATTAATAGAGAAATAACCTGTTGCAGTATGCCATTTTGCTTGTACGTCTGACTTCGTTAAATATTTCATAAAGTCCCAAGCACCTTGTTGTGTTTCTTCTGAAACCATATTCGTCATCCATAATGATGCTCCTCCAATAACAACACCATTTTGTTTCGAATCCTCTGGATATGGAATATATGACACGCCTATATTAAACTTAGATGCATCAATTAAGTCGCGAACACCAGCTGAAGAATCTAAATACATAGCAACTTGTCCAGACTGGAACGCGGCACGAATATCATCCCAACTTGCTCCATACTTTCCTAGTGCACCAGCTTTATTTAACTCATCTAGCATCCCAAATACTTTCTGTCCTTCTTTACCGTTAAATACAGCTTTCTTTGCAGCATCTTTACGACCATTTTCATTATCTACATATAAAGCGCCTTGTGTCGCTAACAATTCCTCAAAGAACCAACCATAATTCAGCATTGAAAATCCATATTGTTTTACATTTCCGCCTTCTTTAATCGTTAACTTTTTCGCTGCTTCTTGCAATTCCGCATATGTTTTTGGAGCTTTCTCTGGATCTAAGCCCGCCTTTGCGAAAGCATCTTTATTATAAATTAATACTGGTGTAGATGAATTAAATGGCATAGAATACATTTTTCCATCAACTGAATAATAATTTGTAATTGCTTTTTCCAACTTTGAAGTATCGTACTTATCTTTTTTTATCCAACTATCAATTGGCGTAATCTTTTTACTATCAATCATATATTTTGTTGTAATTTCACTCGACTGAACAAGAGCTGGCGCTTCTTTCGTAGCAGACATCGTTTTAAATTTCGTTAAAGACTCTTCATATGTCCCTTGGAACTCTGGCTTTATCTCGTATTTATTTTGTGACTTATTATAGTCCGCAACAAGCCCATCTAATACCCCTTGTGTTTTTCCACCCATCGCATGCCAAAAACGAATTACAGTTTTATCACCATTTTTTTCAACTGGTGCTACTTTCGCCTGTGCTTCAGGTTTTCCTTCTGTTTTACTATTTGAACAAGCAGCACTAGATAATGCCATTGTTGCTACCATTAATAGAGCAGCACCTTTTTTAACTAGACTCATTTTAATCTCACCTTCTCTTAGTTATTTAATTGCACCTTTTGTTAATCCTTGTTGTAATTGCTTTTGTCCTAAAAATAATAGAATCAATGTTGGTATAACGATAACCGTAACGCCAGCCATTACGCTTCCCCAATCAGTTGCAACTTCTTGAGATTGAAGCTGCTTCACACCAATTTGAACTGTTCTTACCTTTTCATCAGTGGTCACTAAAAGTGGCCATAAGTACATATTCCATGTTGTTAAAAAACTATATACGCCAAGCGTAATAAAACTCGTTTTACAATACGGAATTACAACGCTGAACAAAAATCTTACATTTCCAATCCCTTCAATAAAAGCAGCTTCTTTCAGTTCATTCGGAAGTGTCATAAAATGTTGGCGTAACAAGAAAATACCGAAAGCTGTTGCAAAAAACGGCACTGTCATCCCAGCGAAACTATTGATCCAGCCAAAGTTTTGAATCGTTAAAAAGTTAGGTACCATCGTCGCTTCCCACGGAATAAGCATCGTTGAAATAAACAGGAAAAAAATAAGATTTCTTCCCTTAAACTGAAGAAAGACAAAAGCATACGCCGCTAAGCTTGACACGATAAGTTGTCCAATCATAACAACTGTCGATACAACTAAGCTGTTATATAAATATGTAAAAAGTGGTACTTTCTGAAAAATATTAATGAAATTATCAAAAGTAAATTGAGTTGGAAATATCCTTCTCATTTGAATATCGTCTGGTGTCATAAAACTTATTAAAAACGCATACAGCACAGGAAAAAATACCATTACTGCACTAATTATGAGCAGCATGTATAGCAGGAAATTTTGTTTCCACTGTTTAACGATCATTTATAATGCACCTTTCTCTCAGCAAACTTAAATTGAAGTAATGTAGCAATGAAAATGAAAACAAATAGTACCATAGCTTGTGCACTTGCTGTCCCAAATTGATGATTCACAAATGCCTCTTTATAAATCGAATATACAATTAAATTTGTTGCATCATTTGGTCCACCGTGCGTTAAAATATCAATCTGTCCAAAGCTTTGGAACGCACTAATTAACGTTACTGTCACGATAAAGAATAAAGTTGGTGATAGCATCGGTAATGTAACACGACGAAGCTTATATAAATAGCTAGCACCATCTATAGATGCACTCTCATATAAAGACGTATCAATATTTTGTAAACCACCTAATATAACTAAAAATGCAAATCCTGTATTCACCCAAACCGTTGTAACTGATACAGAGAATAGTGCCCAGTCCGGACTCGTTAACCATGCAATTGCAGGAAGATTCATAGAAGCTAATATATTATTGAATAACCCGACACTTGGATGAAATAAAAATAACCAAATTACTGCACTAGCAGCTACTGATATTCCCATTGTCGAAGAAAACAGAACTCGAAATAACCCAATACCTCTTACCTTTCCGTTTGCAATCAATGCAAGAAATAAAGCGAGTATAATACTCGTAGGCACTGTATATACAACAAATAATAAAGTTGACTTTATGCTTTTGTAGAAAGCAGGATCAGAAAATAAGTATTGATAATTTTCTAAGCCAACGAAAAGATTAGCTTCTCCGTGTATATCTGTTAAATAAAAGCTATAGTAAATCGTCCTAAATAATGGATAAAAAAGAAAAATCGAGAACAATAAAATAGATGGCGCTAAAAATAATAATCCTATTCTTAAATCTTTCGTTCTACTCCATAAATTCTTCTTTTTTGCCACCTTTGCTTGGGCTGGTAACTTGCCTACTTCAATCATTATTTCGCCACCACTTTCAACTCTTCTTCAGCTACCACTTTTAATCGTTCATTCGTATTTTGATGAAAGAAGCATAACTTATCTTGTGAGAATAATAATTTTACTTTGTCACCTTTGTTCAGGATTAGCTGTCCAATGACTTTTGCACTCCAAGTTGTTCCATTTATTGCGAAGTTTAATATAGATTCGTTGCCTAATACTTCTACAGATTGTAGCGTAACTTCTTGTCCTTCCTCAGACAGGGCAATATGCTCAGGACGCATGCCTATGCGAATTATTCCTTCTGGTAATTGCTTTAACTGTCCAATAGATAACGGAATTTGCAATTGCCCTATATGTAATACACCTTTTTCTTTGTTTACTTCTCCATCATTTATATTCATCGAAGGAGACCCTATAAAACTTGCAACAAATTCATTTGCTGGTTCGTTATAGATGTCAAGCGGTGTTCCAACTTGCTGTATGCTTCCTTTATTTAAAACCATGATGCGATCTCCCATAGTCATCGCCTCTATTTGATCATGAGTAACGTAAATCATTGTAATTCCTAAACGCTGCTGAATTTCTCTAATTTCAATTCTCATTTGCGCACGTAATTTCGCGTCTAAATTCGAAAGTGGTTCATCCATTAAACAAATCGGTGCTTGGCTCACAATCGCTCTAGCAAGCGCAACACGCTGTCTTTGTCCACCTGATAATTGACCTGGTTTCATTTTCACATACTCTTTCAGCCCTACCATTTCAATAGCTTCCATTAATCTCTTTTGCCGCTCTTCTTTTTGTACTTTCCTTACCTTAAGTCCAAATAAAATATTTTCTTCTACAGATAAGTGTGGGTATAGTGCATAATTTTGAAATACCATTGATAGATTACGATCTTTCGGCTCTAAATCATTTGCAACACGTTCATTAATAATTAAATCCCCCGAAGAAATTTCTTCTAGGCCAGCGATCATTCGTAATAATGTGCTTTTCCCACATCCTGAAGGCCCAACTAAAACAAAAAACTCACCCTTTTTAATGTGAACCGATACCCCCTTAACCGCTGTCTCTTCTGCATTTTTATATACCTTTGAAACATTTTTCAATTCAATCACAAAGTTGCACTCCTTTTTTCTTCTTGTATCCATACTTCATAATGACTCGTTGAAATTGCACTTGCGCCTGCACGAATAGCAATTTCCGCATCTTCTCGTGTTTGAATCAGTCCGCCTGCAATGATAGGAAATTCTATTTCCTCTGCTAACTGCTTAATAATGGAAGGCATAATACCAGGCATAATCTCTACTGCATTCGGTTTAGTCGTTTTACAATTTTCAATTGATTTTGTAAGAGATAAAGTATCGACAATAAAAATACGTTGGATCGTTTTTAATCCAATTTTATTGGCATTTCGAATTGTAGATCCTTTTGTTGAAATAATACCTTGTGCTCCGATAACGTCTTGAATATACAAAAGTGCTTCCTCTGTATTCGTATTTAAACCTTGTATAAAATCACAATGAAGAAAGACATCATGTCCATGTTTCTGTAATTCATATACACGCTCTGGTAACTCCAGCATTGAACCCGTCATAAGAAAAACTGTTTTCGGTAATTTTTTGTATGTGTTGTATCCTTTCCAATCCTTTATCATCGCAATATAAGGTTCTTTAAACATTCATTCCACCTAGCTTTTCTGTTTTTATCCAAACTAAAAACACCTACTTACATAGAACACCTTTCTCCTTATTTGAACTCTAGGGAATAGAGCACACCTAAGAAAGTGGCACGTTATATGTAAGCGGGTGTTCTCAAATGTTCTCTACCCTAGTTATTTTGTTACCTTTACTATAGTATGCATTTATTAAGTCAGTTTTGATAGATTGTTAATTAGCTGTTAATCGAATGTTAATATTCACCATATTTTCTTAACATTAATCTAGATATACGAATAACCCCCAACAGCAAACAACTATCTTTAAAATTCAAGTAATATGCAAATTCATTCCATAGTTAATCAATTTTAGTTTTCTCGCAACTTCTTGTGAGGCATAATTATCCCAAGAAGTACTATAAAGTGAAATGCGGTTTTCTTCTTGTATTGATATCGCCCAGGCTGTAACAACATCAGTACCATACCCATTCTCCGCTAAAGTTTCCACACTCGCCTCAGCAGCTACAGGTGTACTCCTAGCACTGCAACATATAGAAACTACCTTTTCATTTTTTACAATTGCAAAGTAAGGTTGCCTCCACTCCATCTGTTCTATTAGATTAGGAAAATTTTCTCGCAAAAGCTCTTTATTCTTCTCTGTTATCTGTATTGTTCTAGTTGGCTTATGTAAATTATTAGAGAACATGAAAGCAGGGCCCATCCAAATATTTTTTACTGTTCTTTCTTCATTTAATACATGGATAATCTTTGCTATCTCTATATGATTTGAAGGTTCTCGAATTAATTTCTCAATCTTACCTACCGTTTCATCATCCAGATCACAATGATATCTCGTTATACTCCCTTCACGAGTTCTGCCAAGAAAACAGCGTGGTGCTTTCGGATTTCCTTGTTCATTTACATATTTCATTTTTCCTACTTGATTATGAACAAATAAAACCTCTACCTGAATTGCTATTAAATCAAGTTCTGAGAGCCTCATTTATATTCTCCTTAGTTACTCCATATACCATTCATAATCTATTTTTCATGCCCAAAACAAAAATCCCATTTACATACACATTACTGAATCCATCATACTCAATGACTTCTTCATTCTGTCTATCTAAATGGGATTATTTCATACTTGTTATTCTACCGGTTGCGGTTGTGGCTGTACTACTTCATTCGCTCCAGCTACCCTCAACATATTTGCAATATCTTTAAAACCTCTTTTTTCAGCATATTGCAGTGGCGTAATATTTTCCTTATTGGCCATATTTACATCTGCCCCGTGGTCAATAAGCATTTGAATTACTTTCTTGTGATTTTCACTACCATTTCCTAATACAATTGCTTCTACTAAAGCTGTTCCACCACGAGCATTTTTATAATTGACATCAATATCTGTATGCTCTAACAATTCTTTTACGACCTCTACATGGCCACGCTCAGATGCAGAAATAAGTGCTGTTCCACCTGACTTAGTCGTTTCTTTCGTATTAACTCCTGCATTAATTAATACTTTTACAATATCCGTATATCCTTCTCTACTCGCATAAAGAAGTGGATTACTTTGTTTCTCATCTTTA
The DNA here is from genome assembly GCF_027715825.1 of Bacillus cereus group sp. Bc061. Taxonomy (NCBI): domain Bacteria; kingdom Bacillati; phylum Bacillota; class Bacilli; order Caryophanales; family Bacillaceae; genus Bacillus; species Bacillus cereus group sp. Bc061. The sequence goes on from NZ_JAQFTZ010000007.1 coordinate 171,758, forward strand.
ATTTCAATATTAGCACCTGCACCAATTAATGCTTTCACTGTCTCTACATGATTTTGGTACGTTGCTGCAAGGACAGGTGTTTCTCCGTTGTCACCTTCTACATTTATATTCGCTCCATCTTGAATCAACTTCATAGCTGTTTCTGTGTCTCCAAGAGTGGCAGAAAGTAGCAACTGTTTGTCCATTAAATTTATACTTTTTTCTTCTTTAGATTCTTCCTGTTCTTTATGCTTCTCTTGTTTCTTTTCGTTTTTCACATGAACCGGTTTCGATTCTGGCTCTTCTTGCTTATCGCAAGCCACTACCGTCATTAAAAGTCCTAATAACATACATAATAAAATTTTTTGTTTTTTCACAACTACAGCTCCTATGAAAGATAATGTTTTCTTAACCATTCCTCCATCACATACAATAACTCTTCTTGAGTACATTTATCCATAAGCACTTTATATTCCTTCTTTAATTGGATTATCTTAAACTTATATGATGTTTCTCAACCTATTGGAATGATACGCCTGATGGCCTCATCATTAGCATTATGAAGCAATTAGTTTAGCACGTTTTCACCGCATTTGTATACATTTCTAAAAAGTACATACATGGTTGCTTTAGGTCACTACATTCCATTGTAACCGTTCTTCTAAAAATTTTACACCTTTTCTATATTTGCACCTGAATAATACTAGAAAAAGACAACTATGCAGTTGTCTTTTTCTAGTATTAATGATGCCCACCGTGATTTCCCTTTTTCGTGTTCCCCATCATTTCTTTATTCATTTCCCATTTATGCTCTGCTAGCTCTTTATACGAGAGAACTTTCCCCTTATAGTTAGATACAAAGCTCTTTGCATCTTTTTTGTTTTTAAATGAAATGACATTATAAGCCATTGGTGTTGTAATTGTTTTATCATATACATAAGTAGCGTCTTCTAACGAAACCCAATCTTTCGAATCATAATCTCGAACAAATTTTTCTTTCGTCTTTTCACCTGGATTAATCTCCATCCATTTATACATACAACCGATATCATCAAACTTTAATGCTTTTCCATTTTCTAAAATGATTTCTGTTGCAAATTGATTATCCATTACCCCAATTTGGCAAATATCACACTTATCATGCTTCTCATCAATTGCCACAGCCTCTGCTTGTTTCTTACCACATCCTACAATTGTAAAGACAAAGAATAAGCATATAGCAAGCATCACATACTTTGTTCTCATTGTATTTCCTCCCTAACCGTATCTTCTACAAGGAGCATATCAAAAACTTGTGTGCGATTTGTGAAAAAATGATGTGTCTTTTGTAATATATGGAACAAAAAAGATGTGTAGTCCTCTCTACACACCTCTCATCATTCACAACCTGTAATTACTAAATCATCTTCTATTTTAATTAATAATGTATCTGTATGAATTTGCTGCCCAACAACTACATTTACTAATCTTATATTTCCACTGATGCCGACTGCAACCTTTTCAAGTTCACCGTTATTTTTTCGGATCATCATTAATTTTTCCCACTCATATACGTAAGAAGATTCATTAACAAAAATCTCTTCTACTTTTCCTTCATAAGAACTACAAATCTCTTCCATTCTTGTTTTCATATAAAATCTACTCCCTATTTCACACTTCAATATTGTCATCTTATTCTACCATTCTTATGGAGAGCAGCTTACTTTTTAAAAATTCAAATTAACTCCCGTGAACAAAATGACCAAAATAAAAATTATGCTTCTAATGATGTTATTTTTCAAATTATTTACCATTCAAATAGATGCTTTTATGATAAACAAAAAAACTTTTTCTGAATTTTTATTTTATTTTGAAAGCGCAATCATTTTTGAGGGGGAGATTACATGTTAGCACTACTTGGATTTGCAATGGTATTTGTCTTTATGTTTTTAATTATGACAAAACGTATGTCAGCACTAGTAGCATTAATATTAATTCCAATTACGTTCGCATTAATTGGAGGATTTTATGCAAACATGGGACCTACGATGTTAGAGGGCATTCAAAAACTAGCACCTACTGGTATTATGCTTATGTTTGCTATTTTATATTTTGGAATTATGATTGATAGCGGTTTATTTGATCCTGTCATTAGTAGGATTTTGAAATTTGTAAAAGGAGATCCTTTAAAAATTGTTGTTGGTACAGCGATTCTTACAATTATCGTTTCATTAGATGGGGATGGAACGACAACGTATATGATTACTGTTTCCGCAATGTACCCACTATATAAACGCCTTGGAATGAATCCACTTATATTAGCTGGGGTTGTTATGTTAGGTGCAGGCGTGACAAATCTTACACCGTGGGGTGGACCGACAGCTCGTGTTATGAGTGCACTTGGACTAGACGCATCAGAGCTCTTTACACCACTTATACCAGGAATGATTGCTGGTGCACTTTGGGTAGTTTTCGTTGCTTACTATCTTGGAAAAAAAGAAAGAAAACGTTTAGGAATTATGGATATACAATATTTAAAACAAATGCAAACAACAGATGAGCAAGCTGCAACAGTAGAAGCTGCTGTTCATAAGCGCCCTAAACTTCTATGGATTAACTTTTTATTAACTGCTACCTTACTTGTCTGTCTTATACTAGAAGTTATGCCATTACCTGTTTTATTTACAATCGCTTTCGCTATTGCTGTTATGATTAACTATCCGAACTTAGAGCAACAGAAAGAGCGTATTGCTTCTCACGCAGGAAACGTATTAGCAGTTGTTTCTCTCGTATTTGCCGCTGGGATTTTCACTGGAATTTTATCAGGAACAAAAATGGTAGATGCAATGGCTAAAAGTGTAGTAACTCTTATACCAGATGCTCTTGGCCCACAATTACCAATTATTACAGCACTTCTTAGTATGCCATTCACATTCTTCATGTCCAATGATGCATTTTACTTCGGTGTACTACCTATTTTAACGAAAGCTGCTGCTACCTATGGAATTAGTGCAGCTGAAATGGGACGCGCTTCCTTACTCGGGCAACCTGTTCACTTATTAAGCCCTCTTGTTGCATCCACTTATTTATTAGTTGGGATGGCAAAGGTTGATTTTGGTGAACATCAACGTTTTACTTTATTGTGGGCAGTTGGAACGACAATGGTCATGTTGATTACTGGAATTTTAATTGGGGTTATTCCAATATAAAATAAAAAAACAGTAGCGGACATATATCCTCTACTGTTTTTTATTATGAAGGAATAAGAAAATATCTTCTTTCTGGTCTCCCAACACTCCCATATATAAGCTCCGCATGAACTTTCTTTCCTGATATTAAATATTCTAAATAACGCCTCGCTGTCGATCTGCTTACTCCGACCATTGAGCTTAGCACTTCCGCAGTAATACCTTCTTCATTCACTGTTAACATATGCTTTTTTATTTTTGCTAAAGTTAAGGGGTCTATACCTTTCGGGGCATATTCTATTTCATTTCCCTTTACGCCTCTTTGAGACCATAGATGTTCTATTTGTTCGATAGATAATTGGTTATTTTTCTTTAACTGCACAAGCTTTTTTTGGTAATTTTCCAAACTTGCTTTAAATCGATCAAACATAAGTGGCTTTACGATATAATCTGTTACTCCACCTCGCAGGGCGTGCCTCACTACATCTGTTTCCGATGCAGCTGTAATCATAATAATATCTGTATCATGTAAATTATGTCTAATATATGTGACAAGTTCCGTTCCTTGCATATCAGGTAAGTACACGTCTAATAAAACGAGCTGTGGCTTCACAAGATCTAGCCATTCTTTCGCTTGTTCCCCAGTCGTCGCTGTTCCAATTACTTTAAATCCCTCAATCTTTTCAGTAAAACGACGATGAATGTCTGCAATTCGAATATCATCTTCTACAATCAATACTTCAATCTCCTCACCCATTACAATTCGCCTCTCTCTTTTGGTAATGCAATAATAAACAATGCACCACCTAAATCCCCTTTTTCGATTGCGATACTTCCATTTAAATCTTCTACTAACTCTTTCACCTTTGCTAATCCATATCCTCGCTTCTCGCCTTCTTTCGTCGAGAAGCCTTTATAGAATATGCTAGCAATGACCTCATCATGAATCCCTTGTCCTGAGTCTTCCACTTCAATGACTATTTCTTCTCCGATATCAGTTACAAACATTCTTACTTTCTTATCATGTTCTTCATTTCTTTCAATCGCTTCAAATGCATTCGTAATTAAATTTCCTAAAATAGAAACGACATAATTACTCTCAATATGCGGGCTTAATTTGTCTAAGCTACTCTCTCTATCTAGCATAAACTCAATCTTCAACTCTCTTGCTCTATTATAGAATCCAATTAAAATCCCTCCTAACCATGGATTTTGAATTCGTTTCATAATAAATTGAACAAAATCTTGATATACCGCTGTTTCCTTATGAATAAGCTCCAAAGCATCTTCATATAATTCTAGCTGGATAAGACCTGAAAGCGTATACAACAAATTGTTATATTCATGCGTTTGCGCTCGTAATGCCTCTGTATATTGCTTCGTCTGAGATAATTCTGCTGTTAACTGATCCATTTCAGATTTCAAACGTAAGCTCGATACAACGCCAGTTACTTTATTCTTTACTTTAATGGGTAGACGGTTCGCAATAACAGCCTGCCCTTTTATATTTAATTGGCGGTCAAACTGTTCTTCACCAGTTTGAAGTACATCTAATATCGTTGAATTAGGAATTATATCTAAAATAAATTCTCCAATAATATTTCGTTGTTCATCTAGCGAAAGAATATCATAGGCTGCTTGATTAACTAAACTAATTATGCCATGTTGATCAATGACAATAATCCCCTCACGTACAGATTGAATCACTGTACTATGCTCTTCATATAAAGATGAAATTTCTTCTGGCTCCATCCCAAACATCATTCTTTTTATACTGCCAGCTAAATATATAGAGCCGATTACTCCAATTAATAGACCTATTATTGTAATCCAAAACACACGCTTTCCATACACTTCTACCGCTCCATGAATATCATCCATTGAAAATCCAACAGATACCACGCCAATGATTTCATTTTCCTGATTATGGATTGGAACTTTTCCGCGTAATGAAGGGCCTAATGTTCCAGTTGCTTTCGAAACGTAAGATTTCCCTTCTAATAAAACTCCTTTGTTATCTCCGCCAACCATTGCTTCTCCTATTTTATCTTTCCTAGGATGTGCATAACGAATCCCTTCTTTATTTCCAACTACAATAAAATCAGCATCTGTATCAATTCGAATTTTTTCCGCAATCGGTTGAATAATAGAAGCTGGATTTTCTGTTTGAAAAGCTTCCTTGATTTCTGGTATAGCAGCAACTGTTTTCGCAACATGCAAAGCTCTTTTGCCAATTTGCTCTTCTACCGTTTCAGATAATATGTAATAAAATAAATAACTCGTTAGCATAAGTACAACAAGAATAAGTGTACTAATAGTTAATGTGATTCTCGGTTGGAGTTTTAATTTTTTAAATTTCAAAACCATTCCCCTAACATGATTAAAGATAGAATTTAAAGAATATACAGTCTCTTTAATTATACTTAATCATAACACGGTTACTCTATATTTCTTTCTTTTTCTCTTCATAAAAAAGAAACGAAGTAAAATTATTACCTCGTTTCTTAACAATCATTATTACACTTTAAACTTACCAATCATCTCTTGTAATTCTTCTGCCATTTGTGATAAATGAACTGCTGCTGCATTGATTTCATCTACTGAAGCTAATTGTTCTTCTGAAGAACCAGCAATATTTTGAACGCTTGCTGCATTTTCTTCAATCGTAGCTGCAATTTCATTAATTGATGCACTAACTTGTTTTGCATCTACTGTCATTTGCTTCGCTACTTCTACCATGTTATCAATTTGTACAACTGTATCATCCGTAGATTTCAGTATTTCAGCAAAGCTTTGCTTCGTTTCATTTGCAACTACAAGCCCTGATTGTACTTCTGTCCCAACTTGCTTCATAGAACTTACCGTTTCCTTGATATCAAATTGGATCTCTTTCACTAGTTTTCCAATTTCCGTAGAAGACTGTCCTGATTGCTCAGCTAATTTTCGTACTTCATCTGCTACAATTGCAAATCCTCTTCCTTGCTCTCCAGCTCTTGCAGCCTCAATTGCCGCATTTAACGCTAATAAATTAGTCTGCTCTGCAATGTGTTGAATCACCTCAAGAATTGCTCCAATTTGTTTTGATTTATCATCTAACAAAACAATAACTTTATCTGATTGTGAAACAGACTCATGGATTAATTGCATTTGATTCACAGTTTGTTCAACTAACTTCCCACCATCTTCAGCCTTTTTCTTCGTATACATAGATGCTGTGGATACTAATGAAGAACTATCTGCAACACGCTGAATTCCTTCTGTAACTTCTTCTAATAATGTTGCGCCTTCTTCAACTTCTTTCGTTTGTATTTCAGCCCCGCTCGACACTTGCTCTATTGCTTGTGTAATTTGTTCCGTCGCTTCACTTGTCTGCTTCATACTAGCTGTTAATTCTTCTGAAGATGCCGCCACGTGACTTGCTGAAGTATTTATATTGGAAATGACCTGATGTAATGATGCCGCCATCTCATTAAAACTTTCTCCTAGCTGTCCAATTTCATCTTTAGAATGAACTGTAATTGTTTCTGTTAAATCGCCTTCACTAATCTTTTTCGATGATATAACAAGTTGTTTTAACGGACTAATAATAGAAGCAATTATGAAGTAAATTAAAATCCCACCAATTATTAATGAAATACCAATAACAGTTAGCGTTTTATAGAAAATAGGATTAGCTGCTTCAATAATTTCTTTTGAAGGCATAATTCCTGCTATTTTCCATCCCGTCTGCTTATTTGTTATAAAGGTAATATTGCGATCATCACCATCGAGTTTGAATTTAAATTCACCTGTTTCCTGTTTGTACAATTCCTTCTCAAGTTTTTCTTCTATTTTGTCACCTGGTTTCATCGTCGGATGTGCTATTACATGTTTAGATTGGTCGAAGATTGCTACATATCCTTTTTTGCCGATATTGACCATTTTTGAAGTATTTACAATATCATTAATAATTAAATCAATACCGAGAACACCGCTCTTATCCTCATTTTGTTTTGCTATTGTAATAACAATATTCCCTGTTGTACTTGACTTATATGGGGCTGTGATAACCACTTCTCCGCTTTTTTTCGCTGCTTCTTTATACCAATCTCTTTCGGTAGGATTATACCCATCTGGCATTTGAATAGACGGTGATTGAATAAATTGTCCCGTACTAGACCCCGTATAAATTGCTTCTATTTCTGGATGTAACTTATTATATTCTTCTAATTTATTTTGCACATTTTGAAGCTGATCAGTTCCGTAACTTACTCCATTAAATAACTTTGTAAAATATACTGCGTCTACCTTTTTACTGTCTATCTCTTTGTTAATAACATTATTTAAAACCTTTACGTTATCTTCCGCTGATTGTAAAATTGTTTCATTAAAATTTGTCTTTGCTTGCTGATAAGACGTCCAACCAATTACAATACTTGGAAGAATTAAAACAATAACAAATGACACAAGTAACTTTGCTTTTAAACTACTTCTTCTTAATTTCCCTTGAAACATATCTCTACCCCTCCATACCGTTTTAAATGTAATTGTTTTACATTTAATTTCTTTATATAAATTATACGATTAAAACGTATCAACTCTTTTTCTATTAAAGAATTAATACATACCTTTTTCATTCTATATAAATTAAATAATTAAAACAATATATTAAAATGTAAATTATTCGAACAATTCACAGAAGAACCTCTAGTATCTCACTTACTAGAGGTTCCACCCACTATACTATTCTTTATCTTTTTCTACTTCTTTTTTCTCATCTTCTACTACTGATACAACCGGTTTATCGTTTGATAATTGTTGTACTGCTCCTTTTCCAGCAAATCCTTCTAATAACTCTTTTAAATCAATGCCAGAAGAAGCTTTTAATGTTTCTTGCATCGTTGCCATTAAATCAGTCGCATAACCTGCAACTTTTCCGGCACCGCTATTTTTACCACCGCCGCCTGTATCGACAACTGTAATTTTATCAATGTTACTAAGTGGGCTTGCAACTTCCTTCGCATAACTTGGAAGCATTTTAAGTACCATATCCATAATTGCCGCTTGGCCATATAACTCAAATGCCTCTGCAATTTTTTGTTTCGCTTCTGCTTCTGCTAAACCTTTTAACCTAATAACATCGGCTTCCGCCGTACCTTGTGCTTTTTGTACTTCCGCTTTCGCTTGACCTTGCGCTTTTTCGATTTCCGCCTTCGCTAAACCTTCCACACGTACTTCTTCCGCACGTGCTCTCGCTTCAGCTTCAATCTTATATTGATCCGCATCTGCCTTTTTCATTTGTTTTACTTTTTCTGCTTCCGCTGATTGCTCAACAGCATAGCGATCTGCATCTGCTTTTTTCTTTACTTCTGCATCGTATTGCTTTTCACGACGCGCAATCTCTTTTTCTTCTAATTCAATTTGTTTCTCACGCTCAATGATTTTAACGCGCATTTGCTCTTCTGTAACACCTTGTTGCGCTTTCGCTTGTTGTAATTCGTAAGAAAGATCCGCATCTGCACGAGCTTGTTCTTGCTCTCTCTTATAAGATTGTACTTTTAATTCTTTATGTTTTTCAGCTTCAGCGATTTGGGCATCACGTTGGTATTCAGCTTCTTTCGCTTCTTTCTCAGCACGAGCTTTTTCAATACGAGCTTCCTTTTCACGCTCTGCATTTGCAATTGTTGCATCACGCTTAACCGTCGCAATTTGTGGCTGACCAAGTGCATCTAAGTAACCGTTCTTATCCATGATTTCTTTAATTGTAAAGGACACGATGCGAAGACCCATTTTCTTTAAATCTGTAGAAGCTACTTCATGCACTTTTTGAGCAAATTGCTCTCTATTACTATACGCATCTTCTACTGTCATAGAAGATAAAATCGCACGTAAATGACCTTCTAAAACTTCTTTCGCTTCTACTTTTAACTCTTCTGTTTCTTTTCCTAAATATTGCTCAGCTGCTGTCGATACTTCTTCAATTGTAGAACCTACTTTAATAATAGAAACACCATTTACTGTAACTGGAACACCTTGCTTCGTATACGTATCGCGTGTGCCCACTTCTAACTTGTAGTTTAGTAAGCTTAAAGGTTCTGCTCTTTGCATGATTGGCACTACGAATGTACCGCCACCGCGAATAATCTTAATCTTCTTTCCATCATCAGTGGTCACTACATTTTTCCCACCACCAAGCCAGTTCCCTGTAACAATTAACGCTTCATCTGGTCCAACTGTTCGATACTTCGTAATGAATACTAAAATGAGTAGAATTAAAATTGCGAGTAAAACTCCACCAATAATTAATGGAATCGTCATGTGAATTCCCCCTTATAATTTTGGTTTTTTTAAAGAATAAGCGATGTTTTGTACAAGCAAAACACCATCTTGGACTCCCTCAATAATAACTTCAGTTCCTTGTGAAATATCTTTTTTCCCAATTGTTTTAGCTGGAATTGCATTACTTCCAAATTGAGAGGATATTAATACTTCACCAAATCCTTCTGTAGGAATTGTCGTAATGACTTCTCCCTTGCAACCAATGAATTCATCCATACGTTGCACAGTATTTTGTTCTGCTTCTGCAATCGGTTTTAAAATTAATATTTTCATTATGAATACACCAATAAAGGATATAGCAAATGCAGCCACGAAAATAAGAATACTATTAAAGGAAAATAAATATTCTCCTATATAACTAAGTCCACATAACATAGCGAAAAAACTAAGTAATAAAGTAACAACGGATACAGATCCGCCTCCAAAACTAAATATGGATTCAAATATATCCCCAAAAAAGATATAAATCACAGTGAGTATAGTAGCAATAATAAATCCGTATAAATAAATTGTCTCAAGTGGATAACCAAACAAAACCATTTCTTATCCCCCTCTCTTAAACAATCCCTTTTTTGTTATGTGTATGCCCCACCTCTTTCAAAGATTATTGTTCTTAATTTTCAGTTATTTACTCTTTAAAGAAAAGCCTGCAGTACAGGCCTCTAAAAAAGAACAGGAGAAGCCTATTGTGACAGGCTCCTCCTAGAAAATAACCGATATATTATATATCTATATAATATACTATTTTCCACAAAAAGTAAAGTTAAACATACATTGGAAAAGCACTTATTTTACTGATAATTCGTATGTTCCATCGCCATTATCATATTTATATACATACAAGTAATATTTACCTGGTTTTGCATTAAAGTTTGCCTCTATATGATTGCCATTTGCTTGACCGTAAGCAGTATAATTTTGTATATCTGATTCATGGTGAAGTACCCATGTCATCCCGATTCCATACTCATTTAAAACGGAAATATCAATATTTTTCGCTGATGCTACATTAAATGTATAAACATCAGTGTGATCCCCGCCGATAAGGCTACCTTTTATCGTAGTGTTTAGTCCAATACGATTTGCTTCCTCTGGGCGATTATTTGGTTCTGATTCTGTTAAACTTCCATCTTTAACCGTAACCGTTGTTTCGCTTTTGCTCTCTTTTCCTTTATCATCTTTTACTATTAACGCTACTTTATATGAACCTTCTCTTTCATATACATGTACCGGATTTACTTCTGCACTTGTGCTTCCATCTCCAAAGTCCCATAAATAAGAAACGATTTTTCCATCTTCATCTTTTGAGCCGTCACTTTTAAATTGAATCCCTTCTTTTACAAGTCCATTATAAGGGCCATTTATATTAACTGTTGGAGCTTTATTTTCTCCGTCATCTTTTGCGATACCGTGGAAGACTACATCATATTCAAATTGATTTGAGCTATTTATACGGTAATTGACGAAGTATGCTGTAACAGTTTTGTAGCCACTCCATTCTTTTTGCGCAAGTTGTTCTAAAGCTTCGTTTACTTTCTTACTCATTGCGTTCCAATCTTCTGATTCACCTTTTGTTACACTACCTGTATACGTACCTTCTAATGTAAATGTATTAAAGAATTGGGAGCTATGTTTTGTCATTTTTGCATCTCTCATCGGCAACATTTCAGTCATTTCTTTCTCTACTGCTGTTAATGATTTTGGGGCATGTTCAGCTAAATAATCATCTGCTACTGCCGGTACATTATATTTATCTTGATTATCGATTAGCTGCTGCATATACTCTTGATACTCTTTATTTAACTTAGGATCTTTACTTAGATTTTCACGATATGCATCATAATTTTTTACGTCATTCGCACGAATCAAATCTTGAATTTTATCAAATGTTTCAAACTGATGCGTATATAAGTAAGACTGCAATGCGAACGAGTAATTATAGAAATCCCAAGAACCGTATTTAGCAAATAATGTACGCTCTGCTGTATAACGGCTTGCAGGATCAGATGATAATCCACTAATGATGCTCTTTCTCGGCACTACATTATTTGTTCGAGTAGACCCTGCGAAAAACTCTGCATTGCCTTCTTGGAACCAAGTTAACCTTTCATTTTGATACATATCTCCTCTTCCGAATAAACCTGGCACTTCATATCTCCCTTGAAGATAATGAGTAAACTCATGACGGAATAACTCTTCTAAACTATAAATGCTTTGTTCTGGCGTGCGCTCATATGTAAAGAATGTTCCTGTTTCTTCAATATAAATTCCACCGTTGTTCGTTTCATATCCATACAGTTGTCTATTTAACTGGTACTCTTCTGGGCTGTTATAAATTACGATCGTTAATATATCATCTGCATTGCCCGGCTCTAACGCTTTATCATTCCCAATTACACGATGATACTGTGCTTTTACTTCCTTTGCAGCCCAGTATAGTCTCTTAATTTTTTCTTCCGATACTTTATCTCCTGTTTTAAATACGATAGATCCATCATCAAATGTATACGTTTTTGGTAAGTACTGCTCTTTTCCTTCTTTACGTATTTTCTCTAAATCTACTGTATTCCCGCTATAATCTTTTCCATTATAATTTGTTGTAATTTGTTCTACTGCGACAAAGTACGGCTCACTTAAGCGCGGATACATATGCATTGCCTGTGTAACAACTTCTAAACCTTTATTTGGATTGCTATGAAACTTCCCTAAACGACTCGCAAAGTAAATTCCATTATTAACGAGCCACTTATTTTCTGGTGTTACTTCATTTAGGAGAGCAATACGATTTATTTCATTAATAAACCCATCTACTTTTCCATACCACATCGTTTCATTCGCTTCTTTACGAGCCTCAATTAAGTAAGACTGTATATCATAGTCAATCCCTTGCATAATATCGTATATTGCTTGTCCCTTCATTCGATCATTTACATACGTATTAAAATCATCATTATATTGCTTTAAAATATTCGATGCGTATTGAACTGTTTCAACATCGCTTGAAGCGTTACTAATCAATTTACCGTATGCAGATACGACTGTATCTTGTTCAGCTGTACCAAGCTTAAAGTTTGGATTTTTTGCGATTGCTTTTAAAGCAGGTAAACATTTGTCCTGGAAGCTTCTTTCATTTAATTCACTTAATTCATTATTATAAAATGCCAAATAAAAAGCTGAACGTAACACTTCCGTAAACGTTTGAATTCCTTTTGAATCATCTTTCGTAAATGTACTACCTCGATGAGCTAATTCATCTATAACGACTTGCATTTTCCCTTTATCTTTATAAAAGGACTTTGCATCTTCATTAAACTGGAATAAGTCTGTAATTTGATGCCACTTAATACTGCCTAACGTTTCAACTAATTCTTGATCATTCATCTTGTTTAAATCAGCCATTGAATAGCTTTCTTTAACTTGCTTTACTGTCGCTTTGTTCGTAATAGATGCTGGTCGTTGTGAAAAGTCTCCTACTTTTAACCGTTCTTGAAACGATAATGTTTCCTCCGCTTTAGAAACGTGTCCAATCTCATCTACCGGCTTTTCAATTCCTACTGGTTTCGAATGCAATACATTATATGGCACCTTTTCTTCTGCTGATGCATGAGTTTGAATTGCCCCCAGCGATAGAGCCATTGTACTAATGCTAAGCATCACTTTATTGATCTTTGATTTCTTGTTCATATCCTTGCCCCCTATTTTAATATTCCATCCAAGAATTTAACATAAAATCTAGATACAACAATATAAAATGCAATATTTCATATTATTTCTCCTTACATTTTGTACATATCGTGAACAATCTCCCTACTATCTAGCCGCCAATAGTTATGAATCTTTAGCGATTAAACAGTCCTTTTACACACATTAAAAATCGAATTTTTTGACAATTAACCCTTTAATTGTTATGATTAATATAATTGTTAACTTTATTAAACAAGGGTGGGATTCTATGATAAAAAAAGAGAACAGTGTATTTTATATCTCCATCTTGCTAACAACATTATTCATCATATGGGGAATTACCCCGGCAAGTTGGATACAAGGCTATGATTTACAAAGCGTTACATCTTCTTTAAACTCATTTATCCTCAATAAATTTGGATGGTTTTACTCTCTACTTATGACTGCAATGATTATTTTAGCTGCTTATTTAGCATTTTCTAAGTACGGTTCTATTCGTCTTGGTAAAGATGGAGAAAAACCAAAGTATAGTTATCCATCTTGGCTATCCATGTTATTTGGGGCAGGAATGGGAATTGGACTCCTCTTTTATGGAATCGCTGAACCGATTTCACACTTTACAGATCCACTAACAGGAAAAGCAGGTACAGAGGAAAGCGCCAAGCTCGCTATGCAATATTCATTTTTCCACTGGGGTCTCTTTCCATGGTCACTATACGCAATGGTTGCTTTAACAATTGCATATTTCACATTCCGCAAACAAAAAGGTAGCACAATTGGGGCTACAGTTACTCCATTATTTAATCGATCGAAAAATTCTCCTATCGGAAAAACAGTCGATATTTTAGCTGTTTTAGCCACAGTATTTGGTATTGTGCCATCTGTTGGGATTGGTGCTCAACAAATTGCTGGGGGATTAAGCTATTTATTCCCTTCTATTCATAACACTTTACTTACACAGCTCGTACTTATCGCTATCTTCGCTGTTTTATATTTAACAAGTGCACAAACAGGCTTAGATCGTGGGATTAAATATTTGAGTAACTTAAATTTCTCTCTTGCAGGTATATTACTCGTCTCCTTCTTACTTTTAGGACCAACTGTATTTATTATGAAATATTTCACATCTACACTCGGTTCTTATATTGGAGCTTTACCTAGTATGGGATTAAATTTAGGAGCATTTAATGAAAAATCTTCTTCTTGGATAGAAAACTGGACTATTTTCTATTGGGGATGGTGGATCTCTTGGTCCCCATTCGTCGGTACATTCATCGCCCGTATTTCTAAAGGACGCACAATAAAAGAATTTATTTTTGGAGTTGTATTAGTCCCAACTCTCATCTGCACATTTTGGTTTGCAGTATTTGGCGGTACCGCTATCCATATGGAAATGTTCCAATCGCTTGGTATAGCTGATGAAATCGCAAAAAATGGTACAGAGATTGGATTATTTGCTGTTATTTCACATCTACCGTTCTCTACATTTTTAACAATTATCGGGTTAATTTTAGTAGCCACATTTTTCGTTACTTCTGCTGACTCGGCAACATTTGTCGTTTCTATGCAAACGAGTAACGGAAGCTTATCACCAAAAAATAGTTTAAAACTTATATGGGGATTAACAATCGCGATCATCGCAGCTATTTTATTACAAGCTGGAGGATTAAATGCACTGCAAATTGCAGCGATCATCGCAGCACTACCATTTTCTATCGTAGTCGTCCTTATGGTTACTTCACTCTTTAAAGAGCTACGAAAAGAAGATGTTAATTTGCAAACGAAAGAAGTTCCGAAAAAAATAAAAAAGGTTATGTAGCGATTGGCACCTCAAATTATTTCTAAATCCATGATAAATGAGGAAAAAAGTAAATTAAAAAACCCCATTCGTATGAAATATAATTTTCATACGAATGGGGTTTTTCACTCTATTATATAGTGTTGTAAACATGCCTTCTCCTCAAAACCTACTTTCTTGTACAACTTCATCGCACGATCATAATTCATATTCAAACATAATTCTATCTCTCTCATCCCTTAGAAGGAGAAAATATATTGAATTGCAGCTTGTAATAACCACTCTCCGACACCTTTTCAATTTTCAAAATAGAATTGACATACATAACCTCTCCTCCTTCTCTAATATATTCACACCTTTTCCATTTATCTCCTTCTAAAAAAGACATCATCATAAGCATATTTCAAAATGAAATCGCCATGATAATGTCTTCTTAAAAACTCATATAATCATATTACGTTATAATAAAATAAAACGTTTTTTATTTCTTAAATAATCTCTTTCTAAATACAAACATACTCAATGCTGAAAGAACTAACGCTATGCCTGAAAGTAATATTGAAGTATTCTCTTGTCCACCTGTTGCTCCTAATGATTTCTTACTTTCTCCTTGCTTATTAACAACTGGTTTATTTTCTTTCACAACTTGATTATTCACGTTTTGTTCTTGGACTACTGTGGATTGATTTACTGCGTCTTTTGAACCTTCAATTTCTTTTCCTGTTCCTTTTATCTCAGCTTTCGCCCCTTCAACTCCTGTTGTTGGCTCGTCCACTTCTTCTTTTACCTCTTCAACTTCTTTTTCCGGCTCTTTTACTTCCTCTTGCTCTTCTTCAACTTCTTTTATCGTTTCTTTCACTTCTTCTTTTGTTTCTTCAACTTCTTTTTCCGGCTCTTTTACTTCCTCCTGCTCTTCTTCAACTTCTTTTATCGTTTCTTTCACTTCTTCTTTTGTTTCTTCAACTTCTTTTTCCGGCTCTTTTACTTCCTCCTGCTCTTCTTCAACTTCTTTTATCGTT
>NZ_JAQFTZ010000008.1:0-184206 GCF_027715825.1 Bacillus cereus group sp. Bc061
TTCTGCAATTACTTCCACTTCTTCTGACTCTTCTGCTTCTGCAATTACTTCCACTTCTTCTGACTCTTCTGCTTCTGCAATTACTTCCACTTCTTCTGACTCTTCTGCTTCCGCAATTACTTCTACTTTTTCTGACTCTTCTGTTTCTGCAATTACTTCTACTTCTTCTGACTCTTCTGTTTCTGCAATTACTTCCACTTCTTCTGACTCTTTTGTTTCTGCAATTACTTCTACTTCTTCTGACTCTTCTGTTTCCGCAATTACTTCCACTTCTTCTGGTATTTCTACAACAATTGTTTCTTCAAGTTTTTCTTCTGCTTTGACAATCACTGATTCTTCTGGTGCTTGTTTTTCTACTTCAATAGTAGGTTGTTCTATTTCTGTACTACGTTTAATTTCTTCTGATAATATTGTATCCTCGTGCTCTACTTTAGAATCTACTAATTCCTCTTGTAGAATGTTTTTGTCCACTACATCACTTTCTTGCTTCGCATCTTCCATGCGCTCAGCAATTGTTTCATGAAGTAATTCAGCCGCTGGAACTTCCTGCGGTGCACTCATTTCTTGAACCACTTCTTTTTCTTCCACTATAGGCTCTTGGCGTTCGATTTCATAACCGTTTTTCTCTAGCCATTGATCAACAACTGACTTTTCTTCCTTTTTACTCTCTTCATATTGTTGCTCTCCTTGCTCGTTAGCAGCTCTATGACTAGAAGAAGTCGGTGCTTGTCCTTCTGAGAAATCAGATAATGTATATCCTTTTTTCTCTAACCATGCATCAACGACTGATTTGCCCTCTACAGATATTTCAAGGTCTTCTCTTTCCTTTACTTCCTCCTGCTTTTCTTCCTTTTTCTCTACTGAAGGACGGTTATATCCGTAAATTGGCGAAATCATTTCTGTTGGACGAAATGGTCTACGGTTACTTTCTTGCGCTGGTGTAGATGCTTTCTTTACGACAGGCTCTCGCTCCGGTTCATATTGTATTTCCGGCTCTTCATATGTAGAAACTACCTTCTCCACATACTGTCGTCTGCTTCTTTCCACTTTGATTCCTCTTTGAATAGGCTGATTCTCATATGTTACAGCTTGAACAGGTTGTTCTTCAAAACGCCCTGTTTCTATAACATCCTCTTCATCGAACCCATTATCCGGTACTAATGGAAAACGGCATTTACCTGCATTCCTACTTGCCATTTGTGCTTCTCTTGCTTCAGTGTAGTGGTTTACACGAGGAATTTTCGGCTGACTTTCAACTTGCTTTTGTACTTCTTTATTCATCGCTGTTTGTTCTTCCTCTTTGTTAAACAGCTTTTTCATCCAATCTAACATGCTTACCACTCTTTCTACTAAATAGTAACATCCTTTATTGTATCAGCATTCGGCAAAAAGTGCAGGTAAAATTAAGCATGTCATATTTATCCATAATATTCTAATTTACGAGTGTTTTCATATAGAAAAACGCATTCTTACATGTAAGAATGCGTTCAAGCTTTACTCTTCCGATACTCATCTACACTATCCGTTACACTTTGCACCGGTCTCAAAGTTTTTTATAATTGTTTTATAATCTCATCTATATTTCCAATATGAACGGGTTGCCACAATTCTGTACCACGCTCTGCCGTATACACTGGATACGCATCATCATCGATATTCACGAAAACTGGGTCTCCCATATCTGTTTCATATCCAATAACAATCCATTCATCTTTCCATTTTCCGTGTTCTTTACTTAGTAATGAATT
This sequence comes from Bacillus cereus group sp. Bc061, assembly GCF_027715825.1. Lineage (NCBI taxonomy): Bacteria > Bacillati > Bacillota > Bacilli > Caryophanales > Bacillaceae > Bacillus > Bacillus cereus group sp. Bc061. Next base: position 1,749 of record NZ_JAQFTZ010000008.1, read on the forward strand.
TTTATGTTTATCATATCGATAACCAATTTGTCCTTTTTCTAATTCATTTTCACTAAACAAATATATCTCATAAGTACCTAACTCGATATCTTGCTGTTTTGAAGTTTCAATTCGTTTCAGAAGTTCTGCGATTTTTGGTTGTTGTTTCATACGTCTATCCCCTTCTTTTTCTAAATTTTAACTAGTTTGTTTATAAAATACAATATAGATTCAAAGAAAAAAGGTGACATTCTTATAATATGAACGATTTTTTGAATATATCTGTCACAACTCGCAATATATCAACGATTCAATAGAAAACATAGATTACCCGGCGCAAAATGAAAATAAAGAAAAGAGAGGCTGCCCAAAAGGACAACCTCTCTTTTCTTATATCAATTAAAATTTAAACTCTTGTCCAACTTCAAAGCTATCTTCTAATACAAGAATACCTTTTTCTTGTGGAGCATCTGGAAGCTCTAATTCACGTGCTGAACAAATCATTCCAGCAGAAGGAACTCCGCGAAGCTCAGCTGGCTTGATTAACATACCGCTTGGCATTACAGCGCCGATTTTTGCAACGACAACTTTTTGTCCTGCATCAACGTTTGGTGCGCCACATACGATTTGTAATGTTTCTGTACCGATTTCTACTTTACAGATGTTTAGCTTATCGGCATTTGGGTGTTTCTCTTTTTCAGCTACATAGCCTACAACAAATTTCGGAGAAAGATCTGCTTCTACTGTTTCTTCAAAGCCGTTCTTCGCTAAAATTTCGTTAATTTTTTCTACAAGTTCTTTCGTTAATGTAAGGTTACCTGTTTCTTTTACTTCTAAGTAAGAAGATGCATTAAAGATGTTGAATCCTGCTGTTTCGTTGCTTTCACGGTCATATACGCGTGCAACATCTCCTTTGCGATCAAAAGTACGGTTCTCTAAAGTAATATCTTGTAAGGCAACAATTAGAGTGTCACCAATTCCTTCAAGGTTGTAAAAAACGTTCACTTCGTTCATCCTTTCTCTTTTCCATCTGTCTTCTTCCGATTCTTCGCTAAAATGAAGATTGGTTCAAAGTCCCCATCTTCATATACGAATGAAAGTGATGTAATCGGAACATGCCCTTCGGCAAAAAATTTCATTGTCATTTGTGCAATAATATCATAACCGATTTCGTTGACGATATCAGCAATAATTAATACATCTTGGTGAGGAACAGCAACAACCATGTCACCAGAAATCTTTTCACGCATCGATTGTAGTAATGATTCGTTTAAAATACGAGTGGCATCATACCCATCATTTGTGTTTAAAAAGTAGAATGTATTACCTGCCACTGTGTCTTGTTTAAATTCATAACCTAATGAGCGAGCGTTGAATAATGCCATTTCACGCACTTGTTGCTCTGTAAGCCCTAATTTTTGTAATAAACGCTCATCAATAAGACGATATGTTTTATTCGAATCTAGCGCATAGTAAATACGTGTTTCCGCCGTATGATCCGTCATAATAAACGGATTTCCTTCTTCTGCTTGTTTCGGGAAAGAAGTAGAGCGAATAACAGGTAAAATTTTCGCCGCGCTATTTTCTTCCTTATGCATCGCAATTAACGCTTCTTGTACGTAGTAGGCAACCTCTTCAATCGCCTTTTCTTTATTCACTTCCCATTTTGCTACAACTCCTGGAAGCGATACGTTAATACCTTTTTTTGAGTCTTTCTGTTCTATACGTAGAACTTCTTTCTCACTATCATACTGAAAGTCCCATTCCGGGCGAGATAATCTCTTCATTAACTCGTCTTTCATCTTTTTACTTGTCATCTTCATCTCTTTTTCCTCCCTTCCAAAAAAATAACCTCCCCCGCGAAGGTAGAGGTTGTTTTACAATTCAATTGGCAAATTGCCTTATTTTAAACCTTCAATGAACTCTTCGATTTGTTCTTGTGTTTTACGATCTTTGTTTACATAGCGACCTGTTTCTTCACCTTTATTGTACGCTACAAAGCTCGGAATGCCAAATACGTCTAATTTTACGCATAGATCAATAAACTCATCACGATCTACGTAGTAAAATGAGAAATCACTATATTTCTCTTCTACTTCTGGCATAAATGGATCTACGAAGCGGCAGTCTGGACACCATTCTGCTGAGAACATAAAGATTACATTCTCTTCATTTTTTAACTCTTGGAATTGCTCCATGCTTTCTAATGATTTCATCTATATTTCCTCCTCTAACGAGTGCATTTTTTCATGTTATAATCTTTCCTTTATACTACCATACATCGCGCACGGTGCAAGGTTTATGCTTGCTTTTCATCATACTTATATTGCCCAACAAGTAACTTAACAACGTGTACAAATAATTCCGTACGGTCCACATAATCATCCGTAAAAATACCGATAGCACCTTCATGACTACGAATATCTTTTCTCTGTACAAACTCTTCCATCACTTCACTTAACTCCTTGCCCTCTTCAAGAGGTGCTAAAAAATCATCCGGTAACGTAATACGCGCCCCGCCGGCAACGAATGTTTTACCATCACTTGTTGCTAGTGCGCCCCAATTACACATAAATAAACCGTACTCCGTTTTCATCACGCCGCCTTCTAGTCCAATGCCAATTTGAGCTTCCCCTTCCTCTAGCGCTCGCTTCGCTCTATTGATCGCTCCTTGCATCGTCTCTTCATCTGAAAACGGTTGTGCTGCTACTCCTGAAGGAACAGAAAGAGATGTAATTTCGGCATCTTTCCAAACCTTCTCCACAGCTCCAACCTTCGTTTTATTCTTCGATCCAACTACTACTTTCATTTCATTCACCTCTATAAAAATTTATCATTTTCCCTTAATCAAATTGTTCTTTATACACGGGAGCACGGCCACCACACATCGCTTGTTTGTCTCTTCACTCTGAAAAAGAAGAGTTTTTCTCACAACATTGCGGACCTCGAACTCAAAAGCAACCTTACTCTCACTTCCTACCCGGGGTTTTAATCCCCGTACGAGAATCAATTAAGCACTGACCGCTACCATATATCGCTCGAGCATCTATTCAATCTAAAAAAAGAAGGGTTTTTCGCCCTTCTTCTCTACGCGTTATTCTTAATTGTCTCTAACGTCGTTTTATCTGTTGCTCTTACAAGCTTCGTAATTAGTTCTTTCGCTGCTGCATAGTCATCAACATGTAAAATAGAAGCATGTGTATGAATGTAGCGTGCGCAAACACCAATCACTGCTGATGGGATACCTGAGTTACTTGTATGTACACGGCCCGCATCTGTACCACCTTGTGAAATAAAGTATTGGTACGGAATGTTGTGTGTTTCTGCTGTATCTAAAATGAATTCGCGCATTCCTCTATGCGTTACCATCGTACGGTCATAAATACGAAGAAGAGCACCTTTTCCTAATTGACCGAACTGTGTTTTGTCACCAGATGCATCGTTAGCTGGACTTGCATCAAGCGCATAGAAAATATCTGGTTGAATCATATTTGCAGCAGTTTGAGCACCGCGAAGACCAACTTCTTCTTGTACAGTCGCACCAGAGTACAATGTGTTTGGTAATGTTTCGTCTTTTAATTCTTTTAGTAATTCGATTGCAAGGCCACATCCATAACGGTTGTCCCAAGCTTTCGCCATAATTTTCTTTTCGTTTGCCATCGGCGTAAACGGGCAGATTGGCACGATTTGTTGTCCTGGTTTTACACCAATTTCAATCGCATCTTCATAGCTATCTGCGCCTATATCAATTAACATATTTTTTATATCCATCGGTTTTGCACGTTGCGCGTCACTTAATAAATGAGGAGGAATAGAACCAACAACCCCAATAACAGGGCCATTCTTCGTCATAACTTGAACGCGCTGAGCTAATAGTACTTGGCTCCACCAGCCGCCTAAAGGTTGAAAACGAAGCATTCCGTTTTTCGTAATTTGCGTAACCATAAAACCTACTTCATCCATATGACCTGCTACAAGAACACGCGGGCCAGTTTCGTCCCCTTTTTTCAGACCAAATACACTACCTAAACCGTCTTGTACAATTTCATCTGCATATTTGCTTAATTCTTGCTTCATAAAACGGCGTACATCATGTTCGAAACCTGATGCACCTTGTAATTCTGTTAACGTGCGAAATAATTGTAATGTCTCTTTATTCACGAAGTCCCCTTCTTTCAAACCTTAGTAGAATACCTCTTTTATTGTAACGAAATTTTCGAAATGTTTCTAGTTTCTTCTTTTTTAGCTGTATTTGCTTTATAATTATTATCGGTACACTATTTTTATTTTATAGAATTGAGGTGAATATATGAGCTGGAAAGGTTTAGTAGCAGGTCTTGGCGTTGGGTTCGCAGCTGGTTATTTCGTTGCAAACAAAGTACAAGAACAATCCCATATTTCTTCAGAAAAAGCATTGAAAATGGTAAAACAAGCATTAAGTCATAAAGGTGAAATTACTGGCTCTTGGGTACATATGGTTCCAGAGACATTTGAAAAATATGATGTCGCGTATGAAGTGTATCGCGGCGGTCTTACAACGATGTTAAATGATATACAAGAACGATTTGAATTTTTAGTTGATGCTAAAACAGGTACTGTTTTAGAGGTTATAGCAGCATAAAAAGGAGGGTTCCCATTAGGTGAACCTCTTATTTTTTAATTGCAGATAGTGCTTGAAATTATATCGGCGTTTTTTCGAATATATCGGCTGCAACTCCAAATATATCAGCGATTTTTGAAATATATCGACCGTAACTCAAATTATATCGGCGTTTTTTGAAATATATCGACTTACCGACAAAAAACGACAACAAAAAGGAGACTGCTCCAACAGACTGCTGGAACACCCTCCCATTTTTATGCTTCTATACCCGTTTTCCGTTCTATTTTTTCTACGATATGACCTTCCTCATTCCACTTTACTGCGCGATAATACGCGTCATGATAAAAAGTGAACCAAGCATCGTTTTCAGCACCATACTTCATCCACTTTTGCTTATTTTCAATCGATGTCATCGGATAATCATCATAAGCCATGACCCATAATACATTTTGATGGGCGTGCGTCGGCAATAGGTCTGCTAAATGCAGCATCGTTTCCCCTTTGCTTTCTAAAGCGATCACTGCGTGTCCGTCACTATGGCCGCCCGTATGCGCCATTTTTATTTCATCCGTAATTTCTATTTCTTGCTGAAACGTAATAACTTGGTCTACAATTGGCTCCCAATTTTCCTTCCAATATGTATTACGGGATCTAATATTTGGATTTCTCATTTCATTCCACTCTGTTTCACTTACGTAAACTTTTGCATTTGGAAAAGTTGGTACAAGTTGATCACCTTCCCATTTCGTTAAACCAGATGCATGATCAAAGTGAAGGTGCGTCATTAAAACGTAATGAATATCTTCAGGCTTTAGTCCCATCTTTTCTAAAGAATTCTCAACTGACGACTCTTCCGTTACACCTTGATTCCGCTTCATCTTTTCATTCAATTTACCATTTCCTATACCAGAATCAATGAGCATGTTGCCATCTTTCGTTTGTAAAAGTAACGGATCTGTTCGTAAATAAATATGATTTGTATCATTATGTTTATATTTACGTGACCAAAGTACTTTCGGCACAACGCCAAACATTGCTCCTCCGTCTAAATGTGTGTTCCCACCTTTTAGCCACGTCACTTTTATATCTCCAACTTGTAACTGTTCCATTTTTCATCCCCCTTTTCTTTTAATACTAACATAAAATTCTGATTATTTTAGACACAAAAAAACCTATGCATTACTGCATAGGCTCTGTACGATATTTTGCTTCTACTCGGTAAATGCGATGACCTTTACTAGAGAATTTCTCTTCGTACTCAGTCATAATGTTACCTTCAAAGTCGCTGTTATGAAGATCTAAGCTTAAGTAAGTTAGTAACATACCATACTCCGCCATACTCATAAGAGAATATTCAAATAAACCTTGGTTATCTGTTTTGAAATGAATTTCTCCGCCTTCTACTAACACTTCTTCATAATTGCGTAAAAACGTTTTGTACGTTAAACGACGCTTCGTATGACGTTTCTTTGGCCATGGATCTGAGAAGTTTAAATACACGCGATCGATCTCACCTTTTGCAAAGAAAACTGTTAAATCTTCAGCATCTTTATTAATTAACTTTAAGTTCGGTAATTCTTCTTCAATTAATTTATCAAGTGCGTCTACAACAACACTTGTGAATTTTTCAATTCCAATATAATTAATATGTGGATTGGCTTTTGCCATATCATACATAAAGCGGCCACGACCTGTACCTACTTCGATGTGAATGGGTTGCTCATTTCCAAATACTTCTTTCCAGTTACCAGCGCGCTCCTCTGGGTTTCCGATTACGATATGTGAATACTCATTAATTCGATCCATTGCATATGGTTTATGTCTTAAACGCATAGATGTTTCCCTCTCTTTACATAGCTATTTTAAAGGAATAATTCCTTCTTTCTGTTTTTAATCAATCTACCAAACAAAAAACCAAGTACGTACGAGCACTCGGTCCGTTTCTTTCAAGTATAAGATGTACCATTTTGATAAAAACTACATACAGCATTAAACATTCCATGACGAAACAGCTTTTTCTCTTACTTTTCTAAGAAGAGAAAAACAATCGAAAGGATGATCCGTTCATGCCAATTAATCAACAACATCAATTAGAAGTGCTGAAAGATATTTTAGTCAATCACCAAAGTGATTGTTGCGGGACAGTTTCTGAATGCGAGCAATTAGAGCGTCTCATTCAATCGTTACTCGCAAACGATAATATAAGTAGTGACGCTAAAGCAATGCTAAACGATGTATATTCTTATAGTCAATCGGGTAAATCTTCCTCTAATTTGGACAACCACATTTCCAATAATCAAGAACAACTTACTCAGTGGATTGCTGGAATGGACAATTTTTCTTAAGTATTACTCTGAAGCAAGTAGTTGCTGTAAATATTGATGCCAATATTCAGCTTCTGCTTGCTGTTTTTTTGTTGTATGCCATTGAATAGACAAAATCGTTTGTGCTATCACATACCATCTCATACGTTTAAGCAGCGATTCATCCATTTCAATATCATAGTAACCGAGCCACTCACTCCATTCTTGGCGCGGAATGTACCAATATAATAACATACCGAGGTCTAGAGCTGGGTCAGCAATTACAGCTCCATCCCAATCAATTAAAAACAACTCATCTTCATCCGACAATAGCCAATTGTTATGGTTTACATCACAATGGCATACAACGAATTCATTGTATTCAATATCTTTTAATGAATCCATTAAATATTGAAGACCTTGCTGAATTGTTTCCTCATCCCTTATATCTCCTCTTAAAACAAGTTGCAGTTGTTGTAATAACTCTTGTGCGTGAAGCGGCTGCTTCCCAAGTCTCTGAATCATCTGCACAAGTGCTTTAGAGGAGTGTATTTTCTTCAAAAGTTTCGCAACACGTTCTAGTTTCATATCCTCTGGCTCTAACTTCTGTCCCGGAAGCCATTTTTGAGCAGAAATTACATCACCGTTCGTTACCCTTCTTGTCCAAAGTAATTTTGGAACAATTCCTTCTGCTGACAATACCGCTAAAAAGGGCGATGTATTCCGCTTTAAAAATAACTTCTGTTGTCCGTTTTGCGCAATATATGCATCGCCCGTTACTCCACCAGCCGGTACAAGACTCCACTCTTTTCCTAATAATTGTTCCAACCATTCCATATTCATTACCCGTTAACAAATCCTTATCTTTTATAGTTATGAAAAGAAAAACCGCAACATTTCTACACATGTTGTGGATTCATATATATTTTACTGTAAATGAAAAGAAAACTTGGCATAAGCCAAAAATTCTCTATTTTATTTTACAAAACCAGCCATAGAATGACAACTTATCAAAATCGTCACCTTTGTCAATTCTACATTTATTACATTCTCATCGTCAAGTAGCGATTTGTCACATTATCGTCAATATATACGTGCTAATCGGAGCGAGCCTAAGTTCCTTTCCTCTAAATGAAGAAATTGGCTCTATTTTCGCTTGCTTTTCGTTTACTAGCACATGCCACGTTTCTTCTTTCGGCAGTTGCACCGTTTTCGCTTCTAAACTGCTATTAAATAAAACGACAATTTCTTTCCACGGTCCAAACGACTCTACATTTTCTAAATGATATGCAAGTACTTCTGGAGATGTTTGCAAAAAAGTCATATACTTTTTTATTAGGTCTGCATTTTGTAACCGGAATGCTCCGTGCTCTTTACGAATCGCAATTAAACCTTTTATATAGTTAACGGTCTCTATTTCTTTCTCTTTTTGATCCCAATCTAATTGATTAATTTCATCATTTGCATTATAACTATTTTCATTTCCTTGCTTCGTACGATAAAACTCTTGCCCAGCATGTAAGAAAGGGATGCCTTGCGACAGAATCACCATTGCAGTTGCTAGCACGTGACGTTTTTTCAAAATCTCTTCCGACTCTTCATTACTGCGCATTAGTTTATCCCACATCGTCATATTGTCATGACATTCTACATAGTTAATGCTTTGCACAGGCTCTAGAAACAAACCTGTTTCTTTCATACTCAAAAGGCTTCCTGATGCAATATACTGCAAATGATTACAGTCTACATACCCACCAAATGCAAAACCACGTTTATTTATATGAAAGGTACTCCCTTTTATCCCATCACGAAATTGATCATTAAATTGCGCAATATGCGGCATTTTCTTTGCGTTATTTAACGTTGCTTTTTCCTCTAGAGGAAGTGGTGTTTGTAGATCCCATCCTTCTCCTAATAGCAGTGCATCTCGCTTTATGTTTCGCACTTCTTTTTCTATTATATTTATTGTATCAACATCTAAAATTCCCATTAAGTCGAACCGAAATCCATCAACATTGTACTCTGTAAGCCAATATAAAATAGACTCTACAATGAATTTCCTCATCATTTTCCGTTCAGATGCTATATCATTTCCGACTCCCGTCCCATTAGAAGGCATACCATTTTCACCATGACGAAAATAATATCCTGGAACAAGCTTTTCAAATGACGATAGCTCTCTTTCATACACATGATTATATACAACATCTATAATCACCCTAATGCCATGCTCATGAAATGTTTCAATCAGCTGTTTACACTCTACGATCCTGTTATACGGGTCAGAAGGATTTGTAGCATAAAATCCCGTTGGTGCGTTGTAATATAATGGATTGTAACCCCAATTATACGCAGAGGAAGGGTTTGCCTCATCTACACCACCGAAACAATATAAAGGTAATAGTTCAACATGTGTAACACCTAAATCTTTTATATGAGACAAACCTGTTAACGTCCCATTTTGTCCTGTTGTTCCTTCTTCCATTAGCCCTTTATATGTTCCTTTTTTACTCACTCCACTATTCGGATGAATAGTAGCATCACGAATATGCAGTTCATACAATATGGCATCTGTCATTGCTTGTAAAGGTGGTAATTGCCCTCGCTTTGTTACATTCGTCTTTTCCAAATCAATAACAACGCCGTACTTCCCATTTACAGTCACTGATTTTGCATAAGGATCCACAGCTTCGTTCCATATTAAATTTATACAAACAAGAAATGTATACTTTTCTCCGGCTAAATCGCCTTGTAATGTATGAGCCCATACCCCATTTTCTTCTCTGTGCATTTCGTGATCGGTATATTCTTTATCACTTTTATAAATTCTTACTTTCGCAAGCCTCGCAGTTGGAGCCCATACTTTAAATGTAGTTGCTTCCTTTTGGTGTACTGCCCCTAAATCTGTACCTTCGTAATAATACTTTTCATCGAAAATCGCTGTTCTTATGACAGCACCTATTTGTAAATCTGTTTCTTCATTCCGTTCATCTCGTACTGTATAATACTTCCCCACATCTAGCGGCTCTTCTATAAAGCACTCATACTTCGTTGCATCCGGAAGCGCAATTGTATGAGCAATCGGTAAATCTTTCACGTTACTTCCTTCTTGCAAACGAAATGTCCGACTTGTTCCATATGCATGTGGGAGCAAAATTGTAATTTTATTCATTTCATCTAAATAGGCATCAAATGGACGTTTTACTTTCAACATAAAAAAATCACCATCATTCTTAAAGTTAAAATGAAACGAGCTGCAAATGATAAGGCTTTTCTTATCAGCGAAGCCCTATACAGTAACACATTATTCTTTATAGTATATTCACCTGTATAAAAAACGTTTTCATACATTCTATTTTTGTAATTTTATTTCAGCAATTGCTTTATATTTCGGTGTCTCCTTTACGTGAGATTCGTATAAAGTAATCGTATCCGCTTGAAATGATATTTCAGGCACTTCCTTTATATGTTCTAAATTAAACTTTTCTTCTCCTACCCATTTACGTGCAACAGTAATATGCGGATGATATGGGCGCGTTTCTAAAGAAAATCCATTCTCTTCACACATAACATGTACTCGCTTTTGCAATTGAAACAAATCTTGATTTCCTCTTACCTTTGCCCAAAAAATACGCGGCCTGTCTTCCATACCAAACGTTGAAAATCCTTGTAATGTGAACGATAGTTCTTTCATTTGTATAAGTGTTTGTAATCCATTCTTTATTCCTTCTAATTGTTCCTCTGTCGCACTACCTAAAAACGAAAGGGTAACATGATAGTCTTCTTTATGTACCCATGAACGAAATGGTAATTCCTCTTGCATTTCCTCTTTATAGTTAGACAGCATTTCTTTTATATGATTTGGTAACGTAATCGCGACAAAATAATGCAGTTCCATGTACATCTTCTCCTTCTTTCTATTGTTGCTTTTCTTTCTTATCTCATTCCATTAAAAAGAATCCAACTTCCCTACAAGTCTAACCAAGTTCAGGTCGCGTTAATAGATGAAATGATATCGACATTTCGACAAGGAACATCTGCTTACCAACAAACGACACGTAATAGAAAACCGTCCCAAAGAATGTATCGGGACGGTCTTTTATTATTTATATATCCATTACTTCGCTAATTCATAAATTGCTTGCGCGTAAATTGCTGTTGCTTTTAATAAGTCTTCAATTTCAATATACTCATCTTTTTGATGCGCAAGTTCTTCTTTTCCAGGGAACAATGGGCCAAATGCAACACCAGCTTTTAACGAACGAGCGTAAGTACCACCGCCAATTGCTAATAGTTCTGCTTTTTCACCTGTTTGTTCTTCATATACGCGCTGCAACGTACGAATTAATACGTGGTCTTTATCAACGTGATGCGGACGAGAGTTTGAATAATCAGCTACTTCAAATCCATGAGTACCCACATATTCTTTTAACTTTGCAATCATTTCTTCAAAGTTAGTCGTAACTGGGTAACGTACGTTTAATCCTAAATTGCCACCATTTTCTTTCGTATAAGAAAGGCGACCAACATTCACTGTTAACGGACCACTAACCTCATCTTTATAAGCGATAGTAGCCTTTTCACCATAAATATCACCAATAAATGTTGCTGCTACAAATGTCGCAAACGATTCCCCTTTTCCATCAAGAGCAACTTTCGTTAAGAAGTTTGCCAGTAATAAACCTGCATTTTCTCCTTTTTCAGGAGTAGATCCGTGAGCTGAAACCCCTTTAATTTGCAACGTTACTGTATTACCTTCTACAATTGCTTCACCTATTTTTTTAGCAGTTTGTAAATACTCTTCATATGCTACTGTAAGTGCACTTACATCCTCTCCTGTAACAACCGCTTCTGCAAAATCAGGAACCATATTTAAACGGCGACCTGACTCAAATGAAACAAGTTCATATGTACCTTTCTTCTCTTCACTACCATTTTGCACAACTTGTATATCAGAAATTCCTTTTTCTGCATTAATAATTGGAAAGTCCGCGTCTGGCGCAAAACCGATTGTTGGCATTTCTTCGTTTTTAAAGTAGTGATCTACACATTTCCAATTGCTTTCCTCATCTGTTCCTAAAATCATACGAACACGTTTTGAAAGAGGTAAACCTAATTCTTTCACAATTTTCATCGCATAGTAAGCTGCCATCGTTGGGCCTTTATCGTCAATTGCACCACGTGCAAAAATCTTTCCATCGCGAATATCTGCACTATATGCAGGAGTCGTCCAGCCATCTCCTTCTGGTACAACATCAACGTGACAAAGAATACCTACTAATTCTTCTCCTTGTCCCATTTCAAGATGACCTGCATACCCTTCTAAATTTTTAGAAGTAAAGCCTTCCGTTTCTCCTTTATGTAACATGAAAGATAAAGCTTTTTCTACACCTTCACCGAATGGTGCGCCCTCTTTCGCCGATTCTTCTTCCCATACACTTTTAATTTGTAAAAATTGTTGTGTATCACGAATTAAATCATCTTTTCGTTTTGCAACTTCTTCTGTCCAATTAATTGCTGACATCACGCATCCATCCTTCACTATATTGTTTCTTTCATCATAACAAACCGAAATCTCTTATGCCATATACGAAAACCAAATACCGAACAATTGTAATATTTCAGATATTTCTTATTAGTTTTTCTTTTATTTTTTCAAAAAAATTTGCAGGAATTTGGCGTTTTACGTAGAATTTTATGTGTTAGTTGACTGACCATATATACAATGTCAACTACCAATATTTTTCTATATGAATATTTGTTAAATTTCTGTAAAATTTAAGTAGATTAAAGCATGAATTTTATCATGTAGAGTACAATGGTAGTAACGACCTTCTTTCCTGAATGGGGTCAAAAAAACTAGTAGAGGAGTGGTTTTCTCTTGAAACCTACAACTACTCGTATGCTAACACGCATTAAATCAATTTATATGTACATCAATGAAAACGGAACGGTAACGACGAAAGACCTTGTAGATGAGTTCGGGATCACACCGCGAACGATACAACGTGATCTAAATGTGTTGCAGTTTAATGAACTCGTGTATAGCCCTTGCCGCGGTAAGTGGACAACAACAGGAAAGAAAGTGAGAATGACCTCATAACGAAAAATAATTGTATGTAAATAAATACATACCCCTTTCTAACTCATTAGAAAGGGGTCTTTTCTGCGCCTAAAAATAGCACTATTTCTCAGTATCTACTTGATATGTTTTTAACATCTCTACTTCTTCATCTGTTAGCTCTCGGTATTGTCCAAGTTCTAGCTCTTCATCTAACACTAACGGCCCCATCTCTGTTCTCTTTAAGTAGACTACTTTTTTCCCTACCGCTTCAAACATACGCTTCACTTGATGGAACTTTCCTTCTGTAATGACAAGCTCGATTTCAGAAATATCATCGCTTTTTAATATTGTAAGTGCACCTGGCTTTGTTTCATAGCCATCATCTAAAATAACACCTTTAGCAAACTCTTTTACATCCTCTTCCGTTACTACTCCTGCAACGTGTGCATAATATTTTTTCGGCACATGCTTTTTCGGAGATAACAATTGATGTGATAACTTCCCGTCATTTGTTATTAATAAGAAACCTTCTGTATCAATATCAAGTCTTCCCACTGGGAACGGATTAAAAATCGCATCTTCTAACTCTAATAAATCTATTACTGTTTCATGATTATCATCTTCTGTAGCTGAAATAACGCCTTGTGGTTTATGCATCATTAAGTAGACAAACTCTTTATATTCCACGACTTCACCGTGAATCATAACTTCTTGTTCTTCTACATTTACATGAACCTTTGCATCTTTCACCGGTATTCCATCAATTTTCACAACGCCGTCTTTCAATAATTTCTTTACTTCTTTTCTACTTCCATATCCCATATTTGCTAATAATTTATCTAATCTCACGTTTTTCACCTTCTTTATTTATCATAGAAAAGGGGACGTAATTACGCCCCTTTTGATTTCAACTTTATTTTAAATCTATTGCCAAGTTTACGCTGGATTTTCTCTAACGCTTCTCCGCCGAATACTCTTTCAAGTACTCCTGTGCGAATTGCTAACAATCCGTAAACGAGACCGCCAAGACCTGCACAAATGGCAACTGTAATAAGAGCGCCAACTCGGCCATCCGGCGAAATCATGAAGGATAGAATCCATTGTGATAGTTTTACGACCACAACCATTACAAATGTTAATACTGCAATTTGGAACGTTCTCTTATATACAACACCGAATGAATAGTGTGCGTATTTTTTAATTTGTTGATTTGTGTACCAAACAGAAGCTAAGAAACCAACAGCTGTTGCTAGAATCGCCCCTACTGTACCGAAATAACGAATAAAGATTACGTTACATACAAATTTCAAAATAACACCCATTATAAGTGCGATAATCGCATGCTTTTGTTGGTTAATACCTTGCAGAATTGCCGCTGTTACTGTAAATAAAGCAAATAACAACGCAACCGGTGCATACCACATTAATACTTGTCCACCTAATGGATCTGAATCGTAAAATGCAGTATAAATCGGATAGGCAAGTGATGAAATACCGACAACTGCTGGCAATGTTAAGAACATATTTGCCTGGAATGTTTGTGTAATTTGTAACTTTAAATAACGGTATTGCTTTTCAGTAAATGATTTTGTAATCGCTGGTACGAGCGTTAAACTAAACGCTGTCGCAAGTGATACAGGAATCATAATTAATTTATGCGTCCACATTGTGAAAATACCGAGCGCTCGCTCTGCAATATCACCTTGGCCAATCGCTTGCATAATTGAGTTAAATGTCAATGTATCAATTTGTTGATATAAAGGAATTGTTAACCCAATTACAACGTAAGGAATCGCATATGCAAATAATTCTTTAAATAATTGAACAGTACTCACTGTCGATTCTGGTACAGTTTGTTCAATTAAATATTGATCCAAATGTTTTTTACGTTTTAGCCAGTACCAAATGAGTACACCGAGCGCTCCAACTGCTGAAACGAATGCAGCAAATGTCGCTACCCCAACTGCTGTTGCAACTGTACCACCAAGTACTTTAATAACGATAAAACTACCCGCTAATAAAAAGACGATACGAATAATTTGTTCAATAATTTGCGAAACAGTAGTTGGTCCCATCGATTGGTGACCTTGGAAATAACCACGAATTAAACTCGCTGCCGGCACAACAATAAGCGCAAAACTTACAAGACGAATAATCGTCGTAACTTCTCCTATATTACTGTGTACACTTTGTTTACCAAGCATTGCTTCTGCAAACAACGGCGCCGTCATGTACAGTACTAGGAATGAAAGAACTCCTGTTACTATCATCATAACCATTCCCGAGCGGAACATTCTCCGGCTCGTTTTATAATCGCCAAGCGCATTATATTTGGAAACGAATTTTGAAACAGCAAGCGGCACCCCTGCCGTTGCAATACTTAAAAAAATCGTATATGGAATGTATCCATATGTATAGAGCGTTCCGCCTTCTGTCCCTACTAATGCATGAAACGGAAAGACGTAAATCATGCCTAAGAACTTCACTAAAAATGTCCCTAACGTAACGATAAGCGTTCCGCGCAGAAATTTCGAATCGGACATACAAAAATCCTCCTACATCTACATAAAGTGAAACTTTAATCAGTGGGGTGTTCTTCCCCACTGATTATTAGTTGAACCAATCGGGCATTTAGGGGCAGTTAATCTCCCACCTACTTCTTTGACCTAAGCAAACTTTAAGGTGGGAGTCTTACTGCCCGTTAATGCGGGGTAAAGTGAAACTATAATAAATTGAACTATTCGAGCATTCGAGAACTATTAGACTTCCCCTAACTCATAAGGTTTTAGTCCTATGGCCCACAAATAGCAGGATAGTGCTGAACTCTAACTTTTGTATTGTACCACAATTCTCTCCTTAAGCAGTACTTCACTCTATTTTTCTTTTAAGGGAAAACATGCTATTCTTTTAGGCAGGAAATGTAGAAAATGAGGTCGATATATTATGCATTATGATGTTATTGTCATCGGCGGCGGGCCTTCTGGGCTAATGGCTGCAATCGGTGCTGCAGAAGAAGGCGCAAGCGTCTTGCTTCTTGATAAAGGAAATAAACTAGGGCGTAAACTTGCGATTTCTGGTGGCGGCCGCTGTAACGTAACGAACCGTCTACCACTTGATGAGATCGTTAAACATATACCAGGAAATGGCCGCTTCTTATACAGCGCTTTTTCTATTTTTAATAATGAAGATATTATTACATTCTTCGAAAATCTCGGTGTAAAACTGAAAGAAGAGGATCATGGCCGCATGTTCCCTGTTTCAAATAAAGCCCAATCGGTAGTAGACGCACTTTTAACACGATTAAAAGATTTAGGTGTAAAGATCCGCACGAATACACCTGTTGAAACGATTGAATATGAAAATGGTCAAACGAAAGCAGTCGTACTAAAGACTGGCGAAGTGCTAGAAACAAATCACGTCGTTATCGCTGTTGGCGGAAAATCAGTTCCTCAAACCGGTTCTACTGGAGACGGATATGCTTGGGCAGAAAAAGCTGGTCATACAATTACAGAATTATTCCCAACAGAAGTACCAATCCTTTCAAACGAACCATTTATTCGAGACCGTTCACTACAAGGCCTCGCTTTACGAGACGTAAACTTAAGTGTATTAAACCCGAAAGGAAAAGCTATCATTTCTCACAAAATGGACATGCTCTTCACTCACTTCGGTTTATCTGGTCCTGCTGCTCTTCGCTGTAGTCAATTCGTTGTAAAAGCACTGAAAAAGTTCAAAACGAATACAGTGCAAATGAGCATCGATGCATTGCCAGAAGAAAATAGTGAACAACTATTCCAGCGCATGCTGAAACAAATGAAAGAAGATCCGAAAAAAGGAATTAAAAACGTGTTAAAAGGTTATGTTCCTGAACGTTACTTCCTATTCTTATTAGAAAAAAATGAAATTGATGGCAGCGAGCAAGCTGGACAAGTTTCTCACGAGAAGATTCGTGCACTTGTGAAAGACTTTAAAGAATTTACTGTAAATGTAAATGGTACGCAGTCAATTGAAAAAGCATTCGTTACTGGCGGCGGTGTATCCGTTAAAGAAATTAACCCGAAAGAAATGTCTTCTAAATTCACGAACGGCTTATATTTCTGCGGGGAAGTTCTTGATATTCACGGTTATACTGGTGGCTATAACATTACATCTGCTCTCGTTACTGGTAGAATTGCCGGAACGACAGCTGGAGAAAACGCGAAAATGCAATATTAAACTGAGAAACAGGGATTCCTGTTTCTTTTTTTATAGGTACATGAAATTATATCGGCGATTCTGTAAATATATCAGCGATTCTGCTACTTATATCGGCGATTTTCCAAATATATCAGCGATTCTGCTACTTATATCGGCGATTTTTCAAATATATCGACTTACCGACAAAAAACGACAAATATCCCCTCCCCTTAACTTTCCATTGCTTTTTTGTTGCTTTATTTACCTTAGTACCTTTATATTTTATATTGTTGAATATTTGAAAAAGGGTAAGGGGAAAACATATGAGAAAAAAAGTCATGATGTCTTTAATGCTAATGACGTTTCTTTCTGCTGTAGAAGGAACGATTGTTAGTACAGCGATCCCTCGTATAACGAGTGATTTATCCGGCGTTGAACTTGTTAGCTGGGTTTACGCAATTTACATGCTTGCCACAGCGGTTTCAACTCCAATATACGGAAAGCTAGCTGATTTATTTGGCCGTAAAAAAGTTCTACTCATCGGAGCTACAATCTTTTTAGTCGGTTCTGCACTTTGCGGTGTCGTTACATCGATGGAACAACTTATCGTCTTTCGTGCCCTTCAAGGTTTAGGTGCTGGTGCTGTCATGCCAATTACTATGACAATCATTGGTGACTTATATGACGAAGCGAAAGACCGCGCAAAAGCACAAGGATGGATAAGTGCTGTTTGGGGTGTCTCAGGTGTTATCGGACCATTAGTCGGCGGATTTTTAGTTGATTCTCTTTCTTGGCGTTATATTTTCTTCTTAAACGTTCCATTTGGAATTATCGCTTGCTTAATGATTGCCATTTACTACAAAGAATCTATTAAGCCTGCTAAGCACCATATCGACTATCTTGGTGCAACAGTATTCTCACTAAGTACGATTGCTCTACTATACGCATTATTAACAGGTAGCAGTAAGCAAAACTGGGGAGATATAACAATTATCGGCCTATTAATCTTCGCCGTCGTTTCATTCATTATTTTCTTATTCATCGAGAAAAAATCTCCGGAACCATTAATTCCGCTAGCACTTTTCTCTAACCGTACATTATCTACGATTAATATATTAACGCTTATCGCTGGCGCAATGATTATTAGTATTACAATGTACCTTCCAATTTGGAGCCAAGGTGTATTAGGAAAAAATGCAACAGAAGCCGGACTTATTTTAATGCCAATCCCTGTTATGTGGACATTTGGAGCTATTTTCTCTGGTAACTTAGTAGGAAAATTAAAAACGAAACAAATCATTTTACTTGGGGCTAGCATTTTATCAGTCGCTACGTTCTTATTATTTACATTATCAACACATTCACCATCGTTCCTTATTTATGTGGCAGTCGGATTATTCGGCTTAGGAATGGGGCTTGTGACACCGATTTACATGGTAACAATTCAAGCAGCCGTACCAGCTCATACACGTGGAACAGCCGTTGGTTTAAACACATTTATTAATACATTTAGCCAAACGTTAGGTGCGGCAATATTCGGTACAATCTTCAATACGATGATTCACGCACGTGGTATTAAAAACCTTGATCTTGTATCTGGCGGACATGGAGGTACTACAACAAACGTAGTAACCGAATCGCAATCCGCATTAGCATCAAGTGTACACGTCATTTATATGAGTACTTTTGTATTGGCAGTATGTACATTAATTATCGCTTGGCTTTTATTAAAGCCAGCTACACAAACAAGTGAGCAATAATAAAGAGGATGACCATTTTGGTCATCCTCTTTTACTCTTCATTCTCCACAATATGTTTCAACATGGACAATTTATTATCCCAAAAACGTTCATAATACGAGAGCCACTGTTGTAATTCCTCTAATGGTTCTGGATGCAAGCGATATATTTTCTCTCTTCCGCTTTTTCTTCCACTTACTAAATTCGCTTCTGAAAGAATATGAAGGTGCTTTACAACCGCAGTACGACTCATCGGAAAATGATCCGTTATTTTGGAAATGGGTAACTCTTTATCACTTAATAACCGTATTACTTCTCGGCGGGTTGGATCAGCAATTGCTTGAAACACATCATATTTCGCTGCTGATGAGGACACTTAGCCTTCGACAACCTTTTTCAGTTTTTCATTTACAATCGCTACCCAGCCTCCGCTCATTCTGTCGCGAATAATAGAGCTCTTCGCATTCGCTTTCGGAAGAATTTCATCAGGGTGTTTCCAGCCGCCGTGAATTAACGTAAATTCTGTTTTATTATCTCCTAGGTCTTTCAGATGAAATGAAACAACCCAGCCATCTGTATCCCATGAAAAAGATAGATGATTTGGCTCATCGATTTCTAATACTTTACATGGTGATGGTCCAAATGGTGATTGTATATGAAATTCATGTCCTACCTCTAATACGAAATCATTTGGCATAAACCATGAGGCAATCCCTTCTGCAGTTGATACTACATTCCACACCTTTTGAATAGACGCGTTAAAAACGATCGTTTGTTTAATGTCAGTTAATGTATTTTGTTGTTCCATTTCCATTCTCCTTTATTCGGCAATCAAATATAACACCTTTTGGTTACACTTCGATAATATAACACCTTTTAGTTTCATGTCAACGCTAACTCTTTTTTACTGTTGAGAAATTCTCAACATTTTTTCAACAGGACAAACACCCTCCGAACATTTCCTCATAATATACTCACAAAGGCAACAAAAAATAAAAACTTCTCTCAACATGAAACTCCATCATTCATCTTGGAAGAAGCGCCTTACGTATATCATGCGTATTTCGTCTCTCCTCCTTCCCTCAGGGACACTACGCGAGATATGAAAAATCAGAAGGAATATGCCCACCATTTGAGTAGGTAGTTATTTCTCTTCTCCTCAACATTTCCTTAGGAGCGAAATGACTACCGACTCACTTTTTTCAAACAAAAATAAAAAGGGGTTGAACGCTATGTTCTATTGCATTAACTGCTCTGATATTCACCATGAAAAACATCCGAATGATAAAGTATTCAAAAACGGTTTTTATATTGATCCATTTTTAGGTGATCGTTATCACCTTGGTATGTGTAAAGATGCCCAAAATCATGAGACAGGGGAGCCTCTTTTAACGACAAAGAAATTAGGCGCAACCCAATCTATTATGAACGTATTACCGACACATGTTGTCCCAACATAAAGCATAAAAAAGAGCTGGCTCATCCAGCTCTTTTTTATGCTTTATAAACGATCATTGCTGAAAAACAATAAATTTGGTTTTCGTCATCGTTAATAGAAACACCGACTTGGTACTTAATGTCTACAAAGTTACTATCATCAATCTTTTTCAAAAAAACATTTACAGCGTCTTCTAAGTCTTTTTCGTGACTTTCATCAAACACTTTTACACGAATCATGTTAACACCATCCTAGATCGCAGCCCTCCGCCGCTTGATTATTGCCACGGTGCGTATCTATGATGCGATAAAACTTTCCGTCTTCATATATATATCCGTCTTCTAACACATATTGTTTACCTTCAGTATAGACATAAAACTTACCTATCATAAATTTACTCGTATACAATTCCAAATAATCTGGTCTAAATTTAGCTACCACTTTATTTGTAATATCAATTTTTATTGTGCGCCCCACCTTCTCTCCCTCCTTTGCAAAGAACGGATTTAGGTATATTGTATTAGCGATTTTACATTTTATGCTTAAAAATAAGTGGATATGCCTCCTTTCTTCACCTGTACTATTTTTCTAAAAAAATCATCCATAAATAAAAGCAAAAAAAATATATATAAAAAGAGCTTTTACTTATTGACTCAAATATAATTATTATGGTATTATATAAAATTTGACATTTACATTTACTTATGCTATCATTAAAGATGGTTACCACATATGGAGGTGGATGATTTGTTTCAAATTGGTGATAAAATCGTTTATCCAATGAACGGCGCAGGAGTCATCGAAGCCATTGAAGAGAAAGAAATATTAGGAACAATACGTCAATATTGTGTAATACGTATCATTAGTAAGGATATGCAAGTAATGCTTCCGATGGATCAATTACAAAAATCAGGTATTCGTTATATCGTAGATAAAGGTACGTTAGATGATATACTTCTTGAATTTCAAAACGGGGAATCAGATACATCACTTTCCTGGAAACAAAGATATACAATGAATATGGAAAAAATGAAAAACGGCAATCTGCAAGATAGTGCAGAAGTTGTTCGGGATTTACTTCGCCGCAATAAAGAGAGAGCTTTAAATGCGAGCGAAAAACAAATGCTAGATAACGCCCGAAAAATGATGATTAGTGAAGTTGCACTCGTGCAAAATGTTTCTGAACATCAAGCAACAGAATATCTTCAAGATACAATTAATCACTAAATTTAAAATAGCTGGCCGCTATTTTTTTTTGTAAAAAAAGGACGAAGAGTTTTATCTCTTCGTCCTTTTTATTACCCACGCCCAGCTTGAAACGATGGATATAACGTCATTCCACCATCTGCAAATAGCGTAATACCCGTTACATAACTCGCCTCTGAAGAAGCGAGCCAAGTTGCTACTGCTGCAATTTCTTCTGGTTTTCCGATGTAGCCCATCGGTATCATACTTTCTACGTCAGCACGTTTTTTAGGATCAGCAAACTTCTCTGCATTGATCGGCGTATTAATTGCACCTGGCCCTATATTATTTACTCGAATACCTTTTGGTGCATATTCTAACGCTAACGTTTCTGTCATCAGTTTAATACCACCCTTACTTGCTGCATAGTGCACAAATAATGGCCACGGAATTTTCTCATGAACACTCGACATGTTAATGACAGATCCTTTAATATCATGTTCTACAAAATATTTAATCGCTTCACGGCTTCCTAAAAAAGCACCTGTTAAATTTGTGTTAATTACCCTATTCCAATCTTCAAGCGGCATTTCATGCGATGGTACCGCATTTTCTATCCCTGCATTGTTAATCATAACGTCAAGCGTACCAAACTCTTTCACAGCAGATTGAATGAGATTCGCCACATCTGATTCGACCGTCACATCACCTTTTACAGCAATCGCTTCTCCGCCTACCTTTTTAATTTCTTCTAACACATCATTCGCTTCTGACTCCCGTGAGCGATAATTAATCACTACCTTTGCTTTCTCCTCAGCAAACCTTACCCCCATTGCTCTTCCAAGACCACTTGCTGATCCTGTAATAACGACAACCTTTCCTTCTAAATCACTATACATTTCCATACCTCCTTTAACTTTTTGCTATACCTAACATAATTCCGGCTGCAATAATAAAAATGATACCGACAACAATCCCTGTTAATTGGCGTTTCGTTTTTCTTTCACCTAATATAAGAATCCCGCCAAGCGTCGAAATAATAATTCCCATTTGCGATAGCGAGAAACTTGTTGCCACTCCAACACGCGGCTGTGAAATGAATAAAAACATATTTCCAGCTGCCCAAATTAATCCTGGAATAATATTTCGTATTGCATATTTATTAAATGGATGATGTTTAAAAGTAAGCAAAATCCCCCCTAACACCATACCAACTGCTTGTGGCAACAAAGCTGACCAACCATCTACTTTAAATAGTCTAATCACTACTACATAAACTAAATAGCCGACTGTTGAAATCAATAAAATGATAATGCCTTTTTTAAAATTCCCCGCTTGCTCTGCATTCTTTTCTTCTTCACTTTGAAGAGATGTTAAAATAACACCAATAATAATACAAACGAGAGCTAATACACCAAGGACGACTGATATTGTTGTGGACCACTCATGAAATACGATGACTCCAAATAAAGTTGTCGCAACTAATTGAAGTCCTGTTGAAATGGGCATCGTCCTTGAAACGCCCATTAAATCAATACTTTTTAATTGATTCGCCTGACCAAGCGCCCAAAATAAACCTGACACAATACCAACTCCGATAACAGTAGGAGTCAATACTGGTTTCATAAAAATATAAACAACAATCGAGAAAATAAGCGCGCCAAGCGTTGTTCCGAGCGTTTGACTATACGGTCCCCCGCCCAGTTTTACGTTAAATAGCACAATACTTCCCCAAAATATAGCTGGTAAAATCGCTAAAAATATATCCATCGCTCATTACCTTTCTTTACTAAATGTCATAGGTTATCATTCTGAATCAGTAGAGTGAGCTTTTATTTTTTCTTTTTCTCTTTCACAAATCTTTTCTGCAATAGCACCAGAAACATTCTTTTCTCGCTCCACTTTCTTTATCCTTACGTGATCTAAATAATCTTCCAAAGTAAGCGTAACTTTATCATTCGGCGGGTTATGTGCTCCTTGAAATGTAAGAAATTGTAGCGTCACTTCATATCTAGGAACGAATTCACCATTCTTGCCGAGACGCTTTATATTGATAACTGAAGCACATTCATATTGATCTTCTGTCACTTGTCTTATCACAGAATAATATCGATTTAATAACGCACTTTCTAAAAGTTGTTCATTCGATTCTTTTGCCAAAGAATAACTTGGCAAAAAGGAAAAGATAGAACATATCATTGTTAGCATTACACATATTTTTTTCATAACGCCCTCCTTGTTCTATACGTTAGTGTTCTCAAAAACGCCATAAAAAAACGACTTTCCCTATATAGGAAAGTCGTTTTAATGAATCCAATATTAACCACCGCTCACTGGTGGGATTAGTGCAACAACATCACCAGATTGAATCGTATCATCTTCATTTGCATATTCTTCATTAATCGCAACCATAATTGGTTCTGTGACTGGTACATTATATTCTTTTGCAATAACATCTTTTAACTCTGCAACCGTAATACTTTCTTTCTCTATTTGTAATTCATTTCTTCCTGCTTCTTCTTGCAAGTTCGCAAATAACAATACTCGAATCATACTTATAGCTCCTTCCCAGGCTCTCCCGCCGGATATGGCGTTTTTTCTAATTGATCGCCAATCCAAGAGTCTCCATCTTCCCAAAACTCTTTTTTCCAAATCGGAACAATTTGTTTTATGCGTTCCATAATGTATTCATTTGCTTCATAAGCCGCTTTACGATGCGGCGTTGAAACAGCCACAACAACCGCAATATCAGAAATTTGCAGTGTACCGATGCGATGTGTAATCGCAACGTGTGTACCTGGCCATTTCTCTTTCACTTCTGATCCGATTTTCTCTAGCATCTTTTCTGCCATCGTTTTATAAGCGACATATTCTAAGTATAATGTACGACGCCCTTTCGTAAACTCTCTAACCGTTCCAATAAATGTTGTAACAGCACCACATTCGCGGCGAATAACCTTATTCGCTACTTCTTCAATTGAAATTTCTGTATCAATTACTTCATAATACGTATTTTTCATTTCGCACTCCTTACCGTTTGTAAAAACCAGTCTATGTACAATTTTTCTTCTGTTATATGAAATACTTTATATTCTTCTCGTAAGTTTGCAGGAGCATCATACCACGTAATAACTGCTACTATATTTTCTACTTTATGTAAAAGTTCAACATCTTCCGCAGAACGAAGTAACACCACTTTTGGATAGCTCTCTTTTTTATAGCCCTCAATTAAAATTGTATCCACTTCAAAAAACTCGTATAAACGGATAATTTCTTGCAAGGACCATTCCTCTCTTAATGATGACAATGAAAGTAACCCAGCACCTTCTACACTACTTACGACAGCACCGGCCTTTCTATGCCTTTCACTATCTTTTTGCGCTACTTCTGGAAACCCTCCATGCCCGTGATGTTTAATCGTAGCAACTTTCATTTCGCTTTCAGTTAATACATGTACAATTTTCTCAACAAGTGTTGTTTTCCCGCTATTTTGATACCCTACTATTTGTAAGATTGAAGGGGCTTTGCCCATGGCCAATCACATCCCTCAGCGTGCTCTAACAATAATACAGACACTTTCATCCCTGCCTCAAAGCCTCTCGTTCCTCCAGGCAACACAATAAAAGCATTCGCATCTGCAAGTGAAGATACCGCACTCGATTTATCTAAACCGACCGGCATCGCTTGTAATGCCCCGTCCACAATTGTCACCTTTGCTCTTACAAAACGAGTAAACGGATTCGGCTTTGGAAAATCTTTTTGTAAAATAGCATCTGCTCTATATACGTGAGGTTCTTTCGCATTCAAATATGTTTTTATAACTGGATGCACAAATAGCTCAAATCCTACGTAACAAGCTGACGGATTCCCTGATAAACCGAAAAGTAACTTTCCATCAACTTCAGCTACAGTCGTTACACTTCCTGGTCTCATCGCTATTTTATTGAAGAGTACATTCGCTTGTAATCTTTCATAAATAGCCGGCAAGTAGTCATAATCTCCTACCGACACACCGCCTGTCGTAATTAAAATATCAACTTCATCCATCGCTGATTGAACAGCTGTAAAACATGCATCTAACTCGTCGGCAAGTTGGCCATAATATCGGACTTTACCTCCAGCTTTCATAATTTGAGCAGCAATCATATAAGAGTTACTATTTCTAATTTTCCCCGGTTGTAACGACTCATGTACTTCTAACAATTCACTTCCTGTCGTCACAATACCAACAACAGGCTGTTTTACAACTTTCACAGTACTATATCCAAACGTCGCTAATAAGGCCGCAACACCTGGATTAATTGCAACACCTTTCTGAACGAGAACTTGATTTTGTTTTATATCTTCCCCTTTAAATGACACATTGTCGCCACTATGAAAAGGACGCTTTAACTTCATATATGTTTTTCCGTTCTTCTCAAAGCCTTCCGTCAGTTCTAGCATTACAACTGCATTACAATCCGCTGGAATAGCTGCTCCTGTCATAATACGAACCGCCTGAAAAGATCCTACTTCTTCTGTAAAAACAGATCCAGCCCCGATTTCCCCTATTACTTCAAACTCAATTGCATTCTCTTGATTTGCTTCTTTCGTATCTTCTGCTCGAATTGCGAAACCATCGTAAGGAGAACGATCAAAATGAGGAACGTCATGATCAGAGACAACATCCTCCCCAAGAATTCTCCCGTAACTTTCCGTAATAGAAACTTCTTCTACTTCACCAATTTTCGCATATTCCATTACTCTCTCTACTGCCTCAGCAACTTGAATCGGAATTCGTTTTTCTACCATCGTTTCTCACCCCATATTTGCAATTTTTTTTATCTCGATTAAACTTTATATATTAAATAGAAATTACTTCAAGGAGGAATTCCATGTCTTCATTCACACACTTTAATGACCAAGGACGCGCGAAAATGGTTGATATAAGCGACAAAAAAGCAACCGTTCGAACAGCAATTGCGCGCTCTAGCATTGTCGTTACGAAAGAAATTTACGATAAAATCTCTCATAATGAAATCGGGAAAGGTGACGTATTAGCAGTTGCACAAATCGCTGGTATTATGGCTGCGAAACGCACTTCTGATATTATCCCAATGTGTCATCCTTTATTATTAAAAGGTGTTGACGTTTCTTTCGATTGGAAACAATCTGATGAACAATATCGATTACTGATTGAAGTAAAAGTTAAAACAGAAGGTAGCACCGGTGTTGAAATGGAAGCTTTAACAGCTGCTTCCGCTACTGCCCTTACTGTGTATGATATGTGTAAAGCTGTTGATAAAGGTATGATTATTGGCGAAACGTACTTACTTGAAAAAACAGGTGGAAAAAGTGGAGATTATACGAGAAAGTCTTGATTTTCTCTCTGTTGAACCTAAAGGGTTTCTCTTTAGGTTCAACCTATGTATCTTGTATATAAACGTTTTGCTACATTTATATCATTCGTCCCATGAATAAAAGCTCTGCCATCTGTAAATAAAACAAAACGAAATTCCTCTACCAGAAACGATACTAAATACGGAGTAGCCTTTACATCCACACTTCTTTGTAAGCGCTTTTTAATTTCTTCTAAATTAAATTCATTCCGCACACCTGGACGGATTTGTACTGTATTTCGTCCACATAACACTTCTGTTTTCGTTTGTGCTTCAAATGTTAAACTCGGATATGTACGTAATCTTCCGCAAGATAAACACGTTTCTTTTTTCTGTCTATTCACTTTAAATGCCATCTGTTGATTATTCCAAAGATCAAACGATAACATCGTTTCGCGAAGCGCCCCATAGTCTTCTACTAATATTTTCAACGCTTCTGTTATTTGATGCGCAACTACTAATTGCACCGCCGGCTGTATAATACCAGCCGTATCACATGTTGCTCCGCTTGCTGGATGCTCCATTAAACAGCGGAAACACGGTGTTTTTCCTGGTACAATTGTATACGTTACTCCGTAACTTCCGACACAACCACCATATATCCATGGAATATTATACTTTTGTGAAATATCATTAATAAGAAGACGCGTTTCAAAATTATCTGTCGCATCTAATATTAAATCTACACCCTTCACTAACTCTTCCATTTCCTGCACTGTTACATCAGTCACAACCGGATTTATTTCCACCTCAGAATTAATCGCTTTTAAATGCTCTGCCGCTGCTACCGCCTTCGGTTTATACTGCTTTGCATCTTCTTCTGTATATAATTGTTGCCTTTGTAAATTACTCCACTCTACATAATCACGATCCGCAATTGTTACTTTTCCAACACCTGCTCTAACAATCGCTTCTGCATTTGCTGCACCAAGTGCTCCAGCACCAATAATAAGCACATGCTTCTCTCTAATTTTTCTCTGTCCTTCTTCTCCAACACCAGAAAATAATATTTGCCTTGAATATCGCTCCTGCATACGATAGCCTCCCTTCTTATCCTCCTATATAAGACATTTCAATTTTCGGACGATTTTTCGCACTTTCTTCTGTCCGTTCATCCGAATACCTATCTTTTCTATTCATCCATACATCTTGTATAACGCTTACTAACTCCTCATCCGAAAGATTTCCTCTAAGAAGTTCCCTTAGGTCGAGTCCCTCTGTCGCAAATAAGCAAGTATAAAACTTTCCATCTGCTGAAATTCTCGCTCTCGTACAAGAGGAACAAAAGGACTCAGAAACAGAAGTAATAAAACCGACTTCAATATTTGTTCCAACGTAACGATATCGCTTCGCAACTTCACCAAAATAATGCGCTTCAGCTGGCTCAAGCGGATACACGCGATGAATCATCTCAATTAACTCTCGCTTCGTAACAACTTGATCAAAATTCCATCCATTTGTACTACCAACATCCATAAACTCAATGAACCTAAGCGGGATTCCTTGCTCTTTAAAATACGCAGCCATCGGAAGTACTTGATGATCATTCATCCCTTTTTTCACAACCATGTTTACCTTTACATCAAGCCCAGCCTCTTTTGCAGCCATAATTCCCTTTATAACAGGTTTCGTATTAATATTCCGGCCATTAATAGCCTTAAATACATCATCATCTATTGCATCCAAACTAACATTTACTCTATGTAATCCAGCTTCTTTTAATACTTTTGCTTGCTTCGTTAAATGAATTGCATTGGTCGTTAACCCTATATCTAATAGCCCGTCAATTTTCACGAGACGTGCAATAAGTTTTGTTAAATCTTTACGAAGTAGTGGCTCGCCACCAGTAAGTCTAATTTTTCGTACACCAATGCTAACAAATAGTTTTGCTAAACGCTCAATTTCATCAAACGTCAGTAAAAACTCATCTTTTAAAAAAGCATAATCTGGCCCAAATACTTCCGCTGGCATACAATATGTACATCTAAAATTGCAACGATCAATGACAGATATGCGTAAATCTTGAAGCGGGCGCCCAAAAAAATCTGTAACCATCTCCTGCATCGCCACCCTCCCTTTCTGCCAAATTTCTCTCTTTTCATTCTATTATAATATATTTTCGAACTGCGATGTTTTTACTCATGTGAATAAAGTAAAACTTTCCTAATCAATGCGACTGCATACAAATAAGGAGATAAAAAACCTTGAAGCATAAAAGCCCCAAGGTTTTCTCCTTATTAACTTAATCTAATAATCGTTAAAGTAGCTCCTGGCGTTGCCGTCGATAATGTAGCCAACGCAACTACTCCAAATAATTGTAAGCTAACAGCAGCTCCAGCAGGCAAGTTAGCAATGATTGTTGCACTAAATGAACCGGTAGCCACTGTCGGAGCATTTATCGTTCCCGCAAGTGGGCTACTATTTACAGTTATACGGGAACTCACAAGTAAACCTGCTGTTAAATTAATTGTATAGGCTATATAATAATTCCCTGCACTCGCAACTGTAAATACAGTATTCCCACCACTAACAGTTATTCCCGGTCCAATATTTTGATTGTTTGGTAACGGAATATTCGTGCCACCTAACAAAACAGAAATAACACTTCCTGATGTATTATTTGCAAAAGCGTACGTTGCAGTTGTACTAACTCCAGTCGCCCCGGTCGCTCCCGTGTCTCCTGTTGGACCGGTATTTCCGGTCGGGCCAGTACTTCCCGTTGTTCCGGTGCTTCCGGTTGGACCCGTGTTTCCTGTCGCTCCGGTGCTTCCTGTTGGGCCGGTACTCCCCGTTAGACCCGTGTTTCCTGTCGCTCCCGTACTTCCTGTTGCTCCGGTATTTCCGGTCGGGCCAGTACTTCCCGTTGTTCCGGTGCTTCCTGTTGGACCCGTATCTCCCGTTGCTCCGGTGCTTCCGGTTGGACCTGTGCTTCCCGTTGCTCCGGTATCTCCTGTTGCTCCGGTACTTCCCGTTGCTCCGGTTACTCCCGTATTTCCGGTTGGGCCTGTTACTCCCGTGGCTCCCGTACTTCCTGTCGGGCCGGTGCTTCCTGTTGATCCCGTGCTTCCTGTTGATCCCGTACTTCCCGTTGCTCCCGTTACTCCCGTATTTCCGGTTGGGCCCGTACTTCCCGTTACTCCTGTATTTCCGATTGGGCCTGTTACTCCCGTTGATCCCGTACTTCCGGTTGGGCCCGTACTTCCTATTGCTCCCGTATTTCCGGTTGGGCCTGTTACTCCCGTTGATCCCGTACTTCCTGTTACTCCTGTTACTCCGGTATTTCCAGTTGATCCGGTGCTTCCTGTTGGACCTGTGCTTCCCGTTGCTCCGGTATCTCCTGT
Organism: Bacillus cereus group sp. Bc061; assembly: GCF_027715825.1. NCBI lineage: Bacteria > Bacillati > Bacillota > Bacilli > Caryophanales > Bacillaceae > Bacillus > Bacillus cereus group sp. Bc061. The sequence continues at coordinate 31,955 of NZ_JAQFTZ010000008.1, forward strand.
TGCTCCTGTACTTCCCGTTGCTCCGGTTACTCCCGTATTTCCGGTTGGACCTGTGCTTCCTGTTGGGCCGGTGCTTCCTGTTGATCCCGTGCTTCCTGTTGATCCCGTTACTCCCGTATTTCCGGTTGATCCGGTACTTCCCGTTGGACCCGTATCTCCCGTTGAACCCGTGCTTCCGGTTGGGCCGGTGCTTCCTGTTGATCCCGTACTTCCTGTTGGGCCCGTATCTCCCGTTGCCCCGGTATTTCCTGTCGCTCCCGTACTTCCCGTTACTCCTGTATTTCCGGTTGGGCCTGTTACTCCCGTTGATCCCGTACTTCCGGTTGGGCCCGTACTTCCTGTTGCTCCTGTACTTCCCGTTGCTCCTGTACTCCCTGTTGGTCCCGTACTTCCCGTTGATCCCGTATTTCCCGTTGATCCCGTATTTCCGGTTGGGCCTGTGCTTCCCGTTGCTCCTGTACTCCCTGTTGGTCCCGTACTTCCCGTTGCTCCCGTTACTCCCGTATTTCCGGTTGATCCGGTACTTCCCGTTGGACCCGTATCTCCCGTTGAACCCGTGCTTCCGGTTGGGCCGGTGCTTCCTGTTGATCCCGTACTTCCTGTTGGGCCCGTATCTCCCGTTGCCCCGGTATTTCCTGTCGCTCCCGTACTTCCCGTTGATCCCGTACTTCCGGTCGGACCCGTATCTCCCGTTGCCCCGGTATTTCCTATCGCTCCCGTACTTCCCGTTACTCCTGTATTTCCGGTTGGGCCTGTTACTCCCGTGGCTCCCGTACTTCCTGTTGGGCCCGTACTTCCTATTGCTCCCGTACTTCCTGTTGCTCCTGTACTTCCCGTTGGTCCTGTTACTCCCGTTGAACCTGTGCTTCCTGTTGGGCCTGTGCTTCCTGTTGATCCCGTACTTCCGGTCGGGCCGGTGCTTCCTGTTGATCCCGTATCTCCTGTCACTCCTGTATTTCCTGTCACTCCTGTATTTCCGGTTGGGCCGGTGCTTCCCGTGGCTCCCGTACTTCCTGTTGGGCCCGTATCTCCCGTTGCCCCGGTATTTCCTGTCGCTCCCGTACTTCCCGTTACTCCTGTATTTCCGGTTGGGCCTGTTACTCCCGTACTTCCCGTTGATCCCGTACTTCCGGTCGGACCCGTATCTCCCGTTGCTCCCGTATTTCCGGTTGGGCCGGTTACTCCCGTGGCTCCTGTACTTCCGGTCGGGCCCGTGCTTCCGGTCGGACCCGTATCTCCCGTTGCCCCGGTATTTCCTGTCGCTCCCGTACTTCCCGTTACTCCTGTATTTCCGGTTGGGCCTGTTACTCCCGTTACTCCCGTGCTTCCGGTTGGACCTGTGCTTCCCGTTGCTCCTGTATCTCCTGTTGCTCCTGTACTTCCCGTTGCTCCGGTTACTCCCGTATTTCCGGTTGGGCCCGTACTTCCCGTTACTCCTGTATTTCCGGTTGGGCCTGTTACTCCCGTTACTCCCGTATTTCCGGTTGGGCCTGTTACTCCCGTTGATCCCGTTGATCCGGTACTTCCGGTCGGGCCCGTATCTCCCGTTGCCCCTGTATTTCCTGTCGCTCCCGTACTTCCCGTCGCTCCCGTACTTCCCGTTGCTCCCGTACTTCCCGTTGCTCCCGTATTTCCGGTTGGGCCTGTTACTCCCGTTGCTCCCGTACTTCCGGTTGGACCTGTTACTCCCGTTGCTCCCGTGCTTCCGGTTGCTCCGGTACTCCCCGTCGGCCCTGTCGTCCCTGTCATTCCAGTTGGCACTGGAGGAAAAGTAGGACCAACAAGATCTGGTGATAACTTAAAATTAGAATGTATCGACCTTTTTATTTTTAAATTTTCATCATTTCCTTCCACTACTCCCACCACCTTCAACAGCAAAATACAATTACAAAATATGCTTCACATAAAGTGAAACTTTAATCAGCCCTCGCCAATCGGACTTTTATAGGCAGCCCGCCCCCCACCTACCTTCTTTGCTTTCGCTAAATTTTGAGGGGGAATCTTACTGCCCATTAAAGTGGGATAAAAAATCACCTTCTATTTGAATTGTATTTTCCAAAGAGGTTTCCAATACTATTTTTCAAACAATTACTCCGCTTTTCACGCTACATAAGCTCTTCTTACAAATAATAAACTCCCCTATGATTTTAGGGGAGTCCAGCAACTGAATCCATATTATCTGTATTAGGGACAGCTTGTGCTATACCCGATGCATTTACACTTTGCCCCATATTTGTTCCTGTTACAGTACCAGCAGGAGTACCTCTCGTATACGTTGTTGTGACAGAATCTCCTGGCTGTAAACAAAGCTTCGTCTCCGTCCCTATTACTGTAACAACATCAATCCAAGTACACCCCATCGAACCACTATACGATTTCGAAGCAGTAAATGACGTATCACTTAAATTATCACCAGTAAATATATTCCCAGTGTTATTCACAATAACGAACTCTTTTATATGAGCAGGCATAATCACACTCTACCTTTCTTCTATGAGCCTAATGTACGTGTACTCGTTGCTAATGGCGGAAGAAACACCGATGTTCTAATGACCGCTTCTGGCTGTCTTTTCCCATTTAAAAAAATAGCCGCACTCGATCCTCCAGCACCTGCATACACTTTCGCTACAGCTAAAGGTGAGATATCATAACAATCGCCGATATTAACAGCCCCTGTATTATTTATAATTTTTACTTTCCGTAAGTTAATCCCCATTTACCTATCCCCCTTTTGTACACTGTATGCAAAAGAAAAAAACTTGAAACAGACTCGTTTCAAGTTTTTTAAACTACTTATTTGATTTCGCCTTCATATTGAAGCATACCGCCAACCATGTTCACTGTTTTAAAGCCTTGCTCATTTAAATAATGGCATACATTTTCACTGCGCATTCCCGAGCGACAAATAAAGATATATTCATTCTCTTTATCAAAGAAATCTACTTTATTTGGGATATCCCCCATTTTAATATGTACAGCTTCTGGAATTTTCCCTGTTGCTACTTCTTCATCTTCTCTTACGTCTACTAAAAATAACGTTTCTCCGTTTTCTAAACGCTCTTGTACTTCTTCTGTAGTAATTGTTTTCACTTCTGTCATATTTCGTTCCTCCTTATATACAATAAAAACCTTTAGTTTCTTCCTTGAATAATCATTCCTCATCAATTTTAGCATGCGAAAGAAAGAACGCAAAGAACGGAGAATTTATTTCTCAATTTTCTCGCAAAACTTATTCTTTACAAACATAACTCGTGCATTGTATCCTCAATATACTTGTTTTATGAAGGGAGTCGATTAAAATGACACTTTTTCTTTTCATTATGAGCATTGTGTTCTTACTCGCTGCAATTATTGCACTTAGTATGAAAAATAATAAAAAGATAAAATCACCACAAGAAATGTCATTCTTATTTCTATTACTTAGTATTGCATTCTTCGGTATAGCAATTGCCACATATATTTTCCGCCTACAAATCATGTAAAAAAAGGTGCCTACTACATACATTGCACCTTTTTCACATCATTTATTTTCTACACAAAACTAGATACTTTCCGATTTAAAAACTCATACACTTTCTTTTCAAATAAATGAATATCAAATACTCCCGCCATATGCCCATTTATACTTTCTATCTCATATACTTCTGCATACTTCCCTTGTTTTTGCAATAGGTCTACCATTTTATAATTATAACGTGACGGCTGAAGCAAATCTTGTTTACACGGAATCATAAGTACATTTGCTTCTATATTAGACAGTGCGTCTTCTAAAGACGAAAATCCATGTGCAATATCATGTAATAAAACTGCTTTCGCAGTGTACATCCACGAATTTGCATCTACTAACTCTATACTTCTATATGTCAATTTATTTATCTCTTTCTCAAATGATGTTAATGAAGAAACCTTTTCATACGGTTCTACTTCTATACTATTACGAGGGAAGGTTGTTTCATAAAACTGCTCATCAAACGCGTTCATAAACATCATTCTATTTGCTAACTGAAGCCCCTTCATTGGCTGCTCTTCTCCATATTTCCCGCCCTTCCAACTTGGATCCAGCCGGATAGCCTCAATTGCATTTTGCGCTACATTTACCGACGTAATAATTGGATTTTGCGGGTTCGTAATAACACCAATCATCCGCTCTACCATATGAGGATAATGAACAGCCCATTGCTGCGCAATCATCCCGCCAGCTGACGGTCCCATTACAGCATGTAGCCTTGCGATTCCCATATCTTTTATTAACTCATATTGCATACGAGCTACATGAAGAAATGTAAAAACCGGAAAGTCCATCGCATATTCATCTCCAGTTTTCGGATTAATCGATTTCGGTCCCGTTGTAATTACATAAGGGTTCTTCACCTGCACATTACAAAGATTATCAGTGCATATAACAAAGTATTTATTTGTATCAATTGCTTTTCCCGGTCCAATTAAACCATCCCACCAGCCAGACTCCTCATCATGCGCTGTATATTTTCCTGCCGCGTGACTAGTTGCACTAAAATAATGACAAACCAAAATCGTATTTGACCTTTCTCTATTTAAAGTACCATAAGTCTCATACCCCATTTGAACAGGAATTGTCCTACCATTTTCAAATGTAAACTCCTTTAAAATAAATTTCTCCTTTTTTACAATTTGCACAGACTCGCCCTCTTCTCGTCATAGTATGTACTGCTTACTAAAGGATTTTTTCTATGCAAACCCATCTCCTCCTTCTTTTCATAAATAAATGAATAATATACAAAATTAGCCACAAAATAGCACTATATTACACAATCAAAGAGGGCATACATATGATTTGGAATTGGCTACGTAAGAAAAAAAAATCAAATACAACAGAGAAAAACGCAACAGATAATTCGGAGCAAAAACCTAACAATCAAGAGGACGACAACAAAGAACAGACTAGAAGTACGAAACATAATAAAGGTAACAATAGCGAGCAAAAAAAAGAGGAACACAAGGAATCTTCTCAAGATAAGCAGCAAAATCAATCGAATCAAAATCAGCAACAAAGTGCTAAACAAGATGAATCTTCTCAAGAGCAACAGAAGCATTCTAAACAAGATGACTCCAATCAAGGGCAACAGAAGCATTCTAAGCAAGACGACTCCAATCAAGAGCAACAGAAGCATTCTAAGCAGAACGACTCCGATCAGGGTCAACAGCAACACTCTAAGCAAGACGACTCCAATCAAGAGCAACAGAAGCATTCTAAGCAGAACGACTCCGATCAGGGTCAACAGCAACACTCTAAACAAGACAACTCAAATCAGGATAAGCAACAAAATTCTAAAGGTAATAGTATTTATGATTTTTCGAAACCAGAAAAAGATCGTATTCATTCTTTACAAGATTTAATAGAGAAGCTGAAAAAGTCTAGTGATTTTGTGAATTATCATACATCCGACGACGAAACGATGCCTTATTGGATTTCTTACTATCGTCCTTCGCTTGATGGAGAGAAATTACAAAAATATTTAATGCCCACTCTTTTAGAACGACCTAACGCATCACTAGAAGAGCTGAAGGAACATATTCCGATGAGCGGCATTACAATTACGAACGATTTACAAAAAATTGAGGACATGGTTTTAAAGGGGCATGCGATTGTTCAAGTAAATCAACAAGATCAAAAATGTATGCTCGCAAATATTGCAATTGATAATTATCGTGCACCAACTCCTCCTTTAAATGAATCGACTGTTATTGGTCCGCAAGAAGGTTTTGTAGAAGATATTGATACAAACATAAATTTAGTACGAAAACGTCTTCCTGTTTTAGATTTACAAACAAAAGAGATGATTATCGGTGAGTTTTCCAAAACAAAAGTTGTCATGATGTATTTAGACAACCTTGCTGAAAAAGATAATGTTGATTTTCTAGAGGAGTCTTTACGTGCTCTTGAATATGATCAAATTAATGATAGTGCTTATTTACAAGAATTGATGGGAGAAAAGTCGATTTTCCCTCTCTATATCAATACAGAACGCACTGATAGAGTTACAAAAGCACTAATCGATGGGAAAATCGCTATTTTTGTGGACGGTTCTCCAAGTGTTTTACTAACACCTGTATCCTATTTCGATTTTTTCATTTCACCAGAAGACTACAACGTCTCTTGGCTATACGCTACATTCTCAAGGGTTTTACGTCTTATTTCCGTTTTATTCTCTATATGTGCTACACCGTTATACGTTGCAGTTTTAAATTATCATTATGAACTCATTCCGAGTGATTTACTTGAAACTTTAATTTTATCAAGGGCGCAAGTACCATTCCCGCCTTTAATTGAAGCACTCTTTTTAGAACTCGCAATCGATTTACTGAGAGAAGCTGGGGCAAGGTTACCGATGAAAGTTGGTCAAACGCTCGGTATTGTAGGCGGTATCGTAATCGGGCAAGCATCTGTACAAGCTGGTTTAACGAGTAATATTTTATTAATTATCGTTGCCTTATCAGCACTCGCTTCCTTTATTACACCTATTTATAAAATGGGTAATGCAGTTCGATTACTACGTTTCCCGTTTCTCATATTTGCAGAAATAGGAGGACTTTTCGGGATTTCACTTGGATTTATCTTCTTATTTACGCACCTATTTAGACTTACTTCTTTACGCAAGCCGTACGCTTTGTTCTACCCAACAAGACAACAATCTGTTAAAGATTCTTGGATCCGTTTCCCTTTAACAATGATTGATACACGGGATGTACAAGCAAGGCCACAACATGTAAAAAAAGCAGCGAAAGGAATTTCAACAAAACATAGATCAGACTTTGATGATTAAGAAATGAGGTGCATTCGATGAGTAAAGTTCAAGAAAAATATCAAATATCTCCTATCTTCGTTTTCTTCTTAATTCACGGTGCACAGTTCGGTGCTGGCGTTCTCGGCTTCGCTCGAATCATCGCAAAGGCCGCTGGATATGACGGATGGATGGGCGTTGTAATCACAGGACTCTGTATCCATCTCCTTATATGGATGATGTATTTTTTATTAAAAGAAACAAATGGAAATTTAATTGATTTACAAAGGCAAACGTTTGGAAAGTGGATAGGAAATGTCTTTAATATCATCTTTGCAGCTTATTTTTTAATCGTCAGTATTTCGGTTATTCGAACGTATGTTGAAATTATTCAAGTATGGATGTTCCCTACCGCTTCCACCTTTATGTTAACACTCTTTTTGTGCTTAGTTAGCTATTACATTATCTCTTCTGGATTTCGTGTAATTACCGGTATTTGCGTCATCTCTATTGGTGGTACATTAGGATATTTATTTCTAAGTTTATTCGTTTTGAAATACTCACATTGGGATAATTTATTACCTATATTTACACATTCTTTTTCAGACATTTTAAAATCCGCTCAACTGTCAATCTACAGTATGACCGGTTTTGAGATTTACCTCATGGTGTATCCATTTGTGAAAAAGCCTATGCAATCTCATAAATACGCTCAGCTCGGAGCACTATTTTCAAATCTTCTATATCTATTTAGCACCCTTTTAGCCTTTTCTTTTTTTAGTGAAAAACAATTGTTAAAAACGATATGGGCCCAACTTTCTATGACCCAAGTCATTCAATTACCATTTATAGAAAGACTCGAATATATTGCAATTTCAGGCTATGCACTTGTTATTATTTCAAGTTTTATCCTCCCTTTATGGGCGTCAATGAGAGCAACTCACGAAATATTTCGTGTAAAACAACGAGGTATTTTAATTGCTTTTTTCTTTATCACGCTTATTGTTTCACAACTTTTAACAAACAGGCACGATATTAACAATTTTATTAGTAATGCAGCAAAAGTTAGTTTTTGGCTCATTTATGTATACATCCCAATCCTATTTATCATTGTGTGGGTGAAAAGAAAATGGAAAAAATCAAAAGCACAAGCAAATTAATACTTATTTCTTGTATAACATTCTTCAGTCTAACGGGATGTTTACAAAAAAACATTATCGATGATGTACAACTTATTCAAGGAACCGTATTTGACGTTGCAAAAGATAATAAAGTAAAAGTGACATTCGTTTGCCCCATTCAGAAAAAGGGAAATAAAGTTCAAGTTTTTGAAGGAACTGCAAATGCGGTAAAACAAGTAAAAGCAGATACATCGTTAGAATCTTCTCAACCTTTTGCTAGCGGACAAATGCGTGTCGCTCTATATACGATAAGACTTGCTAAAACAGGAATGGCTACTTCATTCGATACATTACTTCGAGATGTGAATATAGGGAACGCTTTATATGCTGCTTTATTAGAGGGGAATGGTACTGAACTTTTAAAAGGCAAATATTCGACTTCATACAACGTTGCAATTTATATAAAAAAATTGCTAGAACATAATATGGAGACCGGTCCTTTACCAACGGATAACCTACATGTAGGAGCATTCCGTTATTATCAAGAAGGACAAGACTACTATATTCCCATTTTAAAGAAGCATGGTGATAAAATAAAAATTACCGGAATTGGTCTTTTTAAAAAGGATAAATATATCGGTAAAATTGCGGAAAAAGATATGTTCATCTTTAAAGAACTATTAGAGAAACATAAATTAGATTCACATGAATTTAAAACGGATTCTGCATACGTAGTGGTTAACAACATTCGTTCCATTCCATATTACGATATAAAGATTAAAAACGGGAAGCCTTCTTTTTTCATTCACGTTCATCTTGATGCACGTATTCAAGAACTATCAAAACAAATTAACTTAGAAAATAATAAAAACACAAAAAACATTGAAAAAGATGTTCAAAAGCAATTAGATAAACAAGCTGCTAAGTTAATTAAGCAGTTTAAATCTTTAAATGTCGATCCCCTCGGGCTAGGAGCAAAATATAAACACCATTATCGTCCATTCAAATTAGAAGAGTGGAGAAAAATGTACAAAGATGTTCCAATTCATATAAAATACACTGTAAATATTACAAATTCTGGTGTAATTGAATGAGAAATGATTGAACTCCTCTTCCCGGCATGATACAACGGAAAGAGGAGTTTTTATTTTAGATAGAGAGAGAAGATATTTATGGGGGAGCTTATGTCTAAAAAATTAGTAAAGCCTATTTTAAATGGTATTTTATTTCTCGGCGTCTTTTTATTTGCTCATACATACTTAAAAAATGTTTCCTTCACACGTTATTTACTTGTCGTTATACCAATGTTGCTCGTTGGTATGTTTGGCATCGATCTTATTTTATCCATTTTAATTAAGAAAGAAGAATAACAGGCGAGCATCTTATTTTCTATAAGATGTTCTTTTCATTTCATAATCACCTTATGTTACAATGAGATTCGGCACTAAGCGAGAAAGGATGAAACAACATGACAAACGAAAAAGGTTTAGATAAAGGGTACGAACTTGTTGCAAAAATGCATGAAGTATTCGGACATCCCGTAACAAATACTCCAACAAAATTAACAGAAGAACGTGCAAAAATCCGTGCGAGTTTTATGCAAGAAGAGTTAGAAGAATTTCTAGAAGCAACGACTGTTGAAGATCAATATGATGCACTGATTGACCTTATTTACTTTGCATTCGGCACGTTTGCCGAAATGGGCGTACGTCCTGATAAAGGATTCGAAATTGTAAATAACGCAAACATGGCAAAACTATTCCCTGACGGGAAACCTCGATTCCGCGAAGGTGACGGTAAAATTCTAAAACCTGAAGGCTGGCAAGCACCAGAACCACAACTTCGTGCTGAAATCGAACGTCAACGCCAAGAAGCTGAAAAAAACTGCTAGGATTTCCTAGCAGTTTTTTATTATGTCTTTTTTTCTGGCAATCATTAATGACCCACGTGTCCCGCATGTCCTGCTGCTCCACTAATGCTAGCCGCTCCTGCTGCTGCCCCCGCTCCTCCTGCTCCAATTCCACCTGTCCAAGGAGAAGATTGTTGTTGATACTGTTGATACTGTTGGTATTGTTGATGTTGTTGATGTTGTTGGCCTTGGTAACCTTGATGACCATGTTGACCTTGGTGGCCGTGATGGCCTTGATGGCCATGTTGACCTTGGTGGCCGTGATGGCCTTGATGGCCATGTTGACCTTGGTGGCCGTGGTGACCTTGATGGCCATGTTGACCTTGGTGACCGTGGTGACCTTGATGACCATGTTGACCTTGGTGGCCGTGGTGGCCATGGTGACCATGGTGATCTTGATGAATTTGATAAAGAACAGCCTGCGGATGTATATGATGGTGTCCGTGGTGATGTACTTGTTGTTGATGATGTCCATGATGACCGTGGTGACCTTGGTGACCTTGGTGGTGATGGTGTCCATGATGGCCATGGTGACCTTGGTGGTGATGTCCATGATGGCCATGGTGACCTTGATGATGGTGTCCATGATGACCGTCGTGGTGGCCATGGTGACCGTAAAAACCTTGTGGATAACCACCTACTCCGCCTGCCACAACACCTACTCCCGGTACCGGAAATCCTGTTTGTACTCCTCCAATGAAAGATGGGAATGTAGTTGGTACGCCCACTGGTACTCCTCCCGCTGCTCCGCCTACAAATGTTGGGATTCCTGTTTGTGCTCCAGCTACTGATGTGGAAAATCCTCCAGGTGTTCCACCCATCCAGCTCGGAATTCCGCCATACCCTTGTTGTCCGCCTCCCATTAACATCATTTGTTCATAACTATCCGATCCACCTCCGAAAAAGCCATGTGGTGCATTATTGTCCATCCCTTTCATTCCTTTCACCTCTTCTACTCAATTTAGCCTACCTTTTTTATCATATTTCCTATAGAAAAATAGGTGTTTGTCTGTATTGGAATTCCGCTCTTTTATTTGTACGTAGTGAAATAATTGAAAACTTAGACTAAGGTGATCCAGAGATTATTTTCTACACAAAAAAGCTCAGAGCATAAATACTCTGAGCTTTTATTTAGAATACATTAGTTTGCAACAACGTTAACAAGTTTTCCAGGAACTACAATTACTTTACGAACTGTTTTCCCTTCAATTTGGTCCTTAATTGCTTCAAGTGCAAGTTGTTCCATTTCTTCTTTTGATGCGTCTTTACTCATTGTTAGTTTTGCGCGAACTTTACCCATAACTTGAACAACGATTTCAACTTCATCTTCTACAAGTTTAGACTCATCAAATGTTGGCCAGCTTGCATATGTGATTGTTTCATTGTATCCAAGTTTGCTCCATAGCTCTTCCCCGATGTGAGGTGCAACTGGTGCAATCATTTTTACGAAACCTTCTACATATTCTTTCGGAAGCGTTTCAGCTTTGTATGCATCGTTGATGAATACCATCATTTGAGAAATCGCTGTGTTGAAGCGAAGCTCTGCATAGTCTTCTGTTACTTTCTTCACTGTTTGGTGGTAAGCTTTTTCAAGCTCTTTATTTGGTGCATCAGTAATTTTCTCACTTAATTCACCGTTATCTTGAACGAATAGGCGCCATACGCGGTCTAGGAAACGACGAGCTCCGTCAAGACCATTTTCAGACCAAGCGATTGAAGCATCTAATGGTCCCATGAACATTTCGTATAGACGAAGTGTATCTGCACCGTGGCTTGCTACGATATCATCAGGGTTTACAACGTTACCTTTTGATTTACTCATTTTCTCGTTGTTTTCACCTAGAATCATACCTTGGTTGAATAATTGTTGGAACGGCTCTTTCGTTGGAACTACACCGATATCGTATAATACTTTATGCCAGAAACGAGCATATAGTAAGTGAAGTACAGCGTGCTCTGCTCCGCCGATATAAATATCAACTGGAAGCCATTGTTTTACTTTTTCAGGATCTACAAGTGCTTCGCTATTGTTTGGATCGATGTAACGTAAGTAATACCAGCAGCTACCAGCCCATTGTGGCATTGTGTTCGTTTCACGACGACCTTTTTTACCAGTCTCAGGATCAACAACATTTACCCACTCGTCAATGTTAGCAAGTGGTGATTCACCTGTACCTGAAGGACGGATGTTGTCTGTTTTCGGAAGAACTAATGGTAATTCTTCTTCTTTTACAGCTGTCATTGTGCCATCTTCCCAGTGAATAACTGGAATTGGCTCACCCCAGTAACGTTGACGGCTGAATAACCAGTCACGTAGACGGTATGTTACTTTTTGATTTCCTGCGCTCGTTACTTCAAGCCATTCAATCATTTTTGCGATTGCTTCTTCTTTATTTAAACCATCAAGGAATGCTGAGTTTACGTGTTCACCATCACCTGTGTATGCTTCTTTCGTAATGTCTCCGCCTTTTACAACTTCCTTCATTGGAAGATTGAACGTTGATGCAAATTCATAGTCACGCTCATCATGAGCTGGAACTGCCATTACAGCACCTGTTCCGTAAGTTGCAAGAACGTAATCAGCGATCCAGATTGGTAATTTCTCACCATTTACTGGGTTAACTGCGTAAGCACCAGTGAATACACCAGTTTTCTCTTTCGCAAGTTCTGTACGCTCTAAATCACTCTTCATTTTTACAGAATTAATGTAAGCTTCTACAGCTTCTTTTTGTTCAGCAGTTGTAATATCAGCAACAAGTGCATGTTCCGGAGCAAGTACACAGTAGCTTGCACCGAATAATGTATCAGGACGCGTTGTGAAAACTGTGAACTTCTCGTCTGTGCCATCGATATTGAAGTGTACTTCGGCACCTTCAGAACGACCGATCCAGTTACGTTGCATATCTTTTAAGCTTTCTGGCCAATCAAGCTCATCTAGATCTTCTAATAGACGATCTCCGTAAGCTGTAATTTTTAACATCCACTGTCTCATCGGACGACGCTCAACTGGATGTCCACCGCGCTCACTCTTACCGTCAATGATTTCTTCGTTTGCAAGTACTGTACCAAGTGCTGGGCACCAGTTTACAGGTACTTCATCAACGTAAGCTAAGCCTTTTTCAAATAGTTTTAGGAAGATCCATTGTGTCCACTTATAGTAGTTTGGATCTGTTGTATTTACTTCACGGTCCCAATCGTAAGAGAAACCTAATGATTTAATTTGGTTACGGAATGTATTAATATTATGCTCTGTAAATTCAGCTGGGCTGTTTCCAGTATCAAGTGCATATTGCTCTGCTGGAAGACCGAATGCATCCCATCCCATTGGATGAAGAACGTTATATCCTTGCATACGCTTCATACGAGATAAAATATCTGTTGCTGTATAACCTTCTGGATGTCCTACGTGTAAGCCTGCACCTGATGGATATGGGAACATATCTAGTGCATAAAATTTTGGTTTTTCTGTCTCATCTGGCGTACGGAATGTTTTATTCTCTTCCCAGTACCCTTGCCACTTCTTCTCAATTTCTTGATGATTAAAGCTCATGAGATACCCTCCTTGAAATTCTATTTATTTTCACCGCCCAAAATACAAAAAACCTCTCATCCCTAGAAAGGGACGAGAGGTTATAGATTCCCGCGGTACCACCCTAAATTAATGTACAAATATACATTCGCTTAGATCCGTAACGTGGATTAACGGCAATTGCTACTATTAGTTTCACAACTGCAACTCAAAGGCGAGTTCATAACGAAACGTGGATTGACTTGCACCGACCGTCAACTCTCTAAACCAGCTTCTATTACTACTACTCCTTCTCACTGTTATTACACATATGAGTTAATTTGAACTACCCTCCACTTCGTATCTCTAAAGAGCTTACTTAAAGCGGGGCTTCTCGGTTAATCGTTACTTTTAATAACTAACGAATTCGTCTTAAGACAGCCGAGCTATCTCCCTTGTTCTAAAGGTTGTTTTATTTAAATATATTCTAAAACATGTGAACATGTTCCGTCAAACTAAACTGCAATTTTTTCTTCAACTGTTTCTTCTACTTTTACTCGTTTATCATAAATACTCGTTGCGATAAGCGCTACTACAAGCATTACCATGATTGCTATAAACAATACTTCCATATTGTATAAATCCACAATTGCTCCGCCAACGACCGGCCCGAACATTTTCCCTACAGTCGCCGCACTATTTACAACACCTTGATAAAACCCTAACTTATCTTTTGGCGCAAGTATATTTGCAATCGTTGGAACTGCTGGCCATACGAATAACTCACCAATTGTTAATGTTACCATCGCAACGAGGAACATCGTAAATTGCTGCGCTTGACTTAATACAATGAATGACACTGCAAAAATAAGAATCCCAATCATAATTTGTTGTTTTAACGAACGCTTCATCCAGCGAATTAACATACTAACTAGTGGCTGTGCACAAACGATCATCGCTCCGTTTATCGTCCATAATAAACTATAGTGACGAAGACTAATATTTAACTCTTGCATATGTGTTGCAATTGCTCCTTGCCATTGTACGTATGTAACCCAGCATAAAGCATATGCTACACATACGATAAGAAGTGCTTTGAATCCAGGTGTAAGCGACCAACCTTTTTTCGTTTCCACTTCTTTTTGTACTCCTGGCTCTTTCTTGTCTTCCATACCACGGAATCCAATAAAAGCAATTAAGAAGAAAACAAAGTATAAAATAAAGTTTGCTAAGAAAATATAATCAAAACGATACGATGCAACTAATCCACCACACGCTGTTCCGATCGCAATACCAACGTTTTGTCCAACATACATCGCATTAAATGCTCGTCTTCCGCCCTCTGGCCAAACCGTACCAACCATCGCATACATCGATGGGAAGACCATTCCAGAACCAAAACCGATTAACGCTAGCCATACAACATATAATGGCCAACCGTGGAAGAACACAAGACCTAAAATCGATACGAGTGTAATGACAATCCCTACTAAAGTTGATTTATAACCGCCCCATTTATCAAATAAAACACCGCCGAGCAAGTTTCCGATTACACCAGTAAGCGAATTGATCATTAATACCATTCCGGCCACAGATAAAGATTTTCCTAGGTGATCATGCAAATAAATTGTATTAAAAGGCCATAAAAAAGAAGCACCCGTGACATTAATAATCATCCCAGCTACTAATAGCCATACTTTCCTTGGCATAGTCTCCCCTCCTATTCTATTTTTTCGTTCATCTATAACAGTAAAATTGTAGTCGTTTTTAAATAGGAAGGCAACTGATTAATAGTTGATGAAATTCAGATAATGGTTTGTCGGTAAATGAAATTATATTGATTGCTGTTTGAAAATATATCGGCGATTTTGGAAATATATCGACGATTCTCGAAATATATCAGCGATTATTAAAATATATCGACTTACCGACAAAAAACGACAACAGCAACACTATATAAAGAGGCTGCATGAAGTTCATGCAGCCTCTTTATACTATCCGACTTCCTTTTCTCGCTTTGCACGTTCTTTCGCACTCCATTTAAATACCTTATCTAGTAGAGAGTATATTCTCCCAGACTCTTTCGTTAATAACGGTCCTAACGATGCCAATATTAAAACATATAAAGCAGAGAACGGTTTAATCGCTGCCATTAAGCCACCCGCAATGCCGATATTAGCAACAATAATGGAGAACTCTCCACGCGATACAAGTGTTAAACCGATATTCGTAGAAGCCTTATGCGATAACCCGGCTTTACGTCCCGCCATCATTCCAGCTGTAAAATTACCGATGAGTGTAATGAGCACTGCTCCTAATGCCAACCACACTGCTCCTCCAAGGGAAAACGGATCTATGCTTAAACCGAAGCTGAAAAAGAATATGGCTCCAAAGAAATCACGGAATGGGACAACGAGTTTCTCAATTCGATCACTATGCTCTGTTTCAGAAAAGACGAGTCCTAACAATAACGCTCCAATTGCCTCAGCGACATGAATCGTTTCTGAAAATCCTGCTACGAAGAATAAAATAGCGAATATTACGATAATAAAAATTTCATTTGAGGAAATATCTAATATTTTATTTAAAAACGGCGTAGCTTTTCTAGCGATTACAAAGAATAGTAGCATATACCCTACTGCGATTAACACCGATGTAAGAGCACCTACAAATGATGTGGCACCACCGAGTACTAACCCTGAAACGACTGATAAATATACAGCTAAAAAAATATCATCAAACATAATGATTCCTAATATTAATTCAGTCTCTTTATTACCAGATCTTCTTAAATCAACAATGACTTTTGCAACAATTGCACTTGATGAAATTGTAATGATTCCAGCAATAATTAACGTCTCTAATAAGGGAAATCCCACCACATATCCATAAAGCAAACCTAATAAGAAATTAAGTGATATGTGAACAGTCCCCCCGAAAGCAATTGATTTTCCTGATTTAATTAATTTTTTAATTGAGAATTCTAAACCTAAGTAGAATAGGAGGAATATGACGCCAACGCGGCCGAGGAAGGAAATAACTTCTCCGCTTTCAATAAACCTTAAATCGATAAGTCCTAAATCGGGGGCATGAGGCCCCACTAACATACCGAGTATAATGAGAAACGGAATAATCGAGAACTTTAACTTCGCAGCGAGGATAGCTGCAAAAGCTACTAATACTAACGCAGTTCCAACTTCAAAGATTAAAGTATCCATCGATTATGAATCACCTCCTGCTGAAAGCAATTCATTAATAATTCTTTTCACTTCATGTCTCGCGCCCGATAACACGAGCATATCGCCAGCTTCAATAATAGAGTCTGGACCTGGATTAAAGAATTTCTTCATATTCTTTTTCAAAATAGCAATAATCGTTACGTTATATGTTTTTCTGACATGTAAGCTACCAATTGTTTTTTGTACGACTGGTGCGTTATTTTCCACCTTAAACCATTCAATTGATAGTCCTTCAAAAGCCATCTCAATTGTGTCTAAAGCTTGCGGTCTATATACCATTCCGCCTAATATAGCCGCAATTTGTCTCGCTTCAGAATCACGAAGAGAAATACTTGAAATACTTTCATCATGATCTGCATCAAAATGATACATTTCTCTTCGGCCATCATCGTGAATAACAATAACCAGCTTTTCATTACCTTTTGTAATTACTTCAAACTTACATCCAATGCCCGGTAATTCACTCTCTCGAATATTCATATTCCCGCCTCCTAAAGTTTTTAGTTACGGCTTTTACAAATCAACATCAATCTCGGTTTTAAATTCTTCATCTTTTGAGATTCCTAAATACTTGAGCGTCTCTGAAGGTGTCGCGTGATGGAAATGCTTTTGCAATAGTGCAATCGCTATCCCTCTTTTGTATGCATGAAATCCAAACGTTTTTCTCATTGAGTTTGTTCCGATTTTACCAACAATCCCAACCGCTTCAGCAGCATTATGAATGACACGATACGCTTGTTGACGTGTAATTGAATTTTTCGTTTTATTCGATTGAAATACGTAGTTTTCTCTTTTCACATCAATAGATTGTACGTACTCTAAAAGTGCTTCTTTTACTTTTGTATTTAAATAAATATCTTGTTTAAACTTTTCATCTTTCACAGGAAGAGAATAAAACTCTTTAACAGTTCCATCTTCATTTAATACCTCTTCAAATTTCATACTAAGTAGCTCAGTAATCTTTAATCCTGTGTTAATTCCAATAACAAATAAAAGATAATCTCGCTGTGAGTGCTCTTTTAAATACTTTTTCATCGCCTCAATTTGGCTTATATCTTTTAATGCCTCTACAACTTCCATACATGTATTCTCCTCATCTTATGAACGGTAATTTTCTCATCATGTTGTCCATTTTACCTTATCACGCTATGAGATTTCCATGTATTATCCATTATTTTTACAATATACTTTTAAGCTCGGAAATTTATAATTGTGCAAATACAGTAGGGGTAGGAATAATAGGGGATACAAGTTCAGCCTCTTTCTACAGATCGGATTCCTCCTTTCCTTATCCAGTTGCTTCTACTTTTATATTATGTTACTTATTTACATTATATTATATATTTCAGTAACATTAAAGTATTTTTTCTGAAAATAATAAAAACCGAGCAATTTCGCTCGGTTTTTATTAATCTTCTTTCGGAAGAACAATTCCTTTATACAATTGAACTGTAATGAAGTAATAAATCGTGTAAATAACTACGAAAATTATGATTGGTACCCAAATACGGAAGTACGGATCGATTAAAATAAATCCGAAAATATTCATACCAACTAATACGTGAGCAATACCTACAATTGCTGGGAATAAGAAGACTAAGAATAACTCTTTATAAATGGATTTCGTTAATAATTCACGGCGCACCCCGATTTTACGAAGCATTTGATAACGCGTAATATCTTTTGATGCACCAGAAAGAATTTTGAACATTAAACAACTTGCCATCATTGCTAAGAAAGCAATTCCAAGGAAGAATCCCATAAACACTGTTCCGCTCGCAACGCCATAGAACATGTCGTAAGCTTGATATTTACTATCTAATCTTTCAGCTTTTACATTTTTATATTTATCTAGCTGCAACTCGTCAAGTTTTTTCCATTCTTTTTTATGCGCTTCAAAATCATCTGTTTTTCCAGTAAATACAATTCCTTCTTTACCATTTACAGTATCGTACATTTTTTGATCTACAATTTTAATTGCATGATCTTCATGCACGTAAAATGGCTGGATTGTTCTGAAAGCCTCGTCCCATTCTTGTGGAAGTTCTTTAGCACTCGCATCTTTTTCATTCATTTCTCTAGCAACTGCACCCACTGGTAGTTCCTCTGAAACTTTTTTCGTTTTTACTAAATCCTTCATCGACTTCATATTTGTCATATCTTTTACTAAAGGACGATTTTTCTCTAAATCTTCTTTTACATAGTAAACGTATTTATCATCGACTTTGTAACGATATTCGCTTTTCTCTTTAAATGTAATATCGTCTAAAATTTTCTTTTCTTCAGCAGTTGGATTATGAACTACTGAATCATATATTACGAAACCATCAACCATTTTTATAACGTTATTTTTAAACGCCATACCACCTGAAATGGCACCGGCTCCAAGCGCAACTAACATCGCTACTGTTGCAAGTACCTTTGTTAAGCTATTAATACGGAAGTTTAATTGTGCAAATGTAAAAGCGTTAAGCCCTTTTTCACTACGCTTTTTATTACTTTTTAACTTTTTAATAATGACTGGAAGAAGTGATCCAAATAGCATGTAAGTACCAGCTGTTGTTGTAATTAATGCAATAAGGATTCCCATTTCTCTTAGTTTTTCCATGTAAATCATTGATGCATAACCAATTCCTAATAAAATAACCGCTAGGAATGCAACTACACCTGTCATTTTTCCTTTTACCGCAACACGTTCTGTTTGTGCATCTGCATGTACAAGTTGCAGTACAGAAATACGTGATAACTTAATACTATTCATAATTGCTGATAATACAAATAGTGCTAAGAAGAAAATGCAAGTAACGGTCATTGATGGAAGGTAAAATGCTTTATAGCCTTCACCAGCAAACTCTAATTGTTTCATTAATAACTGTCCGATACCTTCTGCAAGTCCTACACCAACTGTAATACCGATCGCAAGAGACGCAGCGCCTAATACGATTGTTTCTATAAACATAAGTAATGTAACTTTATGCTTTTTTGCTCCTAACATCATATACATACCAAACTCTTTTTGACGAAGAGATAATAAGAAAGAGTTCGCATATAAAATATAGAAGAACGTTATAATAGCAAGTAAAAATGAACCTGCTTGGAATACAAATCCAATTGATTGAATAACTGAGTTAGATTCAATAAACGCCTTATTTAGTGCTAACGTTTGGAACATATAAAAAATTGAAATCGACATGACAAGACCAACAAGTAAGACGATATAATCTTTCAGCTTACTTTTTAGTCCTGACATGGAAAGTTTGAATAACATGCCTTAGAACCTCCTTTCTTACGCTTTTTGTGTGCCTAAGTCTGCTAGCACATCTAAAATCTCTTTATAAAACTCTTCACGTGTACCGCCTCGGTGAATTTCTTTATATAGCTCACCATCTTGAATGAATAAAATACGCTGACAGTAACTTGCACTGTAAGGATCATGTGTAACCATCATAATAGATACGCCTTGATCTTTATTTAAGTTTGTCATCGCATCAAGTAAACTCGTTGCATTTTTAGAATCAAGCGCTCCTGTTGGCTCGTCCCCTAAAATAATTGCAGGCTCATGCACTAACGCACGTGCCGCTGCTGAACGTTGCTTTTGTCCACCAGATACTTCAGATGGATACTTTTGAAGAATAGCTGAAATGCCTAACATATCTGCTACTTTTTCTACTTTTGGCCCAATATTTCGCGACGAGACACCTTGAAGAGAAAGTGGAAGTGCAATGTTTTCGTAAATAGATAAATTCTCTAATAAGTTAAAGTCTTGGAAGATGAATCCTAACTTTTGTGAACGGAAATCTGAAAGCTCACCTTGCTTCATTTTTGTAATATCCGTTCCCGCAATTTCAACAACACC
Organism: Bacillus cereus group sp. Bc061; assembly: GCF_027715825.1. Classification (NCBI taxonomy): domain Bacteria; kingdom Bacillati; phylum Bacillota; class Bacilli; order Caryophanales; family Bacillaceae; genus Bacillus; species Bacillus cereus group sp. Bc061. The sequence goes on from NZ_JAQFTZ010000008.1 coordinate 52,349, forward strand.
GCCCGTTGCTTTATCTAGCGTTGAAATTACATTTAATAATGTCGTTTTACCAGAACCAGATGGTCCCATAATGCCAACAAACTCACCCTCTTGAATTGAGAATGATACACCTTTTAATGCATGTGATTGGTTCTCACCTTTTTTACCGTACACTTTTTGAACGTTTTTCACGTCTACAACTGGTTTCGTCATATATATCCTCCTACGCTTGTTTTTCCATTACCTATTTTGCGCCTTTTGGAGATGAACTGCTATTTGTTAACATTACAATTACCTTACACTTTTGTAAGATAAAAAAGGTGTGTTTGTAAGCTTGGCTATTAATACTAGTGAAATAGTGAATCGGTAACTGAAATTATATCGGCGATTTTTCAAATATATCGACGATTCTCCTACTTTTATCAGCGATTTTTTTAATATATCGGCGATTCTCCCACTTTTATCAGCGATTTTCAAAATATATCGACTTATCGACAAAAGCTGACAATAAAATAAGCTGCTCTACAAAAGGAACAGCCCACTTCTCTCTTTATTTCTTTAAAGGTGTTACCGTCCAATACGTAATAACACGCCAAATCCATTCTAATGGACCCATTTTAAAGATTTTCATCCAAATCACACTAAACACAATTTGAATTGCATAAATTGCAATACACACATATAACGTCTGCACGTACGTTAAGTTACCTGCAAAGTTACATACACTTCCTGCGATTAAAATCATTGCAGTTTGTCCAATATAATTCGTTAAAGCCATACGACCATAATATTTCAGTGGCGCTAACAATGTTTGAACTAGTTTTAATTGAAGTAGTAAAATTAATGCTCCAACATAGAAAGCTGAAATAATTGGGCCAACTGTAACACCAATTTTTAAAAATTGGCTTGCAGCATCCATTGTTCCGTCCTCATTCATTAGTATCATATTTACAAATGGATCAGCAGGCACGTGCCCGTATTGATACCATACAGCTACGACACTTAAAACAAACATAACACCTGTAAAAATAGCGACTTTCTTTATATTTTGCGCAAGATTTTCAAATGCACGATATTGCCCTGCAGCAAGCCCTAATAAAATTAAGCCAAGTGGCAATAGTTCCTTAGCACCCATTACGCTAAAGGCAATTGTTAAAATAAGACCAATAACTAAGTTCACTTGTTTTTTCACTTTATAAAATGGTAAAGCGATCAACCCGCAAATTGCATATAACGTTAATGCTTCTCCAGATTGAAACATTTGATGAATCAAACCGAAAATAAATAGTGCAACTAAGCGGCGTAAAAATAAAACATATCCATTTTTCCCCTTTGCAATTGCTCTAGAGATAAAGATATAGAATCCCACTCCAAATAAGAATGAGAAGATTGAGAAGAAACGACCTTCTACAAATAAGTATAAAAACCTTTGATAACTAGCATCCACTGTATTAGGATCTGGAATTTTAATGTTAAGTAGTGCAAGAATATTTACTAAAATAATCCCCAGTAATGCGAAGCCACGAATGTAATCTAACTCATCAATTCGTTTGTTTGTCATATTGTTCCCCATAAAGCAACTCCTTGTATAAAATTTAATCCTCCCCTACTCTACTGGAAATGTATTCTTACAACTATCGACAAACCTTACAGTAATCTTACATTATTGTCATATAACAAAATAAAACCAGGTCATATTGCGACCTGGTCTACTCTGATTGTTTCGATCTTTGAGGTTGTCCTGTTTTACTGTTACGCTGTTTCACTTGAACAACTGGATCAAGCTCATTCGAAAACTCAGCGTTATGTCCATTTTGCGTTTTTTGCTCTGGGTTATTTTGATCTGAACGTTTCGCCATTACATTCACTCCTTATTAGTGCGGTGTAATAATCATTTGATGTTGCAATTGGCGAATTGCCATACGTGCTCTATTTAATTGCTCACGTTGCTCATCATTCGCATGTTGTTGCATCGTTTGTAAATCGTTATATGCTTGTTCTAATTGTAACTGCGCATCCGAATACTCCATCGTATTGTAATGCTCTTGTCTCATGCCTTGGTCTAATTGTTCTTTCGCATATTCCACCGCTTGTTCTGCTTGTGTAATATACGATTCAAGTGATTGACGCTCTGCCATAATTGTCCCTCCTTGCTTCAATTCCCCTTTAGTGTGTCCCTTCCATATGAACCTTATGAGTATGTTATAATGGATTTTGTTTCATTTTGACTCGGCTTAGGAGGGAAAGTAATGAAGGTTCAAAACCCTTTTCCATATACAAACGACAATAAACGTTATCATACATGGAATTACCATTTACGAAATGAATTTGGTGAAAAAATCTTTAAAGTTTCATTAGATGCTGGCTTCGATTGCCCGAACCGTGACGGTACAGTTGCTTATGGCGGTTGTACATTTTGCAGTGCTGCTGGATCTGGTGACTTCGCTGGCGATCGCCGCGATGATGTTATAACGCAATATCATGAAATGAAAGAAAAAATGCGCTCAAAGTGGAAAGATGGAAAATGTATCGCTTATTTCCAGGCTTACACAAATACACATGCACCTCTTGAAGTGTTAAAAGAGAAATTCGAACCGCTTCTAGCTGAAAAAGACGTTGTCGGTCTTTCTATCGCAACTCGTCCAGATTGTTTACCAGACGATGTCGTTGCATATTTAGCGGACTTAAATAAACGCACATATCTTTGGGTTGAACTCGGATTACAAACTGTTCATGAACGAACTGCAAACCTTATTAACCGCGCTCACGATTATCCTTCTTACGTTGAAGGCGTAAATAAATTACGTAAGCATGGCATTCGAGTTTGCTCTCATATTATTAACGGTCTTCCACTTGAAGATTACGACATGATGATGGAAACAGCTCGCGAAGTAGCGAAGCTTGACGTACAAGGAATTAAAATCCACTTACTTCACTTATTAAAAGGAACGCCAATGGTAAAGCAATATGAAAAAGGACAACTCGAGTTCCTTTCTCTTGAGGATTACGTAAGTCTCGTTGTTGACCAACTTGAAATTATTCCAGAAGACGTAATTGTGCACCGTATTACAGGTGACGGTCCACCGGATTTAATGATTGGTCCAATGTGGAGCTTAAATAAATGGGAAGTATTAAATTCCATCGATGCAGAATTTGTACGCCGCGGAAGCTGGCAAGGAAAATATGCAAATGAGGAGAAACAGAAATGAAATTAGAACGTGTATTACCGTTTGCTCGCACTCTCTTGCAAACGGCAGTAAAAGAAGGCGATTACGCTGTAGATGCAACTTTAGGAAACGGACATGACACTTGCTTCCTAGCTAAAATCGTTGGCGATAACGGAAAAGTATTTGGATTTGATATTCAAAAAGAGGCAATTGAAAGCTCAACAACTCGTCTAAAAGAAAAAGAACTTTTCGAACGTACTGTTTTAGTTCACGATAGTCACGATACACTTCTATCCGTATTACCAGAAGATGCAAAAGGTAAAGTAACAGGCGCAATTTTCAACTTAGGTTACCTTCCAGGCGGAGACAAGCATATCGTTACAAAACCGAACTCAACAATTTCAGCAATCGAACAATTATTAGAAATAATGGCACCTGAAGGTATCATCGTCCTTGTTATTTACCACGGACATCCAGAAGGACAAGTAGAACGGGACGCTGTTCTCAAATTTGCCGAAGAATTAGACCAAAAACAAGCACACGTACTGCGCTACGGCTTCATTAACCAACAAAATAACCCGCCATTTATTGTGGCGATTGAGAAGCGATAAATATATCGACGATTTTTCAATTATATCTATCGTAACTTAAAATATATCAACGATTTTTTCGATATATCGACGATTCGACACACTATATCGACTTATCGACAAAACATAACAAAAAAAGACGTGCACTCACTGCACGTCTTTTTGTTATTCTCCTATATAATGGATATATACACTGTATAGGAGGATAGAACTTTGCTAGTAGAACTAAAGGGAATTCAAAAGAAGTATGGCAAATCACTTATACTAGACAACATTGATTTATCCATTCCAGAAGGAGAAGCACTCGCCATTATTGGCGGGAACGGGACTGGAAAAAGTACTCTACTCAAAATAATTGCAGGCTTTATTTCACATACGGCAGGGACAATTCAAAGGAAAGAACATATACAAATCGGCTATGTACCTGAACATTTTCCTGAAGGGATTCGTTTTACATTAGAGGATTATCTATTTCATCTCGGCCGCATTCACGGTTTATCAACAAAATATGTAAAAGATAAAATTCCGCTGCTTCTTGAAAGGTTTCATTTACTTCATGCAAGACATTCCGTTATACGAAACTTTTCAAAAGGTATGAAACAAAAAACCGGTATTATGCAAGCATTACTTACGGACGTCCATTTATTAATTTTAGACGAACCGCTTTCTGGACTCGATCCGAACTCTCAGCAAGAATTAGAACATATTTTACTCTCATTAAAACAACAAGGTATATCTATACTCTTCACATGTCACGAAAAACAGCTACTAGAAAACTTCGCCGATAGAATTGTGACGTTAGCAAATCATACAATCACAGAAAATATCTCTGCACAAAAAGGAGCAGAACAAGTCTATATTGAAGCAATTGTTCACGAAACATTTTCAGCGATAGAACTACAAAAACAATCCGGTTTTATACACGTTGCACACAATTCAAATCAAAACCTTATTCAATTACAAATCGAAAAAGAATATACAAACGAAATGCTTCAGTTTTTATTGCATAAAAAAGCATCTATCACACTGCTACAACCTAACTTTTAAATCGAAAGAAGGTTTATTATGTTTGCTCTTATTCGTTACCATTTTCTCGACTATACAAAATCGTATAAGTACGTCCCTCCTATTGCGATGTACTTCATGAGCTTACTTTTTGTATATACATATAAACCGACTCCTATTGTACCGACATATTTAGAAACAGCAATTGCGCTTTATTTATTATCTGCCTGGATTACGGTCACAATTTTTCATACGGAAGATCCTGTACAAGAACAAATTACGATTTCTCACACAAATAATATTTCCGCACTATATGTAGGGAAATATATTACAGCTCTTCTCATTTGTACTGTTTTATCTTTTATATCCGTAATCTACCCAATTATTTTGCAAATGTTTAATGAAAAAATGACAGTTTCTTTATTTTTAGTCGGATTTCTCGCTCATATGTCTTTCTCTATACTTGGAATTTCAATCGCATCTTTATTTACTAGAAATATGATTCCAAAAGCAAGCACCGCTTGGCTTAGTCTTACATTTATATTGCTTATAACGATTGCATCTATCCGGTTTAAAAAAGAGTTACTATGGTTTTTACCACCTGTCGAAAGCTTTCTAATGCTTGGACAATACAAATATAATATACTGACTCACACGCTATGGCTCACAGCTTGGGCTATCGTATATTCATTTTTATTATTTACCTTATTTCTTTTTATCGTTCGCAAAAAACGTTTTTAATTACATATTGAAGGAGACAAAACAATGATCGGAATACTAGCAGGAATGGGGCCAAAATCAACTGGACCATTCGTTGATACAGTTGTAGCAGAGTGCCAAACAATATACGGAGCAAAGCATGACATGGACTTTCCTCATATGATGATCTATTCGTGCCCAACACCGTTTTACATGGATCGCCCTATTGATCATGAAGCGATGAAAAAAGCGATTATTGAAGGAGCACAAAAACTCGAGAGTACTGGCGCAAGCTTTATCGCTATGCCGTGCAATACAGCGCATCTTTATTTTGAAGAATTACAGCAATCTCTTTCTATTCCTATTTTGAATATAGTTGATGAAACGTTAAAAGCGATTCCTGAAACTGCAAAAAGAGTCGCTCTTCTCGCAACAGAAGCAACTGTTCAAGCTGGTATTTACCAAGATGGGATTGCAAAATGTAACATAGAGTATATTCATTACGAACAATGGCAGGAAAGCATTAATCAAATTATTACTTATATTAAAAGCGGAGAAGTTGAAGAAGCTCGTGAATTGTGGAATGCACTCGTTTTACAATTGAAAGATGAAGTTGATACCGCCATTATCGCATGTACCGATTTGAATGTGGTGGCGAGTGAGGATTTTGTTGATTCCTCTCAATGTCTTGCAAAAGCGGTTGTTAGGATGTATGTAGAAAATATAAGGGGGTCCAAATGAATATACCTTTTGAAATGGGATACACATTTGATGAAAATCTTAGAGAAAAACCTATATCCCTTGCTGAAATGAAGCAAGGGATTGTATTTTTGAAAGAGCATTTACATGAAAGTTCGTTATACGGAAAAAACTGCGGATTAATCGGTGTTTATGAACGAATCGCTGGCAACCTTTCTGACAGTGAGTATTACTTACAGAAGGCTATTGAATATTACACACAAACAGATAACATCCAAGTGCTTTTTATTAACAAACTTCGCCTCGCACATACATATCATTGGGAAAGAAAGTTTGCTGCTGCAAATACAATCTTTGCCGAACTTCTACAAACACTGCCAGACTTACCCGCTTATGAAGATTTTTTCTACCAACATTACGGAAAAAGTAAATTAGATGAAGGTGACTTCCAAACCGCCCTTACTTGTTTTCAAAAAGCACTTCAAATTAGGCTACAAAAAGGAAATGAAGAGCTGATTCATTCAACTACACTTTGCATAGAACATTGTATGTCTCGGCAATTGAACATGGATGTATAATTATAATAAAATTGATTAAATTTAAAACTATAAATAAGCATAGTACCGTTCTTACGGATGGTATTATGCTTACTTAATTTCCAAATCCACATAAGAATTCATAACTTTTAGAAACAATAGCGTCTTTCAAAATACAATTACCTTAAAAAACATTAGACCCCTTTATTATTTCTTCTGTACTTAACAATGTAGCTTCTTGGATTGTAACATTATTATTTTTCATAAAAGACTGCACAATGTGATACCCTACAGCATAACCCGCACCGGTTGATAAGCCTACTGGTTGATAACCTTCTTTTTTGGCGAAATCATCTCCAAACATATAGCTACTTACCTCCGCAAACCCTTTCACATTAAGCCCTTCTTTTATTACGTAAATAGAGTATTCAAGGTCTTCATTGTCAATTGAAGTAACCCATGGCCCTAAAAATTCTTTACCATACAATGCGGTAGCAAAAGAATCGGCGAGTCCCTCAATAATTATATAATCAGCTACGGTTACATCTCCATGATTCCATTCAAAATAAGAGAATCGTAAATTATGATGAAATTCATGTGCAATGAGTGCCGGAAATCTTGGAACATTGTAGCTATTCGGGCGAATTATTGCTATAACATAACCAGGAATACCACCAAAACCAGTATAACTGTTTTGATTTTTTAATTTTTTTGGGTCTGCAATATACATACCAAATCTCATTTCCTCTGCACTTACTCTTAAATCATGCTCAGAAGAGAAATCTATACATTCTTTTAAAGTTTTTTCAGCAATTTTTAATGCATTCATCTTCTTCAAATCATTTAATGCTTCTTCTGCTAATTTTGTCTCGTTTATATCTAAATACCCTAGCATTCGTGTTGCCATCATGACGTCATAACCTTTTGGATCCTTAGATTTCATCGGTACATTAATTGTATTCCACATTCCTTCAAATGGTTTCATCATTGTATGCCTAAAAAAATTCTCCCTTTCTTCAGGTGATAGTGAAAGTAATATATCATATTGACTTATAGTATCTTCTATAAAAATTTTCATAAATATCCCCGTTTCATCATGTACTTATCATTAACTACGTGAGCAAGTTTAAGAGCATTTAATATACTATCTTCATCGTTGCTATTCTCTAGATGGTTTAAAGATATAAGTACACACTCTAAATCATTGTACATTTCATCAAGCTGAAGACTTGTATCTTTAATACTCAGTTCATTTAAATTTAGACTGCCGATAAATTTTAAATTTTTTCCTACTATCTTTAGATTTAGGATTTTAATTAAGTCTAATAAATCCTTTCTTGATAAATGAATTTGTCCTATATTATTTCTTTTTGGCGTAATTAAGTTCAATTCACTATAATATCGTATTGTCCTTTCTGTTAAACCTGTAACTTTCTTTACATCCCCCGTAGTAATCAGATTAATCCACCTCCTAAGAACAACTTAATCTATGACGCTACGTTATAGTCAAGCTAGTATTTAATCATGGTATATAAAAAAACATCTTCAAAATTGAAGATGTCTACTTTTGAACTATCTTAAAACGTTTTAAAAATTTTATTGTCATAATAGATTATCGCTTTACTAACAAAATTCCCAGCCAGCTCTCCAAAACTTTTAACTTTCTTCACAATTCTTTCAAAGTAATCACACTTAATCTCGCTATATTAAATAAGTAGTTATTCATATAGGGAAGGTTAGGGGAACTAAGAGCATGAAAGTAAATCGTTCGCTTCATTACATTTTTTGGCGTTGGCATTTTTATGCTGGGCTTTTTATTACGCCGCTTCTTATTACGTTGTCACTGAGCGGAATTGGGTATTTATTTCGGGAAGAGGTTGAGGATTTCATCTATAAAGATTTATATTTTGGGAAGAGTGCTCAAACAGAATCTATTTCGATGGCTGATTCTATTTCCTTAACAGAGAAAAAATATCCACATTATAGTGTGGCGAAAATTAGTGAGTTTAATGGGGATTATAATACGAGACTTACGATTGCAAATGAGTATACTGGGCAACAAAAATATGTGTATTTAGATAGTAATAATCAAATTGTTGGGGATCAAAACGCAAGTGAAACGTTTGCCAATATCATGAGGGAATTACATAGTTCTCTTTTAGTTGGTGGCACTGTCGTTAACTATACGGTAGAACTTGCGGCATGTTGGACAATCTTTTTAATTGTAACTGGGTTGTACATGAGTATACGCCAATTCAAAAATACACCGGCATCCAATAAGCGAGAAAAAGCAAAACGACGTCATTCTATTATCGGTATTATATTTACAATTCCTCTCGTTTTGTTAGTTGCATCTGGGTTGCCATGGTCAGGATTTATGGGTAACCAAATTTATAAAATTGCATCGTCAAATGAATCACTCGGATATCCAAAATTGTATATGGCACCTCCTGAATCGAAGGTAAAAGAATTGCCGTGGGCAACTAGAAAAGAAGCACCTCCTGAATCGAATTCGAATGAGCCAAAAGCAATTTCTGTCGATGAATTGCGAAACGGAATTAAAATAAAGAAACCATATGTTATTTCACTACCAGCTGATCCAAAAGGTGTGTTCACTGTTTCGAAATCGAGCGGTTCTGGTATTACAGGTATGCATGTTGCACCAAATGAAGAAATAACAGCTTATTTTGATCAATATAGCGGAGAGCTCATTTCCAAAACGGACTATCGTGATTATGGATTACTTGCGCAATGGTTCACTTACGGTATCCCGCTTCACGAAGGTCATTTATTCGGATGGCCAAATAAAATATTATGCTTACTAACGACATTATCTTTATTACTTCTTATTTATTACGGAATAAAAATGTGGTTAGCAAGAAAGCCGAAAGGAAAATTAGCAGCACCGCCAAAGCAAAGAGATAAGAAAAGCATAATCGTTTTCTTTATCATGATGGTTATACTAGGCGCTGTCATGCCTTTATTCGGACTATCTGTTTTAGCTATTTTTGTGATTGAACTTCTTATATATGTATTTTCAAAAATACGCTCATAGTAAAAAAGCATTTGTACTACCGTGTACAAATGCTTTTTTATTTACTATTTTCTTTTTTTCTATCACTTATTAAAAAGACAATATCTACTATAATAATCAATACAATAATAACTTGAGCTACATAATCCATCGTTGTAGGACCGCCGGCTTTATTCATCATCATATACATTCCAGTTACAAATGAAATGGAAAGTAGCACGAGTAATGTAACCTCAATATGGTCATATAGCTTTTGAAACAATCGCTTCATTTCTGCCACCACCTTTACCATATTATAACAAAAAACCACTCTACATGAGTGGTTTTCTTCATCACTGCGCCGTTTTCTTTCGGTACATCTTCCCGTTCCAATAGAAGAATCGTGAAGTGAGACCACCGTATTTTACAATGCGCCTTGCCATTTTGTGCATATTCTTTTGTGCTGATACTTTTTGGTCTGATAAATAAATACCAAGTAATCCTCGGCTTATGAGACGATGAAACTTCGCATGAGGCAAATCACCAATGCTCTTCTCTGCTTCTTCTACAAAATGTTTCATACGATCTAATATCACTTGCTCGTTTTCATAATAACTACAGAAATTCAAATCCCCGCCGATGCGGTCTTCTTCTTGATCAATGAAATAATCAAGTAAGATATGAAGTCCTTGTACGTAAGGAAAATATCCTTGTCTAATTTTCGCAATATCTTCATCATGTAATTCATCATGAAAGGCATATGCGACAAGACAGAAGATTCCAAGCGTAGAACCGGCACATGCTGAAAATTCAAACCAACTCATCTCCGGTAAGTTTTCTTTATGTGCTTCAAACCATGTTTGTAATCTTGGTTCTCTTTCTTCTAATTTCACATGTTTATGAATTTGCAGATCACAATAATAACAAGCAAGTTCATGAAGAATAGGAGCAATTTTGTCATAGTGCTTCGTTTTCTTTAAAACATCTTGGCATGTTTCAACAAGTTCATCTAAATAACCACCATCATCTTGATCATCACGATAGCGATAATAATTACCGCCACCTTCTACTTCAGGTGATAATGCCATTAACATAGATTCATGCAGTGCGGCAAAATCATTCGGATCAAGTGATGTACTGCGATCACATAAATTATCTAAGTAGTCACTAATCGTTTGATATGCGACGATAAAACGAATACATTCCTCACGGTGTTCATTTGCTAATAGTGCTAAAATGCCACCGCCTTCGCAATGAAACGTTTTATGCTCAATACTTGCGATTGCCTGACTATGAAGCTCATCATTCGGAATATGGTAGGCACGCTCTTTCCACATCGCTAGCTCATGGTGTACAACCGGAAACACATCACGGTATACTTTCGCCATGAGCGTTATGGGATTACTCGGTACGTTCACTTCTTCCTTCATCTCCTCTATTCAATGTACAAATAATTTACTTATTTGTTTCTATTATGTTATTGATGCGTATTTCAGTAAATGACTGAATATAATTCAAAATTTCATCACGCTCATACTCATTTAATAACTCATGATAACAATTCGGCCATTCTTTAAAAGCCTTATCACTTATTTTAACATTATTAAACCAAGTGCGGACACGTGTTTTATCTACAAGTTTATCCTCACATGCTTGCATTAGCAAGAGCGGAACATCTGGAAAATCATCTATTTTTTTATGAGCGATTTCAATAGACTTAATCAATTCACTATACCAACGTACTGATACTTTGCGCAAGAACAATGAATCGTTCTCCATCGCATCTCTCACTTCATGATTACGCGTTGACATTTCCACTGTAAGATTCGTTGCAAATTGTAACTTCGGAGCGATAATATTTAATATTTTTGAGGCAGCTTGAAGCGGTGCAGAAGGTCCAGCTAATACACCTAAACATGGCGAACTTAAAATAATGCCGTCTACATCTTCTCTCTTCGTCTCTTGCATCATACGAATGACGATAAGACCACCCATACTATGACCAAATAGAAAAATAGGTAATCGATACTTTCTTGCCTCTTTCACCCATAATTTAACTTCCTCTATGTATTCATCAAACGAATCAATATGTCCTCTATTTCTTGAAGTCGTTCCATGTGACGGAAGGTCCCCCATCACGACGTGATAGCCGATATGATTCCACATTTCCGCAACAGCTTCATAACGTCCGTGATATTCCATTGCGCCGTGCACAATAACGATGACAGCCTTTGCTTGCTCAGCTTCATAATTCCACATACGGCTCTCCTCCATTTCACTCTTTCTCATAATTTGATACACTGAAACTAGTCTCTAGGAAAGGAAGGCTTTACATGATATATCCTTACAAAGAAAAAAATCCGAAAATTGCGAGTAGTGCTTTTATCGCTGACTACGTAACCATTACTGGTGATGTGACAATTGGCGAGGAATCAAGTATTTGGTTTAATACAGTCATCCGCGGTGATGTGTCACCGACAATTATTGGAGACCGAGTAAATGTACAAGACCAATGTACACTCCACCAAAGCCCGCAATATCCTCTTATTTTAGAAGATGACGTAACAATTGGGCATCAAGTGATTTTACATAGCTGCCATATTAAGAAAGATGCTTTAATTGGAATGGGATCTATTATATTAGATGGTGCTGAAATTGGCGAAGGAGCCTTTATCGGTGCTGGAAGCCTCGTTTCACAAGGAAAGAAAATCCCGCCGAATACATTAGCTTTCGGTCGTCCAGCGAAAGTCGTTCGTGAGTTAACAGAAGAAGACCGTAAAGACATGGAGCGAATTCGCACGCAATACGTTGAAAAAGGCCAATATTATAAATCACTACAAAAATGATTTTACAGCTGCCATAATACTGGCAGTTTTTTTATATAAAATCTAACTTTTTCTTTACAAAACATTATTACTCCCTCAACAAAATCTTATTAAAATAAAAGCTAATATCTCCATATATATGTAGATGAGGGAGGAGAATTTTCATGAAGGTCAGTGGATTATATAAAATAGAATGTTACATTTTCAGAGGAATTAACCGCTACTTTGATCAAAAAACGTTAAATCTCTTTTTCAGCAATATTACTCATATCGGTGGCGCGACTTTCTCTATCGCACTCACACTGTTCTTTTTAATTTTCGCAAGTGGAACTTTGCATCAAGCTGCAATTGCAACTGCTATTTCGCTAGCAATTAGCCATATTCCTGTGCAAATATTAAAAAGATGGTATCCACGAAAACGTCCTTATTTAACAATTCAGGATGCAAAATATCCAGTCCATCCATTACAAGACCACTCTTTCCCGTCTGGTCATACAACAGCCGTTTTCTCTGTCTTTATTCCATTTATTTGCTATAATCCAAGCTTACTTATTTTCCTATTACCGTTAGCATTATGCGTCGGTATTTCTCGCATTTATTTAGGGCTTCACTATCCATCTGATGTATTCGTCGGTATGTGCCTCGGCACTTGCTCTGGCATCATCTCTTTTTATCAATTCATCCCACTTTTCACATAAAGGAGTGATATGATGAGAGTCGCCATTTTTACCGATACTTTTACGCCACAAGTGAACGGGGTTGCGAAAACGTTAGAGCGGTTAACACGATATTTTCAGAAAGAAAATATCGCCTATTCTGTTTTCGCACCTCAGCATACAGCTGAAGATAATTTCGTAGCGAATGTGAACAAGATGAGAAGTATCCCGTTAACAATATTATATCCAGAATGTCGCTTTTCTTTTCCTACTCCGCGCATTAAGCGAGAACTTCTTTCCTTTAAACCTGACATAATTCACATTGCTACACCTTTCAACATGGGACTTTGTGGATTGTATTATGCGAAAAAGTTAAACATCCCAGTTGTCGGTTCTTATCATACTGATTTCGATGCTTATTTACGCTATTACAAAATCGAATTTCTCTCCAATATGCTTTGGAACTATTTAAAATGGTTTCATAGTCATATGCAAAAAAATTTCGTTCCATCCCCTGAAACATTACATCAATTAAAACATAAAGGCTTTCAGGCCCTCTCTATTTGGGGACGGGGTGTAGATTGCACACTCTTTCATCCAGCTTACAATACAGAAGTATTCCGGAAAAAATATAATATTACAGCGAAGTATGTCCTTTCCTATGTTGGACGGATTGCTCCTGAAAAAGATATTGATACGTTGCAAAATCTTATCGTTAAATCAGCGCATACTCGAAACGATATTCATTGGCTTATAGCAGGAGACGGTCCTCTAGCAACAAGTCTTCGTGAAGCTGTTCCGAAAACAAATGTCACGTTTACTGGCTATTTACAAGGCATGGATTTAGCTGAAGCATATGCTTGTTCTAACATGATGGTATTTCCATCAGCTACTGAAACATTCGGAAATGTTGTACTTGAATCGCTTGCATGCGGCACACCTGTCATCGGTGCAAATAGTGGCGGGGTTAAAAATATTATTACAGATGGAAAAACGGGAGTTCTTTGCCCGCCAAAAAATGAGGACGCATTTCTATCATCCATTTATTTTTTATTGCAAAATGAAGAAAAATTGGAGCAGATGGGAGTAGCAGCTTTATCTTATGCGAAATCAAAAAGCTGGGATGAGATCTTTCGTGGCTTGCTTAACGAATATGAGGAAGTACTTCAGCATAACGCATCAGAGTTACTTGCTTAAACAGAAAAACTCCCTTCAAAAAACGAAGGGAGTTTATTATACAATTGTAAAATTTACTTAAATAAAGTGAAACTTTAATCAGTGGGGGTTTTCTTCATCCCCCACTGATTATCAGCCCTCACCAATCGGACTTTTATGTGCAGTTGATCCCCCACCTAACTTTTTTGCTTTTCCTGAATGTTGAGGTGGGGATCTTACTGCCCATTAAAGTCGGATAAATGATACACAAGGTGAAATATTATATTATTTCTATATTCATTATAACAAAAACAAACATAAACAAATAGACTTGTAATAAAAACCCATAAAAATTAATATATGGTTATACAGTATTTTAACTGTATAGTGATTTTAAGAATTCCCCTTAAAATCAACTTACTCACATACCTTTATACAGTAATTGTTCCCCAATTTCTGTATACAAAAAAACCTTTCATTCATTTGAAAGGTCTTTTTGAGCCTGCACATATTCTTCTTTCGTATTCACATTTATAAACCAATCCGCATTTGCTTGTATATCTTCACCAGCAATATATTTCACATTACATTGTGATAAAAGCTGACCCATACTTCTTTTTTCTTCTTGAAGCAAAGTATAAATCTTTTCTTTCACGCGGTTATGGTACGCTGCAAGTAGCGGTTGTTTCCTTCCATTAATAATAGGTACAACTGCATCATACTCATTGCTTGTTTGCTCCAGTAAAATGGTAAACCATTCATGCGAAACATTTGGCGCATCGCAAGGCATAATAGCATACCAATCTGCTTCTATGTATTCCATTCCTGATACAATTCCAGCAAGTGGCCCGTTCCCTTTATAGTGCGGAATATCTTCAATAACAGGAACTTGTACGAGTTTCTCTACTCGCTCTTTTATATGAGAATGACTAATGACTACAACTTCTTGGAGCGTGCTTGTCATCACTTTCAAAATATGCTCAATAAACGTACTCCCTTTCCAACTCGCTAGCGCTTTCGGCTCACCGAATCTACTCGACATACCACCTGCTAATACAATTCCAGCATACTTACTCATTGGCGATGCAACTCAAATGTAATATGACCTAATTCTGGTAAAATTAATTTATTCATCGCAAGGCGAACCGCTCCGCTAGATCCTGGCATCGAGAAGACTACTTTGCGCCCAATTGTGCCGCCGATCGCTCTACTTAACATTGCGCTGCTTCCGATATCTTCTAAATAACTAATCATGCGGAACAACTCACCGAATCCAACAATTTCTTTATGTAATAACGCTGATACTGCTTCAATCGTTACATCACGCTTCGTAATACCAGTACCGCCATTTGTTAACACGACATCAACATCTTCCCTATGATAACCAGCTAACACTGCTTGCTGAATACTTTCTTTATCATCTTTCACAATTTCATAAGAAGTCACTGTATGGCCTGCTTCTTTTAACAATGTATGTAATAGTTGTCCGCTCTTATCTGTCTCTTCTGTACGTGTATCGGAAATCGTTACAATCTTGCAGCGCACTTCTTTTGGCGCTTGTTTTTTATGTTCGGTTACGCTCATTTTTTCATCTTTCCTTCCTTAAAGACTTTTCTTCATTTTATCATACATATGTTTACACAATTATGTATGAAGCCAACAATACGCCATGATACAATATAAATATACTAACCCACAAAAAGGAAACTGCACTTTCTTATACTCCTTAGACTACATACCTTTAGCTACTCTTTATATTTTCTACATACATAGAATTCAATTTTAAAACTTGTACTAAAAAATAAATTGGAGGTCTACCTATTATGGAACTATACAAAAAATTAACAACAACATTCATCCTCTTATTTATCGCTTCCATCACTGTCGGCTTTTCTCTAAAAGGCGCAATTCCATACGCTACATTAGTAAGTATTATATGCGCCACGCTATTTTTATTAAGCAGTGCATTTTGTGCGGGCAAAGCACGTCAAATGAAAGGTTGATTTCACATGTTTCAAAAAAAGCCAACTGTTTGTAAATCATGCCAAAAAGAAATACAAACATATGAAAAAGCATGGATTCATATGCCGCTTCCGGCAAATGGCATGACGAATATGAAAAAGTATATTGAGCTAGATGGAGAAGTATATTGCAAATCATGCATTCAAATTGTAAATAAAACGAAATAAAAAAAAGCTTTGCGCTCACCGCGCAAAGCTTTTTTTCATATATTATAGACCAGCTTGCTCTTTTAAAGCTGCAGCTTTGTCTGTACGTTCCCATGATAGATCTACATCAGTACGTCCGAAGTGGCCGTAAGCTGCTGTTTGTTTGTAAATTGGGCGACGTAAGTCTAGCATTTTAATAATACCAGCTGGGCGAAGATCGAAGTTGTTACGAACTAGTTCTACTAATACGTCTTCAGATACTTTACCAGTGCCGAATGTATCAACTGAAATTGATACTGGTTGTGCTACACCGATTGCGTATGCAAGTTGTACTTCTGCTTTCTCAGCAAGACCAGCTGCTACGATATTTTTCGCAACATAACGAGCTGCATATGCTGCAGAACGGTCAACTTTTGTTGCATCTTTACCAGAGAATGCACCGCCACCGTGGCGAGCGTATCCACCGTAAGTATCAACGATGATTTTACGTCCTGTTAAACCAGCATCACCTTGTGGTCCACCAATTACGAAGCGGCCAGTTGGGTTAATGAAGAATTTTGTTTCTCCATCGATTAATTCTGCTGGTACTACAGCTTTAATTACGTGCTCTTTTAAGTCGCGATCGATTTCTTCCCATGTAACATCTGGGTGATGTTGTGTAGAAATTACGATAGTATCAACACGTACTGGTTTACCATTTTCATCATACTCAACTGTAACTTGCGTTTTTCCATCCGGACGTAGGTATGATAATGTATCATCTTTACGTACTTCAGTTAAACGGCGAGCTAATTTGTGAGCAAGCGAGATTGGAAGTGGCATTAACTCTTGTGTTTCATTACATGCGAAACCAAACATTAAACCTTGGTCTCCTGCACCAATTGCCTCAATCTCAGCGTCAGTCATTTGACCTTCGCGTGCTTCTAGCGCTTGGTCAACACCCATAGCGATGTCAGCAGATTGCTCATCGATAGATGTTAAAACTGCACAAGTTTCTGCATCGAATCCGTATTTTGCGCGTGTGTAACCAATGCCTTGAATTGTTTCACGAACGATTTTTGGAATATCTACATAAGTAGAAGTCGTAATTTCCCCCGCTACCAATACTAAACCAGTTGTTACAGTTGTTTCACAAGCTACACGTGCATTTGCGTCTTTTGATAAGATCGCATCTAAAATTGAATCAGAAATTTGGTCACAAATTTTATCTGGATGTCCTTCAGTTACAGACTCAGATGTGAACAGATGACGTTTTTTTGTCATGTGGTAAACCTCCCTACAGTAATTGTATATATTGTACGGAACTCATCCTTAATTTGCCACAGATTGCGACATACATTTATTCTCCCACACAAGCATACAGAAAAACCTTTCCTACATAATAGAGAGGAAAGGTTTAATTTGCTACTTGCATACTGCTTTTTGCCCTTCGCTCTTATCGTTCGAGACCTGTAGCCTCGCACAGGTTTTAGCACCTATTCACTTGTGTTTACCAATACAAGTGAGGTTGCTGGGCTTCATCGGGCCTGTCCCTCCGCCAGCTCGGGATAAGAGAGTATCCGTCCCAACCTATACTAAAGAAATGATATTCATTTGTCAATTAATATTCACATTTTCGTGAAAGTTTTTCTCAATGCGCCTAAAATGAAATATTAATAAGGAAATAATGTATTCACACAAACAAAAAGAAATAAATAGTATACATTATTTATATAATTGTGTTATACTCTTGTTGGGGATTACGAGAAATATTTCATTAAATGAAAAGGATGGTATATAAATATGAGTACTGTGAATGTCCAAATTGGTTTACACGAATTATTGAACGGAAGCAATGCACAGATTCAACTAAGTGTTCCGCAATTAGTGGAAAAAGTATTAATGCGAAATGAAGGGAAATTAACTTCGACTGGTGCCGTTTCTGCTTCAACTGGAAAATATACAGGACGTTCTCCTAAAGATAAATTTATTGTGAAAGAAGCATCGGTTGCTGACAAAATTGCTTGGGGAGCAGTGAACCAACCGATTTCTGAAGAACATTTTAATAAATTATATACGAAAGTTTTAGAATACTTAAAAGAGAAAGAAGAGTTATTCGTCTTCAAAGGATTTGCAGGCGCTGACCGCAATTACCGCCTACCAATTCAAGTTATTAATGAATATGCATGGCACAATTTATTTGTACATCAACTATTCATTCGTCCAACTGAAGAAGAATTAACAACTCATGAATCAGAGTTCACAATTGTTTCTGCACCGAATTTCAAAGCTGATCCAGCTGTTGACGGTACAAACTCTGAAGCATTCATTATGGTTTCATTCGAAAAACGTATCGTACTAATTGGTGGTACAGAATACGCTGGAGAAATGAAAAAATCAATCTTCTCTATTATGAACTTCTTATTACCTGAACAAGATATCCTTTCTATGCATTGCTCTGCAAACGTAGGTGAAGAAGGCGATGTAGCATTATTCTTCGGTTTATCTGGAACAGGTAAAACAACATTATCTGCTGATCCAAACCGTAAATTAATCGGTGATGATGAGCACGGTTGGTCTGATAACGGTGTATTCAATATTGAAGGCGGTTGCTACGCGAAATGTGTAAACCTTTCTCACGAGAAAGAACCACAAATTTTCGATGCAATCACATTTGGATCTGTTTTAGAAAACGTTATCATTAATGACCAAACGCGTATCGCAGACTATAACGATACTACTTTAACAGAAAATACTCGTGCTGCATACCCTATGCATGCGATTGACAATATCGTACTGCCAAGTGTTGCAGGACACCCAAATACAATTATCTTCTTAACTGCTGATGCATCTGGCGTATTGCCTCCAATCAGTAAGTTATCAAAAGAACAAGCTATGTATCACTTCTTAAGTGGTTACACTAGTAAACTAGCAGGAACAGAGCGCGGTGTTACATCTCCGCAAGCAACATTCTCAACTTGCTTCGGTTCACCATTCTTACCACTTGATGCATCTCGCTATGCTGAAATGCTTGGTGAAAAAATTGAGAAACACGATGCGAAAGTATTCTTAGTAAACACTGGCTGGACTGGTGGCGAATACGGCGTTGGTAAACGTATGAACTTAGGTTACACTCGTGCAATGATTCAAGCAGCATTAAGCGGTGAACTTGCGAAAACTGAAACAGCTAAACATGACATCTTCGGTCTTGAAGTTCCACTTCACGTACCAGGTGTACCTGACGAAGTGTTAATGCCTGAACAAACTTGGGCTGATAAAGCTGCTTATAAAGCAAAAGCAATCGAACTTGCAAATGAATTCAAAGCTAACTTCAAAAAGTTCGACAGCGTATCTGAAGACATTATTAACTTAGGCGGCCCAATCGCTTAAGCGCAAACTTTCTGTTGGAATAACCCTTTACTCATATGAATAAGTGTCGTGTAACCGTAAAGTTTCGCGTACTCACCGACAAAACCCAATGCGGCTTAACGGTTACACACACTTACATAAAAAAGAAGCTTACGTTTTTTACGTAAGCTTCTTTCTATATCTTATATAAAGTAAAACGTTACTCTCTTCATCTGTGACTTCGTTTGTTATTTTACAGAATTTTCACTTTATATTTACTTATTTTTAGTTTTTCATGATATAATTTACATATATAGGAAGGGGTGAAACCTATGAAAAATTTTTCTCGTACAGGAAAAATTTTATTCAGTTATGGAGCGATTCAAATGTTTTGGGGACTTGTAATGCTTAACGTTAATTTATTTGAGCATACAAGTGAAACGATAAAATATATTATTCTAATTACCGGAATAGTTTTTTGTATTATATCCAACTTTTTTAAAGAACATAAAAGTCATACTAATACGTAATTTCATGTTAACTTATCGGAAGCAAAAACCTGTATTTTATGCAATGTTTCGCTTCCTGTTGTACTATTCATCGCTGGATTCCTTATTCTAGGGTAAATTCATTTTTACACATACAACTTACGGATTCGAACATATAAATTACATCCCTCTAGTTTCACAACGTATGGAGCTAAAAAAGGATTTAAACGCTTCTATCCCTCGCTAGATCCTCTATTCCATCTAAAAAGAGGCTTTTTATCTTTTTGTTAGTTCCTTTTCATCTTTCATACTATAATAACCTAAGTTCACAACGATTAAAAAATAACCGCCCATAATCCCTACTGCAAATGCCCACATTACCATATGGTGCTCAATTTCGTACATAATAATAGCGCCTAAAATAGCAGCCGCAAAACGATTAAACATACCGAGCGTCGGCGCTTTCGTTTTCTTTACGATACTATCTCCAAGCTTCTCAATTCGTCTCCCTAAAAGCCAAACGCAATACATACTTACGATAAGTCCAATTCCTGCACCTAAAAAATGTGCTGAAAACGGCGTTACCATCCAGCCTAGTAAAAGAATACCTAGTATATAATACGATTGAATTTTAAACGACCTTAATGACATACTAATCATGATGTTCTCCTCTTCCGTAATTTTTATCTATCCAACAATAAATTTTTTCAAGTCTATACTACTTACATTCATTTCACTCAAATTAAAAACAACATAAACGGTATGTTTATGTTGTTTAAATATTTTTAGAAAATAATATTATACAAGATTTCAAAGATCATCCCCCCATAATTTGTGACGTTTTTTCAAACATTTTTCGTCCATTTATGAAAAAATTGATATCAATCTATGAACATACGGATATGATGTAATAAGTACACAAATAAAGGGGGCGTCTAATGATTTATTTTTTAATGGCTCTCATTCACCTCATTATCCCTGCACTTATTGGACTTTCATTGTATTGGTACACGAAGAACCATAGTATTTTCTACGCTGTCCTCGGTGTCCTTCTTCCGGGTATTATTCTTATTACACTCTTCCGTATTCCATTTTTAAACTTAATTCCACTTATTACTGCGATCTTATTTCTCATCTTCTTACCAAAAATAAAAAAATAGGAAAGCAGATCATAGGTGATCTGTTTTCCTATTTTGATATAGGTTCCCCCGCAGTAGAATGCACTTTTACTTTCTCCGATTTCACAAACCATAAACCGAAGAAAATAATAATTCCACCGATTATTTGTTGAAACGATACGTATTCATTTGCCCATACAGTTGCAAATAAAACAGCTACAAGTGGCGTTATATACATATATACCATCGTATGTGATGCTCCAATTTTTTGAACACCAACATACCACATTACTAAACCAAATACTGTTACAAAGAAAATAGAATATAGTAAAGCGAATAGTGTTATTCCATGTGTAATATGAAATGGCATTATAAATACGTATGGTCCACTTAAAAGCAAGAGTGGAATCGCGCCAACTAGTGCTGACCATGCGGTAACACGTAGCGCTGAATATTTTTTAATTAATGGGCTTGCTAAAACAGGATAAAGCCCCCAACATATTGATGTAATGAGTCCAATCCCATTCCCGTAAAAAGAACTAGCCAGTGAATGCCCTGCTACTAAAACTAAGGCTGCACCACAAAAGGCAATAATCGAACCGATAAGCTTTCGAGAAGAAAACTTTTCTTGTTTTAAGATAATCGCAAATACAGTTGTAAAAATAGGTGAAATAGAAATGAGTAAAGAGGCATTTGTAGCGGATGTATATTTAACAGTTTCCATAAATAACGTTTGATACAGTACAATACCTACAACGCTAACGATGATTAATCTAGGTATATCTTTTCTCTCCATATAAACCGACTTTTCAATAAAAAATGTAAGGAGTAACATAAGCGGTGCCGCCGATATCATCCGAAGTGCAGTAAACTCAATTGCTGTAAATTCTAAAAGTCCATATTTCGCAATCGTAAAATTAATCCCCCAAATAATAACGACTGCTAAAATTAATAACTCAATTCCCCATCTTCTCATGCGTATCCCCTCCGCAAATAAGATTATACAGAAAATTCAATCACATGTACATTTCATTATGTGAAAAAATCTTTTTATTGTATGAAACGTTTTGGGGCATGAAATTATATCAGCGATTTTCTGAATATATCAGCGCAACTCTGATTATATCGGCGCTACTCGAATTATATCAGCGATTTTTTAAATATATCGACTTATCAACAAAAAACGACAAGAATAGCGACTTATACAATAAAAAAGGTGGTTCCAAAATACGTTTTGGAACCACCTTTTCTTTACTACACTCGAACGTGTAACTTCATATTTGGATTATAAAATTGGCTCGGGCTCTTCAGCTGAAACGTCCCTCCACCTTCATGCCAATCAACTGTTAATTTATCATCCATAAATACAAGCTTTGTGCGATCTGCGATAAAATTCATTGTGCTAGATTCGATATCCACATCGCGCTCATCTTTTTCTGCTACAGCTACTAAATCGATAATTCCGCTCATTACACAACCGCAACCTTCATTATCGTAAAATAACTTTATATATTTCGCTTCATTTGGAATCGTATCCATAATCTTTTTATATGCTGCTTCTGTTACAGTAACGTACATACTCTAATCTTCATCCTCTCTTCTCGTATCCTTCATATATTGTACCACCATTTTTCTTTAAAAATATATACAGAAAATTACGAACAATATACAATGTATGTAGTAAAGGAGGTTGTATCACTCATGCTCAAATTACTGCGATACCCCATCTTCCTAGGTCTACTCGGTAGCTTTTTTATTTCTAGCGGTATGATATTACAACATATACTTCCTTATTCTCCTTCTATTGGTTGGATTTTAGGTTTTATTTGTTTCCTAACCGCTTCTTATTTCGCTGTGAAGAACAAAAACATCTAATTAGTTCAAGGAGGATAACATAACATGCCAGCTTTAAAAGAAATAGAACAATCACTCAATCATTTGTTCCAAATCAAAAAATATGGAAAAGATAGTGCCTTTAGTCGATTTATCCCATCTGTATATGATCCTATCCACTTTCCGTGGCAACAATTTTTCGAAACCAATTTTGTAGAGCTATTTAACGGTCTTATGATACGAGGAGCTGAAACTGTAAATAAAGTATTTTTAGCTGTTTTTCCTACAAATGACGTTCTTGAAACATTCATTTCACAGTCCACATCTGGTGATTTACTTTTTATGCACCACCCACTTGTAATGGAATGCGGTGATCCGCTTGGAAAATCAGGTCGTGGTTTTATTCCAATACCTGAAAAATATTTGCAAGCGATAAAAGAAAAACAACTTTCTATATATACATGTCACGGACCAATGGATATTCATCAAACGCATGGAACGAGCATTTCAATTGCAAAATCTTTACATGCTCATGTAGTTGACGGCTTTGCATATGAAGGTCCAGAACAAGAGCCAGTTGGCCTTATTTGTGAAATAGATGAAACATCCACAGAAGCACTCCAAAAGCGTCTCAAAAATCTCTTCCATATTCCTTATACAGACTTCGAAGGTAAACAACATGATTCTATCAAAAAAATTGCAATTATTGCAGGATGTGGTGATGTCGTGTCTCTCATGAAAGAAGCAGAAGCAAAAGGTGCTGAAGCATATATTACTGGGGAAATCCATTGCCATATCGACAATGATTACGGTAAACAGAAATACTCGCTCATTATGGATTACGTAAAAGAAACGAATATGTCACTCATCGGTGTATCACACTCTGCCTCTGAATATTTAGTGAAAGAAACATTGATGTATGATTGGTTTAAAGAGAATTTTGAAGTGGATGTTACTTTGGTTCCACAGGAAAAATGGTGGTTATAAATTTTTAAAGAGATAGCTAAATTAGCTATCTCTTTTTACTAAACTTAAAATAGAAAAAAATTCGATATACAATACACTTTCACCCTACTGTTAAAATCTAAACACACAATACAATCAACCACACAAAAATATAGAATTCCTAATATACATATAGTAGTTCTATTTTAAAAACTAGATTTTCAAAATATAGAAAGGAGAACATACATGTACCCACGTAATTGTTTTAGTTGCGATGGCAGACGCCCCAGTGGTTCTAACGGGAATACTGGACCCACTGGAAACACCGGATCTACCGGTATCACCGGACCCACTGGAAGCACTGGAAACACCGGCATCACCGGACCTACCGGCATCACTGGACCTTCTGGCATCACCGGACCTACCGGCATCACTGGGCCCACTGGAGCTACCGGCGCTACTGGGGGTACAGGAGCTGGCTTACAAAGTACTACCGCCTTTAGTCTTGCAGCCGCTCCCAACTATAAAGCCGGACAAGTTGTTACTTATACGAGCAGCGGCTATGTTGTAAAAAAGGATGCACCTCAAGGATTTCCTAATGTCTCTTCAGATTATATCGTATTAGTAGAAAGTGGGGCTACTGGACCCACTGGTATCACTGGATCTACCGGGAATACTGGGCCTGCCGGGATTACTGGATCTACCGGGAACACTGGACCTACTGGGAGTACCGGATCTACTGGCATCACTGGACCTGCTGGTAACACCGGATCTACCGGAAGCACTGGACCCACTGGTAACACTGGACCTGCCGGAAACACCGGATCTACCGGAAGCACCGGACCCACTGGAAGCACCGGCATCACCGGACCCACTGGCTCCGCTGGTAGTTCTTCAGCAAAAAGTATTGTGTTCCAAGGAACAAATGCTGGTTTTCAACGTATAGCGGGTTCTCCTGGAATTGACTCTAATGTTATTCCATATGTCACGGCTGGATCTGGTAGTATAGTTGGTTTTGCTGCATCTATAAATGTAAATAACTTACCTGCTGCTGTTTATACGATTGATATTTGTAGGAATGTCCCCACAAACCTCACTGCCCCTATCTCTAGTTACATTCTAACTACTATTACTTTAACTACCACAGACAAAATTACCGGAACTATAGTATTTTCCATTAAACCGACGGATACTGGATCGGGACAAATTCAAGTATTTAATCCTACTCCGGCAGTAGGTCCCGCTACTGTAACTTGGACTAGTATTACAACTGGAAACCTCATTTCAAGAGGAGATGCTATATCCCTTTATATTAACCCTGGAATTACTGCCAGTGCTGTATATTCTGTTTTTCTAATCACAAATATTTAGTTCTCTCTTAAAAGTAATTTATTCAACAGAAAAAGCCCCAATAATTTGGGTTAACAACTAACAAACTCACTATATATTACCATCATAAAAATACCCATATTTTAGATTCAAAATTATATATAATGCACCAATAGTGTAAACACTTCCGGATTTTTATTCACAAAAAAGGGAAATCACTCTCAAATAAATGATTTCCCTTTTTAAAATATATTTTTTATTGTATCGGCAACATAACCTTCACCGTCGTTCCAACCCCAACTTCACTTTCAAAACTTATTTTACCGTTGTGATCTTTAATAATTTTTTCTGTAACTACTAAGCCTAAACCTGTTCCCGTTTCTTTCGTTGTGTAAAAGGCTTCATTTAGCTTCGGGATTTTGTCTTTTGGAATGCCGCAACCTTCATCCTTAACTTGAACAATGATTGCATCTTCTACAGTCACTTTAATCGTAATCGTTCCGCCAACTGACATTGCTTCAATCGCATTTTTAATTAAATTAAAAAACACTTGTTTTAATCGTTTTTCATCGCATGTAATCGATGGTATGTCTTTACTATAAATACCTTGTATGTGCACACCTTGATTTAAAGCAGGCTTCCCCATAACTCGAATAACATAAGCGATAATTTCTTCTATATTATGAACTTCTGATTCTATTGATTTAGATTTCTCAAATCCACTAAGTTCTGTAGCGATTGTATGAATTCGTTCTACTTCTTGTTTCATAATATCACTATATATTTTATCCTCTGGATATTTAACCGCTTGCTTATTTACAAATTTATCTAAATTAGCTAAAGGTCTTTTAATTTTGGAACCAATAACTGTAGCCATTTTCCCAACAGTTGCTAACTTTTCTGTTTGTTGTATTTCTTTATTCATCATCTCAAGCGTACGAACGTAAGATTGGAACCTTACAAACATAATCCAACATATGATAGTAAATACGCTATATAATGCCATCGGGATTAAAACGAGTGATGAGTGAATCATGATTCCTATAAGAGCATATTTTCCAACAAGTATGCTCGGAACTAACCAAAAATATCTTTTATTCACAAAAAGTGGGGCAAATAAAATAAAAAACCCTTCTACTATATTCCCACCATCAAACTCAGTATCACTACCGTAGTAAATCATAATATTATGGATAAAATCTAATATATTATACCCAATTAGAATAATATACTTTACTGCAAATGGATTTTTCCATTTCATAAAGTATATTCCAATGCAAAATAAAACCACCATCAGAAAATAAAGCCATAAACCTAAACCATCTTCAAATTGTCCTACTCCTTCTTGCTCTCCTCCTATTAAAGGTACAATAAATTCGTAGGCAAGATCGTATACAAAAAATATAATGAAAAATAAACTTAAATATATTTTCAGCGCCTTCATTTCTTCATTTTTAAATATACCGTCTTTATTCATATGGTAACTCCTAGCTTTTCTCTCAATTGGATTTCATTATTTCCACACTTTTTTGGAAGAATAATATCTATTCTCGTTCCCTTATCTCTTTCACTTGAAATATGTAACGTACCAAGGTGTTCGTTGACAATTCGATCTGCTACCGTAAGTCCCAAACCAATCTTATCCTGTTTTGTTGTATAAAAAGCTTCTGTAACACGAGCCACATTCTCTTTCTTAATACCGTAACCATTATCGATTACACTTAGCATTACATAATCTTGTCCTTTATTTTCTAACCGTAACTCTAATGTGCCACCTTGCTCCATTGCCTCCAGAGCATTTTTTATGACATATAGAAAAACTCCTCGCATTTTCCGCTCATCACATTCAATTTCTATCATCTTTTCTTCGATATTAGAAATAAGCTGGATACTAGATTCATTCATTTTTTCTCGAAGAATTGCTACTGCTTGTAATACAATTTCACCTATATTATGTTTTTTATAAATAGAAGGTTTACATGTAGCAACTTCCATCAATTCACTTATCATATTATTCATATTTTCTATTTCAAAAATCATCTGTTTATAAATAGGGTCCTCTTCATGCTTCTCTCGTTGTAATTGCGTAAACCCTTTCAATGAAGCAAGTGGATTTTTAATTTCATGTCCCACTGTCGCTGCCATCTTTCCGATTACTGCTAATTTTTGTGATTCACTAGCAATCTTAATACTTTCCTTTACCGCTGAAAGGTATTGTATAAATCGATTTAAAATGATGTATGCTGCTATTAATACGAGTGTATACATAATGAGGAACATAAATCCTTTTACTTCTTTTAATACAAATAAGTAAATTACATATTTCCCTACAATAGTTGAAAGTACAAACACAAAATATTTTTTATTTAAAAATATAGGTACAAAGAAGATAAGAATAATTTCTACTATATTTCCCCCATCAAATGCCGCCTCATTATAAAGCATATACGAAAATATGTTAGCAATTTCTATTCCTATGTATGCAAATACACATGCATATTTCACAAAATTCACTTTCTCTTTTTTTATTAAATATACATTTACACCGAGTATTGCAGTTCCGCAAATAACTTGCCATAGTATGCTATGTCCCTTATCCGTTAGTGATTTATTTTCTAATACGATTGCATAGAAAACTTGGTATGAAACAACAATGACGTATAGCACCCACAAAAGGATTTTGGCATTTCTTTCTTCTTCTTTATATGATAGAAAACTTTCTTTCACTTCAACACCCCTTCAACATAATATCTCGAAGAATACCATTTATTATAATAAATGATTTTCTTATACAAACAAAGATAAATCGAACATTTGAGGAAAATCATCCCAAAACTGTGATATTTTCAGACGATATACAATCATAAAAATTATAAACAATAATACGTATATTATGTGGGAGAGATTTTATATAAGCGGCAAAAAATGAAGGAAAGCTTAGTGTCTTAATAGAACAAAATCATACGCTCCTCGCGTATGAATAGGAGGCTCATTCATGTTTGTTACCGTTGAAAAAGATGTGCATATTTTTGTGCAAGACGTTAATCCCGGCCCCGGTAGTAAAACCGTGTTCTTCGTCCATGGCTGGCCTTTAAATCATCAAATGTACCAATATCAGCTCAACGTGTTACCACAACACGGTTTCCGCTGCATCGCTATGGATATACGCGGAAATGGACAATCTGATAAACCATGGACTGGTTACACATACAATCGTTTAGCAGACGATATCGCCATCGTTTTAGAAGCACTTCAAGTCGAAAATGCTACATTAATTGGTTTCTCAGTAGGTGGTGCTCTTTCTATTCGGTACATGTCTCGCTATAATGGTCATCGTATTTCTAAACTTGTATTAGTCGATGCCGTTTCCCCCTCTTTCGTTAAAAATCAAGAATCTCCCTATGGTGTCCCAAAAGAACAAGCAGACACTCTCATTAATCAAATGTATGCCAATATGCCTAAATTTTTAAATGATGTATCTTTATCATTTTTTAATAGAAACTTAGGATCTGCTACGCTAGAATGGTTTTCTTATCTCGGTATGCAGTCTGCTTCTTATGCTCTCATCAAAATATTGCAAGCAGCCGCAAATGAAGATGTAACGAAAGACTTAAGTAAAATTAACGTGCCAACAAAAATATTCCACGGTATTCATGATCAACTTATCCCATACAAAAGCGCTGAACTTACGCAAAAGCGTATTAAAAATTCTCAGTTACATCCTCTCACAAATAGTGGTCACGGCTCTCCAATTGATCAAGCGGATGAATTAAACGAAGAACTTATAAAGTTTTTGCATTCATAAAAAACTATGCCAAATGTATCGATAGGAACGTAGTTTTTAAAAAGGTTAAAATTCACACATTTCTCACAAATCATTCGATAAAACGGTTACATTTTCATTTATACTAAATGTACAGGTAATACTCCCTAAACCCAGCTTGTCTGGTTACCCCGTTAAATACTATAAAAAAGAACTTGTATCGTTATACAAGTTCTTTTTGTTTCTTTTATCCCGCTTTAACGGGCAGTAAGACCCCCACCTCAAAATTCAGCAAAGCAAAGAAGTTAGGTGGGGGTCGGGCTGCCCATAAAAGTCCGATTGGTGAAGGCTAATAATCAGTGGGGGATGAAGAAAACCCCCACTGATTAAAGTTTCACTTTATTTAAAGAGGATATCTTTACTATATTGATTTCCAACAAGTAAATCATACTGAAGCATTTTATATTGCTCTAACATTTCTTTTTGTTTCTTTGTTAAATCATTGATTACTTCTCCATTTTTATCAACTTTTAATTCATCTCTAAGCACCGGTATTTCCTTGTAAAATCCCGATAAAAATTGATAAAATAAAGATTTATTTAATCCTGCATAATCAAAAATAAGATTAGAAAAATAAATTGGACTTACTACACCTAAATTATCATTTGGCATATCAAAGTTTGCGTACATTAATAGCGGCGTTTGGGCCATCGCTAAACGTTCGCTCGGTGTTTTTTCATTCGTTATATACCCATTCTCTTTATAAAAAGATTTATTTGTTCCTAATGATGGAAGATGATCTCCAAAGAATACTAATAATGTAGGTCTATCTAAATTATCTAGTTGCTCTATTAAATATTGAAGGGCCTCATCTGAACGTCTTAACCCTTCTGTATACGTTTCTAATTCTCCCTTTGATTCTTCATTTTCTAGCCCGCTAATTTCTATTAGGTTTTCACCAAATCGGCCCTCTGTAAATGGAAAATGATTTTGCATCGTAACTGCATGAATAAATGTAGGTTGTTTTTGTTTCTCTAACTCAGCAATTATCTCTTTACTCATCGCTAAATCACTAATATAATCTCCATCAACATCTACATTTTCCATCGTATCAGCTGCATTAAATTTATCAAATCCTAACACCTTATATACATCATCACGTTTAAAGAATGTGCGACCAAATGAATGAATTGCACTTGTGTAATACCCTTCTTTTTTCAACGCCGTAGGGATTGATGGAATTTCTTTCTTATTTGTAATAACCTGCTGATATGGTATAGAACCTGGCTTTAACAAACTCATTGAATAACTCGTTAATGCCTCAAATTCAACGTTCGCCGTATTTCCCCCAAATGTAGGAGAAATAGTTTGTCCACCAGGAAAGTTTTCTATATAATGATGTAAATTTGGTACAGGATCTTCACTAAAAGAAAGGTTAGTTGCTTTCGTCGGATCCCAAAACGATTCACTCATTACAAAAATAATATTCGGTTTCTCTTTTTTCTTTTGGCTCCCTATATTTCCACTATATTGTTTTTTTATATCGTTTGCTATTTGAAGCATATTTTCTTTAGAATAATTTTTTGGTTTTTCCATAACTGTTGTATCTAAATTGCTAATAAACCCAAGTACAAAACCATTTGAAGCATAGTTCTCATTTTGATCCCACAAAACAAAATCTACACCTGATTTTTGAAATACTTTATTCATAAATGTGTTCGCAAAATTACCGTACGCATATAGAACAAAAATAGATCCTACTACTAATAAGGCTCTTATTCCTAGATGAGTCTTTACATTTTGAATATACCTTCTCATATATATCCCTGCTACAATACAAGCCACGATACTTAAGATAATGACAAAAATATAACTCCAGCTAAAATAGTCCATCACCATCGGTATAACAGATTGCATATGCATAATTTGTGTGAAATCAGAAGGATACAGCGGATCACCTCTAAAAATAAGCTTTAAATAATTCACAATACCTAAAATGACTAACGTACAGCTCGTTAAAATCATACTTAGAAAAACCTTGCCTATTAAATTATAAACAAGAATGTATATTGCATAAATTACTACAAAACTTAATATAAACTGCATGTTATACAAGTAAATCCAATTCATTGCCTCTATGAAACTCATATTAACTTGCATGACAATATAAAATAACGCTACTGTATGAGCTAGTAAAAATAATACAAAATGCACTCGTAGGGATGCCCTAAGTGTAGACATCTCTTTTTTATTAAAATGTGAAATATAAAATGTTATGCCCCATATGAAAATCATCATAACAATTAAAACAAGATTTTGATTTAAATGAGCTTTCATTATGTCTAAATTAAAAACCTTTAAAAGCATAAACAGCATAGTTATTACTAATAAAGTCACCATACTACTTATAATGCTAGAAATTAATATATTTCTTTTTGGAAGATCAAAAAGTGTAGAGCCATACTTCAATTCATTCCCTCGTTTCTATGTCTTAATTTCCCCCGCATCGAAAGAACTATTTCTATTAAAATAACATATATGACATATTTCGTCTGCATAGTTGATTCTATCATAAATGTATTGTCTTAATATTCCCTTAGTAAACAGTTAAATTATGGCATACAAATTACTCATTCTTGAAAAACTTAATTTCAGCATTCCACTTTATGATATAATAACTATGTTTTGGAAATCCTTAATACTATTAAAGATTTCACATGAAAATACGAAAGAATTAATAAAAAAGGAGTTGCTCATTTTTGCTTACTAAGTTTAAGAGTTTGCCTAAAGCGGTATATGCAATTTTGGCGCTTTCTTTCCTGTTGCACGTTTTTTGTTTAGTAAAACAGCCAGGATTAGATGGAGAGTTAGTCAAAGTAACATATGGTGCAAATGATGCCTTTAACTATTCGTTAACAGCTGAACAACTATTAAAACATGGTGTATTTGGTTATGTGTATTTAGAACCTAGTGAAGTTCCAGGGAAAAATGCATATATCACACCAGGTCAGCCATTACTATTAGCTGGCGCTATGATTATTTCTGATATTACATCAATTCCTTACTATTACGTAGCAACTGTTATTAACATGATTATGAACCTATGCACAGTGCTATTAGTATTCTTAATAGGAAAAGAATTGTTCGAAAAAAACATTTATGGAATTGTTGCAAGTATTTTATATGCTATTTATCCAAGTAACTATACATACTTCCGTACATTGCTAACAGAAGTTCCATCCATATTCTTATTAGCGTTATGTGTATATGTATTTGTTCTCGCATGGAAATACAATAAAGTGAAATTCCATATATGGTTTGGAATTGTCGTTTCAATTTTACTTATGTTCCGTCCAAATCCAGCTCCAATGATGCTCATTCCTGTTCTTGTTGTGTTATTTACATATGGATTTAAAGACTCCATTCGAATCGGATTGTTATGGTTTATCGGACCTTTCTTTATTATTGGTGCATGGGTTGTTCGTAACTATTTAGCACTCAACCAATTTATTTTATTCTCAACCCAAGGTGCTGATCCACTAATTGCGGGTGCTGATCCATTTAATAAAATTGGATATGAAAATATAGTAAATGAAATGAGAGCCAAAGGCTTAGATGACAAAGGGGCATACGCAAAAGAATTAATCAAGAACGGCTTTAAGACGGACTTCACTTATTGGTTCTCTTGGTTCACTGTCGGTAAAACAATTGAATTATTCAAAACAGCTCCTGCTGTAGACCAATACCGTATTCACAACTTTATGCAACTATGTCATAGAGTGTTTATCATCGGTACATTCTTGAGCAGCTTCTGCTTCATGCTAAATTCATTTAAACATAAACGCGTTATGATGCTAGTAGCAAGTTCTATTATTTACATTATCTTCTCAAACTTATTCTTAGCAATTAATCGCTATGGATTTTTCATTAATCCTCTTATGTGCTTAATTCTTGCATACGGATTAATTCACATTGTGCAGAAGCTTCCATTCTTCCGCACGAACCAAGCATAATAAGAAAGAGGTCGTCCAACGGTGGACGACCTCTTTCTTATTACCCCACACTTTGCACACAGCCAATTTGTCCATTCTGTAATCACACTTTAATTCCGTATGTATATGTTTCTGTATTTGTCAAAATATCTTTCACAATACTACTCACTATTTCACTTATAAATGCAAGTTTTTTACAACTATTACTATAACGAAAAGAACCCGCCACAAGACAGGTTCTTTTCGTTATTTTATGATAAAAGAAAAAATCATTAGCATGTGTATTATATAAAAGGAAACAGCCATATTTTCCATACGATACATACGAGTACAATAACTACAAAATCAAAAAAATCTAATCTCGGACCCTTTTTCATATTCATCTCTAGCCACATATGAATCCATTTTGTTTTTGTATATTTTTGGATGTTTTTCTTTGCAAATCGGTAAATGAGCACTTGCATAATAAAAAATCCCACTACAAAAATGAATAAGAAAATGAGAAAATCGACCACAAAATTCCTCCTTATTTTTGCAGCGATTTTTCTACTATATGATTTTTCAAAACCCACTCTTCAAATTGAGCACTTCCAAATTCCCAACTAAGATCACGAGCATGTACAGAAAAAACGTAATAGCCAGCATATTCGTCCATAAATTTACCCGTCTCGATCCCATCTTTCTGAAGACCATATGCTCCAAAATTAAAATATACATCCCACACGTCTTCATTCTTCCGTTTATAAGCAATCGATTCCATATCACATTCTGTTCCGAAATAGTCAAGATGTAAATGTACGCTATCATCATATTCGTACTCCATTTTATCACCCCTTATATTTGTACTTCTTTATCACCAAAAAAATTCCTGCTATCTACACTCACATGTGGGCACTTACCTACATATCATGCTTGTAGAGTGACTTCTAGGAGGTGTTATATAGTGAAAAAATTAATAGCTGTTTTTTGTATCATGTTACTAGCTGTCTTCACACTTGTTGCTTGCAGTAGTAAAAAAGAAGATACGAAAGAACAAACTCAAAATGTTCGAGTCGGCGAAGTTACCCACTCTCTCTTCTATGCCCCGTTATATGTCGGGATTGAAAAAGGATTTTTTAAAGATGAGGGATTACATGTTGACCTCCAAACAACAGCTGGAGGAGATAAAACGATGACTGCCTTATTATCTGGCGGGATTGATATTGCTCTCGTCGGTTCTGAAACGTCCATTTACGTTCATCAACAAGGCGCAAAAGACCCCGTCATTAACTTCGCACAACTTACACAAACAGATGGAACATTTTTAGTTTCACGTAAAAAATTAGACTCTTTTAATTGGAATGACGTAAAAGGTGTTACGTTTTTAGGACAGCGTAAAGGCGGTATGCCGCAAATGGTTGGAGAATACGTTTTAAAGAAAAATGGCATTGATCCTCACAAAGATACAAACTTAATTCAAAACATTGAATTTGCTAATATCGCAAATGCCTACGCATCTGGTACAGGGGAATTTGTCCAGCTCTTTGAACCGACTGCAAGTATATTTGAAAAAGAAGGTAAAGGTTATATCGTCGCTTCGTTCGGAAATGAATCTGGTACTGTTCCGTATACATCGTTCATGGCAAAAGAAAGTTTCTTAAAGAAAGATAAAGCTGCTGCTGAAAAGTTCACACGTGCTCTCTATAAAGCGCAGCAATGGGTTGATACTCATAGTCCAGAAGAAATTGCTGATGCCGTTTCTCCGGTATTTAAAGACACTTCAAAAGACATTACAGTAAAAGTAATTGAACGGTATAAAAAGCAACATTCTTATGCGACAAATCCGCTATTAGATGCTGAAGAATGGAAACAGCTCCAAACGATTATGAAAGACGCTGGCGAATTACAAAAAGAAGTTCCACATGAAGCGCTCGTCAATACAAAAATTGCCGAGAGCGTTATTAAGAAATAGAGGCGAAGTGTATGAGCTTTTTACAAATACGTAACGTTTCTCACTGCTTTTTCGCAAAAGAGAATGCCAAATTGATTCTCGAAGATATGAGTTTACAAGTGGAAGAAGGCGAATTCATTTCGATACTCGGTCCAAGTGGTTGCGGCAAAACGACACTCCTCTCCATTATTGCCGGGCTGCTTGATCCAATTGAAGGTATCGTCTTTTTAGATGGTGAGCCCATTACAACGAAAACTTCATCTATGGGGTATATGTTGCAGCAAGACTACTTGTTCCCTTGGAAGACAATTGAAGAAAATATTATGCTTGGACTTCATATCCGAAACATTTACGATGAACAGACGAAAGAACATACTTTACAGCTTTTAAAGCAAGTCGGTCTACATGATGTAGAGCAGCAATACCCTCGTGAACTATCCGGTGGTATGCGTCAACGTGCCGCCCTCGTTCGAACGTTAGCGACCGATCCAAAAATTTTATTGCTAGATGAACCTTTTTCGGCGCTCGATTATCAAACAAAATTGAAACTAGAAAATCTCGTTTTCAGCTTACTACACAAATATAAGAAAACTTCACTACTCGTAACACATGATATTGAAGAAGCAATTGCGATGAGTGATCGTATTTATTTACTACAAGCGAATCCTGGAAAAATTGCAAAAACATTTATCGTCCCAGAAAGCATCCGTTCCTTATCACCGTTAGAATCACGCCACCACCATGACTTCCCATCCCTCTTCCAAAATATATGGAAGGAGTTGGAGCGTCTTGGATAATATAAAGCAACTACATGAACAGTTTCGGAAAAAAGAACGCAGGCGCGCATGGTTAGCACGCTCTTTGCAGCTTTTACTGCTCATTCTTTTCTTTGCACTATGGGAAATCGCTAGCAAAAAAGAATGGATTGACCCTTTACTCTTTAGCTCTCCTTCAAGCATTTGGGATCTCTTCCTTAATAAATGGATGGACGGTTCGCTTTGGGTCCACATATGGACGACATTACTTGAAACGGGAGTAGGTTTCATTCTTGGAACAGTGCTCGGAGCCATTATCGCTACTTTCCTTTGGTGGCTACCACTTCTCGCCCGCGTACTTGATCCATATCTCGTCGTCCTAAACGCCATGCCAAAAGTAGCACTTGGTCCGATTATCATTGTAATCTTCGGCCCAAATATTTCTTCGTCAATTGCAATGGGAGTAATCATTTCTATCATCATTACCATTCTCGTTATTTACAGCGCATTTCAAGAAGTCGATTCTAACTATATAAAAGTGATGGACACATTTGGCGCAAATAAATGGCAATGTTATAAACAAGTCGTTCTCCCTGCATCTTTCCCAGCCATTATTTCAACATTAAAAGTGAACGTTGGATTATCGTGGGTCGGTGTTATATTCGGCGAACTTCTCGTCTCTAAACAAGGCCTTGGCTACTTAATTAGCTACGGATTCCAAGTATTTAATTTCACACTTGTCTTACTAAGCGTACTACTCACATGCGTCCTCGCAACACTTATGTATGTGTTTGTTGAGGCATTTGAAAAACTTCTAATTGGGAAACGAAAAAGAAGCTGACTTAGAGCGATAGACTATAGTCAGCTTCTTTCTTTTACTTTTTATCACACATCTTTGTTTCATTTTTAACATTTCCATCCGCAACCGTAACTGTATGGAAACAATCTTTCACACGTACTGTAACGACATTATCTTTTCGATCTATTACATGATAATCATTAAACTTTTTATCCAATGCACTACGAATTTGCTCCCCTTCAAAAATCGGAAAACCGTGAGACATTACCCAAATGAGACCAGCGACAGCAAGAATCGTTTTCATACGTTTCATTACCTCCTCGAGAGTAAACTTATAGTCCCTATAACACGCGCATTATAATTGTGTCTAAATTGTGACATTTTTATACTAATTCTATTTTATAGTGATAGTTCCTTCTTCTTTTTAATAAAAATACAGAATTTTCAATTTTATCAACATGAAAAACGCAAAGAACTAAAATTCTTTACGTTTTCTTAACTAACATATATAACTCACATTAGTTTCCACTTTGTTGTTCTATCGTTTTCGAAATATCATATAATCCAGACAACACTTCCGCTCTCATTTTTACAAGCTCAGGGAATTGATAGAAAAAGGCAATTTTTTTATATTTTAACTCTGTTCCTTCCTTCACCTTTTTTGAATCTTGTAAAATAAACGCTGTAAACGTATCTGCAATATCTTCCGCTACATTTGACGTTCCATACTGTGAGACAAACTCATCATGCTTTTCTTTAAAAAATTCAATTTGCGTTTCTTCACTTTCTTCTACTTTCTTTTCTGTCCACTCCTGCTCAATAGACTTCCAGAAAGAATTATAAAATTGATTAATATAAGAGTTTTCCTTCGCACATCCCTCTTGTAAGAAAAGATTTCCACATTTATTTCTGTACGTTAAAATATCTTTATCCTCTTCAAAATCCTTTATATAGTTTTCATCTACTGGTATTTGCTTATGCCCGAGCGTCAACACGTGAGCTGTCTCATGAATTAATGTTTTCATCACTTCATCGATATTTACTGCAGAATCAAGCGTATCTAAGCTAAGAGTCCAGTCTTTCGGATTCTCTATACTAGGCATAACGTGAGCAACAACACCGTCATAACCATCCGTTATTAAATCAAATTCTGTTATATTCTCGCGATATTTAGCTGGAATGAGCGTGCGATACATATCCCACAAGTCTTCATGATACCCTCTATCTTGACGTTGTTGCAGTACTTCTTCTTTCGCTTCTTTATCTTCAGCAAATACTTTATTTAAACGTTTCCGTTCTATTTTTTCAAAATAAGGATCTACAATTTCATCACCATCAATATAATAAGAAGCTAAAAAGAAATAATTTTCATCATCATCTTCTTTTTTCTGCTCTGCCTCTTTCATATCCGCACTTTCATGCTCTTCTATTTCATAATCTTCTACTGCTTCAAGCTCAGATAATCCATCTATTTTTTCATATACTTTTTGAAGTTTCTTATCTCCTATTTCCACACATTCTTCGTCTGTTTTACACACTTCTTTTTCTTTCACACTCTTCATAGAACTTTCGCATCCTGCTAGTAAGCCGATTGCAACGATAACCACTACTAACTTTTTATACAGTCTCTTCATACACTCCTCCATCATTCCATTCTACAAAAATATAATAATCTCTTTTTAACGAATATGCGATAATTAATTATAAAAATTGCAAGGAGGTTACCCATGATTCGAGCAGTCCTATTCGACTTAGATGGAACACTATTAGACCGTCATCAATCTTTAGAACAATTTATTCATGATCAATATAATCGCTTTACCTCTCACTTAATGAACATAGAAAAATCCGAGTATTGTTCTCGATTTCTCGAACTAGATAATAATGGCTATACGTGGAAGGATAAAGTATATGCTACTCTCCTTTCCGAATACAACATTACTACTTTAACGCAAGAGCAACTGCTGCACGACTACATTACAAATTTTCAACATCATTGTATTCCTTTCAAAAACATGCATGAATTACTTCGACGTTTAACACAACAAAATATTAAAATTGGTATTATTACAAACGGCTTTACTGACTTTCAAATGAATAATCTTCGCGCACTAAACATACATACGTATACAAATACAATTCTCGTTTCAGAAGCGGAAGGAATAAAAAAACCGCATCCTGAAATTTTCGAAAGAGCTTTAAAAAAGCTAGATGTGAAGGCAGAAGAATGTCTTTACGTTGGGGATCATCCTGAAAATGATGTACTGGGTTCTGAACAAGTAGGGATTCTTGGTGTTTGGAAAAGAGATTCATTTTGGGGTGATTTTGAGCATTCACGTGTGGTGGATGATTTGTTGGAGGTGCTTTCGTTTTTAGAGATAGAGACAAAAACAAGACAATAGTAAAAGGAGGCTTCGTTTCCCGGACGCCTCCTCTTCCTTTATGATTCATATACTGTAAACTGCGGTTTACTCGGATGATCTTTAACTAGCGCATCATCTGGAAACTTTGAAACTTTTTGATATAAGGCAATGTCACCCATGCAACCTGCTGTTAGTAGAATTCCTAAAAATGAGAGTGGCTCCAGATTCATAGCTAACCCCAATACAATTGGCAAAATTCCAGTCGGTAAAAACGGCAGCATTAACACTTTCTTCATTTGCTTTACTGTAATTTCTTTTTTAGAATGAGCGTATGCAGCACCTAATTTCCAATTGACGCCCCATGTTAGTTCACTCCACGGAACACCTCCGATATAACGAAATCCAATTAAATGTATTGCCTCATGAATACAAACGAAAACAATCATTCCAATAATCAAAAGAAACATAACGGGCAATGTAAATTCAATTTGAACCCCGCCTGAAAGAAATATATGCAAATAACCAATTCCAAACGCCAACGCAAATATTATAAGTAATGAATAGATATTTAACTTAACCATCGAAACAGTAACAGTCATTTCTTTCCCTTTATCCATCTTTCCCCTCCTAAAATGTAAATATATCTTTACAAAATTGTATAATATACCCAAAATAATGTAAAGATATATTTACATTTGATCTTATAAAAAAAGAAATCGGCCACTTTACTTCGTAAAACAGCCGATTTCTTCTATATGTTTCATCGTACGCGCCAATACATCGTCGCGCATTATAAAGCTAAATTTTCTATCCGTTTTAATGTTGTCAGGAATGTTTTTTAATAAAACAGACCCTTTCGTTTCTTCGTAATGCGTATGTTGTTCTACCGCACTAATTGTTGCAAAATAAATGTTTTTAATGATTATTTTGTCTTTTCCAGATACTTTATATTGTCCTAAGTAAGTTAAATCAGAAACTATGCCGCCGGTTTCTTCATGAACCTCTCGAACTGCCGCTTCTTCCGGTGTTTCCCCTAGTTCTACTTTTCCACCTGGAAATTCAAGACCGCGACGTAAATGATGCGTTAATAACCATTGATCCCCGTACCGGCATACAACCCAAACATGCTTTGGCTCAGGAGAAAATGGATAACGTTCAAACGATAATTGTACAGTGTTGTGGTAATAATCTTTAAATTTGTACATGCCATTACTCCCCTATTGATGGTTACAAGTTTTTCCTACCACAAATTGTAGCATATTCTCGCTTTTCTGCATAATATTATCCAATTATAATCCATTGATTATTCCCATTTGCGCGACTAATTCTTTCGTCTCATGATTTCCTAAATCGTAAATCATTTTATATGCTTTTTGTAGTTGTTCATCATATCGGTCATTATTTGAATCATGATGATACTCAACAAATGGAACGTGGGAGCGTACAAATGAACCTAAATCCTCTACATACGCTTGATCAAAGTACTCTCTTAACTCCGTAATTTCCTCATCATTTGCGGAAATCTCAAAATTATACGTATCCGCTGTCTTCACTTGTGAAATTTGACCGTTTGCTATTGATATATAATATGTTTTTTTCTGCTCCATGTAACACCCTTCTTTCATCCTTTTTATTTCTATTGTTTTCATCAATTACAAAATTATGTAAAATAAAGAAAAGGAGGGATTCCATGTTTAAAATATTAATTATCGGTATTATAATCGTCCTAGTCATATTAGTACTCTCCGTCATGACGATTAATAAAGGCTACGCTTATAAACATTCCGTCGATAAACCAGAAGATAACCCGTATACAAAAAACAGCAAGAAGAATTCATAATACGCTTCGTATACTACTACTTATTTTAGGCCACATCATATCCAGTATTCGTTTACTAGCAGGTCAACATAACTTTCTACCACTTTCACAATTTCTATTAGGAGCTTTACTATTCCTTATTGCCCTTGAACAAATAAAGAAAAAAGATTCAGGAACCGGATTTATTTAGATTTTCCTCATCATTAGCTATATAAAATAACAAGGGGGATATATATGCTAAAGGGATTACAGATTATTTTTGCACTCATTGCATTATGTATAGTAATTTACGGATATTTTACTGGTAATAGAGAAATGATGCCTTATATGTTCATTTTCTTAGGATTAATGGCTTTCACTATAGGACTAGGAGAAATAAAACAAGACAGAAAATCTAGTGGTATATTTGCTTTCATAGCTGGAGCTGGTGCTTTATTTCTTAGCTTCTCAGAACTATTCCGATAAATAATCTATTTACATGCTAACTGGATTACGGATTGTTTTAGGACTTTTCACGCTTCTCATACTCTTTCTTTGCACATATATCCAGATTACCGATCATTTCTCACTTCTCCCATACGTACAATTTATTCTCAGTTGTTTCTTTATTCTTGTCGGAATTAACAAATTTATATCCGGACGAAAATCAATGAGCATTCCGTTTTTTTTTCGTTTCTATTCTTACACTCTTCGTTCTCATATCAAACTACCTTCGCTACGTATAGAATGAAATCTTGAGCAATTTCGCATTTACAAGCACGTAATAAAATAGGGATGATTTTTTTGTCAGTTTTTGTCGGTAAGTCGATATTCCATGTCGAAACGTCGATATATTAAAAAAATCGTTGATATATTTCAAGTTACGGTCGATATATTCGAAAAATCGTCGATATAATTTTATTTATTATCATGACACAAAAAAACTGCCCTTTTACAGGCAGTTTTCTTTCTATCCAAATACTTTCTCAAGTTCATCTTTATCTTGGCTTAACCAGAAGTTCATTAAGCGTTTTGCTCCTTCTAAATCGTGAAGCTTCGCTTGACCACATTGCGTTTCATTTGCAGCTGGAATTTCTGTAATTTGAACCGCATCTTTTAATGTTAATTCTAATAAATCAATGATTTCTCGAACTGTCGGTGTTCCGCTTACTACAAGGTAGTATCCTGTTTGGCAGCCCATTGGTGAAATATCGATAATATCGAAATGCGGATAACGATCAATATATTTACGTAAATTAAATGCTAATAAATGTTCTAACGTATGAATAACATCTGGTTTCATCGCTTGTTTATTCGGTTGGCAAAAACGAATATCAAATTTATTTACAATACCGTCACTACCTACATTGTGAACTCCGCAATGTCTTACATAAGGTGCCTTTACAATCGTATGATCTAATTCAAAGCTTTCTACTGATGGCATACAACATCTCTCCCGCTTTTAATTTAATTCCGTTATATCCAATATGATATAACGGAAATGCACATTAGTAAAGTATTATGTACAGTCGTGCTATAATACTTTAAGAATATGCTGAAAAGGAGATCGTTATGAAACAGATTTTTATTGGGATTATACGCTTTTATCAAAAGTTCATTTCTCCGATGACACCACCCACTTGCCGCTTTTATCCAACTTGTTCTCATTACGGATTAGAGGCGTTTCAAAAGCATGGTGCACTCAAAGGCTTTTGGCTTACTTGTAAGCGTATATTAAAATGTCACCCTTTCCACCCAGGAGGATTTGATCCTGTCCCAGATAAAAAGGATGACAAAGTACATTCTTAATTGTCGTAACCATTCACAACTAAATCTAATTTTCCTGTATCAGGATCGATAACAAGACCGTGAACAGGTACTTCTTCCGGAAGTAATGGGTGGTTGCGAAGTACTGATACGCTATGTTCTACACTTTCTTCTACACTAGAGAAACCGCGCAAGAATTGTTCTAAATCGATTCCAGAATAACGAAGCATATCTAATTTCTCTTCTGTTATACCGCGCTCTTTCATTTTCTCAATCGTACTACTTGCTTGAATTTTTGCCATACCACAATCATGGTGACCAACTACACATACTTCATCAGCGCCAAGTTCGTATACAGCGACCAAAATACTACGCAT
The DNA here is from genome assembly GCF_027715825.1 of Bacillus cereus group sp. Bc061. Lineage (NCBI taxonomy): Bacteria > Bacillati > Bacillota > Bacilli > Caryophanales > Bacillaceae > Bacillus > Bacillus cereus group sp. Bc061. The sequence goes on from NZ_JAQFTZ010000008.1 coordinate 95,425, forward strand.
AATACTTCCAAATGGATGTGAAATAACAGCGCCTGCTACTTTAATAATTTTCACATCGCCGTTACGCATATTCATCGCTTTCGGCAATAGTTCAACAAGTCTTGTATCCATACAAGAAATAATGACCATCTTTTTATTTGGAAATTTCCCCGCTACAAACTCTTCATACTTTTTCTCTTCCACAAATTTCTCATTGTATTGCAAAATCTCTTCTAATGACTTCATAGTAAAAGGCCCTCTTTTCTCTCGTTTACACTACATAAATAGTGTACCAAAATATGAAAAACTCAAAAAGGATATCGCTTTATAGTAAAAATAAGATATTTTCAGATAATCGACATAATTCTTTCAAAATATACACACAGCTTTGTAACAAGTCTCACATACTTTAAACGCATTTTCACTATAAACTGATTGTAGATAATGTAAAAAAGGAGTGAATATTTATTATGTCCGACGTTCTGTTACTGAGTCGTTTTCAATTTGCAATTACTGTTTTTTATCATTTTTTATTTGTACCTTTGACAATCGGACTTGTTATTTTAGTAGCGTGTATGGAGACTCAATACGCCCGCACATTGAATCCAACATACCGCAAAATGGCAAATTTCTGGGGTAAATTATTTACAATTAACTTCGTAATGGGGATTATAACCGGGATTACGATGGAATTCCAATTTGGAACAAACTGGTCTGAGTACTCCAAATATATGGGAGATATTTTCGGATCACCTCTCGCAATCGAAGCACTCGTTGCCTTCTTCTTAGAATCTACTTTCATGGGAATATGGTTATTCGGTAAAGACAAAATTTCACCAAAGTTCCGTGCCTTCTGTATGTGGATGGTTGCACTTGGAACAAATATTTCCGCCCTTTGGATTATTACAGCAAACGGCTTTATGCAAAACCCTGTTGGCTACGTCGTACGTAACGGCCGCGCTGAATTAAATGATTTCTGGGCACTCGTTACGAATCCATACGCTTGGAATATGTTCTTCCATACTGTAGTTGGTTGTTATATTGTTGGTGCTTTCTTCGTTATGGCAATTAGTGCCTATCACTTATTACGTAAGAATGAAGTTGAATTCTTCAAAAAATCATTTAAATTTGGCTTAATGTTAGGCTTATTCGCCGCAACAATTACACCGTTTATGGGACATCAATCTGGTGTATCAGCAGCTAAATACCAACCAGCTAAAGGTGCTGCAATGGAAGCTGTTTGGGAAACTGGAAAAGGACAAGGCTTCTCGATTGTTCAAATTCCTGATGTAAAAAACGAAAAGAACTTTGAATTCCTAACGATTCCAAAGTTAGGAAGCTTCTTCTATACAAATTCATTTGATGGGGAAATTGTTGGTTTAAAAGATATTCCGAAAGAAGATCGTCCAAATGTTAACCTTGTGTACTATAGCTTCCGCTTAATGGTTGCACTTGGTATGTTCTTTATGGCATTAACTTGGTACGGTTTCTACTTAAACCGAAAAGGAAAACTGGAAAACTCAAAACGTTACTTAAAAATGACAATATGGTCTGTTTTACTACCATATATCGCAATTAATGCTGGTTGGATTGTTGCCGAAGTAGGTCGTCAACCATGGACAGTTTATAAACTCATGCGTACCGCAGAATCTGTATCACCTATATCTGTCCCGCAAATTTGGTTCTCATTAATTAGTTTAATCTTGTTCTACACTTTACTTTTAATCGCAGATGTATACTTAATGCTGAAGTTCGCCAAAAAAGGACCAGCAGCATTAGAAGAACCTGCTACTGAGGGAGGCGTGGCTCATGTCTCATGATATGCTTGCGATTATCTGGTTTGGTTTATGGGGCGTGATTTGGACAGTTTACTTTATTCTTGATGGATATGCACTTGGTAACGGAATGATTTTTCCTTTCGTTACGAAAGACCGACAAGAACGAAATCAATTACAAGAAGCAATTGGCCCGTTCTGGGGCGGTAATGAAGTGTGGTTAATTACAGCTGGTGGCGCAACATTTGCTGCCTTCCCAGTCACATATGCAAATATGTTTAGTTATTTATATACACCGTTATTCTTAGTATTACTTGCACTATTTGCTCGTGCTGCTGGACTTGAGTTCATGCATAAAGATGATTCACCAATTTGGCAAAAAACTTGTAAATGGGCATTTGCAATTGGTAGTTTCTTAATTGCTTTCCTATTCGGTGTTACATTTGCTAATCTTTATTACGGACTACAAATTGGAAAAAATGGCTATGAAGGAAATTTACTTAGCTTACTAAATCATTACGGTATTTTAGGAGGGCTGTTCTTCACTGCTATATTCGTCGTATCTGGTGCCCTTTGGGTTATGATTAAAACGACTGGTGAAGTATCTGACCGTGCTTATAAAATCGCAAGACCATTTTCAATGGCAGCTGCTATCATTTTAGCTATTTTCTATGTAGCAACTGCAAATCGTACAAATTTATTCCAAAACTTCACAGAGTACCCGGTACTATTCATTCTTCCAGTACTTGCAATGTTAATGAGTGTACTCGCACTTATTATGGTGTACAAACATAAAATCGGTCTTGCATTCACATTCGTTTGCTTAACAATCGCAATGTTTATGACAACTGGCTTTGCGGGTATGTTCCCAAGAATGTTACCATCTCGTATTAATGATGCTTATAGTACAACGTTATACAACGCAGCTGGTAGTCAATTAAACTTAAAAATTATGTTCTTCGTTGCAATGGTTATGGTACCAATTGTTATTGGATATCAACTTTGGAGTTACAGTATCTTTAAAAATAAAATTCATAAAGACTCTGCTAAAGGGTATCACTAAAATGAAAAAAGACACTTCGTTTGAAGTGTCTTTTTTATACGTATGATTTTCGATAAGATGTTATATTTCTAATCTAACAACTATAATACAGAAGAATCATTAACAGCTCACAGCTAGATTGTAGCACAGGACAAGTTCATCATTTTATGCAATTTTACATATTTCTCTATAAAGTAAACTGTATTCCCTGATCATTCACATCGCTATCCCCTACATCTGATGTACTAATCCCGCTAAATGTTTGTACTTTAATCCCTGTATTCGATGATCCCGATCCATTATAAGCTTTCGTTTTTTCAATCGGCTGCACGTTATATTTATCTCCTAAATTAATCGTTCCATTGCAGTTTTCAATAATAACGCCTTCCACAACTGACGGCATTTTGTCACCTACTTTCATTTCCTTACTTTCATTTTATGAAAAGCGCCTAAAAAAATAGCATGTTTCCATAAGAAAAAAGCACTCAGACTGAGTGCTTTTTTCTTATTTACCTTTTTTCTTTTTCTCACAAGCAATTCCATCGCCATCACGGTCTAAATGCTTACCATAATACGGGCTATCTCTTGTAATGTCATAATATCCCGCATCGTTTGCTTCTTTACAGTTCGCAAAACGTTTCGGATCTGGTTTCACTTCCGGTTTTACTTCTGGTTTCGGTTGTGGCTGTGGTTGTTTTGCTCCTGGTCTTTCTTCAAATGGTAACGTTGCATTATATAAGAACTGAACGTATTGCTCACGACTTACATGCATTTTAGGTGCGAATGTACCATCACCAGTTCCAGCCGTAATATAATTTGATTTAATTGCAGTAATCGCAGGATTCGCCCATCCATTTCTATCTACATCCGGGAAATTATGATCCCCTCTAATTTGCAATTGGAATCCTCTTGTCAAAATTTGTGCCATTTCTTCACGAGTTAACGAATCTTTCGGTCTAAATTTTCCTGTGTTATCTCCAACAAATATACCCATCTCTGTTAAAGCAAGAATCTCTTTTTTAAACATAGTTGAACGATCCGTAACATCTTTATATGGATTGTTATACTGTTCTTTTACTGTCGGTTTTAAATGGCGGAACATAAGAGCTGCAACTTGCTCACGCGTTACATCATCACCAAATCCAAAAATCCCATTTCCGTATCCAGCAACAACGTTTTTATTTGCTAAATCCATAATTGCTTTATGAGACCAATGATTGTTTGGAACATCTTTAAAACCTGAGCTTGCCTCCGCTGTTCCAATTGAAGTAAATGCTGTAGTTGCAACAAGTGCACCTGTTAAAATTAATTTTTTAAATCTCATACTTAAGTCTCCTTCTCTTTCCATAATAACCATTTAACAATATAACAAATTATTCAAATGTACTTTGTCATATTCTGTCGAACACAAAAAAGAATCCTGCAGGATTCTTTTTTGCTAAGCATGAATGGCAATTTTGGAGACAGTTGACTTCTTCAAAAATTTATTAGGGGTAATATTTTGAAAAAGAAAGCCTTTCATATGTAGGTTAACACCGCTGGAATATATAGTAAATTGATAATATTTATACGGAAGATTGCTAATGTTTAGTATAGATACTTTCCACTATATCAACAGTGAAAAGTATCTACATGAAACAAAAAAAGGCGCCTTCAAAGAAGATGCCTTTCATAAACAGACACTATAAAACAGAATTATTTATTGTTATACGATTGTTAGATACAAAAAATAGAGGGAAATGTTTGTATTACATTCTGTTTTATAAAGTATGTCTACCACTTATATTTTAATCCTCTTCACTTGAAAATAAATATAATATGCATAATTACATATGAAAAAGAAAAGACACTCCATAGAGTGCCTCTTCAACCATTTTACTTTTAATATATCGCTTTACATACATTGTAACATATGTATCCATATATTTTATTGAGAAAATTCAAAATCCTTTTTTTTTCATTTTCAATTATAAAATCATGTAATATAAAAGGTATGTCAAATTCTTATACAAGTTGAGGTGTACTATATTTATGTCTTTCGGAATTATTCCTCTTATATTGTTTATTATTTTTCTTATCTCCTATTTAAAAGATCCACGAAAAATAATAAATGGGTTTTTATTTAATACTTTTATCTGTTTTTTCCTTATTTTTTGCGTGATTGTATCTTGGAACTCAGATAGTGTTGTCCTACGCTACATTATATTTTTACCTTTTTTAGCACTCCTCTTTATGCTTACTTTCGGTACTGTCGCTTTAATGTTTGGACTATTTCTGAATGCTAGAATTTTAATGAAGCGAGAAGGAAGACGCTTCACAAACTCTTTAACTTTAATTGCTGCTTTAGGGATGTTATTCTGTATGTTACTCCCTATCATAAATCCAGCAAGTTTGGTCTCATCACATTTCCAGCCTATTTTTGCTGGTATTTCTCTTATAAGCGTATATTTCTTTATACACTTATCTAACTTCTTAAGCGCTTATTTTTTATATCAATTCAACAGACCAAGGCGTAATCAAGATTTCATTATCGTTCTCGGTAGCGGCTTAATTAATGATAAAGTACCACCTTTACTTGCCAGTCGTATTCATAAAGCGATCGACTTTTACTGGAAACAAGCCGCTGTGAATACGCCACCAACAATTATTTTCTCTGGTGGACAAGGTCCAGATGAAGGCCTTCCTGAAGCAGAAGCGATGCAAAAGTACGCTGTTGAAAAAGGAATTCCGCTTGAACATACAGTGCAAGAAAATCGCTCTGTAAACACATATCAAAATATGTTGTTCTCTAAAGAAATTATGGATTCTTTAAAACCAGACGGTAAGTATAAAAGTATTTTTACAACGAATAATTTCCACCTTTTCCGCGCTGGTATATATGCAAGACAAGCTGGTCTTAATAGCCAAGGAATTGGATCAAAGACAGCCTTTTATTATTGGCCTAATGCAATGATTCGTGAGTATGTTGCAATCGTTGTGATGGGACGTAAGCGCCATATGAAAATATGTGGAACTATTTTAGGCTTCGCTTTATTCCTATCCGTGCTTAGTTTTATCATTTCTTAATAGCATCCCATCCTTTGAAAGGATGGGATTTCTTATACTCATTTCAAAAATATTTTAAAGATAATATGGTCATAATATTCCCTGCATACATCCATTAAAGGAGAATTTTTTCAAATAAAATGTTAAAATAAAATTTAAGTGTGAATGACGTAACAAATAAGAAACTAGTTTGAAACGAGGAAATCATATGGAGAAAATTATCAAAAACAAGCCCAATAAGCTTAAAATCGCTTCAAAAGCTTTGATGATTATTATTGGGGCATTTATTACAGCGTACGGATTAGAGGCAGTATTAATTCCAAATAACGTATCAGACGGTGGTGTAACTGGTTTAAGTATCGTTAGCTCAAGATTGTTTGGATTACCATTAGGAGCTCTAATCGCAGTTATTAACATTCCTTTCGTTTGGTTAGGATATAAGCAAATCGGTAAAAGCTTTGCGATTTATTCTATTATCGGGATTGCTTCATTAGCAATAGGTACCGTTGTCATGCACGGAATACCAGCTATTATTGAAGGCGATACATTATTAGTTACAGTTGTTGGTGGTATTATCATCGGTTTTGGTATGGGACTAGCATTGCGTAATGGCGGGGCATTAGATGGAATCGATATGCTAGCTGTATTGCTTTCTCGTAAGTTACCATTTGGAACGAGTGACCTTATTTTATTCTTAAACATGTTCGTATTTATTTTCGTATCAACCGTATTCGGTCTTCAAGGAGCTATCCTTTCGGCAATTGCTTACTTTATTGCTTCGAAAGTGATTCATATCGTTGAAGTTGGTTTAAGTGGTTCGAAAGCATTTAAAATCATTACAAAAGAGCCTGAATTGATGGTAGAAACCATTCGTGATCGTTTAGGCCGAAGTGCAACATATAACGAAGTATACGGCGGTTATTCTAGAGAGAAATTCAAAGAAATTTCTTGTGTAATTAACCGTTTAGAAGAAAGTAAAATGAAAGAACTTATTAATGAAATCGATCCACACGCCTTTATTACAGTTTATGACGTAGCAGAAGTAAAAGGCGGTAACTTTAAGAAACGTGATATTCATTAATCATTATGAAAGAAGAGGGTGTGCCAATATGTTGGCACACCCTCTTCTTTTATTGTTGTCAATTTTTGTCGGTAAGTCGATATATTCTAATAATCGCTGATATATTTGGAGTTGCGGGCGATATATTCCAATAATCGCTGATATATTTGGAGTTGTGGTCGATATATTTTTACTCCCCCCATCTTCCCCCGCTCTTAATCCATGCCACGTATTTTTGAAAGGCTGGCACTTCTTGTTGGAAACGAAGCGGAACATATAGAAAAAGAGTACACGTACATAGTATCCATAGAATACCTACTACAAAGTGAAATTTCATCGTTGTGCTAATAAACAAACTTAAGAATAATACGAGGAACATAATTACACTAAATCTTTTATACATAGTCATAATAATCTCCTCCTTATAACTTCATTGTACCAGCTACAAGGAATTAATTTCCAGAATAAAAAAAGACCGAAAAGCCACTTCCACTTTTCGGTCTCTACACTATCTTCTCTTCGTAATCTTTCCTGAACCACCGACCCTCGTTTTCGGAGGAGATGTATTCCTTGGTGGCGTTTTAATAGATGATTTCGGCTTCACCTCTGATCCGCTCGAACCACCTGGTGTTTTCGTTATTTTCCCTTTGCTTCCAGTAGAAGGCGGAGGCGTGCTGCTTCCTTTTTTCGTAATACTTCCTGTATCTCCTACAGAAGATTTCGAATCTACATTATCGCCACGCTTAATGATAGACCCTTTCCCTTCCTTCGTAATTGGAGGCGGGGTTTTCTTTTCTTCTTTCGTAGGCGGTCTCTCTGGAATAACTGGTTTATGATTTTGTCTGTCATTATATCCGCGATAATCACCGTACGATGATTTTCGTGAACCGAATATATCATTTAATATACTACCCATAATATATCCTTGCAGGAAGGACGGTTGGTAATTTTGACGGACAAACTCTTTATTACTTATTTCAATTAACGTATCAGATGGCTTCTCTTTATCCTTTTGCAGATTATAAATCTTATCAGAATAAACGAGGAACATTTGATTTTCGTCTTCTTTAGATGCTTGCTTCGGTTCTCTTTCATTCATGAGTTCCTTCGCGACTTCAGGAACTGACCGATTGGCGGCCCTATACACGTAAGATTCTTGTTTACCTTCCTTTGCGACAGATTCAAGCGGATAACGGTCTTGAATCGACTTTGTCTGCCCGCCCTGACAACCTGATAAGGCATATCCAGCAACAACAAGTAATGTAACGATAGCAAGTATAGGGATCACGAACGATTTAATCATGGTAAACAATCGGTTTGACATGATTACGCCCCCTTACGTTGCTCTTATAATTTGTACATCAGCAGGAATAATTGCTTCTCCCTCATACATCATTGTGCGACCATTTTGCCATTCAATACGTAATAATTTTCGATTATCCGATTGGAACTCCCATACATACTGTTCTTCTGAAGCTGAGAATGGTGTTTTCCCCATCACAACAACACGTCCGTTATATTGCTCTTCCATATGGTACTCTGTATCATCCATCTCAATTGTCGTCGGAATTTCATCAATCGAATCTAAACGACCATCAATTGGTTTATATAATTTGTAATACGTATTTTCACGATCTTCAATTTTTAAATAACGAATATCTTTCCCGTCTTGCAGTGTTAAAACAATTTCTTTACGAGAATGCATACTCGTTTTCCCAATTAATTCATACATGACTAATGAAACTTCAACCATATCGCCAGGAGCTAACGTTAACAAACTTTTCTCTGGTTTCGGCGGTTCTGGGCTTTTCATTATATTTTTAATTCGTTTAAATAAACTCATGAGCTACCCCTCCTTCTCTCTTTATAAACAAGCACCTAAAATAAGTGCACCCACAATATGTAATGATCCGGCCAACATCGCGTGCGCAACACTGCCTTCTTTCGTACCTTCTTCTAAATCTAAACCAGCCATTTTCTTTAACACAAATTCGATAAACATTTCTACCACTAATAAAATAACGAAAGAAACTGCTGATGCAAGTAGTGCTTGCCATAAGTCATTTGCTTTCGTTATCGATTGAGATAAAATGTACCCTTGTGCGAATAATTTCATAACGAAACGAGTTGTTACAGCTGTATTCCCATTTTTTATTTCTTTTAAATCATTGTATTTTGTAAAAATCGAATCAACCCACATAATTGCAAATAAAAGTACTGCACTCGCTCCAGTCCATACAAGCATGGCTAATACATTTGTCCATGTCATTGCAAAACCTCCTCTAAAAAGTAATAGAAAACCGACATGAATTTGTTTAGACATGTCGGTTCATTTGTCTCTATTCTATATTATTTCTCATACTGCTTCATAATACGAGCTAATTCATCGTCAACAGCAGAGTTTTTGTTTAAGCTTGCGAATTCATCATCTAATGATTTTTCTTTTTTGTACACTTCACCGCTTGCTTCTGCTTCAGCCTCTAATTGAAGAGCTTTCTCTTCCATACGGCTTAAACCAGCTTTCGCTGAGTTTGAATCAAATCCAGACATCGCCTGATTAATATTCTTTTGTGCTTTCGCCGCATTTACACGTGCTACAAGTGTCTCACGTTTATTTTTCAGCTCAGTTAATTGCTTGCGCATTTCTTCTAGCTTCAGGCGAAGATTATCAGCAGCAACTTTATTTTGCTCATAGCTTGCTTTATATTCATTCATCTTTTGCTCTGCGCTTTGTTTTTCTTCAAGAGCACGGCGCGCAAGATCTAAGTTGTTAGCTTGAACAGCCATATGAGCTTGCTCTTCACGTTTTTTCACAAGCGCTTCTTGCTCTTCAAATAAGATTTTGAATTTCTTCTCAAGTGCGATTTGAGCTGCTACACTTTTCTCAGCTTCTTGTACATCCGCTTGCATATCGCGTAAATATTGATCCGTCATCTTAACTGGATCTTCCGCTTTTTCAATTAATGAATATACGTTCGACATTGTTAAATCTCTTAATCGTTTAAATACAGACATCTAAATTCCTCCTATGATATACCTCATATTTCAAATTCACTACTTGGAAAACTGAAAAATCTCCCTTTACAGTAAAGAATATTCATTTTTACAGCCTATGTGTTTATTATAACAAAACTAATATGTCCTTACATGTTATTTCCAAAATACATCCATTATAATATGACATTCTATATATAATATTGTATTTCTAATATATTCTCATTATCCCTCTTTAAAATTAACTTGCTTTTGTGCAATTTCACTAAATTACATAAGTGTAATGTTACTGTAAGCTAACTCGATAGTTGCGTCTCCCTATTTCTTATACACTAATACCAGAAGCAACAAACAAGCTTCTCATCATTTCGGAACTAATACAAAAATTGTATTTACTATAAAACAGATAAAAGGAGAAATCATCATGAAAAAATTAGTAGGAATCGGGTTAGCAGCAGCAATTTCACTTGGGGCATTATCAGGTTGTTCTTTATTAGGAGAGAAAGCGAACGGTTTTGTAATTTACGGATCAGAAGAACAAGTTCAGCAAATTACAGATAAAAACAAAAAAGAAGTGAAAGAAAAAGACTTTTATAAAATGAAAATGACAACATTAGAAGGTAAAAAAGTTCTTGTCATGGATAAGAAAACTGGTGAAGAACTGGTGAAGAAAGAATTACTTAACAAAGTGGATGCAAAAGACAACACGAAGCCACTTGATAAATTACCTGCTGTAACAGCAGAACAAGGTGTATTATTTGCTAAAGAAAAAGTAGAAAATGCTACACTTGATGGAGCAAAATTAAAATATGAAGGCAACACAATTATCGGAAGTGGCCGTGCATATGCCGACATGTTCGCAATTGTTGATGATGCAACTTACGGAAATGTAAAAGGTGAAGAAAAATCTGTAGGTGTATTAAAATTCGATAAAGATCCAAGTAAAGAGTTCCCTGGAAAGAATGGTGTAGAATCATCACAACTTGTAAAAATTAAAAAGTAAAACAAAAAAGCTTCACGAAATGAAGTGCACCCCAATTGTTAGACACATAATTAACAATTGGAGGTGCATTTTTTACGGCTAAATTTTCTTCAAAAGATAAAATACAAGCAGTAAAACGATATCTAGAAGGTACTGAAGATGTTTTTTACTTACTAACTATATGACTGTCGTTGACATTGATCCGCTGAATAAATCTATAATTTGTACGGATGCATTTTACAATAATATGACGTTAATATTATTTTTCGAACCTTACACACTCACCTGAAATCCACTAATTACCATTAATGTTATACATACCATCTTTATATCCCTTTATTACTTCGCACTGCAATACTTCCATGTACTTTCTAAGAGTGCTATCACTTATTCCTAGTCGTTTGGATACTTCACTAGCAGAATAAACAATTTCGTCCGTCATAACGTTACAACGGATTTGATTAATTAAGAAGATAACTATTTCAAATCGGAAGAGGGTTTAAAACAGTTAAAGAAAATGATTTTTGGATGTAACTTCACTTCACTTAAATAAATGACACCATTTTTATTTTAATCCCCTCTAATAAAGAACAGACATAAAAAATAATATTTTACCCAATAAATAATATATATATATTTATAAATATATGCAATATTGCATATCGCATGGACGCCCTAAATAAAATATGCAACAATTGGAATCGTTATTTTAAAAAAACATTTTTGGAGGAATTATACACTTATGTTAAACCTAAACTTAAAATCAAAATTCAAGAAAATCATCCCAGCTTCAATGGCATTCGCTGCACTTTTAACAGTTGCACCACTTTCTTCTTTTGCTGCTGAAACAGATGCACCTGTGAAAAATAATGTTGTGAATTTCCCACAAACAAACTACAATGTGACTGATTTAAATCAAAATCCAACAATTGATATAGATGAAGACGGCGAGGTATCTGCTCAAGGTTGGAAAAAGCAAGGATTAATTTACGGTTTAAAATGGGGCGGTGAAGCGTTAGAAAGCCTTCTTGGATACTTAGGTAAAGCAAAATATAAGAACGCTGTAAAAGAAAATCGTTTATCAATTGCCCACTATTTAGAGTACACAGAAAATGTAGCTAAACGAGGATTAAAAAACTTTTTAATTGATGATTGCGGCATAACACCTTCTACAGCAGATGTAGTAGCGGAAGGAATTTTATTTGTTATTCTATAATGTGTAATAATAGTATTGATACCTTATAGAAGTATGGAGATGATATACATGAACACGAATGAATTCGAATTATTAAAATATCAAATTGAACTATTGAAAAAAATGGTTAATATTGATGACAACCCTCTCTATGATTATATGATTGACTATAATTTTTCTAGAGAACAACATAATATTTTTGTAGATATTCTAAGTGCTTTTTCTCTTCAATTAAGACGTCAATCAGAGCAATTAGAAAAAGATGGAATTAAATATTTTGAATCTCATAAAGAAGCCATGTTATCTAAATACTCTCATTTAGATACTACAGGTTTTAATGGACTATCTATAGAAAATGCTCCAACTTTTGAAGCATTTTCATCTCTTATTACTCCATTTTTACCTGAAGATGTAAAACCTTTAATTTTATTAAAGCGTACGAATCGACAAGGTATACATACAGACATTTGTGAGTATTTAATTTCAGAATCACAAAAATAAGGCGCAATATGCGCCTTATTTTTACGTTTGAAAGGACTAACATTCGATGAAAAAAATAACTATTCATAATTTACCTTTATTTGCTTTTACTATTTTTTCTTTATTAATCTTTTTTATTGGTGGATTAAATGAAAAAAACGTATTTGCTGCTGAACATGATATAAAAAAAGACTACTTAATTATGTTTAATAACACAGTTGACGAACAACTTATCATTAAACATGGTGGTGTTATTAAGGAAACCTTTGAAAATTTACCTATTATTAAAGCTGAATTCTCCTATAATCCTGAAAAAGTTTTAAAACATAATAGTAATGTTAGTGAAGTGGAAGTAGATCAAACTATTAAAGCCCTTGGGGATAGTAATACTCAAACTAATCCCTCAATGACACAATCAAAATCCATCAACACTATTCCTTTCACTGGAAAAGGGGTATCTGTTGCTATATTGGATTCGGGAATTGATACAGAACATACAGATTTAAAAATAAAAGACGGTATTTCATTTGTAGAGAATCACCCAAGTTTTGATGATGATAACGGTCACGGGACACATTTAGCAGGAATTGTCGCAGCACAAGATAATGAATTAGGAATGACAGGTATAGCACCTAATGTAGATTTATATGCCGTAAAAGTATTAGATAAATATACAAATGGAAAATACAGTACAGTTGTAAAGGGAATAGACTGGGCCATTGAACATAATGTAAATATTGTTTTAATGAGCTTAGGAGGAAAGAAAGAGTCAGCATTTTTTAAAGAAGCTATGGACAAGGCTTATCAAAAGGGTATCTTATTAATTGCCTCAGCTGGTAATGAGGGGTATAAGGACGGAAATACAATTTCTTATCCTGCAAAATTCCAATCAGTAGTTGCTGTCGGAGCTTTAGATAAAAATGATGCACGCGGTTTTCTTTCAAGTAAAGGTGATGAACTTGAATTAATGGCACCTGGTGTTGATATTTTAAGTACATGGAAAGATGGAAATTACAGATTAGATAGCGGAACATCTATGGCAGCAGCCCACGTTGCGGGCGTTGCTTCATTAATATTTGAAAAGAACCCTTATTTATCAAATAAACAAGTTAGAGAGATTATGAATAAAGCGGCTATTTCTCTTGGTAATGCTTTTGAATATGGTAATGGTAAGATAAATGTAGACTACGCTCTAAATATGGCGGATTAAACATAATGTTAAAAGGTGCACTTAAATATGAGTGCACCTTTTAACATTATTTAACACAAATATTATTATGCTAATCTAAAGTTTCCGTATTTACATTTTTTCTTTTTATCTCATAATTTTAATTTGGGGAAAGGGAGGAAAGAAATGGTTCAAATCAAAGTAACAACTGAAATGCTAGAAGAAGTTGCTAATTGTGCAAATAATACCAGCATCGCATGAGAAACTATACATAATAATTTATGTAATGAAATAGATCATTTATGTTTTCAATGGATTGGTGCCTCTAACCAACAGTTCATTCAAATGTTCAATGATGCAAGACCAAAAGCTTTTACATCTATCAATTCGATTATAAAAGTGGAAGAGAATTTGAAAAGAATTGCCGAAAAAATTCCGTACCGCAGATGCTTCATATGATGGAAATCTTGAAGAAGGAGCAATGTGTGGTAAGTTAAATAGTGAGAAAAATGATGGATTTTTACGTGACAAGGTTTGGCATGGTCTCAAGGAAACTTATGAGGATCTTAGTAAAGTAAAAAATTCCGATGAGTCTTTATATGATAAATTTAAACATGGTATCGATGCAGCGTATAAAGATGTGAATAAAATAAAAGACACTATTCACGAGAATATGATGGGGGAGAGATAATTCGCGTTACTAGGCCACCAAATCCTGCAGGATTATATGTTGCAGAGGTAAAGATTGATGGTATTGTAAAACAAGCTAAATCTTCATTTTTCCCTAAGGATTGGAATAGAGTCCAGGTAGTTGATTCTATTAAAGAAGCATATACCAATCGTGTTCAAATCGCTCCAAATAAATACGTAGGGCAAACTTCTTCTGGATTTAAGGTTGAGATGATTATTGAAAATGGAGAAATTACCACTGCTTATCCAAAATATACGAGAAGATAGTGAGGTTGTATTAATGAATTATTCACATGAATTTTGGCGTGACCCATTTGGTGGACTAAGAATTCGTTTACCAAAAGAAATTGCTATTGTATCTGACTTTATAGAAAATCTAGATGAAGATGAAGCGGATGAATACATAGAAGTTTTAGACCATGTCGTAGAAGGAAAGTACCCTAGTTATGAACTAGAATACAATGCTGCTGCTGTATTTATTGAACCTAAATATACAAGCGCGATTAATTATTACATTAGCCCACCAAATAATCAATGTAAATTAGAAACTTCAGAATTCAGGAGATTACTTTTGCTTTGGAGAAATAAAGTGATGACAGAAGGCCGAGATATTGAAGTAGATTAAAAAGACTGCCTGTAATGAAGTGCACCCCAATTGTTAGACACATAATTAACAATTGGAGGTGCATTTTTTACGGCTAAATTTTCTTCAAAGGATAAAATACAAGCAGTAAATGGAACAATTTAAGCAAGAACTAGAAACTTATATTTATTACTACAATCACAAAAGAATTAAAGCAAAACTAAAAGGATTGCCCCCTGTGCAATACAGAGTTCAATCCTTAGTAGCTAGCTGCTTAATATATTTGCCTAACTTTTTGGGTTCAATTCAAATTCGAAAAGCTTTTTTCTATTTATGAGCAATTTGCTCCATATCCGGACTACAAGTATTCGACTGACATGACTTATTTAAAGAACATGCCGCGCATTTTCCTTTTTTACTTCTCTTTACAAAATTAACTAACGTGTATGCTGCATAACCAAAAATGATAGCTCCAATTATAATATTGACCATCATCACAATACATCTCCTTCTAGAATCCGAGTAGGGATCCAACTTGGTATATAATGAGCGTTAATACATAAGCAACTACGAGTGGATACACGACTGAGAAAATCGTCCATTTCGCTGATCCTGTTTCACGTTTAATAACAGCTACCGTCGCTAAACACGGAACATATAATAAAATAAAGAACATAAATGCATAAGCTGATAATGCTGTATAATGTGCTCCCATTACATTTCCAAGCACATCTTCTTTCACCGCATAAATAATGGCCATTGTAGAAACGACCACTTCCTTCGCTAAAAATCCTGTTAAAAGGGAAGCTGCAGCTTGCCACGTTCCAAAGCCAAGCGGCGCAAATAGTGGTGCGATAAATCCACCAATCATTGCTAAGAAACTGTCTCCCATATCAACACCAAATCCTGATGGCCCTGCATAATTTAATAGCCAAATGACAACAGAACCACCAAAGATAAATGTACCTGCTTTACGAACAAATCCTTTCCCTTTCTCCCACGTACTTAGCCATAACGTTTTCGCTTGCGGCACGCGGTAAGGCGGTAGTTCAATAACGAAAATAGATTTTTCCGCTTTTAAAATGGTAAGAGACATAATTTTTGTAACTAATAACGCAAGGACAATCCCTGCAACATATAGGGAGAACACAACAGTTGCCTGACTATGAGGGAAGAATACTCCCGCAAATAACGCATATACAGGTAAACGTGCCGAACAAGACATAAATGGCGTTACAAGAACTGTAAGTAAACGTTCTTTTTCTTGTTCAATCGTTCTCGCTGCCATAATACCTGGAACATTACATCCAAAACCGATAATCATCGGAATAAACGCTTTTCCGTTTAAACCGAAGAACTCCATAATTCTATCCATAACAACTGCAATTCGCGCCATATATCCTGAGTCTTCTAATAATGAAATGAAAAAGAATAGTGCAAAGATTTGTGGAACGAATACTAATACGGCACCAACACCAGCAATAATACCTTCCGTAACGAGTGCTTGAATAAAATCAGAAGCTCCAACACTTGTAAGCCCAGCTATCACCCAATCCGTAAGCTGTCCAGCAAAAAACTCATCTAACATATCAGATAACGGTGTCCCAATCCACGTAAACGTAACCTGAAAAATAAAAAACATAACTGCTAAAAAGATTGGAAGTCCTAAAATTTTATGTGTAATTAATCTATCAATTTTTTCTGAAAAAGGAATTTCTCCTTCTTTCTCATGCTTCATAACATTTGTTTTTAACTTTTCAATATACGCTTCACGAGTTTTGTAAATGTGCTCTTCCAACGTACAATCAAGTTTTTCTTCTAAGCGAGATCGAATGGCTATGAGTTCCTTATAGATTGGTAATGCTTTCATTTCTTTTTCTACTACTTCGTTATTACTTAAAAATTGAAGAGCTAACCATCTCGGATGCTCATAATTCGCTTTCTCTAAAAGAGAAATTACTTCTCCAATTCCTTCATCCATTCGTACACCATATGAAATAATGAATGGCTTTTTCTCGTTTTTATCATTTTCTTTAAGAGTCGCAAGTAATTCTTCACAGCCTTTTCCACTTCTTGCAACGACAGGAACGACTGTTACACCTAATAGTTCTGATAATCGTTTTACATCAATGACAATTCCTCTTTGCTTCGCCACATCAATCATATTTAAACCAATTGAGACCGGCTTACCAAATTCAAGTAATTGCAACGTTAAATGCATATTTCGTTCGAACTGCGAAGAATCCACAATATTTAACATATGCTGAAATTCTTCTGTTAATAGAAAGTTTGTTACAACACCTTCATCACGCGAAACTGGATTTAAATCATACACACCTGGTAAATCAATTAATGTTCCTTGCTTATCTTTTAATTTACCAACCTTCTTTTCTACTGTTACACCGCTCCAGTTTCCTACGTATTCATAAGAACCAGTAAGCGCATTAAATAATGATGTCTTTCCTGTATTCGGATTCCCTAGCAAAGCTACCTTATTCACGCTAATTCCACCTTTATCATTTTCGCGTCACAATGACGAATGCTAATTAACTGTCCACGACACTCCAATGTACAAGGACCTTTGAACATCGCTTTCTGCTTCATACGAAGTTCGCTTCCTTCAGAAAGACCAAAAGCAGCCAGTCTTCTCTTTAATAATTGATCTAACGACTGAACGCTTTTTACTAACACTTTCTCACCAATTTTAATATCTACTAAGCTCATAACCTTCCCCCTCAGAAGAGAATGATAATTATTTTCAAAAAAATTATAGCACACTCTATTTCTCTTGTACTATACCCTTTTGCTTCATATTTATTAACATTTCGCTACAATTCTATTTCAATTATTGTCATACTGTATTCGTTTGCCATTCTCATCCATTTCGCTTACAATAAACAGTAGCAAATAAAGAATCTCGTTATCACAGGGGGAGCCATGCCGCTGAGAGGGAACACTTCGTTCCGACCCTTCGAACCTGTTAGTTAATGCTAACGCAGGGATTGTGCAAACGTCCGAAATACATACCTCTTTTTATTTACGTATTTCGTATCCTCCTATGATATCTATTCTTTTTTGTACAACTTGGATTTAGGGGGAGACAACATGCGTAACACCAATTTACAAGCGATGATCGAATCTGCTATTCTTGCAGCCTTCGCCATGGTCATCGACATTTTACCATTATCAATCAAACTTCCAACAGGCGGTTCCATTTCATTTGCTATGATTCCTATTTTTATTATCGCTTATCGCTGGGGCTTTAAATCAGCTTTCTTAGGTGGTTTAGTTTGGGGACTATTACAAATTGTCGTGGGAGATGCTTACATTTTAACACCTGTTCAAGCATTCATTGAGTACTTCATTGCCTTTGCTTTTATCGGATTTGCTGGCTTATTCTATCGTCCAATTCAAAAAGCACTTTTAACTTCTAATGAAAATAACTTAGAACAATCCAGTTTAGGTAGCCGTAAAGACAAACCTTCATCAAAACAAAATGAAGGAAAGAAAGTTCTTGCTTATATTATCCTTGCTACATTTATCGGTAGCTTTGCCCGCTACTTCTGTCACTTTATTGCCGGTATCATTTTCTGGGGACAATATGCGCCAAAAGGTCAATCAGCTGTGCTTTATTCATTAATCGTAAATGGTAGTACAATGATTGGTTCCTATATTCTATGTACCGTTTTACTTATATTTTTATTCCTTACTTCACCACGCTTATTCAAGAGCATCAATGCTTATCAAATAAATGCAAACAAAAAGGGCGCTTAATAAGCGCTCTTTTTTTCATATCGTAATATCAATTAAAAATACAATAAATGCGCAAAGAAAAATAAATACTACCATACCTAGTAAATTGCTATTCACGGCTAATCTACTCCTTACATAACCTCATTTTCTAACCAGATTATATCGTTTAAAAATAAAGATTAAGTAAAGATAATATGAAAATAAATTAAAAAAGCGTAGATTATATTGTCTACGCTTTTTTCTGTAAATAAAAATAAAATAACACACCATCTTCTGTATTCTTTACTCCATATTCAGCATCATGCAGTTCTAAAATATTCTTTGAAATGGCAAGCCCAAGACCTGTTCCACCTTGCGAACGCTGACGAGCTGCATCCACGCGATAAAAACGATCCCAAATTTTATCTAATTGTTCTTCTTCTATGTGAGTACCTTTATTTTCAATACATACTTTTATACGATCCTTCTCATCTATTGTAGAAATAATAATATCTTCTTTATTTGGTGTATAACGTATCGCATTCGTAATGAAATTTACGATGACTTGTTCAATCCGGCCTTGATTTGCGACTACTTCAAATGGACCTATATGTTTATGAACACGAAGTTCTTTTTTCTCTATTTCTACAGAAAGGTGTTCACATATATCTTCAATTACTGTATCAATATAAAATGAATCCTTTTTCATTTTATATGTGCCTGACTCAAACTTAGCTAACTCCAGCATATCCAAAATTAAAGTATCCATTTTGTCTACTTCCCGTTCCATCGCTTGAAAATAGTACTCTTTTTTATGCTCAGCTACTCCATCTTTTAAAATAGAAATACAGCTTTTCATAATACTCAGCGGTGTTTTTAGTTCATGCGAAACACCAGAAATGAATTCTTTCCGCGTCTTTTCTAACTTTCTTTCCTTTTCAATATCTTGTTCTAGCTGTCCAATATGTGAATTGAGTTTATTCGATAGCACATTAATATTTTTCGATAAATCACCAATTTCATCTTTTGAAGTAATTGGTATTTGTTCTGTGAAATCTAAATGCGCTATTTTCTTCGTTGTATCATTTATTTTTAATAACGGCTTTGCGATTTGCTTAGAGTAATAGAATGAAGCTAGAAAAATAAGAACAACTACAAATGCAATGATGTAAATGTAGTAATCTTGCACCATTTGTACAGCTTCATCTACAGGCTGTAAAGAAGCCATCGCATATATATATGTGACGGATCCATCTTTTTCTTTTATTGGTTTGATTAATAATTTATATTTAATATCATTTTTTTCATAGTCCATTGTTTGTATAGTAGATTGTATGGGCTTGCTCTCTTTTAATAATAAATCCGTTTGAAATTCTTTTATGTTATCTAAGAATATACTATTTTTATAAATTGGATTTACAAGACCTTTTACATCGGGAAATTGGACTTTCGTAACACGCCCTCTTATGTAAACATCTGATTCTTGGGCAGCTGGCTCCTGAACGACCGGCTTCTTTTCCTTACCATCTTGTTCCCCAGCTGCTTTCTTTTTCTCCTGATCTAATTTACTCATTTTTTCTTTAAATGCTTTTTCTAACGGTTTATTAAATCCATTCAAATTTTGCTTACCTAGCGAAAAAGAGAATGGAATAAAACTTTCTTCTTTTTTCACTCCAGAAAAATAAATTTCTTGTCCTAAAAATGGATCTGATGATTTATTATCAATCTCTTCTATATTGACGAGATTGTATAAGGGAATTTTGAATATTTGTTGTCCAAAGCTCTTTTGTTGCCTACGATCTATCGTTACCTCAAAATAAAAATCATCCGCATGTTTTAAATTCCCATTTTGATCTAATGTCGTAATCCACGTATTATTTTCTCTTAAAAAGTCTTGCTCTAGCTTCTGAATTCCTTCTGCACTTCCTGCATAGTTCAAATAATTCTTTTCGAAGGAATTTAAATTCACTTTAATGTCTTCTACTTTTCGATTCGCGTAATATTGTTTAAAAAATATCGTTTGTCCAATAAAAATCGTCGCTAAAATTAACATACATAATGCTGTTGTGAGGGTAAATAATTTTAGTACAATCCCTTTTCTCATACATTCCCCTCAAATTTATAACCTGTTCGTACTACAGTTGTAATGTACTTTGCTTTCTCTCCTAATTTATTTCGCAAATTACGAATATGACTATTAACCGTTCGATCGTCACCAGCAAATTCATATCCCCAAATTTTTGAAATGAGTTGCTCTCGTGTTAAAACAATCCCCTGATTTTTCATCAAGTACGCTAATATTTCAAATTCTGTATGAGTTAAATTAATGTCTGTTTTATCTACCGTAACAGTACGCGATGGAAAATGGACATGAATACCATGAATTGATAATGTATCATCTTCATTCTCTAAAAGTTGTTTTGTTATTTTTCTACTTTCTAATAACCTTTTCGCTCTTGCTAATAAAATTGGCGGACTATACGGCTTCGTCACATAGTCATCTGCTCCAAGTTCAAAGCCAAGTAACGTATCATCTTCATCAACACGTGCCGTCAGCATAATGATAGGAACCTCGGATGTTTTACGGATTCTTCGGCAAACGGACCACCCATCAAGTTCCGGCAACATAATATCAAGAATAACTAAATCAACCTCTTCTTCCTCAAATACAACTAAAGCTTCTTTCCCATCCCTTGCTTCAAACACTACATATTGCTCACTTAAAAAATAATCTTTTAATATTTCACGCAAAATATCTTCATCTTCTACAATTAAAATGTTTTTTGCCATAACTTATATCCCCCTCTCGCTTTCAGAAACTACAATTTCACTTTGAATAACTAGCAGTTAACTTCGCCTCGATAATATATCTATCCGGTGCATCCCCTATATAATTAAATGGATAGCAAGTCGTGAGTGTTAGTATCGGTTCTTCTTTTTTTATAATAACAGTACGATCATCCGCATGGGTAATCCACTTCTTTTGAATTTCATATGTGTACGTTTTATTATCATACTCTAAAACAAGAGTATCTTTTTCTTTTAACTCTCCTAAATCTGTAAAGACCGTATCCCGGTGCCCACTTAGTACAGTATGGCCCCCTCCAGATGGCGTTGTCGTTACATCACTAACGAACATTCCAACCCCTTTTTTCAGCGTTGCATCATCCGCTCCCCAATATACAGAAAACTTCTTCTTTATTTTCGGTATATGTAACATCGCTACCTTTTCTCCTTCTTTATGCTCTGTTTGAGAAGAAGGGACTTGAGAAGTTACGGGGGTTTCATGTGAAAGTTGATTATGTTGTATATTGTTAAGGCTCTTTATTTCTTCCTTCGTTAGTTGCCCGGCAGAGCTTTTTCCTTTATACCATTCCACAGCATAATATGATCCCATAAATAGTCCTATAGCCATCAATATGATACCGATATAATTGAGTAACTTCATTCTTCATTCCTCCATGCCAAAAATGGTAGGAATAACCTACCATTTTTAATATATGAAATTATCCCATTCTTTATAGGGCAATATTGTAATTACGCCTTAACTTTATTGCGACGTTTCAAACCAAATAATGTCCCTACCCCTACAAAGCATGCGCTTAGTGCCATCATTGCTACATTATTAGAAGCTGTGTTTGGTAATTTTTCACCTTGTACAACTGGCTTTGCTACTTCTTTTTTAGTTGCAGTATTTTTTTGTTGCACTTGTGCTGCCTCTTTTTTTGCTTTATCATTTTTCAACTGTTCTTGTGCTATTCTCTTTTTCTCCTCTTCGCCTTTTTGCTGTTCTTGTGCTATTCTCTTTTTCTCTTCCTCACCTTTTTGCTGTATCTTAATCGCTTCTTCTTTTTTAGCCTTATCTTGTTGTACTTGCGCTGCATCTTCCTTTGTTACTGTTCCAGTATCGGCACTTGCTACTGAAGAATATCCTACTGCTAAAAGTGCCATTGCACAGATTGGTAATAGTTTCTTTTTCATTGTATTTCTCTCCTTTTATACGTTTTACATCACTTCGCATCGGATGTATCACTAGAATAAACAAGAGATATAAATATAAGATGCAGATAAAATATATTTCATTTAAAGATTTCATTGTAAAAAATAAAAAAACATCGCAATATATACGATGTTTTTTCGGGTGTGTGTCTCAATTATTTACATGTTACTTTCGCGTGATTTAGAAGTAGAATGGGCCGGAGCGATAACTAATTGTCTCGGCTCAGTTTTCTTTAAGTGATTTTTGACGTTACACTTACGACGTTGAACAACCCACGCTTTAATAGGGTTTGTCAAAATAATTTTTTGCGCTTCGTTAGGGGCCTCTTCTTCCAACCTACAACTTTCGCTCCATTTATTCCATTTCATTGTAAATTTAGAAGAAGAATGATCGTCTTCTCGATCAAACAAGTGCAAAAAATCCATCTCGCCAGCTAGCATTACGGTGTTGCTAGTTGCTAAAAAAGAAAAGGTCGTCCAACGTTTCTCCATGCCCTCCTACTCCTTTTTCACATATAGAGTGCCTAAAACTTAATTTACCTAAAATATGCTTGCCTTTTACCTTACACCCATAGTTTATCCAAAACACTACTATGCAACTATCGATTTCCCTTACAACTACCTTACATTTTTGTAAGAAACAAAAAAACCTTCACTATGCCTATGTGAAGGTCTCTTATTTCTTATCTATATGATCTTTCATATCATCAAGTCCAGCTTCTTGTAGCTGCGACATCATACCATGAGAAATTGCGCCTAATACTAAAGTCATTCCAATTAGTGAAATCCGAATCGCTGGTACATCAATTATATAAGCCAACAATCCAAGAACAATTGTTAATAGTAATGCTTTTATAAATGTTACAGTTGTGTACTGTTTCTTCTTCATTATCATCACCCTTTATGGAAGCGTTTTCTTAATATAATTAGTATATCATATCATCAGATGATTTTGTCGGTATTTTGTAAAAAATTACTATCTCCTTTGACTTTTTCCTTTCTATCCTTTACAGTCGAAATGTTCACAAGTTTTACACTGTAGGAGGACTCCAATGAATATTGAAATAAAAGACACTTTAATTTCTGAAGAACAATTACAAGAAAAAGTAAAAGAACTAGCACTTCAAATCGAACGTGATTTTGAAGGAGAAGAAATTGTAGTAATCGCTGTATTAAAAGGATCTTTCGTATTTGCTGCTGATTTAATTCGTCACATTAAAAACGATGTAACAATCGACTTTATTTCTGCATCTAGCTACGGAAATCAAACAGAAACAACTGGCAAAGTAAAACTATTAAAAGATATCGATGTAAACATTACTGGCAAAAACGTAATTGTCGTAGAAGACATTATCGATTCTGGCTTAACACTTCACTTCTTAAAAGACCACTTCTTTATGCATAAACCAAAAGCTTTAAAATTCTGTACGCTACTTGATAAACCTGAGCGTCGTAAAGTGGACTTAAAAGCTGAATATGTTGGCTTCCAAATTCCAGACGAATTTATCGTTGGCTACGGCATCGACTGCGCAGAAAAATATCGTAACTTACCATTTATTGCTTCGGTTGTAACGGAATAATCATATAACTTAAAAAATCGATAGTACATGAAATTTATATCGGCGATTTTCAAAATATATCGACCGTATCTTAAATTATATCGGCGATTTTTCAAATATATCGACTGCAACTCAAATTATATCGGTGATTTTTTTCAATATATCGACTTACCGACAATAACCGACAATCTTAGCACCCTATTAATAGGAAGAAGCTGTTCTGAAATACATCGGAACAGCTCCTTCTTTCCATTACAAAAAAACAGGGAGAGATGAAAATGACAAAGACAAAATTTGAAAAAGTACTCCTCATCGTAAATCCAAAAGCTGGACAAGGCGACTTACATACAAATTTAACGAAAATCGTACCACCTCTTGCCGCAGCTTTTCCTGACTTACATATCCTTCACACGAAAAAGCAAGGTGATGCAACGAAATATTGCCAAGAGTTTGCTAGTAAAGTAGATTTAATTATCGTCTTTGGTGGTGACGGCACTGTATTTGAATGCACAAACGGCTTAGCACCTCTTGAAACTAGACCTACACTTGCAATCATTCCAGGCGGAACTTGCAATGACTTCTCTCGCACACTCGGCGTTCCGCAAAACATTGCAGAAGCAGCAAAACTTATCACTAAGGAACACGTAAAACCAGTTGACGTTGCAAAAGCAAACGGACAACATTTCCTAAACTTCTGGGGCATTGGACTCGTATCTGAAGTATCAAACAATATTGATGCAGAGGAGAAAGCAAAGCTTGGTAAAATTGGTTACTACTTAAGCACAATTCGAACTGTCAAAAATGCTGAAACATTCCCAGTTAAAATCACTTATGACGGACAAGTATATGAAGATGAAGCTGTCCTTGTTATGGTTGGAAACGGTGAATATCTTGGCGGCATCCCGTCCTTTATTCCGAACGTAAAATGCGACGACGGAACACTTGATATTTTCGTAGTCAAATCAACAGGTATTCAAGCATTTAAAGATTACATCGGAAAGAAACTATTTGAAGACTCAAACGAAAATGACATCTTCCACGTAAAAGCGAAATCCATTCATATCGAAACAGAAGAAGAAAAAGAAGTAGATACAGATGGAGAAAGTTCGCTTCATACACCTTGTCATATTGAATTGTTACAAGGGCACTTTACGATGATTTATAATCCTGCGGTTGTGTAATACAAAAAGACGAGCTAAAGTTTTAACATTTTAGCGCGTCTTTTTTATTACAAAGATATTTCAATATGAATTTTCGTAATCAAACTCCACCCAATTTTTCCAGTGCGTATTAGCATCCTTCTTCACAATAATACTTGGATCTTTCTTCTCTATTGCAGCGGCTACTGATTGGAAGAATTCATTTTCACTTACTTTTTCATCTTCAACATGTTTCCATTCTTCCGTTTCATACGCTACTTCCCAGTCGCCTTCTAAATCAAACTCTTCTAAAATCTCTTCTTTACTCCACCACAATAAATTTCGTGCTTCATTATTAGTAGCAAGCATACGCATGAAGTATGTTGGATAAGAATCTGTCGTTTTTACTTCTATTCCATTATTCACATAATCCTCTTCTGTAAATTCATACTCAAAATGATGATCACGAATTTTCACACTGTCATTATAAATATTTGGCATAAATTCACCTTCATCATCAAACAACTCATACTCTCCATCATTTAATTGTAAAATACCATCATCACCAATTGAATGATTTATTCTATCACCGTATACTTGAATATCATTACATACACCTAATGATCCTACACCGACAACCTGAAATACCATTAACCAATCTTTATTATCTTTAAAGAAAAGAGAGAATTTCACTTGTGAAATATCCATATATTCATTATCAAAGGCAGGAAATTCATAGTTACTTTGCTTTTTATCTAATAGTTTCAAAATATCTTTTTGCATCTGTAGCATCTTCACCTCTATATAAACTTTTCAAATTTACTAGAGTATAACATAGCTATACTTACCTCTGACATTATAATAATCCTACTTAAAAATAGCAGAATGGTCTATTTGCATCCTCTAGTTATTTTTAGATACAATTAAGAAAAGAAGCACCTTCATATAAGGGAGAGGACAACCTTTGTTCAACCAACAATTAGTGAATTTACGCATTGATTTTGCATTTAAACAATTGTTTGGTACGAATGGTAGTGAAGATATTCTCATTGCCTTTTTAAACGCGATGTTACAAGAGTCTTTAGAGTCACCTATTGCTTCTCTACAATTAGAAGATCCACATTTACACCGAGAACACGCAAATGATAAATTATCAATTCTAGATATTTCAGTAACATTAGACACAGGGAAAAAGGTAAATGTAGAAATACAGCTTAATAATAATCACGATATGATGAAACGCAGTTTATATTATTGGGGAAAATTATACACATCCCAGTTACAAAAAGGTATGCCCTACAGTGCACTTCGTAAAACCATCACCATTAATTTATTGAACTTCATAATGTTTTTAGATCACAAAGAATTTCATACAAAGGGCACATTGTGGAATACACAACAACAGAAACTCTTGAGTGATGACATAGAAATTCACATTGTAGAAATTCCAAAGTTAACAGAACAGTGGCATGAAGAAAAAGTAAATCCGTGGAAAGACCCATTTGCTCGTTGGCTTTTATTGCTTTCAGCAAATGAGGATGAGCACTTAACTAAACTATTGGAGGATATTGCTATGAACCAAGACCCTATTTTACAAAAAGCAATAAACAAATGGGAACGTATGAGTCAAGATTCCTCTTTCCGACAAGCCTATGACGCAAGGGAGAAAGTTTTAATGGATGAAGCAGCAAAATTCGCCCACGCAGAGACAGAAGGTATGAAAAGAGGCATGGAAAAGGGCTTAGAAAAAGGTATAGAACAAGGTATAGAGCAAGGTATAGAACAAGGTATAGAACAAGGGCGAAAAGAAGGAGTTCAACAGGGAAAAATCCAAATGATTAAAAGTATGTATGATCTTGGTATACCACTTGAGACGATTGCTAAGGCAAGTAAATTAAGTGTACATGATGTTGAACGAATTTTAGAAAATAAATAATGATAAAAAGCGAAAGAGAACATAATTTTCACTATGCTCTCTTTCTCTCTTTTCTATTTACTAACGATCCCAAAATAAGCACGAACCGTCAACAAATAATAACCAATATAAATAACACTATACACGCCGATGCTAATTAACAACGGAACTGCAATTTCATACGGAAGTACTGTCGCTAATCCTGTTAATGCAAATAAAGTGTGTAATATGCCAACTACTAAAGGAATGAAGAAAATAAATCTCATTTGTTTTGCGATTGCCCTTTTCATTTCTTTTTTCGTGACACCTAGTTTTCGAAGAACGATGTAACGCTCACGATCTGCATGTGCTTCTGTTAATTGCTTGAAGTAAATGATAGACCCTGTTGCGAGTAAAAATACAAGTCCTAAGAACATACCACTAAACATCATTAAACCTGATACCTCAATACCATCACGGAAAATAGTATAGAAATCACTGAATTGTTCTTTACCTTCTGCATCTTCTTCCGGTATTACTTTCTTTAAATTCTCCGTTAATACTTTACTATTTCTTTCACCTTTCACATCAATATTTTTTACAGTATGAGAGCCAATTGTCTTCTTTGCTTGCTCATATACTTCGTCTGGAACAACAACTAGAAGTTCATATAAGTTTGTAATGTTTTTTGCTTGTACATCTTTCACTTGTACTGGTGCTACTTCTTCAATTTGGAATGTAGCTTTTCGATTTTTATATACCCCACTATCTCTCTTACCTTCACTGTACATACCATCAAATGCATACAATTCGTTCTTCTTTAAATCTAAAGTTTCTTCATTTAAATATTTTGCAATTTTATTAAATGATGATTGTGCGATAAGTTCTGTTGTTCTTGATTGTAATGAAGTTCCATCACCGTATTCTCCTACTACTTTTACTGTCTCTAATTCATATTGATGAATGACTTCATTCTTTCCTTCTTTTAAAATCCCACTCACCTTACGATCCAATTCTATATCTTTCTTTTCATATGAATAACTAACTGGGTGATATTTCTTCGCCTGCATATATGTGTTGTAATATATCGTAACAGACATTCCAACCGCTGTTAACGTTACTGCGCTTAATACAGCAATTGTCGCTAACGATTTTGCATTTCCTTTAATGCGGTATAGTAATTGAGATGTCGTCACCATTTTCATTCCATTATAAAATGAAGATTTTTTATCTCGCGCTCTTTTTAATGCAAAAACAGTAAAGAACTTAAATAATAAATACGTTCCAAGTACTGTTGCTAATACAATATAAAGCGCAAGTGGCATAAAGTTATCGCTGCTTGCATTTTTAATAGCCGTTACTGAAAAGAAATAACCTGATCCAATTAATAATAAAGAAATGATAGCCATTATTTTAGAATCTTTTGGCATAACTTCGCCTTCGTTATCTGCACGAAATAGCTCGATTAACTTAAATTGATAAATAACGCGGTATCCTTTAAATGACGTATATAAAATAATGAAACAAAAAATAACTGCTGTATCTATAATAGCTCCAATTGGTACTTCAAAATGAACATTTACATGTAGCTCTAACATATTTACAAGTAGCTTTAGGAATCCTTTTGAAAGTAAGCTACCAATTACAATTCCGATTACTAACGATAATAAACCCATTAACATATTTTCATAAAAAAGCATTTTACCTATTTCTTTCTTTCGAATACCGAGTAAAGAATAAAGACCTATTTCCTTCTTACGCTTTCGTGTAAAGAAACCATTCGAATATATAATAAATACCGCAACGAAAATAATGAGCATAACACTCGCGAGCTGGAATCCTCGTCCGATGTTATCTCCAGCTTCACTTATTTGTGAATTGTATTGCAACGCCTTAAACGTAAAATAAATGACGATGCTAAAAATCATAGAGGCAAAGTATATAAAATAATCTTTAAAATTTCGTTTTATATTACGAAGTGCAATGCTAGATAAGCTCATTTGTCGCACCTCCAGATATGGAAGACATCATATCAATAATTTGCTGGAAGAACTGTTTTCGTGTCATCCCTTTACGATGTAATTCTTTATATAACTTTCCATCTTTAATAAATACAACACGTTTACAATAACTTGCCGCAAACGCATCATGCGTTACCATTAAAATCGTTACAAGATCTTTTTCATTTAATGTCTTCATACTTTCTAATAAATCCGTCGCTGACTTTGAATCAAGCGCACCAGTTGGCTCATCTCCAAAAATCATACTTGGACTTGTTACAATTGCCCTTGATGCTGCGCAGCGTTGTTTTTGTCCACCGGATACTTCATACGGATACTGATTTAAAATATGATCTATTCCAAACTTCTTCGCAATCTTCTCAACGCGAGATTCTACTTCTTTCGCCTTCACTTTTGACAAAGCAAGTGGCAATGCAATATTTTCTCGTACCGTTAACGTATCTAATAAGTTATAGTCTTGAAAAATGAACCCTAAATGATTACGGCGAAAGAGTGCCAATTCATCATCATTCATCTTCACAATATCTTTTCCATCAATTAAAATCTCACCCTTTGAAGCCGTATCAATAGTAGAAAGAACATTCAAAAGTGTCGTCTTACCAGAACCAGATGGTCCCATAATACCGACAAACTCTCCTTCTTTCACCTGCAGATGAATATCTTTCAACGCTTCAAACGTATTCCCGCCTGTATTATATATTTTCGAAATCCCTTTCGCTTCTAACATCGTTTTCATCTATTTGTACCTCCTGTTATAATTCGTGATGTTCTCTTTAAGCAACAGAATTCAGTATAGATACATTTTCTTAACAAATAGTGCTAGGGTTTCTTAATATTTTCTTAAAAAGAAATTCCATAATCAAAAAAGTCTGCAGTTGTTACACTGCAGACTTTCAAATGTTTAATAAATTGATTAAGCTAAATATGTTTGTTGTAACGCCTCTAAACCATCTTTATAAATGCCATGGAATAGATTAATTGCCTCTTCATCAGTAACCGCTACAGGAGTGAAGCTACCAGACCATTCAACTAATGATGTGTTAGCATCTTTACCTTCTTTAACACGGATTGTAGATAAATAATTCGTCACAGGGAATGGTGCTTGCATAATTGAATATGTGTAGTAACGTTCTTTCTCATTAAATGCTTCTAAGCGCTCTACGATTGCATCGCCATCAGGATTAGCTAAATGACGTACACGTCCACCTTCCGTTACTTTACTGCTAGGGATATATGGTAACCAATCTGGAAGTGCATCAAAACCTCCGATTAATTGCCATACTTGGGCAGGTGAAGCTGGAATTTCAATAGATGTAATAGTATTTGCCATTTTCATTACTCTCCTTTTTATTTAACGTTAATTGGTAGTGGTGCATTAACTGCAACTAATTTTTGTTCACGCATTTCTTCCCAGAACGCTGCTGGAATCACTGTTTTCAATGCAGCTTGGTCTTCTGCAATTCGTTCCGGTTTACTTGCACCTGGAATAACAGCAGCAACCGCTGGGTTAGCCAGTGAAAACTGTAAAGCAGCAGCTTTAATACTGATTCCATGACGATCGGCAAGGTTTTTCATTTTATTAACTTTTTCAATGATTTCTGGTGACGCTTTTTGGTATTCAAAGTGAGTACCTCCAGCAAGAACACCTGAGCTATATGGTCCACCAACAACAATGTCCATATTGTTTTTTACAGCCGCAGGCATTACGCGTTCTAACGCACGCTCGTGGTCTAATAATGAATAGCGACCAGCTAATAAAGATACATTTGGTTTTGCTTCTTCTAAGTCCAGCATAAGTTCAATAGCTTCTACTTTATTTACTCCAAGGCCCCAGCCTTTAATTACACCTTCATCACGCAATTGAGTAAGTGCACGGAATGCTCCTGTTCGAGCAATCTCAAATTGTGAAATCCACTCATCTCCATAAAAATCTTGTGCTACGTCATGAATATAAACAAAATCTAGACGATCTGTTTTTAAACGTTTTAAACTATCTTCAATAGAACGAAGAGTTGCATCCGCACTGTAGTCGTTGATGATTTTATTTTTACGACCAAATTCGAAAAGTCCGCCTTTTTCACCTAAATCACGTGTAGATGGATCTTCCAATTCATCTGAAATAATTCGACCTACTTTTGTACTTAAGAAGTACTCATCACGATTTCTTTTCGATAGTGCTTCACCAAGACGAATCTCTGCTAAACCAGATCCATACAGTGGAGCTGTATCAAAGTAACGAACACCATTATCCCAAGCAGCATCCACTGTTGCGATTGCTTCTTCCTCTGGAATATTACGGTACATATTACCTAGTGGTGCCGTACCAAAACCAAGTGTACCTTTTAATAAATCTTTCATTTAAAATCTCCTCCTAAAATCTATTTAAAAATGATGAATGAATATCAATTAATGTGACAAGGCTGACCGATTAAAGCACGATAGTTATGAAAAATAACGTATATGCTTTTTAGTTCTACACTACTCATTTCCCTCTCACGTATGTAATTATGTCTTATCTACAACACAATAAAAAGTACGCACTTTAAAGTGTTATAGATACTAATAAGTAACAATTTTATGTTTCAACGTCTGTAGCTCCAAAATAAAATGATTTTATAAAAAAAACCTATTTTTGCGGAGATAACCGTAGAAATTATGAGTGGAACATAGAAAGTTGTTATTACTCTTCATTCAAAAAAGGCCAAAACGAACTGAAATATGTTCGTTTTGGCCTTTTTATCTTCTTTAAAAGATTACATTACATTTTGAACAAAAAGGAGCAGCATTCCCTCTTCTAATTTTCGCATCACATTTTGGACAATATACATATCGTTCTTCTATCTTTTCTCGTTCTATCATATGTAATGATACTATTCTCATACTACACATGATTCCAATTAAAATAAGGCTAACAATGAGTAGCATAACTTCCGCCCCCTCCACACCTAAATTTTACCATAAAATAAAACCGATTCTCTAAATTAAGAATCGGTTTTATACTTATAATCCTAACTTTACCTTTGCGCCGTCAGGAATTATTTCTTCTTCTATTTGCACTTTATCGTGTACAGACTTTCCTCTCGTAATTACATGCCAGTATGAACCTTTTTGCAATGTATCCACTCCATCAATTGTTATCTCTTTTTTATTTCCATCCTTGTCATATGTGTTCACTGTGTATGCACGGCCTTTATTTCCACCTAAATCTTTTCCATCATTATCAATTACCGCATAACGATATTCTAATTTAAGAAATGGGTTCATGGAATCTACTGTAGCACTCCCATTTAATAAATATGCCGCTCCTGCGACAATAACAAGTACTGCTCCAAAAATAAATCTTTTCATCTATATTCCGCCTTTCATTATATTTTTCGATAAGACTTTTCTAAGTATAGAGAGTGCTTCTTAATAAAAACTCGTACGATTTCTTAACTTTTTCTTAATGTTGAGTAATATGGCATCACGATATATGAAATTATATCGGCTGACCGTATAAACAATAGAAGAGGCTGTCCAAAATGTATTTTGGAACAGCCTCTTCTATTTACTAACTACCGCACTTCTTTTTACATAAAACAAACTACCAATTAAAACGACAATTACGCCAAAATACACACCATACTCTATCGCAACTGCTACAATTCTTTCAATATGTTGTCCGAATAAAGAACCGAGCACAAAATAAATGAGCGTCCAAACAAATCCTGTCGTATAGGAATACACAGCATATATCCGAAATGACATGTTATTCATTCCAACTACATACGGTACAATATGTCTTACAACTGGTATGAAGTAACTTGTAACTAACGCATAATGACCATATTTCTCTACCATTTGTTGAGATTTCAAAAGATATTTTGCCTTTTTCTTTTTCATTAGTTTATGAAGTACTTTTGTACCAAATATTTTCCCTAGTATATAACCTAAAGAAAGTCCGGATACAACTCCTAAATACGTTAATAAAAATGCAGGAATGATACTTAATATCCCTAGTGAAGAGACAAATCCGCCACTCATTACAATCATTTCGTCTGGAATTGGCATACCGATAATACCCAACCATAAACAGAAAAATAACGCCCAATAACCATACTGCTCAATATAGGATAATAATTCATGCAATTCCATTATGCATATACTCTCCTTAGCTCTTTTTTACAGCTAAAGACGTACGCTGGCGGGAAATTGAGCCACACTTTTTCTAATGTAATTTGAGGAAAGAAATGCTGTATAAATCCTTTTTTCACAAGTGAATATTGAAATGTTATGAATTCCCCATTCTCATGTATTGCTTCCATTACATTATTTAAAATGCGTTTTGAAACTTCTTCTGGTAAAGAGGTAAAAGGTAATCCCGATAAGACATAATCCACGCATTCTATATGAAACTCTTCCATATACTTCTTTATATTTTCAGCTGAACCGTGCACAACAATGACGTTCTGCTCATCTTTAAACTTTCTCTTTAGCTCTTTGCAAAACACTTCATTTATTTCAATAAGAAGAAATATTGTTCCCTTCTTTTTTCTCTTCATAATCTCCTTCGTAAAAACCCCTGTACCAGGCCCTAACTCTACAATGCATTTTGCTTTATTAAAATCAATTACATCTACCATTTTCTTTGCTAATATTTTTGAACTTGGCGCAACTGCACCAGTATGTTTCGGATGTTTAATAAATTCATGTAAGAATGTTATGAGCTGCATGTAAACCTCTCCCCATTCGTTCAATAGTTTTTAACTTGTTTCTAAGTATAACTATCGTTTCTTAACAAAAATTGAGGAGATTTCTTAAGATTTTATGAAGAATATATCATTTGTTCTTATATATAAACATCTCTCTTATATTTATTAATTTGGTATAATAGATATAAAAAGAACTTTATGGAAGGTACCATCACTACGTCTATTTTCATACAACATCTGTAGAAATAAATCTGTCAATTACCTTTCATTATTATCCAACATATGTAATTATTTTGTATGAGCAAAGAAATTCAAATAATAAGAAATTTATATTTTGTAGAAACGAATATAGGTTCAAATATATTTCAAAACGATTTAAAAGGAGAAGATTATGAATAATTATATCGACATACAGCACTTATGCGACCTTGTACATAGCACTTTTCATGTACCTGTTCAATTTTTAGCTACTAATAAAAAAATTGTATATGAATCTACTTCTCATACGATTGGTAGTCCTTTTTATACTTCTAAAGAAGAACATCTGAATGAACTTTATCAAGAAAATGCTCCTTGTAATTTTCCAATTTTCAAAGGGAATAAATATCTTGAGAATTTCATTAGCATTCATATAACAAATCATGAACATATAAAAGGAACGATTATAATCGGCCCTACCACTTACCCAAAAGTATCAGATGAAATGGCTATTAAACTTATGAAGTATTTCAACTGTAATGATAAAACACAGCAAGGAATAGACTACTATCAATTTCTACCCGAGATGAAAAAAAGTACACTAATTGATATAAGTATTTGGTTACATTACGTCATTTTCAATGAAAAATTAGATCGCGATATTGTTTGGAAAAAAAATAAATTGCTCGAAGATGTTTCTTATAAAATCGTAAATCCTGATCTATACATTTCAAAACGTCTTCGGCATGATCCGCAACATTATGACATATCATTGGAACGTAAATTTTTTTCTGCAATTAAAGAAGGCAATAAAGAAAAAGTCATACAATATGCATATTCCTTCCCGCAAGAAGATTCAGCAATTTCATCTAAAGGAGATCAACTAAGAAACCAAAAAAATAATGGCATTATCGCCATTACGCTAGCTATTCGATATGCGATAGATGGTAATCTTCCATCACATATTGCTTTTTCACTCGGTACTTTATATATTCAAACCATTGAAAAACTAGACAACATGTATTCCGTAAATAGATTAATTGAAGATGCATTATGTACTTTTGCAGAACGTGTAAAAGAATATAATAATCAAGCATATTCTAATGCCATTACTACATGCCTAAATCATATTCACAAACATATTTACGATGAAATAACTCTTAATGACCTTGCTAACCTTTTACATATTTCCCCTACTTATTTATCAAAGCTATTTAAAAAAGAAGTGGGAATTCCTTTAAGTGAATACATCCAGAGGGAACGAGTAGAAGAAGCCAAAAAGTTATTAACATTAACGACCTACCCACTATCAGATATTTGTGCCTGGCTCAACTTTAATGATCAAAGCTATTTCACGAGAGTCTTCAAAAAAATTACTAGTATGACTCCTAGACAATATCGTGCAAATCATACTGTAATATAAAATAAAACTTTAATCAGTCGGAGTTTTGCTCATCCCTCACTAACTATTAATCCTCCCTCTACCTAACTGCTTTGCTTTCGCTGAATTTTGAGGTTAGGATCTTAAGTGGTATAAAAATGCTTTCCTAATAGAAGGTGAGATAGTTATCATACTAGCTCACCTTCATTCATTTATTCTTCTTCATCCAAATTCACCTTAATAAAGTTTTAATCCCATTCAAAAAAGTACAAGAATGACAAATAATTACTATAAATAAGTGAATGAATTTGATAATTTTTTAGTACTAAGCAAATTCGGTTCCCAATCAGACATAATAAAACTAACACAAGGTACTTCGGAATGATCAGCAGTAGTTACTTCCATAGTGATTAACCTTCCTATATAGAAAATATATTGTTAGGAGAATAGAAAGCATGAGTAGTACAAATATATCAAAATCGGTTCAATTGACTAGTATGTCTAAACAATCTGCTCACATGAAAGAATCGGGAAAAGTATCATCATACGATGATAGAGAAAGAATTGAAGACACTTTATTACGCTCATTCATTTCAGAAAAACAAATATTGGTCACTTATTATAA
Source organism: Bacillus cereus group sp. Bc061 (assembly GCF_027715825.1). Taxonomy (NCBI): domain Bacteria; kingdom Bacillati; phylum Bacillota; class Bacilli; order Caryophanales; family Bacillaceae; genus Bacillus; species Bacillus cereus group sp. Bc061. Next base: position 131,657 of record NZ_JAQFTZ010000008.1, read on the forward strand.
AGATAATTATTTCCCTACAATGTATATGACTGTAATTGAATTAAACCCTTTGAAACGTTCTTTAATATGTATAGATACCTTTGGCCGTAAACATACCTTTAGTTTCATCGACATAATTGATGCACGTTAATTATTTCTATACAAAAAAGCCACTCACCTATAAAAATTAGGTAAATGGCTTTTTCCTTCCTCACAGCTTCACTTATTATTTCGCACTCACAATCTTATAATAAGAACGAACTGTTAAGAAGTAATATCCGATATAAATAGCGCCGTATACTCCAATACTAATTAGGAGTGGGATCATGATTTCATACGGTAATATGTTCCCTAAACCTTTTAGTGCAAACAAGCTGTGCAAAATTCCGATTACTAACGGAATAGCGAAGATAAAGCTTACTTGTTTTGCGATAGCTTTCTTCATTTCTTGCTTCGTTACACCAACTTTATGAAGGACAATGTAACGATCACGGTCAGCACTTGCTTCTGTTAATTGTTTAAAGTAAATGATTGAGCCTGTCGCTAATAGGAAGACTAATCCTAAGAATAACCCAATAAACATCATTAAGCCTGTCGTTTCAAGCCCCATTTGGAATCCTGTATAGAAATCGTTAAATGGTTTTAAAACTTCTGATTCACCAGCTGGCATAACGCTTGCTAATTTCGCTGTTAACTCTTTACTATTTCGCTCACCTTTTACATCAATATTTTTTACAGTGCGCGTTTCGTTTACTTGTTTCGCCTGCTCATATGTTTGATCTGGAACGATTACAAATAATTCATTTAAGTTTGTAACACTTCTACTATTTACACCTTTAATCTTTAACTCTTTCGATTCACTTCCAACAGGGAATACAGCTGTATTTCCTGTGTAAAGAGGACCAAAATCAAGTGTTTCAATATATAAGCTATCATATACAAAAGCTTCATTCGCACTTAAATTTACAGGTTCTATATCTAAATGTTTCGCGATTGTATTAAAGTTTGATTGAGAAATAAGCTGGTACTGCTTCGTCACATTATAGTGTGTGTTCAGAACTTGATCCGCTCTTTCACCTTTAAATGTTCCTTTCACAGGAATCATTTCAACTTCTGATTCATATGTGACTGGATGATTATTCTTTTCTCCAGCAAGTATTTCATTTACTTTTTTATCTAATGCTGCATCTTTTTTCTCATAGGAATAACTATACGGCGCAGCAACTTTTGATTGCGTAAATGTGTTGTAATACATCGTAACTGACGTACCAACCGCCGTTAATGTTACTGCACTTAAAATAGCGATTGTCGCCAGTGATTTCGCATTTCCTTTAATGCGATAGAGTAACTGTGATGTCGTTACCATATTCATACCGTTATAAAACGCTGATTTATTATTTCTCGCACGTTTCAATATAAATACTGTGAAGAACATGAACAATAAATAAGTTCCTGCTACTGTCGCTAATAAAATGTATAATGCAACGACCATAAAGTCTGCATACATAACTGCTTTCATGTACATTAGCGCTAAGAAATAACCTGAACCGATTAAGAAAACTGAAATGAATGCCATAATAACAGATCCTTTTGGCATTGCTTCTCCTTCACGTTCTGCACGGAAAAGTTCAATTAGCTTGAATCGATAAATTAAACGATATCCTTGAAGTGATGTATATAAAATAATCACAAAGAAAATAATTGCTGTATCAATAATGGCAGCCATCGGTACTTCAAAATGAACATTTAAATTTAATCCCATCATATTTACTAATAACTCAAGGAATAATTTTGAAAGGACACTACCAATCGCAATCCCGATAATTAAAGACATTAACCCCATTAACATATTTTCATAAAAGAGCATTTTACCAATTTGTCTTTTACGAATACCTAATAAGGAATAGAGTCCAACTTCTTTTTTACGTTTTCTTGTAAAGAAACCGTTCGAATATATAATAAACACCGCTACGAAAATAATAAGCATCACACTGGAAACTTGGAATGCCCCGCTAATTTTTTTAGAAGCTTCCGCTGCTTTTTCCATTTGTGAATTATATTGCAGTGCTTTAAATGTAAAGTAAATAACGATACTAAAAATCATAGATGCAAAATATACAAAGTAGTCTTTAAAGTTCCGCTGTATGTTGCGGAGGGCAATGCTAGATAAGGTCATCAGCCATACCTCCGGAAATAGAAGACATTACATCAACGACTTGTTGGAAGAACTGTTTACGCGTTAACTCGCCGCGGTGCAATTCTTTATATAACTCACCATCTTTAATGAAAATAACTCGTTTACAGTAACTTGCCGCAAACGCATCGTGCGTTACCATTAAAATTGTAGAATTATCATATTCATTTAGCGACTTCATACTTTCAAGTAAATCTGTCGCTGATTTCGAATCAAGTGCTCCCGTTGGCTCGTCCCCGAAAATCATACTTGGATTTGTAACGATTGCACGTGATGCCGCACATCTTTGCTTCTGTCCACCAGATACTTGATATGGGAACTGACTTAAAATATGATCAATACCGAATTTCTTTGAGATTTCAAGAACGCGGCGATCAATCTCACTCGCTTTCACCTTTGATAACGCAAGAGGTAACGCAATATTCTCTTTTACAGTTAACGTATCTAATAAGTTATAATCTTGGAAAATGAAACCTAAATGATCGCGGCGGAATAACGCTAACTTATCATCATTCATTTTCACAATATCTTTTCCATCAATTAAAATTTCACCGTTCGTCGCATTATCAATTGTAGAAAGAACGTTTAGTAAAGTCGTCTTTCCAGAACCAGAAGGTCCCATAATTCCAACGAACTCACCTTCTTTTACTTGTAAGTTAATACCTTTTAACGCTGCAAATTTATTACCACCCGTGTCATACACTTTTTCAATATTTTTTGCTTCTAACACTGTTTTCATCTCGACATCCCTCATTTCATCTATTCTCTATTTTCACTATATACATTCTCTACTTTTTCCACTATCGATGTTTCTTACACAAACATGACAGTTATGTAAGACCAGTAAGCAAAGAAATCAAAATTTAACCTAATGAATCAAAGTACTTTGTTACTATAACATTGGGATATCATGCCATCCATTCATTCTCCTTACAGGAACATTACAATTTTGTAAGGTACAAAATGTACCCTACAAAGTTGTGCACGAAATGTCGGATGGAGCTATTTCGTTCCTGCTATTCTATGTACAGAGGAGGTCATCATATGGATTCACTTAAAAATATGAATGCTGCAATGCACTATATTGAAAACAACCTAACAAATGAAATTAATTTTAAAGAAGTTGCGAAGCTAGCTTACTGCTCGGAATATCATTTCAAAAGAATGTTTTCTTTTCTAGCTGGCATATCACTATCAGAATATATTCGTTGTAGACGTCTGACTCTCGCTGCTTTTGAACTAAAAAATAGCGATGCAAAAGTCATTGATGTCGCTATCAAATATGGGTACAACTCACCAGATTCTTTTGCGCGTGCCTTTCAGAACTTGCACGGCATAACACCTTCAGAGGCCCGAAATAGTAGTCATTCCCTAAAAGCCTATTCACCAATGACCTTCCAATTATCCATCCAAGGAGGAAATGAAATGAATTATCGAATTGAAGAAAAAGAACCATTTCGAATTATAGGTATTACAAAACGCGTACCGATTGTATTTAACGGTGTAAATGAAGAAATTGCTTCTATGTGGAAAAGTTTAAATCCAGATGTCATTCAAACTTTAAAGTCACTTTCAAATATGGAACCTACTGGAATTATTAGTGCTTCTACTAACTTTTCTGAAGGAAGAATGGAGGAAAAAGGAGAACTTGATCACTATATTGGCGTAGCCACAATGAAAGATTGCCCAGAGCAATTTGCGCAACTTGAAGTTGCAGCTTCAACGTGGGCTATATTTGAAGCTGTTGGTCCATTTCCGGATGCACTACAAAATGTATGGGGGCGTATTTATTCTGAATGGTTCCCTTCTTCGAACTTTGAACTAGCGGAAGGACCGGAGATATTATGGAATGAACAGAAAGATATATCTTCTCCAAACTTTAAAAGTGAAATCTGGATACCGGTTTTGAGGAAATAAAAAATAAAGCTGCTTTTCCTTTTAAGGAAAAGCAGCTTTATTTTACATTTTTAGTTCTTTTTTATAAGCGACATAGGAATACACCATCGTACCAACAACCAATACAGCAACAACACTTAACAAACTAATCACTTTCCACATTCCCGGAAGAAACGCGGAAAATATGATTACAATACCGCCAATCATCATAATCTTTGCCCCTAACCTATGTGTTTTTCTCCATACTTCCTCATTACTTAACGTCCACGGCGTTTTAATACCTATGAAGAAATTTGGTTTACATTGCTGCATATAATTGCCGAGTACAATAAAGAGTATACCGAGCATTATGTTCACAACAATTGCAATAGGAATGTTGTATCCTAAAGCATTTGCGAGTGCCATGATATTATTAGCAAATAAGAATAATAAAATAGCTCCATTCATCATCATATATGCTTTCGAAAACTTGCCGTAATTCGCATATCTCGTATCTAATTTAGGTAAAACAATTGCTAAAATATATATAAATAACATAACTGCAACATCCAAAATCATCATGCCCATCTTCGACATATGTCCATCTACTTCACCCGAGACATTTATATGGCTCGGAACCTCTCCTGGTAAATAAGGCCACGCGACGCACCATGCAATAATCGTTAAAGCAATTAACAATAACGGAAATATATGCTTCCTCATTTCCCCTCTTCCCCCTTATTCGTAAATGTAAACACCCAAGTCAATAAATCTTGAAAGACCGTTGTGTTTAAAGAGTACATAACGAATTGACCTTTCTTCTCATCTTGAATAAGTTCAGCATTTTTAAGTGCGTTTAAGTGGTGTGAAATACTTGGTTTTGTCATATTGAAATGTTCAGCAATCTCACCAGCGGTTAGATCACCTTCTTTTAATAAGTCTAAAATTTTTCGCCTTGTTGGATCTGCTAATGCTTTGAACGCTTGATTCAATGTCTTTCTTCCTTTCACTAATTAGACATTTAGATATTTATCTAAATGTTAAAATGATTTCAGTTAATTGTCAATTATATACGAGGCCCTTTTTACTTTCTCTGCTTTTGACCTATACTGTTTACTAGCTTATCTTTCAACATAATGAAAAGACTTGAAACACATGATACACTATAGCTACAATTGTTTTTTTAGGAGGAATATACATATGTATAAAATTTTAATCGTTGAAGACGATCCAAATATTTCATCATTACTACAATCTCACATTCAAAAATATGGCTATGAAGCTGTTGTTGCAGAGAACTTCGATGATATTATGGAGTCTTTTAACGCTGTAAAGCCACATCTTGTTTTACTTGATGTAAACTTACCAAAATTCGATGGATTTTACTGGTGCCGCCAAATTCGTCATGAATCTACTTGTCCTATTATTTTCATTTCAGCTCGTGCTGGTGAGATGGAACAAATTATGGCGATTGAAAGCGGTGCGGATGATTATATTACAAAACCGTTCCACTATGACGTTGTAATGGCAAAAATTAAAGGTCAATTACGCCGTATTTACGGTGATTATGCGCCAAATATTTCTGAACGTATCGTTGAAGTAGAAGGCTTAAAACTATTCCCAGAACGTCCTGAAATTCACTTCGGATCTGAACAAGTTCTTTTAACGAAGAAAGAAGCTATTTTAGCAGAAATGTTATTATCTAAATTCCCTCGTACAGCGAGCCGTGAAGATTTACTAGCCGCTCTTTGGGATGACGAGAGCTTCGTTGAAGAAAACACATTAAACGTAAACATTACGCGTCTTCGTAAAAAGTTCAATGAGCTTGGTATTGAAAATGCTATTGAAACAGTGCGCGGACTTGGGTATCGTTTTAACGCAACTTGGAGTGAATAAGCATGAAGCTATTTTTACGTGATCATTTTGCATTTTTTCTACTGTACGTATTAAACTTCGGTATCATTTTCGTTCTGTATGATGCAGTAGATGGATTTCAAAATAATAAATTTTACTTCGTCGTTTTAAGCTTATACTTATTTATTTGTTTCCTCGCTTACCGTTACGTTCGTAATCGTAGAATGTACCATAGATTAAGTGAACAACCAGAAAAAATGGAAGATGCATTTATTGAAAGAGCAACTGCTCCGATGCCTCACGGTGTAAATGAACTCGTGCGCACGCAGTATCGTCTATTCCAAAAAGAACTACAATCGTACGAAGTAAAACAACAAGAACATCAATTATTCATTAACCACTGGGTGCATCAAATGAAAACGCCCGTTTCTGTTATGCAACTTATGGTACTCGAAATGGAAGATGAACATTTAATTCCGAAATTCAAAAAAGAATTAGAACGTCTAAACCAAGGGCTTGATATGGCTTTATACATGGCAAGGTTAAATAACTTCCATGAAGACTTCCATGTTGAGACGATTTCATTAAAAGATACGGTAACGAAAAATATTAATGGATTAAAAGAACTATTTATCCGAAACGGAGTCTTCCCTGTTTTAGAAGTTCATTCTGATTTACAGGTTGCTTCTGATGCGAAATGGCTAAAATTTATCATCTATCAGTTAATGACAAATGCCGTTCGTTACTCTGGTGAGCGCGGAAAGAAAGTATTCTTATCCGCTTATCGAAACGGAAAAGATATTATTTTAGAAGTTCGTGATGAAGGTGTTGGTATTCCGCAAGAAGATATTCGACGAGTATTCGAACCGTTTTACACTGGGAAAAATGGTCGTACATTCGGAGAATCTACTGGTATGGGACTTTATATCGTAAGTAAAATTTGTGATTATTTAGGTCACTCTGTCAAACTAGATTCTGAAGTTGGGAAAGGAACGACGATTAAAATCATCTTCCACAACGCTGCAAATAATCAATCAGAACATACGGAGAAGGTGACCGAAGCATGATCGTGACATATGCAAGCAAAATGTATGAGAACTCACTCTCATACATTTTTTGCAATAAAACTACTTCTATATCTTCTAATCGGAGGTATAATTTATGACATTTTGGCAATTTGCATTTAAAAACGTCACGCGCAACTCGAGAGCTTATTTTGCTTACTTTGTAAGTAGTTCTTTTTCGATTGCCGTTTTCTTTTCATTTGCTGTTTACTTATTCCATCCGAAATTACAAAACTTTGGCACGGTCTCTGAAATTTCAGGATTAATGATATTTTCAGAAGTAGTAATTGTATTTTTTTCTTTCTTCTTTTTACTATATTCCATTGGCACTTTTTTAAAAGTTAGAAAAAAACAATTCGGCGTTTTGACCGTTTTAGGAATATCGAGAAAACAATTACACCGTCTCGTCTTCATGGAAAATATGTTAATCGGTATTTTATCTATCTTTTTCGGCATGCAGTTTGGACTTGTATTTTCACAATTTTTCTTATTAGTGACAGCAAAAATTACGCACGTACCAGGCATATATTTATACTTACCTATTAACGCTTTTATTTTAACGACAATCGTCTTCCTTAGTCTTTTTATCGTTGTATCTACGTTGACACCGATGCTCATTCGTACAAAAAAAGCGGTACACCTTTTAAAAATAAATAGTAAAAAACGAAAAGAAAGAAAACCGTCCATACTTATTTCTTTATTTGGTGTGATTTGTTTATTTGGTGGCTATGCGTTAGCTGGAAATCCTAAATATTTCGTATCAGTAAGCCCACAAATAGGTGTTATATATATGGTTTCAAGTATTTTCGTCATTCCAACGCTCGTTACAATCGGAACATATTTCTTCTTTTCACAAATTAGTTTCTTACTTATTCATATTTTAAAGAAAAGAAGAAAATTTTATATGAAACGTATTAATATGCTTTGGATTTCTGATTTAGCAAACCGTATTCGAACGAATATTAATATGCTTTTTATTGTAGCAATGCTATCTACTATCGCTTTCACAATGATTACGTTCCTATATGGGTTCGGAAAATTTATTAAGCTAGACGTTAATCGAACTTCGCCTTTCCCAATTTCTTATTTTTCTTATGATGCGAATCCTTTTGTTACAGAGCATTTAAATTGGCTTGAGCAACAATTAAAAAAAGAGCATTTTCCTTATGAGAAAATAACAGCTGATATGTATGAAACACCGCTAGAAGAAGATAAAGGTATAGCTATTTATAATGACGTATACGCAATTAAGCAAAGTGACTATAACAAACTTGCGAATTCTTTACGAATGAAACAACTATTTATAAATGATAACGAGGCATATGTTTTAACGGGGACGTCTTATATCACTATATTCAATGAATTTGAGCAAAGCTATAAAAGAGATTACATTACACTCTCTAGTACAAATACGAAATTAAAAGTAAAAGGCTATGAACAGATCCATGCAATTCCATCTGACTTTTCATATCAAACGATCGTTTTGCCTGATATTGTTGTGAACAACTTATCTAACTCGGTAAAGCATATATCGGCATATAATTATAAAATTCAAAATTGGGAACAGACATATGAAATTGCTGATACTTTTATAGAAAAAGTGCAAAAAGATCGCAACAACTCCCAATATGAAGGGACTCTTATTCGACTATTTGAATCAGCAGGATCGTTATACAGAATAACATCTGGTAGTGCTGCATACTTCCTAATTGGAACATTTTTAGGAGTTATTTTCTTCATTGGAGCCGGTAGCGTTCTTTACTTTAGAATGTATACAGATTTGACGAACGAACAAGAGAAATATATAACGATTTCTAAAATCGGTGTAACAGGTGCAGAGATGAAACGATCTGCAACCATACAACTTAGTATTTTATTTTTCGTTCCGTACATTATGGCATCCATTCATACAATGTTCGCAACGAAAATGCTACAAGATGTAATTGGCTTATCTTTGTTCAAAGAAGTTTCAGCCGTTCTTATTATTTTTGGATTCGTTGAAATTGTATTTTTCTTATTCATTCGCTCACTTTATATGCAGAAGTTATCACAATATACTGATACGCATTAAAAAGGTTATTACATGAAAAAGGTGGGATCTCTTCCCTCCTTTTTCATGCCCATTATATTAGGAGGTTTAGGTGAATGACATTTTGGCAGTTTGCATTTAAAAACGTCACAAGGAACGCCAGAGCTTATTTCGCCTATTTTGTAAGCAGTGCATTTTCCATTGCAATTTTTTTCTCGTTTGCAGTTTATTTATTTCATCCTAAATTGCATATGACAGGCGTGAATGCTGCTCTGAACATATTAATGACAATTTCAGAAATTGTCATCGTATTCTTTTCATTTTTCTTTTTACTATATTCAATCGGTACTTTCTTAAAAGTGCGAAAAAAGCAATTTGGGATTTTAACAGTACTTGGCATATCCCAAAAACAATTAAAGAGACTCGTATTTCTAGAAAACATGCTAATTGGTGTTCTTTCCATCTTTTTCGGCATTCAACTTGGACTTGTTTTCTCGCAGTTCTTTTTATTAGTTACCGCCAAGATTACACATGTTCCTGGTTTATATTTATATTGGCCAACAGCTGCCATTATTTTAACTATGATCATTTTTCTAGGACTCTTCATTCTCGTCTCATCGTTTACGCCGATGCTAATTCGGACGAGAAAGGCTGTACGTCTTTTAAAAGAAGGAACAAAACAAAAAGAAAGAAAAGCATCTGTGCTCATCTCTCTATTTGGTGCGATATGTTTAATATCTGGATACGTGCTAGCAGCCAATCCGCTATATTTCATGTCGCTCGGCGACGTAGTTGGGCTTTTGTACGCCGCCACCAGTATATTTCTCATTCCGTCACTTGTTACAGCTGGAACATACTTTTTCTTTTCACAAATTAGTTTTTTACTCATTCGTATATTAAAAACGCGAAGAACATTTTATATGAAGCGAATTAATATGCTTTGGATTTCTGATTTGGCAGCGCGCATTCGGACAAACATTAACATGCTCTTTATTGTAGCGATGCTATCAACACTTGCTTTTACTATGATTACATTCTTATATGGATTTGGTAAATTTATGAAGTTCGATACAGTAAGAGAAAACCCTTTTCCTTTTACATATTTATCACATACTGAAAATACGTTGGCGGATGAACATTTAAACTGGTTAGAACAAAAATTTAATGAAGAGCACTTTACTTATACAAAATTTAAAACGGATATATATGAAGTATCTTCAGCTGAAAATAACACGCAGCTCTATTATGCCATTAAGCAAAGTGACTATAATGTACTTGCTAAAGCTTTAAATTGGGAGACACTCACGGTAAATAAGAATGAATCTTATATTCTTATGAAAGACTTAGATGATCAAGTTATTGGAACGCTTCACAATAAAGACAAGAAAAATACTCTTACACTTACGCAAAACAATTTACAACTACAAGTGAAAGAATATAAAAGTTATAATCCATTCCCAAATCGCTTAATATACCAATTGCTCATACTATCTGATGAAAATGTAGAAGCATTATCCACTGTTTCAAAACAGATGAGTGTATATAGCTTTAAAGTTAAGGACTGGGAAAAAGCTAATAACATCGGCGCGGTATTCATAGACAAAATTAATACCGACGGGAACAACATTCAAGCAGAGCACCCGCCTTTCCATGCAAGTGAAGCGAGCGATTCTCTATACACAACAAAACAAAATGTCGCTTCGTTCTTCTTAATTGGTACTTTCTTAGGTGTTATTTTCTTTATTGGTGCTGGCAGTGTTCTTTACTTCAGGATGCATACAGATTTAACAAATGAACAAGAAAAGTATGTAACGATTACAAAAATTGGTTTGACAGAAGCCGAAATGAAACGATCTGCTACAATTCAACTTGCGATTCTATTCTTTGTCCCGTACATTATGGCATCAATTCATACGATGTTTGCGACAAAGATGCTGCAAGAAGTTTTACATCTCTCGTTCTTCGCTGAGATTACAGTCGTACTGATGATTTTTGGAACAGTTGAAATTTTATTTTTCCTTTTAATTCGTTCCTTCTATATGCAAAAATTATCACACCATATTAAGTTTTAAAGGATAGAAAGGTGATTATTATGGAAGAAGTGTTACACATTAAAAATGTCTCAAAAGTGTATGAAGGAAAGGTCCCTCATACTGCTTTAAAAAATATAAATTTACATGTAGATAAAGGTGAATTCGTTGCGATTATGGGACCATCTGGTAGCGGTAAATCTACATTTTTAAACGTTATTTCTACCATTGATTCTCCGACTGCTGGTGATGTCGTGATTAATGGAAAAAAACCGCACACATTTCGTAGAGAGAAGTTAGCTATTTTCCGCCGCCAAGAGCTAGGATTTGTTTTCCAAAACTTTAACCTACTAGATACACTAACAATCGGTGAAAATATCGTACTACCTTTAACATTAGATAATGTTCCTTTAAAAGAAATGGATGAAAAGCTTGATAACATTTCAAAGAAACTTGGAATTGATCATATTTTAGACAAGCGTATCTTTGAAGTGTCAGGAGGACAAGCACAGCGTACCGCAGTAGCACGTGCTGTTATTCATCATCCTTCACTTTTACTTGCCGATGAACCGACAGGAAATTTAGATTCAAAAGCGGCAATTGACGTGATGGAACTATTTACGAAATTGAACAAAGAAGAAGATGCAACAATTTTAATGGTTACGCACGATCCATTCGCAGCAAGTTATTGTAACCGCGTCATTTTCATTAAAGATGGCGAACTTTACAATGAACTACACCGCGGATTGTACCGTGAGAAATTTTATCAAGAAATATTAGATGTTTTAGCATTACTAGGAGGAAGACGTGGATGACATTTTGGCAATTCGCATTTAAAAATGTCTCCCGTAATTCAAAAGCATATTTCGCCTACTTTGTAAGTAGTGCGTTTTCTATCATGGTTTTCTTTTCATTTACTGTATACGCGTATCATCCGCGGTTACAAAGTGTACAAAGTTTCCAAGAACGTGATCCTCTAATGAACTTAGCTAGTACAGCGCAGTTGGTTATCGTTATGTTCTCGTTCTTCTTTCTCTTATATTCAATTGGAACATTTTTAAATGTACGGAAGCAGCAATTTGGCGTTTTAACTGTTCTCGGTATATCTCAAAAACAATTAAAACGTCTTTTGTTTACTGAAAATATGATCATTGGAATGCTTGCTATCTTTGCAGGTATTCAAGGCGGTCTTGTTTTCTCTAACTTTTTCTTACTCGTTACTTCTAAATTAACAAGTGCAAAAGGCCTCTATTTATATTGGCCAACAGAAGCTATTATCGTTACAACCGTAACTTTTATTATTTTATTTTTCATCGTATCTACGTTTACACCAATGTTTATTCGTACTCGAAAAACAACGCAGCTTATTAAGGGAGTTAACAAAGAGAAGAGCGAAAAAAGACCATCTATACTCATTTCACTATTTGCTTTAACTTGTCTAGGACTATGTTATTATATTGCCGGTTATCCGCAAGGCTACATAACAGAAAAAAATGCCCAAAATGGATCTGTATTCTTAATTATGTTATCTATTTTACCGCTTGTAGTAATTGGGACGTATTTATTTTTTTCACAAACATTTCTTCTCTTTATCTATATTTTAAAGAAACGAAGAAAGTTTTATTTGAAACAAATAAATATGTTATGGATTTCAGATTTAGTTTCTCGTACCCGCAGTAATATTAATGTACTCTTTATCGTTTCTATGCTATCTGCACTTGCATTTACGATTATTATCGGGTTATTTGCTGCAAACAATCATACGAAAGCACCCATACTAGAACGATATCCTATACCATTCACCTATACATCAGAAGGTATTAATGTATTTGAACAAAAGCATATTACTACGATTGAAACTGAACTTACAAATGCTAATTTTCAATATGACAAATATAAATTTACCGTTTTAAAAGATACAGCTTCAAAAGAATCAATTGCCATTATGAAAATGAGTGATTATAACGCAATAGCAAAGCAATTAAACAGGCCAGAAATCACTCTCGAATCTTCACAAGTTTATAATATTTCTCGCTATTCACCAGCGTTATTAAATCTCGTATCTAACCCATTTGCGAAGCAGGGCACGATTACACTTGGCTCTAATAAAAAGGAATTTCAAATTAAAGGTTTTATTAATAGAGGAATTGAGCCCCCCTTTGCATTACCTCACTTAATAGTGATGCGAGATGAAGTAATTGAAAATATGGTTCCTCATATTGAAACAATTACAGTTTATAACTACTTCGTGGAGAATTGGGAAAATGCAATTGTCCCAACAAAAAATATATTAAAAAGCTTAAATCATGATGAAGAAACTTTGTATGAAGCACATAAGGGTGAAGAAGATTTCATTAAACCATTTCATATTTATACAGCTACGGATGAACTGGTTCATAGTAAAGGAAATGCAGTTGCTCAATTCTTTATTTGGGCATTTCTCGGCTTTATTTTCTTTATCGGTGCAGCTAGTGTTTTATACTTCCGTATGTATAACGACTTAACGAATGAAAAACAAAAATATATTACGATTACAAAGCTTGGATTAACTGAGTCAGAAATGTTTCGCTCCGCAACGATTCAATTAGGAATTTTATTTTTCGTCCCTTACATTGTTGCTGGTGTTCATACATTATTTGCGGTTAAGTTTTTACAAAGCATGCTCGCTTTTTCTTTACTAAAAGAGCTATTAATTGTACTCACTTTCTTTGGGATTATCGAGATTATTTTCTTCTTCTTAATCCGATCTCTGTACATTAATAAATTATCACAACACATAAAAATATGAATAAAATGGCCTTGTGCGTATTGCACAAGGCCATTTTCAATAGTTTTTAATTAGCAGCAATATCCGCCGTAGCCACCATATCCGTAGCCGCCGTAACCGCCATAACCACAACCGCCTCCGCCACCGAAGCAGCTAGCACCGATGATAATTAATAAAATAAACAATACGATTAGAAGCGCAAAACCGCCTCCGCACCCATGTCTGCGGTTACAATCATCATGTCTGTGTTCACACTTTTCGCTCATTACTCTATTCCTCCTTTAGTATCATTCATAACAAGTTCACCTTGCTCTAAATGAGGGGATTCCATTTATATTATGTTTTCAGGGCGAATAGGAAGCTTGGCTTGCTTAAAAACGGGCTTGTTTTTAGAAATGGGCTTTATCAAAAAAAAGATACCTGTTAAGGTATCTCCTAAAGAAACATATTCAATAAAAGCGCAAAACCAAATGCAATAAATGATAACAATGTCTCGAGTACCGTCCACGTTTTAAACGTTTCCTTCACCGTCAAACCTAAATACTCTTTTACAAGCCAGAACCCTGCATCATTTACGTGAGAAAACATTAACGAGCCTGCTCCGGTTGCTATAACGAGCAATTCTAAATTCACACCAGACATGTGCTGAATAACTGGTGAAACAATCCCTGCTGCTGTCGTTAATGCTACTGTCGCTGAACCTGTTGCAATTCGAATTAATCCAGCTACCATGAAAGCTAACACAATTGGTGATAACGATATATGTTCTGCCATTTGCGCAATCGCCGTTCCAACGCCGCTTTCAATTAATATTTGTTTAAATCCACCGCCTGCACCGATTATTAAAATAATGGAACCGACCGGTAATAAACTTTCGTCTGTTAATTTTTTAATCATCTTTTTATTAATTCCTTGTCTTATTCCAAGTAAATAAAATGCTGCGAAACATGAAATAAGTAAAGCGATTACTGGACTTCCAATAAATACAAAAAATTCAGTCATCTTTTTCGGTAATGAAATATATGGTGCAACGACCGATAAAATCATCAATACAACTGGTAATAAAATAATAAAGAATGAAACTTTACGACTCGGTAAGTCAGTTGAGACAGTCGTAACTCGAATAAGCTCTGGTTCATTTTCAGGTATAACCCTTTTATGTACCCACTTTGCAAATATCGGTCCTGCGATAATGGCTGTTGGTAACGCGATAAGTAATGAATATAAAAGTACCTTTCCTAAGTTCGCGTTATAAATACCGATTGCTGTCATCGCCCCTGGATGTGGTGGCACGAGCCCGTGAACAATAGATAACCCAGCAATAACAGGTAAAGCAATTAATAATATGTTTTGTTTCGTTGTTTTTCGAATTGAAATAACAAGTGGTAATAAAATGACAATCCCTACTTCAAAAAAGACGGGAATCCCTATAACAAACCCTGCAAATAACATAGCCCAAGGTAATTTTTTTACGCCGAAAAATCGAATAAAGAAATCTGCAACTTGCATGCCTGCCCCTGAATCAGACATCATTTTCCCTAAAATTGTTCCGAGAGCTAAAATACCAACTAAATGCCCTAGTACACTACCAACACCAGTTTCATAGGCAGCCACTATTTTCGTTAAGTTCAGTCCAGACATAATCGCTAAAAATAAACTCGCAACTGTTAAACTAATAAATGCATGCCATTTCCACCATGATACCCCTAAAATAACAATCGCAATTGCAAGTAACGTGACGATTAATAAGTATATATCCATCTCTCATTCCCCTTACTTTATAAAAAAAGAGGGCGAATACCCTCTTTTTATACGTCATAATTCACTACATAATGCTGCATTTCTGTATTGTAGTAGCCCTCGCTATATTCAATTACTTCGCCAACTTCATCGTAAGAATAGCGCATTCGTTTTAATAGCGCCGTCCCCTCTTTTTCACCTAACGCTTCGGCAACGAAACTAGGTGCAAGTCCAACAGCGAATTCATCTCTGAAGTTTTCTAAATGAATGCCTCGGTCTTCAACTAAATCATAAAGCGATTGCAAGTCAAAGTCCGATAAATCTGTACTTGCCATTTTCGCTGAAAAATAGTGCGTATAATGAATGTACGGTGCATCATTTAACGTATATAAACGTTCAATACGAAAACTCTCTTTACCGAATAATCGAAATGGCACTGTTCCTTCTTCATTCTGAACAATTTCTGCTTTTAGCAATTTTTTCTGTACTTTATATCCTTCTTCCACTAACACTTCAGTAAATTTCTTACCCTTTGACAGTTTTGTCGCAGAAGTGTTACGGATAACTTTCGTTCCTTTACCGCTTTTCTTTTCCAAATATCCTTCTTGAGCGAGTTCTTTAATCGCATTTCGTACTGTAATTTTACTTACTTTGAACTCTTCTTCTAACTGTGGTTCGGAAGGAATATTTGTATGAATCGCATATACACCATGCAATATTCGATCACGAATAATGTTTTTTATTTGTAAATATAATGGTCCTTTTTTCCTCGTTACGTTCACCGTTACACCCACTACCTTTCTACATCACCTACTGATGCCGTCATTGCCCGAAGTATATCCTTCTCTGATGACATTGGCGTATCACCGACGATTGTATGTGCAAGCATTCCAGCTGCTGACGCAAATGAAACAGCTTTCTCTGGTGCAAACTCTTCTATCTCGCCATGAATAATCCCGCTCGTATAAGCATCTCCAGCACCTATTCTATCATATACAGAAAACGTAAGTGTTTTTGCAAAAGTGAACGTACCATCTTTACATATAAATCCGCGCAGCGAGTGTGTGTTATCGCTATTAATAGAGCGATGTGTACCAGCAATTGTAGTGATATGATATGTTTCAGCTACTTGTGGAATAAGGTCAACAAGTTGAGCTTCTCGCTCTGTCTCTTCTGTTTTCATTCCAAGAACGAACATCGCATCTTTTTCATTCATCATTACAATATCAGCTAGCCCTAACATTTCTTTATAATGCGGTTTCGCCTGTTCATATCCATCTTCTCCCCAAAGCGATGGACGATAATTGCAATCAAAAACGACAGTGCCTCCGTTTTGTTTAACTGCTTTCGCTAAAGATTTCATATGATGACGCACCGTATCATTCATCGCAAGTGTAATCCCGCAAAAATGAACGATATCAATTTCCTTCGCGATTTCTTCAAATTGATACATTTCTTCACATGCCGTATTAAAGCTACTTTCTAATCGATTCGAATATGTAACGCGGCTTGCACGTGCGCCAAATCCATTTTCTAAAAAGTACATGCCGACATATTTACCGCCTCTTGAAACAAGCGAGGTTTGCACGCCTAATTTTTGAATGTAAGATAATGCAGCATCTCCAACCGAGTTTTCCGGTAAAGTAGAAATAAGAAGCCCTTCATGCCCGAGATGAGAAAGTGCTGCAGCAACGTTCACACCTGTACCAGAAAATGAGTATTTTAATGTATTAGCTTGCGATAACAATTCATATCCTGGTACTTGCAGGCGCATCATTACTTCACCGAATGCTGCAATTTTCTTACGCATATTGATCAACTAACTTCTTCACGACTGCTAATAATTCACGAACATCTTCTACTTTCGTATTGCCAGTTTCTTTATCAATAATAGAAGAGTACACATGCGGGATCACTTGCTCTACATTTGCTTCAAGCGCAATACGTAAAATTGTTTCAAAGTTTTCTTTATCGATTCCGCCCGTTGGCTCTAATGCGAATCCTTCTTCCGCACAAGCTTTCGCAACTGCGCGATATTCTTCTTCATGAGCTAGCCCTTTCATCGGGAAGTATTTCAATGAATTTCCGCCCATATCACGTACAAGTGCGATCGCTGTTTTAATTGGAACGATTGCTTTTTCTTCTCCAGCTGCACTAATTGGACCAGTAGAAATATTTACGTACCCTACTTTTCCTGTTGGCGATACTAAACTATTAATCCAGCTATCTTTTCCGCCAAGATTTGCACGTGTCGCTCCAACTGAAGGGAACACTTGGTTAATATGGCTACCAGGATAATGCTTCGCAATTTCAGCTACAACTGCTGCTTGGCGATTATCTCCTGCTCCTAGTCCAATCGATACAGCATCATCAATTTCTTTTCCGTATGCTTTCATCGCTGTAACTGCTTCTTCTACTGTTGGATAGTCTTTTGATAACACTCCCACTACTACATAACCTTCTGCTGCTTCAAAAATATCTTTCGCATTTTCGATATTGTTCGCTAATACATTTAATGCTACGCGGCCTTTATAAAAACGTTTTTGAATGTTTGTCATTTTAGTTTCCCCCTACAATTTCTCTCAATTTTTCTTCAATCACATGTATGTCATCACCTTGAAGTGGACGTGGATCAATATCAAAGAATCCTTGTCTTACTCCGTAATCACGTGTATAAATCGCGATTTCCCCTTCGCGTAATGCTGTCACAACGTCTTTTGCCGATTTATTTAACTCTTTTTCGTTAATATGAATACGGGCTCTAAAGATTGCTCTTCCCGCTTCATCTTGAACGATCGTTACATTTACACCGTTTAATTCTTTTAGCGGCATAAGTACTTGTAACAACTCTTTTTCTTGCTCACTCTTATCTTCTTTTACTCCGTACTCATCAAGCGCTTGAAGTAAGCCAAATGTTGTTTCTTTCCCAACTTTCATACTTCTTCCGATGCAATGTAATTGCACTTTCAGCCACTCAATATATTTTCGTTTCCCGCCAACAATACCAGAAGTAGGCCCTTCAATTGCTTTTGAACCGCTATAAATGGCAAGGTCTGAATACTTCACATATTTTTGAATATCTTCTTCAGCTGCCGCATCGACGATAAGTGGTACATTATTTCGCTGCGCAACTTCCCATGCTTCTTCAACAGAAATCATATTTTTTTGCACGGCATGATGTGATTTTACATAAAGAATTGCTGCTGTATTTTCACCAATTGCATCTTCAATATGCTCTGCTTTCCCTTCATTTGCGTAGCCAACTTCTACAAGTTTTCCTCCGCCTAAGTAAATCATCGTTTCAACAGGAGCACCGTATTGAACGTTATGACCTTTTAACATAATCACTTCGTTTTTCGCGATGACCTCTTGATGAAGTCTTTCACTTTTACGGCGATTTCCTTCTGTCACAATTGCTGCGATAGAAAGCGCAATTCCGCTCGATGCTGAATTCACAACAACCGCTGCCTCTGCATCTAGAATTCTCGCAATATGATCTCCTGCTTTATCTACTAAATCAGCAATTTCCACATAATTTTGTCCCCCATGTTTCATTGCATCCATAACTGTATCTGTCGGAGCGGATACACCTAAAATACTCATTCTACCGCTCGCATTTATTACTCTTTTTAATCCGTACTTAGCATTCAATGAATAACCCATTGACTACAACCCCTTTCGTATCAATTCTTCTTTCAGCAATGCGCTGATCCCCTTCTGAATCTATTAACGTAATCTTCTCATCTTTCACCGTAAATAAAGTTAAATTTGCAATATCTCCTTCTTGAATACGGCCAAGCTCAGGTTTCTTAAGCCATTCTGCCGCATGTTTCGTCACCGCATCAATCACTTCTTCTAGCGGATAACCTAAGTAAAGGAATTTTGAAAGAACATGAGCCATACTATACACTGGACCGTGCACGCGATTCTTCCGGTAAATATCTGTACTAATTGTATTAAAGGCAATATCGTGACGCTTTGCTGCCTCTGCTACTTTAAAAGAAAAACTAGCATTACCATGCCCAACATCTAAATGAACGCCGCGATTCACTGCTTCTAGTAACACAGGTAGCGGTTTACCTTCTTCATCAAACAAATTATTTTCTTTCCCGTTTAAGTAATGTGTAATAACATCATCTTTTTCTAAAAGAGGTACAACTTCCTCAATGCGAGGAGGCGCTGAACCGATATGTACCATAATCGGTAATGATGTTTCACGTGATAAAGAGCGCGCTACATGCAGCGGTTCAATTCCACTATCACAAACGACGCTTTTACTCATTCTCGCCTTTAACCCAACGATTACATCTTTATACTTTTCTACTGCTTCTATTACTTTCTCTTTATCGATCCATTCCATATTGGATAATTCATCAATTCGTTTCAAACCGATGCGAGAAATATTTAAAAAGGCAAATAAATTCGTTTTCGCCTGCTCTCTACTTTTTACTAAATCTGCAATACGATCAGCTCCGCAGCTACCCGCATCAACAATTGTCGTTACCCCTTGTTTAACGCCAATTTCATCCACCTCATCGCCATACGGATCAAACTCTGGAAAAGCATGAACGTGCAAATCAATCCAGCCACTCGATACGTAAGTACCCGAGTAATCACGAACCTTTCCACCCTCGCCAGCACCTGCTTTCGTCACCTGTGCGATTTTATTATTTTCAATTACAATGTCAATCTCTTCCCCGTTCACACGTTTCACATTACGTAGTACGAATCGTTCTGTCATTGTACTTCACCCTTTTCTATAAGAAGCCATAAGAATACGCTTACATTAAAATTTCATTTTATATATCTTTCACACGTTTAGCGTAACACAAAAAAAGGGAGAAGTAAATATAACGTTATAATGTTTAAATTTAAATAAAAAGATGCTGCTCCAAAACGGAACAACCTCTTTTTCTATTCCTGAACCGTCACAATAACCCCGTCCATATTGTTTCCCGAAATTTCATACTGCTTATTCACCGGAACATTCACTTTCATGTTTCCGGAAACTTTATAATAAGAAACCGTATATTGCTTACCTTCCACATCGGTTGTGATTTCTTTTTGCTCTTTTAAGAAGTCTAAGTATTCCTCTAATGTAATTTTCTTTTTTTGCATAATTGCACTATGAGGTAGGCCGACATAACGGATGTGCCATGGCTCATATTGAATGCCTGTAATGTTACTTTTATTTTTCGGATAGCGTAAAACAAATCCGTGCTTCCATACGTTCTCTTCAATCCATTTTCCTTCAGGCGCTTTTTCCATTTTCTTTTGCGTTGAACCAACGTCCAGTGATAACCCTAAATTATGTTCACTATATCCTGCTGGGAGTGCATAATCAGATCCCATTTTTTCATATAGCTGTCTTTGCTCTTGGAAATCTCGATAGCCGCTATTCATTAAGAAATGTTGTACGCCATCTTTTCCAGCCGCATCGACAACGTTCAAAAACTTTTTTACAACATCCTTTGATAAACGAAGATTTCTATCAAATATTACGTAGCCTCTCACTAATTCACTATTATGATTTACATTTATAATATCAGACCTAATGCTATCTTTTTTTAGTGGATAATCTTTGTTAACTAATAATAGATTCCCTTTATAAATTTCTTCTTTTGTAATCTCTACCTTTTCCATATTTGCATTCTTTATTGCACTATTTTCCTCGCCGATTTTCACATCAATTTCTTTTTGAAATAACGGTGATATATATAAGCCTACACAGATTGTGCATGCGATAAAAAGAGAAATAAATACCCACTTTTTCATTTCTAGTTCCTCCTTAACATAACTTACGTATAGAATAGAAAAAACTATTAAAATAAAAAGTGGGGTAAAGTTTAAATTTTTATTAAATTGTAACGTTCTCGGCTTTTGGCAATCGCACTTCAAACATTGTTCTAACTACATTACTTTCAGCAGAAATCGTCCCGTTATGCTGTTCAACAATATTTTTCGCAATAAATAGCCCAAGGCCTGTCCCGCCACGGTTTTCTGACCTCGATTTATCACCTGTATAAAACATATCAAAAAGATACGGTAAGTCCTCTTCTGGAATGCTATCTCCGTAATTCATAACTTGTACAACAACTTCTCCATTATCGATATACCCATTCAGATCAACAAATTGCCCATCATATCCGTAACGAACAGCATTTGTTAACAAGTTTTCAAATACTCTAGCTAACAATTTCCCATCACCGTTAATCGGCAAATGCGGATCAACATTCAATCTAGCTTCTAAATGGTGTTTCTCTAATAACGGATACAATTCCTCTTCTAGCTGTATAAGCAGTTCACTTATATCAATCGGCTTTTTATTTAGTTGTAACATGCCATAATTCATACGTGTAATTTCAAATAACTCATCAATTAAACTTTCGAGCCTTTGCGATTTCGTATATGCAATTGTAGAGAAATGTTTAATTTGTTCTTTTGTTAAATTTTCATCTTTAAGAATTAAATCTAAATAACCTAACACAGATGTTAACGGCGTTCTTAAATCATGAGCTAAGTTTACAACGAGCTGATCTTTACTACTTTCAGCAAAGTCTCCTCTTTCCACCGCTTCTTTTAACTTTTCACTCGCAACATTTATTTCACGCGCGATGTCTCCAAATTCATCATTTGATGAAACTTGAACTCTATTCGTAAAGTTACCGTTCGCAAGATGATGAATCCCGTTAGAAATCTCACTAAAATACTTTAAATACGGTTTTGTCAAAAAGAAGAAAAAGATAATAGACAACGGGATAAAGAAAATTAAAAAGAAGTTAATGTCTCCAAATTCCCTTACGATTGACCTAAATTGTGCTAAAGGCTCTTCATAGCGAACCATCGTTTTATAATACAACTGCAATCCTTTATAAATTATATAAGTTACAGTTGCAGCGAACACCATACTTAACGCAAATAAGGCAATCATTTTAAATCGAAAGCTTTTCATCATGTTATCCATTGAAAGTATACCCTACTCCCCACACTGTTTTTATTAGCTTATCTTTTCTTTTATCTTCCCCAAGTTTTTTCCGCAACGTACGAATATGTACCATAACTGTATTTCCGCCTTCATAATAATCATCTGCCCATACTTGCTGAAAAATATTTTCCACATTGTATACTTTCTTCGGGTGACTCGCTAATAAATATAAAATATCAAACTCTTTCGGTGTTAATTCAACTTGTTCTCCGTACACATTTACTGTTCTTCGCTCAGGATCAATCACGACCCCGCCTACCTCTAAAGCAGATTTATTCTCCGCTACTTTCGGCTGATTTAACGTAAGAAACCTACGTAATTGTGCATTTACACGTGCAACTAATTCAATCGGTGTAAAAGGTTTCGTCATATAATCATCTGCACCTAATACAAGACCTGTCACCTTATCAAAATCAGACGTTTTCGCACTTAAGAAAATGATTGGCATATGATGCTTCGCACGAATTTGGCGCGTCACTTCATACCCATCCATTTTCGGCATCATAATATCTAAAACCACTAAATCGATTGGCTGCGTTTCAATAATATGAATTGCCTCTTCTCCATCAGCTGCTTTCACGACGTGGTACCCTTCTTTTTCTAAATGTATCTCAATTAAATCAGCAATTTCTGCCTCATCATCCGCTATTAAAATGGAAATGCGCTTCATTTTACTCCCCCTTTATACGCTCGATTGTAAACTAGTCTATCCAATTTGTACAATAAGAAAAGGCTACTCGCGGGAGTAACCTTAGTAAATGAAATTATATCGACGATTTTCCAAATATATCGAACACAACTTGAATTATATCGACGATTTTTTTATTATATCGACGTTTCGACAAGGAATATCGACTTACCGACAATTAACGACGAAATTCGCCTACTATTTTAAAGACTCAACCTACCGCTCAAACACAATCCGCTGCTTCGTGATTTCCGCCAGCCTTCCGCGATCTACTTCATACTCAGCATCAACGCTTTGCGGCACCATCACTTTCCCTCCCTCAAGCATCACTTGCGGTGAAATAATATCCTTCTCCCAATGTCTACTAGAAGCGGATATATCGCCTGGAATCGTAAAGTTAGGCAGTGAGGCAAGGGCAACATTTTGTGCTCTTGAAATCCCCATCTCTACCATACCGCCGCACCAAACTGGTATGTTATGCTCCATACAATAATTATGGATTTGGATTGATTCTGTTAATCCGCCCACTCGCCCTGGTTTAATGTTAACGATTTGACAACTGCCAAGTGTAATCGCAACACGCGCATCTTCTAAACTATGGATACTTTCGTCCAAACAAATTGGCGTTTCTATTTTCTTTTGCAACTGTGCATGATCAAGAAAATCGTAATCCGCTAGCGGTTGCTCAATCATCATCAATTGGAATTCATCTAGTCGTTTCAGACTCTCCGTATCCGCTAATGTATACGCTGAATTCGCATCAGCCATTAACGGGATATGCGGAAACTCTTTACGAATTTCTTTCAATAACTCATAATCATGCTCTGGCTTTATTTTCACTTTAAAACGCTCGTATCCTTCTTCCGCGTACTTCTCGATTTGTTTTAACATAACCGGAATCGTATTAAGCCCAATTACAACACCAACTTCAATTTCAGCTTTCGTTCCGCCAAGCAATGTCGCTAATGATTTCTTTTGACGCTTCGCATATAAATCCCAAACAGCCCCTTCAATTCCGGCCTTTGCCATTCGGTTTCTTTTTATATGCTGGAACAAACTTGGCACTTCATTCGGATGAGAAATTTCAGCCTTTAATAAATCCGGTAATAAAAAGTCTTGCAGTACATGCAGCGCCGTCTTCACTGTTTCTTCCGTATACCACGGTTCAGAAAAAGCAACGACTTCCCCAAATCCAATGTACCCGTCCGTATCTTCTAATTCAATGACGATACTCTCACGCTTTTCATACGTTCCGTAGCTTGCAGCAAACGGGATGACGAGTGGCATTTCCGTTATATGAAGTGTCGCTTTTTTTATCTCCACTTACATCTCCTCCACTAATTGTCTTAACTCTCGTCTTAACAATTTTTTCGAAGCATTTCGTGGTAATTCCTCTAAGAACCACGCTTTTTTCGGCACTTTATATTTCGCTAATTTCTCCTCGCAAAAGTGAAGAATTTCTTCTTCTGTTACCTCTCCACTTTTTACAACAAAAGCAGCGGGTACTTGTCCCCATTTATCATCAGTCATACCGACAACACCAGCTTCCGCTACCGCCGGATGAGAAAGTAACACTTCTTCAATTTGAGCTGGATATATATTCTCTCCGCCAGAAATAATTAAATCACTGCGGCGATCTAATACGTATAAAAATCCTTCTTCGTCTAAATAACCGAGGTCGCCAGTATGAAGCCATCCGTTTTGAATTGTCTCACGCGTCGCATCTTCACGGTTAAAGTAACCACCTGTTACGTTCGGTCCTTTTACTACGATTTCGCCTTCTGTAAACGCCGGCACTACTACGCCATCTTTTTCAATACGCAGTTGGCACTGAAATAGTGGTTTTCCAGCTGACCCTACTTTCGTTAACATATAATCTGCGGATAACGTACAAATTTGCGAAGACGTTTCTGTCATACCGTACGTTTGATATACAGGAATCCCTTTATCAACACACGTTTCTAATAACGGTTTCGGCGCTGGTCCTCCGCCAAGTAACATACATCGTAAAGAAGATGGATATGTCTCTGCCCCAAGTCGCTCTAATAAATCAGTTAACATTTTAGAAACGACAGAAATAATCGTTACACCTCTCGTTTGAAGTGCTTTATGAATAAAATCAGCATCATATTTCGGAACGAGTAAAATGCGCATGCCGTACATAATATTTTTCATTAAAAGAGATAGCCCGCCAACGTGGAACATCGGCATACAAGCTAACCAGCAATCATCATCACGAAGTCCTAAATTAAGCGAAGAACCAACCGCGCTTGCCCAATGATTGCCGTACGTTAAAATAACGCCTTTCGGTTTGCCTGTCGTCCCTGACGTATAAATAATTGTCATCGCTTCTTTTAAAGAGAATTCTTCTTGTATAGGGGCTTCCTCTTTTGGTCCATTCATTATGTCGGTGAATGAATACACAGGAACATCTTTAGCCTCAAAATCTTGATCCGTCACTAAACAAATAACTTCAGCATCATCCATTTGCCAAAGTAGCTCTTCTCTTGAAAGACGCGTATTTAAAAGCACAGCTACTGCACCTACGTACGATAGGGCGTGAATAACTGTAATCATCTCCATACCATTTTTCATCAGAACAGCCACCTTTTGCCCACGCTTCACTCTTATATGTGTGAGGTGTTCACAAACAGATACTACTTTTTCATGCAGCTGCATAAAAGTAACTTTCTCTTCCTCTATTTCAATTGCAGTGCGATCTGGTGTTAAAAATGCACGTTGCATTAACCAATTTGGCATCGTCTCCATCATTCATTCTCCTTTCATGAAAGAAAGAGACTTGATATGACATCAAGTCTCTTAGTTGTTTTGTTTCCGGTTTGACCTTATCCAGCTGCGCCTCCTAGCCCCTTCCGTCTAAGAACCTTCCGCACAAGAAAGTAAAAAACACTTTCTGTGCGAAAGAACCTTAGCCAACGGGGCTAAACAGTCGGCTCCGCTTTTAAAACATCCAGCTACAGCGGCTAGAACAGTCGGTCGTTTCACGCCTTCCTACGAGGCAAAAAGCGCCTCTACGTCAGGAGTTCCAACGCCCTCGTGTTCTAAGTGAGCCGCTTTCGCTTTTGATCTCATCCAGCTACAGCGGCTAGAACAGTCGGTCGTTTCACTTCTTCCTACGAGGCAAAAAGCGCCTCTACGTCAGAAGCTCCATCCCCCTCACATTCTGAACGAGCTGCTTCCGCTTTTGGTTTGATCACGGGAAACGAGGGAATTGACCGAAGTCTGGACGGCGTTTTTCTTTGAACGCGTCGCGACCTTCTTTTGCTTCGTCAGTTGTGTAGTACAATAACGTTGCATCTCCAGCTAGTTGTTGAATACCAGCTAGACCGTCTGTGTCTGCGTTGAATGCAGCTTTTAGGAAACGAAGTGCCATTGGGCTGTTTGCTAAAATTTCTTCTGCCCATTGTACTGTTTCTGCTTCAAGTTGTTCTAATGGTACTACTGTATTTACTAAGCCCATATCAAGCGCTTCTTGCGCGTTGTATTGACGGCATAGGTACCAAATTTCGCGAGCTTTCTTGTGGCCTACCATACGAGCTAAGTAACCAGCTCCGTATCCACCGTCAAAGCTTCCTACTTTAGGACCTGTTTGTCCGAATACAGCGTTGTCTGCAGCGATTGTTAAGTCACATACGATATGAAGTACGTGCCCACCACCGATTGCATAACCTGCTACCATTGCGATAACTGGTTTAGGAATTGCGCGAATTAGACGTTGTAAGTCTAATACGTTTAGACGTGGGATTTGGTCGTCACCTACATATCCACCATGACCGCGAACTTTTTGGTCGCCGCCAGAACAGAATGCACGTCCACCTTCACCTGTTAAAATGATAACGCCAACATTTGCATCATCACGAGCATGTGCAAAAGCGTCGATTAACTCCATTACCGTTTTAGGACGGAATGCGTTATGTACTTCAGGGCGGTTAATCGAAATCTTTGCGATACCATTGTATGTTGAATAAATAATATCTTCGTAATTGCCTTCTTTTACCCATTCAATAGCCATTACAACTACCTCCTTGTATATTTCTGATCTCCTCTATAAGTGTAACTTCATTCTTAACTGAAAAAAGCATCACTGCATAGTTTTTAGAAATCCCTTTACTATTGTATCAAACTTTTCCGGTTGTTCCACATGAATTGCATGGCCAGCACCATCAATTTTGACAAATTTCGCGTCAGAGACGCATTTTTCGATATTTTTTAATATACGAAAGAACTTTTCATCATGCTCACCGTTCATTAAAAGAACAGGAATTTTTAAGTTTTGCAGCTCATTCCACCATGAAGGCTGAGCCCCTGTTCCCATGCCGCGCAAGCTATTTGCGAGCCCTTTTGGATTGTTAGCAAGTCGTTCTTTTCGCACTGCTTCTTGTACGTTTTGTGCTAAACGTTTTTGCGTTTCAAACAGCGGAATATTTTCCCACATCGATACAAAACTTTCGATGCCTTCTCGCTCAATTTTTTGAGCAAGTCGCTCATCTTTTTCACAGCGTTCTTTTCGCTCATCTTCCCTTTCAAGCCCAGCTGTACAATTTTCTAATAAAAGAGAGCGTACATATTCTGGATATAGACACGCCATTGTAATCGCCAGTCTACCGCCCATTGAATAGCCAAGTATGTGCGCCTTTTCAATATGAAGGTAATCTAGTAGTTCTTTCATTTGCAACGCTACATTTCGAATATCATAATGCGTCACATCTTCAGGACTTTCCGTTTTTCCGTGCCCAACAATATCTACTAAAATGACTTGAAATTGCTCACTCCAAGAAGGAACGAAGGAACGCCACGTCTCCATGCTTCCCGTAAAACCATGAAGAAGTAGAAGTGGTTCCCCGCTTCCGACTACTTCATATTCATACGATACACCTTGCAGCGTTACGTTCATTTTGATTCACCTTGCAACGATGTAGTAATTACGTCCTGTGTTTTTGCCCATAACGTACGGTGCAACGTTAAGTTTTCATCACGGTTCGTACAAATTTCCACAACGTGTAAACCTTCTGTCGTTGTTCCTTTTTGTACTTCTTCTCGGAATTGCTCCCAGCCATTTACACGGCTAAATGAACCACCGTACATGTTGACAACATGCTCATAATCAAGGCCAATCGGTGTTCCAAATAACGATTCGAAATGTTCCTTTTTCTCATACTGTGGTAAGAATGAGAAAATACCGCCACCGTCATTATTTACAACGACAATCGTTATGTTTAATTCATGTAATTTTGCGGCTAGTAGTCCATTTAAATCGTGATAGAATGATAAATCACCAATCACTAATACAAGTGGATCGCAAATCATGCTCGCTCCTAAAGCTGTCGAAATGATCCCATCAATCCCATTTACACCGCGATTTGCCATTACTTGAATGTCTTTATCCGATGTGAAGAAGAAAGAATCTGTATCACGAATTGGCATACTATTACTTGCAAATAACGTTGCCCCTTCTGGTAATACGCGGACAATATCTGTAATGACTCTTCCTTCAAATGCCGTATCATATGTTTCCATTTCACGAAGCGTTTCCTTCGTTTTTTCGTTTATATGTTGCCACATTTGGGACCAATCATTCTTTTTCATAACTGGCATTTTTTCTATTAGTGCACTGCAAAATGCAATATCACTCGCTTGGACAACTTCTGTTGCAACGAGAGCCGGATCTCTCCATTGTCCAGATTCGTCAACAACGATATGAACGGCTTTCGTCTGTTTTTTAATGAATTGCGTTAATGCTTTCGAAACAGGCATACCACCGAAGCGAATTAAAACGTCCGGCTTCCACGTTTCTTTTAACAATTCATTTCGTAAAAATGTATCGTAACAGTCAATTACCATCGTTTTGTCGTGGTGCCCGCTACGAATGTTAGAAAGTGGATCCGCTAATATTGGATATCCCGTTTTTTCAGCTAGTTGCGTTGCAAACGTTGCGATTTCTGAATGACTATCATCCCCACAAATAATAAGCCCCTTTTCCATATGTGAAAGGCGCCCTACAAGAGAATCTACATATTCACTCGGCATCACCGCGTTCCCTCGCTGAACTACTCCTGTATATTCTCCGCGTCCTTTATCCCATAAACTTTCTAATGAGAAGTCCGGGATAAGCGGTTCGCGAACCGGAAAATTAAGATGAACAGGTCCTTGCGGTGCTAAAAGCGCGCTTGCTATCGTGCGCTGCGTTGTCATGCGAGCGTAATGATACATCGCCTCATTCGCTTCTGGAAGTGCCATCTCTGTAAATTGCTTCACAAACGTGCCGTATAAATTAATTTGATTCATCGCTTGTGGTGCACCGACATCTCTTAATTCATGCGGTCTATCTGCCGTTAAGACGATAAGCGGCACTCGCGAATGAAAAGCTTCACATACAGCTGGATAGTAGTTCGCTGCAGCCGTTCCTGACGTACATAATAATGCAACAGGACGTTTTTTCGCTTTTGCAATACCGAGCGCAAAAAATCCTGCAGATCTTTCATCTACATGTAAATATGTGTTCATTCCTTCATGTTGTTCCATTAGTAGAGCAATCGGCGTTGACCGTGAGCCTGGACTAATGACAACATCACATACATTTAGACGCGTCAGTTCATCCACGAACGCGCCTAAATAATATGATAATGCTTCTATATGATTGTTCATTTCATTAATTCCTCCAAAGCACCAAGCATCGGTCTAAACTTCAAACTTGTTTCTTCATATTCAAGTTGCGGTACTGAATCAATTACAATCCCGCAACCGGCAAATAAGGATGCTTTCTCTCCATTTAATAATCCGCAGCGAAGTGCAACCGCAAATTCACCATTTCCTTCATCATCTATCCAGCCAATCGGTGCACCATATAATCCTCTGTCTAACAATTCAACATCACGAATTAGTTTCATCGCTTCTAAACGAGGTGTCCCGCCAAGAGCTGGTGTTGGATGTAATTCTTCTACCATCGTTAAAAGACTCGCGTCGCCTTTTGCCTCTACAGGCGTATATAAATGAATTAAGTTTTTCGTTGTTAATAGACCTGGACTTTCCGGAATATTAACGGATTCGCAGTGCTCATTTAATACTCCTCGAATCATGTTCACAACATAACCGTGTTCAGCTAAATTCTTTTCATCATGAAGAAGCGCATCACTATTTCGCTTACTTTCTTCTATAGATTGACCATGACCAGTTGAACCAGCAAGACACATTGAAGTAAACTTCTCATCTTCTTTGCGAATTAACCTCTCTGGCGTCGCTCCTAAGAAGCATGCCCCTTTATAATCAAAAGAAAATACGTAACAATCTGGTTGCCCAATGCGAAGTGCTTCTAAAACAAGCGCAGAATCAATATGATGATCCATCTCTACTTTTAGCTCCCTCGCTAATACAACCTTCTGCACGTTCCCCTGCTTCATCTCATCTTGCACTTTCTCAATGGACTTCATCCAGCCTTTCGGATCCACTTCTACTTTAGAAGTAACTGTTAATTTCGATCCTTCTAGTGCACATTTACTCTCCTCAAAAATTTTCTCTTCTAAAGAAACAATTTCGTTATAAAGAGTTTCTGCACAATCTGTTGCTGAAACGAATGTATTCATTGTTAACCATGCTTTTTCATTTTTTACAGTTAATAAAAATGCCGGTAGTGAAAATGTCGTATCATCAAATTCTTTCCATAAATCTGTTTTCTCTTTTTCTTGGTCAAATGAAAATCCACCAAATAAAAGAGGACCTGTTCCAAATTCGTATCTTTCTCTTTGTACAAATGCTTTCTCTTTTACTTTATCCCACTCGTCACGAGCAGTTTGAAAGCGTTTGTGAGAAGCAGTTGCTATAGTGAAAACAGAACCAATTCCAGCAAATATTACATGCTGAGCTGGGTCTGCAAAATAACATCTATTTTCGAATGAGATCCTTTTTCCTGCTGCATAAAACAGAAGTGGATCCATCCAGTCTATTTTTTTTACAAAACTAACCAATATTTTTTCATCAGTTGCATGCTTAATGGCTGCACTTAGAACTTCCTGCAAGCCTTTTTGTTTCGTTTGAATCACAATTGTCTCCCCCCTATGGGCGAAAAATAGTCATAATTACGCTTGATTTTAAGATACACCTCAAACGAAAGGCCTGTCAACGTTTAGCATTTCTGAGAAATTCACCTTCTCTTCCTAGAAAATAAACGTTGACACTAAATGATGCTTTTTCTACACTTAGTTGTGTACAATATGTGACCAAAGGAGGATTCAACATGGAAATGAACGTCGAAACGAATTCCTCTCCTACGGCGCCAAAGCCAAGCAAGCAAACAGGCTGGCGCATTTGGTGGAGTTTACTACGTCCCCATACATTAACAGCAGCTTTCGTTCCTGTTTTCATCGGAACAGCCTATGCAATGCAGGTCGGAGGTATAAATCAAATACATCTCCCTCTTTTCCTTATAATGCTTCTTGCTTGTCTTCTCATTCAGGCAGCAACAAACATGTTTAATGAATACTTTGATTATAAAAGAGGACTTGATCACGAAGGTTCAGTTGGTATCGGCGGCGCTATCGTTCGCGATGGCATTCAGCCAAAAACAGTGCTTAACTTAGCATTTGGATTTTTCGGCATCGCAATACTATTAGGTGTTTATATTTGTATGAATTCTAGCTGGTGGCTTGCTGCAATCGGTCTTGTTTGTATGGCCGTTGCTTACCTTTATACAGGCGGTCCACTTCCAATTGCCTATACACCATTTGGAGAGTTAACAGCCGGATTATTTATGGGTGTCATTATTATCGGGATTTCATTCTTTATTCAAACTGGAACTGTAACATCAGAAGTCGTTTTACTATCTATTCCAAGCTCCATTTTAATTGGTGCCATTTTACTAGCTAATAACATCCGTGACTTAGATGGCGATAAAGAAAACGGTCGTAAAACGTTAGCCATTCTCGTTGGACGCGAGCGAGCGGTCGGTGTACTTGCTTCTATGTTCATCGTTTCCTACATTTGGACAATTGCTTTAATTATCGTGGGCATTGTATCACCATGGATGCTTATCGTATTTTTAAGTGCACCGAAAGCATTTAAAGCGACGAAAGGCTTTATCGGCAAAAGCATTCCAATGGAAATGGTACCTGCGATGATAGCAACAGCAAAAACAAATACAATCTTCGGTCTCCTCATGGGAATCGGATTATTACTTGGATATTTCCTTTAAAAGGAGCTGCTAATGCGGCTCCTTTTTCATATACCAATTTCAGCTCATAATTCCTACTCGCAACGCTCATACTATGTAAAGAAACTGAATTGTAGGAAGGTGGACGACTATGTTAACTCCACAACAAATAAATCAATTTAAATCCGTTTTAGAAAAACAAAAACAAGAACTAGAGCAAACGATACAAACACACGAAAATGAAGATCGTGCATCTGAACGTGAATCTGTTGGAGAATTATCTAGCTACGATAACCATCCGGCTGATATGGCAACAGAGCTATATGAACGTGAAAAAGACTTCGGGCTTATTGAACTTTGGCATAAACAGCTTGAGGACACGAAACACGCCTTACAAAAAATAGAAGCGGGTACGTACGGCATTTGCGAAGTGTCTGGCGAAGAAATTCCATTTGAAAGATTAGAAGCAATGCCGACTGCTACAACATGCATCCAGCACGCGACAAATAAGTTAAATATGAATACACGACCAGTCGAAGAAGAAGTGTTATCTCCTTCTTTCCACAAACATGATGAAGATCGTTCTGTTGAATATGATGCAGAAGATGCATGGCAAGATGTTGCCAATTACGGAACATCTGAAACACCATCTGATTTAGAAAGACAAGATTCGAAAAACTATAACGGCATGTACGTAAATAGTGAAGAAAACGTAGGCTACGTAGAGGATTTTGAAAACTTTATCGGTACAGATATGTATGGAAAAAATCCGCAAGTTTTCGCTACGGAAGAACATGAAGAATATGAGCAAATGCTTGATGACTTTGAAGAGCGTACCTTTAAGGGCGAATTATCTTCAAATGAGTCGAGTTCCAAAGAATAAAAAAAAGCATTCCGAAAATCGGAATGCTTTTTATCGCTAGCTAATTAGTTTTTTGTAACGTTAGCAGCTTGTGGTCCACGGTTACCTTCAACGATTTCGAAAGAAACTTCTTGACCTTCTTCTAAAGTTTTGAATCCGTCACCTTGGATAGCTGAGAAGTGAACGAATACATCGTCTCCACCTTCAACTTCGATGAAACCGAAACCTTTTTCGCTGTTGAACCATTTAACTTTACCTGTTTGCATGTCATGTACCTCCTAAATAAAAATGAAACTATGAATCCACATGAAAAGGTGGATATAAAGGACATGAATGTATAACAAGCTTACAGCCTTTAATTCAACGTGCTTTATTTCCGTACCACATTATGTAGCTCAATAGTGACTTCACTATATCACGCTATATCCAAAACGTCAAATGAGAACACTTTCATTCCATTATTTTTTTATAATTTTAATATAATGTTGAACTTCCATATTCATATTTTATTGGAAAATTAACAAAACTATAGTGTTCTAATTCTAATAATTTCTGTACAATATAATTACTACATATTTATGAGGTGAAAAAAATGCAAGCACATGAAATCGAGTATAAATTATACGGCGATGATATGCAGTTTGTTGAAATTGAGTTAGACCCAGAAGAAAGCGTTATTGCAGAAGCTGGCGCAATGATGATGATGGAAGATTACATCGAAATGGAAACAATCTTCGGTGATGGTTCTGGACCATCTGGAGGTTTATTCGGAAAGTTAATGGGCGCTGGTAAGCGTCTCGTTACAGGGGAAAGCATGTTTATGACTGTATTTACAAATACGGGTCACGGCAAGCGTCACGTATCCTTTGCTGCTCCTTATCCGGGTAAAATTATTCCTGTAGATTTAACAGAATATCAAGGGAAAGTAGTTTGTCAAAAAGATGCGTTTCTTTGTGCCGCAAAAGGCGTTTCTATCGGCATTGAGTTTACGAAAAAAATAGGAACTGGTTTCTTCGGTGGTGAAGGTTTCATCATGCAAAAACTTGAAGGTGATGGACTTGCTTTCATGCATGCAGGCGGAACTGTATACAAACGTGAATTAAAGCCTGGCGAAAAACTTCGCATTGATACAGGTTGTCTCGTTGCCATGACAAAAGACGTTAACTACGATGTCGAGTTCGTTGGAAAAGTAAAAACAGCTCTATTTGGCGGCGAAGGTTTATTCTTCGCAACGTTAGAAGGACCTGGAACAGTTTGGATTCAGTCCTTAACACTTAGCCGCTTAGCAGCACGTCTGACAAGCCCAGCAGCGCAAAGCACTGGTGAAGGTAGTGTTTTAGGTGGACTTGGTCGTTTATTAGATGGAAAAGAGTAAATAGGGCCCTTATAGGGCTCTTTTTATTTAGGTGGACTATACAAACCACTTCGAATCATATAATACTCCATCACTTCGTTAAGCCACGCCTCTTCTCCTTGAAAACTCACCAATTGAATAGCCTTCTCTTTTGCTTATCTTACACTCCTCCTAACAGTATGTTTACAAAAATCATACTCCCTCACGTAACTGTAGTTTCAAGGTTTTTTTCTAAAAGAATGAATCAAGTCCCTCACTGCATATATTGAACTATACCTTTTCTTAAGGAGGCTCCCTTAATGCGTACTCCTTTATCCTTTGATAAAGATACTGCCATACTGTTAGCTTCTTGTTGTGAGTTAACGTATGAACAATATAAACAAAATGGGATTTTTGAAATACCAGATGGTTTTCAATATGTACAAGGCTTTCAAGGAAAAACCATTCAAACGACAGAATGGTTCGGATTCATACTAGAATCTGAGGATACCGTTATTGTAGCTTTTCGCGGAACACAAACAGATACAGACTGGATTATCGATTCACTCGTTAACCAAAAACCATACCCATATGCTTTAAATAGCGGAAATGTCCATAACGGCTTTCTTTCCATTTATGAGTCTTGCCGGGATTCTATTATGGATATGCTCGTATCACTACCAGCCCATAAAAAACTTCTTGCAACAGGTCATAGCTTAGGCGGCGCGCTCGCTACACTACATATACTAGATGCGCGTATCAATACCGCCTTCGCACAGTACGGTCTGTATACATTTGCCTCCCCAAAAGTGGGAGATATTGCATTTCGTAATTATTATAAACTGCAAGTAGCTAGTAGCTTTCGCTTTGTTAATTTATTTGATGTCGTTCCTCTTCTTCCTCCCCGCAACGTCCATTTTAATGAACAAGACTGGGAATATGCACACGTTCATCACAACATGACTTTTACAAAAAACACAAAATCTATTACAAATAATCATGCCATGACAACATACAAAACATGTCTGACTTCTCATTTTTAACCAGTAAACAATTGGAAATTAAATATCCTTATACTATAATAATATATGAATTTACTTTTGGATGAGGGGACCTTACATGCTAAAATTTATCTTTGCACTTTTTCTCATTGTAATTTTTACGTTTACAGGTTTCTTTACATTTTCATACTTTGCGACAGGAGAATATGATGGAACAGGTATCATATATACTGCGATCCCATTTCTTTCTTAAGCAAAAAAGAAAACCGAGCTTAATAAGTTTAAGCTCGGTTTATTTATCAGTGTCATTTTTTGTCGGTAAATCGATATATCTTAAAAATCGCTGATATATCTTAAAAATCGCCGATATAAATTTCATATAATCTTTTCCAACGTAGCAATCTCTTTAAATTTGCGTAACTGTATTACCAATACCCCAAATCTCATTACTATACTGTAAAATCGTTCGATCGCTCGCAAAATGACCAGATTGTGCAATATTTAAAATCGACATTTCGAGCCACTTCGTTCGGTTCTCATAAGCTCTACCAACAGCTTCTTGCTTTTCCGCATATGGGCCAAAATCTCGCAGAACGAAATATTCATCATTTTGAATAACAAGAGAATCGTAAATTGCTTCAAATTCAGCTCCCGACTGTGCAAAGAAACCATTCGTTAGCTGATCTACTACCTTTTTAATGTGCCCATTGTGGTGATAATAATCACTTGCACGATATCCACCATTTTGATAGTAATGAAGAACCTCTTCGGCCGTTAAACCGAAAATGAAACAGTTATCATCACCGACTCTATCTTTTATTTCAATATTCGCTCCGTCTAACGTGCCGAGCGTAATCGCACCATTCATCATAAATTTCATATTGCCTGTTCCAGATGCTTCTTTACTCGCTGTTGAAATTTGTTCACTTACATCGGCCGCTGGGAATATATCTTCCGCTACAGACACTCGATAGTTTTCTAGAAAGATAACTTTCATATATTGGCTTACGTACGGATCGTTATTCACTTTCCTTGCAAGTTCATTTATTAATTTAATAATTTTTTTCGCATAGTAATAGCCAGGTGATGCTTTCGCTCCAAAAATAAAAGTACGCGGATAAAATGTAAAACTAGCATCCTCTTTCAAACGGTTATACAAATATAAAATATGAAGAACATTTAATAATTGTCGCTTGTAAGCATGTAGCCTTTTTACTTGCACATCAAAAATAGAATTAGGATCAATTGTAATCCCCATTGTATGATGAATGCGCGCTGCTAAAATCTCTTTACGCTCTTGTTTTACCTCTGCAAATTTCTCTTGGAAACTCGCATCGTATTGAACTAATTGTAGCTCTTGAAGCTTAATCGGTTCTTTCTTCCACTCTGTTCCAATCGCCTCTGAAATAAGGTTCGTCAGCTGCGGATTCGCCTTCATTAACCAGCGTCTATGAGCGATTCCATTCGTTTTATTATTAAACTTATCTGGATAAAACTCATAAAACAATCGCATTTCACGCTGTTTTAAAATCTCCGTATGAATTTTTGCTACACCGTTTACACTATGGCTACCGACAATTGCTAAATGAGCCATTTTCACAAGATCATGCGCAATAATCGCCATCTCTTCAATGCGATGCCATTCATACGGATAACGTTCCCAAAGTTCATGACAGAAACGTTCATTAATCTCTTCAATAATCATATAAATTCTCGGTAATAACGGTTTAAAAATGTGAATTGGCCACTTTTCAAGAGCTTCTGATAACGTCGTATGATTCGTATAAGAAATCGTTTGCGTTGTTATGTGCCAAGCTTCTTCCCATGCTAGTTTTTCTTCATCTAATAAAATACGCATCAGTTCTGGAATCGCCAAAACTGGATGGGTATCATTAATATGAATCGCAATTTTCTCATGTAATTGACGAAGGTCACCATATCTTTCTCTATGCATACGAACGATATTTTGCAAGCTTGCTGATACGAGGAAATACTGTTGTTTCAAACGAAGTATTTTCCCCTCATCATGCGTATCATCTGGATATAAAAACTCCGATACCGCCTCTGTTTCACGCTTATATTTCAAAATATCTTTGCAATTTTGTGGGAAAGGAACTGGTTCCGCATTCCAAAGTCTAAGTGTATTTACAGTACTCGTCTCATAACCTACTACTGGAACGTCATATGGTACGGCCATAATTACTTCTGCATTTGTATGCCTGAATTCTAAACGCCCATCAATGTAGAGCGGTTCAACATTGCCGAAATAACTTACTTCTACAGCTTGATCATGCCTTCTTACTTCCCATACATTTTCATGAAGAAGCCACTGTTCTGGAAATTCAACTTGATAACCATCAACAATTTTTTGATCAAATAAGCCGTGTTTGTAACGAATTCCGCACCCATGACCTGGTAAGTTTAAAGATGCAAGTGAATCAAGGAAACAGGCTGCTAACCGTCCAAGTCCACCATTTCCAAGACCTGCATCTGCTTCCACCTCTTCTAATTGTTGCAACGAAATTCCAAGCTCAGAAAGCCCTTTCTCACATACATCCTTGATGCCTAAATTTAATATGTTACTTCCAAGCAAACGCCCAAGTAAAAACTCAATGGATAAGTAATACATTTGCTTTCGCTCTCCAGACCGATAACTTTCATTCGTTGCAATCCATTGACTATTCATATACTCACGTACCATGTACCCAAGCGTATTGTATTGATCACGAGTTGTAGATTCTTTGAAACTTTTACCATACATCGTCTCTAACTTTTCTAGAAAAGCTGATTTGAAACTTTCAACATGAGTAAACATCTCTTCACCACCTACATGTTATTCCATGAGACTTTTATACAATTTTTTATAAGCAAGGGCTGATTTTTCCCAGCTATAATCTTCAGTCATTGCTTGTTTTACAAGCTGCTCCCATACCGGTTTATCATGATAAAATTCAATTGCACGACGAACAGTGTGTAACATGTCATGTGCATTAAAGTTCGTGAAACTGAAACCATTTCCTTCTCCAGTTTCTTCGTCATAAGATTGTACCGTATCATTTAATCCGCCTGTCTCTCTTACAATTGGAATCGTACCGTACGCTAATGCGATAAGTTGTCCAAGTCCACACGGTTCAAACAGTGATGGCATTAAGAATAAATCACTTCCCGCATATACTTGGTGAGCTAATTCTTCATTAAAACCGATGTACACTTTTACCTTCTCAGGATACTCATATGCCATCCACTCGAAGAATTGTTCATATTCCGAATCACCTGATCCTAAAATAATACATTGTACATCTTCTTCCATTATTTCACGGAATACAGTACGTACTAAATCAAGACCTTTTTGCTTCGTTAATCTCGTTACCATTGAAATAATCGGCGTATCTTCTTTTTCCGGCAAACCAAAATAACGCTGCAACGCGCGTTTATTTTCATTCTTTTCATATAATGAATCTGCATCGTACTGAGCAGTAATATACGAATCCGTTTCTGGATTATACACGCTCGTATCAATTCCATTTACAATGCCACTAAGCTTACCATTATATTTTCGCAACAATCCATCTAACTTCTCACCGAAAAATTCATATTGAATTTCTTCTTTATATGTCGGGCTAACTGCTGTAATTTGATCAGAAGCGATAATACCGCCCTTCATAAAGTTCACATTTCCATAAAACTCTAACTGCTCACTATGAAAATATTCATCACCAAGTTCTAGCAAGTCGTACATCACTTCAGGAGGAAATACACCTTGGAACTGCAAGTTATGAATCGTATATACTGTTTTAATATGCTCATATAATGGGTTATCTTGATACTTTTCACGTAGTAAGAAATTGACCATAGCTGTATGCCAATCGTGGCTATGAAGAACATCCACTTCAAAATCAAGATGAGGAATACACTCTAAAACTGCTTTCGAAAAATAAGAAAAACGCTCTCCGTCATCATAATGACCATACAGAGAATCCCTCTTAAAATAATATTCATTATCTATTAAGTAATACGTAATCCCGTCTTGCTCACCTTTTAAAATTCCGCAATATTGATTTCTCCAGCCAAGCGGGACGTTAATTACTTTATGTAGCGTACATCCGTCCCTTAATTTTTGCGGAATAAGACTATAATTCGGGAGTATAATGCGAACTTCCACACCTAATTTTTTTAGCTCTTTTGGGAGCGCACCTGCTACATCAGCTAATCCTCCCGATTTAACAAATGGTACACATTCTGATACTGCAAATAAAATATTCACTTGTTGTCCCACTGCACGAAAAGCTTATACTACTTCCCTTGCAGCTTCCTCCCTTCGAGTTTTCATTTAAATTAAAACTTGAATCAGTGGAGGAAAAACCCCCACTGATTTCTTAAGAATAACTATTAATCGTACTGTTTTGAACGCTTCCTTTTTCTACAACGTATGGCTCATCGGCGTTTCCTTTTAAGACAACACCGTCACCAATTTTCACATCTTTATCAATAATAACACCGTCTATTATACAATTATCTCCAATTTGGCTCTTTTGCATAATAATGCTATTACGAACAATTGAACCTTTTCCAATTTTAACAGAACGGGAGACAACGCTATTTTCTACTTCACCTTCAATAATACTGCCGTTTGCAATCATTGTGTTTTTCACAGCTGCACCCTTTACATAACGAGTTGGTGGTTCATCTTTTACTTTCGTAAAGATCGGTGCTTCTTTCTTAAATAGTTGCTTCCAAATAGCAGGTTGCAAAATTTCTAAGCTATGTTTATAGTAACTTTCAATCGAATCAATAATAGCTACATATCCTGTATGCTCATATGTAGCAATATGTAGTGATTTTCCGCGCTTTTCTCTCACTACATCGAATAAGCTATATTGCTCCACATCTTTATATGACTCAAATAAATCTAACAATAATTGTTTCTTTAACACGTATGTTTGAAGCGAAACCCCTTCATGGCAAACTTCCGTAATATCAGCTGCCGTATGTATATGTCGCTCTAACACTGCTTGAAAATGTAATGCTGTTACGAGATGGCTATTCGTAATCACGACGTACTCTTCTCTGCTTCTTAGAAAATAATCAATATGTCTTCTAAAATGTGCAAAAGATCCAAATTCATCTTGATCACATTGGCAATTTGGCGGGAATAAAAACAGTCCGTCTCGTTTTCTATCTAAATCCCACTGTTTGCCTGAACCAACGTGATCCATTAGTGAACGGTTTTTATGGCTTGTAAAAACTGCCACACTATGAATATTAGAATTCACCATATTTGAAAGCATGAAATCAATGAGTCGATAACGGCCCCCAAACGGTAACGCCGCTAGTGAACGATGCCCTGTTACTTTCTTTAAGGAAGGAAAACTTCCCGTTGCATTAATAATTCCTAACATTTTTTCTCCCATTCATTTCATCCCCCTTTTCTATTTCCCTTCAGCAATGAGTACTACATCGTCAACATTTTTTTCCGGACGAATAATTGTTCCATCTTCAATAACCATTTCCGATCCAACAATTGCCCTTTCAATCACAACATTTTTGCCAATCTTCGCTCCTGGCATAACGACAGAATCAATAACCATACTACCTTCTTCCACCGTCACCCCTTGGAATAATACAGAATGCTTCACGTCCCCTTCGATGACGCATCCTTCGTTAATAAGTGATTCTTCTACTCTTGCCTTTTCAGCAATATATTGAGGCGGTTCGTTTGGATTAACAGAATAAATACGCCAGTCACGGTCGTTTAAATTCAGTGATGTTTCATCGCGCAGTAAATCCATATTCGCTTCCCATAAGCTCTTCACTGTACCAACATCTTTCCAATATCCTTCAAACGGATACGCCATTAGCTTCTTCCCTTCATCTAATAAAAGCGGAAGCACATCTTTTCCGAAATCATTACTAGATTCAGGGTTTCTTGCATCCATTTCTAAATACTCTTTCAAAATCGCCCAGTTAAAAATATAAATTCCCATTGATGCAAGATTACTTCTTGGAAATTGCGGTTTCTCCTCAAATTCAACAATCTCCATCTCTTCGTTCGTATTCATAATGCCAAAGCGACTCGCTTCATCCCAAGGCACTTCAATAACAGAAATGGAAACGTCCGCTTCTTTCTCAATATGGTAATCTAGCATTTTACTGTAATCCATTTTATAAATATGGTCACCTGATAAAATGAGAACATACTCTGGTTCATATTGACTTAAATAGTTTAAGTTTTGATAAATGGCACTTGCCGTACCTGTGTACCACTTCACACCCGAAGACTCCGCATAAGGAGGTAATACTGTGACTCCACCGCTTACTCGGTCTAAATCCCACGCATTGCCAATTCCGATATAATTATGAAGTTCTAGCGGTTGATATTGCGTTAAAATCCCAACCGTTTCAATACCAGAATTCGCGCAGTTACTTAGCGTAAAATCAATAATGCGATATTTACCACCAAATGGAACAGCTGGCTTGGCTAAATTTTTTGTTAATGCACTTAATCGACTACCTTTTCCCCCTGCTAGTAACATTGCTACGCACTTTTGTTTTTGAGCCATCTTG
This sequence comes from Bacillus cereus group sp. Bc061, assembly GCF_027715825.1. NCBI lineage: Bacteria > Bacillati > Bacillota > Bacilli > Caryophanales > Bacillaceae > Bacillus > Bacillus cereus group sp. Bc061. The sequence continues at coordinate 173,785 of NZ_JAQFTZ010000008.1, forward strand.
TTTTTTGCTCCCCTTTCTCGTCTTCACTGGTCGTAATATGGATACGCCAAATGGTGGAATTGTAATTTCTACATGTGCTGCTTGATTATGAAACGGTTCTTGAATCGCCTTCAGACGTTTCTTATTTACTTGCCCTGATCCGCCATATTGCTCAGCATCACTGTTTAAAATCTCGTTATAATACTCAAAATCTGGTACACCTACTTTATAGTTTTCATATGTAGCTTTCGTAAAATTACATACGACAACTAACGCATCTTCTTGTTTATCCCCTTGGCGGATAAAAGAGAAAATACTTTGCTCATTATTATTAGCATCAATCCACTGAAAACCTTCAGGCGAATGATCAAGCTGCCAAAGTGGTTTGGAGCGCTTATACAATGCTATGAGCTCTTTAAAGTAATCATGCATATAACGATGCATTTCAAAATCATGTAAATTCCAATCTAAATCTTCAAGGTCTTTCCACTCATCAAACTGCCCGAATTCTCCTCCCATGAAAAGTAATTTCTTTCCTGGGTGAGTAAAGAAATATCCATATAATAAACGAAGTTGAGCAAACTTATCCCAGTAGTCTCCTGGCATTTTATTTAATAACGACTTTTTCCCATGAACGACTTCATCATGAGAAAGCGGTAATATGAAATTTTCAGAGTAAGCATATAGTAAAGAGAACGTCATTTTATCATGAATATATTTTCTATACTCTGGCGCACATTCCATATATTTCAGCACGTCATTCATCCAGCCCATATTCCATTTGTAATTGAATCCAAGCCCACCTTCATACGTTGGAGCTGTTACAAGTGGCCAAGCTGTTGAATCCTCTGCTGTCATAAGAAAATCTTCATCCTCTGCAAACACAGCTTCATTTAACTCTCGTAAAAATGAAACAGCGTGCTCATTACTTTGCTCTTGTCCTTCTTTATTCCAGTACAGCATGTTCGCAACTGCATCTACCCTGAAACCATCAATATGGAAATATCTCATCCAAAATAACGCATTTGAAATTAAGAAATTACGTACTTCCCTCTTTCCTAAATCAAAGTTGACAGTTCCCCATACTGGATTTTCTTGCACATCTTTATCTTTATATTCATAAGTCGGTGTCCCATCAAACAAATATAAACCGTGAGCATCTTTACAAAAATGCCCCGGCACCCAATCTAAAATGACACCGATTCCATATTTATGACATTCATCGACAAAATGCATCAAATCATGTGGTGTGCCGAATCTACTCGTTGCTGCATAATATCCCGTTCCTTGATATCCCCAAGAACGATCATATGGATGCTCAACAAGCGGCATAATTTCAATATGTGTAAATTGATGTTCCACCACATAAGGAATGAGTTCTTCTGCCATTTCCCTGTAAGAGTACAGTGTTCCATCTTCTTTCTTTTTCCAAGAACCGAAATGTAATTCATAAACTGTCATCGCTTCTTTATAAACCGATTTTTTCTTTTTCTTACGACTCCAGTTTTTATCATTCCATTCGTATCCCTTTATATCAAAAACTACAGATGCCGTATTCGGTCTTACTTCTGCATACACAGCATACGGATCTGCCTTAAGAATGACATCACCAGCCATCGTTTCAATCGCATATTTATATATTTCTCTTTCTTCTATATGCGGTATAAATAGGGACCAAATTCCCTCTTCTGTCACTTGCAGCATCTTATGTTGCTCATAATCCCATTCATTAAAATCTCCAACAACACTCATTGCTTTCGCATGAGGAGCCCATACTGTAAATCGTACACCTCGCATCTCATCTTCCGTCACAATATGTGCGCCAAAGATGTTATAACTGTCATAGTACTTTTCTGTATGAAACTCATCTCGTTTCACTTCTTCACAATTTATTACACTCAATATGCTCACCTCACTAAGATGACAGAATTTTTTATACTTTACCAATTCTGCGAAAAACTGAAATATCCTTGTTAATTTATAAAAAATATACGTTTTTTTCTTAAAAATGTTGAATTTTTTTCACATTTCTATATAAAATATCGAATTTTGACGAATATTCATTGAAAACGCTTCATTTTTCACTAGTCTTTCATCTTACTATTTATTTCTCAACCTCTATTTTATTAGCTTCATCCTCTTTTTCATCCTATTTTCCACTTAAAATCGCAACAAAATAATCTGTCATAAAAAAATGTTTCTCAACATTTTTCGTCACAATTGTATTGAAATGGAAAATTTATAAGCATATACTTGTTCTCAATAAAGAACACCGACTTTTCGTAACTATAATTCATAGCGGACTACTATGTTTACTTATTTATCCTTGTTACGAACAGTCGCTATAAAAATTTAATTAGGGGGCTTTCTTATGTCATTAAAACAAAAGGTTGGAATGGGAGTTGTCACAGCAACGCTTGGCTTATCCCTTACATTCGGCGGTGTATTCGCCTACTTCAGTGATTCAGAAACATCTAGTAACTCATTTCAAGCTGGAACACTAGACCTTTCTATTAATCCAAGTGTAATTGTTAATGTGAAAGATTTAAAACCAGGTGACTTTATTGAAAAAAATTTCACACTTGAAAATAAAGGATCATTGGATATTGCAAAAGTAGCACTTGAAACATCCTATGAAGTTACAGATGCAAAGAAAAATAATGATGGTGAAGATTTAGGCGATCACATCATCGTCAAATTTTTAGTGAATGATGGAAAGCCATCTAATCCAAACGATGATCATGAAATTTTGTGGGAAACAAAACTATCAGAATTAAAAACTATGAAACCTGAAGATGTGGCTACTTCTCTAGAACGTCATAACTTAATAGACGGTATTAAATCTGGTGAAACAGATTATTTACACGTGCTCTTCTCCTTCGAAGACAACGAACAAGATCAAAATAAATTCCAGGGTGATTCCTTACAGCTAAACTGGACATTCCATGCAGAGCAAACACCAGGCACGGAAAAATAATTTTTAAAATATAAATTATCGGAGGCTTATACATGAAAAAGAAAAATCGTTTTGTTACCGGAATTGTAACGGCTGGCGTTCTGCTTTCAACTGCCCTTCCGTTCAATGTACTTGCTGAAAATCCTATTAACCAAATTGACTCTTCAAACGCCCAGTCTTTACTATCAAAACTTTCTAAAGAACAGCGTCAGGCATTACAAACGTTAGATGCCAACCCTGGTTTTACTATCTCGCCAGATATTAATACAAGTAGTTCTGAACCAGTAAATATCATTGTAGAATTTCAAACAGCTCCAGTAAAGATTAATGAATTAAAACAAAAAGAAAAAGGATTACAAGCTGCTCCTGAAAATATAAAAACGCGTATTGATCAAGAGCATGAGGAATTTCAAAAAGGACTAAAACGTCTTTATCAATTTAGCCCATCAGTAAAGTCAGGGAATTTCCAATCTGTACAAATTAAACGTTCTTATAAACATGCGATAAATGGTGTTGCGCTGACGTTACCTGCAAATACAGTAGAAGAATTGTTACGAATTGGCGTTGTAAAGCGTATTTGGAAAGATTATGAAGTGAAACTAAATTTACCAAAACAAGCAGAGCAGAAAGCACCTCAAAAACTAACAGATAGTATTCCGCAAATTGGGGTCGATAAGTTACATAGCGAAGGCATTACCGGAAAAGGAATTAAAGTTGGTGTATTAGATACAGGTATTGATTACAATCATCCTGACCTAAAAGACGTGTATAAGGGCTATCGCGCAAAACCTGGCGAAGACTCTAGCAAGGTAGATCCAAACTCAGTAAAAGGTTGGGACTTTATTAATAACGATGCAGATCCGATGGAAACAACTTATACAGAGTGGCAACAATCTGGCGCTCCTGAATTTGATGATCGTGGCTCTTCCTTCTACACAGCCCACGGTACTCACGTAGCAGGTATCGTTTCTGCGCAAAAGAAAAACAAATCAGATTCCGCAGTAAAAGGTGTTGCACCTGACATTGAACTGTATAACTATCGTGTACTCGGTCCATACGGAAGTGGAGCTAGTTCAGGTATTATTGCTGCAATCGATAAATCTATTTCTGACGGTATGAACGTCATTAACTTATCGTTAGGTGATGAGAGCAACAATCCGCTTGATCCAACGTCTATCGCTGTTAACAACGCAATGCTTTCCGGTGTTGTTACAGTCGTTGCCGCTGGAAACTCTGGTCCAAATCCAGCAACACTCGGATCACCAGGTGCTTCTCCCTTTGCAATTACGGTTGGAGCAAGTGATAGCTCTATTTCCTTACCGAAACTATCAAGTCATGCTGGACAAGTACAATTCCCTAACTTGATTTTATTTGGCAAAAACTTCACTGATAAAATAGAAGATTTCAAGGGACAAACGTTATCTATCGAATCGGTAGGAATCGGTACGCCTGACGAGTTTAGTAAAAAAGATGTAAAAGGAAAAATCGCTCTCGTTGCACGCGGTACACTGTCATTTGATGAAAAAATTGCGAATGCAAAACAAGCTGGTGCAAAAGCCGTTATTATTTATAACAATGTGGACGGAGAAATTCCTTTCTACGTTGGCGAAAGTACAAAATACATTCCCGCATTCCGCCTAACGAAAGAAGACGGTGAAAAACTAACAGCTCAAATCGAACAAGGTAATACATCCTTTACCTTTGACGAACTTAGTTATATTCAAACAGAAGGCGATCATCTTGCAGACTTTAGCTCACGCGGCCCTGTTACATCAAATGATGATATTAAACCAGATATTACAGCGCCTGGTGTTGCTGTACTTTCAACAGTACCTGAATATATTAACGACCCACAAGAGGGCGAAAACTATGACGTTTCCTATGAGCGTATGCAAGGAACATCTATGGCTTCTCCTCATATCGCGGGCGTTGCTGCTCTTATTTTACAAGAACACCCAGAATACTCTCCATTCGATGTAAAGGCGTCTCTTATGAACACAGCTGATGATTTAAAAGAAAAGTATTCCGTATATGAAGTTGGAGCTGGACGAGTAGATGCGTACAACGCCGTTCATACGGAAACTAGTTTTAAAGTGCTAGATACAACAAAAACAGTTGTAAATGATGAAGTAATTGAAGTCCCTGAAGAAACTGGATCCATTGCATTCGGGAAGTTCTATCAAAAAGACGGTGAAGCTCTTGAACAAAAACGAAATATAAAAGTGGAAAACCATAATAAACAAGAGAAAAAAGAATTTAAAACAGAAATTTCTTATACACCAGCATCTTCTTCTATTAACGATGCTACCGCAAACGGTGTAAAAGTTTCTGTTCCAGAAACTTTTACACTTGATGCTGGGAAAGCAGATGAAATTGAAGCAAAAATTAATGTTCCAGCCGGTGTAAAACAAGGCCGATATGAAGGATATATTCATATTACAAATACGAAAAATAAAGAAGAAACGTACCAAATTCCGTTCTCTATTCGTGTATCAGAACCTGGTATTGAAAATGCAATATTATCAAGAAAAGCAATTTCAACTGATACATCAAAGTTTAATCCATATGGTGAATCATATGTTCACGGGGCATTCCAATTAAATAGCGAACTTGAAACGTTAGACCTTATCGTGAAAGATTCCAAAACAAATAAAGCACTCGGCTTCATTGGAACGTTAAACACGAGTGGCCTAAAAACGGATGTGTATTACTACTTAGAATCCTTCTTTAACGGAAAAGTGTATCCTTTTACAAATGATCCTGCAAAACCAATTGGTGATGAGAAAATCAACTTACCAGAAGGAGACTACACAATTGAGTTTGTTGGCTATGATAAAGCTGGAAAAGCACGTGTGAAAGGTGATTATGTCGTAATTGATAATACACCACCAGAAGTGAAATTAACTGGATTAAAACCTGGTATTTATGAATTAAATGAAGAAAATTATACAGTAGAAGATGGTAAAAAAGCGTTATGGATTAAAGGAAATGTGTATGATTCGAACGTTGATTACTTAAAAGGAAAAGGGTTAAACATTACGCAAGAAGCGAATGGCGTTATGTATTATGACTATTCTCCATACTTGCATAAGTTTTTACCTATTAATGCAAACGGAGACTTTAAAGTTGGCATTACTCCTGAATCCTTTAAAGTGGAAGGTCCAATGAACACAGGCGTATATATTTTCGATTATGCAACCGCAGGTCCTGACTATCCAAGCGGTGTAAATAATTATTGGTTTATCCCGCAAGGAGCTCAATATGCAAAAGCTAGTTACGATAAAAAAGAAGTATATAAAGGGGACGAGTTCACAGTAACCCTAAACGCGAAACACGTAAAACAATTCGTTGCTGGAGAATTTAACGTAAAATTCCTAGAGAAGAACTTCAAATTTGCAAATGCGAAATTGAATCCTGCTTTTGAAAAACTCCTTTCTGAAAAAGGGGTAACCGCAAAAATAAATGAATCAAAACTAGAAGAAGGTTCTGTTACAGTAGGCGGGGCTATTGATGATAAAAACTTCGCTGGATTAGATGGTGATTTCCCGTTCATTGATGTAACGTTCAAAGTAGAAAACGATGAGTTTTATGAAGCAAATGCTCAATTAGATTTATCAGTGTTCGCTTACTGGAAACAAGGTGAATCAGAGCCAAATAGAATGCGTGTCCTTCAAGATCAAACATTCTCAGTTATGTCTTTAAACTCACTAGTAGAAGGAAATATTAAACCTGGTGCATTCTTAAATGAACGTGGCTATTTAGATGAGAAATTCGATTATACAAAGCTTGGCGTAAAAGTATATGCAACAGATTCTTACCGTCATAAGTTTGAAGGCTCACTAGATAAATACGGATACTTCAAACTAAATGGACTTCCTGTTAATAAACGCGACTATAACTTATATGTAGAAGTACCAGGGCATTTAACAAGCCGACTAACAACGAAACTTGGTACTGAAAAAGACGGTAAGCTAATTGGCCAATATTATTATGCACGCCTTGATGAAAACCTTGCAGGTGATGTAAATGGCGATAAAGTAATTGATATAAAAGATGCTGAAATTATCGCTAGCAACTATGGTAAAAAAGGAGTATCTGTGAAAGACGGTGACCTAAATAAAGATGGTATTGTTGACGAAAAAGATATTCGCTTCGTTGAAAAGAACTTCTTGAAAAAAGGTCCCGATGCATCTAAATCACAAACACCTGTTGAAAAATCAAAAAGCGGTACACTGGCAGATATTTTAAAGAAATTGGGATTAACGCCTAAAAAATGATAATAATAAAGAGCACTCTACGCAAAGTAGAGTGCTCTTTTCTATAAACGACCCTGATCCAGCAAAAGGGGTATATTGGGGATATACAAGGGAAACCGGAAAAGGAATTTATATGAAATTATATAAATTCAGAGGTAGGAAGCAGTTTCCCGCCTCTGAACTATTTAGCAATTATTATAGTACTGGTGCCATTGTTTCTTTTAATACTTTTACAGAATGAGCGAATTTCGCTTTTTCTTCTTCATTTAACTCAAGCTCTACGATTTCACGTACACCTTCACGGTTAATGACAGCTGGAACACCTACGTAAGCATCTTTCTCACCATATTGCCCTTCAAGGTATGCAGATACAGTTAATACGCTGTTCTCGTTGTTTAAGATTGCTTTAGTTACACGAAGTAGTGACATACCGATTCCGTAGTAAGTTGCACCTTTACGCTCGATGATATGGTAAGCTGCATCACGTACATTTTCGAAGATTTTGTCTAGATCTTCTTGTTTGTACTGTTCGTTGTTAGCTAAAATTGTTTCTAGTTTTTGTACACCGATAGTAGCGTGGCTCCATACTGGAAGTTCAGTGTCACCGTGTTCACCAACGATATAAGCATGAACGTTACGTGGATCTACATTTAAGTAGTCACCTAGCATGTAACGGAAACGAGCAGAGTCTAAAGTAGTACCAGAACCGATTACGCGCTCTTTTGGTAGACCAGATTCTTTCCAAGTTACGTAAGTTAAAATATCAACTGGGTTAGTTGCGATTAAGAAGATTCCATCAAATCCGCTATCCATAATACCGCGAACGATTTGTTTAAAGATCTTTGTATTTTTCTCAACTAAGTCTAAGCGAGTCTCACCTGGCTTTTGTGGTAATCCAGCAGTGATAACTACTAAATCTGCATCTTTACAATCTGCATAGCTACCGCTCCAAACTTTTGTTGGTGATGGAGAGAATGGTACCGCATGACTTAAGTCCATTGCTTCCCCTTCTGCTTTTGCTTCATTAACATCTACTAATACGAATTCTTCAGCTACACCTTGGTTGATCATTGAGTAAGCGTAACTACAACCTACAGCTCCTGTTCCTACTAATACTACACGATTGATACCTTTTTTCATGGTAATTTCCCCTCTCTATTGTTCACATATATTTTTTATGATTGTTTAAGTAATTAATTAAAATACTAATTTAATGTTGTTTAACTTCTTTACACTCATATTGTAGCACGTATTATTGTGAATTACTTCACAAATTATGACCTATTTGTGAACTTTTTCACATAGAGTGTAAAGTTATTGGAATAGGTGTGGAATCCATTTCAATGGAGGCGTTTTCTTTAGATTGTGAAAGGGATTTTCTTATGTTTTTGTCGGTAAGTGAAATTATATCGGCGATTTTTGCAATATATCGACTTACCGACAAAACTCGACAACGTTAGCATCATAAAAAAGCTGTCTCCAGTAGATCACCTATTGAAAGACAGCTTCTTCTATTTATACTATTTGTTTTCTGTGGTAGCGCCTAATACAGAAATTTCAATATTAAAAAGCTCAATTAAAGCATCCTTTAGTTGAGCGACCCATATTTCAATTTTTATTATTCAACTGTATCTAATAACTCTACAACTAATTCCTTAGGATTTTTCCAGCTATGATATATTTCTAAGTGCCATTTCGTTAATGACCTTGAGTATCTCTTTTTCTATCCAAAGTCCACTTTTACACAACAAAAAAGAGATAGCAGATTATGCTATCTCTTTTAATATGACCCGTACGGGATTCGAACCCGTGTTACCGCCGTGAAAGGGCGGTGTCTTAACCACTTGACCAACGGGCCAGTTCTGGCAGAGAAGAAGGGATTCGAACCCTCGCACCGCGTTCGCGATCTACTCCCTTAGCAGGGGAGCCCCTTGAGCCACTTGGGTACTTCTCTATAAATATGGCTCCGCAGGTAGGACTCGAACCTACGACCGATCGGTTAACAGCCGATAGCTCTACCACTGAGCTACTGCGGAACAATTATGGTGGGCCTAAATGGACTCGAACCATCGACCTCACGCTTATCAGGCGTGCGCTCTAACCAGCTGAGCTATAGGCCCATAATTGAAAAGCGGGTGAAGAGAATCGAACTCTCGACCAGAGCTTGGAAGGCTCTTGTTTTACCACTAAACTACACCCGCATTAAATTGTAAATGGTGAGCCATGAAGGACTCGAACCTTCGACCCTCTGATTAAAAGTCAGATGCTCTACCAACTGAGCTAATGGCTCATTTTGAAAGTGGTGCCGGCTAGAGGACTTGAACCCCCAACCTACTGATTACAAGTCAGTTGCTCTACCAATTGAGCTAAGCCGGCTTGCGACTTCAAAATGGTGGCTCGGGACGGAATCGAACCGCCGACACGAGGATTTTCAGTCCTCTGCTCTACCGACTGAGCTACCGAGCCTTTATGTAAAAATGGCGGTCCCGACCGGGGTCGAACCGGCGATCTCCTGCGTGACAGGCAGGCATGTTAACCACTACACCACGGGACCTTGGTTGCGGGGACAGGATTTGAACCTGCGACCTTCGGGTTATGAGCCCGACGAGCTACCAGACTGCTCCACCCCGCGACGATAAAATATTTAATTAAGAAAAAATGGAGGAGGTAGAGGGATTCGAACCCCCGCGCGACTCTCGCCGCCTGTCGGTTTTCAAGACCGATCCCTTCAGCCGAACTTGGGTATACCTCCGAGATATAAACTTCTAATGGTGGACCTTGTAGGACTCGAACCTACGACCGGACGGTTATGAGCCGTCTGCTCTAACCAGCTGAGCTAAAGGTCCTTTATGGTAGCGGCGGAGGGGATCGAACCCCCGACCTCACGGGTATGAACCGTACGCTCTAGCCAGCTGAGCTACACCGCCATAAATGATATTAAAATAAGTGGAGCCTAGCGGGATCGAACCGCTGACCTCCTGCGTGCAAGGCAGGCGCTCTCCCAGCTGAGCTAAGGCCCCATGTTTTTTGGGAATATCGGGAAGACAGGATTTGAACCTGCGACCCCCTGGTCCCAAACCAGGTGCTCTACCAAGCTGAGCCACTTCCCGTTAATAAAAGCGCGCCCGAGAGGAGTCGAACCCCTAACCTCTTGATCCGTAGTCAAACGCTCTATCCAATTGAGCTACGGGCGCATATGGTGCCGAGGGCGGGGGTCGAACCCGCACGGTG